>JBBHKV010000049.1:0-19188 GCA_037389275.1 Sulfolobaceae archaeon RB850M
TAACAACACAAGTTTAAAATACGATAAGTGGAAATCCGAGTTTCTCTTTGAAGCTTAAATTGAATTCTCTTCTGACAGAGATAAGAGAAAATTCTTCTCGTCTGGATGTGTTGCTGATGAAAACACAGTTGTTACTTACTTGTCCTCTCACTAAAATACCAGGCCGTCATTACGACAATGGATAACCCCGTAACTCCTAAAACCACTGATATGACTCCTCGAGTCTTAAACCCTAAAGACAACATTATCACGCCTATAACCTCCATTACGATAAAAAGTAAATTACCTTTTTTCATAGTTTTAACGATATTATTTTTTTATTATAAAATTAATCGAGAGTTCATAACACTATAATTTGTAGGGTAAAAAGCTAGTTCTGACTTCAGGCTTTTTTGGAACTGAAAAGTTTTGAGTTAAAGTTTTAAGAAAGCTGTCAAGTTTCTTCATATGGAAAAAGTTTTCGAGAACCCGAACATTAATATACAAAGGTTTGCACAAGATATAGAGGAGTCCCTTAAAAATGAGGGCTGGAGCACCACGGTAACTAAGTATTCAGAAAACGATTATTTTATAAGGGGTGAAAAAAAAGGTAGGGCACATACATCATAAGGATGAGGTAATCCTAGTTAGAATTAGGAAAGATGTGGATAGAGTAGTAGTAACGGTTGATGAAGAGAACATAGGAGCTTTCGGTAGAATGTGGATTAATGCAAAACTTTTAGGAGAGATGGAAAGAAAAGTCGCTGACGGTTTCTATTCATAAACTTTTTTAAGAATTTATTCTATTACATCATATGCACAAATATACTAAAATAGGAATTATAGTTTTAGTTATAGGTCTTGGATTATTTGTAGCGTATTTTGCCATAGCTTTCCAACTTCTCACCTCACACACCATGTCTAACAGCATAACCATCCCGCCTCTGGGTAACTACTCTATACAATATCCCGCTGATAGGTTGGTGACCATTATTTATAACTCCTCCTCGTCTTTAAAAGTAGTTGGAATACCCTCTAACGCTTACACTTCATCCACTCCTCAAGGGGAAGCGATAGGATTTTATTCTACTTCAGCGGGGAACATAACCTTTATAAACCCCAATCCGTCTTACGCCAAATTAAATTACCAGATAATATCTGCACCCCTCTCAGAACTGGCTTTATCGGGGATATTAGTCTTAATGGGAATTATTTTAGCAATAGCTGGAGTAGTACTTATAGTAATCGGGATAATTAAGGGAAGAAAAAGATAATTACTCGGGTGGTATTTCTTCGTAAACTAAATCTATGTCTATTCCCTCTTTCTTCCTATAATACTTTGCGAGAACGTAAGTTATAACCCCCAATCCCACTAGGGATGAGATATAAGCTGTCGCAATCCAGTTAACACCGCTGGTACCTATGACGCTGAAAGAGTAATTATTGTAAGGGTCTAAAATCTCAGCCTCCATAGCTATCATTATTGCAGTAGAAATCGAGGAAATCGCAGTGAGTAATTTATTCCCCTCTTTTAATCCCACCTTAACACCGGTGAGGGAGACGAGTATTAAATAGGCTAGTGCTAGTGGGGTGTAAGAATACAGTGCTAAAGCGCCGCTTACAGAGATCAAAGGTAAGGCTAAGAAAGCAAGTGTAGTTACTAAGTCTAGCAAGTGGGCGTAAACTGGTGAAGCGTATTTGTTTAACTTTGCGAAAATTGCCGGGAACAGTCTATCAAAAGAGAATGCAAAAACATACCTAGCAAAGACTACAACACCGAAAGCCATTATGAAGTAGTTCCACGCTATTAACCCGATTCCTAAAATCCACTCCAGAATTTCATTATGGGAGAAGAAAATCGCAAGGCTCCAGAAGTTGTAAGTGTAGGAAGGGTAATAAGCTGTGTTTGTTGCACAGCCAGCTATTAAGTTCATTTCTAAGAACGGTAAAGTTATCATTACGAAAGTCAAGAAACTACCGAGGTAGAGGTTAAGCTTTAAACTCCCCTCCTTAGCCTCTGAGGCTACTGCCGGGCCCGCATAAAGCCATATGTAGGCAAAGGATAAGAAGAATGGGATCATGTAAAGTGTGGCAAGCCAACTGAAACTCCAGCTAGTAGATGAGGGAGAAATGCTCAAATCGCTAATAAAAGTTCGGAGTTCGCTGTGAAATACCCCGGCATTAACAGCTAAAACAATCATTGCTAGGAAGAGCGTTGCTGATGAGATAATTCCTAAAACAGTAGTTAAGGTAAAACCCCATTTAGGTCTTAATATATTTATTAAGATAATGATTACAAATGAAACAGCCGCTAATGTATATATTAATAATTCTTGGTTGAGTGTTAAAGTGCCATACGGGTTAACAAATACGTTATTTGCTAAATAAACTAGTGTTGGATTATTATTTAATACCCCGATTTCGTAAAGGACTAGGTTTATTGCCGAAACTGAAAAGAATGCCGATAATGCAAAATAGGGTGGCATGTTAAAGGCAAAGGCAACACCCATTATGGGGCCCAATCTTTTATCAAGTTTTCTTGATAACCAAACATAATCCCCTCCAGTTCTAGGCATTCTCATCATTAGTTCTGTGTAAGTGTATACTAAGGGGAGTGTTAGTAGGAAAGTTATTAACGAAGTTAACCATAATACAGCCCCTGGAGAAATATAGGGTGAAATTCCTTCAAATACGGCTAATCCAGCACCCATGTTTGCAACGTTAAGCATTACTAAGTCCTTAAGCGTCGCGTTCTTTACCAACCCCGAGGATTGTCTTAAGAACGGTTTTGCCATAGGATATAATGTCTTTTTTTACCTATTAAAACCGAACACATGTTTTACGTATTTCTTCTATTCAATTTCCAAAAAAATGATGTCAACAGTTAATTTAATCTTTCAACTAAATTATAGTATGCAATATAGGATTATAATTAGTGGTATAGTTCAAGGAGTAGGATTTAGGCCGTTTATATATAGGATTGCTGTACAATCTGGAGTTAAAGGATATGTCATGAACTTGGGAGGTAGTGAAGTAGAAGTAAGGATAGAAGGGAGAGAAGAAAACATTGCGAGATTCTTTTACTTACTCTTCACAAAACTACCTAAACCCGCAAAAATCGAAAACATAAAGATAGAGGAAACAGAATACGTAGGGTTTAACGATTTTAAAATCCTAAAGAGCGGGAAAAAGATCACAGAACCTAGTCAAATTCCTCCAGATATAAGCGTTTGTGACGATTGCATAAAAGAAATCTTGGACAAAAGGAATAGGCGATACAGATACCCCTTTAATAGTTGTGCATATTGTGGACCCAGATTTTCAATGCTTTATGAAATACCTTATGATCGGGAAAACACCGCAATGAACGAATTCCCCCTCTGTGATGAATGCAATTCAGAATATCACGACCCAAATAACGAAAGGAGGTTTGACGCTCAAGGAATTAGTTGTCCTAGATGCGGTCCAAGACTACTCTTAGAAAGTATCGATGGAGAAAGAGTGGAAGGAGATCCTATAGAGGTTGCATCTAAACTAATAGAGGAAGGGTACATAGTAGCTATTAAGGGTATAGGAGGTTTTCATATAGCCGTAAACCCCTTTAATGATGATGTTGTTTTAAAGTTAAGGGAGAGAAAGAATAGACCACAACAGCCATTTGCACTAATGGCGTTAAGCTTAGACATAATTAGAAAATACGCCTATGTAAGCCCTTTGGAAGAGGATCTCTTGATCTCGCCGGAAAGGCCTATAGTATTACTTAGGAAGAGGGAGGATAGCACAATCTCTAAATACGTGTCTCCAAGCCTCGATAGAGACGGGTTTTTCCTATACTATACTCCATTACATTTTCTATTACTTAATGAATTCCCTTCTCATGTCTTAATAATGACTAGTGGTAATAAGCACGGTTTCCCCATGTGCATTGACGAGAAATGCGTAAGGGAGAAACTAAAAGGCGTAGTGGATTACGTTTTGTATCATAATAGGAAAATAGTTAATAGGGTTGACGACAGCGTGTTAAGAGTGTCTAATGGAAGGGTTATGTTTCTGAGAAGGAGTAGGGGATATGCACCACTTTGGATTAAGATAAAGAGGAGTATGAGAAGTGACGTAATAGCTGTTGGTGCCGAACTACAGAACGTTGGTGCTGTAGGCTTTAAGGATAAGATCTTGCCTACTCAATATATAGGTGATACTGATGAACTGGAGACATTAGAGGACTTAAGAAAGTATATCGAATTTTTCATAAAACTGTACAATCTAAAACCTAAAATAGTAGTTGCAGATAAAAACCCAGCATATCAGAGTTTTTACTTAGCTGAAAAATTAGCGGAAAAGTACTCTGCGGAAGTGGTAAAAGTACAGCACCACTATGCTCATATCTTAAGTGTTTCAGCGGAATATGGGATTGAAGAGGGCGTTGGAATAGCTATAGACGGGATAGGTTACGGCGATGACGGGAATGCCTGGGGCGGTGAGATTATAAAATTTGAGGCTGAAAAATATCAGAGAGTTTATCACTTGAAGTATGTTCCTTACGTAGGTGGTGACATTAATGCAATTAAGCCAGAAAGAATGTTAGCAATTTTCATTTCTCATTTCATGAAGTGGGAGGAGATAAGTAAAATTGTTAGTCTAGGAGAAAGAGAACTAGAAATATTGGAAAAGATGGTTCGAAGACCAACAATATTTACTTCAAGTACCGGTAGAGTTTTGGACGCTGTTTCAGCATATTTAGGAATATGCAAGTTTAGGACTTATGAGGGGGAGCCGGCGATAAAATTAGAATCCTCAGCAAAAGGCGGTAAGTTATTAGAGGATCTCGACATCCCTATAGTTGGTGAGGAGATAGACACTATTAAGATATTCGAGTGGTTAGTTAATAAAGGAAGAGATAGTAGGAAGGAGGATTTGGCTTACACTGTTCAGTATAAATTAGGGGAGGCATTAATTAAGGCTGCACTTAAACTCAACCCACAAACAGTTATAGTATCTGGTGGTGCTGCAGTTAATGAGTATATTCTTAAGGGCATAGTGGAAAATTCTGAAGGTGTCGAAGTGATAACGCCACGTAAATTACCGGCTGGGGACGGTGGTATATCAACGGGTCAAGTTTACTTTACAACTTTTTTAGATATATAATTTTTTAATAAAAAATAATTTTAAAAGCGAAAGATAGTATACACCGCAAATAAACAAAATTATTTTAAAAAATTATTTTATACCTTTAAAGAGCAAGATGAAGGCTACAGATGCTAACGCTAGGTAAACGAAAAACATAATCGCTGTCGTAGTCTCAACACCTATAGACGAAGAGAGGGCGAAATTACTCGGTAAAGCTATTACTAAGAAAAATATAGCTACAACGAGCAAGAGGATTAATGCTAAGACTGACTTCTTCACTTCAGATCACCAGTAATACGTGTGTTGAATCCCAAATAAAATTATATGCCATAAAAGATGCCATAAACACTGTTGCACCTAAAATTAAACCTAAAATAACCCAACCCAACTTGTTCATCTAACTCACCTCACGTAAACTATATAATGATATAACTGAACTGCAATACCCCACAACATAAGGATTACTCCTAAGTCCATACCAGCATACGTGGCCTGTGGCCCTACTGATGGTAGAGTCCACATTAGTGCCATTAAACCTATTGAGATAATGAGAATAGCGAACATTGCAACCATAGCCGCGTTCTTACTCCAACTTACCCCCACACTACCTTGCCCATTAGCCATGATCTTCTTTCTACCTACAATATACGGGGCAACTCTGCGTAATGAATAGACGGCGAGCATTGCTACTGGGGCTAGAGCTATACCGTTTATCACTGTGGGTTCCACTAAGAAGTTGACTGCAGTTCCGGCTAATGCTAGAGTTGAAACAGATGCCAAGAGTATGTCTAAAGGCGTTAATTGAAATCTAAATAAGAACTTCATAGCACCTACAGCGTTATTGTCCTTACTGGGCCAGAAGAGTATTATTAAACCTACAATTATGGCTGGAGGAGCTAATAAGACTACTTGCTCACTAAAGGGTGCTGGTACACCAGGTTGTAGGTAGCCCCATACTGATAGTTCTACCATGTAAATTGCCAGAAGAGTCATTATCCACGTCCAGAACTTCCTCCTCATGAGTAGCAGTGAGTCACTGGTGTCTAAGAATGGTAGGAATATAAGTACGAGTAATCCTATTACTAATACCGCCATTACTAGAATTGGAGTTAAAGGTTGCCCATTAGGCAACTCGAAGTCCACGAACTTGTATAAGAATAAGAAGAACCACGGCGGATAAGGTTCGGTATTTATTGCTTGCGGTGAGCCCGCTTGCGGTGCCGGGTAAGGATTAATTACAATCGGTAAGCCATTAATATTAGCTAAGAGGTTTGGCACGAAAAGTATTACACCCCACGTCAATAGTACGATAGATAACATATATACGAAATTCCTGGGCCACCACTCGTTAAACCTTAACTGTTCCTCCTTAGTATAATATGCCGGGACTTTGCTTTTCTCCTTCTTTGATGGGGTCATGCCATACCTCTCTGCTAACATTAAGTGGAACATGAATAGCACTCCTATTAGGAATACCAGTAATATGTGCCATCCCAAGAGTCTGTCAAATAATTCAGACCTCACTTCCGGTGATGAGGACAGCGCAGCAGACCCACCGGGGCCAAATAACCAGTTTACTAATGTAGTGGCCCCCGGTATTCCGGTACCCACCATTAGCTCAGAACCTATATCTATAGCGTTAACCCCAAGTACGTCACTAACCAGTGAGTAACCGAAGAACGAAGCGCCTAAAGTTAATGCAAGTAAAAGCACTCCAGTTACCCACTGCAATTCCCTCGGCTTCTTGTACGCTCCAACATAGAAGTTTCTGAACATGTGTATATAAGCTAGGATAATCATTATGTAAGCACCGTAAAGGTGGGAGAACAAGAGTATTGCACCATAAGGTACATTATAAATTATGTTCATAGTGGACTGATAAGCGTAAGCCGGCTGATAATACATTAGCAAAAGTAACCCAGTAATTACTGTATAAGCGAAAGCAGCAGCTACCATTCCTCCAAGCCAGTAAGAGATATTATACATATAATCTGGTGTTCTGAAAAGAGGTGCTTCCTTTATTCCCACTCTATCAATTACGGAATCAATAATTCCTTCCTTCTTCTCCTCAACCATTCTTTCTCACCTCCATAGTAAAAGAGGGGGAAGAGGCTGGAGGTGGAGAAACTGGTTTAGTACTTACTGATGTTGAGTATCTTAAGAAGTCTAATACACCGGCTGAAATAACTACTAGTAATCCCGGAATTCCCAATTCGGCCAATAATGACTCTGCTATGTTAAAGGGTTGGAAGTAAGAGGGGTAGGCTATCATTCTTCTCAACATGCCTAAATAACCTATATAAGACATAAGATAACCTACGGCCATAAACGACGCTGTCCATAATATCATACCACCTGTAATCCACCTGGAAACATCAGCACTGAAGTTAAACCCTACAGCACTAGATCTCAGCATGTCAAGGAATACTGTAGAGAATCCCATGACAATTAAAGTCCAGATCATTAAGTGGAAATGCCCTACAATGTAGTACGTGTTATGGAAGATAGGATTAATACTGTTCACTGGTAATACTAGGGCTTGTGCTCCAGCAAGTATAAACCCTATTAAAGCTATTAGGGCTCCAAGCCCTACGGGATCTCTATAATTGTACTTTTGAGACGTGAGTATTGTAAGTCCTAAGTTCATCACGGTAAGTCCAGAGCCTGAAGCTAATATTAACGTACTCGCCGTGACCCAGAACCTTATGATTATCGGTAAAGGCCAGGTCTGTAAGTGATGAACCCATACTGCCATTGTACCTATGGATAGTAAGTAAATGTTCCACCTAGCCCATTTCTCGCTATATAAGGGTCTACCTGCATAGATTGGAATATAGTAATAAAGTGCACCGAATAGCGGGAACGGTACATAATAAACTACCGGGTGACCGTAGAACCAGAATAATATTACCCAAAGCAGAGGGTCTACTGGGACATTAAAGAAGAAATGTAATGCATACCACATATTAGCTGCTGTTAACGCTGGTAAAGTTAAGGCGATTACTATTGCGAAAGCTACTCCATAAGCAGCGAAAATGTTAAGCTTCTCGTCTCTAGGCTTAGTTAGATAGGCATCTATTATGAGGATGAAATACATGATAGTCTGGCATAAGGTAGCTAATACCACGAAGAGGTATCCCATGCCCATAAGTAGTGGAGTACTGTAAACAGTGAAAGCCTTAAAAGCTGCCGTATCCTCAATTGCTTGAGGTGGGTATTCGTACCAACCCATATCTGGCCCTCCGATTAAGGCTAATGCTAGGAATATGTTTGCTAACCAGAACAAGATTGTCATTTGTTTTGTGTGGACTATTGAGAGCTTACTTTTGTACATGCTAAAGGCAATTATAGCCGCTGGGGCCATGTTCACAAATCCGAACATTCCCGCCCAGCCGTGAAGTGTGAGTAACGTATAGTAAATAACTCCCACTTGTGGCGAGTTTAAGTCATATGTTAGGTAAGTCCTTAAATTCATTGCTGCTATTCCAGCAACTGCTAGCCAAAATACTGAACCTAAAAAGTATAACCAAACTACTCCTAGAGTGTCTTTAGGATTTATAATTTGTTTAACGTTCATTCACACCACCTCCAGAGTCCCAGTCATATAAGAAGTTGAATAACCAACATATTCTGGTTCCCTCCACGTATAATTCCCGGGACTATTGGGTGTTACGAAGTAAATGTAGTCTGGAATTCCCGGGACTGAGTTAACATTAATAACACCGTTAGGTAGCCTTAAGAAAAAGCCCGCACTTATGTTCACTGAGTTCAGTATAATCGCTACCGGTTCGCTCGTGTTAGCTATAATTACGTTTGGTATGTATTTGTATTGCACGACAGTCATATTAACTACTAAAATCCCGTCAATTACTTCACTATAGCCTTCCTTTGGAGGATGGGTTTCGAAGTACTTCACAGCTTGTTGGGCTTGTGGCGGTAGCCCACTGAAGAGTGGTAACCCATATCTTAAACTCACACTATGGCCGCTCAAGACGTTATAATAGTTCCAACCGGAGAATATGGCAACTAATACTAACATAACTGCGAACCAAATCTCTTCAGCATGTTCAATAAAGTTCACACTATACACCGAGTTTATTTCACGTTTTTTTACTTATAAATCTTTCTATCATATATATCAAAATATACCTAAAATTTCCATTCTTTCTTTATTTAATAATTTATAGTAGTTTATTAATTTGATAGTTAAAGTTAAGATTATTAAATTTAAAGATTGTTTAAAAGGTGATTACTCCACACGCACAAAAAATTGTAAATTATGGTTTAACATTAATATTTTCATACCGTAAAACCCCGTTAAAGCTGAATGTGCTTAATCACGATTTTAAGGGTAATTATACTACAATTTACACTACCTTTTTAAAAAACAAACTTTTTAATATCATTGAAAAATAGTTAACATAGTGGTGGGTATAATGAAACCCATAATAACTCGCGATCAGCTAATTTTTGCCAGTAGACTTGTTAGGAAAATGAGTAACCCCAAAACGAGGTTCAACGAGAGGGAGTTTGTAAAGAAAGGTAAAGATTATTTGTTCGAATACGCTGAACAAAACGTAGGTCCCCTAGACCCAAGTAGGAGGGCATTTCTAAAAGCGATATTAATAGGAATAGGTGCTGCAGCTGTACTCAGTGCAATTCCCGTAATATCTTATCTCACACAGCCTCAGATAACTCTAAAGTTCTTCCCATGGCTACTTATTGTAGACTCAGACGCAAACCCAATATTAGCATCAGAAATTCCAGTAAACAATCCAGAGATATTGCTATTCCAATACCCAATGCAAGGTGACATAACGTTTTTGCTAAACTTAGGTGATGAAAATAATAACCCCGTGGAAATTAAGCCCACTACAGTAGTAATTCCAGAGAACGGTCAGACTTATACTTTCCCGGGAGGGGTTGGCCCATATAGGTCGATCGTTGCATATAGTGCAATATGCCAGCACTTAGGTTGTACGCCACCCGAAATACACTTCTACCCGCCCCAATATATGAAAGCAAATATGCCCACTCCTAACTTCCTACCCTCAGTAGCTTTGCAAGCGGCTGTCCAAGCAAACGCACCGGGCGTAATCCACTGTGATTGTCACGGTTCCACATACGACCCATATCACGGTGCCTCAGTACTAACTGGGCCTACAGTCAGACCTTTACCTTATGTTGAGCTTTACTGGGACGAAAATACTGATTATTTATACGCCGTAGGGATGAACACTAAGGCCCCTGTAATATTGGGAAGAACTAGTGATTTATCTGGTTTCGCCTATCTATCCTCTTTCGATGAGCAGACCGGTTGTCCTAAGTTCACACTCGCTAAAGGCCAAAAGCCCACAGAGTGTTATTCTAGAGTTCAGGATGCAGGAAACACTTTCGGGGGGAGTTAATTATGGGCGACTTGATTAAATTAATGTATGAAAAATACGTTTATTATGCAAATCTGATGTCTAAAGCAAATTACACTCCGGCGATAGCTTCTGGGGAAGTGGCGTTATTACTATTCCTATACGTAGGGGGAATGGGTCTAGCAGTATATAATTTACCGCTAGAGGGGCCCTTACTAATTGTTCATTTATACGGTGCGATTTTAGTGACTGTTACAGCCTTTGGGCTCTTGGCTGCATCTTTCCGTTACGGAAATAAGGGTTTAATGTTAATCTCGTTACTCAACGTGATATTCGTGTTGTATGCTGCTTTCATGGGCTCATTTTATTTCAGCGGAGTCACGGATCCTTCATATCTGTTAGCCATGGGCATGGGGTTTGTTGGTGCACTTTTTTCCGCGACCGGTTGTATAATTTATGCAATTAGGAGGGGATGAAGAATGGGTGTAACTCAGATTAGGGCTAGCAGATTGATGTTATACATTTCCGGGATCGAAACACTCTTACTCGCGGTTCTGTTTTACGCGGGGTTAGCAACGTTAGTTCTCGATAAGTTCCCGTTATCACAAGCATGGGAGGCGGCTATACTTTCCCTTCATATAAGTATGGCAATGCTCGTGGCATTTTTCGCTGCCGCCATGCTAATGCAAGCCCAGAAGGAGGGAATTAAGACAATTTACTACCTAGCGTTACTGAACATACTCTTTATAGGGATAGCCGCTGCTGGAGGACTAGCGTTTTACGGTACTTTAACTCCAGATTTCTCTTACTTAATGGCTTTAGGGTTCTTTGGTGCTCTGTTCTGCTCTTCAGCGTGCATGTTTTACTCCATATAAATTTATTTTCTTTTAAAACTAAGTTTTTTTATGAGTGTTATTTTTGATGTCTTAAACACAATTCACGGGTTTTTCGGTGCTTTATGGGTGGGCGGTGCTTTACTAAATGCCATAGTAAAGGGTAAAGGTAAAGAGGTTGGTATGTTCTTCTTACTTTCGTCCACGATCACAATAATTACTGGGATCTTGATATTTTCAATACTTTATCTAATTCCATACCAAGGAAACCTTTTCATAGTCCATGCAGTTTTAAGCCAAAACTTAAACGTTAGGGTCAGGGCTTTACTTAACTTAGTCGGAGGTGCTTTTGGGGTTTTAGCGTTTAGTGGTGGTATAATAATGAGTAAGAGGTCTAGCTTGATAAAAGAAGTAGGTGAAAACTCCGTCCTTGCATTAGAGCTTAAAAAATCGTTAGAGAGAATATCTAAACTCGTAGCTTCATTTCTGATAATTTCAGTTATACTTATGATATTGGCTGGTTCTATAGCTCAAAGTGTGTGATGGCAATGTTTATTGTTTCTACGGAAAAACTTCCGGAGGAATGTAAAAAGTTAATTTCAGTTAAAGATGAGAACCTTAGTGAGGAGGATCTTAAAAAAGCTGAAATAATAATGCTTTGGCCTAAACAAGCGGTTGAGATTTTACCTAAAGCAAAGAACGTTAAAGTAATTCAGACTTTCTCAGCTGGGGTTGATGATTTTCCTTTTAATTTACTTCCTAAGGGTGTTGTTTTGCTCTCAAACGCTGGTGCGTATTCCAAGTCTGTTGCCGAGCATGTTTTTGCACTAATTCTTTCATTAGCAAGAGGAGTGGGCAAGAGGGATAGAAACTTCGAAGTTAGGAGTATCTTTAACTCTACTTTTCTTATTTTAGGTGGAGGGGGGATAGGTAGTGAAGTAGCTAGAATAGGAAAAAAAGCATTCTTTACTTATAATATAGGTATATCTAGGCATTTTAAGGAGGAAAAGTACTTCGATGAGAAGTATTATTCTCTAAAAGCGTTAAAAGAAATAGTTCCACGTGTAGACGTAATAGTAGATACATTGCCCTTAAATAACGAGACTAGGGGTGTCCTTAATTATGAAGTTCTAAAAAACGTTAAGCACGGTGTGATAATTGTTAATGTGGGTAGGGCTGAAACAATAGTTGAGGATGATATATATAGACTTTTATTGGAGAGAAAAGACGTCAGGTTCGGTACTGATGTTTTCTGGCGTAAAAACGGTAAGGAAGAGTTCAACAATAATAAGCTCTGGGAATTGGAGAACTTTATTGGTACTCCTCATATTGCCGGGGCTGGTGGGAATAAGAAAGTGAGAGAGGAAGCCCTTATGGCGGCTTGTAAAAACGTTAGTGACTACCTTAAAGGGGAGGTTAAAAATATGGTTAGGATTGAGGATTACGTTAGTCAGTGATGACTGACGGTAGGTCATAAACTATGGCTTCTATTTCTCTGTCTTTTCTTACAAGTTCTTTTACGCTTTTCTTTTTCTCTTCAACTTTTTGTATAACTTTGGCTTGCATAAGTATATTTTAACTTACACTTTAATAAATATTACCTTTTGTCTCGGAGTTCGGTAATATTTATTATATTCCTCATGTAAAGCATAGAGTATGAAAGTTGATTCAACAAAAAGACGATTAATTTTCATGGGTCCCTTTGAGGGGGTAGCGATTTATCATAACTCGCAATATTTACTTCTTTATCCAACCACTTTCGATGATCAAGGAGGGTCAGTAATTGCATTACTATTACCGGATGAGGTCTCAGGGTTAAAAGATTTTTATGTGATACTTAGAGACTTGAACTCACAAAACGTAGACCAAATGAGGTTACACTTTGTTTATAAAGGTGAGACCGAAGAGGGGGAGCATGAGAGGACTTTTCTAATGCTAAGAAATTTTTTACGGTTAAGAATTATATTAGGCAAAGTGAATTACGACAGTATCGTATTTCTTGGTAGACCGGTAGAGGAGGGAAAATATAACGTTTATGTATCAAATAAACAGTACGAAGTTACAGTAGAGAGGTTTTCACCAATTATAATCCAAGATATAGGAACTCACGATTTTACTTTTGAGATTATATTTAAGAGTGAAAATAGGGAAATCGTATCTGAAAGGTTCGTCTTAAGGCAAGTCGTATCTATTAATTATTATACTTCAAAACATTTCAACAATAGGTTCTATAATGCGATGGTAGGTAGTTTATTAGATTACTCCTACGCGAACAAAGTTAAAGTTTACGTATACAAAGGAGGTGTACTTAAGGAGATAGGCTCTTATAACATAAATTTGGAACTGTTTGATAAGATAGTAGAGGAGTATAAACCTAGAAATCCGGACGAATATATTATATTTGAGGGAACTAAGGAATGTATAAACGTTGATACTAAGATAGCAGAAAGGATTTTCCCGGAAATTGTCAAAGGTTATGAGGAAAAAGTAAGACCGTTATATATTGTAGGTTTGCAAGGCGAGTACGTTGAGGGAAGGGAAAGCTTGTTTATAAACATGTTTTTGGTTCCTAAAGGAGGAAGTATTGAGGACTACATTGATATTGTAAAGAGAGAGTTCCTTGTCTCAGACGTTGGATATTATAAAGTTAGTGATGTAACTGTAGTAAGACAAGGGGACGTAACCCTTATAGTGTCTCCCATAGTTACTAAAAGTTATTTACAAGAACTGTTAGATGCCGTAAATGAGGGGAACGCGGAGAAAGCCTTAGACTTATTCTGCAATTATAGGGAATATCACGTGGACAAGATAAGGAACGTTCAAAAGATGTTCTTGAGTAGATTGGGGGTAGAATATCTTACTGAATATATGAGAGAAAAAGGACTAAGTACGATAGACATTTTTAATAAAGCAATCTATTCTATACAATCTAATGATCTTTACCCGTTAAACGTAACATATTTTATCCCAATGAGGATAAAGAATTCAGTCGGAAGAATTACTTATTTCCATAATCTTGAGGGGTTAATAAAATACATCATGTATGTCAAAAAAGCTAAAAAGAGAAAGAAAATTATACAGACCTTTTTGAGCGATTTGGGGAAAATGAGAGGATTGGAAAGGTATTCGTATCCAGAGGTCCTAATTAGAATTTTAATGGGAATGATATATGTGCGTCTCTTACCCTTATTAGGTTCCTCTACTGTTAACGTGAGCCTTGATAAGGTAATAGAAGCCTCACTGAAGTCGTTTAATTATGTAAAAGTTGATAAGGTAAGGGAAATAGCGGAGCGATTTAGAGAGTTAGCTAAAGATATTTACTCTTCTTTTGGCGAATCTTTAGAGAAGTATTATCTACTCGATATAGCGTTAATTATAAGGGACGCATATTTCCTTAAACTACTCGGAATTAACCACAAACAATATTACATTACTTACCTTGACGAGAAGAGATTCGAAAAGGTCAACAACAATCTGAGAAAAATCATATCTGACCGTAAGGAAGGGAATGGGGTCAGACTTACAGCGTTTAGGCAGTACGTTTTGAACGACATTATTTATGAACTACCCCTAGAGGATGAACACGAATTTGACCTCAAGGATTTCCTTAGGGAATTATTCGGCGATATATGTGTGAAACTTATGGACACTAAACTCCCTCCGCGTGACTTCCTAGGTACACCCATCTTTAATCCTCCTAAAGCTGATATTTACGGTAACGTCCCCTTGCCGATAATAGTATATACTAGGGATCGCACTGCGACAGTAGGAAATAAGGTGTTCCGCTTAGGCTCGCAATTCTTTCTCTATTCTCTTACCACTCCAATTTTTGTAGTAGAGGACGGTTTTAGATTTAGACATAGAGGGCATAGAATAGAGGTAGAAGGAGACATAATAAGACTTGTTCACGAAGGTCATGAGCATCCTGATATTATATTGACTTTAGCTTATGAGGATCTAAAGCTAGAACTAAATGAGGAGTTCGTAGAAAAATTTAACAGCATATTTAAGACAAATTATTCTTCTCCTCAAGAAATATTAAATGACTTAGTGGAGGGATTTAAAGAGGCAAGAAAGGCTGTCATATCGATAAATATTCAACCTATGGTAATTCCTTCCGTTATTGCCCCCATTTATAACCTTAAAGGTATCGGGGACATAGGGCTTGTAGTTAAAGATAAGGAAATAGCCCCAAGTTTCATATTTTAACAATAGGACAACTACTAGATACAACAGCTCAATTTACTTACATCCTTATAAAACGCTAGTGCCACGAGCCTCAAAGCTTCAGACATCGTGGGGAATGCGTGAATAGTATCAATTATATCATCAACTGTCATTTTCGCCCTTATAGCTAAAGCTGCTTCATTAATTACTTCTCCAGCGTTCTCACCTAGCATTTGGACACCTAATATTCTTCTAGTTGGTTTATCAACAACCATTTTAATTAACCCTCTAGTTTCTCCTAGAATTTTAGCCCTCGGAACATCTCTCATCTTAACGACTCTACTCTCCCCACCGCTCTCAAGCTCAGTTAATCCTACCCTAGCAATATTGGGTTGAGTAAATATTACTTGAGGTACAGCGTTAAAGTCAATCCTTTTATGTAATCCTAGTAAAGCGTTCTTAACGGCTACTGTTCCTTCATAACCGGCTAATGCCTCAAGCATGGGCCCTCCAATTACATCACCAGCTGCATAGATGTTAGGATTCGTAGTTTGTAACTCCTCGTTAACCTTAACCCCTCCCCTTTCGTTAAGTTCAACTTCAGCGTTTTCCAATCCTAGATCAACATTTGGTTTCCTACCCGTTGCTAGTAGCACCTCGTCAACCTCTACCTCTCCCTTATCAGTTACTACCACTTTATAACTCCCCTTTCTCACTTCTTTGACTTTAACATTAGTTACAACTATTATTCCCTCATCTTCTAAAACTTTTTGCGCTTCAATTGCGATTTCCGGTTCCCAGTCTGGGATTAAAGTCTTACTTCTCTGCAAAATAACAACGTCCACATTAAGCCTTTTATACATTTGAGCGAACTCTAATGCTAATGCCCTCCCTCCGATAATTACTAATGAAGAGATTTTTCTATCTGGGTTTAGTGCCTCTACATTAGTCCAGAACCCAGCTTCTTTTAATCCTTTAATAATTGGTATTGAAGGGGAGGAACCAGTAGCTATTATGAACTTCCTTCCCTCAATTACCTTCCCGTTAACCTTTACGGCATTAGGGGATATAAAGTATGCTTTCCCCTCAATTAGTTCAACGTCATAACTAGCCAGTACGTCTTCATATTTCTCCTTTCTCATCTCTTTAACTAACCTCTTTTCGTCTTCAAAAACCGACATGAAGTCCGGTGTGAAACTACATATTTTGCTTGCTTGACTGTAAGTCTCTCCTAGCCTTAACACCCTTTTAGATGGGACACAACCTACATTAACGCAAGTACCCCCTAATGGGCCATACCCTATTACTGTAGGTTTAACGCCTATCTCATTGGCAGCTATTATTGCTGCAAATCCCGCTGCCCCATAGCCTAAAATTACCAAATCCTTCATTTCAGTTTAGCCTCATAAGCATCTGCACAGTGGGAACAGCAGAAATAGTGTTTTTCACCGTTTATTACCCTTACATAAATGTCGTCTTCACTTAATGGGGCGCCACAACTCTCACAAGTTAGCTCCTCTTTTTTAATTCTGAATTTCACTTTTTCCACCCCGCTGTGTAATTTCTTATAAAAGTTAATAAACCTATGTATATATGAACATATGAAAAATTATTCATACATAGATTTATTAGGGATATGTACGAGAGGAGAGTGTGGAAATCGAGGAAAACGTACTTAATGAATTAGAAATATTCTTCAACGCGTTCGCAGATAAGACCAGGTTGAGAATAATACTTCATTTGCTTAACAATAATGAATCAACTGTGCAAGAACTCAGTAAGGCTTTAGGAAAATCTCAATCCTTAATTTCCCACCATTTAGCATACTTAAGGGGTTGTGGGGTTGTAAGTGTAGAGAAAAGAGGTAAGTTCTCATATTATAGTATAAAGGACGAGGACGTCAAGGAAATTTTAAGAAGGGCATTACAACACGCTATGAAGTATAGTGAGTCAATACTTTCTTGTAAGCTTTTAAGGGATGAGGAGGAGTAACTTAATCTAGGATCAAAATCAAAGAGTAGAAGTGCTAGTTTTCCCCACTTAGTAAGTTTAAAGTACGGTACACTAAATGGCTGTTAGACAGGCTTTCAGTAAAGCTTATTAAAATCCCTTTTCATCTAACCTTATGAAAAGAATTTTAACCTTAGCAATTTTCGGGCTACTATTGCTCTCTTCAATTTCCATAGCCTATGAAGTAATACCCCAAGGTTACTACTTATATATTCCAATTCAAGTCAGCCAACTTTCGGCACTAGTTTATTCAGTTTCAAGCAACGCTACAGTTGCCGTATATGTTATGACGCAGTCCCAGTTCTCAGCATTTAATTCTAGCGGAAGTGTAAGCTATATAGTAAATCAAAACGGTACATCAGTAGTTGATGGTCTATTACTCAATCCGGGTACTTATTATTTAGTAATTTATTCCCCCTATGGAGTGAGTAACGTAAGCTATAACTACAATGTTTTACCTATTACACCTCAGAATTCGTCAACTTACGTTTGCCTCTTCGTGGAGGTTCCGCCTCACGGTCACTATAGTTTATTTGTCCACGAATCAACGCTAGGCTCCCCTTCAAACTTGTCTATTTTCTACGTGTCTAATGAGAGCGTTTATTTAACGGTCTTAAATAACGAATCTCAAGTAGTGTTTAATTCTTCAGCAAATACGTTATCACTGAGTAATATCGGCCCGTGTTATAATATAAGCTTACCAATAGGGTTATATTACATATACTTAAATAATCCGAACCCAATCCCGGCCTATGTTGCCATAAGTTATAGAGACTACCCATACTATGTAAATCCGTACTTACAGTTTGAAATAAATAGGCCTCAAGGTGTAGTGCCGGTAGGGATAGCGAGTTATGGCGTTAGTGGGACTACCCCATACGTTATAAAGACATCTTCTGTTGCGGGATATTTCAACATCTCATCTATTTTGGCTTACAATGGGAGTCAAAGCTTAACTTCCCCGTACTCAGCGTCATTACAGCTAAATTCAGTCCTTGTAGTTAAGAATAATGATAACTCTACACAAATTTACTGGCCCCAAGATGTTTTAGCATTTGTAACTAATGAGTCGATAGTATGTTATCGTAATAATGTGTTAAACATAACGAATCTAGCTGCAACGCTCACAAATTCCTCAATAATTTCTAAAAACGGGTATGTGGCACCCTCTTCCCAAGGTCAGTATTATTATGGGAATTATAATACTTCTCCAGTTCTCTCCTACAGTTTACCGTTTGCAGGAATTCTAGAAATGAATGAGAGTGTTATAAAGGGTAAGGGTGTGGAAATTAGTTTTTCAGTGATCGTACTGGAAAACGGAACTTCTCCCGTATTAAGCACAATGACCTTTGATAAGGTCTTGATAGTAGACCCTAATGTCTCATCGGCTTGTTTTGAAGTTAATGGAAAGGAATATACCCCAGCCGGAATATACAGTGTAATAGGAATGTATTATGACACTGAGCTAGTGTTTGGCGGAGGAGGTAATGGTGAAATAACTAACTTTGAGTCATTAGACGCAGTACTAGGACTATATTACTTAAAGGGGAGCGAGTATGTCACTTTCCCTTCATATTACGATTTCGGAGCAGATACTGCTGAAGCAACCCATAACTTGACCGTTAAGTTTACACCACAAGGCCAAGTAATAATAACTAACGGGGGTAATTTAGACCTAATCGAATATAACGTAAGTGGACAATATG
>JBBHKV010000050.1:0-5447 GCA_037389275.1 Sulfolobaceae archaeon RB850M
TCAAAACGATATTTAGAAGTGATTAAAAATAACGAGTAGCTACATAGAAGCGTTACAGTCTCCAATTATAACTTAAGAGAATTTTAATACAATGAACTTAAGATAGGCTAAAACGGAAAGAAAACTTTAAAATCAAAAACCTTACCTTTTAATTAGTACATCGCTGTACACCCCGCGCGAATTTGTTCCTCACCCCCGCCTTTCCTTACCTTCTTGCTTTTTTATTAATTTAAGTGCCATCTATTATATCTCATTCATTATTAATAATACTTTTCACCCTTTTCCTTACAAAAATTTCAGTTTTACGTAAGGCTATTGTAAAAGAAATTTCATAAATTATCATCTTTTCCCCTTAAGAATCTAAAATCTTTTTATCATCCCCGAGAAGATTTATAAGTGAGGATTAAAAGAGTTAAATTTATATACTGTTTACAACCGCTCTTTTAGTTTTAGGCCAAGTGATAACACTAACTAAAACTACAGTTATTGATGCAAATCCTAGAATATCTATGGAGTTTACTAAGTCATAAATCCCTAAAGTAGCGATAAATCCTAATATTATGTTCGCAATGCCCCCCACAAAACCTCCGATATTATATGCTAAACCAGATAGGAAACCTCTTACTTCAAGTGGCACGGAATCAACTAACAATAGCGCCATTAAAGGCCAGAATCCGGTAAAAAATGCATAAATCGAAATACCTATTTGAGATAATAAATCGTTAGTGAATACGGAAATGGAAAGCGGTAAGGAAAGTAAAAGTGCTAAAGCACCGATGTAAATCAATTTCCTTTTATCCATAAAATCCGCAAGCCTTCCGAAAAGTATGAAGGATATCGCTAACCCAATATTAGCTAATGTCATTAAGAGGCCTAAACTGTAACTGCTCATCCTTAAGTAACCCTCAGCGAATATTGTATAGTTACCGAAAACCGAAAAATAAGCGATAAACATCCCCGCCATTCCGGCTGTAGACCTAAGCAAAATAGGTAAGTAATCCCTTATATTGACCTTAGCCCTATACTCTCCCTCTCTGTCCCCCTCTTTGATTCCTATTAATATATAAGGTATTAGGATGAGAGGGATAGAACCAGTAATTAAGAACAGTCTAGGATCGTTATTTAATAGGATATAAGCAACCCCAGTCATCGCATAACCTATACCATAACCGGATTGCACAATCCCGGTTATTATTCCCTTTAAACTCACGGGGGCCTTTTCATAAGCCAGCACTGTCCCTGCAGTCCACTGCGCACCCATGAAAATACCCTCCAAAAGTCTGAACACATAAAGCAAGAGGACGTTAGGGGATAAAGCTAACAATAATTGGGAGGTAGAATAACCAGCAGTGCCTATTAATAATATAGGCTTTCTACCTATTTTATCTGCAATGTTCCCGAAGTAACTCCCTCCAATAACCCTCCCTATTAACCCCAGTGCGAATAATATGGAGAAATCTAGAATTGATAGTGAGTATACTTTCTCGAAGTAAGAGTAAACGTATGTTAGTAAGAGTAGGTCATATATATTTCCTGCCCAGGCAAACGTTGAAGCTATTGTAGCATGTATATAGTCGCGCATAAACTACACGATAAGTTTTTAAATAAATTTCCTTTTGCTTAAACACATTAACAATTTTTAAAGTGAAGTAGGAATTGTTAAAAATTTGCTAACCAGTACGGTGAGATTCAACATTATAGATTTTGAAGAATTTATCATTAACAAATTAAAAATGCTTAAAACAGTTTGAACTCAATCCGTCAAAAACAATTTTTACGTTGTCCGTGATTAAATGACTTAGCCGTGAACCTTCTTATTGGGTTAAATGACCTAGGGGTATCCGTATTTTTATCCTACGATTAGCCCTCTCCTTTAAATATTAATATCGTTGAAGTTTGTAAGCATGGGAATACTTGATGAGCTAAAGTATAGGAAGATTAGAAAAATGCTTAATAAAGCGTTTCAACTTTATCCCTTAACTAATGATATGAAAAAACCCTCAGTATGATGTAGATAAGGGATAAACCTATTACCACCTCTACTTATACTCCCGAAATTTAGAGGAGGGTGTGCTCTAAAATCTTTTACTACTTCCTCTCCCTCTTCTGGGAATAAGGAACATGTAGCGTAAACTATGTAACTTGAAAGCTTTAAGGCATTTTCTAAAAGACTTCTTTGCAATTCGCTCATCTCCTTAACCCTCTCCTTACTTAATCTTAGGAGTACTGTGGGTTCATTACTAATCATCCCAGAGGAAGTACAAGGTGCGTCAAGTAGAACCTTATCGGCTCTAACTTTTAAATATCTCCCATCACCCCTAATAAACTCTATTTTAGCCACATCGACTCCCATGGCCTTTAGTAATCTTCTCTCTTTCTCGAGCCTCTCTAAACTAAAGTCACTAGCTACGACTAATTTAACCTTGTTCTCTGCTCGTGCAAAAATCAGAGAAGCCTTCATACCCGGTGCGGAAGTCATGTCGAAAATAATATCTTCCCTCTCTGGTCTTAACGCTTCCACTACAGCCACACTAGCCTTGTCGTGGATGACGACTTTATAATCCCTAAACTCCTCGGTATTCCTCACATTACCACTTAAAACCTTATACACATAGGGTATGTCCTTGTCTCTCTCCAAAACAATCCCTTTATCCTCCAAGGATTTAATCACTTTGTCCTCGTCAGCCTTTAAAGTATTAACCCTTATCCAAACATTCTTTTCCTTAAAGGATTCCTTTAACGCCTTTAGATCGTAAATTTTACTCAACTCCTCCTCCATCCAGTCGGGTAGTTTTAGTTCATTAGTGCCTTTGAGGAATTCTTTTACTTTCTTCCTCTCACTTTTTCCTCTTAATGAGAAATAATGGAGCACTAATAGTCTTGCGAGCTCATAAGCCTCTTCGTAGTTTACCCCTTTATATCCTCTCATCTCTTTAGCCTTCTTGAACGCTATTGGCAACGGGTCTCCTTTCTCTACATAAAAGAGTACCCTACTTAATAACTCGATCATATCAATATTTCTGGCAAAAGTATTTAAATTACCGATGAGAAATAACTTTGTATGAGAATAGAAAAAGTGGAGAAATTATATTTTAGTACCATATACTCGATGGAGGAGGCTAAAAGCGTTGACGAGCTGTTGAGTAGGTCTGCTAGGGCTTTAATCCTTCTATTGAGGTTAATTCATTTGAGAAAGGCTAAAATATCAAGGGAACTGGGTAGGGAGATAACTAGGTTCCTTTACGTTGAAGAGGACAAGGAGAAAAAGTTTGAGAGGTTAAGTGGTTTAGTGAGTTTAATGAGGGATGAGGCGATAAGGATCAATTACCCCTACGTTGATTTTTACATACAGAACTTCGTAAGCGAAATGGATAGGATCATGTTGACTAAGGGGTACGATTTGTTCTTAACTTCTAACGGTAAAACCTAAACTCCTTAATAACCAATCATCAAGGGAGAAATCGAAATACCTCCCTTCAATAGGTATATATTCTACGTCAAATAAATTAGAAATCTCCTCGCATACTTTGACCATATTCCTCCTCTTACCGCCAACGTTAACTACTCCTCTTATCCCTCTTTTTATAAGCCTTGCTATTACCTCAGCACTCTCTTCAACGGTAATAGGTGAGAGGTAAAAGTTGGAATTACACTTTAACACCTTCCCTCTAACCCCAGCAACATAAAAGCCGTGTAATATCCCCTTATAGGTGAAGGAGTGTAAAGCTCCTAACCTAACCACTAAGTAATTTCCTAATGACATTATTCCAGTCTCTCCAGCCAGTTTGCTTAAACCGTAATAGTTAATAGGGTTGGGGGTGGAGGTCTCAGTATAATACCCTTTCTTACCGTTAAATACCATAAAGGTCGAGAGATAGACATTTAATGCGTGAAGTTTATTAGCACTCCTCGCGATGTTGATGGCGTACCAGGTGTTTATGTTCCAGGCTACGGAAGGGTTTTTATTAGCCTCTTGATAATCCACTTCAAAGGTGTGTATTACTACGTCTGGCCTTTCTTTCATTACTGCTTGAGGAGATGAAAGTACCACGACTTCCTTAAAGTACTTAGCTATACTCTTTGCTATTTCTCCCTCATCTGTAACCCCGACTAACAATTCAAAATAAATAAGCTAGCATCACTAAAAAATCATATGGGAGTAATTGACGACTTTGTTAAGCTTGAGGGCGGTGGTGAAGAGGAGGTTAGGGTGCTTACGGCTTTATGGAGTGATAAAATAACCTCGATCAGCCTAAAAGACTTGTCCCCTATTGAAACGGTTGAGAGTGAGAGATTAAAGTTCTACTTATATAGGGGAGGTATGGGAGCATTACTCCATAAACCGACAGGGCTTTTCCTCTTACTTTACGCTTTAACAGCAGTAGAAATTGAGAGTATTAAGTACATGGTGGAGAAAGGAAAAGACCCAGATAATGTGTTTATCTCAGTAGCCTATGAGTTCATTAATGTTAAAGGAAAGGGGAGGTTAGGAAAAGAGAGTTAAGGTCTTAAGTTCTCCAGCTCATTACAAGACGAGTCATCACCTTTAAGACAATTTTTTATTAGATATAAGGCGAAGAGCGAATCCTTAACTTTATTTATTTCATCAAAATCCTCTAACTTCATTATAACGTCCTCTAATGTGTCGAGTATAATTTCCCTTTTGTCGTTAAGGATCAGCCTTCCCCCCTTAATTATAGTCCAATCCGATCTCACAAAAAAGTACTTCACTTTATTACCTATCTTGGCCCTAACTGCATAAACGTCTTTATAAACTTTAACTATTACGGCTGACATGTTCCCCTTTATCAAGAGTAACCTCTTGTTCACGAGAAGTGCTGTAAAACCTTTAGGTACACTCCTTAAATTACCGTCTTCATCAATCAAGTCACTTATTTTATATTCCATGAGATATATGCGTAAGATGGGATATATATAGGTTATCGATTTATACTACATATGGTTATATAGTTAATTTACTTCTCTTTATTCTATTTACGTAATCTTTATAAGTTATTGAGAATACGTTCTCATATGAATTTAAAGGACGTGTTTAAGCCCTTAGACGAAAGGAACTTCGACGTGTGGCATATAAAGAGTTTGATTACAACTGGGATGGGGGTATTCACTGACGGCTACGATCTGTCTTCCATAGGAATAGTCCTAACAACAGTGTTAGCTTCATTAGGAATAACTAGTAAAAGCCCGTCTTACACCCTTTGGGAATCTTTAATTGCCGGTTCAGCATTCATAGGTGCAGCAATAGGAGCGATCCTTTTCGGCTTTTTATCAAACAAGGGAAGAAAGACGTTTTATGGTGTAGATGTTGCATTAATGACCGTGGGTGCACTACTACAAGCGGTAGTACCTAACGCATTAGCTTTAGTACTCGTTAGAGGATTACTGGGTTTAGGAGTAGGGGCGGACTACGTTTTATCACCAATGAT
>JBBHKV010000051.1:0-69763 GCA_037389275.1 Sulfolobaceae archaeon RB850M
GGTGGGGGCTCTTAACCTGAGGAGCGTGGAGGCGTTCCTCAGGTTCGTTGAACGTTATTTAGGCGGACCGCCTGGACTGATGAAAATCTTTAAGTTACGTTAAAGTCCCATAACTGCTGTATCATTATGTTTTAATTTTCTCTTTAGAAACATCTTCTAAGCATGCTCCTAAGGTTAATAGTGTTGCTTCAATACCGTAAACCTTCTTCCTACCCCAATAATCACCTAAAAAGCCAAATACTAATTGGCCAATGATTGCAGACCATAGGGCGATTGAGGCTAGTAAGCCAGTCCAAAAAGTTTGGGCCAGTTAGGTAATTAGAAAATCCCTGTAGTGAGATGCCGGCATATTTTGGTGAGTCTTGAAAAATTGCTAAAATATAACTAATATTCAAGAGATCATAGGCGTCAGTAAAAAAGCCCATACCAGCAGTATACCAAATCTTAATATGAGCAAAACTCAACTTTAGGTTGTCAATGCTCTTAAAGGGATTATTTGACCTTCTGAGCTCTATTTGGTAGTATAGCTTATATGTATAACGTAAATAGCTTATATATAATAATAGATTCTATATTCAACTATATAGTATCTATAGATATAAAATAATAAAAATAAAATTAAACTTATTTTACGACGAGTACTGGCACCGGCGATTTGTTAACTATTGCAGATGAAACGCTCCCTAATATTACTTTCTTTAAACCAGTTAAACCTCTACTCCCTGTTATTATCATATCACAGTTTATTCTAGTACAATATTGTATTATAGCATCTGGTACATCCAAGCTCTCTTCAATCATCGGTTTCACATTATATTCCGATAATATTTTCATTAATTCTTTCTGTTCCTCTTCTGCTTTACTTCTCTCCTCAATTATTTTTTGCTCTGGTGATTTAGGCGGTTCCTTTACTACAGTTACTATGTGTATCTCATCTTCCTTTTTTGCTATTTTAAGTAAAAAATTTATAGCCTTCTTTGAGTGTTCCGATCCATCATAAGCAACTACATATTTCATATAATACTATTTATCTTTAAACGATATAAAAGAATTTAGTAGATTGATATAAAAAGAGTATGATTTATCGTAGCTATAATTAAAAATTTTTAAATTAGAACCATTCTTAAGCCAAGATAATTCAAATATGAGGATCTTCCCTTCTTAGGTGTAATATGGATGAAGCAGTATTAAGCAATCTTTGGTAAACAGTTTTAATCTCCTTTCCTTAGTCTTTGAAGTTCTAGAAATAAATTTAACAGACTATCTTATTTCTATCTCTTTACTCTTAAGCTTTTTGATATATTCATCAAGTGTAACTAATTGATTATTGTCATCTACTACATAAGTACCCGCTATACTCTTTCTAGCTTTTATTAAATACCATATGGTAGAGATAACTATTACGCTCATAATTAATGATGTTTGGAAGATGTCAGGCGTTTGAAATGTTAGAATTATTCCAGTAAGATTTATTCCGGTCGCTATAATTGGGATTATAGCTGTTGTGATTTTTAATTCATTAATCCTCCAATAAAATATAGGTACTCCAAAACCATCTACTATTCTTCCAAGTAACCAGAAAACGCTAGTTATGACACTTATTTCTTGGAATGCATTATCAGGGGAACCAGTATATGCTAAAGCTACAACTGTGAACAAGGCCGATATCAAGCCTATAATAACTGTTGCTATGATCGGTTCATATTCTTTGTTAACTTTTTCAAACACTTTAGGCATTGCCCGTTCTCTAGCTAAGTTAAATAAAACTCTTGCAGCCCCTATAGTTGTTCCTATATTTGAAGCTAACAAGCTGTTAAGAGAAAGTAATAACACGAGTAATACTATCGGCAAACCAAAAGAGGAGAGCTCATAGATTAATGGTTGTGAGCAGTTTGAGAGCGAACTTAAAGAACCGTTCCATAATGCTACTATTCCATATGTTCCTACAAGTATTGCACTACCACCTAAAATTAAGGATAACCACATTCCAGCAGTTATCGTTTTTCTGGGTACTTTGGCCTCTTCACCTAGATATGTTGATGCACCCGCACCAGATATGCTAACTATTGTTAGAATCATTGCAATTCCTAGTGCACTTAATGATGTATTGGTCGGTTCAAAGTATTCAATGTTTATCCCCTTAGTAGCTACAGCGTAAATGAATATTGAAAAGAGAAATATTACTTCTAATGTGGCACTTACACTTACGATATTTCCTAATAGTTTCTTAATGTGGATTGTCATAGATGAAAAAGTGGGGTAAATTAAACCTACTATTATCGATAATGGAAGTAAATAAGATGGAACCGAAATATTAAAGTTTGATAAGACCGTAGAAATAATTAAGTATATTGCTAATGCATTTACCGCATTTAATGCAGAATAAGCTATTACTTCTGTAATAGCTTCATAATATGCTATTGTTTTATTTCTCCACGCTGCTGCACCATATATGTAGTAACCTCCAGCAGATGCGATTTTAGTGGAATACCTAGTTAAAGTATATATCCATAGCGTACTTCCAATTAATGCTAAAATTGTAGCAAACACAACTGCTTTACCCGCAATTCCTATTGCTGCTGTAGTTGTTGAAACCACACTGCCTAGCGGTGCTGTAACCGCCATTGCTTGACCGTAAGCTTCCCTTAATGATAATGATCCTTTTGAAAGTCCCTTCATTCTAATCTCCCTATAAGCTTTGCTCTCCTAAAAACTTTTTAAAACTTTCCTAGTTTCCCCTCGAGTGTTTCAGCAAAGCTTTTAGGGAGACTCGTTAAAAAGAATAAAATTAGTCTTATAGGCTTAATAAAAACTTTACAATATTAAGCTCAAAAAATTTTACATTATTCATAAAAATATTAAAACTTCCTAATCAGATTTGCCTTTTAATATTTCTACTACTTTTGTAACGTTATTTTTAACTTCTTCGAATCTTATTTTAGCATCCGGCGGTAAAGGTTTTTTCGGCTTTATTGAATTTAATTTTTCTAATGCAGAACTTAAAAGTGTTAAACTTTCACTTCTACTTTTATCAAGCTTATTGTAAGCTTGATAAATCAGTCTAGTAGACTCTTTCCATGCCTTTAAATCCTCTTCACTTATAGTACCATCTTTTAATAAATATGTGGAAAAATCATCATCCACTAAGGGTATATTGTTATTTATCAATCGCCATAATATGTCCTTTTCCTTCACGATAATATAATCTAAAAACTTATTAAATAAAGTCATCCTTACAAGATTTTTTAAACGATATGGCGAGTTTAAAGATATGATAAGCGAATTAGCTTTTCTCACTTCAGCCTTAGCAGCTTTAACGATAGTTTTAGGTGGAATTGTAGAAGGGTATGGTTATGGTCTATCTCTAGGTACAAATTGGCCATATACTAGAAATATAGTAGAAGTTGCAGTTAAAGGTGACCCAGAAGCTATACATAGAATATCCGCGACATTAGTAGGAATATTCTCTCTTACTCTATTACTGATTGATTTTAATACTATAACAGTAATAGGTTTCATAAGCGTAATTTTCACAGCACTGCTTGGAATGGCTACTCTCTACGTTTTAGCTGGTAAACTACCATCAATTTTCCAAGGATTTCATGATATAGCTGCCTATACAACTTTTGTCTCATACTTTATGCTAGGCTTAGGTTACGATCCTTCTAAATTTTTACAGTTCCTCATAAGTGCAATAATTCCTCCTCATTTCCTTTACTTTGTTATTTTCATGGGGGGAGTAGTTACTGGGACTAGAAGGATGAAGCTAAGTATAGGGGAAGTAAGATATCCTAAAAATAAACTTCAATGGGCTTGGGTAATTCACGGTTTAGCAACATTGATATTTTTCATAGCTTTAATTTATTTGAGACTTTGGATAGCTCTCGGAATTTCAATTATTGAAGCTATAGTAGGGATTTTAGTATACATGTCAATAAATAAGAACCCAGAGAAACCTGGAGCCTTAATAGGAATTCACCAACTAATTTCGATAGCTGTAGTTATTTCACTATTGCTCAGTTGAGGTGCATCTCTTCATATTTCCGATGTGCGAAACTCATCATCAATATCTTTTAGTTCAACACCCGTTTTTACATCTGGTGTTATCCCATAATATTTATATAAAAGTTGTGAAATGATTTCATACAACATTTCACTAACTTCAGTCCTATTGGCTCTTAATGTAGATGAAGTAAACCTCCATGGTCTCCCTTGTAATACTTTAGCTATTAATAATGTTTCCTCTTGTGGTGATAAACTCCAATCCCTTTTTGCATCCCAGAAGTATTTAAGAGTTAGCATATGGATTCCATCAGCCGAGGACTCATACGGGCTTACACCTTGAAGGAAAGCGACTACTTTATCTATGTAAATTCTGTTTATTCTCACTTCTTTATGCACTTTAGCTCCATTAAGTAGTATCCTTACAATTTCTGGATCCATTCCAAAATATACGTCATGAATCGTGTTTAACAGTTTATCTTTTAAGATGTAAGTAGCTATTTTCAACGCCCTTTTTGCCACTTCGCTTATCGGTTTCATAACTACTACTGGGTAATCGCCTAATTTCTCATTTCTCCTTGGGGAAACGTGAACGGGATAAAATCCATTTTTAATCCAAAAATTAAGTACTCTTATATCACTCATAAATGCCGAACCCACCCAATCTATTCCTTGTCTTTCAGCGTCCTCAACAATCATTTTTAACAACTCACTCCCAAAACCCTTATTTTGTAATTCTTGCATTATTGCTATTCTTACTATTCTCCACCCCCTCATTCTTCCGAACTCCTTTAAACGAGTATGTTTTATCAGTCTATCTGGTATTAAGTTTCCATCAAAGGTTACTCCCATTAACGCTGATTCTATTAAAGACTCTGGCAATCCTCCTTCTTCAGCTATTTGCACAACACCTATATCCTTTCCGTCAATAGTAGAGAGCGTCTTTATTGTATGATGAATCCCGTCACCCATAATCATTAAGTCGTTGGGATTATTTCTGTAATGTGCTGTCACTAGAATCCCGTAAACTTGCCTTAACCTTTTCTCGTTACTGAATAGTTCTTCTTTATCAATAGTTTCAAACACTAATTTTTCTGGTATTCTCCTAGGTTCTTCTGGTTCCGCGTCTAACAATAATGTATCATATAACCATTTCTCTATTGGATCTCCTTCAGCATATCTCAGTGGAGTCACCATTTCTTGCCAGTAAACTATTGCTTTCCTCAGGCTAAGTATCCTCTTTAAATACCTTAAGAACGCTTTACCGGAGCCCTCATACCCGTGGACTGTAGTCACTAATACTACTTTGTCCCAGATCTTTAGGGCTGAATCAATATAACCTACTCCTATTGCTGCCGCTTCATCCATAACAAGTAAGTCTCCCTCAGTTTCTAATACAGCATCCGGTATTTCGTAAAGCACTCTAAAGTTTTCACCCTCTATTTCCGTTGGGAAGATTGCGTTTTTACCTTTCTTCTCTTTATACTGAATGTTTAACACATCTAGACCCCTTTTAAGGAACTCTATTATCTGGGAAATACCACTCATTGACGGTGCGGTTATTACTACTTTATATTTCCTCTTTTTTTCTTTTAGTAGAGATATTAACCCAGCTATGCCTAAACCCGTTACAGCACTTTTACCTCTCCCTCTTGCAGAAGTTATTACTAAGACTTTTCTTTTACCCACTCTTAGATTAAAGAATGACTCCAGGACTCTGTTCTGATCTGAACTCAAGCAAAGCTTATGAATCTCTTCGGGCATGAGTGGTTTTACTGGTATTAATGGTTCGCTCTTTTTCTTAACTTCCCCCTTGAAAGGTTTTACTGTAAAACTGTTCTCTTTTACTATAAATATTCCTTCGTATTCTTCTAATTTTCTTAAGAATCTTTTTTCATATACATCTAATATTTTTCCGTTATAAATTATGGAATTTCTAAACTTTTTATTTTCAAGCAATGAGTCCGTATAGATTATTGCTAATCCTCCACCTCTTACCAAATCAACTAATCTGCCAACATAATTTGGCTCAAAGTTATTTGTGAAATCTAAAACAACTACATCAAATGTGTTTCCCAAATATTTATCTGAGCTAGAATAATCAATATCTATAAGATTATCGCTTATCTCTTCTCTGAATTTCTTTAATCTCTCTTTTGCTCCTTCAGCCCAGGGATGAAAAGCGTAAGCTATTAAGGCATTAGGGTTTAATTGAAGATACAATTTTAGGATTTTAATAGCGATCTCTTCTGGATTATTTCTTTTTTCAATGTAAACTAAATTCCTATAATATCTTCTTTGAGAGTCCTCTATTGCTTCTCTTAACGTTTCAAAGAATTGTTGTTCATCCACAGCGGTTAGATTTTGTATTTCTTCCTTAAAGCTTCTTCCACATCTATGTTTGTTAAGTTTGCTATCGAAATGGTCCATGCTAAGACGTCAGCTATTTCTTCCTCTATCGAGTCCTTATTTCCGCTAAGTAAAGCCTCAGCTAGTTCCCCAACCTCTTCAACGAGCCACGTAAAAGTCCCATAAAGTCCTCTCTTGGAGTCTTTTTCAAAATACATTTCCTTTATTTTATCTTGAACATATTTAAGCTCCAAGCCCCACTTCCCTTCTAATTATTCTTAAGTCGTCTTTATCTATTTTAATTCTCATAGTTGCTTCTTCCCTATAGGAATTATCCACAAAGACTACTTTTATTTCCCCATTTTTGCTTATATTTTCTACGAAGTTTTTGTCTATCGAGTACTCTAGATACAAGGGATTATAAGGGTTATCCTTTATTATATTTCTAAGAATTACATCTCCCCCTTCTCTATCAATCTCAATATCAACATCGGCATTTAAATTAGAAGGTATATCAGTGGTCATACAAACTACCGTATTATCACAACACACTATACAAACCCCGTCCTTAAGCTGAGATTTTATCTCATCTGGAATTTCCATTTTCCATCATTTCTTATATATTGCTTAAAAATCTTTTATTAATAATGAAGACGGCGATAGGTAAGAAGGTAGTTGCTACACAAAATTATATAGCAACTTACGTAGGGGCTAAGGTTTTAGAAAGCGGGGGAAACGCGTTTGACGCTGCAGTAGCAATAAGTGCAGCCTTGTCAGTAGTGATGCCCCATACTAGCGGTTTAGGTGGTGATGGGTTTCTGTTAGCTAAAACCCCAGAGGGAATTATTGCTTATAATGCTTCTGGATGGTCGCCTAAGGGGCTAAATGTTGAAAAGATACCTCATGCGAGACATCCTTCTACAGTGGTAATTCCGGGTCTGGTTGATTTATGGGACTACTTAGAGAAGAAATATATGTCTTTAGGGTTAAGGGATGTTTTACAATACGCAATTAAACTTGCATCAAATGGTTTTTATATTGGTAAAGAGTTAGGAAATGCTATTTCTAGAGCCTCTGGAATGCCGGAAAGTTGGTATAAGGTTTATGGTGGTAAGAGAACTGGTGATTTCATAAAACTTAAGGAAGTGGCTGAAGTATTAAAGGAAATCGCCAAAGACGCGAGAAACTTCTACGAGGGGAAAATAACGGAAGAACTTGTCCTAGGTCTTAGGAAGCACGGTGTAAATGTGGATTTTTCAGATTTTGCGAATTTCAAGGGGGAAGAGGTTAGACCGTTAAAGAGCGAGTACAAACAATATGTGTTATATGAACTTCCGCCGAATAGTCAAGGTATTACTAGTTTGGAAATTATGAAATTAATAGAACTTACCAAATTATGGAAATTAAGATTTGATGACGCTGAGAGAGTGAAAGAGCTCGTGAAAATTTATGCTATAGCTTATAATGATAGGGATAAGTACGTTACAGACCCTAAGTTTTATATGCCAGAAATTAACCTGCTCGACGAGAAATACCTTATTCAACGTTTGCGTGATATAAACGTTAAGATGAGGGAGGCAAATGTACAAGATACAACGTTCTTTGTGGTTAGTGACGGAGAAAATGAGGTAGGGTTTATTCAGAGTTTATTTTTCCATTTTGGTTCTGGTATAACTGTGAAAGAGATACCGTTCAATAACCGCGGTTATGGGTTTACTGAAGGTCATAATAAACCAGAACCCAGAAAGAGACCATTACATACTCTCTCCATTCTCCTTGCGGAAAAAGAGGCTGAAACTGTGATTATAGGTTGTGCTGGAGGTGACCTAAGACCACAAATACACACCCAAGTTTTCCAGTATTATGTAGATTATAATATGGAAATTGATGAGGCAGTTTATGCTCCACGATTTGTGTTTTTAGGAGACAAAATTGTTTCAGAAAAAAGACTTAATCTACCCTATCAACAATTAGATTATTATACACCAGAAGTAGGCGTTGTTCAGGCACTAAAAAAGAAAGGGGATAAGTATATAGCGGTCGCTGACCTCAGAAGTGAGGGTGCGGCGCTTTCAGTATATTAGAGATGTTACAACCTAATTGTTTAAACGCTATGAATATAGCCCCCATCTCTGGAGGATTTTTCCCCGCATCGCCCTTAATACCGTGTAGTGAAAGATAGTTTGTAAAAGCCATATGATAGATTTTAGAATTAAACATCCCACCCTTCAAGTAGACTACCTTAAATTTCAATTTTTTAGTTAAAAATACTGCGTCCTTAGCAAGTTTCTCAGCCCCCTCCTTTAATATAGAAATGGCTATCTCATCCCCTTTTTCCGCAGCCCTATTTACACTTTCAGCAACAGATGCTACTAAATCTATTTGGCAACTACTATTATACGCCCATAGTACTAGATCATCCAAATCCTTGATCTTAATCTTATCTAAAACTTCATAATATAATTCGCTTTTAGGAATAACCCCGTCCATCATCTTTAACACTTTTCTTAGGGCCTTTCTCCCAACCCAGTAAGCAGATCCAGTATCTGATAATAACCACCCTCTTCCGCCAACACGATAAAACTGATTCCCATCAAAACCCTCAACTACGCTCCCAGTCCCGGCTATCACTACGACGCCGGGATTTCCAAGGGTTTCTGCGAATAAAGCTATAGCCCCGTCATGATAAACAAAGACTTTCTTTGCTAATGAGGTTGCGAGAGGTAAAAAATTATCCCAATCGTATTTTGAATCTAATCCGGCAACTCCCATAGATATTATGTCTGGCTCTCTGCCAGCTGCTTTAATTGCTGCTTCTCTTATGTGTTCTATTGCCTTCGGTAATCCAACATTATGATAATTCCCCGACCCAGCTAGGCCTTCACCGATGTAATTTCCATTACAATCATATGCTATTGCCTTTGTTTTGGTTCCTCCCGCATCTATTCCAACAATTATCATGCATGATCGATTTTAAATATAAAACGGTGATAAATATTTTGAGTTTTAATGCGTGTAGTAATCCTTGGAATAGACGGTTATTTAGGTTGGGCCTTAGCTTTAAGATTGGCTAAAAGAGGTCATGAGGTAATTGGACTTGATAATTTGTCTACTAGAAGGTTTGCACAAGAGGTAGGTTCAGATTCAGCATTTCCATTACCAGAACCCCAAAAACGCGTTGAAGAAGCTAAAAGGCATCTTGATGTTAATATTACCTTTTATGTTGGGGATGTAACTGATTATCAAACTTTAGATGAGATTGTAAAAAGACATAAACCAGATGCGATTGTCCACTTTGCTGAACAGAGATCTGCACCCTATTCCATGATAGATTTAGATCACGCTATTTATACTGTTAAAAACAATGAGATTGGGACTCTAAACGTTATAAAAGCCGTTTTACAAAATGACCCTTCAATTCATATTCTCAAAATGGGCACTATGGGTGAGTACGGTACTCCCAATTTTAACATCCCAGAAAACATTTACGTTAAAGCCGTTGTGAATGGGAAAGAGGACAAAATAATTGTCCCTAGGAGGGGAGGTTCAATTTATCACTGGACTAAAATTCACGATACCGACTTTTTGCTTTACTATCATGAGCTTTACGGTTTGACAATAACCGATATTATGCAAGGCCCCGTTTACGGTACAAGAACTGAGGAAATAATTAATGAATCTCTAAGGACTAGGTTTGACTTTGATGAGGTGTGGGGTACAGTTGTAAATAGGTTTTGTGTTGAGGCCATTCTCGGGATCCCGCTAACTGTTTACGGTAGAGGAGGGCAGACTAGGGGGTTTATATCTTTAGAAGATAGTATGGAAGCTTTGACACTCCTTCTTGAACATCCACCTAAACAAGGGGAGTATCGTGTTGTAAATCAGTTCGCTGAAATATACTCCGTAAGGAAAATAGCTGAAATGGTTAAAGAGGCTGGCGAGGAATTAGGTCTTACAGTTTCTATTGGAGACTACCCTAACCCGAGAGTTGAGGCAGAAGAGCATTATTATAATCCAGAGATTAAGGTCTTACCGTCTTTAGGTTTTTACCCTAAAAAGAGACTTAAGAATGAGGTTAAAATAATGATTAAGGACTTGTTACCTTATAAAGAGAGGTTAGATAGGTTTAAGCACGTTATATTGCCTAAGACGAAGTGGAGGAAGTAAATGTTTTCATTAACGCCTGGTAATAGCTTACTGGGTCTCCTACGTTAAGCCAAGTTTCTCTTTCTAAAAGAATTCCATAAACTTCTCCACCATTTTCAATAAGCTTTTCAATACCATACGTTAGCTCCAGTTCTCCCCCTTCTGGGACTTTAACGCTTTTAAGTGCACTAAAGATTTTAGGGGAGAAAACATAGACTGCTGAAATCGCAATATTAGATTTAGGATTGCTAGGTTTTTCCTCAGCTTCTGTAATTCTAAAAAGCCTATGCCCCATAAACTCTCCTTTTTCAGTTACTGTTACAATTCCATACCGTTTCGGGTTGTTTACTTTTCTTAATAACAGCACTGCATCTGGGTTAATTTGATCGAAAAGCGAGATAGCCTCTTTATAACCGCCAGTTAATACTCCGTCATCCGCATGAACTACAAAAGGATCGTTATTTGAAAAATCTTCAGCTCTAACTACAGCATCTCCAAAGCCTTTTGGTTCTGGCTGAAAAACAAAAGTCACTCCTCTTTCGAATAAGTAATCCATTAATAACTTTCCATGTTTTCCAACTACCAAGCAAAACTTTTCTATCCCTGCGTCTTTTAAAGAGTCGAGTATAAGATCTATTATTGGCCTCATAACTATCTTACTATCTTCACTTCTGAAAAGTGGTAGTAATGCTTTAGGTAATACTGACGTAATATATTTCATTCTACTCCCTTTTCCAGCCGCCGTTATTACAGCTTTTCTAACTGACATTACTAGGTTGTGGTTGTGTTTCTAGTTTTTTAATCTTTTCCCCTCCTCTTTCGGGAAGCCACTTTAAGAACTTAAAAAGAGCCACCGGTATATATACGTTAACTATAGGTGCGAAGTCCGTGACGTAAAAGCTAAATAATGTGTGATTCCCCAGAATATAGACAATAACAAACGCTATCCACATAGTCCAGGCTGACATTGTGAGTATTATACTCTTTAGGTCTTTCATGATAAAAGCTAAAGGAGTAGTTACAACCCAAGCCCACATGATGAATGGGTTTGTTGATGCATATAACCCGTAACCTACATAAAACGGGTGAATATCAAAAAACCATTGCCAGGGTTCGGAGATTTGGTCAATTGCAGTTAAGGCTATATGCCCATTTGTGGCGTCCCAGCCCAACATATAAAGTAACGAATCCTTTAACCAGCCTGTAACTCCGTCAAAGTAAATCATTATTGGGACTGAGAGTATTGCAAAGACCATAGCTGGTATACCTAAACCGTAGACAGCTCTCTGAATTGGGCTCTTCTTTAGTTCTCCAATGTAATAAAGGAAGGGTAAAATCAATGGTAATGAGCTCTCCTTAGATGCGAAAGCTAATCCCAATGCAATACTTGCTAAAAGTAAATTATCTGAGAGTAAGAAATAGATTGCTAAGAGAGAGAAGAACGCTACATATATATCAAGCATAGCGACTCCGTGCAAAAGCCAGATATTTGGAGATAACATAATTAATGCTGCTGCAGTTAAGCCTCCAATATTACCCCATAAATCGTTTCCGATAAGTCTTCTAGCTAGCAAAAAACCCACTATTACGATCAAGTCACCCATTATCCAGCTCGGTGTTCTCCACGCTAATGGCTGGTAACCCATGAAATATATGAAAATTCCCATAATGTATTTTGCAAGCGGGGGGTGTTCTGGGTTAATGTATGTCTGTATATTATTCTCTTGAGGGTAAGGGGAATACATTGGTGGCGTTACGTGAAAGATATATTTGAGTATATTGTAAGCGGCTGTCGGATACCATACTTCGTCTCCTATATACCCTTTTATTGAGGCGAAAGTAATGACTGTATAATAAGTATAAACTATAAGTATTATTGCTAGAACAATTGAAGAAAGAAGAGTAATGTCTCTAGTCAGAAATTCCTTGTACATAACAAATTGTCTATTTTAATATTTTTAAGATTTCTCCAATATCCTTATTTTCGTGCACCAGTATAGAAATTGCTTTCGCCATTTTATCTGGTTCTTTAGCTTGCCACACGTTCCTTCCCACAGTAACCCCAGCTGCCCCAGCATCCAATGCATCCTTTAACATTTTTAAAAACTCTTCATCAGTGTTTGTCTTTGGTCCTCCCCTTATTAATATAGGGGCAAAAGCTACTTCAACTACCTCCCTAAAGCTTTTTATGTCTCCCGTATAATCGACCTTTAGGATATCAGCACCTATCTCTGAAGCCAATCTTGTTACGTATTTTACTAATTCTGGTTGTTTCACTGAGTCTGGATTATTAGGTTCTACGAAAAGAGGTTCTATTATAAAAGGAATTCCGTAATCATTAGCCTCCCTCCTTAAAGCCGATATTACTTCTATGTTCATTCCCTCTACTTGATCTTCACCATAACCTACCACTATGTATGTTACTACCGCGTCTGCCCCAGCTTCAATTGCGTCTCTTATACTGTATACCGCCGTGTAATAACCTGAATTATAGGTCTTATATTTTTGTCTCCATACGTTTGCTGTGTCAAGTCTCGCAATCAGCATTGGAGAGGATCTACTGAAGAAATTCTCCTTAACTAGCTTAACCATTGCTGGTGTCATTTGAAGGGCATCTGGACCATTATATGCTATTTTCCTTACAACTTCTCCCACTCTTTCAATTCCTTTAAGCGGTCCCATTACTAGGCCGTGGTCTAATGCTACTACAAAAGCTTTACCCTTTTCAAAAAGCCTCCTCATTCTTATTTCAAGTCCAGACATAGGTTTACATTATACTTCTTACATAAGAGTTTTTCTTACCTCTTTTATTCCTTCCTTAATTATCCTTTTGGCAAAGGGGTTTAAGAAATAACTCAAAGATGCATAGACCAGAATTACTAGACCTCCTTCTATTAACATGAACATATAGGACACATTCATTATCGAGAATCTGAATAAGAGTAATATAGTAATTAAACCAATTAGCACTGATGTGAGACTTTCTTTCACTGGAAATTTAAATGAGTATAAATCTTTAGAGACTCTATAGGACGACAAGGACATCCAGACCGAATTTATAAGTATACCAAGTGTCATTAATGTTGCCAATATATACGCGCTTTCCCATTTAAAGAGATATACTAAAATCAGAGAGACAATGACACCTATTACAGCGAATTGAATATTACTTATATTCAACTTTGCGGTATATCCTTTCAGATTGTCTTCTTCAAATCCCATTGCCTTATCTTTCATTATTACTGAATAATAAAAAATTGAATAAATTCCCCTTAGATAGTTTGATACCGAGAGTACAATAAAGGCCATTAGGGCTTGTGTGTAATCTCTCCTTAAGTGATATAATAACGGATAACTTTCTACTAAGACAATAGAGAGGAAGAGCGTTGAGAATGTAAAGTAAAGTTTTACTGCAGTCTCAACTACATCAGCTGATTTACTCTCTGATAACTTAGCAATAAGTCCGTCGTATATTGAATAAGACCATGTAACTATATTAGAAATTATTAATGCAGACTCGAAGTAAGAAATTGTTATGGGGTCATGAGTAATAATTAGCGTTAACCAGACTATAGTAGCTTCCATTATTAATTGTAAATAGTATATTATAGTTACGATTGATTTTTTAATAATCTTCTTTGACACCGAAAAATCTATGGTGAGGTTTGCTTTAACATATCTTAAACTTAAAATTGTCTGTATAATATATCCTATTGAATATGCAATTATTACGCCTATAATAGTAAGACGAAATAAAAAGAACGCTACAAGTACTATTACTAATCTACTTATTTGGAAGACCGTGGCTGTGATTCCTATTACTAATGGAGTTCTTCCCCTAGTTATAGCAGTAACTATCTTATAAACGTAGAAAGTAATTATTAGTAATGTTGCCGAGTAAAAGGCTAATGGGTCAATATAAGTAATCGTTTCCATTAGGTATGGTACGATTAGTGAATATACAAGAGCCGAAATAGCTCCGGCAATAGCGTTGATTATAATTATCCCTCCAACCGGTTTATCCTCACTTGTAAAACGAGAAGTTATAAGTGAGAAAATATCTGACGGTATTGTGAAATATCCCATAACAAGCACGAATATTGATTGCCATGTTGCAAAAATAACTCTCCCATCTGGTAAATTACTTAAGTAGTGGGCCACTAAATACGTAAAGATAAATGATAAAGGTGCAGTTGAGAGCCTTAAAGAAAAATTTATAACCCCTGTATATATAAGCCTAGTTCTTTTCCTTTCCATTACCGAGAGTGAGGAGTAAAAAATTTAAAAACGTTTTCGCTTTATTCTAAATTCTCGAAGTAATTATCGATTGCCTTTGCTACGTCTCTTATTGATATTATACCGGTTAATTCGCCTTTATCATTAACTACGGGCAAATGCCTAATGTTAAACTGTCTCATAAGTGCTAATGCACCAGTTATTGGAGAATCCTCCCTTATCGTTATTAATGATGACGTCATAATCTCTTCGGCTTTAGAATCTAGTTTCTTTCCCTTACCAATTCCCTTTACTATATCCCTTTCTGTTATTATCCCTACAGGTTTTCCATTATCTACAACTATTACAGATCCTATATTTTTCTCCGTCATTATCTTAGCTACTTGCTCCATCGTAGTATCTTTACTTACCGTTATAACATTTGCCTTCATGTATTCTTTAACAATATCACTTTCTGCCATATTATAATCTTTTCATAAGAACTATTAAATTTTCGTTGTGGGAAAAGTTTTTAAAATAAGATTTAAAAATTAAACATATGGTAAAAGGGCTCGTAAGATTTAGAATAGGAATGATCTTAGCTACAATATCTACGATAGTTCTTGGTTTCTTGGTGGTCTATGGACTTCTGGGATACTTTTTCGGTTTTTCAGAGACTCCTTATTTGGTAACTGGTGCTCTATCATTTGTAGTTATAATTACGTTAATCCAATGGCTTTTCGGCCCCGCGATAATAAAAAGCATATATAGGTTATACGAAGTCACCCCTTCAGACCCAACCTACGGTTGGTTATATAGTTTAGTCCAAGAAGTGGCATATTATAATAAACTTGATATGCCTAAGGTATATATTGCAGATGTTCCGTTTCCTAATGCTTTCGCATTTAGTAGCCCCCTTTATGGCAAAAATGTAGCAATTACTTTACCCCTTTTAAGAATATTAAACAAGGAAGAGGTTAAAGCTGTTCTAGGGCATGAGTTAGGGCACTTAAGGCATAAGGACACAGAACTACTTTTAGCTGTTGGCCTGATCCCGACGCTATTATATTGGTTAGGTTACTCCTTATGGTGGAGTGGAATACTTGGTGGTGGAGGCGGAAGAAACAGTGAGAATAACGGTACTTTATTCTTGATAGGGATAGCCCTAATAGCATTGAGTTTTATATTCAATTTATTTGTATTGTTCCTCAATAGGATGAGAGAAGCGTATGCGGATATTAATTCTGCTTTAACAGTACCAGATGGGGCTAGGAATTTACAGACAGCATTAGCTAAAATAGTTTTATATACAGATCCAAGAATAGTCCAGAGGGCTAAGAAGAGCTCTCACTCCTTAGGGCAGATGCTGTTCTTTGCTCCTCTTCAAAAAGAAGATATAGACTATTACGATGTTCAAACGTTAATAGAGCAGTGGAGGCACGAGAAAGTGGGAATATTTAGTGATTTATTTAGCGATCATCCGCATCCTTCTAAAAGAATAAAACTATTAGACAAGTTCATTCAAACTCAATAGTAGCTGGAGGTTTTGTAGTGATATCATAAACTACTTCTTTTATATAATCTGATATCTGAATTATTTTTTCACCAATTCTCTTAAGTATTTTGAAGTCTATTTTTGCAAAATCTGCGGTCATAAAGTCTGAAGTATTTACGGCCCTTATCGCTATGGTATATTTACCACTCCCTTTCTCCACAACGGGGATAACCACATGTGTTACATCACTTGCTGTTATTTTTTCCATATACCCTCTCAGCTCTTCATAACACTCAGTATTGCATTCAATTTTTGCAACTTTACCATAAGCCCTTACATCTCCTTTAACACCAGTAGCCTTAACGTTATATAACCAAGTCTTACAGTTTATGGGTGAATCTACGAACTCTCCGTTACTTTCAAAGATTACTGGAAAATATTGCGATATATTTAAACTCCCTAATTCTTCCTCTACTATTGCCGTAGCTTTTCTAACCATCTCTAATTTTTCTCTCGTAAGTTTTCCCACAACTCTGACTAATAATCCCGGTCCGGGGAATGGTTGTCTTTGGTAAATCTCTTTGGGGAGACCAAGGTATTTTGCTAGTTCTCTTACCTCATTCTTATATAGATCTGCTAAAGGTTCAACGACTTTAAATCCCCATTCCCTTTCAGTATCGATACCTAGTTGGACTAATACATTATGTTGTGTTTTTATTCCCCCTTGTGTTTCAACCCAATCAGCTGCTATAGTTCCTTGTATTAAGTATTTCGCATCGTATTGTTTAACTATCATAGACAGAGTATCGTAAAATAATGATCTGAACTTCTTTCTTTTCTCTTCAGCATCAGAGTACCCTTCTAATTCAGCTATAAACTTCTGACTCACGTCAACGATCTCTAAAGGAAGCAAACCCTTTAACATATCCTTTACTTTTTTTGCTTCATTTTCCCTCAAGAAACCCGTATCTATCATTACTGGAATTACTTTATCTCCTAAAATTTTGTAAGAAAGCACTGCTGCCGTAGTGCTGTCAACTCCTCCGCTCACCGCAGCTATAGCTTTTCCATCAATTATCTGTCTTATTTGTGGAGAAATCTCATCGATGAAGGCTTTAGGATCAAACTCCATTAAGATATTTGTGTAAAATCTAAGTTTTAAATTCACCGTCCTTATTTACTTAATTATGTAAAAAGCGAGCTAATAGTTTCAACGTCTACGTATTGTTTTAAGATCCTAGCCACTCTGCTTACCTCTTCTTGTATCTCCTCTTCTAAAGTCCCACTATTTATCTTAATTCCAAATAATTCGTTCAACAACTTCTTTCCGCTCTCTGAATATAACGTGCCATGAATACTAAAACCCAACTTGTTGCCTTTAAAAGCACCATCTGGTATATTTACTTCTTTATTCCCCCTCCTTATTATTGTAAATAATGGTTTTTCACCCAAATAATCTATTCTTCCCCTCCTTATCTCATAACCTTTAATTCCGTTATCAGTTACAGATAACGTTGTCACTTTCTCACTTTCATATACAGTTCTTATGCTAAAGAATCCGAGTCCAGTAATTTCAGACCCCGTTTCTAGCCCTCCTACGTCAATCATTTCCTTACCCATTATCTGGAACCCTCCACAAATTCCTATTACTGGCTTTTTCTTCAGTAACTCATAGAATCCCTTCTCTAATAACCATTTTAGACTGGCTAAGGTATCCTTACTCCCCGGTAAAATTATAACGTCGCTTTTCTCAGCTTCCCTAGGTTTTTTGACAAACTTAACTATCACATTAGCCTTCATAAAAGCGTTGAATTCATTAAAATTGCTCATATAAGGATATGCGATTACTGAGACCTCTATTTCGCCTTCGCCTATATTGTACACATTCATTGAGTCCTCTGGCATGATTAACGGAGTATCGAAATAAGGTAAATAACCTAAATATTTCATTCCAGTCCTTTCCTTAAGCCATTTAATAGCAGGTTCAACAAGTTTCTCATCTCCCCTAAGTTTGTTTATTATAAATCCTTTTAAGTTCCCCCGTATTGAAGGAGGTAATGTATAATATGCTCCTAAAGCAGAGGTGAATGCTCCTCCTCTATCAATGTCCAGTACTAAAATTATAGGGATATTGAACTCCTTAACGATTTTTACAAGTGTAATATCTCTGTCGAGGAAATTAGGTTCTATTCCTCCAGCGCTTTCAATCACCATATCTGATTTAACTAACTCTCTAACTTCTTTCCAAAATTCTCCTATTCTTTCATAGTACTCCGATGCCTTATAAACTCCTTTAGGTCTTCCCATGAATACTACTTCTATCCCCTTACTACTGGGTTTTAGGAGTATGGGGTTCATATATCTTTGAGGTTTTAACCCGTTCCCCATTGCCTGATATGCTTGAATAAATGCTATTTCCCCATCATCTTCTGTAGGATAACTATTTAATGACATGTTCTGTGCCTTAAATGGTTCGGCCTTAAGTAATCTTACTAGGCCGGCAGTTATTGTTGATTTCCCTGAATCACTCATTGTAGAAGCGATTAAAACTGTCATTCGTATGAATTTGTGTATGAGGGTTTTAAAAGGGATACTTGCCCAAATTTCTTTTTTTACTATAATACCGTCGGTTAGAAACGTTACACTTGAGGAGATAGCGAACTATGCTTTTTTATCCCCTTTTATAGTAGGTTTTATTACTGGAGTCATAGACTATTTTTTCTTAAAAATTACCTATCATATTTTAGGTACTACAGCCTTTCTTCTTTTGATCCCAGAGGTTGAGATAATAAGGGGGTTTCATCATCTTGATGGGTTATTAGATTTAGGTGACGCATTAATGATCAGAGATTACGAAAAAAGGCTAAAAGCATTACACGACGTACAGATAGGTGCTGGAGGAATAGGCTTACTTCTGGTTTACGTAACATTGTTTATTGTAGCTGTACTCAACTTCAACCTTTCAATTTGGCCTTTAATTTCCGCCGAGATTTTAAGTAGGGTTGATGCGATTTTACTTCTAGGTACTATAAAACCTATACGGGAAAGTTATCTAGGCAAAGTATTCCATGAAAGGATAGGGAGGAAATGGGTAATTACGCTTATTTTATCTGTCTTCTTTTTTCCTCTTTCAATTTTCTTCTTTCTACTATTTTTAGCGACTCTTGCTGTATATTCGCTTATTGCCCTTAAGGTTTTAAGGGGATCTTCAGGTGATTTAGCTGGGGCTGTGATAACTTTATCATTTCCAATATACTTACTAGGTCTTGAGAAGTCTTGCTCTTATTACTTTATCTCGCTATTACTATCGACCTTTCATTAGGCGAGCCCCCAGTCTTTATTCATCCGGTAGTATGGACTGGTAAGATTTCTGGGAAGTTAATTAGACCGTATAAGGGGAAGTTATACGGTATGATTATGTGGATAATTTCCGTTATACCAGTCCTTATACTATTACTTTTGCCCTTGGAGATCCCTTGGTTTATTGTAAAAATAATAGTCTTATCAGTATTCTTAAAGACTACTTTTTCAATTAAAATGTTATACAATTTAGTTAAGAAGTCAATCCCGGTAACTCAAGAGAGTAGAAAATATACTCAACAATTGGTTAGAAGAAACGTTTATGAACTTGACGAGCCTCACGTTATTTCTGCTGCTATTGAGTCCCTATTTGAGAGCTTAGTTGATGGTATAATTTCTCCCCTGTTTTGGTTTCTCATATTGGGTTATCCCGGGGCTATATTACAAAGGTTAAGTAATACTATGGACAGTATGGTTGGTTATAAAACTCCGGAGTTAATAAACGAGGGCTGGTTTTCGGCTAAAGTTGACACAATACTTAATTATATACCAGCAAGGTTAACGGCAGCTTTTATGTACTTAGCCGGTTATATGATGGGGCTAAAAGCGGAAAGGTTCTCAGAGATTATAAAAAACAGTGGTATTGAAAGCACAAATGCTAGGTATCCTATTGGTGCAGCTTCTTCTGTTCTTAAAGTTAAGCTTGAGAAATTAGGTTATTATTCCGTTGGTTACTGGAAATTACCAACGGAAAAAGATCTAACTAAAGCTCTAAAATTATTCAAACTCACACTCTTTCTTTTCCTTCTCGTCCTCTCAGTCATATATTATTACCTTTATGGCGTTTCCTTCCTTAGCTACCCTTACGGCCTCATTGAACTCATCTATTCTAAATTTATGGGTAATTAATTTCGTGACGTCTATTTTCTTCTCTGCAATAACTTTCAGTGCTTCTTTAGTATCTTCCTCAACAGCGGCATTACTAGTGATTATTGAAATCTCGTTATTCAATAACTCGCTTATATCATAGTTTAGAATGGTTCCCTTATATGGTACTCCGAAAAGAAGTACATATCCCCCTTTTCTTACCGCCGTGAGTCCAGAAATAATTGCTGAAGGCGAACCGGATGCTATAATGGCTATATCAACTCCTCTACCGTCTGTTAATTTCTTCACCTCTTCAGGTACGTTTGTCTTCCTAGCGTTAAGTGAGTAATCAGCTCCAACTTTAATTGCGAAATCCGTTCTGAAATCTGCCACGTCAGAGGTTATTACGGTTGAAGCTCCGTTAACTTTAGCCATCATTACATGTAATAACCCCATAGGGCCTGCACCCACTACTAGTACGCTATCTCCCTTATTTATCCTAACCCTTCTCTGGGCTCTAATCACGGTAGCTAATGGTTCTATAAACGCCCCTTCGTCAAAAGATACATTATCTGGAAGTAATAATACTCCTCCCCTTAAGACGTTCCAAGCAGGTACTCTGAAATACTCCGCAAACCCCCCGGGGTAAATATTAGTTTTCCTATAATATGGGCACATCGTAGGGCTTCCGTGGGTACAGTAATAACATTCATAGCATGGTACGTGATGGTGTGCAAACACTCTCTGACCAGGTTGTAAGAAATCAACGCTAGATTCATCTATTATCCCAGCCGGTTCGTGTCCTAGTATCGGCTGAGATGCGGTATACTGCCCGCAAATTTTTTCAACATCAGTACCACAAAGTCCGCAAGCTTTCATTTTAACTATTACATCACCTCTCTCTTGAATTGTTGGCTTAGGGATTTCCTTAATTACCGCTCTACCATTTTCAAGTAGTACAGCTTTCACAAGGTTTCTTTCTCAGACTTTAATTTAAGCGTGTCTATCTCAGTTTTTATTAACCCCCTTCGGAATTTCAAAATTTTCATATATGTTGAAAGATATATAGTAATACTGAGTAGTAAGTCTTAAATGAATATTTTCATTTTACTCCCTCTATTATATGTAATATTTAAGAAAATAGGTTATCGCAAAGCTGTCAAGCTATTTGAGGTGAATGGATTAAAAGTTTATGTAATTGCGAGTAATGAAGTTAATGCTTTCGTAGACGGTAAAAAATTATTCATTACTAGAGGGGCACTGAACCTTTCAGATGATGAAATTGAGGTTTTACTTTCTCATGAACTCTCACACGTGGTTTTACATCACTCTCGATTTAACATACTCCTCACTTTTCTAATTTTGTTTACAGTTTCAGTTATAGCTCAATTTAGCTTGTTTTTGTCTTTTTTAGTTTCACTACTTTCATTGTTTGTTCAGAGGCATATTAGGAGAAGGCAAGAAGTAGAGGCTGATCGTTTAGCTTCCCTTGTAGTAGGTAAGGAAAGGTTAGCGAGTTTAATAAGGAAATATGATAATCCAAACTCGAGCCTTTTATCCACTCATCCGCCTTTATCGGAGAGGCTTAGGGTATTAAGTTAGGTTTATTTACTATATCTTCACATCTTCTATTGTGTATATCGGAAAGCCTATCAAAAGAGTTGAGGATTATAAATTTATAACAGGTAAGGCAGTTTATGTAGATGACATAGAATTGCCAGGTATGTATTTCGTAGCTTTTCTTAGGAGTAAATATCCCCATGCTAGGATAAAGATAAAGAAAACTCAAGGTGTTTTCACAGGGGAAGATATAAACCCAGGGAAAGATTTTCCAATAGCATCTAATGAAGTGACTTACGTTGGTCAACCTATAGCTGCCGTAATAGCTAAAGACCGTTATGAGGCTTATGATATTCTGGAAAGTATTGAAGTCGAATATGAACCCCTTGATTACGTATTAGACCCGGAGGAAGCTCTTAAGGACAATGTGAAAGTATATACTAAGGATTCCTCTAACGTGGTATACCACGATCTTTGGAAAGGTGGTGATGTAAGTAAGGCGTTCAGTGAGGCCGATCTAATTATTAAGGATAAGTTATATAATCAGAGAGTTATTGCGTCGCCTTTAGAAACTAGAGGTGCGGTTGCCTATTATGACGGTTCTAAGCTGACTTTTTATTCCTCAACACAATCAGCCCATTATTTAAGAAGGAATTTGGTCTCGTTTTTAGGGATTGAAAACATCAGAGTTATTCAACCAGATGTTGGTGGTGCATTTGGTAGTAAGATAATAGCTCATCCAGAGGAATATGCCTTAGCTAAATTAGCACTCATTACTAGGAAGCCTCTTAAATGGATTCCCACCAGAAGTGAAGAAATGCAGAGTGCTGGACATGGAAGGGATAAATCGTTAGAGTTCGAAGTTGCAGTCAAAAAAGACGGTACTATTTTAGGGATAAGGGGTAAACTCATCGCAAATCTGGGTGCACCGTATTTTGATGCAAATGATGACGAGTTGGGTAATGTGAAGAGCACTGTTAGAATGTTACCGGGGATATATAAGTTAGTAGGGGCTGAGGTAGATGTTTACGCAGTAAATACTAATATAACTCCCACACAGTCCTATAGAGGTGCGGGTAGACCAGAAGGAATATATTTTATTGAAAGAATTATAAATATTGTAGCTAATGAGTTAGGAATTGACCAATATGAGATAAGGCTCAAAAATGCCATAGATTCTCTCCCATACAAAAATCTGTTTGGCGTTAATTACGATAGCGGTGACATTAAGAGAATGCTGGAATTAGGAAAGAGGTATTATGATCAGCTAAGGGCTCATGGTTGTGTCGGTGTTTCAACTTATATCGAGATTACAGCTTTCGGCCCCTGGGAGGTCGCAAGAATCTTTGTTAAAAGTGATGGTAAGATAATTTTAGTAACCGGTACTGGTCCTCATGGACAAGGTGATGGGACTGCTTTTGTTCAGATTGCTGCAGACGTGCTTGAACTCCCCATGGAAAAGATAGAGGTAAGATGGGGTGATACTGAAATTATTGAAGACGGTATAGGTACTTGGGGTAGTAGGACTGTAACCATTGGCGGTTCTGCTGTTTTATTGGCCTCAGAGAAATTGAAGAAGAAATTAATAGAAATAGGGGCTAAGTTGCTTAACGCTGATGTTGAGGAGGTTGAATATTCTAATGGTAATGTGAGGCATAAGAGGTCTGGTAAAGTTGTAAGCTTTAATGAGATAGTAAGTAACGCGTATAAAATGGGTGAAAGCTTAGATTTTACTGCGGTGTATAATGTTACTTCACCTCCAACTACTCCATACGGGGTACATTTAGCTTTGGTTGATGTTGATGAAACTGGAATTGTGAGGTTGAAAAAGTATATTGCAATCGACGATGTGGGTAGGGTAATTAACCCCTTGTTAGCTGAGGGCCAGGCGATAGGTGGGATTGTACAAGGTATGGCTCAAGCTTTGCTTGAGGGTGCGGTGTTTAATGATGAGGGGAATTTAATTACATCTAATTTCCAAGAGTACTTATTGCCCACAGCTGTAGAAGCCCCTGAAATTGAATGGCATTACGTGACTTTCGGTCTATCTCCTCATCCAACGGGTAGTAAAGGTATCGGGGAGGCTGGTGCTATCGCTTCAACTCCGGCTGTTATGAATGCTGTTGAAAATTGTGTTAAAAAGAGACTGACCAAAATGCCAGTAAGGGCTGATGAGCTGGTGAAATGAGATGCAGAGGCACATTTTATCTGAAAAGGATGTTAAACAATTTATTAAAAGGGTTAAGGATAAATATGGCTGGGAAATTAATGGGAAGATAGAACTAGGTAAAGAGAAAAAAGAGGTTTATTATTTCATCGATGGATTACTTTCGTTCTTTTCAGAAGACTTAATACCTACCATTTGTTTTATACAGAAATACAAAGTAATCATGCCATCAGTCACTGTTGACGAGGGTGCAGTGAAGCATATTGTTAATGGTGCTGATCTCTTCGTACCCGGTATTGTGAGTTATGATTGTGAATGTAAAGAGGGTGATATTGTTTTGGTGAAGACTAGGACGGGGTTGCCTATTGCTGTAATTAAGGTTCTCATGAATAAGGAAAAGGCGATGAGTGAGAAGAGAGGGAAGTTTGGAATAAATTTACATTATGTAAGTGACAAAATATGGGATATGTGCAATGCTGGGAGTCGTAATTCCAACCTATAACGAGGCAGATAATATAAGGGAATTGATAAAGTTAATTAGGGATTATGTTCCAGAGGTTAAAATTCTCGTAATTGATGATGATAGTCGTGACGGTACGGCTGAGATAGCTAGGCAATTAGGTGCGATAACTTTCGTGAGAAAGGACGAAAAAGGACTTGGAAGTGCTTTAAGATTTGGATTACTGAAAGCCTATGAACTAGGGCTAGTTAGAGTAGCTACTATGGATGCCGATTTGAGTCATGATCCCTACTATTTGCCCTCTATGTTTAAAGCCAGTGAGAACGCTGATTTAGTTATAGGTTCTAGGTATATTAAGGGTGGTAAAATAGAGAATTGGCCTTTAAAAAGGAGAATTATAAGTAGTGGTGCGAATCTAATAGTGAGGCTTTTATTACGTTCTCCAATACACGATAATACGTCTGGATATAGGGTTTATTCTACTTCAGCGATTGAAGCTGTTAAAGACTGTATTACTGCTGGGGGTTATGAGTTTCAAATTTGTGCTGTTTATCAGATTTTGAGGAGGGGTTTGAAAGTTGTTGAAGTCCCTATTGTCTTTAAGGATAGGGAAAAGGGTAAAAGTAAGCTAAATTCAGAAAAAATGATGAAATGGCTACTTTATGTATTAAAACTCTCACTTAGATTTTAATTTCTTTAACTTGTTAATTTCCTCTTTTAGTTGTTCTATCTCTTTCTTAAGTACTGATATTTCGCTATCGTGTTGCTCTACTACCTTCTTTAGTTCGGATACGTCATTTGGGTTTTCACTTTTTAGCCTTATGTTGTCGTTCTCGTCAATTTCTACGTATCCTAACCGATATAATTCTCTAGCGTATCCCTTTGCTGTTTTAGGAGAAATTTTCAGTTGTAATGCTAGATCCTTAATATTTATACTACCTTTTTCCTTTAGGATTGAAACTATATCTTGCAATCTGGGGGTTAACTCCATAATTTAGAGTTTTTTACAAGTTTTACTTTTAAGATATTAGGCATAATATATAAGGGAAAAATATTGGCATTACTGCTGAGGGAGGAAGAAGTAGAAAGGTTATTAAACTTTAAAGAGGTTAGAGATATACTCCATAATGCGTTTAAAGCTTTAGGAGAGAAAATGGCAGTAAATAGTAAAAGAGTAAGAACTTCGTTTCACGGCTCAGTTTTAACTTATCAGTCTGGGGGTTTTGATCGTTATTTAGGTTTTAAAGCATTTGTAAAGGGCTCTTTCCTCTCAATACTATATGACGAAAACGGCGAAATTCTCCTAATTGCTGAATCAGACCTCCTAACAAGGATAAGAACGGGGGCTATTTCAGTTCTAGCTTCAGATTTAATTAAAAAGAGTTATGAAACTGTATCAATTATAGGCTTAGGTAGACAAGGGAAATACCAAGTAAAGGCGTTCAGAGAACTTAAGCCCGGGGTTAATATCAAGGTTTTTAGCAAAGAGAAACTTGATAGTGAGGTTAAAGTTTTAGAAAGAGAAGGGATAAATGTAATAAGAGCGAAGGATTATAGAGACGCGTGTAAAGCGGATGTTATAGTTACAATAACTAATTCAAAAGATCCGTTTGTTAAGCTCGAGTTTTTAGAAAAAGGTACTCATATTAACGCTATGGGTTCTAATTTGCCTGAGAGGGTTGAGCTTTTCCCAGAAGTTCTTAAAGCTTCTTCTTTAATAGTTGTTGAAGACATTGAGCAAGCTAGAGAGGAAGCTGGGGATTTAATACTTGCAAGTAAGATGAACATGTTAGATTGGAATAAGGTCTACCAATTCTCTGATGTAGTTTTAGGTAAAATAAGTAGGACGAGTGATGATATTACAGTTTTTAAATCGATGGGGATAGGGTTAGAAGACGTTGCGGTACTTAAGTTGCTTTACGAGAAAGCAAAGAAATATGGGGTTGGTACTGAGATTAATATAAGGGGAAAATGGTCTCAAGGATCGGAAGGGAAATAGAAATATCTCCAGTAGAATTAGCATCACAAATAGCTAAAAGGGTAGAAATTAATTTAGCAAGTGGTTCTCCAGACCCAAGAGTAATGCCGATAAAGGAGATTAAAGAGAGTTATAACGAGGTTTTAGAGGAATATGGCCCAAAAGTTCTCTTTTACCCTGGTGCTGGAGGACAAGAAGAGTTAATTAAGGAGATTGAAACTAACTATCTTCACCTTCTGGGTCTTAATAAAGGGAATGATGTAGTTGTAATAACTAGTGGTGCGCAACACGCAATAGAACTCTTAGCTAAATATTTCCTCGAGGGTGACACTATTGCAGTAGAAAACCCAACATTTATAGAGACTTTTACCCCTTTAAAGTTAAGGAGTAATGTAGTCATACCTATCTCAATGGATAAAGATGGGATAAGTGTTAACGAACTTGAGCAAATACTTAAAATTGTAAAGATAAAACTCCTTTACGTAATACCTAATTGTCATAATCCAGCTGGTGTAAATCTATCCTATGACAAGAGGAAAGAACTAGTAGAACTTGCTGAAAAATATGACTTTTACATACTTGAGGATGACCCATATAAGCCTATTTCTGGTATAAATCTACCGCCAATAAAATCCCTTGATAAGAGCGGGAGGGTAATATACATTAGTTCGTTTAGTAAGGTAATAGCTCCAGGGTTAAGGATAGGATTTATATTAGCCAATAAAGAAATTGCAGAAAAGATTTCATTACTTGAGCAAATGGATTTCTCCACATCTACCATAAACCAATACGTTGTTGCCAGGTTGATAAGGAAGGGTGTTGTCAAAGAAAGAATGAGCTGGTTAGGATCGTATTACAGAAATAAAATGAAAGTGCTTGTTGATTCGTTAAATGACGCTGGTTTTAACGACTTTAATGAGCCTAAATGCGGTTTCTTTCTTCTGTTAGATTTGCATAAGGATAGTTGGAGGGTATTTGAAGAGTCTGTCAAACTCGGTTTGAGCTTCGTCCCAGCAAAGCCTTTCTTCTTAAGGGGAGGAGACACGATGGCAAGGTTAAGTATTTCGGTTTCCAGTGAGGATGAAATTAGAGAGGGAGTAAGGAGATTAAGAAAGGCGTGGGATAGCACATGATTATATTATGAATATTTCCCTATTTAGAGAATTAAACGTTATTCCTCCTTCTTTATCCACGTAAACCATGTCTTCTACTCTTACCCCGAATTTTCCGGGTAAATAAATTCCCGGCTCTATTGTAAATACCATTCCTTTCTGAATTGCTCTTTTTGAATCTGGTGAGATATATGGTTCTTCATGGACGTCAATTCCTATTCCATGTCCAGTCCTATGGATAAAATAGTTTCCGTAATCATGACTACTAATATACGACCTTGCAATTCTATCTATTTCACAAGCCTTAACCCCTTCCCTTACTTCTTTTTTAGCTAGCTCTTGTGCATTTTTAACTATTTCGTAAACCTTTAACACGTCTTCTTCCGGTTTACCTAGACTTACTACTCTGGTGGTATCTGTGGAGTAACCTTTATACTTCACACCGAAATCAAATATCATAATTTCTCCGTTCTTAACTTTCTTTTCAGTAGATCTTAAATGAGGCATAGAAGTGTTTGGCCCAGAGGTTACTATAGGTTCAAATGAAACCCTCTCAGCACCATTTTCAATAAACTTTCTTATTAACAATTGGGCTATTTCTATTTCCTTCATCCCATCCCTTATAAGGGAAATTGTTTCTAGGAAGGATTTTTCAGCGATTTTAACCCCTTCCTTCATTATTTCTATCTCCTCCTTACTCTTAATCATTCTCACTTCTCTCATTATTTCACTAGCCTTTATCAGCTGTGAGGGTGAGAAAGTGTTAATTATGTCTATAGTAAATGAAGACCATAACGTATCATCAATCGCTATTATCTTTCCTCTCTCTATTTCAAGTTTTTTATATGGGTTTTCTCCGTCCATATAAGTAATTACTTCTATGTGAGTTTTAGATAATTGTTCCTCATAAAGTTTAGGTGCTAAGAAATAAGTATTCCATTGGTCTAATACTAAAAATAACGGCCTTTCCATCTGTTCTTCAGTAAAGCCAGATAAATAGAACATATTACTTCCGGGGCCAAGAATCAGATAATCAACTCCTTTCTCTTTCATTACTTCTCTTACTCTTTTAATACGTTCCATATATGTTTTTAAGAATGGTCATAAATTAATTCTCCCGTGGTAATACCCATAATCTATACTGATGAATACTTGAAACATCAACCTGATGGTCACCACGTTGAAAATCCAGATAGAGTTAAGAGAGTTTTAAAGGCGTTAGAAGGTAAACCAATTATTAAACCAATTAAAGCTACTGAGGAAGACCCAAAATTAATACATGATGAAAATTACGTAGAATTGGTTAAGCTTTCATCCAAGAGAGGGGATTGGATTGACGCAGATACATATACTAATGAACACACATGGGAATCCGCATTATGGGCTTTAGGTGGTGCTTTAACAGCATACGAGCAACAAGGCTTTGCTCTAGTAAGGCCACCTGGGCATCACGCTGGGATTTCCGGTAGGGCTTTCGGCGCACCTACGTTGGGCTTTTGCATATTCAACAACGTTGCGTTTCCTATACTTAAGTTAAAGTTAAAGAAGGTTTTAATTCTAGATTTTGACGTTCATTATGGAAACGGTACCCAAGAGATATTTTGGGGGAACCCAGATGTAGTCCATATCGACATACATCAAGATCCAAGAACACTTTACCCTGGAACTGGGTTTCCGGATATGATAGGGGGTGGGGAGGCTAAGGGTACTAAAATTTCCTTACTTATCCCACCCAATGGTGGAGATGATTTATATGAGGAGCTTGTCCCTATTATTCAATCAATAATAGATGATTTTAAACCGTCAGTTATCGCTTACTCAGCTGGGTTTGACGCCTTTGAGGATGACGGTTTAGCTAGGGTTAGGGCTACTGAAAGAACTTATTATAATATGGGATTAATAGGTAATAAGTTCAGAAAATATGCAGTTCTAGAGGGCGGTTATTCTGTAGGATTAGAAAGGGGTAGTAAGGCGTTTATTGAAGGCCTGGAAGGCGTTGAAAGGGAATATGTTGGTACTAGGAGCAATGATGCTGTAAAGTCGAGGTTTAGGGAGTATTTATCTGAAGAGAGAAGAATTTTAAGGGATTATTGGAAGATTTAGCAAGTATAGTAACACTGTAAAGCCAAGTTATATGCCGCATTGAAATCCCTATCTGCTTTATATCCACAAGCAGGGCAAACGAACAGAGGCCCCATCACTTCTCCTTTCTTAAATCCGCAATTAGAGCATATTTTACTTGTATTATATGGCATTAGTCTTTTGTATTTAACTCCAGCCTTATACAGATTCTCCTCCAACTCATCTTCTATTACCTTTAGCGCTTTCCCAGCCTTAGTTTCAAAAACCCTTAAATCTTCAATAGCAACTATTTTTGGGTTAAGCTCATTTATAAACTTAATAACATCACTTACAATTCTCCTTATCCTTAGCCTAAGGTTTTTTATTTCACTTATACCTTGTGGATCACCAAGTATCTTTACCATCTCCTCTACTAACTCCTCATTACCCCAAAATCTAACTTTCCAGAGTTTACCGTTCCTTAAGGCTACTAGAGTTATTACATGTCTAACTCCAATGTCAATTCCTATCACTGACTTAGGTTTCTCATAGGCTAGATAAACCCTTATCGAATCTGAAAAGTTAATTATCGCATATAAAGGAGTCCCTTCTCTATCTGTGGAAATTATCGCGTTAAGTCCTTTAATCTTATACTTTTTATCACCTAATGGAATTATATCTAACGGCCCGTATTTTATGTCCCCAGTTGAGAGCATTTGGTAATAGAGTTCCTTAGGAATGTCTATAGGTGGCGGTCCTCCTTTAACAATCTTGGAATATTCCCTAGCAAATAGAATGGATTTATGTAATTCCTTAATTTTTCCATAATCTAAAATTTTTGCTTCAACTAACTCCTCTGTCATAATGATAAATGTCTTTGAATATCTATTTAAATGCTTTAATTGATTTCGTAAATGGTATTAAATTCTAATTCTTCTCCCTTTTTACCCAAGTAATAATTCACAGTAGATGAGAAGATATAATTTTCGTATTGATACAGTTTATAATACTCCTCCATTTCCCTCATTCTCGCTCTGTTATAATAATAGGCTACTAAAACCTTATCTCCCTCATAATCATTGTAAGATAATAACGCTGAATTTAAGCTAGTAGCATAGTCCTTTAGAACGTTTAATACATCCCTATAAGCGTTCCTTATGTCTTGTTTATCTAATTTGTTTACTATTTCTAAAAAGAACAGATAACTGTCAGTTGAGGGGTAGGATGGGTTTTGAAACGCTTTTCTATTTATAGAACCATTATGTGCGAAGTACAAGTCATGGGTTTGAGTCTTTATATGATAAGGGTGGTTATGCCTTAAACCTATTAAGAAGTCTTTCCCAGCTTTTCTTGCGTGAATTATTCCAGATATTTTATCACCTTTTAGTAAGTCTATGATTTGGATAAAAGTATCATCTTCATATATTGGCTCTACTGATTTGTAATAAATTACTTTAGGCTTTTCCCTCTTCCAAACGATAGCGGTAATTCCCCAACCGTGGGAATGTGAACCGTATTTAAAGTAAACGTCATTTTTTGCGGCATTTATGAAGGAATTAATAATTTCCTTATTTATTTCTCCTCTCACTGAAAAAGCTAATAGTCTACACATCTATTATTAAACCATCATAAGCTATATTATATCCTTTAGCTATCTCTCTCACTTTATCTTCTATCTGACTTGGAATATGTGTTAGTATTACTTTCTCTCTGGGGAAGAGGTTAATTATTTGCTTAACACTAGTATGGCCATATTTACTGCAATCTTCGATGCAGCTAGCCTCATGGATTACTAAATCTACTTCCTTAATCACCCTTGTTATACTTTCACAAGGTTCTAATGTATCACCGGTATAAAGAATGCTCTTTTCACCATCAGTCACAATATATGCCACATCGTAAATTTTATGACAACCCTCTATTGAATACACTTCTAATTCTCCTATTCTTGCATTTGGCAGTTTATCCTCATGTATATTTGCGGAAATACCATTGCCTAAATATGTGTAGGTTTTAAATAACTCTGAGAACCCCGGTGGTGAGTATATGTCTATAGTAGGCATTTGGTTAATTGTTCTTTGAACTAAATGGTCTGGGATTCCGTTTATATGGTCGATGTGAAGGTGCGTTATAAATATTGCTTTAAAATCTGTTAATTTCAAGTCTTCTATTCTGTAGTTAATTCCACTTCCCATGTCTAAAATCACTGAACTTCCCTCACTCTTAACATAAATCCCCGCTTTAAACCTCTTACTGCCCCACGTAGAACCTGCTCCAGTACCTAAGAAATAAATCTTCATGCGTCATCCCTCTCAGTTATGCTCACTAAATCGTCACAGCAAAGACCTATACACTTATGTTCTTCTTCCATCTCCTTATTTAATTCTTCTTTTTTAATTCTCAACTTCTTTTTCAATTAGTTCTTTCACCTCCTCAATTCTTGGGCCCAATGCTCCTATTTTTGTGGTAGAATAGGAAGCTATTATATTTGCTATCCTAACTGCCTTTTCCAAATCATATCCTTTCTCTAAATAAACTGCTAGTGCTGCATTAAATACATCACCAGCTCCCGTAGTATCAATTGCATTAACCTTTATTGTAGGTATATGGACTTTCTTATATTTAGTCCCTATGAGTGCTCCTCTTTCACCTAAAGTAATTATTACCGCTATTTTCACCTTCTTTAGCAATATGTTAATCCCATAATCTATATCGTCACAAGAGCAGAGTTGTTTGAATTCTATCTCATTGGGAGTCAAGATATCTACATAGTCGAGTAAGGAATAATCTTTGAGCACTGCGGGTGCGGGATTAAGTATTCTAATACCATTAAAGGATTTTAAGGCAGTTAGAACAGTGTCTTCTCTAATCTCTAATTGGGTTAAGAGAATGTCCCCGTAAAGACCACCGTTTAAATCCTCCGGCGTTAAGAGCATGTTAGCACCGGGGTTCACTACAATTAAATTTTCTCCTCTATTATTTACTATAATATATGCTGATCCTGTTAACGCATTTTTTATTTTAACATATGCAACATCTATCCCTTCATCTTCCCAGAACTCTATCGCTTTTCTTCCATATTCATCGTTTCCCACGGAACCTATAAACCTAACTTGGGATTTTAACCTTGCAGCAGATACTGCTTGGTTTGACCCTTTTCCGCCATGGTTAATATAAACCTCTTTTGCAAATACAGTTTCACCTTCATTCGGGAATTCATCAACTTTAAGGATTATATCTACATTATAACTTCCAACTACAGATATCATGAAGAAATTAGTTTCAACTTCTTAATAAGTTCTTCTTCATCATTAGCAGTTATATAAGCTCTACCGTTATAAACTATTACATCACCGTTCTCACCGCTTTGTGTTAATTTAATCACCCCTTTCTCAGCTGCTTCCAACAATCTCTTGTTGAATGAGGCCGATATTACAATTTTTTTACCAAACTTTTTATTTACTTGAGAGACAGTATTATCTATGTTTATTAATATTGGTCCGTCTATCTTTATTTTATCTAAGTAATTAATCACTCCTCCAGCAACTGTTGCGATATCACCATACTTGGTCATTACAGCAATATTCGATTTATCCTCCTCGTCAAGTATCGACTTAAGTAATGAAGGGTCTCTCTCAATTTCCCACAGAATTTTTTCAATTATAGCTCTTGCGTTTTCTCTCTCAATAATCCTTTCTGCTGGAGCAAAAGGATCAACAGGGCCATGGCCTCCACCCAAAGAAAGGGAGTACTTTATGCTTAAAGTTACGTATTCTTTTGCGAGTTTTACAGCATCCTTTAGTTTATATCCTTTAGCTAGATATGCTGTTAATGAGGCTGAAAATACGTCCCCACTTCCATGAGTATTTTTTGTGTTAATGCTCTCCCCTTTTAATATAATCTCGTCACCATCAATTATTGCGACATCTGTCCCGTTAAGCGATGGACCCCCTTTTACTACCACATTAACACCATACTTGTCATAGATAACCTTGGCTGATTTGGCTAATTCGTTTAAATTTGTTATCTTAAATCCAGCTATTTTTTCAGCTTCAAATTTATTAGGCGTCGTTATTAGGGACACTCTCATCAGCTTTTGTAACGCTTTAACAGTATCTTCAGTAACTAATGGATCACCGGATTTTGCTACCATCACCGGGTCTAGAACTAATTTAAGGTTGTATTGTTTTACCTTTTTTTCAACCAATTCTACAATTGAAGAATTGGCTAACATCCCAGTTTTTGCAAATTCTGGCTTTAAGTCGTCCATTATGACATCGAATTGTGCCTCAATAAAATCAAGTGGTATTTCTAGAACTTTAAAAACTCCCTTAGTGTTTTGTGCCGTCAGACCGGTAACTACTACGGTACCAAAAACTCCTAGAGAGGTGAAAGTCTTTAAATCAGCTTGTAGTCCGGCACCCCCTCCAGAATCGCTTCCGGCTATCGTTAACACAACCGGTCTGGTATACATAAATTATAGTTCTAATTAAACCGGATTAACTTTTTCTATTAGGACATATCACTTTAAATACGCAATACTTACATTCCCATTGGTAACGTGGGGCTTTACTCGCTCTTAACGTCTCTTCTGTAAGCCTTATTACTCCCACTTCGTCTGCGGGCTGGTCAATTATGTATTCCGTAACCCTATCTGGGGTGACGTATATTAGGATACCTTTTCTTACGTTAAATAACCACAAGTAGAGTTGCAACTGTGCTTTGTGGTGTTCTAATGGCAGACCTTTGTCGCCCTTTGCAGACTTAATTTCCACTACTATTCTCTCGTTGTTTTGTTGTATAATCGCGTCAGCCCTCCCCTTAATCTTTACAGTTTTACCGTTTACTGGAATTTCCTTCTCTCCCTCAACCTCAACTTCAGCATTAAATTCCCTCTTTAAGAAATCTTCTAAACCAGAATGAACTAAGTCGCCTAAAAGCATTGAAGGTGCAAACACTTCACTCATTGCCAGTTCCTTATATTGTTCTTCAAAGCGTACTTTTAAGGGGCACCTAACAAGGTCGGTAACGTAAAGTGTGTCTTCATCTTTCTTATGCTGTAGGTAGTCTTGAAGTTTAGAAGTATAAAGCCTCTCAACTATCATTTTCATACCTCTGTAGGTGCTAATATTTTACCACTTCTCTCAGTTTTTATCCACACTTTAGGTGCTCTTATAATTTCTAATATTATAGCTATGAAATTTAATAATACTACGAAATTCATATAAATTAAAGACAGAAATGAGTATTCGAACTCTATCAGATGTTTTCTAGATATTATTACGGCTGTAAGAAATGAAATAAACGAAGCCGATGTAACGAAAGCTGTAGCTATTATGAAGAGCGAGGATGGGTATATAATAATTAATGAGTAATTCACGATATTTAGTACCATGAAGACTGGTGTCCCCACTATAAGTGCACCATCTATTATTTTAGGGTCTATTTTCCCCGGAATTCTCATACTGATTTCAAAATGCCCCCTGTACCACCTAAGTCTTTGCCTTATTAACCACCTTAGACTTGTCGGCACTTCTCTCCACATTATCATTGAGGGGTTATATACTATCTTATAACCCATTGAGGTGATCTTCAGACTTAAGTCCAAATCTTCTGTAAGAGTATATTCGTTCCATCCGCCCAGCTCTTCCAGTGTAGATTTTCTTATAAATGTACAAGTGCCTTCCAATGGTACAAATAGCCCTAATCTAGATCTCCCAGCAATAGAGTATTCATGAAATAGTTCTTCAAGGCTTGCAAATCTTGTTATTATACTTTCTCTAACGTTTATTGGTACGAGCTTACCTTGAACGGCAACAACGTTATCATCTGAAAATGTTGCCGAGGCATAACTTAGTATATCTAGCTTCGGCACAGAATCAGCGTCAAATATTCCTATAATTTCGTACTTAGCCAGTTTTAAGCCTACATTTAAAGCCCTACTTTTACCGTTTGGTACTTGGCTTTTTTCTAGCTTAATACACCTTATAATGTCATACATATCCTCGTATTTTTTACATACGTTGTAAGTATTATCAGTTGAGCCGTCCTCTAAGACTATTACCTCATATTTCGACTTGTCATACTCTAAGTTTACCAGCCTGTCTAGGAGTCTTCCTAACACTTTTTCCTCGTTTTTTGCTGGTACCATTATAGAGAATGTTTTTCCGCTATATTCCTTTCTCTGATCTCCCTTCCACGTTAAGCCATAAATCGCTAAAAAGGAATTATAAACACTCCATGACGATACCAGGATACTAAACATAGCTATAATTGCATAAAGCATTATGTAATTTTCCTATTCTCTTTTTATATTTCTTTTGGAGTGTAATACTCTCTGTTGTGAGGATATGAAAATATAATAATACGTAGACTTATCCCTTTTTTTGATATTTGTTAAATTATTAAGTTATGATTAAGGAGATATTAGGCGATTATGAACCAAAAGGTAAGACAATTCAAGCTATAGGTAAGTTTATAGCTTTTGGACTTGATGATCCATTTCACATTACGACCGTTAGTGGGTTTACTATATATGGTATAGGTAAACTTATGGAAAGAAGAACAAATTATGGCTTGAGGATGGCTTATGCGGATTTACAAGAGGTTAAGAGGAGGTTAAGAGAATCAATACTTGATATAACAAGTATTAGGTTCTAAATGTTTGAGTATATTTTTTATGTATTACATGACTGTTTATAAATAAAATATATTTAGCATAGCTAATGTGATAAAAGCCTAGAATTATTATCGTCTTATTTACAATCGAAATTTATATGATAAAATCGAGAGTGTAAAATTGTGGAAATAAAACCGATAGCTTTTGAGAGTTTGGGTGTGAGGTCACAAGCTACATTAATCGAGACTAAAGACTTAAGGATTTTTATTGACCCAGCAGTTTCATTAGCTCCTAGAAGATACAACTTACCTCCTCATCAACTTGAGGTAGATAGATTAACTGAATTGGCAAAAAGGATTTACCAGGAGGCAAAAGAGGCTGATGTAATAATCATTACCCATTATCACTACGATCATCACGACCCTGGTTATGTAATACCATTAGATATCTACGACGGGAAAACAGTTTATATAAAAGATCCCCAGAACTTCATAAATCCTAGCCAAAAGTTCAGAAGGGCACCACGTTTCTTAAAGACAATAAATGGTAGGCCAAAAGTCTTAGAGAGTGCGGATGGTAAGTCGATTAAGATAGGATCCACAAAGATTACTTTTTCTAATGCTGTTCCTCACGGTGCAGACGAGAGGTTAGGCTATGTAATTCAGGTGGCAATAAGTGACAATGATGGGACTGTTCTTTTCACTTCAGATATAGAGGGTGCTCCCAAGGATTCCCATCTAAAATTTATTCAGGAGGTTAAGCCTAATTTTCTCATTATTGACGGTCCTTTGAGCTATCTGTTAGGCAGAGCTTTAAGTAATGAGGAACTTGATGTGGAGATTAAAAACCTCGAAACCGTTGTCAAGAACGGATTACAATATGCGATAATTGATCATCACGTTTTAAGAGATTTGAATTACGAGAGCGTGTTAAAACCCGTTAAAAACATTGCTGAGTCGGTTGGCTGTAAAGTTATAACTGCAGCAGAGTATCTCCACGAGGAACCTATGATTTTAGAAGCTAGAAGAAAAGAGTTATTTGAAAAAGATAATAAACCAGCAAAAATACCTAGAAATTTGGCTAAATTACTCAGAGCGGGGGAAGGCTAGATACCGGTATGAAGTGTGCGAGTAACAGCCCACTTATATAACTCCCTATAAGTGCTAAACTGCCGGTAGCTATTTGTTCAAACGCCCCTCTATACTTTGTTAAACCAGTATATTTAGTGGCCATAACCCCGAAAAGCCCTAATCCGGCTATTATTATTGCAATTGAAGATATTACGGCGAAGAGGAATGGATAGTGCACGTAAATATCAATTATGAAAGGTAACAATGGTACTATGCCCCCAATTATCAAGTAAAGTGACATAATGAAGCCTAATTTTACTGGGTTTTCGAATTCCTCTGGGAATATTTTTAACTCGTGGATGAGCATCTCATTAAGTGCTATTATCTGGTTTTTCATGATTCTTTTAGCTATTTCTTCTGCTTCTTCTTCTGGTAATCCTTTTTCTAAGTAAAATTGTTTTAGTTCTTCTTTCTCTTTCTCTGGGTAATGTTCGAGCTCATATTCTTCTTTTTTAATTTCATTTTGTATTATCTGTGCCCTAACTCTAGTTGAGATGTATTCTCCTATTCCCATAGAAAAAGCTTGACCGATAGTTGCTATCAATCCAGTTATTAAAACTATTAATGGGTCTTGGGAGTAGCCTGCTACACCTAAAGTAATAGCACCAATTCCTATTAACCCATCTTGTATTCCAAATATTCTCGTTCTAAACGTGTCAGCTTCGTGAGTGTAATGTATTACCGGCTCTTGGATTTCATTCTCTTTGCTCATTGATAATAGGGTTGGCATAGATGGTTATAAAACATTCTTGGATTACGAAAAATCGTAATTAGACTTTCCATTTAAGATCGTGTCTGTCCGTGGCATATTTTTTCTTTACTTCTATTCAGCTAAGGGCCTAAGGGATTATATACAGACTCCTTAAATCATTAGGGTTAGTTGAGGGAAATGCTCTACACTCCCACCCTCGTAAATAGACTTTAGTTTAGAGAGGTTTGTTATCTAGAGATCTTAATAATATTACGCAAACGTTATTTATGAAACAATATTTAGAAATAATTAAAACTAATAAGTAATTACGTAAAAGAGTTACAGTCTCAGACTACGGATTTATTTCATACTCATCTTCTCCTATTCTTTTCAGAAAGCCGGAGTAGACTCCCCACTCGTTTAAAATAATTTCAAGGTCTCTATATGCTGTAGGTCCTTCGTAAAGTGGTATTCCCTTTTCTCGCATTTTTTCTAATAGGTCATCTACCGAGAACGTTTTTAATTCTTTAGCTGATTTAAACGGTTCTACCCTATCTAAAGACTCTTTTAATAATTCTTTCCTTTTCTTTATATTCGACTTTAAGAACTCGATTCCCTTATCTGTTATTATTACATCACCTTCGATGAAATTAATAAAACCCATTGAATTTGCTGCATAAAGTATGGGCATTAATTCGTCCAGGTCCACTTCCAATTCTTTTTCTAGCAAATATACGTCAGTTTTACCATCAAAGGTGTTCTGAAGTACACTTAATAACCCTAATAAATCTGCAACTCTAGCGTCTGGATGGAGCACGGGGGATGTATCTGTCATACTATAAAATTATTCTCCTAAGTTTATGAAGTTTCCTTATTCTGCTTAACTATGTATACAATGAAATAGATTATATAAATTATAGGGAATAAATAGAACGCTAAAACTGTAAATATATCGATAACTGACACATAAATTGATGATCCAAATTCCAGAATTGAATTAATATGAGCGGGTGTTAGAGAAGTGGAGACAATCTCTAAAAAGGTGAGTAGTAAACCTAAATATTCAGCCATCTTATACCCTCTTGAGATTAAATATGCGATGAGAAATAGTATTGTTGAGGACACTCCACTGCCTATCGTTAAAATTACTGGCACTTTTCCGATAAGAAGTATTGATCCTATAATAATTGATATTGCTGATCCAATTAATGGTAGGTAAAGTTTTCTTCTGTCTACCATTAATTTCACAGACACACTATAAAATATACTCAAATTTATTTATTATGTTGTAAAAAGTTATTGTTATGGACTCCGTTAAAGAAGTTGTTGAGCAAATTCTCAAACAAAGAGAATGGATGACCTTTAGCGAGCTTTTAAAAAACGTTAACTTCCCGGCACATGAAGTTAATAGGGCATTAATAGAGCTAATGAAGGAAAATAAAGTCGGTAGGAAAGGTAAATTCTTTTATTACCAACACTAACTCTCATATTCTACTGGGTCTTCTAACCCGTTAATTCTAAAAGCCATTTTTCTCATATAACAAGGCCCACACTTACCACAGTGTTTCTCTCCCCCTTCATAACAACTCCATGTAAGGTGAAGTGGTGCTCCTATTTCCACGCCTAACTTCACTATTTCATGCTTTACCAAGTTACCCACCGGCATTAATACTTCTATTTTCTTATTAGGGCCGGTAGCATAAGGAGCAAGCTTAGAGAACATTCTTACGAATTCCATTTCATTATCTGGGTAAGCCCCAGCTTCTTCTAGATTTATCCCAGAAGCTATAGCGTCGTAACCGTATGCTTCTGCTAAAGCTAATGCTACTGAGAAGAAAATTAAATTCCTAGCCGGAACCCACTCATGAGCGAATTCGGCCCCTTCTTCTCCTCCCCTATCTTTTACAATTTCTCCTCCACCCTTTAGTAATGTAGTATGTCCAATTATCTTAAAAAGATCCGTGTTAATTTCAATGTATGGGACATTAAGATACTCTGATATTTTCTTTACAGCTTCTCTCTCCCTTTCTTCAGCTTTATGATGGTAATTGAAGTGGAGTAGTGTTACTTCATAACCTTGTTTTAAAAGATATGTTGCAGCTACTGTTGAGTCAAGACCCCCACTCGCAATTACTAATACTCTTTTTCTTCCCTCCTTTTTGATAAGCTCTATTTTATTAATTTTCATGTTCCTTGAGACTTCAACGATTGTATATGGTTCTAATTTAGTTACGTTCACTTTATCTAATGGTGTCGAGTCAAAGTAATCGTCTAAAGACGTGAAGAATATAGCACCTAACTCGTAATCATACATCATATAAACTGGCTTGAAGTTTTGTGCAATGTATATCTTATCTGGGTTTCTTTTATCACCTATTATAAACGCAAAACTCCCCTTTACTTCGCTAAGTATTTGCCTTAACGATTCTAAATCCCCTTTCCATAGTTTATCAAGTAGCGGTGGTATTATAGCACTGTCTATCTTAGTATTTCTCTTCAGAGAGTACTTCTTTTCGAGTTCGCCATCATTAGCTATTATGCCGTTGTGGGTCACTACGTATCTTTCTCCTTCAAATGGCTGAATGTCGTTTTCATTTTTCCTTCTTACATATTCAGTAGTTGGTTCAGCCCTATTATTAGCTATTATAACCCTACTATTCTCGTCTAGAATTCCAATTAATTTCTCCTCTTGTGTTGAGGGCCTTCCTAAGGATTTGACGCTTTTAGTACTACCATCCTTTTGTATCACTATTACTCCGAAACTGTCTCTCCCCCTGTCCTCAGCTCTCTTCAAGATCTCAATAAACTTTCTTTCAATTTTCTCATAGTTTGACGGATTTAATATCAGTGTCCCAGAGACACTACACATAAAAGCTTTTTTGTGATGAGGCAAAATAAGGTTATGTGGACTTATTAGATGAAATTTCAGAGAAATTAAATTATTTTAACGTGAGAATCTCCCATGTTTATACTGAAACGTCTTTGGATCCCGATTTAGGAAGTAGCGTTGATGAACTAGGTCTTAATCCCTGCCTGGTAGACGCTTTAAAAACTTTGGGTATAAATAGGCTGTATAAGTTTCAAGAAGAATCCTTAAAGAAAATAATTGAAGGTAAAAACGTGATGATTATTTCTGGCACCGGTACTGGTAAGACTGAAGCTTTTCTAATCCCCGTTCTGCAAATGGCACTAAAAGGAGAAAGGAGTGTTCTCGTTTACCCTACTAAGGCCCTTGCAAGAGATCAGTTAGATAGGATAAAGAAGTTTACTGATAAGTTGAGCATAAGGGTTGGTGTGTTTGACGGTGATACGTCAGATAGAGAAAGGGATGAACTTTACCGAAACCCACCAGAAATCTTAATTACAAATCCAGATATGATTCACATAGGCTTACCGTTTAGCTATAGGTTTAGGAGTCTAATAAGAGGTGCGGAACATTTCATATTCGATGAAGTTCACGTTTATGAAGGAGTTTTCGGTTCACATTTAAGAATGATAAGTGATAGGTTGAGGGAGTTCGAAAATTACCACGTTATAGCGTCAAGTGCTACAATAGGTGCCTCCCCTTATTTGTTTTCGGAACTTTTCGGGGTTGATGGAGAGATTATTTATGGCTCTCCAAGAAGAAAAGGGATGGCAATACATGTTTTACTTAATATAGGGCCTTCGAGTAGATGGACTATTTCAGCGTATTTAACGGCACTTCTAATGAAGATGGGGTTAAAAGTTCTAGTTTTCGTTGATTCCCAACAGATGGCGGAAGTTTTAGCAAAAATAGTAGAGAGGTTTGGGGGAGAAGTACTAGTACATAGGGCCGGAATTAGTAGGGAGGAGAGAGTTAAGGTTGAGGAAGAGTTTAAATCTGGTAAGGTTAAAGGTGTGGTCGCAACCCCTACATTAGAGTTAGGTATAGATATAGGTGATTTAGACGCAGTTGTACTAGCTGAGAACCCGCCAAGTTATGCAAAGTATTTACAAAGGGCTGGAAGAGCGGGTAGAAGGAACAAGATAGGTTATATTTTCACTTTATTGGGGGAAGACCCTATAGATTCCTATTATTTGAGGAGGCCTAAAGAGTTCTTTGAAAGGAAGTTGAGTCCTCTACCCTTTGATATTTCGAATATGGAAGTTGTAAAGGTTCATGCTGCAGCTTACCTGGCAGAGAAGGGGAGGGTAAAGTTGGATAATGTTCCACCTTTGTGGGTCAAGGCTTATAAAGAATTAAGTAAAGATGGCCTTGTAACTATAGTGAACAATTTCGTAATTCCTAATAATAAACTATTCACATTTGTAAAGCAAACCAGAATAAGGTCTACTGGGCCGATGGTAAAACTTTACGATGAGAGCGGTAAGTATGTTGGTGAACGTGAATTACCGGTGGCTCTTTACGATATATACCCTAACTCCGTTTATCTGGTTTCAAAAAGAAATTACATAGTAAAGAAGTTAGAAATAGATAAATTAAGGGCGGAATTAAAGAGGATAAATGAGGATCTCCAATACTATACTAAGCCCATTTACTCCACTCATTTGCTCTCCTTTGAAGAAGTTGAGAGTAAGGAAGTTTTCGGTATGCCAGTAAAGTACGGTTACGCTACTATTTTAATTTCTGTTGAGGGTTACGCTATTTATGATTTAATTGGCAGAAAGAATAAGCCTAGGCAAGAGTTTTACTATGACGAACCTCTTACCTTTTCTTATACTACTAAGGGGGTTATAATAAGGCATCCAATTCTAGAGGATTTTGATGAATTTAGCGCAATAGAAGCTTTTCACGCTACAGAACACGTTCTTATTTCCGCAGCAAGGGTTGTTGCCGGTGCAAGTCTTACAGACCTCGCTGGTATAAGTTATCCTAGTGGTCATGTGATAATTTACGATTCTGTTGTTGGAGGAAGTGGCGTTTCAAAGCTACTTTTTGAGAGACTGGAAGATGCTTATTCTATAGCTTTAGACATTACTGGCAATTGTGACTGCGAAGATGGTTGCCCTAAATGTATTTATAGCCCTTATTGCGGTAATAATAATAAAATGTTATCAAGGAAGAAGTCATTTAGACTCATAAACTTCTTGCTTTCTAATAGTTCAAAGATATCAGATAATGGAGATTTACGTGGTAATCCAATAACTTAATTACTAAATTTTTGGGTAAATATATATAAGTCCATTTGCTCTAATCTTATAACAATGGAAGAACTATTATTCTCTCAAATTACGCTTACTCGTAGGTCTTCAATCACTCCTAGAGTGGTGAGAATAAAGAGTGAAAACGAGTTACAGGGTATTAAAAACGCTGTAGCTAGGTATGAATTTGCTAGAGGTATTGAAGGCAGCACTATAATAGACTTAACTAGTTTAAAAGGCGTAGAGGATTTAGGAGATAAAATTAGAATCCTAGCTGGAACTAAATGGAGAGAAGTTTTGCCATATAAGCCGGAAATTTATGCGAACTTAGACTTTTCCGTTGGCGGTAGTGTAGCATTCGGCGACGCTGGATTCGGATTTAACGAATTTGGTTTTGTGAGGGATAGGGTAGAAGTTGAGGCTTATCTTAACGGTGTTAAGTATATTGGAAAATATAAGGGTGGTATAATATATGCGGTTTATGTAAGGAAAGAGAGTAAAGAGCTTGTCTCAAAAAGTTATAAGGCCGACACATTAGATGCTGTAATATATAAACTGAAGAGTTGGTTCCAAAATTTCCTCCCACCATTTAGGGACATTACGGTAGTATATTCACAAGGTTCAGTGATCTTAAACGTAGCTTATACGAGAATTAGAGAGGTATTATTACAAAGATTCTTAGCCGACATGCAAAACAGTGATATAATCTATGAGGATTTATCATCGAGACACGAGTACAGATACTTTGGGCTGATCGATTTTAAGGATATAGAGTCTTTAAAAGAGAACATAAAGAAAAGTGAGAAGTCATTCCTTAGGTTTAAAGGAGAAAAAGTTTTCTTTTCGATATACTCTCATGTGCCTCTCGTTTTTCCTTCTACTGTTATTTTGCTTCCATATTCAGATTCAGCTGATAAAAACAACCTTAACGGTTGTGTCCTATGCGGTAGGTGTGTTGATGTTTGCCCATATGGTGAACTGATGGGTTCTCCCGTTTACACCCCTATAGGACTTTATGTTCTTAACCCTTTGGGGGTGACCGAAGGATTAATAAATTGCCACCAATGCGGTAGGTGTGTCGATGTTTGCCCATCAAAACTGGATATAATTTCGTTAATAAAAAAGAATGCGAAGTATAATTTTGTCTCTGAGTTGCCCTCAATTAAGGAATTGCCAGCTAAAAGTGTAATAGTCTTAACTCGTCTTAGTCATGGACTTGAGGATAGGGCAATCAGGGCAATTCTTTATTATCTAGCTAAAAATAAGAAAGTCGGTGTTATAGTGCTAGACATAGATATTAACAATCTCCTAACTGACTCTGTTGATTGGAACTCTTTAAGTAAAAAATTAGATGGGATTTATGAAATATTTACAATTACACCAGAAGAATATTATTATTTACAGACGTTGGCTGCCTTAAAATCTATTAATATAAGTTTAGTAGAGCAAGACGCATTGCAAGATGCTGATATTAATAGTGAAGAATTACATGTTCCTTGTCTATTAAGGTTAAATATTGGTGGTTCGAATAAATGCAGTTTAGCCTTTTTGGAAAGGCTTAATAAGATTGACGAAGAGAGAAAACAGCTAGTTCTTAATGAAAAGATAAAATATACTTTATGTCCGATTACTGCACAGAAGTATAAATTGAAAAGTCCTTTAGATATGATAATCCCGAGTATAGACTTACAGCAGTTAAGTAATATAGTTGATAAATTTAGAAAAGGATTAGAAGAAAGTGTATACATTATTGATGATGCAAAATGGTATGAAGGAGTTTATGATGAATTATATACTAAATTAACTGAGGGAATTTATCAACAGAGTGTTAAATCCTTAAGTTTACAAGAACTGGCAATCCTTTACTTCTTTGAAGATAAAGCTAATCTAAGTGAAAGTGAAAAGAGAATTATTGATAAAGAAGTTATCAAGATTTTTAATTCTTAACGATTTTCACTTCTGATTAAGTATAATAAATGGCCTACTTCTGGTAAAATTAGTTCCTTCATTGCAAGTCTTACTGCGTCTGGAGAACCGGGTAGCAGATATACTACTTTGTCCCCTATTATTCCCGCGGTAGCTTTACTTAAGTATGCTGCAGCTCTGACTTTCGGGTCATTATAACTTAAACTTCTAAAAACGTCTCCGAATCCCTCGATTTCTCTATCCATTATTTTCCTAATAGTTTCTACAGTCATATCAGTTGGTGTATATCCAGTTCCTCCAGTTGATACTATAACATCTACTTTTTCATTTTCTAAAGCGTCTAGGAAGGCTCTTAGAATTTTTAACTTGTTATCGGGGACTAAAGAGTACCCGACTAAAGTATATCCAGCTTCAATTATTAATTGTTTTATGACGTCTCCCGACTCGTCAACTACTGGCTCTTTTTTCATCATTTTTTCGTAACGTGATGTACTGATTGTTATTACATAAAAGTTAATCTCCTTTGGTGCCATTTCTCTATGCTTTTCATGGGCGTGCATATTGCGTCACTTTAACTTCTTCAGCAATATCTAGGTCTAAATCCATAAATTTATCCCTTTCTAATACCAATCCTTTCACGTAAAGTCTCATACCTTCTTTTAGTTCAGTAAACCTCATCCTAAATGAAGTCAGTATATATCCTTTGTCTGTAAGGTACTTAACTGGTAAGGAATAAGGTTTTAGTTCTTTCGTAATGGTAACCTCTCCCTCAAATTTCTTTTTTCTTTCTACTACTCCGAAACTTTCACACTCAACTATTTTAAACGTATAAGGGGTTCCCTTATATACGCCTTCTAATACTCTCTGTGATTTCAAGTTTAGGAAGTCCTCTTCTTTCAGCGTTTCAATTTCCTCCTTGTTTACATATTCTAAAGGTCGAGTTATGTCACTTTCTCTAAGTTTCTTTAAAATTCTATAATTTTCAGCATAAAAAGTAATTAAATCTATGTCATTAAACGTGTTAGAGTAAAGTAAGCTCCCTGTTACTCCAACGTTTTTAAAGTAAGATATGAATTCCTTTACTAAAGGGTTGCTCACGTTTTTAGAAAAAGGGTCTAGTACCTCGCTTTCTTTTAAAGGTATTAATGGCACTTCAAAACCTATCTCATCCACGTACTTAACTAGGTTAGGGTAATATCTTCTTACAATCTCAAGGGCCTCATTCAATTTCTTTATTTTCTTGTTTTTAAATACACGCGGAATCGCAACTACAAACCCTTCTGGATGTGTACATCCCTTTACTGCCCATATATTATTATCGTACTTGATAAAGTAGCCTTCAGTTATCATCAATTTTTAAAAGAGTGAGGCTATTTAATAAGCGTGAGATTCCTCGTAATCGGTAAGGGCGTTGTAGGTTCGTCCTTATACTATTTGCTTAAGGAGAAAGGCCATGAGGTTAGGGTAGTTGAGTCTGGTTATAGGAAGTTTTATCCCTCATTAATTCACTCACTTTTATTGAAAGGAAAAGACATAGATTTAGCTTTATCCTCAAGAAGGTTTTACATTTCCCATTCAATTCCCTTTCAGCCTTTTATTTCATATACTATTGGCGAGGTTTCGTCGAACACAATAGACGATTGGATCTCTAGAGGTTTTTCAATAGAGGAAAGATACGCTGATTGGTTAAAGGATAGGGCTATTATCGCTAGAGATACCGATGGTTTAGTATACGTTAAGAAGCTTATTGATTCAGTCCCATATTCCAATGGTGTAGCTAAAGTAATAGTTAGGGGAAAGAAATTCAAAATTATGATTGGGGATAATGACTATTCAGATAAATTCGACGGGATTATAATGGTCTCGGGGGCATGGAATAGATATAATGTGCAAGGAATAGAACTGCCTTTAAGAAGCTATTACTGCTGGGCTTGGTTAGTTCGCACTGGAGATGCCACGCTAGATAAGGTTATTGTGTATGATTATAAGCTAGGATTTTATTCAAGGCCATTCCTTGGCTTAGGATGGAAGTTTGCAATTATTGGTGATGGAGAAACAGTTGAATCTTCACCCTTTATAAAACAAAGGGGAGATAGGAAAGCAGTTGATTCTGCTAGAAAAAGATTCGGTGATTTGATTCCTATTTATAAAGGTGATGGCTATTGTGAGGCCACACCTGATATGAGGCCACTATATGGTGAAATAATAGAGGGACTTTATATTGTAGGTGGTTTAAACGGTTATGGTGCTGAAGTAGGACCCGGATTGGCAAGTCTACTTGTGGAATACATAGAGAACGGAGAGGTGGAAAAGGAGTATTACATAGATAGATTTAGAAATGGCGACGAATTTATCCACGAGTTTTCAATAGGCAAGGAACCTCATGAGTTATAAATTTCTAAATGTTTTTTAATAAGTTCCTCATCTGTATAATCTTCCTCGTTTATTTCTAGGTGAAGTCTTTGTTTTTCATGGCAATCTTCACAATCATATATTACCCATGCAACTAGGAACTGGTCTCCATAATAATACTTCATAGCTCTCCAACCTTTTCTTTTAATCAGTTCTTCTACTATCTTGATTCTGGTGGAAGGAAAAGCTACAAATTTCTTTAATTTTAAATAATATGGCTTTAGAGTAAGCAGATAATATCCACTTACTAATACTGAAGTAGGAGCGTGAAACTCGTCTATATCACTCACCTTTATCATTTCGATTTTGGTATCTTTATTCACGTAAATTCCAACGTTTCTGTAATCTTCAAACATATCTTTTAAGTAATTCCAAGGTGGTGCTGGAGAGCCTAACAGCCAACTTAGCATAATAACTATTTATAAACCCTCACTCAAATTTATTACTAAAAATGATGACGTGACGGTTTTCAGAGCTGATGAAGAACGCTTCCCTGTCTGAGAGTGTGAGAAATGAGGGATTATATGAAAGATTTAATAAATGTCTATGAGAGGGTAAGTAAAAAATTTGGGAACTCATGTGAATTAGAGCAAGTGCTCAAGAAAATAATATCATTACACAAAGTTGGGGTTCTTAATATTAATCATTCCGTTCTAGAGCTTATAACTGCTGGATATCTGATAAATGAGGGCTATAAGGTTTATGTTGAGGTAGAAATGGCTGGAGGAGTGGCAGACCTTTATGCGATAAAAGGGATTGATTTAGTGATTGAGGTTGAAACTGGTTACGTTCCTCCGAATAACGCAGTGGATGCAGAAGAGTTCTTAATGGGTAGGCTTGCCTTAAAAACAGCTAGATATAGTAATGTTGCACATAGGTTTTATATAGCTGTACCGTCATTTTATATTCCTCCTATACCTTCAGAACTTCTCTTAAAGCCAGATGAAAGGAATGAAGAGGAAAATAGGAGGATCATGTCACTTATTAGAAGATATACTAAAGCACCAGATATAACTCTTTCAGATGTTAAAAACAGCAAAATTGATGGTATTATAACTATAAATAGTAAAGAGCTTGAATTAAAATTAATAGATGTTAGGAGTTTTCAACATCTAAAAGAATTTTACGGTTAAATAAAGAAATAGAAACGACAAGAAAGGTACGGAGAGATTATCATCTATGATTGGTAAAACTTCCGCTAAAGTTGCTATAATACCAGAAATTAATCCGGGTATTCCTAGTAGGAAATACCCCAGCGGTAAACAAATAGCTAACATTCCCACGCTACCCCAGAACCCTTTAACCCTCCTCTTATACACGTAATTTCTGATAATTCCGGTAACGCCGTCACCGAAGGACATGTAATAAATTGGTAGTAATGCAACATATTTATATACTGAATCCCAATAATTTCCGTCTAATAACCAACTTAACAATAGTACACTACCAAAAGAGAATGTATAATAAACCTCTCCTCTATTTTCTTTGTCTTGAAACCAGTTCAACATTTTTCCTCCTCTCCTATGAAGTACTAAATAAATCATTAATACGTATGAAGCAATTATTGGAATTAAGGGAGATGTAAAGAGGAATGGTGCTAAGATTGCTACAACTCCCCCTCCTAATATGTGTATTGATTTCCTAGCTACATATGTTGAGGTTTTTTTGCTTATGTGTCTAGATATGTAAAGTGTAACGATCGCAACCCAAATAGTTAAGACCACGCCCCAAAGTATGTCTGTTAAGGTAATTAGCATGCTAGATATAGTAAGATGTATTAATTATAAGATTACCTACTATACCACATGAAAGTGTTTTTATACAAACAAATAGGCGATTATTTAATCCCTTCAGAGGACGGAGAGGTTATTGTAGTAGTTGATAACTTTATGGTTAAGGCCTATAGGAGAGGTACAAGTGAAGAATTAAAAAATATCAAGTTTAAGTTGTTAGGAGAGGAGTTCAAATACCTTAACAAAATCAAGGAGTTAAAGGGTTTAGTAGGAACTGAAATTGATGAGAATTATGCTCTTGCTTTTCCAGATCTAAGGACTAGAATTCTTAAGCTTAATCAGATAATCGGATTTCTCTTTGAGGAATATGTTTATACGACTCTTTCTAAATATTTTAAAGTGGAAAGACAAAAAGAGATCTACGTTCCTACTAAGCTTTTTCATGTACATAATAAACCTGATTTCATAGTTGAGGGTAAAATAGCAATTGAAGCGAAAACTGGTGATTATAATTACGCTCAAATTCTGGACTATGAAATGAAATACCCTCTCGGTGCAATAGTTTTTCCTTATTCTGGGATTTGTAAAGTTAAGAGGTGGAGATGTTTCTTTAACTTCATCAAGGATCATCAGAGGGTTATTAATTGGATTAGGTATTTACTTGGTTAAGTAAATTGATTCTCTATTATCAGATGAATTTTTAATTTCGTTAAGTAAATTCATCACATGGAGTTAGGTACACCTCTTTTAGAAGGGGCTAAAAAACTCCTCTGGTTAGGAGGGGGAGAATTAGGTAAAGAAATGGTAATTGAGGCACAAAGAATGGGAATAGAAACGGTAGTTGTAGATAGATACGATATGGCCCCAGCAATGCATGTGGCTCATAGGAAATATGTAATAAACATGTTAGATGGTGATGCTATTAAAAGTGTAATTAAGAGGGAGAAACCCGATGCAGTGATAGCTGAAATTGAGGCTATAAACACTGATGCACTATTAGAGTTAGAAAACGAGGGTTTCAAAATAATTCCTAACGCTAGAGCGGTAAAAATATGCATGAATAGAATTGAATTAAGGAGATTAGCTGCTGAAAAGGTAAAAGTGCCAACAACCCTTTATGCATTTGCAGAAACCGCGGAAGAAGTTAAAAAAGCTTGTAAGGATATCGGTTATCCTTGTATAATAAAACCCGAAATGAGTTCAAGTGGTCACGGCCATGAAATTATACACTCTGAAAACGAGGTTGAAGAAAAGTTTAAGGAATCATTACTTCACGCTAGAGGTAAAAGTACAAGAGTTATTGTTGAGGAATATATTAAAATAGATACTGAACTTACAGTTCTAACTTATAGGTACCCGCTTTCCCCAGGGGGTGTAACTACTAAAACTATCTATCCAATAGAGCATCAGAGGCCTAAAGACGTTTATTATTATGTTGAATCATGGCACCCAGCCACAGTTAAAAACGATGTAATAGAGAGGGCTAGGGAATATGCTGTTAAAGTAGTTGAAGAATTAGGTGGATTCGGCATTTTTGGAGTAGAAATTCTAGTATCTGGGGATAGAGTGTTATTCAGTGAAGTTGCACCAAGGCCTCACGACACTGGGCTTGTAACTTTAGGCAGTTTGGACATTAATGAGTTCCAAATTCACGTCAGGAGCGCGTTAGGCCTTCCAACACCAGAAGTTAAATTAGTTTCTCCAGCTGCATCACATGTTATACTAGCAAATAACGAAAAATGGTCGCCTAAGTTCGTAAATGTTGAAAAAGCCTTAGAAATCCCTGGAGTTCAGGTAAGGTTATTTGGAAAGCCTTCAACATACTATAAGAGGAGAATGGGTGTGGTTATAGCAACTGGAAATTCAGTTGAAGAGGCTAGGGAGAAAGCTAGAAAGGCTGCATCACTTATATTAGTTTCATAGTCCATGAATTTCCTTAAGCTTATCCACTATTTCGATTACTTTCTTTTTAACAAACTCTGAAGACGCCAAATAACAACAATCCTCAAGGTCTTCGTATTCTGTCATGTCTAGCTCAGCTAGTTCTGCAATTGATAAAGCCCATATTTTAGCAGTTGCTTCATAATTATACCCTCCTCCCCCCGTCATCACTATTCTGGAATTAAATTTCTTAGAAATCGAGTGTAAAATTCGTATAATATCTAAATACCCTCTGTTACTTAGTTTCAGTTCTACCAGGGGGTCTGTGAAATGAGAATCTCCACCGTTAAGTATGAATATTACTTCAGGTTTAAACTGTTCTAATTTTGGTACAACGATCTCCTTAAATGCATATAAATACATGTCATCTGCAGTTCCCGGTGGTAAAGGAATATTTATTGTGTACCCTTTTCCTTCACCTTCACCTATCTCATAGATGTCTCCAGTGCCAGGGAAGAATCGGGGGTGAAACATATGAAGTGAGATTTTAAGCGACTTAGGATCGTTATAAAGTAAATATTGTGTGCCATCACCGTGATGTCCATCAATATCTACAAGGGCTATGCGATTATATTTTTCCTCAGCTATCTTTATCCCTAAGGCAACGTCATTAAATACGCAAAAACCCGCTGCAGAATTATATTTAGCGTGATGAAAACCTCCTCCGATGTTTATCGCCACGTCGTATCTTTGTAATAAGTTTACTGCTGTTACTGTGCCACTAACTCTTTTTAAGGCTGCTTCAAATATCCCCTTAAATGCTGGCGTGTCTCCTTCATCTAGATAACCCTCTCCTTCTTCGCTCTTTTTCTTTACGAACTCTATATATTCCTTAGAATGGACTTTAAGTAAAAGATTTTCATCAATGGGGATTGGTTTTACTATGTCTAAGTAGTGGAAAGCCCCTCTCTCCTCTAGTAGTTTCTTAGTCATACTTTCTCTTAAGGACTTAAATGGGTGGTCTCCCGGGAATGAATAGTCTAGATAAGCGTCATCCCATACAAATGCCGCTTTTGTCACACTCAATATCTTAGCTGAAAAACTATATAAGCATAGAACTGGATTTTTTCCATGATGAGCATTAAAGACTTAGTGGAGGAACCAAAGGTAGTAGTAGGTTATAGTGAGAGGATTAGGGAAATAGTAAGCAAAATGAGAGAGTATAACCAATGGGTTGTACCGGTCGTTAAGGACAGAGAGTTAGTGGGAATTTTAAGTTATAATGACCTATTAAGGAAAAGGGTTAGCCCGGAATCAAAAGTAATAAACCTCATGAGCCCTGTAATATCTATAAATGACAATAGCGATGTTACACAAGTTGTGGCTAAATTCTATACTACTAAAGCTAGAGGAATACCGGTAGTTGATGATAAGAAAAGGTTAGTAGGAATGATAACCAGAGAGAGGCTACTTTCATATTTCCTAGATCAAGGAGAATTCAAGAATGTCAAAGTAATGGAAGTTATGAACTCACCGGTTATAACTATTAATGCAGAAGATTCTGTAGCAAGAGCTAGATGGCTAATGAGTAATAATAATGTAACAAAATTGCCAATACTTGATGAGAAAAAGTTGGTGGGAATAATAAGTGCTAGGGATATAGTTGACAGATTATATAGTAGTGGAGGTAAGAAGAAAGCATCAATCCTTACTGAGGAAGAAAGGTTAATGGCTATGCCGGTAAAAGAAATAATGTCATATCCAGTGATTACTATAAGCGGTAAGGAGAACGTAGAGTCTGCTGTAAAGACTCTCCTCTCTAGAAAGATTTCCGGTATGCCAGTAGTTGAAGGGGATTTAATAACTGGTATGTTCAGCGGAATTGATGCAATTTCTATCGTTGCTAAAAAATTTGAGCTTGAAATGCCTATTGAAGCTAAACTAACCTCAGAACTTAAACAAGGAGACACCAAAGCGTTAATTGACGGAATCCTTGAGCGTTACTTATCAAGACTTGAGAGATTAACGGACATTCTAAACTTTAAGGTGACGTTTAAAGAAGAGGCAAAAAGCGCTGATAAAAAGGTGTATCAGGTTACAGCTAAGGTAGTGACTAAAGTCGGCGAATTTGTAACTAAAGAAAGCGATTGGGATCCCGTAACTGCTGTTAGAAAGGCTGTTGAAAAATTAGAGGAAAGGGTAGAAAAGGAACTGAAGAAGATAGAACAAGTTAGAAGGAAACCAAAGAAGGCCGAGGAGAGTTGAAGTTTGCAATCGTACAAGCTAGTAATAGGTTGTCTGCATTACAATTCACTGAAGAAGCTCTAAAGCTCGGTGCAGAAGTAGTATTGTTACCAGAGAAATGGGTAAAACATTTAGATGACCTACCACTACAAGAATTTCAGAGATTAGCTAAAAAATATACTTCGTATATTATACCCGGAGCGGTAGAAGATGGTGTTTCTGTTATAGCTCCTATTGTAGACCCTAATGGTGAGATAAAAGGTATTGCTAAAAAGATTCATTTGTTTGATGAAGAAAGGAAAAGACTTTTTCCCGGTTCTTCAACAGTCATTTTTAATTATCGAGGCGTAAAAATAGGTATTGCAATATGTTATGACGTAGATTACCCAGAAGTTATAAGGCAAATGTTTTTGAAAGGAGTAGAAATAGTTCTTGTTCCCTCTAAAATTCCTTACGATGGAATAGAGCTATGGAGGGAATATCTTAGGGTAAGAGTTTTAGAAAATAGAATAGCTATAATAAATGCTAACGCTATAGAACCACCTGAGTACCCCGGTAAAAGTGTAGCTTATGTGCCAGTTTTAAGAGGTAGGTTTGTTGTGCCGGAAAAAATCCTTGAGATGGAGTCAAATGAAAGCTACGCTATACTTGATATAAATACACTTTCCTTTATGAATTTAAGAATTGAAAGGTTGAAAGAGTATAGAGATTTCGAAATAAATGAATTACAATAAAAAAAGGAAAATCAGATTCGGTGGATATCTTCACTCTTCAGGGAAGGGCGCCTTCATCATTTATCTTTGTGTACCGGGTGTATTATTAGTAAGGGTTCTTGGTTAACGTTAAGATCGCCTTTCGGATGGTTTGATACTTGATAACTTATTGTTATTATAATGGTATATTTGCCGGAAGTTAAGTTTAAGTATGCTTTATCGTTATCTAAGTTTAGCAGTATTGTCTTCCCGTCTATTTCAATAGTTACATTAAAGTAAGAAAACACTTTAGACAGTTTTTCTATATGTAATAGTTTAATTTCGTAAGTTCCATTGCTTGAAATTACTATGGTGGCATTTGCAGTTACGTTCCCTTTTTCTCCCGCAGTTAAATTACCTAGATTGATATATGCTGGTATTATTTCTGCTGAGGAGTTTGATGCTGTTATATGGTATGAAATATATGCTAGAGGGCCATATCCGTGCATTCCGGCTACAAAAACTCCAGTAGCCATGGTAGCCGCTATTACAACTATTAAGAGTGGGATTGCCTTCATCGAGTCTATTTGTACGTTTCATCTTTATTAGGGTTACAGTGTTTTTTCCGTTTCATCCATTTCATTATAGAAAAACTTTATTAACGAGCCGTTTCACTTTATGCTTTGTGGAATCAATTTCACTTTTAAGTAAAAACAATGAAATTAAAGATTTGATTACTAAAACGTTAGAATTTGCTAAGAAATTAGATTTAGAACCAATTATATCATTTTATTTCGAACAAAAGTTGTTAAAGGATATTATAAAAAAATTAGATTCCCAATTTTCTACATTATACGAAAAATACAAATTTTTCAGAGACGTTTTTATTACTGAGGCCTTAAAATTACAGAATTATGATTTTAAAGGAAAATACATAGAATACATCTATTATACAATTCCTATAGGAGATGAAATAGAAATAATGTTTGTTAGAAATAACTGGATTCCTCCCAAGGCTGTGATATTAAGAGGGCAAGTGAAATTTACCTTCATGCCTCACGCTACTTTCAAAGAAGTCGAAGAAAGTATAAGAACTCAAAATGAAGACGATATTACAGTAGATTTTCTGAACGGAATACCGGTGAAGTGGGAAAGAAAAAGAAACATATTTACTGATTTCAGAAATACTAGTGAGGTCTTACAATCAAAAAAGCCAGTTTTAGTAAATTTCGCACCGACCTTAGAAACTTATCTTCTTGTAGGGATTATAGCTAATAATGTTTACCCAGAAAAGAATAAAGTAATAGTTAGGAGAAGAGGTGAGAGTCTAGAGTATGAAATAGTAAGCGGAAAGGCCAGCAGAGAAGAGGTGAGGAGAGGTGAGACTCTAGACCCTATAAGCAAGGCGGAATTATATTATGATTTTAAAAGTAGAAGCATAGACTCAGAAACTCTTATAAAAGGTCTAATTTATAAACTCCCTGGATTTTAAGGCAACTAATTCCTAACCTTTAAAAAAATTAAACTTTACAACAAGAGTTTATTTTATTTTACAACTTTATTTATATTCTACAATAACAGATTATACCATATGAGAGTTGATTGGTTAATAGGAGGAGCACAAGGAACGGGCATTGATACTTCTGCTACAATTTTTGGTAACGCAGTAGCGAGTGCGGGTTATTTCATTTTTGGAAATAGGGAATATTACTCAAACATAAAGGGTAGGCATAGTTATTTTACGTTGTCAATATCTGATAAAAGGATTAGAAGTATAAGTGATAAAGTAGATATATTAGTCTCTTTTGACGCAGAAACCATTTTCCATCATTTTAATCAAGTTAAGTCATATTTAATTTATAATAAGGCGGTGGAAAATACTAAATTAGACGAGATACAGAATATGGAGCAAGAAACTGCTTTAAGGATTAAGAAGTTTATTTCAGACCAAGGTCTGACTCCAGTTGTAAAGGACGTTTTAAAATACGTTGAAAGTAAAGGTGTGAAAATTATTCCAGTAGAATACGATTCAATAGCTAAGAAAATCGCTGATGAATTAAAAACACCCTTATCTGTTGTCGAGAGGGTAAAGAACATTATCGGAATAACTGTGTCATATAAGTTATTAGGTCTTGATAAATTGTATTTAATCAAGGCTACTGAAGACGTATTTAAACAAGAATTATATAGGAAAATGAACAGACTTGCAATTGAAATACCTTACGATTTAGTAAATAGCGTATATAACTTAAAGCCAGTTTCCAAAGAGGGAAAAAGGTACTGGTTAGATGGAAATACAGCAGTGGCAATGGGCAAAATCTACGGTGGGTTGAGGTTCCAGTCGTACTACCCTATAACCCCTGCTTCAGATGAAAGTGTTTACATTGAGGCTCACCAGGAGGTTCAAATGATAGACCCCAATACAAACGATAAGATAAGAGGTACTATAGTAGTAGTTCAAGCTGAAGACGAGTTGGCCGCAATAAATATGGCTGTTGGTGCGGCTCTAACAGGCGTTAGGGCGGCTACAGCTACCTCTGGCCCAGGGTTTTCGCTAATGGTCGAGGGGTTAGGCTGGGCCGGAATGAATGAGGTGCCGGTTGTAATCACTTATTATATAAGGGGAGGTCCATCAACGGGACTACCCACTAGGACAGGGCAGGCAGATTTATTATTCCCATTATTCGCGGGTCATGGGGAGTTTCCAAGGATAGTAATAGCTTCTGGTGATCATGCAGAGGCGTTTAAGGACGCTATTTGGGCTCTAAACTTAGCTGAAAAATATCAAACTCCAGTTATTCATTTATTGGAAAAAACTTTAGCTAACTCTTATTCAACTGTCCCAGAAGAAGAGTTAGGATTAAATGAGGCTAGGATTGAAAGAGGAGTTTTAGTACATAATGCCGGAATAGATTATCATAGGTTTAAAATAACAGATAATGGTATATCCCCTAGAGCTCCTTTAGGAGAAGGTCTAATGTATTATACTGGAGATGAACACAATGAGATAGGTCATATTTCTGAAGACCCAGTGAATAGGACTTTAATGTATGAGAAAAGACTTAAGAAATTAGAATTAGCAGACGAAGAAATACCAGAAGAAGAGAGATTAAAAGTTTACGGAAATGCCAACTCCAAATACGCTATAATTACATGGGGTTCTCCTTCCGCTGTTATACGTGATCTTATAGATGACTTTAATCTAGACATTTTACTTGTGCAACTGAGGATGTTCTCTCCTTTTCCCAGTAGGTTAGTGAGTAAGTTATTGGAGGATAAAGATAAAATAATTGCCGTTGAGGGTAACTACTACGCACAAGCTTCTAAGTTAGTTAAACTATACACTGACATAGAAGCTACTAATTATATTCTTAAGTGGAACGGGAGACCTTTCTTACGTGACGAATTGTATGAAGGTTTAGAATTAGTCATTAAAGAGGACAAAAGGAAGGTTGTTCTAAATGGAGGAGCTTAAAAAATTTAGACCAGAATTGAGCGATTGGTGTCCGGGCTGTGGGAATTTCGGGATATTAAACGCTGAGCAGATGGCGTTAATGGAGCTTGGGCTAGATTATAAGAAGGTAGTAATAGTATCTGGTATAGGATGCTCGGGCAAGTTGCCACACTTTATGAGAATTCCAATAGACGGCGTTCACACGCTTCATGGTAGGGCTATACCATTTGCAATAGGTATAAAGCTCTCTAACCCATCATTGCAAGTTATTGTTAACGGTGGTGATGGAGATTTATTAGGAATAGGAGTAGGCCATTTTGTATCAGCGGGTAGAAGGAATGTGCATATTGTTGTAATTTTACATAATAACGGAGTTTATGGGCTAACAAAGGGTCAAGCCTCTCCAACTTTACAGAGGGGCTTAAAGCCTAAGTCTTTACCTAAGCCGAACATTAACGATTGGTTAAACCCGGTCTTCTTAGCACTTTCAGCTGGTTATACTTTTGTTGCAAGGGGATACGCTTATGATGTTAAGCATTTAAAGGAGCTTATGAAGATGGCTATAAAGCATAAGGGGTTAGCGTTTATTGATGTTCTTCAGCCTTGTCCTACTTATAATGATATAAATACTAAGGAGTGGTATGATAAGAGAATTTATAAATTGGATGGTGATCCTTCATGGGATCCTATAGTGAGAAGTGAGTCTGAGGTAAAGGAGAAGTTAAAAATGGCTATAGATAAGAGCTTGGAGTGGGGCGATAGAATTCCAATAGGAGTATTTTATCAGAACGAGCTAGTCCCATCATTTGAGGAAAGGATACAAGTGAACGCACCCTCATATTCTAACATGTACCCTGCAAAACAAAGAATAGAAGTTGAGGGGAAACCTACTACTATTGTAGACGAATTATTAAAGGAAAAAGAAGTGGATTAAACAACTACTTCACCGTTTTTTACGTAAACTTTTTTAAAACTCGGTGGAAGATCCTCCATGTCCTTTTCAGAGGAAATCAAGACGCAGCACCAGTCTTTATAGTCCCAAGGGTTTTCGTCTCTGAATACGTAAGATTTTAACCTATTTGGATATGCTAGAGCCTTTAATTCTTCATAGTCTTTTACCTCGCTAATTACAGCATATATATTATCACTTTCTATCTCCTTTCCGAGTATATTCCATACTACTTTTCTATTCTTCACTTTTTCCCAATCCTCTTTAAGTTCTGTAACTCTGAAACCTGCTGGTGCCTCACCAACAACTTCTAAGATCTCTTTCATGTCAACATTTCCTTTATCATCAACGATTACTAACGTATCTCCTTTAGGATAATAGAAGTATAATTTATTACCTCGATTACCTATGAGTATCACAAAGATCTTTTCCCCCTTATAATTTAAAAAATACTCACTCATTCTATTCCCGATATAAACAAGTTATTCGGATCTAAAGAATCTTTCAGCAGTTTAAAAGTAATAGAAGAATATCCTAAACATTCCTCTCCTTTTTTACAGTTCTTTTCTATAATTACAATGTAGCCTTGTTTCCTTAGATCTAAAGCTTTATTATCACAAACTCTCACGTATCCAGCTCCGTAAAAAGCTATTCCATTGTTAAACATGCTAAGAACTTCTATCTCATTTCCTCTAGTAGTTATAATCCCATAAACCCTTTCGCATTCTAAATTCACGTCTGGGAGTAAATCGCTTACTTTATATTTTTCTTCGAATTTCTTTATGTACTCTTCAAACCCGGCCAAGATTATTAAATTCTTTAACTCACCATTACCCTTTTTAATGCTTATTATCCCCCACGGCCTCTCTTGTAAAAACGTATTAATATCACCCTCAACAGTTATTATTCTATCCGGTTTAGGTAATAATCTGAAAGTTAACTCTACGTAAACTCCTAGAGAGCCTAATGCTCCCGATAGAGCTTTCCATATTTTATAACCGCTTGAAAATTTCGGTGTTTTGCCACCACTCTTTATTAATTCGCCTTTTCCAGTGACTACTCTAGCCCCTAGAAGGTAGTCTCTAGGGTATGGGTACCAAAGAGTGAAGTGTGAAGGTGGATTAACTGATGTTAATCCACCTAAAGTCCCGTCATAGTAGAAGGGTAATATTACTCCTCTCTTATTTAGCTCCTTCTGTAATTCATTAACTAGTACCCCGCTTTGGGCTGTAACGTATAAGTCACTTTCAGATATTTCAAGGATTTTATTTATTTTAACTAAAGAAATGCAGATATCAGCGTAAAAATCGGTTCTAAGGTGATGTTTTCCACTTCCCATAACATGAATCTTTTCACCTTTTCTTTCAGCACTCTTTATAACCTCTACTACCTCTTCATAACTTACTGGGTAAACAGTCTCTTTGCAATTCATACTATATAAACATTTTAAACTCTCATGATTAAATAATTAAGGTGCTTGAAAAGGAATTAAAGGATATAGTAGGTGAAAAGTGGGTAATTGAAAGTGACGAGAAGAAACTTTACGGTTTTGATGGTTTCACGGCTGTTAGAGGAGAACCCAGATTAGTTGTTTTGCCCGGTAATGAAGAAGAGGCTGTAAAGGTGTTAAGACTTTTAATTAAGAACAGTGTAAAAGTCATTGTCAGAGGATCTGGGACAAGTTTAAGTGGGGCTACTGTTTCTCTCACCGGCGATGAGGTTGTGGTATCACTTACTAGGCTTAACAAGGTTTACTCTCAAAAAGGTTTTGAAATAGAGGTAGGCCCCGGAATAGTGAACGCAATGGTAACTATGAACGCACCCCCGCATTTATTTTATGCACCAGATCCCTCTAGCTATCAGGTTTCTAGTATTGGTGGTAACATCTCTCACGATTCCGGCGGTATCCATGTAGTAAAGTATGGTCCTACTTTTAACAGCATTATAAGCTTACGTGTATTATTGCCTAATGGTGAGGTAGAGGAGTTTCCTTCTTCGCCAGTTTTTAATTTCTCTAGTATATTCATAGGTGCTGAGGGTACTTTAGGGGCTGTGTTAAGGGCTAGGTTAAGACTTTATTTAAAGCCTAAATTTAAGAAAAGTATTTTTGCCACATTTAATAGCATTAGAGATGCGGGGAAGGCTATAGTTGATGTTTTTAAATCCGGTGTTATCCCCTCAGCGTTAGAAATGATGGATAAATATTCAATTATTGCGGTTGAGAATAGTAGATATAAGGCTGGAATACCAGAGGTCGATGCGATTCTACTTATAGAGTTAGATGGTTCACAAGCTGATTTTGAAGAGAGAAGAGTGAAGAGAGTGATAGAAGATAATGGTGGAGAAATATTAAATGTTAAAGACCCCAACAAGCTCTGGAACGCAAGGAAGGGCGCTTTTCCAGCTATGGGAGTGATTTCCCCCGCTTACCTTACGCTGGACTGTAATGTTTTGAGAGGCTATTTGCCAGACGTTTTAGTTAAGATAAGGGAAATAGCGTTAAAATATAACGTTTATATCGCTAATGTTTTTCATGCTGGGGATGGAAATTTACACCCATTAATTTCTTACGACCCTAGCGATTTTAACAGTTTTTATAGGGCAGTTAAGGCTAGTGATGAAATTGAAAAGACCGTTATAGAAATTGGCGGTGTTCCATCGGGGGAACACGGAATAGGGATTGAGAAAGTGAAGTTTATGGAAGTTTACTATGACGAAACCAGCCTTAATGTTATGAAAAGGATAAAAAACGTGTTTGATCCCTATAATTTGTTTAACCCGTGTAAAATGTTTGGTAATTGTAAAGTAGAAAATAGGGAGGTTAAGGTTTTATGGGAATGGGACTAGAAGAAGCATTAAAGTGTGTTCATTGCGGTTTTTGTTTAGAGGCTTGTCCCACATATGTTGTTACGAAGTCTGAAATTCACTCGCCTAGAGGTAGAATTACTGCTTTTAAATTAGGGATTAATTCAGATGGTTTTCAAACATGCATGTTCTGTAGAAGGTGCGAATTAGCTTGCCCTAGTGGAGTAAAGTATTCTGAGATTATCAAGACTGTTAGGAGGCCTAACCCCTTAGAAAAAATTGCCGTTAAACTTCTTGATAGGCCGGTCTCTTTAGTTCCTTTTCTAAGGATGTTAAGGATAAACGCTTTTATTCCTTTGGAGCACAGAGAGGAGAATGAAGACTTAATACTCTTCCCGGGATGTTTAACCAGTGTTGTTTTCAGAAATTCAGTAGAAAAAGTGCTAAACTACTTTAAAAGTCTAGGATATAAAGTGAGTGTCTATAACGATATGTGTTGCGGTCTAGCTCATGAACATATAGGTGAAGTTCTGGAAGGTAAGGAAAGGATTAAAAGGCTTAAAGATGTTTTTAGGGGTAAAGTAGTGGTTTCACTTTCCTCTAATTGTACGGCACATATGAGGGAGAATGGGATCGAAAATGTTTACGATTTAGCTGAGTTTTTACTGAAATTTAACCTACCGCTTCCAAAAAGGGATGGAGAAGTCACAATTCATGAGCCATGCCATGCACATCTTTTAGGGATAGACAAGTACATAAGACCAGTGGTAGAAAAGATGGGGCTAAAAGTAGCGGAAAGTGAAGAGCCCTCCTTTGAGTGTGGGGCTGGAGGAGATTTCTTCATATTTAATAGAGAACTGTCAGAGAAAGTAATGGAGGTGAAGAAGGAGAAGACTTTGAAGAGTGGAGTGAAGACTGTAATCTCTACAAACCCCTCTTGTTCTCTAGCCTTCCTTAAAATGGGGCTAAGGCCTATTCATATTGCCGATCTTTTATAAACTTTAACTCCCCTCTCTTTACTTCAGAGGGTTCTCTATCCTTTTCATAGTATTATGAGAAGAATCTGAATTAAAGACTTTGAAGATAAGACTCTAGACAGAATGATAGTTGTAGTTATTAACCAAAAGGGTGGTGTTGGTAAAACTACTACTTCAGTTAATTTAGCTTATACTTTAGCTAAATGGAAAAACGTAGCCTTACTCGATTTAGACCCGGAAGGAGGCGCTACGGTATCCTTTGGAATGAAGAGGGAAAAAAAGGAATACCCATTAGGCGGTAAAAGCGTGAACATATTTAATGTAGAAGTTTTTCTCTCACATATTGGCTTACTTAAGCTTGAACTGAATGGGGACATAGAGTCCGTTGTCTCAAGTATAAAGAAGATTTCCGAGAGTTTTGATGTCCTCGTAATAGATACTCCGCCTAATTTAGGTACTCTCTCAGTTTCTGCTATGATGGCTGCTGACAAGATAATAACTCCGATTACTCCTCAACCTTTAGCAATAGAAGCTGTGAAGAATTTAAACTCTAGACTTAATAGTCTCAAGAAGAACGCTATAGCTTTTACAAACATGAGTAAGAAATCGGTGAGTATTGAGCTCTCTTCAGTTAAGAGTATAGAGTTATCAATTCCTCAGTCTAAACTGTTCTCTGAAGCCACTAGACTCGGAGTTCCCGCTGTTAGATATGAGGAATTTAAGGTTAAAAAGCCAAAGATTTCAGAACTTTATGAGAGATTAGGTAAGATTGTAATAGAAGGTGTTAGTAATGAGTGAACTAGATCTGATTCTAAATAGGAAAAAGGGTGTTAATGAGGAGTCTAAGGGAGAAATACAAAACTTTGTTAGTCAACAAGAGGTCTCTCTTAACAATCCACAACAAGCTAATACCCCCTCTAATAACGTAGAAGATATTATGAGAAAGTTTCTTGATAGAGACCCGAAGATAGGAGTATGGAGTTATCCTGCCTTTCTAGTATTACAGTACTTATATCATACTATACCGGGATTTAAGATGAGCCGAACTGCCAAAGAAGCCTTAGAAAAAGGATTAAAGGAAATGTATCCAGATTTATATAATATAGCAGAAAAAATAGCTAAAGAAAATAAGAAGATTTAATAATTTATGGTAATACTCCCCTTAGCGTTTTTCCCTTAACTTTTAACCCTTTGGCTTGGTCATTTTTATGATCCTCTCATAAAAAATCCCTAATATTGATAATATGACAAATGTTAAGCCAATAGCAATCGCTACAAAATCTAAGGTTAAATAAATATTGTTATGAATTACAGTTACTGTTTGGGAAGTTGAATTAGGGTTTGTTACCTCAATTATGTTTCCTTGATATATTGGAAAAGTTTTCCCTTCTTGATTAGATATATCGCCTAAATCATTAACTTGGTTAATTGGTTTTACATATCCTTCAAGCTCGGCGTTATTAAATGTCGCGGTAGCGTGGGGTTGTATAGTAACTTTTTGAATACTCAAAGAAAGAACATAATCTCCAATACCGACTGAGAGTAAAAAGATCAGCGTTCCAATCACTAGCAACTTTTTCCATAGACTCATACTTTATATCTAACGCCACGCCAAAATATATATTTTTCTCTTAATATAAGAAATGAAAGAAAAAATGCGAAAAATATTGACAACAAAGAGAAAAATGACGGGATTAGTGCGTAACCAGTCCTAAACCCCCTATTAACGTTCTTTAAAAACCACAAAATGTATGGGCTCAGAAAAATTAAATTCATAGTTAAAATGAAAAGCACTAAGAAAAGTGTGAGAAAGAATGAAATTATTAGAAATCCATAAAACCCCCTTGGAGAGTACTTCCTAACAGTGATTATTTGCCTTTTACTCCAAAGGATTAAGTTCTTCTCATCATATATATTTAAAGGAATTGCAGAGAACACGAAAGCTATACTACCTCTTCTTTTAGCAATTCTGGTTAGTGTACAGTCATCACACCATTCGTTCTTTAATTCCCTTATTACTTCACTATCAAAAAATTCTCTCTTAAAAGCCATAGACCCTCCCCAGAGAAAAGTACCTCCGACAGCCTGGCTTTCAAAACCTAAGGTCCAGAACCCTGCCCTTAATAAATTACTTAAAGAGTACTTGAGGGGTTTGGGCCATGAAAATGTAGTTGATGCGACATAGCCATTATAAAGTGGGCGCACTAATTTCCTTAACCAGAATTTAGGGTATCTAGTGTCTGAATCAGCAAAGACTATTATTTTGCCATTAGCGTATTTAATTCCCGTCAGTTGTGCCTTTATTTTATTGCTACAATTAGTACACTCAACTTCATTTACAACTATTTTAACATCCAGTCTTTTTAACACCTCTACTGACTCATCATCTAGATTATCTACAACGTAAATTACTTCAAAACTGGGGTAATCTTGGTTTAGTAAAGATAACACGTTTTCCTCTAGTTGCGGGTCTTTTCCCCTTATAGGAATTATTATTGAAACTAGATCAGAAGGTGTAGGAGAAGTAGTCTGTTTTTCAAGCTCTTTTCTTAACCTTATCTCTCTGTAAATTTGGTATATTAATACTAAATCCGCTAGTATTACTAAACTTATCAGAAATATTAACATACTCAAGTCCTAACCTTTTTAGTAAGTTAAAAGCGTTTTGACTTATGCCCGGTGAGACCAATATTCCCCTTACTGTCTCTCCTTGCTCTCTGAAGTAAAGGACATATCGGTACAGTTGGGAAACTGCCTGAAGTGTCGCCTTTGCCCTTTTAAATTCCATTACCACTTTTACCCCATTCCTATCTATACCAAGTAAGTCTACAGTACCGTAAGGAGTTCTATATTCTCTCTCCAGAGGCTTTAATCCCTCCTCTATAAGTTCTGGGTTATTTATAACTAAGTCTACTTCATCCTTCTCACTTCCCACTAGAGTGAAGTTTCCAGAGTATACTTGTGCAGAGGTTATATAGTATACTCTAGAGAAGAGAATCTCTAATATTTCCTTTGGCCTCTTCCTTTCGGCGTATACTCTTAAGACTCTACCGTCTAGGTTTACGAGTATTCTAGTCCCAGGGGGTTGCCAGTTAGTCGGTTCCCTTTTTGTAGCCTCGTGTATGATAACACTACCGTCAACCTTTATTAATAAAATTCTAGGGGAATAAGAAGCTGTTGAAAAAGCTCTTCCCTTATAAGTTATTTCACACTCCCCAAAAATAGTGATCACTGAGTGAAAGAGATTGTCTTCAAGAAATTTTTTAGCATCATCTAATGTAGGTTCAAGTAATACCTTATACATGGTATTACTAAGGAGTAAAATTATTTAACTTATTATTGTCCGCTTTAGGTAATCCACAATCTCTTTATCCTCAAGTATTGTAGTGTGAAGGCTATTAAGTATTGAGAGAGTTTTTAAAGAGTCTTCTGTCCAGTCTCTACAGTCTTCAGAATATGAAATAGTGTTCCCTCTGGTCTCTCTTAATACCACCTTAACGCAACCCTTATTAGTGCCTAAAACTATGGTTATTGTCTTTTCGGATAAGAAATCTGGTTTATTAGTGTAAATAACTCTATTAAGATCTATGGTTATACTATTTATTTCAAAATCTAGGTATTTCTTTGGATTCACACTCAAGTTTACTAAGTCATTAATGTATTTTCTAACTAATGACACCGGCATCGAGTAAATAATAGACGCTTGTTGTAGACCTTCTTCTAATATTCCCCTTATGTTATTTAGCCCGTCTTTTATACTCTCCTCAGCTTCAACTCCCTTCTTGACTATTAAATTATGTGAATCAAAAAATCTACCATTCTCGTAACTTACCCTCATATTTTGTGTGTAAATCTTTATAATTCTTTGTTTTTCAGAAAATAAGGAGTCTAAGGCAAGTAATTTATAATTGCAACTAAATCTAATCTCTTTTTCGTCGCAAGAAAAAGTAAAACTAACCTCACTCATTTCAACCTAGCACCTCCGTCCACTGGTATCACGACCCCGTTAATCCACTCCGCCTCATCAGTTAATAACCATATAACGACCCTTGCGAAATCTTCTGGCGGTGCTTTAAAATCACCTAACTTTCTCAATTTCTTCCAATCCCTGTTGGGTTGGAATTCACCATCAATAACGCTAGGTGCAATTCCCACAACCCTTATTCCCTTGTCAGTAAGTTCTGAAGCTAAAGTTTCAACAGCTTTAGCTAACCCGGCTTTGGCTATACTATAGGATAATTGGAAAGGTAAAGGAGTGTAAATTCCCCTAATTGCTGAGACCAGAACAATTGTAGATCCACTCTTCAGTTTAGAGAGAGCACTCTTCACTAAATAGAGGGGGGCTTTAATGTGATTGGTAATCATCTCATCGAGACCCTTTAAGGACTCTATTGTGTCCTCTATGTAACCACCGATAGTTATGACTAAATCCGTAAATTCTCCAGCTTCATTTACAACTCTTTCTGCGCCTTCTAAAGTACTGATATCCCCTACGACGTATTTAGCGTTATCTTCTCCTAGCGTTTTAACTATCTCCTTTAATTTTTCCTCGTTTCTCGCATTAACTATAACCTTTGCACCCTCTCTTACTGCAAAATAAGCTATAGCGTAACCAAGTCCCTTACTTACTCCCGCAATTAAGACTGTCCTCCCTTTTAGTCTCATAAAAAATAATTTTTACTTCTTTGATTTAAGTAATTGCTTAATTTTTTCAATAGAGTCTAATGGCAGGCTACAAGTAGTTCCTACGCAAACGTAAGCCCTACTAACGCCTTTATTATACCTTACCATCTCCTTTATAAATGTGGGTAACAAATCAGTTGAGTCCTCTTTAACTATTTCAACAACCTTAAATGGGTGATATAATCTTAATACTTCGTTATGAAGAGTCTTCCCTCTTCCATCATTTTCATCTACTATTACTATATGGGCAATTCCTTTTAGGTAGCTAGCAATAGAATAAGCTACACCACTCAAGAACGGAGAATCACCACTATAAGACGTTGGGACGTAAGAGGTTCCAGTAATAACTGAGAGTTTTAGGAGCCCTTTTAAGGCTAGCGACGCGGGGGATTCATTCGGTGTATCGAAAGGATAATCATAGTTTAAATTCTTGACTTCTTCTCCTAAACTTATTGCTAAATCTCTATATTTAAGTTCTCCAGTAATTTCGTAAGCTGTAATAGCGGCTAGTAAAGCTGATGCATAATCTTCCGGTAACCCTTTCTTTCCACCCTCTAACCTTCTAGTTATATTCTTAGAAAGTTTATTTACGACTTCCAAAGCCTCATTTAACCCTTTATTAGTAAAGGGGTAAGAGAAAAGTAACGCTTCAGCCATTCTACAGTTGGGGTAGGTGTATTTATTCTCGTCACGGAACGGATATTTCCTAGTTTTCTCCCTAAAAATTCTAAGTTTCTCCCTTATTTGACTTAGTTTATTTATAGGATCATTGAATTTTCTCTTCAACTCGTTCAAATCAACAGTTCTTTTTAGAACTTTTCTACCTTCTACCTCAGCACCCTTATCAACGTTAAATACTTTAATCCAGTAACTATAATCCTCTCCCTTTAAAGCCTCTTTAAATTCTCCCTCAGTCCATGTATAATAATAACCCTCTTTACCTTCAGAATCAGCATCGATACTATTAGCAAACCCTTGATTAACTTTCATTTCCCTCAATATGAAGTCCGCTGTAAGAGTTATCGCATCTAATATCTCCTCATCATTAGAATATTGATAAGCTAATGTATAATCGATTAAGAGCTCAGCGTTATCAATTAGTAGTTTTTCAAAATGCGGTACATACCACTCTTCGTCTACGGTGTATCGGTGAAACCCTCCCCCCACTTGATCAAAAATCCCGCCGTAATACATTTTTCTTAAAGTAAAAAGAGAAAGTTTAGCTTCTACGTCTTCACCTTTAAAAAACGAGTAGAGGAGTAGTAACTCGTCAACAGTAGGATGTGGAAATTTCATATTTCCTTGAATTCCACCATTAGTGAAATCGTAGTTTGAAATTATAGAAGATACTATGTCTTCAACTTTATTCCATTCCGCCGGTTCTCTCTGGAGGACTGCACCCTGAAGTGAAGAGTCTAAAGTTTGTACTACGTTATATATCTTTTCCCTATCATTTTTCCAGAGGCGGATTATCTCCCTTAAAAGCCTTTTAAACCCTATCCTACCGTAAGAGTCCTCTGGGGGGAAGAAGGTACCACCAAAGAAGACTTTTCCTTCTGGTGTCATAAATACTGTTAACGGCCAACCTGACTCCCCCGTTAGCGTGTTTACCGCGGTTTGTAATCTCTTGTCCAGTTCTGGATCCTCATCTCTATCTACCTTTATTGCGATAAAATTCTCGTTAATCAACTGTATAACTTCTGGGTTTTCGTACGTAGTCTCATCCATAACGTGGCACCAGTGACACCAAGACGCTCCGACGTCAACCAGGATTGGTTTATCCTCTTCTTTAGCTTTTTTGAAAGCTTCCTCTCCCCATGGATACCAATTTATTGGACTGTTCGCTGACTGCAATAAAAATGCACTCTTACTACTAGCTAATTTGTTCATAGTCCTATTTCACATTCCAACCTTATTTATTTTCCTTCCTTCTAAAGAATATATAAATTGCTAACAATATTAAACCAAGCCCTATCCCGGTAAGACTAATTGGTGTCAAAGAGAATGAGCTTCTATTACTGCTAAGTATTGTAACATTAATTGTTGTATTGTTATCGAGATAGAGTATGTAAAAGTTCGTCTGGCTTCCGTTTATTATGCTCTCTCTGCTTAGGGGCGTTGAAATTAAAACATAGCTCATGTTTTGTATCCTTAGCTTTGAAGTACTGTTTAACGTATAAGTAGTCCCATTTTCTAACGTAACCCTAACATAGCCATTACTATGTAACATTATCGTGAGGTATACGTAGGTAGGGTGGGAAATAACCCTTATGGTTTCTGGTGCCGTAACGTTTAAATTGAGCGATGTAACGTTCTTACCATTAATTTGTATCGTATATCCTGGAAGCAACGGATAGGCAGTTATACTAATATTTCCTTGCAAGTTTAAGGTGGTGTTTTGCGTGACATAAATTACATTACTACTTCCATCTTGACTGATTATTAAAGCAACTGGTCCTTCTAGGAATATTTTAACACTGTATGAGTTTACTATTAAAGAGGATAATGTTAGGACGAAAAGGAATAACCAGATTACCCTTAACATGTAGGATATCTTTGTTAAAAAGGAGTGAGTGTGCTTACCGATTATATTAAATAAGATATCATAATTAAGGCAAGTGTGAAACTTCAATTACAGAAAAGGAGCGGGAAAAGCCTTGCCAGTGGAATAGCTCTTATTTAAATGTTTTTAAAAACATCACTTAATGATGCTAACGTCGCTCCTCCGGCT
>JBBHKV010000052.1:0-93839 GCA_037389275.1 Sulfolobaceae archaeon RB850M
ATGTAAGTGGAGTTTTATCACAAATTTCAGCAGAATTAGCTATTAAAGCCACTATAGCTTTTTTAGGTTACTCATTTCCAGAGACTCATGAAATTAGGAGATTACTGGGATTTTTATCTACAATTGTAATGAAGGAGGAAATTGAGGAGTTCGTTAGGCAAAGAAGAGGTGAGTTAATCCTTTTAGAAGACGCTAGGGTCAGAGGGCAGTACATGTCTTACGATTTAACTAAAGAGGACGCTGAAATCTGTTTAAATACTGCTAAGGAGATTATAAACTTGATAAGAAAGGTCTGGGGAGATAAATGGTGTTCGGATTAGAGAGGATAAAGTTTCTCGAGAGTAAGTGGATGGATATAGCGCGGTTAGTTTTGACTAACGCTAGGAAGTTTGCTAACGTTAAGGAGGCTGTAGTTTTCGGTTCAGTAATTAAGGGGAAAGCTATGGGTGCCAGTGATTTAGATATTGCTTTAGTCGTTAAAGAATTGAAAGAGGAGGAGATAAGCAATCTCTTAATTTCAGTTCACATGTCATTACCAGAAGAAATTTCCGAAATTATTGATATTAAATTTGTGGATGAAAAGGATGAGGAGGATTTTTTAAGAGTTATTGGGAAATACGTTATTATTAAGTAAAATGGAGAATACAAAGACTTCTATTCATCTATTCTTCTAAAAATCTTTTACTTTTAAACTATTTATTTAAAATCCATAAGAGCATCAAGAAAGGGATCCGAGTTTTTAAGAAAAGATGAGCAGTGTTCATAAGTACTTAGCCTTAACGTATTTAGAAGCTATTTCGAATTGTTTTTTATCCCTTGTTACCTTTTCGCCACTCTTTCTCTCAGCTAACGCTATGTAAAGTGTATCATATATTGGTAATTTCTCCTTAACCGATATTTCCATTGCCCTCCTTATGTAATTAAGGCTATTATTAATTAGCTATTATTAATTATTAGGAGCTGTGGTAAAAACTCATACAATGCTGTTAAAGTCCTCATACCGTCATCGTAAGTTAACTCGTTAGTTAGTGTTACCTTTTTCTAAATTACATTCCCAACCAATGCAATATCTAGCGTTTCACCATCAACAAAGAATTCCTTAACTTTTCCCCACCCTGGTTCTTCAGTTATATACCTAGCAATTAATGAGGCGACAACAACTATCCCTATCCTCCCTCACCATCTTATCACTCGTATGCTTAGTTTCTGGTAGGGCTGAGATTAGCTCGTCAAGTTTTTCTAGTAGCTCTCTTTTCTTCAACTCGTTTATTCTCTTTCTAATGAAACCTTCAATTTCCCCATTCCATTTAATATTATACTTTTCCATCTCTTCACGTAATTCTTTGCCTATCCTTAAACTATATACTACTTTCATATTACACTGTACGTTTACGTGAAATATAAACGTTATAATACGAAATTGATATAAAGGGCAGAGTAGCTATCATAATTCGGGAACTAAACACTGCTGTCCCACTCCAACTAGTCCTTTCAACCCTCACTGAGGCTTGTTAGTTTAAAAGAGAACGAAGGCAGTAAATAGGAGCATTCACACCATGGAGTACTCCATAGTTCTAGCCTCTTGGGAGAGAAGACTTATAGAGAAGGGATCTCTCATTACATAGCTCTAATAAAAAGAAATTGCTGATTGCTCCTCCCACAGTCCCATCGAGCTAGGAGGGAGCTAGTTAACGTCACAAAGGAAAAAAGAGACTTTTAGACTTTCATCATCCCCGCCTCCGGAAGGGTAGGCTTTCAATCTTTTGTAATTATCCCTTCACGGCATTTATTGACTCCCTTAATGTAGATAAGCCTTGCTTAGCTTCCTCCTCACCTATTATCATCGGTGGTATGAGCCTAATAGCACCCTTCCCGGCTGGAAGAAGTAGTAGACCCCTCTTGAAAGCCTCTTTAATCACCTTGTCCCTTACTTTTTGATCCGGTTTTCCTCCGTTCAAAAACTCAATTCCCCACGCAAGACCCATACCTCTAACATCATCTACCTTCATTGTTGATAGCTCATCCCTAAATAATTTCCCTAGCTCGTTAACTCTGGGCAAGAGCGATGAGACGATCTCTATTACCTTTAGACCAATAACCATTGCTACAGCGTTTCCACCAAACGTATTACTGTGCATTCCAACCCGCTTAAAGTCTAACTCAGCCCTAAATACTGTAGCACCGACGGGGTAAAGCCCACCACCTAATGCCTTTGCTAAAGTAATTACGTCTGGAGTTGAGTTAAAGTTCTCTATTGCAAACATCTTACCAGTCCTACCCAATCCCATTTGAACCTCATCATCAATTAACATTATTCCATACTTCCTAGCCAATCTCTCTAAGGAGGAAAAGAAATCCTTAGGTGGAACAATATATCCTCCCTCACCTTGTATGGGCTCAAAAACTATCCCAGCTACTTCCTCTGGGTCTACCAGGTGCTCAAATATGTAATCCTCTAAATATTCCAAAACCGCATTAGTTAAGCCTTCTGGATCAGAGTAACCGTTGATGTGCCAAGGATTCCTTAAGGGGTTCGGATACGGTATGTGAATAACGTTACTGAAGGGGTTGAAAAGGTAACGTTGAACTGATTTACTTGCGGTAAGTGATAGGGACCCAAGAGTCCTCCCGTGAAATGAGCCTAAAAATGCTATTAAATACCTCCTCTTGGGGTCGAATTGCTTAACTAACTTTATCCCAGCCTCTACCGCCTCTGTACCACTATTTGAGAAGAACACTTTTTTCTTAAAATTGCCTGGGGTTATTGAGGCTAAAACCTTAGCCAGTTCAAGTTGAGGGACGTTATAAAAATCATTGCCCATCGAATGGGCTAGTTTTTGCATTTGCTCAGCAGCAACTTTTATAACCTCTGGATGGGAGGGCCAACCTAAACTGTTTACACCAATACCGGAAGTAAAATCTAAGTACTTATTTCCTTCAACATCATAAAGCCAAACGCCCTCTCCCCTATCAATTACAAGGGGTATTTCTGGGTTCCTAGTAGTTCTCGCTAAGAACTCTTCTGACTCCTCAACTATTTTCCTCCACATAATACGAATTTCGAATTCAAACTTAAATAGATAGTTTAAAATTCGTATCGACCCAAAAGTTTTTAACATAGGTAATAATATTATACCTCTTATCTGAGGAAATGATTTTAAGTAAAAGGGAGAAAAGATAGTATATGAAGCTTAAGGTTTCTCACTCTAAAAATATAATGATGTCTGGGAGATCTGAGACCATATACCGTTTCCTTAGTGACCCTTTCTTATTCTCATCCATTTCGGGTCACATGCTCATACTTGAGGTCTATGATCACGCTAAAGGTGGGTACGTAACATTAGATACGGTTGAGAAACCAGCTCCTATGTATAAAGTACTTTATGTATTTGGAGTTCCGGAAGGCGAAATGAGTACGGAATTAGGAGTTTTGAGGGGGCCTCAAATTATTCAAAACGGGCTGACTTATGAAGGAGAAATAGGGGAGAAGTTTAAGTGGAGAATTGCATTTAAGTTAACTCCGGCGGATAATGAAGTAATGGTCGATATTGACGCGTCTCAAGAAGAGGAAATGAGCATTTTAAACAGAGTTTTACACATCACTAAGTTTAACTTTGTTTACCACATAACTGAAGCCCATATAGTACCTTATTTAAAAAAGATTAAGATTAAGTGTAATTAAGTTGTAGTTGTTTTCCCTCCTTTAGTGGTTAGTGCCGGTATACCGGCAATTAGTAATAACGCGAATGAGACTCCAAAAAATCCGAAAAACACTGGTAATGAGAGCACTGCTACTACAATTAATAATATACCACCGATCTGTTTATCATTTATTAAAGACCCCACTAAACCTAGAATTAAAGACGGGATTGCGATTATGAATGGATGATAAAACATCCCACCCCTATAACCTCCCATCATTCCCCCCATCATCCCACCACCATATGGTACTTCATTAGATACCACCTAATTGTTTCTTAAAAACGAGGAATAAGCAAGGAATCCTAGGGCAGAAGCTATTATTACTACTATTATATTAATATAAGGATTAGCGTTTTCATACTTATTATCTCTTTCCATATAATATAAATTTACCTATTATCAGATAGTATCATCTTGATTTTTTCTATTAAATCATTGTTTATTTCATCTTCTTTTATAACCTTAATTGCATATCCAGCATGAACTAAAACGTAATCCCCCACCTTAACGTCAACTAAAGTGGTCTTGACAACTTTTTTCACTCCTCCGAAATCCACCTTTGCGTTTTCTTCATCTATAATTTCGATAACCTTTCCCAGAATCGCCATATCGTAAGGATCATATTCCATGTTTCTCACCCATATAACTCCTAATATCGTTCTGAATCTTGCTAACTATTTCTTGGTCTAGGTTTCCCGAGAGAATATAATTAAACATCTCATCTAGAATTTCTGAGTAAACTCTATATAATTTCTCGTCCTTTTTTATATTCTCATAGACCTCATATTTATTCTCACCTTCAACTAGAGCCTCTATAGATTCAAGTAGTGCTGATAATTTGATCACCGGATCGTTATATTTTTCAGCTAGTTCTAGTAATTTCTCCGCTAATAATCCCATATAAGTCACCAAGTCTCTTATTTATCTCCTCTTCTAAATAATAACCCTCTACCTTAGTTCTCTTCCTAGTAATCATGAGGATTTCTATTCCCATAGTGATTACCAAAAATTGTGGTGTATAGTGGGATATAGGCCTATAGTAAATTGTGTCACCCTCAACCCTTATCAGTCCTAAATATTTAGCCGGTAATCCCGTTTCTGGTTCTATTATCTCATCTAACAGCTTGTCTGCCTCCAAATTTGACCGCCCTTATATACCCAGCTCCAGGCTTTCTAAGGTCTATAGGGGTTATCTTATACTTTATTCCTCCAAACGCTTTTGCAGCAACGTTAAACCTGGCCCACTCATCTAAGATTTCCATAAATGCCCTAGCCTCATGTATGCATGCACCAGCTGAAAAAGCACCGTGATTAAGAGTTATTACAACTCTAGGAACTTTCATCCCTTCCCCTCTGAATGCTTCACCTATATACTTAGCTAACTCCTTAGTACCGGGGTGGGCGTAAGGGACAATCTTTACCTCACCTAGTATTGCAGCTGCCTCACCATGTGTCAACTCTAGATACCCTGAAATTGTGGCTCCCATGACGTAAGGGACGTGAGCGTGTATTACTGCATTCACATCCGGCCTATTCTTATATACAGCAAGGTGTGCGTAAACTTCTACTGAGGGCTTCAAATCCCCTTCTAATACGTTACCTTCTAAATCAACCGCTATTAAATCTTCCTTAGATAAACTCATCCTGGGATACCCTGAAGGGGTTATCCAGATCTTATTGCTACCCGGCAATCTAGCACTTTGATTACCTCCAGCGTTAGTTATTAAACCCTTATAGTAGAAAGCCCTAACTGTTTTAACCAATTCCTCCTTTAACTGTTCCTCATCTGTTTGGCATAATTTACAGTATGTATTACCTATCATATAGACCATGAAATCACCTCTTACACTTGGGTACGTAATTAGTAATTTTATGATGAGCCCATATCCAACAAGTGCCTTCTTGCGAAACCATTGGAGAACCCTTAGGGTCTTCTGGTGTGCAAGTTTTCATGTATAATGGACATTCGGGGGGATCAATGAGGCCCATAACTATTTCCCCACATCTAGCACCAGTCACATATTCGTCTTGTGTTGATATACCCTTTCTTAACCCGTACTTCTCCCTAGCGTCTAAGTGCTTAAACTCCTCTTTAAGCCTAAATCCCGCCTTTGGAAAAACTGCAACTCCCCTAACGTATCCGTCTTCTAAATCAAACACTTTCTCCATAACCTCTTGAGCCTTTACATTTCCTTCCCATGTCACGGACCTCGTATATTCGTTTTCCAACATAGGCCTATTCTCGTATATTTGTCTCAAGAGCATGAAAATTGATAAGAGGACATCTAATGGTTCAAAGCCCGAGAATACTACCGGCTTTTTAGTCCTTAAGAAATACTCATAATAGGGTTTCATACCAGTAATAGTTGCGGAGTGACCAGCTGATATAAATGCATCTATCCCTAAAACATTAGACTCCATGACTGAGCCTTGGATTGATGGAGTATATCTATAAGACACTAGAAAACTTAAGTTTTGCGGAATCCCCTTAAGTATTTCGTAAGCTGTTGCTGGAGCAGTAGTGTCCATTCCTACAGCAAAGAATAGGAACTCTCTATTAGGTTCTTTCCTAGCCATGTTTACGGCATCTTGAACGCCATAAACTATCCTTACATCAGCACCTAAGGCCTTAGCGTCCTGTAAACTCATTTTGCTTCCCTTACTCCTAGACATATCACCATAAGTCATTACTACAACTCCTTCAAGGGCTAGTTTTACAGCCTCATCAATATCAGTTGCTGGCGTTATGCATACCGGGCAACCTGGGCCAGCCCTAACTTGGACGTTTTCCGGTAGTAAAGCCCTTATGCCGTAGTGAGTAATTGTCCACTCATGGGAGCCGCAAACGTGCATTATCGCTATGTTTTCCTCTATTTTCTTAGCAAATTCGTGGATTTTCTCAGTAATAGCCTTTGCTAGGATTGGATTTCTATAATATTTTAAAATTTGCGGAAGCCTTTCACTCATTTAAACACCACCTACAGCCTCATAGAACTCTTTCTTCTTTTGGTCTTCTGACAACTCCTTAGTCATTTCTTCCCACATCATTATCGTCTTCTTAGCCTCTTCCTCATCTACAACTTGAATTGCATATCCAGCATGAACTAAAACGTAATCCCCTACCTTAGCGTTTACGAGGGATATTAGTACATTATCCTTGACAGTACCACCGAAATCTACTTTAGCAAAGTCGCCGCGGATTTCTATCACTTTACCCGGATAAGCTACACACATTCTAACCACCGTAAATCTTTCTCATCTCCTCCAATTCGCTTTTTGTTGGCTTAGAAACTGGAATATAGTCCTCATCAACGTAAAGCATTGGTATTGAACAGTGGAAGGGGACCCTCATCTTATAACCGCAAATCTTACACTTCAAATATTCCACTTTTCTGAAGTTGCCCTCCATCATAAACTCCATTTCCAAACCGCAATGATTTGGCACTTTTTCCTCATGACCACAATTTAAACAAACAAGTCTTGCCATGGTTCTCACTTAACATATTCTAGGTACTGGATCACCTACTGGTCTCGTCACTAGCCTTTTACCACCTACAACAGTCTCTAGAACTACCCCCTCTATATCCTTCCTAACCTCACCTATTATTGCTGCGTCTTTGCCCCATGACGTTTTATGTAAAGCGTCTAAAACGTCCCTTGCTAATTCCGGTGAAACCGCTAATACTGCCTTTCCTTCATTTCCTAATTCAAGTAAATCAAGTCCTAAGAACTCTATTGCACTCCTTACCTCCTCTTTTACGGGAATTTCTGACTCCTTAATGTAAATCCCTAAACCAGACTTTTCTGTCCAATCGTTTAATAAGTCCGCTAACCCACCTCTCGTGGGATCTTTTGCATCCGCAACTCCACCAACCTCTAATACAGCCTTCATCATCTTGTTTAATGGTGCTACATCAGAGGTTACGTTTATTTCAAATTCTATCCCCTCCCTTGATGAGAGGATCGCTATTGCGTGATCACCTATTGTACCAGACACTATTATCTTATCACCATCCCTAATGTTCATGGGGACTAACCATTCGTACTTCACTTCCCTACTCCTTCTTAGTACCGAAATGTTATGCTTTAACTCATCAGAGGGAATGCCTATTCCACTAGTATTTATGATGATTTTGTCCAGAGATCCTCTTTCCACAACTTTAGTATCTCCAGTGACTATATGTACTCCCGCCTCCTCACTAGTTTTCTTTATACTTTCCACAATTTTTTCTAAGTCTGCTTTTGGAAAACCTTCTTCTAGAACTACAGCAAGACTTAACGCGATTGGATCCGCCCCCATCATTGCTAAGTCGTTTACTGTACCGCTCACTGAAAGTCTTCCTATATCACCGCCTTTGAAGAATATTGGTTTAACAGTAAATGAGTCAGTAGTGAAGGCAATTCCGTTAATTACTGCTGCATCATCTAAAACGTTTAATCCCACTTCCCCGTAACCGTCGTAAAGCCTTAAGAACAGCTCTTTTATTAGATTGTGCATATAAGCTCCGCCGGCACCATGTAAAAGAGTTACCACTGTTTTAGGGTCTAAACTCATTGTTAATCATCTTTTATTTTTATAACCAGCATTTTTAAGTATAACTTCATAACTTTCAATCAGTTTTGTTTTATCGTATTTTTCATAAATCTTGCATTAAATTCTAAAATTTAGTATTAACATTATATTGAAATTCTTTAATTAACAAGAAAAAATTTAAATTTCACCTTTAGAAAAAGTATTTTGTGATAAGTGTTAAAAAAGAGTTTAATATTCCTTTACCGTTAAAGGTTGTAGTAAATTATTTTATGAAACCAGAAAATATTATGAAATTTATACCTTATTTTAAGGATATCAAAGAGATAGATGAAAACACATTTTCCGTTGTCATTAAGTGGTTATTCTCTGTGACATTTCTTGTAAAGAGATTTTACAATCCATTCACTAATGATATAGTCTATAAAATAAGTAGAAGTGGCATCTTAAAAGTGAACGCAACTCTATATCATTCAATATTTAGAGCACGGGATTCAACTAAGGTTATAATCTCATTCACATATGAGGGGCCATTTGAATCCCTAGTCAAACGCGAAGCCGAAAAATTTATGATTGGTTTGAGTGATGAAGTTGTTAAAGAAGTACTAAGGTCCGAAGAATTTGTGATAGAAGAAGGAAGTATGGAGAGATTCTCGCTAGATAGAATAATGGAAATGATCAGAGACAGACAAGAAAAATTAAAGGTGTTTATAATTCATAAAGACAAAATAATTACTATTTATTTTGAAAAGGGAAATCTTAAAACTGTTGAAGGAGATTTGAGTTCTCTTTATAATGAAAAGAGTGAAGGCAAAATATCTTTTTTAATTACACGAAATGAGTAATAAATGTAATTTCCCCCTTTTGCTATATCTCCTCATTTATTTTTAAATTATTAGCGAGTAATTAATAATGATAAATAATGAATCAAAAAACAATTTTATGGTTACAAGGAGGGGCCTGTGGTGGGAACACATTATCGTTCCTTAATGCGGAAAATCCAGATGTCCTATCATTCTTAGAAATGAACAACGCAAAGCTTCTTTGGCACCCATCACTTTCTATTGAGAGTGGTGATAAGGTTAAAGAATTACTCAACAATGTAATTAGTGGCAAGATCCATTTAACAGTGTTTGTATTCGAAGGAACAGTAGTATTGGGCCCTAACGGTACTGGAAGATATAATACTTTTGCGAGTAAACCAATGAAGGACTGGGTTAAGGAAATAGCCAGAGTAGCTGATTATGTGGTCGCTGTTGGAGACTGTGCCAGTTTTGGTGGAATTCCTGCCTCAAGCCCAAATCCTACTGAATCTACCGGACTTCAATTCCATAAAAAGGAGAAGGGAGGATTTTTAGGAAAGGATTTTAAAAGCGTTAAAGGATTACCAGTAGTTAATATTACAGGTTGCCCAGCCCACCCAACATGGATAACTTCAACTCTCACCCTTTTGCTAAATGATAAACTTCAAAAAGAGGATTTGGATGAGTTTAATAGACCTAAATTTTTATATTCAACTACTACCCAATTCGGTTGTCCTAGAAATATATACTTTGCATATAAAATAGGTTTGAATGAATTTGGCCATCAAGAGGGTTGTTTATATTTCAATTTAGGCTGTAGGGGTTCATATACAAGATCACCATGTAATGTAATATTATGGAATAATCAGAGCAGTAAAACTAGGGTAGGGACTCCTTGCTTTGGATGTACTGAATTCGATTTCCCCACATTTAATTTCTTTAAGACAGAAAAGAATAGGAGCGGGATTCCCAAGAAACTACCTCTGGGTGTTTCTAGAGGAAGTTACACTACTTTATCTGCAATAGCTAGGGCCTCAGCACCAGATTTCTTATTGAGAGAAATTAAGGATAATAAAAGGAGGGCAGAATGGCTTGATTAGCCCATTTAATAGAGTAGAAGGAGATTTGGATGTAAGCTTAGAATTTGAGGGAAATAAGATAAAAGATGCAAAATTTCACTCAGCACTATTCAGAGGATTCGAAATAATATTGAAGGATAAAGACCCGTTAGATAGCCTTGTATTAACACCGAGGATATGCGGAATTTGCGGAGCATCTCATTTATATGCCTCAGTCCTCGCCTTAGAAAACGTTTTTGAAGCTCAACCAACCTTTAATGCAATTAAATTAAGAAACGTATTATCAATGAGTGAGATTTGTCAAAACGATATTAGACACACGTACTTAATGTTTTTGATAGATTTAACTCACAAAAAATATAAGGATTATGATTTATATCCAGAAATAATTAGAAGATGGTCACCCTTGCTCGGTAGTTCTTATAAGGAAGCAATAAACTGGTCTAAGAAATATACTGAAATTTATGCCATATTCGGGGGACAGTGGCCACACGGAAGTGCTATGGTACCGGGAGGAGTGACAACTGACCCCAGTTTTAGTGATATAAATAAAGCCTTAGGACTCTTAAAGAATTTAACTGAAAATTACCTAGAAAAAATTATATTAGGAGGGAATTTACAACAGTTCTTAGAGATAAAGAGTGTTAAGGAATTTGAGCAATGGGTTAGTGATTATCCTAATAGTGAAATATCTTTCTTATATAGGGTTGGAACTGATTTAGGTTTAGATAAGATAGGTTATGGTTCCGGTGTATTAATGAGTTACGGTCATCTACCCATAGATGAGTCTGGAAATAGATATTTTAAACCGGGACTTTACTTCGTTAATGAAAAAACTTTCTCTAAATTCGATCAAAACAACATTATTGAATTTGTCACGCATTCTCACTACGTCTACACTAAAGGTGATGATGTAGGCTTACATCCATTTGAAGGAGAAACAATACCCAAAATTGATGAGGACAATGAGAGGAAATATACTTTTACTAAATGCGTTAGGTATAACCATCACGGTAAGTTTATAGCACCCGAAGTCGGGGCTTTGGCTATGCTAGCAGTTAATAAAAATCCATTAATTTTAGATTTCCTTGAGAAGAAGGGACCTAGCGTATTACTCAGAGTCTTATCTAGGTTTATAAGATTGGCGATCTTTCACGACCTCATTAAAGAGGAGCTAAAACAGATTGACGTTAATAAACCGACTTATAGGAAGTGCGATATAAGGGACGGTAAAGGATATGGATTAGTTGAAGCTCCAAGAGGTTCTTTAGGGCATTGGATTATTGTTAAAGACGGCAAAATTTACAATTATCAAATCGTAACTCCCACACAGATTAACATGAGCCCAGAAGATCCTCAAGGAAATAAGAGTCATCTGGCTAAAGCGTTAATCGGACTTGAGGTTTCAGATCCTAAAGATCCAATAGAGGCTTATCATGTTATAAGGGCACAAGACTCTTGCATGGTTTGCAATGTTCATTAATTAATTTTATTTTTATTATTTCACGATTAGTTTTTATGACAAAGTGTTGCATTAAAGACGAAGAGTTATGCCTACTTTACTCCTCAAGCCTTTTCGAATTAATAACTAGAAAATATACCTATGCTGTACTAGTGCTTTTAGATAAATATGGTAAAATGAGGTTCAACGAATTGCAAAGAAAAATAGATGGAATTACTCAGAGGGCCTTATCCATTAGGCTTAAAGAACTAGAGGAAAAAGGACTAATAAAGAAAGAGGTAGTTGAGAAAAGCCCAATCAAAGTATATTATTCATTAACCACAGAGGGAAGGGCTGTAAAAAATGCCTTACAAATCTTAGTCAGCATTATAAACTTGATAGATAACCAAAAAGATGAGTATTTATGCTAACCACACATTATTTTACCTCCTCTTCCTCCTTTTTCTTCCCGTTTCTGTTTTCCAGGAAAGGCCTCGTCGACTTACCTAATTCTTTCAACATATACTGCAAATATGCTAAAGTCATTTTAACGTCTGGATCGTCAAATGAGGCTAATAGTTCAACTATATTCGACTGACTGTTTTCTCTAATAATCCTTTCAGCGGCCTTTGAGAGCCCTGAAGTCATAACGTCTAATACTCCGTGTTTATCTAAGGAACTCACTATTCTTCCTATCTTATCTAAATGCTTAGCTATCGCAATTATACCATTTATGAAGTCCTCTGAGCTGACTTCGCCAGAATCTATTATCTGCTGGATATCTCCTATTAACTCAACCAATGCTTTAAATGTGGGGGATTTGATAAACTTTATTAAACTACCATTTCTCATGAAGTCTAACACAGAATCTAAAACCCCGCTGCTATTAAGATAGATTACAATCTCTATTAACTTCTTTAACCCTTCCTTAAAATCTTCATCCTTCATTAGTTCTTTGATTTCTTCATCAATCATACAACAATAAATTTAAAAAGAAAAATATAAATGTATTGTTATTTCAAATATCTAACAGAATCCCCCAATCCTCTTTATACTTCTTAGCTTTTCATCCTCAAAAATCTTTACAATAGATACAAAACAAGTATCCAATGAAGAGACTGTTAGAGCCACCTCTACAGCGTTCTTCGGATCGGCAACCTTAAGCCCAATCAATGAAGCCTCTATAGCCCCTCTCGGAGAGGCAATTATAGTAGTGGGCTGTATAATCCTATAACTTTCAATTAAACCGTGAGAGATTGAGAAGGAATGAATTAAAGAGCCTCTAATTGACTCAACGGAGGAAATGTAATAACCATCTTCAATGCTAAACGGTTTACTAACAGTTTCAAAATCCTCAAACTCATTTAGTAACTTTGCAACTATCTTGATCCTTGATAGTTCCCTCAGTAATGGGGAAGGTCCGTATTTTTCATGATACTTTTTTATCAATTTATCAAAGGTTAGTGCTTGTGCCAATGGGCCTACTTCAACTTTACTACCTTTATAAAATATTTCTAATCCTTTATCCTCAATGAGTGATAAATCTACAGTAGAAACAAATGGGAAACCTACGGTTATATAATTCCTTAAACCAAAATTCCAATATAATAAATCCAATGAATGTTCTATTAACACCTTTAAATCCCCTTTAAATTCCTCAATCTCATTAAGTTGAAGAAAATCTTCAACATTCATTCCAATGACTTCCTTCTCAAAAAATTCCCTAATGTCTTTCAATAACTCTTTGGAGAATTTTACAACCTTTGTGTTCCTTAAGTAATCAACGTGAGGCCATTTACCTCCTATATACTCCATGACCCATTTTATCCGTTGGGAAATCTTAGCGACTTTTTGAAATTTCTCTCCATGAGGAAATGAATATCGTTCATCATTAACTACATGTGGGAACCAATAAGCATAAGGATGCCTAAGATGACTATCAATTATTTCAAGCATGACTAAAGTCTTTATAACCCTTTCATTATCCGACACTCTTGAAGTATATGCGTATAAATGGGATTGCCCACAAGTTGCCAAAACTTTAGGCAATATCTCATAGAAGGAGTTTGCATTTTTTCCCGCGAATGTTTTCTCAAAACTTCTTAATTTATTACCAGAACTTCTAGCTTCAATTACTTTATTATCTTTTATTTTTACGTTAATTTCAATAACCTCTAAATCTGCTAAACTCATATATTAAAATTAACCTTTTAAAGTTTAAAAACAATGTATTATAAACATGTGTATAAGTTTGCCGGCTAAAGTTGTTCAAGTTGAGGGAATGATTGCCTTTGTAGATTACGGTGATAACAACATTCAACCGGTAATAGTGAGCGTCGATGATGTGAAAGAAGGTGATTACGTTGTTGTAAGTTACGGAATGATAATAGAAAAAATCGATGAAAAAGAATTCAAAGAAATGTTAGAGTATGAAATGCAATTAAGACAACTTATCTCCTCTTCTTCATCACAATGAAAATCGTTATTATAATCGTTATAACCAGTAAATAATAAACAATGTGCTGAAGTGCTTTGACTCCTTGATTTCCATTAATCGTGGGAGAAACTACTTTAATCACGGTAGTGTTTACTTTTTCATAATCATAGAACTGTAATGAGGAAATAAACACATTATCCTTTGAAATAAAAATTGTCGGATAATAATGAATAAGAAGACCAAAGTATGACGAATAAGAGATGATATTGTATAATAAACTCAGATTATAAATTCCGTCACCCAAGTAAATTCCTACCTTATTGTATGAGATCGTATTGTACAATATATCTACCATGTTGGCGTAATCGATCTCAATCCCGGCATCATTAAAACTTATCGTATTATTGTAAATTCTAACATTATAGGCTTGATAAAGATAAATACCATAATATGAAGAATTTAAGAGAAAATTGTTAAACACGTTTACATAACCGCTAAGTAGAATGAAAACGCCATAACCATTGCCAGAAATTATATTATTACTTATTGTCACATTAAATGTATTATCCCATAAGGTTATTCCGTCCCCATCATTAAAGGAAATGTTATTTCCAATAATTACAATATTTTTAGAAGATTGTATATTTATACCATCAAAATGTATATTATAAATTGTATTTCCTTCAATTACAATATTACTTGAGTTATAAATTGAAATTCCGAAAAGAGAGGAACTAGAATTTATAATATTCCCCTCAATTATAATATTATGAGAATTTATAATAGTAATATTCTGCAATCTCATTCCCTTAATGACGATATTACTCTTATGATTAATGACGAGATAACTGTTATTTGTTGTACTAAAACTAACTTGTGCTAGAGGAAATAGTATAATAAAGAGAATTAATAGTAATGTTAGATATTTCATTAATACTCTCTCGAAAAAGTAATAAAAAAGGCTTCAATATCTTTTAATTCCATAAAAGATTCGAGAGTGTATATGATGATATTTCGAAGTTCTATTTCCTTCTCATCTCACTCTCTACTCTAATCCATTCAGGTACGATTATCTCATATTTTCTGAAAAATACAAAGTAAAGACTGGGAATGAGTAAACTTATAATTGTTAGGCCGTAGTCAAGAGTAGTGTAACCAAATGCGGGCCCAGCGTTAATCACACCCATAATGACAATACCTATCATTCCAAAAGCAGTTATGGGTGCAATAATTCTAATTACCCAATCACCTATTGAATTCCAATTACTCTTCCACCAGGTAATGGTTGCTGTGATACTATCCATGGCAAACTCTAATAATAAAAACGCACCGGCAGCGGTTAACACTAGTCCAAAGAACGACTGAACTGAGGGAGATGTAAGTTCAAGTAATTGAACAATCACCTCTGAGACGGTGATTATAAAAATGGAAAACCAAGGGGTCTTAAACTTACTAACCCACCCAAAGGGTTTAGGCAATAAACCTTCCCTCCCCGCAGCATACCAGGCTCTGCTTAAAATATATGCGGTCAACCACAAAGAACTCGCAGTTGAAGCCAGTACTGCAATATCCATTAACCAAACATATTGTGGAATAACATAAGATGCCCATCTAGCTAAAGGATCAACAGAACTGCTTAAAGATTGTAGAGGAGTTTCTATAGTCATTAATGGCATAGTAACTGTATAAATTACGAATACACTAATCAGCCCTATGATACCAGAAGTCCCAGGCCAGTTCTTTGGTTTCTTAGACTCTTCAGAGGCATAACTATCTATTTCCCAACCGTCAAGTATTGTAGCCACAATCACCATTGTTGCAGTTAATGTTAGAAACTTAGAGGGAGATGAAAACCACGAAGTATTAAAGAACCAATTTAAGGAGAAATCGCTAACAACATGGGATGGTAAAGATATTAAACCGATTATAATAAAAGATCCTAATATGACAAGTTCCAATACCAAAAATACTTCAGTAAACCTAGCAGTTGGTTTTGCCCCCAAAATTAAAGGGACTGAGGCAAATAAGGCCCATACAATTCCTATTACTGAATCCCAAAACACACTCAATTCCATTGACTTACTGATTAATCCAAGCCTATAAAGCAAGTCTAGAGTGTACTCACCAGCCGGTATTATTATTGGTGGTAACGAGAGGAAATACGCCATTGTAACTATCCAAAACTGAAAGGAGGCATATTTCTTCCCTATAAATCTTGCACCCCAGTGGTAGGATGCCCCGGCATGAGGGGCTTTTGTATTTAATTTTTTAAATATTATTGACGCGAAAAGGAAGAAGGGAAAGGAGAGTATTACAGCCATTATTGCATTAGCCCCCATTAATGCAACCATGCTACCATATGCGGCTGCAATACTAAAAGCTGGTGCAACACTTGAGGTGGATAAAGGGATTAAATCAAGAATATGTAGCACTTCCCTCTCTAACCAGTCAATTTTTGAAAGGAAATAATTTTTCAGATTCATACCATTTACCTAAAATGGTATTACCACACAAATTATTTAAACCTTACTAGGAATTTATCATTTTTTAAGATAAAAATGAAACTTACTTTTTCATCCCCTTATCGATTTCTCGACCCTCAGCAAATAAAATCCTACAAGTAATAAAGACATAGCGCTGACCACGTTACTCAATACCATATAATTTATAAAATATTTACCTTCACCGAAAAATAATACTAGGGGGAGAGGGGATAAAAGAGTTAATATGAGATTAGCAAACCATGTAATAAATATTATAAAACTCCATAATTTGGATTTTTTAAGCAAATATATTAAAATTGTAATCACAAATACATTAACTACGGGAATATAAAGTAGAAATGAAATGTATTTTAAGCTAGTATTTAGATTAAGTAAAAAGATAACAATTAAGACTGTAAGAGTAGCGAAACCGATCATGTAATTATAAATTGTATCTGGGTAAACTACCGGCTTCGTTAAAACGCTTATCAGTTCATAGATAAACAATATTTGCCCTACACCTATGAGTATAAAGAACAGTTTAAGAGGAAAACTTACCATAAATCTCACCTAATGTAAGGGCGTAAACTGCTTGATTAAAATACGTATATATCCCATATGATTCTAAAAGATCATCAACTATCCTTTTAGCATACTCTTGGTTACCCATTCTTAGAAACGCTAATGATAATATACTATTATCGAGCAAGAATTTGAACCTACCTATTCTTTGCCTTTTAGCGAACTCTAGCGTAATATCGTAATAAGCACCAGAAGCGCTTTCATATCTCCTTAACGTGTTAAGCACAACTCTATCTCTTGTAAAATAAAGTAAATACGCTAGATCCATTAAATAGACGTTCTCACACCTACTACCAATTAAATGACTATCTGCATTCAATAGAGAACCCTTAAGGAAATCTACCTCATCCTTAAACTTCGTATCCTTAGTAAACTCGTAAAGCTCGCTTAAAGCCTCTCCAGCTATCGCATTAACCGATAGGAAAGCCCTATTGTCCCAACCCTTTAGTGTAATACCATTTTCTATTAATCCGTCTTTTCTAACTAATGAGAGAATGAATTCACCAGTTTTAACGGCATAATCTAAGTACTTCTCATCCTTATACTTCTCATACGCCTTCAGTAAAGCAATGATCATTAACGAATTAAAATCGGCCATTTTAACCATATAAGGTTCCTTCCAATCAATCGTTTTGGAATATAAATAAAAACCGGGATTCCCCCATAAGTTCTCAATTGCTTTATCAAGGGTTATAGTAACCATTGATTGGTGATAAAAATCATCAAACTTCATGAAAAGTAATAAAACCTCTGGACTAACGAATTTCGGTTCCCTTTCAAATCCACCCTCAATCCAATCGAAATACCCTTCACAGTTCGACAAAATTGAATTAAATACGTAATTAGGATCTAATTTCTTAACCTCCTTAGTTATTTTAGGTGGCACCACAAGTTTTCCCTCGCTCATAACTTTTCTAGCGTAATTAAGCAATTCGACTACTTTATCCCTAGTTACAAAACCATAAGTACCGCCCATCACTCCCTCTTTACTTATTATACTTATACTCGGGTATATCTGTGGTGAATATCTAATAGCTAAGTCCGGTCTCTCATCTGCGTCTTCATGAATGAACTCGAATTCCTTAAATTCGTCATCAATGCCTTTAATCTCCTCCAGTTGCTTATCACAATATTCACACCAACTGGTAGTTAGTACTAAAACTCTGAGATCTCCATCAGCCTCCACCCACTTTATCATATACTTATTTTTTACTCTTAAGTTAATAAACTATACTAGGTATAATATAGTAAACTTTATAATTATCTCAAAAAAGAATAAATTTATGGATACTAATGTGCACAATCTAGTTTTAATTTACGTCCTCTATATAATTTCAATGACCGTATTAATTTCTGAGTTATTTTATTTTTCTTTAAAGAACGTTAAACACTCATTCGAGTTCTTGGAGGTTGCGTATTTCATGACGTCAGCATATTTCATCCTTATGTCGGGTTCAATAGAATTAGCACTTTTCATATGCGTTTACTTATGGCTTGTACCCAGATTCTTATACGTATTCGGTAGGACGAATCTAGCTTCTATCCTTTCTGTGCTCTTTCATGAGATTATAATGAGTCTGACTTATTATTCTATAGTTAAAGGTGGATTAATAAATGCATTATACTCCCTATATTTTTACGGTACAGATATACCATCATTTTCTTTACCAATATACCAGGTTGTTCCTATAGGAATTATAGAAACAATAAACTCTTTCATGTTCTTCTTAATGATTTTACCAGAAATAGTATTTGTTTGTATTAAATTCAGAAGATATGACATTTTACTGGTATCACTCTTATCATTATCTGGTCCAAATATTGCGTCTGAAATGACGCATTCAATATTACCAATATCTCATGACCCTATAAAGGAGTCCTCATTATTAGCTTTATTTTTCTCATTATTCTTGCAGTTTTACTTCGGATATAGTTATATTAAAGGAAGGATTAATGAAAAATTATACATTACCTTCATTTTAAGTAATTTTATCCTATCAATTTCAAGTTTATATTATGCTTTAAGCGTAAACGAAATACCTTACGCATTATCAACTTTAGCAGGCATAACGGTTTCATTATTATTTGTCAATAAAAATAATAACAATAATAATCGCAAATTTTATTCCTTCCTCCCGATAATTTCACCAATATCGGAATTAGCTTGGGGCTCATCGGTCGCAATCTTTTACAATTATTATAATGCTATATACGCCCTAGCAATATCATCATTTGTAATATCACTACTACCCATGCTTTATCTTAAAACTGTTTATTTTAGAAAAATGTAAATTTATGAATTAAATATATAAATAAATAGTATTCACAATAAAATTTATAAATATGGTATACTATAATATACCTAGTATGAAGGAACCTAAGCCGAAGCAAGTCAAAGTGGGAATAACCAGAAGAGAGTTCATGAAAATAGCGTCAATCTCCGGACTTACTGCATGGATGGTCGAGAAAGGGCTAACATGGAAGGACTTATTTAATATGGCCGCAGACTCAACGGTAGACCCAATTAACGTTATATGGACTGGAAACGGGTGGTGCGGAGGAAACACCATTGCCTTTATAGACGCTATGAACCCCTCAGTAGAAGACGTTATAACTGAAGTCACAATTAACTTACAACCTATACAGTTAAAAACACCTCAGATAGCTAATTTGCCTAACGTAAATTTAGTTTATCACCCAATATTAATGCCACAAGACGACATGGCATATCCTACGATGGAAGCCGCATTAGCGGGGTATTTTGAGCCATACGTACTCGTGGTAGAAGGAACCTTGTTTGATGAGTTCAACATTTATTACACCAAACCTGAAGGATCTTTCTGGTGTTCAGCCGGTAGAACTCCAGGGGGACACGTATTATTATGTGACGAGTTCGTGTTTAACCTAATGAAAAATGCAGCATTAGTTTATGCTACTGGTGCTTGTGCAACTTACGGTGGAATTCCAGCAACTACTAACGGGTTAGGATACAGAAGCCCGACCTATGCTATGGGTATGTTAGATGACCCGTATAGAGGGATTTTGGGATTCCCGGCTTACATACATGAAGTTTACCAACAAGGGAAGGGAGTATTTAGGGGAGAAACCGTAATTGATGAAGACATTTATGCGGTTACCAGTTCTCCTTATGATACCTCATACCCTGGTCCAAGCTATCACTGGAAGACAAAATTAGGCCAACCGATTGTTGCAATAGCTGCAGACCCGCCGGCCGGAGATTGGATAATGAGAACTTTAGTTGCCGGTGTATTATATGTTGAAGGCTTAGCACCTCCACCAACTTCATATTTAGATATATTCAATAGGCCTAAATTCTTCTACGGTAATGAAACGCACCAGAACTGTCCCAGAGCCGGATTTTTCGCACAAGGGATTTTCGCACAGAAATTCGGTGATCCGCAATGCACTTACAGTTTAGGATGTAAAGGAACTGAAGCTAACAGCCCAGCTCCACGTTTAGGATGGGTTGGAGGAGTTGGAGGTTGTACTAGAGGTGGAGTATGTATAGCATGTACAGCACCAGGATTTCCAGACCTATACGAACCCTTCTACGCCCCACCAAACGCACCTACATTACCATCAACTACATTACTTGCTGCTGCAGTAGGTGCTGGAATTGTAGTTGGAGCTGGTTCATACTTACTATCTAGAAGGAGAGGTAAACCCTCAGTTCCTAAGGTTAAGGGGGTGAGTTAAAATGGCTTCCTCCTATCTATTTAAATATGACTGGACTAAGCCAGTTGTAATAGAACCCATAGTTAGAATAAAGCCAGAACTAGGAATTCAAGTTACAGTAAACATAGAAGGAGAAAACCAGGTTAGGGCTACAGAGGCCTATGCTGGGGCTGGGATGTTCAGGGGATTTGAGATCTTCATGAGGAATAAACCAGCACCAGATGTAATAATGTTATCATCTAGGGAGTGTGGAATCTGTGGTGAACATCATCAGTTCATTGAGAGGATAGCACAAGAGATGGCTATGGGAGGATATGCTCCTCCACCTCTAGGGCTAGAGACTATAATATTAGCTAACGACGCTGCAATGGTTTATGATGCCACAACACATTTAACAGCGTTAGGAGGCCCAGACTGGAGCTCATTATTCTTTAAAATTGCTGGATACTACCCTCCAGAAATTTATCAGCTGGCACAACAAACATCAATTAATACGGTTCTTCAATATTCAGAGGCTTTTCCAGATGGTACTCCGTCAGAACTGAAGTTTTCAGGAATTACTATGAAGACTGTTGCTGATATAATGGATGGATTAGTCCCATTAATTGGAGCGATATGGCTAGAAGGAGCCTATACATGGAGAATTATGCATGAAGCAGAAGTCTTGTATTATCTGAGAATACCTCATCCAATTACTATGGTGCCAGGTGGGATAGGTGTACCAGCAACAGTAGAAAATTTGCAAAGATATTTGGAGAGATTAGTTGATGCAACAGCATATGTTAAGAAACAAGTAGCGTACTGGGAAGTACTAAATCTTTTCTTAAATGACTACGGAAACAACTTCGGAGTACAAGCATATTATGACAAGAACTTTAACAATTTAGGATTTGCTGAAATGGGCAATAGACCGGGTAATTTCGTTAGTTATGGACAGAGCGACGTTTCAGAAGCCCCATCAGTATCTCCTTCATCAACACCCGTATCTCCCTACGACGGTACATATGAAAATATGGGCGCATGGGGAAGAGCTAGAGTAGTAAAACCAGGCCTTGTAATACAGACGAGTCCAAACTCTCCACCAACACTCGTAACAAATAGTCTAACTGACATTAATTTAGGCATTAGAGTCTTCATAGAGTCATCATTTTACGACGATTGGGTAAACAACCCTCAAGTACCATCAGAAGTGAGCGGAATATCTGAAGATCCAATTGGAAACCCAGTAAGTCCATATCACCCTTGGAGGAAATGGACTATACCGAGCCCTCAGGCCAGAGGCTATCCATTTGGAAGCGGAAACAGTATGGGAAAATATAGTTGGGCCGTATCACCCAGAATTATACCCTATGCAAATCACAAGCCTATAATGAATTCCTTCTTTAATGTTGAAGCAGATCCGCAAGCTGTAATGTGGGCTCAAGTACTACAGCCTCAAGCACCTCACCCAATATATACTGCTAATTACCCATCAGCTGGAATAGAGATCATGTATAATAGTAATGAACAATCTGTAACTTGGAACTTACCTAAGACAGTTTCAGCAAGAATAGCATTACCATCTGAACTACAAGGTGAAATTAATATAAAGTATGTATCTCCATGGGCTCTATCATCTAAACTGTCAAGTGGTAGTATAACAGTAACAACTAACGCCGTAGAGAGAATGAGAGCAAGAGCACACGCTTGTGCATTAGACGCTGCAGGTGCATGGATTGCCTGGTTCTCAGCCGTTAATTACATAAAGAATGGTCAGACAGACGTAAGTAGAGGAAACCAGTATGACTGGACATATAAGAAGAACACAAATACTAATGTAGCCATTGGAGTTGGAATGAAGGAAGCGCCAAGAGGAGCTCAGTTCCACTCTGAAGTAATCGCATTAGGTAGTGGTCCCAACGTGCCCACAATTAATCCTCAGCAAATGCAACCCACAACTGTTAACTCTGGGCCCAGAGTGAAGAACACATATCAAGACGTAATAGGCTCAATCTCACCATATCCATTATTAGCTCAAAACGATGGTGCTGGGACTTTTGAAGAAGTAATTCAAGGAAATCCGGGATATAACATAAATGGAGTACCCAAACTAACGGTCACGCCGTTAGACCAGTGGGACGGTTTCGAATTTGCAGCAACACTGAGATCGTTTGACCCATGCTTCGTATGCGGAGTCCACGTAGTATTACCAAACGGTAAAGTGAGGTACATAACCTTAGGTGCTCCAATTGATTTAAGCGAATCAATAAAGGCGTTCTACAGATTTGCCGCAAAAGTTAAATGAGGGATTGAGATGTTACTGGTTCATGCTGCTATAGGTGCTAATGGAGGCCCATCAACACCTATAAGCCTTTACTGGTGGGGTTTAAACGTAATATTCCCACTGGGAATTGTCTTTTTTGTTTTCGGAGTGATATACAGAATCAGTAGGGAGTTTTTATTTAGGAGGAGTGGAATTAAAGGCGTTTCTGGATTTGGAACCCAATTCAAAGAGGCAGTTACTTTAATACCAAGACCTTTCGGAAATGCCGCTAAAAGAGACCCCCTATTAATAGTAGAAACAATCTTCAACCACATTTTCATCTTAGGGTTAATCATAGTAGTAGGAATCCACATAATAGCGTGGAATTACATATTCAGCGGACTAACCGGAATTCAGAACATATTAGGTTGGCTTATGCCTCTGTCAGTGCCAGAATCCTTTACTTCTGGCTATCAGTTGGGAGTCTTAGGAGCTTCCTCATACTCTCACGGTGGAATACTAAACCCGGTAGGCGCGTGGAATTCTGCAGAAGTAGCTACAAACACAATTTCGCCTTGGGGAGTATTAGCAGTAATAGTTAACGGAAGTTTTATGGCATTACTAGCACTTGCTGGGCTAGTAGGTTATTTAGTTACGAGGATAATAGATGATGTTACTAACCACAGAAGACTAAGCAGTATAGGTGATTACGTATTCCTAATCTTATTGGCAGCAATAATAATTACCGGTCTAGGCGCTGCGTATGATTGGGGTATGCCTTACTTAGGAATACCAAACCAAGCAAACTGGTACGGCTTGCATATAGCGTTAGTGGGGATATTCATAGGTTATACGCCATTCAGTAAGGCATTCCATATGTTCTGGTATTACGTAAGCAAAGGATTTGCGGGCCATCAATATGGTAGGAGAAAAGTTTGAATGTGGGGGGTTTAAGTTGAAGGGAGGGAAAGTGGAAATTAATAGGAGATTTGCAGCAATACTATTCGACGAGTTCGCCCCAGCAGATGTAATGGGCATAGAGAACTGCATGAGATGCGGAGTTTGCTCTTACACTTGCCCGTTCTGGTTAGTTGATAAAAAATCCACTAACGTTCCGGCTTGGAGAACATACGAAATTAACAAGATTTACTCAATGTTCTATACTGGGTACGGAATAGTTGCTAGGTTCCTAAGGCTTAGGAGGATAAAGGGAAATGAGGTAATGAAATGGGTTGAATCGGCATATAATTGCACAGCTTGCGGTGCATGTACTTTCACCTCACCAATGGAAATACCTAACTGGTATACAGCATTAATTATGAGAAGAGCATTACATCTAAGCGGGTTTAACTACGAAAGCGCTGAGAAAATTATAGGGAATGCGAAAAGCGTAGGTAATTCACTAGGCTTAACACAAGATGAGTGGAAAGATATAGCAAATAAGGCCGGATTACCAGTCGATAAAAAGGATGCCGAAGTCTTATACGTCCCTTCACCATTAGAAATAGAAGAACAAGAATTGTTAACTGAAGCTTCTGAAGCGTTTTCGAAGTTAAAAGTTAACTTTACCGTAAGTTCGATAATTTCAGATCCAGGCTACTACCCGTACTTCCTAGGGGATTTTGAAACCGCAAGGAAGATGTACTTAAACGTACTGGAAACAGCTAAGAAGTTAGGAGTTAAAAGGATAGTAACTACAGACGGTACTGCATTCTTCTGGTTGAGATGGCAAGGTCCTAAGAGTTCAAGGGTTCCACTTGATATAGAGGTTAAGCACTTGTCCGAAATTGCCTATGAAAGGTATAAATCTGGGACTAAGTTTAAGAAAGCCGATATAGAAGCACCTACAATACCGCATTATTCTGAGTTCTTAAGTAGGCTAGGAGGAGTTGAAGAACCCGTAAGACAACTATTAAGGGCTACTGCTCCAGAGTTTAAAGAGCCAAAAGTTCCCCCATCCTCACACAACTTGTACACATGCCCACACCACCTGGAATTAATAAGTGAAGTAAAAGATAACGTTAAGAAGGTTAGAGGGTTCATAGTACAACAACTCAATAAATGGGAAGGAAAGAGTGTCATAGTATTCGACCCTAACTGTAAGAAGTCTCTTGAAAACGCAATAGCTGATGGTCAGGCTAACTTTAAGGGAGTAATCTACTTCACTAGGTTAATAGCTAAGGGTGTTGAATAGTGGGAATACTTTCAAGGATACTGGGTATTGATGAGATAGTAAAGAGTTTTGAAGAGAACCTAAGAGTCTTAGAAGTGTTTAATTTGAAGAGGGAGAGAGAGGACTCATTAGAGTTACTGAAAAGGATTGCTAACCTATATAATGTAAATCTTGATGTTAAAAAGGTTCAAAGGACACTTGACGATAAAGAGAGGTTAACGTCTTTAGCCTCAAACGTTACCCCACTAGAAATTGAAAAGCCCGAAGAAGTGTTATGGGAGTTAGCACAAGCGATAAAACCTAAGGGGAGAAAATGCCAACAATAGTTGCTGTGGGTTATTGGTATAAGGGGGATTACCAAATACCGTTATTATTAATGGAGGAGCTAAGGGGAGAAGGGGTAGAAGTTTTAGACCTCTCCTTAGGTGCGATTAAGGCATCTACTTTTTTATCCGAACTCTCCCCTTCTAAACTCATAATTTTAGCAAGTGAGAAGAGGGGAAGGAAGGAATTAAGGGTTTATAAAATAAATAGGCAAGAAGAATCTCCTTATGAGGCTTGGGCTGAAGTTTATAATAACATGAGAGCATACTTTATGGACGTGGACAGTTTAATAAAAACCGCTATCGCACTCAACTCATTACCAGACGATACTACGGTTATCGAATGCGAGGTTGAAAACACTGACGGTGAGTTAAGTCAGTGGGGTAAGGAATGTATGGAATTAATGAAAAAGGAGGTGTTAAAGTTATTAAAGTAAAAGATCAGGCTTATGTAATAACCTTTGTTAGGCCAATACCAGAAGATTACGTTAACGTGAATGCTGAAATAGTATTTGATGATAGGAATGAAAAGTTCGTTAAGGAAGTTTTAATAAAGGATGGAGATGTGCAATACACTGTAGACACTTTCTTAAATTCCCTTATAAAAAGAGGGATTAGATTGGAGGATGTAGTGTGGTCTTACGAGGTTTATTTAGAAGTTACACCAGAAAAGAGGGTAAAGTTGAGCATTCAGATACCTTCAGTACTACCGCTTATAGGAAATGTTACTACCACGGGGATTATAATAAGTAATGATCCGGATATGAAAATGAGGGTTAGGAATTTCACTACAGTGCAAATAGATAAGACTATTAAGGTTATCAAGAGGTCAGAAAAGTACCTTAAAATTCCTCTGATTTTATCGGAATTAGAAAAGTTATTAAATTATATTAATACTTGAAAAATAAACGAAAAGGATATATATTCCTTTTGAGAATTATATGTTATGTCTGGAGTGTATCCCTTTGATTTACAGTTAAGAAAAGTAGATGTAAATAAACAGTTAGAAAAATTTTTGAAAGAAGCAGAACAAATACATAAGGAGTTAAAAAAGAACAACGTGAAAGCACTAGTTTACGGCTCAGTAGGTATTTTCTACCACGTAAAGAACAACAATTTAGCAGTAGAGCTTATGAAACTATACCGGAGGGGAGGAGTACAGGATATAAACATGATTGTAAAGAAAGAGAACAGAGACGAGTTTAAGAGAGTAATTCACGAACTGGGTTACACGCCTTATTTCCACCTTGAGAAAGCATTAGGAGACATAGCTGGGATGTTTTTTAAAGAAGAATATGTGGTAAAGGTTTATTATAGTGACTTCATGGAATTTAACCATATTATTCCGATAGATTGGAACGCAGATTTCGTAATGAATAAGACAGATTTAGTACTGTCTAAATTACAAATTCATAACGCATTAGATAAGGACTTGGCTGACTTCTTAGCACTACTTTTAGTAGACTTTGACGATAGCAAAATAATAGAGCTGACCTCCCCAGATTGGGGTTTATGGAAAGACGTTACTGATAACTTAAACAAGGCTAGGCAATTAATTTCAAGGTTAATAACGGATGAAATAAAGGAGAGAGAGGAAATGATGCCGTTAACAAGTAAAGTTGTGAAACTTCATGGAAAAATAATGAATTCTACAAAAAAAGAAACTTGGAAACCTTTACCAGAAGGTTCGAAATATTGGCGTGATTTTTAATGAAAAGGATAGCAATTGTTGGAATGGGTAATAGGTTAATGGGAGATGACGGTTGCGGTTCATATATAGCTGAATTCCTAAGGGATAAAGTTCAAGGTGCTGATGTAATAGATTTAGGGAGTTCTGGCGTTAATTCACTGGACTTATTGAAAGACTACGACGTACTAATAATCATAGACGCAATGTTGGGGGAAAACGACGTTGAGGTTAGAAAGATGGAAATAAGTGTGGATGAGGAGGAGATGACATCAACAGTATTAGACTTAGAGTATTCTGGTTCTCATGGTGTCGGTATTCAGAGCTTACTTTTCATGTTAAAGCTCATGGGCTTCTCACCGGAAGTTTACTTGATCGGCTGTAAACCATACAAGATAGAACCGAGAGTAGGGTTATCTGAGGAAGTCAGGAAAAACTTACCCCTCGTGGTTAGAGAGCTAATAAATCTAGCTTCTAAGTTCAACGTTAGGATTGAGGAAAGTGCAATAAAGGAGGTGGATAAAATTGAGTATAGACTTAACTAATGAAAGGGATGTAGTGGAGGACTTCATAGGTGAAATACCATTTAACATCCTGGTTCTCGCTAATTATAACTTTTATACATTAGTTGATGAGATAAAGAATGCATTTAACACTAAGTACTTAATAGAATTATTACCGTCAGATGTAATACTACTCCATATTTTTAATGAGAAGATAAAGATCGGGAATCTAATGCTAAACTCTCAGAAACCGAGTATAATTATTGCCCCCTATTACGTGATTAAGACATTAAAAGAATGGGATCTTTTACTCCATTACGAGAAAATTGGGAAAGAAGAGATTGTAGTTTTAAACACTGAAGACCCTTGTGGAGAGGAAGAGATAATAGTTAATGGTTATGACATTTCATCAAGGCTTTTTAAAAAGAAATTGATTGCAATGTGCGGTAAGGAAAATAATGTGAAGATCGTTAACGGAGTGCTTAGGGAATTCATTAAGTCCAGCAAACCTATAGTAGTTTATTCAAATGAGGTGAATGATGAAGGAAAAAGGAAGATAACCCACATGAATATTAAGGTTGATTTTTACATATCGCTTTTTAAAAATTCATCAAAGTTAGAAATAGAAGGATATGAGAGTGTTAAAACAGTACTAAATAAAGTATTTACGGAAATAAACAAAATTTAGTGTTAGATAGTACTATAATTTAAAAATGAAAAAACAATGATGAATCTGTTAACATAATTTTAGTAAAGTTATTAAATATTAGTAGTAAGACGTTAAATAATGTTAAAATCCTATTAACCGCCTTACAAGTATGTTATCTAAAAATACTAATCTAGTTTGTTCTTTCAAAAATAAAATTTACAAATATTTCCTTCTCTTATCTAATTAAATTACTCTTAAAAAGTATTTATTAGAACTACAAAGGACTCATAAATAAGATTTAAATAGATGAATTATAGTATATATAACTATGGAGAGCACTACAGCAGTTTTCGTCTTACTCATAGCTACTGTAATTATTGGTCTTTTAGTTTTTGCCTTAACATCTATCTTCTCTAGTTATATAGCTAGTAATTCGGCTATTTCCAGTTATGCAAGTGACGTTGCTCAAGGGTTATACATTAGCAAGACAGTGGCTGTTAATTCTTCTGGGAATTATTACTCCATAGTTATAGTCCCCACTGATTTTAATTATAACGGTACTATATATTTAACTGCAATAGCTGTTAATCCAGCTTTATATGGTAACAATCAAATTTCACCATATCAAGGTAGTTTTACAGCCGAAATAAATGGTACAATTCCTTCAAACAGTCCAGTAACACTCTACACTACTTCTCTCCATGAGTTATATTCGGGTAATGCCCCAATTTGGAAAAGTGTTATGGGAGCAACTCAGATAGTAAATATTCCTAAAGGTTATGATGCAATTGTTTGGATTTTTATTCCAACTCAGAAGGGTTTGGTGGAGGTGGGTTATGTATGGCTAGAAGATTAAATAAGAGAGGTCTATCTGAAATAATCGGCTTCCTCATATTACTAGTTTTATTAGTTGCTATATTAGTACCTCTTGGGCTTTACTTATTATCACTTCCAACACAACAAGCTCAAGCGCAAGAGAGTGCTAGTAGTTATAAAAACCTGGCTGAACAACAGCTATCTGAATTTCAGCCTACGTATAATCCGACTGAACCTTCACCCGTCTTACCGCCTTTATATCTAACTTACCAAAATGGCAACTTATACATTATACTGACAAGTAAAAGAAATCCTTCAGTACCGGTTATAATTAAAGCTTATTTAATAGATTATAATTCACAATGGCTTGTATTGCCAACACATTTAATAGTAAATTCAACTAAAATTAACGCTACTTATGCTGATTTCTATGAAGCAATAGAAATTCCTTTGGCACAAATTTACAATCTTGATATTAGTAAAATAGTGACTGTTGCAGTGGTTACTCAATACGGTAATATAATATACGCATATCCACCAACGTATTTGCCATTACCAAAGCTAAAACCGACAGCAGCATTCCTTTCGGTAGTTCCTAAGTCATTGACAGTATTACAAGAACCTCAATTTGAGACAATTGGAATATCTGGCGGAGGAGAACCATTAACGCAGTTCTTAGAGCAGTTTGGGGGTACAGCAAGTTTTACCAATCTGTTTGGATCTGCCCTCTTAAACGCTAGCCTGGGTAGTAAAACCCTTCAACTAGACTTAGCTTGGTCTGGCCCTATAATGTTTACTACTACTAATTCCTTTTTGGCTAATTTACCGAACCCACTAGCCAACTTCTATGGGTATTTCAACGGTAGTTTTACTGATGCATATATAGAAATTTCGGGTCAGTTAAGCGGATATTTCGTATCACCTAACTCAATATCATTAAACGGAGAGGCTCAAGGTATAACATTAAATGGAGGTTTCATTAATGCAACGCTAAAAGACGTCGTAGATTTCTCTGGGAATATAAGCTTCTTACCAGGAAGTTACTATAGTTCACTCCCACTAACACCTCAATTCACTATATCAAATGCTAAATATGTTAATATAATTATTGTAAATGCCTCAGTAAATGGAGTATTCAATGGTACCTTTGAAGGGTATATAAATGGTGAGTATAAAGTGTTAAAGGGAAATGACACAAAAATATCTGGATTTATTAATAATGGAACATTAGTAGGCAATATTACTACAATGTCATTTAGCCAGATTTCTATCAGTCAACTATTCAACCTAGAGTATTTAGGAGGGTATATGAGCGGAAATATATTGAAAGCAGAAGAAATTCAGTTAAACTCAGTTATAGTAGATTCAAGCATTAGCAGTTCTGAAATAAGCTATCTAAATGCCTCAACGCAATTAATTCCATCGCTGTTCTTCTTCTCACCAACATATAGCTATAACGTTAGTGTCAATGAGCTAAACGGTAAGGCAATTGTTAATGGTGCTAGTGGTAGTATCACAACCACTGAAAACACAGAAGTGATCTTTTACCAGAGTCCTTCACTGTTTAACCAAGGTCTTTCAGTTCAAGTTTTTGATGGTACTATAGATGGTACTCTCAATTTCAAAGCTTCTAACGAATATATACTATTAGGAGGAGCCTTTTCATATGACATATTATCTATTAATCCAAGTCAGATCGCGAATAATAATGGATATATAACTACTACTTCTCCATTTTCTTCAAGTGTTTCAATCGTCACTCCAATAGTTCTGAAATTCCAATTTGAAGTTGAAAACCCGACTAACGTTACAGAAGTATTTACACAAATGCCTGTAGCGCTAAAACTTGATGAATACTTCTCGTTATCTGGAGCACCTAACGGACAAGCATTTTATATAAGCTATCTTGGAGTTAGTGATGTAATTTTAAATCCGCCACTAGTAGTATCTCCGTTACAAAACGTAACGGAAACTATTACAATATCAATACCAGTTACTGGAATATTTACACCTTATATCCAAGATATTCATAATCCGTCTAATCTAAATAATGGGATAATAGAATATATTGAGATGAACGTGGGCTTAACTACATCTAACGGATACACGTTTTCAGCAGAAATAGTAGTAACTCCTTATGCAGTTTACACATATCCAAGCTCTACTTCATAAGATATTTTTTATTTTTATTAGATATAGTATCTCCTAAATCAAATTTAAAGATTTTTTCCGATATTTTTCTAATAGAATTTGGGAGACCACATTGAATAAAGATATTGAATCCTTATAAATTTTAGACTTTCTTGGGAAAAAAGTAACTTTACAAAGGTTAGATAACCCATAAGTAAATGCTTCAAGGTATAAGCTAGTAACATGAGAATTATTATTTGTTTTATTACGAGTATAGTTATCAGCCAATCAAATAGAATTGATCCTTTTCTATTTTAATCTTTTCCTCCATAAAATGTGCATGTTTCAAAAAATTGACGAGGAGATATTTACAAATAATTATAGGGTTATATTTTTTTACCATATTTACTTTATTGAGAACAGGGAGAAAATATGGCCGAATCAAGCCTTAGCTTAATACTACAACTAGTAGAACAACTATTAAATCTAATATTAGGTCTCCTAGAAAGCCTCCTACAAACACTACTAAGTGTATTATCGGGTGCATAAAACATGAATCCACTAGCTGAATTATTAAATCTAGTAGTACAACTATTGCAGTCAATATTATTACTATTAGAAGATCTAATAAGAGGCCTCATACAAGGGCTTAATTTATTCCAGCTCCAACTCTAAGGTAATTTCTTTTTTTTTTTTTAGTTTTTATCTTGTTTTATAAGATTATTAAAATTGCATAATTTTTAACAAGATTTTACTGAATACCTAATACTGAAAACTTATGAGATTATAAATATTGGAAGCTGAGGATGCAGAAAGCTCAATCTTCCAGGAAAAGGGAGACTCAAAATCCGAGAAAAACAACAAACTTTAGAAATTAATCAAGTAAATTTATAAAGCAAATTCATAGTATGAAATTAATTAGCTTACCTATTTTATTTGGAATTTAAGACTTAAAAATTTAAACTAAATTAAGAAAAAAGAAAGAAAAATGTCTTTCTCTTTATCCTGTGAATACTTGCAACAAGGTTTGTAGGAGGCTTTCTAGGAGACCTAATATTAGATTTAATAGTTGTTCTACTAGTTGTAGTATTAAGCTAAGGCTTGATTCGGCCATATATACCCACTGTTCTCAGTATATGTAATGTTACTAAATAAAAATATCTCTATGTTATTTACTATTTACCACCTTATCTATGTTTTGGAAATTACCTAAAATGTACTCAAAAGATATAAATAGAATTAAATGAATTTTGTTATTTAACAAAAATTTACAAAGTACCAAATTCTTCAATTATGCTTTTTAAGAAAGTTGAAAGAATGTAAACCCCCACATTTTTGACATTTCACTACGGTAATATATTAATATCTTAAACTGCAATACAAAGATAATGGAATTAAACAAAAAAATATGCGTGTTATCGATACTAGCTCTAATAATTTTAATAGCAATAGCACCAGAAGTAAGCGGAAGTTACAAAGTTTCCGTCCCAAAAATGCCAATACTGTATATGCTACAAATGCCCAGTACTGTTAACGAGAGTTATGATTGGGCTGTAGGGGGATATACTAAAGTTATAGGGCTCTCCGATTACTCAGCATATTGGTATTTAGGATTTAAATACGTCTTTTCTGGAAATTATAGCATAGCATATGTGTTGAACGTTCCGGTTAACGTTTCCGGTTATCTCAATGTAAGCTTATATTCCCCATTCAGTTCCTTTATCCCCCCACCTGTGGAAGTTAACATTAGCTGGATGTGGATACAAGACGCTGTATCAATGCTCCCTAACGGGAGCGTTATACCAGTTATTAACATATGGTTCGTACCAAATCCGCCAGCATTTTACGCAATAATTTACGTGATCTATGGGGGACTCCAATTATCGTATGATCAACCCTATAATGAAACAGTTTACTACTCAAATAATGCATGGCATATAGTTTTAAATAACGTGGAAATTGCTGAGGTTAGTAACCAGGGAGTAAAAGTTGAAATTAAAGCACAAGAAGTAATTGCAACTGAAATCTTAGGAATTGTATGGCCTTGGACTAATGTTAGTGGTTTTGCACTGAGTCTATCTTCTTACTCAACTTTAATAAATAATGTATTACCGTCTGCTGGGATTGAGGTTCATAGCGAAAATATTAACCAGTTCGTTATAGATAATCAGTACTTTGTAACAACTTTTAACGTATTTGCAAATGGTGAAAGAGTTACCTTATACTACGCTAATTCAACATCAATATATACTGATTACGGATTTATGGCTGGTTTGAATCCTCCACCTAACGGGATTTATGGCGGAAACATAGGTAATTACTACGTTATAGGGACTTTAGCCGGAATTAAGGCATTAGCGCACTACATGGGACTGCCATATTACGTTACGGATATTGCAAATTCTACGATGTAGTTCTAAAGTAAATCTTATATTTTTTTAATCTTTTTATATGTTATGGGCAAGGTAATTTTAAAAGCTGGAGCTGATTTAAAGCGTCTTCTCACATATATACTTATTGACGCTATTATCTTTCTTTCGTCAGTCTTTATAATGACTGAAATAGGAGTGCTTTTGCCGTTGGAAATAATTTTTGATATCTCTTTTATTTTGCTAATAATCTTCCTAATTTTAGTTCCTATAATCATAAAATCTGGAAGACTTTATGCTACTGACGAGGGTGTACAATTAGTATGGTTTAGAAAAGTTTTCATACCATGGAATAATATTAAAAGTATTGAATTGAAAGCAAATAAGATTTATTACTCACCACTAAAGAAAAAGTTTGTCCAAAATTATTCCATCCAGATAATTACAGTGGACGATAAAATTTATGAAATGAATACTTATGCGGCTGAGGAAGTTGCTAAAAGGTTAAATGAGATATTAAATAACCATAAGGCTAAAATATGATAAAAAGAGAGTGTATTTACATGAGAATTAATCTTTCTAAATTCCTCAACGAGAAGGGTTATAACGTTAATGATGTTAACGTTAAGAGAGTATCAATTGAGCTAGGAGATGGAAGGACTGTTGAAGTAAAGACTATTTCGTGTATGGAAACTGAGATAAAAAATAACAAGGTATTTATTCTGATTGGAAAAATTAAAGGTAAGGTTTAGCTCAAGGATAGATCAAAGTTTGGCAAGAAGTTATAAAGGTAATTCTCTAATAGGAATTCACTATTTAATTCTTTCTTTTGGTGGTTAATAAAATACTATCTAAACCAATTTCTTGTGTGTTTACTTTGGGAATAGACAATACGAAATGATATTATCTTTGCATATAGGAAGGAAAATAAAAAATTTAACTTATTTTTATAGCCCAAAAGTTATATTAGGGCTTATAATAATATCTCAAACAAATCAATTCAGTAGATGTTACAGCAATAGCTACAGACTACTTGCTTGTGTTTAGGACGATAATGTTATGGTTATAGTGGCTTCTTTTCTAGCTATTTCAAAAATATTATTTTTTATTTACCCTTAATAGACGTGAAAAATCTATACATAAATGATAATACAATATAATTTGCCTGGAAATTATTTCGTATTTCACATTAAGTTGGTCTGAGGGAAAATAAGGATATTTTTGAATGTAAATTAAGTTTAAAATTAATGAAATCAGTGTTAGCTCTTCCCCTTAACCTTTAACCACATAATTTTTATCCTTGTGATAAAAGTGATTATTAATGTCAACGAAAATAGACTTGGCAAACTTGTTAGCAGATAGAGGTATACAAGCAGATAATATAAATGCAAAGAAGATAATTATTGAAAAAGAAGACGGAAAAACAGTAATAATAGAATCACCTTCTGTTGCTAGGACTAAGTTTTTCGGAATGGATGTACTTCTAGTCTTGGGTAATATAAAAGAAGAGGGAAAGTAATAAGCTAAACCCTTTTTTCCCAACTTTTTTGCCATCGACTTTCTATTTAAATTTTGACTATTACAAATACTGCTGAGAGAACACTATAATTAAAATAGAAAAGTTTTTATTAAGGAGAATGAATTCAATAATATATGGTAAAATGTAGATATTGTGGGTCATCTAACGTCATTAAGTATGGTAAAACAAAATTGGGTAAACAGATCTATTTTTGTAAAGATTGTAAAAAATATTGGGTTGAAAATGGTGTCTTCCATAGGTATCCGCTCCAATTAAAGCTCACAGTGATAAGTATGATAAAGGAGGGTAAAAGTGTAAAAGAGGTGGCGAGAGAATTATATATTCCACAATCTACGATATATAAATGGCTTAAGAGGTATCAAGATGGAAATACAATATCTTAGAATAATTATTTTATTACTATTAATAGCAGGAACACTCCTTTCCCCTATTTTTACTCAAGCACTTACTTACTCTTCAACAAATATCTCCTCTCTCAAATATTTCGTAGTAGTCTACATAAACTCTTTCATTAATGAGGAATATAACGGAAGTATAACATTAAACATTCTAAATTACACTAATAATACTGTTTATTTTAATGTGATTGGCATAGGTAATATATATAAATTGTCTATAAACTTAACTGAGCTACTATTGATGGATGCATATAACGGAAGCTATAAAGCTAATATTTCCCTAGGAAGCGGATTCCCCCAATTATCAGAGAAGCAATTGTATGAGTTGCGTTCTGGAGATTTCACAATTAACGGTTCCAATGTAGTTATCCAGAATACAACTCTGAATCTAGGAAGTAATGTATTTAAGGCATATGAGATAGAGGCTTCAAAATCAACTTCTATCGGAACTGGATCATTATACATATGGGTTAATGAAAGTAATGGAATTATTCTAATGATAAAGGAAGAAGCATCTTCAGCTCTAGGTACGGTAGTCGTTTATTCAACCTTAACACAATTTACTTATAAATCATCACCAAACAACACCAGTACTATATCTATTAATACATCACTTCTGGATAGTAGTATATATTCCCATCTACCGTCAAATCCCGTCTATAAGCTAGAATTCATAGGGATAATAGCTAGTTTACTTACAGTTATAGTTGTAGTAATAATCTTAATATTACGAAAATTAAAAAGGTAAGTCACTTTTGGTAAACAGTTTTATGAGAACTCTTAAATACTAAAACTGTATAATAATTTTGATGAGTGTTGAAATAGAGCATGTGGAAAAGTTTTACGGTAAGAACCAGGTTTTAAAAGATATTAATATGACCATTAAATCCACGGGTTGTTACGCAATTTTAGGCCCTAATGGAGCTGGGAAAACAACGCTTTTCAGAGTTCTCTCCACCCTTATCCATCCAGATCACGGAAGTGTTAAAATCAACGGTTATGAGGTATTCAGAGAAAGAGAGAAGGCTTTAGAAAATGTAGGGTTCTTAGTTAGTGTCCCTGAACCACCAGACTTCATGACAGTAAGAGAGTTCATTCAATTTTCCGCTAGGCTGAAAGGAAAGGAAGCCGATTTAGATGATTTAAACCGGAAATTAGACCTACCCGATTTTAAGGCTAGATGCGGAAAACTTTCTAAAGGGCAGAAGCGAAGAGTTTACTTAGCAGCTATTTTGGCACAAGACCCTCAAATTATGGTATTAGATGAACCAACGGATGGCCTTGATCCAATAGAAATATATAGAGTTAAAAACGTGATTAAGAGTGTAAAAAAAGACAAAATTATACTTTATTCTTCCCATATTCTCTCTGAAATAGTTGACATGTGTGATTACGTTTATATAATGAATAAGGGTAGGATAATTTACCATGATAACATAACTAATATGCAAAAAGTATTCAAAAGTAGGGTTGTAAGAGTAGAATTTAATTACCCGATAAGTGAAGAAGAACTAAAAGAGACACTTTTCGGCTATGCGATAAATATTGCAGTTGACGGAAATAAAGCTGACATAGAGTATGACGGAACAAACAAGAGTAGGAGGGAGTTAATGTTAAAACTTTTAGAAAAGTATGAAGTGAGATCATTCTATGATAATACAAATAGTCTAGAGGAGGCATTTGTAAAAATACTAGGTGTCTTCGGTGACAAAGTTTAATCAAATATATTATTATAACCTTGTCTTCTATTCAAGAACTAGAAGATTTTCGATTATGGTTCCATTAGCGTTAGCAATTTCTTTAATAAACACTTTCCTAATACAGTTCCATGTAGTTACTAAACCTCCTTCAGTATATTTTTTCACAGAAGCAAACTTAGGCTATGCTGAAATACTTTATATTCTAATAGCATCAATGTTCGCTGGAGATCTAGTATCTAGGGATTTCCAGAAGGAAGGACTATTCTTGTTAACGCAACCAATAAGTAGGAGAAAATTGTTTTTCGCAAAATTTCTCTCAGCATTAACAGTCTCTATTATCGCTGTTGCAGTTTATCTTTTCGGCTCATTCATAACAGCATACTTGCTTTATAAAACCATTATACCCAGTTGGTATCAAATAATACTAATTTCTTTCCTTGCAATAACGGCACTATTATCACTAGTAACACTATTCAGTGCGGTTATTAAAAGCCCTACAATGTCAATCACATTGTCCGTCTTCCTATTACTGATCTTATTCCCCCTAGCTCAGCAAATATTACAAGATGTTAATAAAACACCGTTATTCTTAATAACATATGCAATGCAAATAATAACCAATCTAGCACAACCACCACAAGACTCCTCACAACCTACAATCCCTCAGAGCATAGAAGTTTTCATAGCCTATATAATATTCGGTCTAGTATTGAGCATAATAATCTATTATAAGAGAGAATTGACTGAAGCCTAATATTTCTATATAAATATTTCGCCAAAAAAGTGCATTGGGAACTACCTAATTATTAGTATTTTTATCAAAAAAATTAGTTTTATTGATTAATTAAAAACTGACTAAAAATCGAATTATAAAAACAATAAAGCCGATATATTTAACGTGCTCGGTATTAATTTCAAATCATATTACTAAATACCGATAAAAAAGCCTTATAATAACGTTTTTAATTTACGTGAGTTTTAATTAAGCGAATAGATTTTTCGAAATTTGAAACAAACAAAAGAAGGGAGGGTGATGAAACTTAAGTAAACAACGGATTGATTAAGAAAAATAACCCAAAGCTATCCTACGACCACAAGTTAAACATTTAGCCAATCGTGTGTAGTAAAAGTGAAGATTCACATTCTTTTTCTATAACGAATGAAGATTAGTTGGACTAAAATTAAAAAGTATCGAAGTTGTGGACTTAATGAAAAGAGTGACGCAAAGTCAAAGAGAAAAATTTGGCTCTTTAAATCTCCCACCAACCGCATATCAAGATAGAACCACTTACATCAACTCTTTTTTCACGAATTCCTCAATCTTACTTCTAACCTCACCGTGATATTCATGAATCCTACCTACATAATCTTCAATAGCCGGGTCTATGGGAAGCTCTAAGTCACCCTTAAATTCACCGAATGGCCTAATTATTTCGTTACCGCACTTAAAGTAAGCCATGTTGACTATAACATAAACCTTTTCCTTTCCCCTCTCTTTTAAATAACTCAATAAGTGATTAACGACCTTTAGTGACACTTTAGAAGGTGTAGTAACGACCACGGGTTGAAAATCGGTAAGTCTCTCCAACACTAACACTTCGTCCCCTAAACCTGGGGGCATGTCGATCACAACATAATCTGTGACAATTGACGAGTAAGCTAACAACTCTTCCATAACACTTGACTGATTTCCACCGGGTAATATCACGTACTTCCCTCCTCTAACTACTCCTGAAAGGGAGACCAAATTCACGTTATTAATCCTAAACGGTCTTATTCCTTCCTTCCCTACCTCGTGGGTTAAACCCTCAACACCAAAGAGTTTGGCTATCGCCATAGTGTGTATGTCTAAGTCTATTAAGGTAACTGAAGGTAATGATAGGGAGAGTAAAGCTGAGATTACGCTTTTACCAACCCCTCCTTTACTACTCATTACTGCTATAACTTTCTTACCCTTTAACTTCTCTTTACCCAGCTCTCTCAACGGCTCCAACTTCCTCAATCCCCTCAATAGTTATTTCTTGCCCAATTACTTTAATATCGTGAGAACCGCAATAAGGACAAGATATGAAGGAAGGCAATAGTTCTGGCATCAAGTGTAGGGGGTATTCCTCACCGTATTGTGTCTTAAGTTGGTTCAACTTATCGGAAATTTGTGAGAAAGTGAATTCCTTACCACAATGTTGGCACTGAAATTTAGGTTTTTTTACCACAATCTCTAACTCAGCGTTTTCTAAGTTAGAGCCCTGCTTCAGCATGTCAAAAGCTTCTTTTAGAATTTCAACGTCAAGGAACGAGAACATTGGTATTCCCAATTTGATCTTCTTTATCTTTTTATCGGGAAAAGCGTGGGTAACAGTTAATACTACTGATTGTGCAATAGACCACTCGTGCATTAAAATATATATGTTTTCTCTGAAATTTAAAAATTTCCAATAGAATATCAGTTTCACTTATTTATGGACAAGGAAATCTTTAGACGACCGTTAGCCAAAACGCCTTTCTTTCTTATTACACAACGTGGAAAATTACTGGGCCGGTAGTGTTTAAGAGTTCGGCCTTCATCGTGACTAATAGTCACTTTTAATGACTATTAATCACTCGGCCTCATCACCCCCCTCCCCATGCCGTCTACGGTAGTTAAACCACTCCCTTCAAGGACATGGGGAGTTTCATCGGGTGCCTTCCTCCACCTCACAACTGCTCATAGACTTCACAGTGGCACCCTCCAATTTAATGTTAACGGAAAAGTTCATAAATATTGCTTAATAGCATTAAAGGGATTAGAAGTAATTAAAAATAACTAATAGTTACGTAAATGTGTTTAAGACCAGTGATACCCCACAGCCCACATAAGTCCGTGTTTACCCGTGGTGTAACTTTTCCTTACTTCTAATTCCGCCACGGGTACCCCTCTTAAGGGATCATACACATTCACCCTTAAGTCCTTGGGGCTGGTCGAGGGAAACACCAATACCCTCCCATCCAGTTTTTCACTCCCCAAACCTCGTGAGCAGAGCCCGTCATCAGTTAGGGAGATCATCAATAAAAACTACTTCAATAATACTATATAAACATTACTTAATCAAAACGATATTTAGAAGTGATTAAAAATAACGAGTAGTCACGTAGAAGCTTTACAGTCTTCAGGGTAGTTTTAATCATCTCACACACGGAGTTAGAGCCTTTGTAAGTATACCGGTATCTCCTTGAATTGCCCACCCACATTTACCCCTACTGAAGCAATATACATTTGTGAGTAAGGTAAAGGGATCGGAAATGTTACAGTTATTACAATTATAGTATTAGATGGTAAGGTCGTTGGAGATATGGAATTCGCATAATTGTTGCCTATTCTCACATAGAGTATTACAGCGGGAAAGTTTGAATATAGTTGAAAGACAGCAGTATTATCATTCCTTAAAACCCCTATTCCTACTTGTGAGACGGATGGGGTTTGATAGGCCAGCCCACCAGTCTGTACATAATTTCTTATAACGTGTGATAACCCTATATAAACTAGAATTAAACCTATAAAGCTTAATAAGGAAAATATAAACGTACCTAGTAGGTATAAGATACCCCCGATTTTAATATTAGAATCTCTAAAACCACTGCCAAGATTGTAATAGCCTATTCCGATGAGGATATTACCTATTATAATCATAAAGACTCCCGCAATAGCTAATAAGATACCTAAAGGGAATACCAAGGCAGAAGCAAACCCCAGTATTGCCATCACTATCCCAATGAGGAATAAGATAATGCCGGTAGATCCGATTCCCGTATCCCTACCGTAATAGTTTAGGGTCTTAAAACCTTCATATAAATATAATAAGCCCACAAAGTCTACTATAAGGCCGACTATTATGACCACAACAGCGGATATAGAATAAGCTATGATTTCATAATTTATATTGTTCAGTAACGCATTAACCTCCCCAGTGAGTATTAAGATTACTAACCCCGAGGAGACAAGTATCGAGCCGATTATTTCAAACACAGTCCCTTTTTTAGCATCTTCTAGCCCTTTTATTTCTGTATTTATCATAAATTTATGATTGTTAAAAGAGGGATAAAAAAGTATTCAAGTGTGTGGGAAGAAGCCGTGGGGGACAAAGAGGGGTCATTGAGTCCCTAACGGGTACTCGCCCCTCCGCGGCTAATTAAAATTAAAAAGAAAGGGAAAATAAACTTAACCCTCTAAGTATTAGTTTAATATTAATCTAACAAGTAATTAGTAGGGTGATTTTTAATTTTTAGCTTTAAAAGAAGGGCGTTATTCTCGAGGCTTTACGGAAAAGATTAAATCTAGGGAAAAGAGAATTTAACAGTGAGGAACTACACCAAATGCCGGGCAAAACACTCTTTTAAACACGAATCAGTACTTAAACATCGTGATAATTTCTGCTATTGACGAGTCGAGTAGTATTGACTCCGGGTAAAAGATGAAAACTTTTTCATATTAACTGCAACAATCACAAAAAATTTCTATGATTATATCAAAATTAAAGAAAATATAATGAACTTTAAGAAATCTAAAGGAATTCAATATGAGTTTAAGACTTCGTACTTTTCATAGATAACTATACAGTAAAAGAAGCCATTTTAGCAGTTTCTGCAAATGGGGTCTGATTTGTCTAAAGAATTTAGCTAGCGAATCTACTCACTAATTACAAAATTGGGCTGAATCCTTTTTCGTGTTAATAGAGATCTTTTACATCGTTTATAACGAATTTTTGTTAACAAATGATGACCCCTCACGCCGATGTGGGCTATGCCCAAAAGGGTGGGAGTGATTGCAGAGATGTGAGCCCCGTGCAGTTAGAGTCCCATGACCCACTTGTGGTTGAGGGCTAAGTCCCTACACTCGATCATAAATGAAGATAAAATGAGTGAAATGAAAGTGTAGGGACAAACGGTATAAAGCCTCGCCAATGGGATGGATAGACCCCTTATAGAAAGTTTAAATACGCGTTCTTTTATTTTTCTCTTAGTTATACTGACAACACTCCTCCTCGAACTCTGGAATGAGCAGCAATCATCTCCCTTTGCTCTTAAGGGGCTAGAGCCTGGCGATGAAAGTCCTCTTTACTGGGTAGTTCTCTGGCTACTCGGTTCTGAATCGATGAGGGAAAGGAAATTCAGGCTGAGAAGACAGTACATTACCCGTAAGTCACTTTTCTATTGTAATCAACTAAGAATGGGGGGTATTACATTGTGAAGAGTTAAAAACGTAGTTAAAGAGCTTTCCAGTAATGACACAAAATCAAGTAATAATATTTAATACAACCTTATATTTTAAAGAAGTGATCGTATGAATTTTATAGGGAGATTAACAAACGTTATCTTCTAAAGTTCTAAAAACGATGAATTACTACTTTCTGATTTAGTAGGTTATATTGTTTTTAGGAAATATTACAAAGAAAAAGACAAGGACTTTGACTCTAACGAGTATTTCGAATAATTAAGAATGGATTAAAAATATTCCTTAACTTATAAAAAATCCTATTATTACAGAGAGTATTATTAGATCTATTCCTAAAGAAACCCCTAAAGAGAATTGGTTAAGTGCTAACAACGCAGTTAGGGATAGGGCTGTGAAATAAGAAGAGGCTGAGACTAGCGATAGGAAGAGTATTGAAGGTCTATAGGGAATGGCTTCAACACGCTTAAGCATCATAGCTAATCTCCCACCGCTCCCACTATTCCCGCCGTTAACCCCTTCCCTATGCTGCAACCACCTAAAGAGAGGTACTATTACTGTAAAGCATGCCAAGAATATCAGCCCGTCCACTTCAACCCCTATAGGCCCTATATCTACACCGGGCGTTTTATAAGCCCAAATACTGTTCACTATGAAAGTAATTATGAAAGCTGTACCCAGAGCAAAGGCTGAGGGCCTCATAACGGGGTGAGTGGCCTTATGTCTAAACACGTATTGGTCTATGAAGGGGAATAGTAAAGACACTATTATCCAGAGTAAGAATATTATTGAAGCGTATTCTGGAGGGACTGATTTATAAAAGAAATAAATGAACAAGAAGTACCAGTCGGGTATTGGAGGAGTTTGTGCGGCTAATGCCGGGTTATATGGTTGCATAGTGTATTTAACTCCGCTTGAAGTCATCGCAATGTCGTAAGGGAATAAAGATGCTATGAGTATTATGATCCCAAAGGTTAGGAAGAAGGTCATCAAAATCATTCCGAAAGTCCTTGTATAGGGCTGTAACTCAAACTTCGGGTCTTCACTCCTAGGAGTTATTGAAGTTTCCCCAGATGTCTTGCTGATCGGTGGTGTAACTCCCCCGTGTTTTTCAAATATTGACAAGTGGATCATTATGAAAAGTAGAATTAACCCGCCTACAATCCAATGGAATATGAAGAACCTATCAACTAATGGATCGACACCGCTTGTAAGCCCGGGCAAGTTTGTCGGTACTGTAGTCATTAACTTAATTAACTTATCCAATCCGAAGGGCATATATGAGAATAAGTTCAATCCAGTAGTAGTTGCAGTCCATGAGATGAGGTTATAAGGTAATGAATAACCCAAGTAGGCTTCCGTAAGTGTTAAACCAGCTAATATCACTCCGACAATCCACATGACCTCTCTGGGTTTCCTGTAAGCACCTACAATGAAATTCCTAGTCATGTGAAGGATCAAGAAGAATACCATTGCATAAGCCGCCCAGGTGTGAATGCTGAAGAGTAATGCACCGAAGGGTACTTTACTTATCAAATAAACAGTAGAAGCGTAAGGATCTGTGGGCACGTAATATAGTGCTACCAAAGCACCAGTTATCACAGCCAATGTGAATGACGCTAATACAAAAGAGCCTAACCAATAGTCCAGTCTAAAAGCGTATCTAGGAGTCCTTGAGATCGTATGGCCGTAAATTCCTATCCTTTCATCTAACCACTCAAGAACCTTATCAATTACGGTCTTCTCCTCTACCCCCATATCAGCCACCTTGAGTACAAGCAGGGTTTGAAGGAACCTGGTAAGAGTAGTCTGGATCGTAAATTAAATTGCTCGTAGGCCTAGTTTTAGAGAAATAAGGTGCATTAGTACCTATAGCGTATATGTCACCAGTATTTTCATCATACTCTAGAAGTACAATGGGCAATGGCCTAGGTGCGGGTCCACCGACAACAATTCCTCCCTCATCCAGTCTGTACATTGAACCATGGCAAGGACAGTGTAAAATTGTTGATGAAGGATTCAAGCCAGGTATGTTCGGCGAGGAAACGAGCACTTGTGCTGGTAATTGACAGCCTAAGTGTACACAAATTGCCGAGAAAGCGCATATAGAACCTTTAGGGCCTATGCCTTTTATTGTCGGGAACTTAGAGTTTATCCTAAATTGGCCGTAGTATGGGTTTTTGAATTCAACGTCAGTTTGGCCATTTAGTTTAGAAAAGTCAACTAAAAAGCAAGGTTCGTTAGTGAGAGGATAAGCGAAAAAGTAAACTGGACAAGATGATTTCTGTAGTACTGATATATTAGTTATCTTATACTTCGGAAATCCCTCTAACCCCAGTACGTTATTAGCCACTAAATATTGTTTTGATATTATTCTGAGCTCGTTATAATAATATCCCATGTAATTAAATAACGGTGTTAATAGAGGGGAAATTGCTATAGCTCCACCGGCCAGAGTTGCGAGCCTTAAGAAGTCCCTCCTTTTCATCTTTCTCACAAGTTAAATTAAATTCTTATTTTTATTAAACTTTACGATTAAAGAATTTTAGGCATATTTAAATAGTTACACATATTAGTTAAGTAAGGGATAATGTTCAATATTTTTATAAAAATTATTAATAAATAATTTATTATAAAATTTTGTAATTTGGTTTAGGGGCTAGAATTGAAGAACTTTATTTCACAAACCTCTCTATTAGTTCCCTCTCCATATCATCAAACTTAACGTTCTTGTCCCCAGAGTTTACATATTCCCATATTTTTACTGCCGTACTGAGTATTACCCCTTCCCCAAAATGCTGTACTAAATTAATGAAATAGTCACAGCCTTTCATCATCTCCATGTTTTCATCATAAACATTTCCCTCATATACTACACCCTTAGAAGTCAACGCGAATTGGGAGAGGTCAGCATGCAACTTTATTGCTATTAAAAACGCTAAAGAGTCTGCCAAATACTTGTCATTAAAAGTCTTCCTTAAACAGTATACAAAAGGTTTAATTGAGTTTGAGGTTACTGAAATCATATATTACCACTTAACACGTAATATCATTTAGAGTAAAGGGTGAGTAGTCAAGGTCTTACGCCTTATGAAAAGACTAAGGTATTTCACTTCTGCTTAAGTCATTCAGGACTCTTAATGCCGTCGCCAATAGTTTTCGATAAGCCGTGAAGTTTATATACTTAGTATGTAAATTTAAGTATAGTCACACCAGATGGGTGGCTATATCACGACGAGGTGTGACGGTGAATAAAAGATGTGCGAGTTTCCCCATCAGATGGTAACACTCTGATGGGTGGGGTTATCCCGCTAAAGGGGCGGAGGGGTATGAACGGGGCATTGCCCCGTGACTCTGGTGAAGCCCAACGGCTGAGGATTGGATACAAATTCATGAAAATTCAATGAAGCCCAAACCCCAAGTGTTTACTCTTAATTACTTTTCCAATCTTCCACGCGTTAATGTCTCATACCCTTCGAGGGAAAAACTACCCCTTCCACTCTCGTGACCAGTCATCCTTTAGGAGATAATTTGTAATACTATTAAACACGACTCGTCAAGACGAATTTAGAATTGGTTAGAAATAACGAGTAAGAGTTAAGTCTGAATTCTTTAAGAAAATGAGTTTTCTTTCTGATCCTATAGATGGCGACCTTTTTGGCTAATGTAGGAGGAACGGCACATATGCGAGTCATATACCGTTAGAGTCCAAATCCTTTAGAGTTTGATGCAAACATATTTGCATGAGAGCTTATAAAGTTTTAACCCTCCCTTAAAGTGGCTATAAGATCTGTAATAATGGGATAAATATCTCATTTTAAGCCCGATATTGCATGCAGAATTTATACTTATTAACTACAGCCCTACTGGTCCTACGTTCAGTTTCCTACACCTGAATAAAGAGAATAATTTTTTCTGGCATAAAAATTTTCAAATAATTTCAGTTTACAATATTGTCATTCAATTGACAAAAGCTTATATACCAAATGTCAGTTGAAAATCAATAATGGAAGCAATTAATAAATTAAATCCATGGTGGTTTTTCAAAGACTGGGATAAGTACGATAAAAACTTGTCTGAATGGGAAAATCAGAAAGTTAAATGGATTCCAGAATGGATCAATGACGTCTCATTAAAACCGTCTAGTCTCAACTTCATTTACGGCCCGAGACAGACGGGTAAAACAACGGGAGTTAAGTTATTAATAAAGAAGTTAATCGAGGAGGAAAGGAAAGACCCCTCAACACTCTTTTATCTCGATTTAGACTACGTTACCTCATTGATAGAGTTCAGAAGGATCCTTGAGGAGTTGTTAAAGGAAAAAGAGAGGAGGGGTAAGGATAAGAGTTACTTAATTGTACTTGACGAAGTGAGTTCAATAGAGGAGTGGTACAGAATTTTGAAGTATTTTATAGACTTAGGGGAGTTCAGAAAGGACGTCATTGTAGTCACTGGTTCTTCAAGTTTAGGGATGGAGAAAATTCCGGAAAGATTCCCCGGGAGGAGGGGTGAGGGAAAAGACGTTGTCGTCTTACCTCTCTCATTTCAACAATACGTTAAAGTTCTGGGTTACAAAAAGGAGGAGTTAATCTATAATAAAAACCTAGCACTGGCGCTTTTCGAGGACTACTTAAACGTTGGTGGTTTTCCGAAATCTATAAACAAGAACCCAGATGCTAAGGATTCAATAATCAATTTCATTCTCTCTGAGATTTATAAAGCAAAAAAGAGTCCTAGAATTGCCCAAGACATTTTTTATTCCCTCTTGAGCAAGCTTCCGTCAGCTATTTCTTATAATTCGATTGCTAATGACATAGGAGTCTCTCATAATACTGTCAGGGAGTACTTAGAGTTCCTTTCAGACATTTACTTACTCAATTTTGCTTATATTAAGGTTGATGACAAGGTTTATAAAAACAAGGAGAAGAAGGTGTTTTTCCGCGATCCCTTTTTGTTAAGGGTTATAGCGGATTGGGTTCACGGTGAATTTGACGAGAGTGCATTATTGGAAAACGTAGTTCAAGAGCATTTATATAGGGTTTGCGGTGAGGTATATTACTTTAAGAACTCTTATGAGATTGATGTAATTACTAGGAAATATAAGTTAGAGATAAAGAGTAAGAGGAGCCATAAGAGTTATCCTAAGGGTGTTGAAGTGCTTACTAAAGAAAAAATCCCAGAATTTCTTCTGGGTATAAGTGAAACCTTATGAGATTCTTTTGTACACCCGCTGTAGCCCTTTATTACTCTCTAAGTGAAACTCAACTGAGGATTAAAGAGGAGCGATAAGGTCGAGTGATTAATAATCTGAAAGGAAGAGCTCTATTAAGCGAGTCAGAAAACTACTCTGCTATTGGTTCGTCGTTTATTCTCTTTACACAGAGCCGAAGTGAAACACTGTTAATACTAAAATTCTCGTTTCCCGTTACTTTTTCCTATCCTAATAATGTAAAGAAGTACATCCTATATTTAAATACTAGGAATTGCTACTAAAGCCCTTTTTAAATTTTTCTTATAACAACTCCTTTCCTTTATGCCGTTATAGATATTAAGTTTTTAAAAAATTATCTTTCATAATACATTAAGGTTTTTATACTTTTTAATTTCTTCGTGTTTACATTAAACAAAATATTAAAATATTATGAAGAGAAATTATTCATATGCCTCAACTTGAAGGTGATTACTTAATAGATATAAAACAAATTCTATCATTAATAAAAGAAAATTTAAATATAAACTTAAAAATAAACGCCAATGATCCATTAGACTTGCAGAGACTGTATGAATTTCTAGAAGATTTCTTAGATATGATGGAATTTATGAGGGCTTATAAATTAGTTGAGCTAAGGGATGAGGAGTTCAGAAAATTAAAGGAAAAAATCGCTTATGATATGCAACTAATATCGGAAAGGATAGACCAATTGGTATGATTATTTTTTCTTTATATGCTTCTTAACCTCTTCAATAGTTTTGTCATTAAGCTTCATCTTATGTGCTTTTTCTGCATGAATTTTTAAAATCTCTAGAACTTCTTCTTCGCTTTTAGCACCCCTTATTTCATAGCCACAATTCATTCCAATATCTGAACAACTGAAATAGAACTTTTTCTTACCAAACCCTAGCATATGACTTTTATTTCCGCCTCCCCATTTTAAAAATTGTTAGAATCAATTTAACACTACAACGTAAAAGTGTTTAAAGGCGTCTAACTATTCCTTATCATTACCAACTCCCAATATGTCGTGATGAAATACAGTTTCAGTTGTGCGGACATAGGAATGAACTGCGGGTATGAAGTAAAAGGGGCTTCAAGCGAAGAAGAATTACTAGAAGAGTTAAAGATTCACGCAAAAATTGCTCACGGACTTACATCAATCCCCCCAGATTTAGTAGATAAGATTAAGAAACACATTAGAAAAAGCGGGAAATATAGTTTTAGCTGTGCCGACGTGGGGATGAAGTGCGGTTTTGAGATAGTAAATGCTGATAGTGAAGAAGAGTTACTGAGTGAGCTAGCAGTACATGCTAAGATTGCACATAATATGACTACAATACCTCAAGATACCTTAAATGCAATTAAATCTAAGATAAGGGTAAGTTAATTTTTTATTTCTTCCTTTTTTCCCGTTTATGGTAATTATAAAATTCTTGGAATTATAAAGAAAATATTTATCTCTCTTTTACTCTTTCATTCTTTGTGAAATTAATAGTACGAAATTATGTCATAAACGCTTATACTGAAAACATAAAAGATCTCCTCGATTTTTTAGAGAAATATAATATAAAAGCGTATAATTATAAAATTATATATAATAATAATAAGGTAAGCTTTAAAGCAATTATTTCAAAGAATGTTTTACTCTCAATTGAAAACATGGAGTTGGATGAGGCGGAAAAAGTATTCACTAACAAGCTAATATTAGGGGAAAGTAAATACTTAGTGGAATTCCACAACGTCATTCACCCAGAAGTCATAGAAAGATTAAATAGCTTGTCTTTTCCACTGTCAGAATCGCGTTTTGATGTCTTTAAAAATTACGTTCTGGGTTCAGCCAGTGGGTTCAGATTTTACGATAAATTAGATTTAAAGGGAATTAAATGCTTGTCTAAAAAATTTGAAGAAATTGTAAAGTATTTTAGGCCCTTTAATATAGGCTGGTTAAGAGAATGCGAGAATGCAATATGCTTTGTTGCATTGAAATATTTTGGGGTAAGGAATTTAGATTTTATAAGTAAAGTTAAGGAGTGTGAAATAGGAAAGGATCATGTTAAATTAGGCGATATATTGGTTTATAAAGACAAAGTAATTAAGAACGGGAAGGTGATTAAGATAGAACAACTTTACAAGGAATAACGTTTTAACTTGTATCCATATTTCTTTATATAAAAACTATCCTCCTCTTTTATATCTACTATTTCCATAATCGAATATATCTCGCCATTTAATTTCTTTTGAATGCCAAAGACTAAAATGGGGATTAGGAGGTTTGAAAATGGGTATGCCATAACAAACGCTAAAGCTATAAAAAGATTCTCTGGAATGGGAAATATATATAGAGCAACAAATGGAGAAAGTAATATAATCGGGAATATAATCTTTAATCTGTTCCCTTCCTTAACTTGAGTTGAATACTTATTTTCTACTAAGTATTCGCCTTTTTCCTTTAGTTGTTTATATGCCCTCAGAAGCTGAGATTTCCTATATAAAGTTAACATTAGTGAGGAAATGAGAAGTGTTATAATTGAAGGAGTTAGATACCCATTGATATAAGAAAAGAGTAATGTAAATGATACTATGAAAGCTGAAAAATATTCTGCCTTTCCGACTTTAAGCTCTTTCTCCTCATCAATATAAGAAGCATGCGACATAGTGACCTGGCTCCACCTCAACCAATTCTGGTTCTTTCTGTTTACAAACATCTTTTCTAAATGGACATCTTGGATACAAGGGACAACCGTTAGGCGGGTCAGGCTCATCTGAATCAAAAAGTTTAATATCAGTGGAATAACCTGGCTCCGGCACGGGAACTGCAGAAATTAGGGCTTGTGTATAGGGGTGTTTTGGTCTCTCTACTATTTGTTCAGTAGTCCCGTACTCTACTAATTTGCCGTGATAGAGTACAAAGATTTTATTTGAGATATATGCAGCAGTTGAAATATCGTGGGTAATCATAAGAATAGAAGTCCCTTTCTCATTAGCCTTCTTAAATAAATCTAATATACTAGCTCTAATAGATACATCTAACATTGAAACCGGTTCATCGGCAACTATGAATTCGGGTTCAAGTACTAAAGCCCTAGCTATCGCTACTCTCTGTAGCTGTCCTCCTGATAACTGTGAAGGATAAGCGACAGCAAACTCTTCTGCTGGGCTTAATCCTACATCCTCTAGTACTTGATAAACCATCTTTTTCTCTTCTTCTTTGTTTTTAGCGAGTTTATGTATTCTTATACCCTCAGCTATAACATCATAAACTTTTAACCTTATGTCTATCGCATCGAATGGATCTTGGTAAATTATCTGGTTTTTACGTCTGAACTCCTTTAATAGCTTACCCTTTAATTTAAAAACGTTTTTATCGTCCCATAAAACCTCTCCACTTAAGGGCTTTATCAATCCTAATAACGTTTTGCCTAGTGTAGTCTTACCACTGCCAGACTCACCAACTACTGAAACAATTTCCTTTTCTCCAACCTTTATACTTACGTTGTTTAACGCCTTAATTAGAGTTTTTTTGGTCTTAAAATACACTTTTAAACCTTTGCCTTCTATCATTTTCCATCACTTCCTTAAATGACAAGCAACGTAATGAGTTGGAGAAACCTTCGTCATCTCTGGCTCCTGAACCTTACATATTTCCATAGCGAAAGGACATCTTGGATGAAACCTACAGCCACTTGGTGGGTTTATCAAATCTGGTGGGGAACCGGGTATAGACTTTAACCCAGAATTTCTCTTCCTTATATCTGGGATTGACTGAAGTAAGAGTTGAGTATAAGGATGTGAAGGTGATTTATATATTTCCTCTGCTTTACCTATTTCGACTATTTTACCGCCATACATAATTGCTAAATAATCGCTTATTCCAGCTAATAAGGCTAAATCATGACTTACGAAAACCATACTAAACTTTCTCTCTTGTTTCTCCTTCTTAATTATGTTCATAATTTGAGCTTGTACAATCACATCTAAAGCGGTAGTAGGTTCATCAGCGATTACTAAAAGAGGGTTTAAAAGCAAAGCCATAGCGATTACAACTCTTTGTTTCTGCCCCCCAGAAAGTTCATGAGGAAATTTCTCTATTACTTCAGGTCTTAGGTTGACTTCCTTAATAATCTTGTATATTCTCTCTAACGCCTCAGCTCTAGAAACATCTTCGTGAGACAATATAGTTTCTATCATCTGGTCTTTAACTTTATAAAGGGGATCTAAAACGTCCATAGAAACTTGCGGTATCCAACTTATTTTCTTCCACCTAATTTGTGAATTGAACTCTTTCTCACCAAGCTGTAAAATATCTTGACCTTCAAAGAGAATTTTACCACCTTTTATATCGGCGTTTCTAGGGAGAACTCTGAATATTGTTGTGACTAATGTTGACTTACCGCTTCCCGATTCGCCAGCTAAACCTACAATCGAGTTAACTGGGACTTGAAGAGATACCCCGTCAACAGCCTTTAGATAACCCTTCTTAGTCCTAAAATAAGTCCTTAAGTCTTTAATATCTAATAATATTCCATCACCACTCATTCTCATTCACCTCTTACTTTATACGGGCTTAAAACGTCCTGGATCGCAGTACCTATATAATAAAACGCTACTGAGAGAAGCACTATCGATAATCCAGGTGGTAATACCCACCACCACGCAAAGGAATTAGCTGCGGAAGCAGCATCAGTGGCAAAACCTAACATATTACCCCATGTAGGGAAACTCGTTATTCCTAACCCTAAAAAGTCTAGTCCAGATTCAGTTAATATTACAACAGGGACGTCATAGGCTATTTGCGCAAATACTACTCCTAAAATATTTGGCAAGATATGTTTTCTAATTATATAAAATGATCCAGCACCCATAGCCCTTGAAGCCTCGACAAACGTTCTGTTTCTTAAACTCATGGTTACAGACCTTATTATTTTCATAGTGGCCATCCACGAGAGCCCACTGATTATTAATAAGATAAGGAAAGGCTTACCAACTTTTAAAATAGCCCCACTAATTAATAATACAGTCTCTAATGCAATTATTAACGGCAAACCCGGTATAGTGAGAAAGAAATCAGTTATTGAATTAAGTATCAGATCTACTATCCCACCAACATAACCTGCAATTAAACCTATAATTAACCCTATTCCAACTATAATGACCGAAGCTAAAAGACTTAGTTCTAAGTCAAACCTAGCCCCTATTACGTATTCAGCAAAGACACTAGCACCATTTTGATCAGTTCCTAAAAGCCCGTAGCGATAACCTAAGTCTGAGAAATTAACTTTGCTAACCAACACCTTTGCCGGATAATTACCTACATTAATCACACTTAATTGAATAACTATTTTCCCAGGCTTATCTAGTGTCTCTAAGGGAAACAAGATTGGGAATAATATTTGATCCCTATAGGAAAGAGAACCCACATAAGGACTGTTTAAGCTTGTAATAGTTGCTGGTGAAATGACTAAATTATTAACACTATTTAATTTTATAGGACATGCACCAGAAAAATAATAAATTAGATCTTGCTCTGGCACATATCTTAGTAAAAAGAACCTATAACCAGTTGAATTAATCATATAAACGTTTACTTGTACACCTCCTTTAGTATAAGGAATCACATTAAGTGAGAACGAAAAGGTATAAGGTTCACTATAATTCCATAAAAAGACGTAGGAAACATTCTCCTCTTCTCCAGGATTTAAATATACTACATAGTAGCTTTCATTATATTGTTGATAAGTACCATTTCCAACAAATTGATTAGCACTTATCTGAAGATTCTTTATATCCGGAGGATAGTACTTGTATTGAGGAAATATAGAAGCCCAACTAGGTACCGAATAGGGGCCCGCAACATAATATTCAGATGCTGAATAGGGGTTTTTGTACGGTGTCATCATAGGCCCTATGGTTGCAATAATTACAAAAAATATTAAGATTGCTAACGATATAATAAAGGACTTCCTATGAAATAACTCTCTTAACACCTTATTTTTAATAATGCTGTTCATTCATACCTCACCCTGGGATCTATAAACGGATAAATTAAGTCAACAGCCAAAAGCACAATTACAGCATAAAAATTGATTATAAAGAATGCAGCTTGAAGTACAGGCACATTATAAGACTCAGCATTTTGGACTATTAACTCGCCCATACCATAGAAATTAAATATATCTTCAACAAACACCGCACCACCTAAAATGAAAGCGAAATCGATCCCAGTCCTAGTAAGTGCCGGTATAATTGAGTTCCTCATAACGTGTTTAAACAAAATTTTCCTGCTAGGAATCCCCCTAGCCTTTAAATAAGTTACGAAATGACTTTTAGTGATTTCTACACCGTAAGACCTTGTCAGTACCATCCTCACCCCGTAAGATAAGATTGTCAATAAGATTATGGGAAGAGAGGCGAATTTGAGTAAACCGGCTATATACGCTATTCCATGAGTACCATTAATGGCTTCAGCCACATTAGTCGGTACTACTCCCATTTCAAAACCCAGAATATAGAGTGCTATTGCGAAAACCCAAAATGCGGGAATGAAGTATGTAAAAATTGCCGCGTTAGTGTTAATTACATCTACTATACTTCCTTCTTTAGCCATAGAAATCATCGCAAGCCCTATTGCAAGAATCATACTTAAGATAAGGCTTGGAACTAGTATAATAAGATCTATAGGGATAGCTTGCATTACAAGAGTAGTTATAGACTCACCGTATGAGAGAGAATAACCGAAATGAAATGTAAACATGTTCTTAACGTAATCAATGTATTGAATATATAATGGTTCATTAAGTCCCCACTGTTTATCTATGGCTTCAATTAAGGCAGACCTTGAAATACCTTTATATGTGAGGGGAACGTAGAAATCAGCTGGGTTATAATGAAATAGTATTGGTACTACGTTAAATAAGAAAAATAGGAAATTAACTATTACAAACAGTAATGCTATCCTCTCAATTATACGCTTTATCAAATACTTTACTGGGATCCTCATTAGAAATACACCCATTACTATTTATTATAGTATAATCAGCATTTAAAAATATAAATTTTCTACATTGAGATTACTACAAACAAATTATATTAACTAAATGTAAATTAGAAATTAACTAGCTATAGCATATAAATATAAAAAATAAATAAAACTTAGAAAAAAGAAAGAAAGTATTAAAGAACTGACTTTATCTCCTCCTTATTAAGAATACAGCCGCTGCTATTATTATAATAACAATCACTATACCAGCTATTAATCCTACATTAATACTTGTTGTAGTTGTTGTAGTAGAAGTGGACGTAGTTGTAGTTGTTGTAGTAGTTACAGTTACTGGAGTAACATTCAAGCTACCGTAACTGAATTCTTCTCTTAAATTCCCATTAACATTCCACACTGCTTTAGCTACTATTTCATATACACCGGGAGTTAGCATACTGGTATTTATGACTGCTTGATAAATCCCATTGCCCATATTCTTAGCAATTACTACATAAGGCTTACCGTTTATCGTTACGTTACTATACGAATGCCCACTAACATCTAAGTACTTTAAGTATACATATACTGTAGCATTAGAGATTTGAGTAGGCGTTAGTGTATCAGTAGAGTTATCCCAAGTATAGGCTGTTACGTTCATAGTAAACGTATAGGATTGTCCTTGTTTTACAGACTGTAAGAATAAGTATGGATCAATCCTAAAGTAGTGTAAATTAGCAGTTACTATTATTTCTTGCGCCTGGAAGTTCCACTCTACCCACCTATAGGGGCCACTAGATATTAACGGAGCTATCTTCTCAGCATACACTATTTGCGGTGGAGTAGTATTAAATATGTGAGCTGGTACTATAGGGTATTCTGTTAATGCTAGATCTATTTGCAAGTAATTAGTAGTATTCAAGTATATTATTATCTGGTACGGGCTAGTCACCTTGGTCCAGACTATTGCTGGAATAGTGCCAAACAGATCACTATTGATAAAACCGTTATCTAATAAATATGTGTAATTTACATGTAGTCCATCAAACGTATTAGTACCCATCATACCCGGTAAATCATACCACCAAATGGTAAAGTTCACGTCATAAGCTGTTAGAGGCACCCCATCAATCCATGTATCATTATGGACTAAGTTCACTATTAACTCTGTACCATTATACACATAGGCACCATTAGGTAACGTAACATTATGTATATATACTATTGACCAGTTTTGAGCAACCCACGGAATTAACTGATTAGGTGGCACTACTGTAGTGGGTTCACTTAGGTTAGTAACTGCTAAACTATCATATAGGTCATCTAATGTGTTGAAAGCGTATAGGCTAGTGCTTGCGTATGGATTCATATGCCTTGGAGTACTGGAGGAGACAGAGGAGAATATGAAAGTACCGTTTAATGCACTATTAGTCGGATGTACGTTCATTATACTAACAGCATAAACATCGGTAACGTTTAAGTATATGTAGTTAGCCCAACCTGGTAAATAAACGCCTTGTATTGCATTGTTCCATACAATTATTATGTAGGGTAATTGAACTTGCAATAAATACTCTGCTTCTTTCACGTCTTGTATACTCTGACTTAAAGTTGGCGCTGTGAGAGAGTCACTGAGTAAAGTATCTATTGTTGAGTTGGAGAACCCACCAACATTAGCAGGATCCGTATATATTCCTTCCATCCAAGACGGTACTAGTGCGCCTAAATCTATCCAGCCGAACGTAGTTATATTGAAATCGTTATAAGGTGGTGTAGTAGCTGCAGTAATTATAGTACCAAATGTTGTCTGTTCCGGTACTATAGTTAAATTAATCATAGCAGCTTGAGCTTGTAAGTACGAAGCTAATCTCTGTAATGGGGAGGAACCCTCTTCATATAAGAACACTAATTTCAACGGTTCTCCATTGTAATACCACTGACCATTTACATGAGTAATACCAGGTATCTTTTCTAGATACATTTCAGCCCTAGTTAAATTGTAGGACTCATATTCATTATAATAAGTTGTTACATTAGGATTGAACCATTCTTTATATAATATGGGAGATACAAAATAGGGTATATCTTCACCTAATACACCGTTATCCCATGCTATATCAGTTACGTTCTGCGGGTTTATCAAACTACTTATTGCATATCTGAAATATAAGTTTGCAGTTAAGTTATTTCCAAATGCGAAAACTAATTGGCCAAAATTAGTTACTGGTGATATCGCAACATATACAGTATTCTTATACTTTTCTAAAGCCTCTTTTATTTCAGAGGCGTGATCAATAGTTGCAAAATCTATTTTACCTTCTGTTAATGCCTCAAACTCTTCAGTGTGAGTTGAATAAGAGTATAAGTATATTATTGTTCCTACCCAAGGTTCGCTATATCTTACTTGATACCAATTTAAAATCGGGGCATTAAAGTCTGAGATTGCATAACCAGACGCTACTATTGGTTGGGATACTAGATATATTCCAAATAGTATTATTAACAAACTTATGGATAATATTAAAATACCCCTTATCATATTTTGTATTATTAAGGTGTGAATATAAAAACTTTATCAAATGTTGCCCCCTTAGTCTTAAAGTTTTCATAAAGATAGGTATGCAAATGTATTTAAAATGACAAACATTGTATAATATTCAATTAACTAACTTATTATTAAAAAATTACTATTTTTAGGTAATTTTACCTAAAAATAATAATTAAACCCAGATAGTTAGACCCTTGTTGCTTATAACCAACTCCTATTTCATAATTGCTTACATTCTTTAAATCCTCAATCACTACGAATGATTTTTGAAATATAGGATGTAAAGAAGTAAAGGAAGTTCCCTGTAATAATACTGTACCATAAGCAGTACCGTTTTCTGTCTCAAAAGGAACCCTTATAGCTATATATAATTCATTACCATAACTACCTATTGCCGAGACAACACCGATTTTATAATTTAAGTTTACTGGAATTAATTTACCGCCTTGTAAATAACCTAAAAATGGTTGTGGAGTATTAGGGTTAGTTAAATTCTCACCGCCCACTATTGCCTCTCCGTTCCACCAATAACTCGTTAATAATACTCCTATGTGTAAATACCCGAACTTTAGCTCCGTGAAATTAGTCCCATTAAATATTGCTGCGGTCATATTTATAGCGTTTCCACCTACTACTAATATCCCAGAATTAGATGGAGATATTGAGTAAATAGAGGAAGTACCACCCAATACAGTCATTTCAGATGGTAATAAAGAGGTTAAATCCTTATGAGCGGTACTATTTATCATTATTAGGAATGGCACTAGAAAAGTTTGTCCGCCTAAATAGACAATATAAGCATTCCCGCCAACAAGCCAATACTTCCCAGTCCACGCTATCGCATAAACTTGTCCTAAATCATAAAAAGGCGAAAAGAGGTTAGATAGGTTATAAATCTTACCATTATCTATGTTTATTGCTATTAAGGAGGAATGGAGACTACCATTTATCCTTTCACTTCCTCCAACTAAAAGTGTACTTCCATTATACCCTATAGCATACGTATAACCACCATAAAAATATTTAGAAACATTAATTACTAGACAAGATTTATTATTAAGATAAAATAGTGCGACGACCCCTTCTGAAAGTGTATTATTATTATAAAACTTTACCCCCGCTATTGCAATTTCTTGGTTATTTATTGCAGCAATAGAGTAAATTTTAGAAAATGAGGGCAAGACTATTATATCAATTTGAGGAGATGTAAGGTAAAAATATAGGAAAACACCTAAGGCTAAAACTATCAGTGCAAGGATTGTTAAAATACCTATACGTGTAGTGATACGCATACCGTGTGACTTCCTATCGTTACCCATAATTTAGTTCTCTCCGCCCTCTGATATATAGTTATTCCCAGAGCACGAAACCTCCTTAAAAAAGCATATTTAGGGGAAAAACCTCAGAAAATTAATGGAGGTATTCATTGGTACATCGGGTTGGAGCTATAGTTGGAACGAAGGAAACTCGTTAGACTGGTATGTGAAAAATTCTGGTTTCAACGCTGTAGAACTAAACTCAAGCTTTTATCACTTCCCACCACAATCTGCAATTAAGAAGTGGAGCAAATATTCCTCACTCATTCACTGGGTCGTAAAAGTGAACAGAATTATAACTCACGTAAAGAAATTAAAGGACGTCGAAACATGGTATAAGTTCGAGAAGATTTTCGAGCCTATAAACCCAGATCTTTATCTCTTCCAATTCCCAGAGAGCTTCAAGTTCAATGAGGAAAACTTAAGGAGAATATTATACTTTGAGGGAATAGTCGGAGAAAAAATGGCCGTGGAATTTAGGGATATAAAATGGTACCAGAACGAGTTACCGCTCAAAAAAGCTACGATAGTCTCAATAGATTCCCCAATAGGAACGTTTATCGTAAAGAACACCGACACAATTTATTTACGTTTCCACGGTAGGACTGAGTGGTATTGGTATGAGTACAGCAGAGATGAGCTAGAGGAGTTAGCAAGAAAAGTAATACAATTAAATCCCTCTAGACTTTACATGTTTTTCAACAATGATCTATGGATGTTAGAGAACGGAAGGATGATGAAAGAGATCATTGAGAATTTATCAAAGAAACCCTAATTCTTTTTACACTCTTTTTCTTACTGTTAGTACTTATATCCATCTAGGGTATCATAATCCATTAAAACTGACTCAAAATCTGCATTAATTTCATCACTAAATGAGTGACTTAAAAGTGTTTATAAAGCTGAGTTCAAAAGGAAGTTAAATATGATAACATAGGTTCTAATATTCTTTCCTTCACCATTACATAGTTCTTCCACGAGAATAGTGATGGTTCAATATAACAACTTAACCCGCACTTATTACAAGAGGAGTATTGATGCCAAGGGTATTCGTTCCACAGTTTGGTCAAATCGACCTCCCAAACCCTTTTATCACCGGAGTACTCATTGAGCACATAACAAGGTAATACGATTCTCCCTTGAGGATCTATGTTTATTGTTAACCAGGGTTTACACTCCCAAGGAGAATTATAATACCAAGAGTTAAGTAATGCTTTAAAATACATTTGACTTTGAATAATGGGCTTTCCACTCCTTTTATATTCTAACAACCTCTCTAAGACTCCTTTAAGCTTCTCCCTTGAAGGAGAGAGCTTCTCCGCAGTACTATAATCATAAGCTACTTGAACACTGAGTACTACTCCGAGCTTTTCTACTAACCTCACCACTTCATCAACTTGGTCAAGGTTTTCATTTGTTATAGTAAAACTTATTGCAGTCCTTATTCCCATCTCTCTAGCCTTTTTAATACCCTCAATAGCTCTATCAAAAGAACCACTAACACCCCTCAACTTGTCATGAGTTTCACCTATGCCGTCTAAAGATACGAACAAATAATCAATGAAATCACTTATTTCCTTAATCTTATCTTTTAATAACCAACCGTTGGTTACAAGAGATGTGTAAAACATCTTATAAGATTCCTCAAGTATCTGTGGTAAATCTCTCCTAAGTAAAGGCTCGCCTCCCTCAAAACCCATAAAAATTACTCCAGCCTTTTCTAAATTCTTAAGCATTAGCACTTCCTCTTCTAAAGTGAGTAACTTCTCATCTTTTCTTCTCCAGAAGGGGCACATCTTACACCTTAAATTACAAGAATAAAGTAGTTTATGACCAGCGATTAAAGGCAATCTTTTGTAAAGCCTCCCTATAACCATTCTCTTTATATTGCTTACAATCATTGGTCTGATAACTGCCATAGATATATTTTAGCGAATAGTTATTTAAATTACTTTTTTAAATACTATACTAACCTTATTGAAACACAAGATTAGATATTCGAAAGGACAATTAAAAAGTTATAATTTATTAAAGATAGTTATTATGGAAAATATTTATAGTCACAATAAATTGATAATAATTAAAAAAGAAGATATTGACTTTTTATTAGAAAATTACCCACCCCATGCATAACCTCCAGATGAGGAAGAAGATGTTGTTGAGGTATTCATAGAGGAAGTTGACTGCATACCGCCAGATGACATAGAATTACTCCCCATCGAACTACCCATCTGATTAGATTCCATCGAATTGCTCATCTGACTATTAGTTGTACTACCGACATGAAATGCAAATACTACTACTAAAATTATTACTACTACCGCTAGTACCCCTATTCCCGCAATTACTGGTTTACTTATTTTCATCAAAATCCTTTTCCTTCTCATTTTTATAATACTTTTCCCAATTTTCTTTCAAATAGAAACATGATTATTATTACAAAGAGAATTAATAAGATTGAAATAATTGCTTCAAAGGATGAGGAGAGAATAGCGTACTCACCGTAAATGAAAAGGGCAAGGGAAGTTAACGTTGCGGGAAGTAGAAGTTTACCCAGCAGTTTCACGGAAGAAAAAGAGAGTACGGATAGGCTTAAGTAAAGTGCTACCAAGGAAGGGACAATGAGGGTATTATAAAACAAGGAGTAATTTAAATTACCTATGAGAGAGAAGGGGATTATGAGCGTGTTCAACAATCCCCTTACCTTAGTACTTATCCCGCGGTATTCTAACAAGTTATTTAACGCATAAAGTTCAGCTAAAATTAAACCATAATTACCTATTGCAACACCATAACTCGAGATAATGTTAGGGGATAAGAACGAACTGTAAAACAACATTGAACCGCCTATCATGTAGGCTATAGGGATGTAGTTCGAGAATGATTTATCGCCATTTATAAAAGTGGAGAGGGTAATACAAACCGTAATCAGTGATGATGAAAGAATGTTTGTAAACAAGGAAGTTATGGGTAAGGGTACATGGGATATACTAACTTTCCAACCTATTGGTAATACTAACGCTACCTGGGAGAAAAATATGAAGGGGAAAGCATAAATTGACTTCCTCATGATAGTTAGTAAATACACGCTGACGGATATTATGACGGTTAAAATGATAGCCTCTAAACCATCAAGGTTTAGGACGTAATATGGGATATAAACCACAGTGTAAATAACGTAAAGGTAATAACTCGTGATCCATGAAACGATGAAAACTAAATATGGGATTTTACCTATTCTCTCCACGTAAATTGATAGTCCCCCTTCTTTCCATTCAACTTTTACAAGAAAGTAAGTCATTATTACTACTGAAAAAGCCAGAATGAAGGAAAATAGTGCTATAGGAAAGGGAAAGTGTGTAGTAGCTAATGTTGCGGGTGCTATTGTTGAACCTATAAAGGAAAAGATAACTAGCTTGTTTCGCATTGGGGAAAGGGATTACATCGGGCATAATAACTTTTTTCCCATATATGGCTCTGTTTTCGTATGTCCAACTATTTCATTCGGAGTTCGTCAAAGAGCCGCAGTTTCCGACAAACCGTGAAGTTTATGTTTTCATTATCACTCAACATTCCTATCTCTCCCCACAAATGCTAACATGAGAAATAAGAACAGCACAATGAACTTAATGTGAGGGAGAGTAGGGTGCTCAATGAAACTCGTTATGTCCTCGAGAGAGATGGTCAACCCATAGACGTCATGAGGAGGAGTATGAGAATAAGAAGTTGAACTATCAAACCCTATGAAAATCCGACAGAGTGTTTACCCGTGACGTAGCTTTCCCAACCGCCACTGGCTAAGGGTTCATACATCCTTCGAGGGAAACGCCTATATAGGTGTTTCCCTCGACTAGCCCCAATGAGTTAAGGGTGACTGTGTATGATCCCTTAAGAGGGGTGCCCGTGGTGGGATTAAAAGTAATTAAAAGTAAGGAAAAGTTACGCCACGGGTAAACACCATCATAGAGGGTACTTCGGTTCGGTAATACTATTGTAACTCATGTCAAGACAAATTCTGAAGTAATTAAAAATAACTGATAGTTACTAGAAGCGTTACAGTCTCATCCTGTCAATATCTTTTAAAAATTAACAATGATTTTCATAAAATCTTACGTTAAATTGAAAGCAATTTCTTCATTATCCGAAAACTACTAAACTCGGTACAGTTGGACACGCTTTTTGTATAACTGAGTTAATCTCAAAAGCTCTCCTTTAAAATTTCTCATATGCTTGAGACAATTAAACCGATGAGTAAGGGACAAGAAGAGTTATTGGGAGCACTGAACGACCACAACTACACAATCGTAGGTATATTTGGCCCCACGGGTACCGGGAAGAGTTTATTCTCTTTAGCTTATGGAATAGACGCTGTTAATAGCGGTAAGTTTAGAAAATTAGTAGTAGCTAAACCAGTTGTAGATGTAGTAACACAAGAGGAGTTAACTAAGAAAGACATAGAAAATTATGAGTTAGTAGTTAAAGAGTATATAAAAGACGTTTTGGGAGGGTTCATAGAAGAAAAGTCGTTAGATGATATGTTTAATAGCGGAAAAATAGAAATACTGGACTCAAGGTATTTGAGGGGTAGGTCATTTAACGATTCAATAGTCTTCCTTGATGACGTCCAGTCTATGAAACCTGAAAGCGTACTTGAGCTTTTCATAAGGGCTGGTAAAAATTCAAGAGTTATAATTGCTGGTGATCCGATATTCCAGAGTTTAAGGGACGTCAAGCAAGACCCCTCAGCACTATTACGTGAGGTATTACTCAACGAAAAGAACGCAAAGGTAGTTGACTTAGGAATTAAGGATATAGTTAGGGAAGGGGCTAAGAGAGGACTTAAACTACTTTTAGAATACAAGTTAAGGTCTAGGAGTATGAATGAGTTAGAAAAGAAGATCTATGAGACTGTAAAGGTTCACGCTCCCGATGGTGATGTTATTACTGTTGTCGAATTTTTTGACGAGAAGAAAAAGTTAGGAATAACTCAAGAATACGTTCCGGACTCGCTAATAATAGTTAAGGAAGGGTATGCGGGGAGGGTTATAGGAAAGAACGGTGAGAGGGTTAACAATATAGAGAAGGACACGGGGAATAAGGTTAGAGTTGTTGAGCTAAAACTTGACTTTAAGGAGTTCATAAAGGCTGTCCACCCGATACCATGGATAATTAAACACATTGAGGACATAGATTTCCAGGGGAATGAATTGGCTGTAAAGTTAAAGAAGGAGACTGGGGCGTTTATGGGACAAAAAGGTGCTTATATCAGGTTAGTAGATTATGTTATAAGAAAGCTTTTCGGCGTAGGTGTTAAGGTTATCTTACCGGAGGAAGGAGGAGAAGAGAAAAAGTGATGAGAAAGTAGAACTGCTAACTTTCAAAGAATTAGATTCTCACGTCATGTTAATCCTTCAAACGTTAACGTAATAAGTTAATACTAATATTCCCTTTTTAAGCGATATTACTTTACCTCTTATAATGAATCATTTAAAACGCGTTAAGGTATGATTATTTTATGCAAATAAAGATACCTAAAGAACTAAAGGAGAGGATGATGAAGTACAATGTTAACTGGGATTTGCTGATTCGAGAGTTTATTGTAAAGAAATTGGACGAGCTGGAGAGGGAGGAGCACGCAAGGAGGGCTGTGGAGATTCTCAGATCAGTAAACGTCTCGACTGATGGTTTCGCTTTAAGGGAGGTGAGGAGATATAGAGACAGTGATTGACGGGAGCATTTTATCAACCTTAGTGCTCAAAGGTACTGGTTGGGAAAAGTTGGTTAATATAGTTCCTAATTCTTTGACCTTGGATATTGCCTACAGAGAAGCGTTGAATGTAATAACTCTTGCAGTAAAAAAGAAAGTTGTGAATGAAGAGGTTGCGCTGAAGCTATATGAAGCGTTAAATGAGCTCATGAAGTCCACGAAACTCATTAATTCCTCGAGCTATATTGAGGAAGCCTTTAAGAACTCCCTTAAATATAAGATTTCTATTTATGATTCTCTTTATATAACCGTGTCCGCAGAGAAAAAAGCGAGGCTAGCAACTTTAGATCCTAAGTTAAAGAAGGTTGCGGAAAAAATTGGAATACTCACATTCCCTTAACTTCTCTGTTTAAAATTTTGATATAATAGACGATAGAAAGTTATAAATACAATTAATCTTGGTAAACTGAAATTAAAGGTAGTAACAATTTAGTCAAGTTTATTAATGTCCAAAGACACAAGTTTAAATTGAAATGACTAAGTATTGTCCAAGATGCGGTACACCAAACCCTGATGATGCATTATTCTGTGCAAAGTGTGGGTACCAGTTTCCTCAATCCACAACAACTCCTTCACCCACACCTACTCAGCCAGCACCACAATCACCACCTCCACAACCAATGCCACCAACAACTCAACAGCCAACTCCCTATTATCCTCCACCTCCTTATCCTCAAGGGCCTTCATCACTGGATAAGTTTGCTAACTATAACAGAAAATATTTCTCATTAATTGCCGGGATATTCACTGGACTAGAAATACTACTATTCGCAATATTCTTTATGCTATTATTCATATCACCATTTACTTTCCCAGGAGGAGCTGGACCCTTTAGTGGGTTATTCGGAACGTTAGTAGGTGCATCGGCCATCTATTTAATAATTGGAATATTTGTACTTATTATAGGAATTAAAAGGAGCTTTTCTGGGTCTTTCTCCTTCATTCTAGGGATTTTAGCATTCCTATATTTCCTATTAATTGCAGTGGCCTTATTTATAATACCTCATACATCCTTCGTTTCTGAAGGAGTTGAATTAGTAATAGGTGGCGTATTCCTATTAATAGCTGTAATAATGGGGAGATCAAAACCTCAAACTAGTACTGTGTATTATCAACCAACTCCTTACACTCCATATCCGGTACAAACCAGTACTCTACCAGTGAGTAAAATTATAGCTTACGTGTTTGGGATAGTTGCAGCAGTTCTCACTTACATAGGACTTGGCGGTGTTACCAGTATCTCTTCATCAACTGGAGTCCCAATAGCTCTAACAGGGATCTTCTATTTCGGCACGAGTTTAGGGATTGTAGCTGGAATAATAGCACCTATAGGGTTAATGATAGGACTCTTCATGAGTAAATCAAAGATCGGGAAAAGCATTACAGACATTATATTGGCCGTAGCATTGTTAATTTTCGGCGTAGGCCAAATAATAGTAGGAGGAAATATAATAAGTTATGGTCTACCAAACACCTCTGGTTTACCGGGAATTATAGCCGGTGCAGTAGATACTCTATATGCTGGAGGAGTTTTAGACCTAATAGCCGGGATATTTGTATTACTAGTCTCTATATTCTTAATGGTGGAAGACGCTATGGCAATAACTAAAGCAGCAAGAACAACATATTACCCATACCCACCACCTCCATCACCACCCACTGGTGGTATGCCTCCCTCACCCTAAGTGAGATAAGATTTTTTCATATAGTTCTTTATTCTTATTCTTTATAACTTCCTCATTAATCCTCTTTATATTTTCTATAATCGTACCCGAGTCTTTAAGTTCAGAAACTCCGAAAGGCGTTTGGACATGCACAGTTCCTTTTTTTATGACCAACTTAATCTTACTTAATTGAGAACCTATAGGAACTTCATAAGAAATTTCTTCGGCAACTATTATACCTTCATCTGTGACAGTTAAATTAATCCAAGACCCTTCATAACAAAAACCAATTCCATCTTTTCTTATTTCAAATCTTTTTATCATTAAATAATATGGATTACTAAAAAATAAAAAATTATGGTAAATGAATAAAGGATCAACTTGTTGTACGAGTTAGTATTACTCAGAAATTTTCTGTTTTAATAGTTTTCTCACGAATGATTTATTATATTATTTACAAGAGTGTTAAAAGGGTGGATATCACGATATCTTCCTCTAAGGATAACTATGCAGTTGATAATGACCATTGCTAAATCAAAGAATATACACCGGGTAAAGCTCTAACTAATTAGCTAACTTTTTGTAACCTAGCCCTTACTTCTTCTAATAAGTTCAGTATGTTAATCTTTGCAATCTCATCGGTTCTGAAAGGGCTTAGTATTGCGTCTTTATCGGCCCCATTGTATTGGTAATCATGCACAGCTAAGGCTAGTTTAGTTATTAAGTTAACGTCTTTACCAAGCAATAATGAAAGTTCCTCCAAATAAGAAGTAGGAACTATGGCTATTAACCAATCAGCGAATTCCACAACCTTTTTTCCTCTTAACCTCTTCTTTCCCGGATACTTTTTTAACAGTTCATCCCTTTTATCAACTAACATCGCTCCCAGTAAAGCCTTCCAGGCTTGAAATGCCTTACCAGCGGCATTACGTAAAAGTCCTTCATTAATAAATTCTTCAGCAATCTTAGATTCATAATAAGCCTCCTCAATCCTAGTCTTCTTGTAACCTAATAGATCAAACCAGGGTTTTGGCAGTTCTTGCATATGCTACTATACCCTACGTAATCTTAAAACCTTTGCTTCTTGCAAAACAAGTGTATTGTTTTATCAAGATATAAAAATAAATTTATATTACTAAAGTACAAAACACTCATTTTTTAAGCGCACTTAATCGTTTATAGCTCATTGTATGAGTATACGCTCTGTGAGATTAGAGCCCGTTCTTTACAACAAAGTGTTCATTACGTTAAAACGGTATATTTCATAGTAAAAGAGAAAAAAGGGAAGGGAAAACCCCTTGAATTTAAAAACATAAACCTTTACACTACCGTAGGAGTATTGAAATCCGTTAGTTAGAGTTCGGCCTTCATCGTGACTAATAGTCACTTTTTGTGACTATTAATCACTCGGCCTCATCACTCCTTCTCCCTCTCCATGCCGTCTACGGGAGCGGTAGTTAAACCACTCCCTTCAAGGACATGGGGAGTTTCATTGGGTGCCTTCCTCCACCTCACAACTGCTCATAGACTTCACAGTGGCACCCTCCAATCTAACGTTAACGGAAAAGTTCATAAATATTGCTTAATAGCATTAAAGGGATTAGAAGTAATTAAAAATAACTAATAGTTACGTAAACGTGTTACAGACTGAACTTTAAGCAAGGTTATCTGTTTCTGGAACAAGTTAAGGAAGGGACTTTTCTAATCACTCGATTTATTATTTACAATCTTCATTTAAAGTAGTAATACTCATATCGTCTGTGTAGTTTATTACACAGAAGAATTCTAAATCCTCGTCACCGTTAATGAAAGCATGTTTTACGTTAGAGTTTATGAATATGTAATCCCCCTCCTTCATTTCGTAAACCTTATCAGCAACGCATACCTTACACTTACCCTTAACAATTATTACAGTCTCTTGATATTTATGAACATGCATTGGGATAACACCGTGAGGTTTTAAGGTGAAACGCCTTACAGCGTATTCTGCACCGTGGTCTTTAGTTACTAACCATTGAATATATGCGTCTTTAGAACCCTTAATCGGAACTTCTTGTCTCTTTACCTCTTGAACATTTGATAAAAAGAATTTCATGGTAAGAGTATTTTATAAAAAAGGGTTAAAAATTATACTCGGATTCTGGGTGTTAAAGGAAAAATTACCTCCTCCTCTATTTCAACTAAAATTAACTGTTCCGTGATAATGAATCCCGGAATAACTTAATAGAATCCACGATCTCTTCCTTTTTAAGCTCCTCAATAGCAACCTCCAATTGTCTATCAACACCTCTCGTATAGTCTTGTGGCAGATTATCAACGACAATGTCCGGATCTACGCCGTAATTCTCGACACCGAAACCTACGTTTATGAACCAGAAAGCGTACTTAGGCTGAGTAACTAAAGTGCCATCAACTAACGAATATCTACTATCAATCCCCACAACACCTCCCCAAGTTCTAGTCCCTATAACTTTACCGAGTTTGTAGAGCTTGAAGGAATTAGCGAATATATCAGCGTCTGAACCAGCTTGTTCATTAACTATAAGTACTAAGCGGGTAGGAGCTACAACGGGGTAGGGAATTGGTTCTCCCCTCCTCGGGATATCAACAGCTATTCTCTTAGTCAGAAGCCTTTCTAACAGTAATTGAGAGACATGCCCACCTCCGTTATATCTAATGTCTACTACTACACTACCGTACTTAAACGCTTCATAAGTATAAAGCCTAAAGAACTCGGAAAACCCTTGGGCCATCATGTCCGGTATGTGAATATATCCAAACCCTCTGGAGTTAACGTATCTCCTATTCCTCTCAACCCAACTCCTATAAATAACATATTTCTCGTTCTTCAGAGTTCTTACAGAGAAAGTCTTTATTTCTCCACTCTTCTTCTTAAGCTCAATCACTACGGGGTCTCCAGCCTTATTTACGAGCAACTTTTCTGGCGGGTTCTCTAAGTCCAACTTTACGCCATCAATCGATATTATACAATCCCCTATCTCAGCGTTAACTCCGGGGTCTAATAACGGTGATCTCTCGTTTTCTTCATTAGGGTCACCTACAAAGATCTCAGTAATCTCGTAACACTCACCATTATATTTATAATCAATTCCCAAACCGCCGACGTTGTAGGGTTTTTCTACATCATAATCACCACTTATCTCATAAGCGTGAGAAGTCCTCAGTTCCCCTTGCATTTCCTTAATTAAGTCAGACAACTCATAACGCGTATTAACCTTGTCTATCAGCCTTTCATACTTTCCTAAGACTTTCTCCCAATTAATACCATTCATGTCCTCCTTCCAGTAGTTCTCCTTCATTAACACCCAGGCTTCCCTAAGCATTTGCCTCCATTCGTTCTTTAAATCCACAAACACTTTAATCCTTGAGAGATCGATTATCCCAGTCTTCGGGTTTGCGTTTTGCCCTTGTTCTGGTTTCTTATCTGCTTTTAAAACCCTTATAGTGTTACCCTGCCTTATTACTATGTTGTCCTCATAAGCTTCCATATCAGTAACGTTGTCCATATATTGTTCCTTAACCTTTGTGGAAAAGTCGAAAAGCTCAATAACACCATCTTGCCTTTGCCCTATAACCCTTTTAGGAGGGAATTTAAGCAGGGCTACCTTACCTCCTTTTACACCCCTTATCTTATAGTAATACCCAGGGTCTATAGGGATAGTTGATACTCTAGTCTCTATACCATCTAAATCAACTCTAGCCTCACTTTCCTTGCTCACTATTTGTTGGTTAAATGGCGAGAAAGCTTCCTTGTTGAGAACTACTAAATAAGCCTTCACTGGATTAACGAAATCGTAGTGGAAGTACATGTAATCCATGATAGCTTCGAAATTCCTAGAGGACAAGAAGTACAAGTATTTTCCATCTGGATCAAAGGATAATGAGAAGTTAAAATAACCTTGAGTAGTTACGTCCTTAGTAGTCTTTAGATCGCTTATCCTAACCCTATTCCACATCCAATAACCGAATTCCGGATAAGTATAGGCTAACCAATTCCCACTTGGGTGCCACGCTACTTCTTCAATATACCACTTAGCCTTATCTAAAAGCGTTTGTGTGTCGTTAACTAAATCTATAATCCACAACTCAAAATCATTATTAACGACGGCTATTAGATTACCGTTAGGTGATGGGAATATTTTCTCTACATAACCCCTAGCCTTAACTTCCTTTACTTTTCTCCCTTCAAGTGAGTAAACTTCAATCCTATTTTCGTCCGCTAAGGTAAACACCTTGTCCTTGATAACCCTTATACTCCTATACCTAGTAAGACCGCTCCTATCACCCAGCTGAATTACTGGGCCATCCCAATTACGCATCAAAAAAGCTTTGCCCCTAACAATTGATACGAAATAATTCCCATCGGAATGGAAGGAAGTTAAGTACTTATCGACCTCCTTAAACTTACCCATTCTGTGCTTTCCCGTTATAGGCACGTCAATTTCTAACTTCCTAACCTCCTCACCCTCCATCAAGTATATATCTCCAGCCATTTGGAATACAATCCTTTTACCATCTGAACTAGCGTTCCTTACGTAATACTCGTTGAAATTCGTGTGTCTCCTCAAGTCGTTTCCTTCTAAGTCCACTGAGTATATATTCCCAGTCCCCTCGTGGTCTGAAATAAAATAAAACCTATCTCCTATCCACATAGGGCTGGTTAGGTTTGAATTTAGTTCAAGAAAAGGCTTGAACTCCCCCTTATAGCCATAGTCGATATAAAACCTCCCCCTCGTTCCGCCCTTATAACCCTTCCAATAAGGTAAATCTATTGTATTCCTACCGATTACTAACGCTTTTTCACCAAAGGCTATAGAGTCAGCTGGCCCATATGGCAACCTCTTAATCTCTCCAGTCACTGGATCTATGGAAAATAACTCCCTCCACTTCAGAAACGGCCTCTTAAAGTCTGACTTAACTACTATCTTTCCGTCCGTTGTCCAACCCACAACGTTAGTAACCGGGCTACCGAAATAGGTCAACCTCTTAGGTTCTCCACCGTTAAAGGGAATTACATAAACTTCGGATAACGGTTGATCACCTGGTTGATATCTTGCAAAAGCTATCCATTTTTTATCTGGTGAGATTTTAGGGTTTAAGACTATACCAAAGTCTGAGGTAAGCCTTATTAATTCACCAGTTCTTGTATTATATTTCCATAAGTCGTCTTCAGATACGAAAACTACCCATTCGTCCCTTACGTCTGGGTACATTAGATACGCTTGCATAGTGGGAATTCTGAAGAGGGGTATTTAACCATTTTTGTAAGAAAGCATTTAATATTTGTTTCGATGTAAAACTACACATGAAAAGAGTCGATGTCGAGGATCTAATTTTAGGTAAGGCTCAATTCCTAGACGATTTACCCTATAAGGGATATTACGGGGCTTTTGTGAGGAGCCCTTATCCACATGCTTTAATAAAAAGGATTGATTATAAAAGCGTATTGGAAAAAGGAGGACTAATTTTCACAGCGGAAGACGTACTCAAAATCCCATCATTTAAACCTTCAGAAAACGAGGGTACTGTGGTTCTAACACCGTTAGCTTATAAGAAAGTGAGGTATGTAGGAGAGCCAGTAGCGTTAGTAATCGCTGAGGATCCTTATAAGGCAGTAGATTTGGCTGAAGAAGTGAGTATAGACTACGAGCCTTTAAAGCCAGTAACTAGCATTGACGAGGCTTTAAAGAACGAAAGTCTGGTATTCGAAGAGGTAAAGAGTAACGTAGTTTATACAAAAACTTATGAGTACGGGGAAATGCCTAGTAACGATAAGCAAATAGAATTATCTTTATACTGGAGTAGGTCTTCAGGGAACCCAATAGAGACTTTCGGAGTAATAGCTTATCCGGAGGGTGATGAAGTTGTAATAATTTCCAACATACAGGCCCCACAATTTCAAAGTCAGGAACTATCGAAATACTTTAAAGTGAAAGTAATCCCCGTAAGGCATGGCGGGAGCTTCGGTGCGAAGTTCTCAGTAATTAAATACGCTATAATTTTGGGTTTAGCGTCCAGGAAGTTTAATATCCCCATCAAATGGGTTGAGACTAGGAATGAGCACTTACAGGCTTCTAATAGTTCTGGGCCCGAGAGGAAGTTTAAGATAAGGGCTTACTTTAAGAGCGATGGCACTGTAACCGGTTTAGACTTTAAGGTTTGGGAAGACATAGGTGCTTCATTATTCAACGGACAACCGTTCAAACCAGTTGGTATACTTGCCGGGCCTTATAAGATTAAGAATATACGTTATGACGTAAGTTTAGTTGCGACTAACAAAAACCCACCCGGTGCGTTTAGAGGTGCGGGAACACCACCGCATACATGGGCTTTAGAGAGGGTAATGGATTCTATTGCAGATGAATTAGGAATTGATAAGAGTGAGATTAGGAGAAAGAACTTCATAGACTCGTTCCCCTATGACGCACCTTATGCTCTTTATGATTCCGGTAACCCTCAACAACTCTTAGATTTAGCACTCTCAAGGAAGGACATTTGGGATTTAAGAAATAAGGGTTACGGAGTTGGGCTGGCTTGTTCCACAGACCCGAGTACGCCCTCCGGACAAGAGGGTGTTAAGTTAAGTATAAGGAACGGCAAGGTTGTGATAGGGATAGGTTACGGGCCAGAAGGGCAAGGGAACGAGCATACTGCCAGACTATTAGTCTCAAAGCTGCTTTCAATTCCCATTGAGAAGACCGAGGTCGAACTTTTAGACAGTACTTCTTCCCCCACCAGTTTCGGCCCAGGTGGGAGTAGGATGGCGGTTTTTATGGCCGGTGCAATTAAGGGTGCTACTGAAGAACTGATAGCTAATATAAGGAGGAAATATGGAGGGGACTTTAAGGACGGGTACTTTATTATTAACGATAAACTAGTCCCGATAACATCCTTTGAAGGGGAGGAAGTTAGATACGTTTATTCCCAACAGGGTAAGACGAGGTTCAATGCTTATCCATTTGCTTGCGATATTGCTGTAGTTAAAGTTGATGAGGAAACGGGATTGATAAAGCCAATAAAGTTAGTGGTTTATCTAGACCCCGGAACTCCGATAGATGAGGAAGTTGTAAAAGAGCAAGTAATTGGCGGTTCTGCAATAGGTGTTTCCTTAGCTTTATATGAACAATACGTGTATAACTCAGATGGTCAGTTATTGACTAATAGCCTTTCAGACTATAATATTCCCACGGCGGTTGAAATGCCCGAGTTTGAAGTCCATTTAGTTCCAACGCCTTCACCTTATACTCCATTAGGTGCTAAGGGTATAGGTGAAATCCCAGTAGGAGTTGCCGCAGCAGCTGTTACCAGAGCTGTTGAGGACGCGATTAAGAGAAAGATCTACTCTGTCCCTATAAAGTTATTCTAAAACTTCTAAACTCGTTTTCTCCTTTATTAACTCCTTCTTTTTTACAATATCCTTATCGAAAGTTATGAAAAAGGAAGAACCGGTCAGTAAAGCAGAAGTTATTTGAAGCACATCCAAAGTTTTAAGCTGTAAAATAAGGGAGAGTTCTGTAGCCTTCTTTATCAGCTTATTCGCGTCTATTTCTACTACCTTGACATTAGATACTGTTAACGCATATTTAGTAGCAGCTTTAGCTTCAATCTCTCTTTTAATTTTGCGCGAGTAGAAGGAGTTTAACTCAAGGACTGTAATCTCTCCCGTTATTAGATCCCTAAATCCTCTGATTTTTAATGCCTTCTGATAGTTTGCATCTTTCTCTACCAAAGAAAGTATTACGTTTGTATCAATATAATAATTACTCATTCCTTTCTTCCCTTAAATCTGAAGTGTCCAACCCCTCATAAGGAAACCCTTCCTTTAACCACTTATCTACTAACTTTTGAACTTCCTCCTCTTCCCTAATTTTTCTCTCTATCTCAGCCCTTCCATATTCTATGAGTAGGTTAACAGCCTCATTCTTAGACTTAGCTATTCCCAATTTAATCATTTTACTTATTAACTCCTCGATCCTTTTATCCACCTTTATTGTTATAGTAACCATTATTATTATATGGGTATACCCCTATAATATTGTTTTTGGAAGAGCGACTATAAACTTCTACGTAACTCACTATTTTTAAAGCTTTTAGTGAACCCGAAGACGTGAAGACTATTATGGAAATAGCACTCCCTAGGCTGAATTAAGTATGCTTAACGCCAACACGATATAGAAGGAAAGTTCGATAAGATAGTTCTTAATGAGGTAGGTATAGAAAGGTTGATGTAGGTAATGGTAAGGAGAAAGATATGACAATTTAAAATAGCAGCAAAAGGCTGTTTTCTAGTAGGTTTAGAACAACTTGATCTTAGCATCTTCACCGTTTGTCCCTACACTTTCATTTCATTCATTTTATCTTCATTTATGATCGAGTGTAAGGACTTAGCCCTCAACCACAGGTGGGTCATGGGACTCCTTCGAGCCCAACGGCACGGGGCTCACATCTCTGCAATCACTCCCACCCTTTTGGGCATAGCCCACATCGGCGTGAGAGATCATCATTTATTAACAAAAGTTTGTTACAAACAGACAAAAAGATTTCTATCAACGTGAAAAAGGATTCACCCCTTTAAGTTAATAATGCCTTACCTTAAACTTAAATAAGGATACGATATGTCTACTATTCAAAATATTGCTTAAATTTTTCAACAAATGATAATGATATGACTATATTAAATGACAACTTTTTAAAAACAAACTTTGATTAATGGTTTCTGTTTATGTGAATAATTTATAAACCGGAAATCAAAACTATAACTCATGCTTGATAAATCTAGGGCTAGGGAGTTCATGTTACAGAGAAAAAGGGAAAAGAAGTTAACTTGGGAAGAAATTGGTAAGGCTATTGGTCGTAGCCCGGTTTACGCTGCGATGTTATTGTATGGTTATGGGCAAGCAACTGAGGAGGAGGCTGAGAAACTTGTGAAACTCTTAGAGTTACCGCCAGAGTATAAGGAAATTTTAATGGAAGTACCAATGAGGACACCAGCACAACCGTGGCCACCAACAGACCCATTCATATACAGACTATATGAGGCGGTACTACTCTACGGTCCAGTAATAAAAGATGTAGCACATGAAATGTTCGGTGATGGGATAATGAGTATGATAGATGTCACAATAGATGTGGGAAAAACTACAGATGAGAAAGGAAATGAAAGAATGTTACTAACATTCAACGGAAAATGGCTAAAATATGCAAAATGGTAAAGAATATGTGTTTACCCGTGGCGTAACTTTTCCTTACTTTTTATTACTTCTAATTCCACCACGGGCACCCCTCTTAAGGGATCATACACAGTCACCCTTAACTCATTGGGGCTAGTCGAGGGAAACACAACTACCCTCCCATCCAGTTTTTCACTCCCCAAACCTCGTGAGCAGAGCCCGTCATCAGTTAGGGGGGATCATCAATAAAAACTACTTCAGTAATACTATATAAACATTACTCAATCAAAACGATATTTAGATTAAAAATAACGAGTAGTTACGTAGAAGCGTTACAGTCTAATAATCACCGGATAGTATTATATCTTCACTCGAGTTAAGTTTACAATGTTTTATTTTATAAACAACACAATACTAGTCAAACAGTTTTTAAAGGGGGAGAAAATTTCACTCACTCAGTCTAGGTGCACGAGAAATAAAGTCCTTTTCATCCAGTTATAAGCTGATGCGTTTTTACTTTTCCATTTTCGAGAACAATATAAATACCGTGGAAGATGCCAGAATTATATTCACTACCAGGGTTAAGGACTAGAGTACCAGCAACCTTATCAAATGCCCTTGATTCATGGATATGACCGTGAAGTCCCAACATTGGTTTATACTCTTCAATAATTTGCCTAATAGCCTTAGAACCAACGTGAGTCATCACTATCTCCCCTCCCCTCACTACGGGCTTTAAGTTTTTATCTAATAACGGGGCATTATCCAAATTAGTACCGAAAGGTGGGGCGTGTAAATTCAGAATTATCTTACTGGGATCCTTAACCTTTTCCATCATAGTCTTTAAATTCGAGTAAAGTTCTTCTTCACTCATCTCCCTATAGGTGTTCCATGGTGTAGGGTTAACGTAACCGAACGAGATCATCTCGTAGTCTCCAATGGGTATTATAAAACCCTCTGTTCTCTTCATAACATTACTCTCATCGATTATATCGAAAAGATAAAGGGGGTCGTCATTACCTAAGTTCACGTATATCGGAATATTAGTCCCAGCATACCTCTCTTCCGCGATCTTTATCCACTCCCTAAGCCTCTCTATTATAGCTTGCTTAAACGCCTCATCTAATTTACTCTTGTCATTCACTAATTCCTCATAGCCCTTCTTATCCGTAATAACGTAATAATTTCCCTCGTTTCTTATTCTTTGCGTTATAACTTGTAGCCCTTCCCTTCCTACAACCTCACCGTTAATCTCATACTTTCCTTTTCCTAAGTCTATAATTGGAATTAATGCTTTCCCCGCTAAATCACCGCCTATTATCATTACATCTACTTTAAACATTTTACCCGCGTTAAGGAATTTCTTGAATACCACATCTGATGCGTGGAGATCTGATGTGAAAAGTACTTTTATTTGCTTTCCACCACTAACTCCATCTGGTTGTTTTCTTCTAAATAAGCCCATAATAGTTTTAAAACATGCACAATATATAAATATTGCGTTCCTAGGCGGTATATACTATTTAAATACAAATTGTTCACTTTTAAGCTATAATCTATCATTTTACTTTTCATAAACTTTTATAAAAAAGCACCGTAAGCTTCATTACTGTTTTTCAGAGTACGTTAAAAAATTAAAAATTTTAGAGGGTAAACATTATTCAAATGTCAACCTCTATCCAGCCATTATTGTCCCTTATCTGATAGACTTTCAGACTCATCTTCTCTTTCGGAGCATCTGGTGCAACATAAGGCGGTTCTAACATATTACCATTTAAATTAAAAACAGCATGATGGCAAGGACATTTCACAGTTAACTTCTCCTCATCTAAAAAACCTAGAATACACCTAGCGTGACTACACACGGCATCCATAGCGTATAGTTTTCCGTTTATATTTGCTATAAAAATCACTTTATCTTCTATTTTTACAGCGGCACTCTTTGCCTTTTCAAGTGCTTTTGCGGAAATAGTTCTTTTCCAAACCATGAGCATATAAGCGTTTGTAGGTTTAAATCTTTGCTTTTGATAACTTCGGGGCAGAAGTTGTTATTTGACGAAAGGCCTATAACTAGGAGGGAGGGACTTCGATAAGGAAAAATAGATAGAAGTAATAAAAGAGAACATTCACAGACCATTGCTAGTACTAACGGGTGTTAGAAGAATTGCTGACTCTCTCCGTTTGTCCCTACACTTTCATTTCAATCATTTTATGTTCATTCATGATCGAGTGTAGGGACTTAGCCCATGGGTCATGGAACCCCAATGGCACGGGGCTCACATCTCCGTAATCCCCCTCACCCTTTTGCCCACATCGGCGTGAGAGATCATCATTTATTAACAAAAGTTTGTTACAAACAGACAAAAAGATTTCTATCAACGTGAAAAAGGATTCAGCCCATAATGAGAGAGTGAGGGGTTCCTATCGATTAGGGACTACATCTGGTGGGCAGTCAAGAGGGTTAGAAACCCCATTAAGATTAACTATTGTAATAACTGTCTATTATTCTCATAATCGCAAAACATTCAAACCAACGATGAGAAACCTCTTCATTTTGGGCAAGAGACTGAAAAGTATTTAGAATGACCTAAGATTGGAATCGTGAACTTTCAAAATCACCTCCTTCTCTCCCGGGTTTGTGGTATTTTCCTTATAACTAAAACGAGTTATTAGATGTTGAAAACAACAAATACCAATTTATGGTAGATACTTTTTCGAAATGGTTCTTGATAGATTTAATAGGGAAAAGAGTAGGGAGTTTGTGAAAAGAGGGTTTGAAGAATTATCATGTAAGGTTGGAGATGACATAATAGAAAATTACTTCGATGGAATTCCAGGATGGTTATCGCTGGAAATTAGTACGTAAATAAGAGTGGTAAAATTGGATAAATCAAGGAAATGGCGATAAATATTGCTAAAGGTGAATTAGAGAACTTGATTGAAGAGAAGAGTAAAATATCACGAATCGTGGAGATGAGGTATAGGAACGGTTAAAATGCATCGCTATCGGTTCTAACGGCTTGAGTAAACTCTTAAATTGTTTAGAGGAGAAAGAAGGTAGTATAATTTCGACTAGCTGTTAGAGTAGGCCTTCATCGTGGCTAATAGTTACTTTTTATGACTATTAATCACTCGGCCTCATCACCCCCCATGCCGTCTACGGGAGCGGTAGTTAAACCAATCCCTTCAAGGACATGGGGAGTTTCATTGGGTGTCCTCCTCCACCTCACAACTCTCATAAACTTCACAGTGGCACCCTCCAATTTAACGTTAACGGAAAAATTTATAAATCTTACTTAATAGCATTAAAGGGATTAGAAGTAATTAAAAATAATGAATAGTTACGTAAACATGTTACAGACAATATAATATCTAATTCAGAGAAGATGAGTAAAATAAAAGGATTACGATTTTTAGACCACTTTTACAAGGAGGCCTCAGAAAGGCTTTGAGTTCAATCGACGTTTAATATCTCATCAGTAATGTCAAAAAGGTCGACCTTTATGCTTAGATCATTTAAAGCGAAATGTTTACCATTAATTACCATAAAGGGAGTTAATGCTGTCCTAATTGCGTCAAAAACCGTTCTTGTCTGAAGTATTATGAATTGGGCCCTCTCACCGACTTTAACTTCTGGAGGGTTTACTTTTAACACTTTATATCCATTATCTGTTATTAGGTCAAACAGTTTCTCAACCTCAGTAAAAACGAAGTGATCAACTAGAAACGCCTCTTGAGCAACCCTAAGCATGTTGAAATCACCTAATGGGTATATTGGGTCTACAACATTATCACTCCCGAGGGCCACGTTTACACCGTATTTTAATAATTCCCTTATTCTTGCAATACCTCTCCTCTTTGGATAACTATCATAACGACCTTGTAGATGCATACTAACAATAGGGTTTGATACAACATTAACCCTACTCTCCGCCAACAAGATAGCTAGCTTATGAAAGTACCAACCATCATATGAGTGAGAAGCTGTCATATGACTTATGGTAACCCTATCCCCCATACTCCTCTTCTGTGCCTCCCTAGCTAAAAACTCTGAAAATCTTGAGTTGGGATCGTCTGTCTCGTCCACGTGACCGTCTACTAATTTATTATATTTCTGTGCAAAATCCAACGCAACTTTCACACTGCTATAGCCCTCTTCAACACTTCCCTCACTATGAGGGATCAAACCAACCACTTCAGCACCCTCATCTAAGGCCTTTTCAGTCATCTCTAGGTTATTTGAATAAAAGAAGCCTGGCGTTGGAAAGGCAACAACTTGAACTTTAACATAAGGGTTTTCTCTAACTTTAAGGACTTTCAGCACCAGGTCGTTTAAAACCGGTTCATGAGTTCTCACATACAACACACCTTGTATAAAAAGCATTTTCATGAGCTTGTCAAATCTTTTCTTCAAATCATCAATTGATATTTTAGGTATGACCTCATTACGTATTATCTGAACCCCCTCAATTAAAGTACCACTTTCATTAGGCTTTGCGTATTTTAACGTTAAAGCATAGCCTAAATGTGAATGGGGATTTACGAAAGGTTTAGAAATTAACCTACCATTAGCATCAATTATAACACCGTCCTTCTTACCCTCGTCTATACTCTCTATGATACCCTCATCATTAATGTAAATTGAATGAATCTTACCGTCTTCAAATTTCACGTTCCTAATTAGCATAGGGATCACTCTGGGGGTATTTCTTTGAAAGTTAGAGTCACATCTACCCCTTGCTTAAGCCTATAATACCTTATTCCCTCAAAAAGCCCTAAAGCTGCTAATGGTACACCTACAATTAACCCTAAATTTAATATCGTATTACCAGAAAATATCATGGAACCAAACGAGGAGTTAAATAGACCATAAGTTATTAACAAGATCGCGGAGAGAAGCAATGAGAAAACTGAAATACCGCCTATAACCACTAAAGAAGTGTCATTAACTCCGTACATTTTCTTAACTACCATAACTATTGCAGATATAGCTGCTGGGACATATTGATAAATCATAAATATGATTATATCCACTAGTACGCCTTCGGAAAACCCCAGATAAATCTCTAAAACGTCAAATACAACCGCTATCCCACCGACGAATAGCACTGAGTACAGTGGACTTCTTAACTTGTCATTAATTTTTGAGAAAAACGTAGGAGCCATCCAGTCAAAAGATAGTGCGAACAAAGTCCTACTAGGTATAGCAACGTCAATAATTGCATATAGAAGATACCAAATAATTGCAGAGATCACCATTATTAAAACTAGGATCGGATCGTTTAAGAATGGGATAACTAAATAAGCTATCAACGAAGTAGGGACTATCGGTATACCGTTACCATTAGAGTTTAACCAACCGTTTACCGTAGTGTAATCATAAAACCCTATCCCGATTTTATATTGCAAAGCGGCTACAAGGAGTATTGACATTATTGCAGTGGTTATATATGAAATTATTAACCCCATAAGCATTGTATTTTTACCCCTCTTAACTTCGCCACCGAAGAAGGTAGGTGCGTTGTTATATAAGAATAGGAATGAGTTAATTGCTGCCATTAAAACAAGAGTTTGCAAAACACTAAAGGGGGCTAGGCCCTCGACTAGTGAGGAGTAAGTAGGACCTCCATAAGATAATGAAACCGAGTTGAAGGCTGAAGTGTAATTCGGGATTATAAAAATACCTATTATCATGGCTATAGTTCCAATTATTTGGAGGAAAGTTAAAATTGTAATTGTAAGCGCAAAATACTTAGTCCTTAAAGCACTGACTAATGTAGCTATCCCAATAATTAATAGCGTAAAGCCGAAGAAAATCGGTGAAGCCTCATTTGAGAATGAGAAATTGTTTGCAAATGATATTAAAGCTGAGTCGTGGAAAGCTACTCCCAGTGCTTCTAAGGAAGGTTGAAGCACTAAAGGTAATTCGAGCTGAGCAAGTAGTGGTACACCAGAACCGAATACGAACATGTTTGAAATGGCTTGTATGAAACCCATTCTAGGCCCCAAAACCCTAGAGATGTAAATGTAATCCCCAGCACTCCTTGGCATTATGCTAGCTAGTTTATAATAAAGTAGCGCTACTGGAAACATTAATATAGCGCCTAAAGCTACAGCTAAGACCCAGTTAGAACCTAATAGTGCTACGGCAAAGCTTAGAGGATAGGCAACCCCAGCAGCTGGGCCTAAATATGCAAAATTCATCGAAAACGCGTCTTTTGCATTTATATCCCTTATTAAACCAGAACTTTCTCTTACGAAGAGCTTCTTATCGCTTTGCATAACAATAATGCTCTTAAACAAGATATAAACCTTTACGTTGGTTAAACTAAAAAATGTATAAGGTAGGGTTATACAAAATTGAAACCATAGCAACTCCTTAGTACACGTAGAACTGGGATAAACTCATTCGCTACGTAATGCTCTACTAAAGCAATCGTACATTAAGATAAAAGGATAATTTATTTTCTAAAAATTTATATTACTATATTTCCTCCATAGACTATCTATCGTATTATGATTTACTAAGAACTTCTCGTAATCATACTCTCCATCAGCATTAACTTCATAATAAGTTAACAACGCATTCTTAACAAATTTACTATTTTTGAAAATATCGTATATTATTAATTTGTCCTTGAAATAAATCTTAGTGACAGCCTTAACATTACCTTGGTTGAAAACCTCCCCATGACCTCCTCTCCCTAAAATAAACCCCTCTAAAACCCTAGCCCTTTTCTCAACTCTTATAATGTTTTCAATATAAGCGTTAGAACCGTCGTAAAATATGACCGGGTGGGGGAGAAAATCTACTTCATCACCTATTACCTCTGTATAAATCTTCACGTTACTTCTACTAAGAATTTTAGTGTAAGCTTGATCAGTGACTTTAACATTATCACCCCTTATGATTATCTTGACCTCGTCCTCATGTGCTAGGACTTCTGAGGGATTGGCTATTATTAAAAGTCCGTCTGACCAGTAAGCATTTAGAGCTCCCTTTCTAGTAATTATGTGCCCGTTAACCTCTAAGTATCCCTTCAATTATTAACTCCTCTCTTATAATATTTATGAGATCCGATATACCTTCCCCGGTCTTTAAACTCACCATGACGAAAGGTTTGCCATTCCTTATCCTCTCAGCGTCCTTCCTCATCTTTTCTAAATTAGCCCCAACATATGGTGCTAAGTCGATCTTATTTATTACGAGCAAATCACTCTCTTGAATTCCTAAACCACCCTTACCCGGATATTTATCACCCGCTGCCGTATCTAATACAAAGATTGTATAATCAGCCAGCAGGTTACTGAAAGTTGACATCACATTATCACCCCCACTCTCTATAAATACTACATTAACCTTACTCCTCCTAATTAAAGTTTCAAGCGCCCTTAAGTTCATGGAGGGGTCTTCCCTTATTGCTGTATGCGGGCAACCCCCGGTTACGATACCTATCAAATTCTCTTTTGGAAGAATTTTCCTCTTTACTACCAAGTCCTCATAAACCCTTAAAGCGTCTTGATTTGAAACTACATCATTAGTTATTATCCCTACAGATAACCCCTCCTTCCTTATCAAGTACTCTGCTAGAAATTCAATTAAAGTAGTTTTACCAGAGCCTACTGGGCCTAGGACACCGATCTTCATCATGATAAGAACACCTTCGGCTCTCTTTTCTCATGATCCTTCTCGATAATATCTAGGATTGGAAAGAACGGTTCAAACTCGTAATCCGTTCTGAACTCCTCCAGTAGTTCAGAGATTAACTTCTGTCCTTCAACGAAATTAATAGCCTTCAACCTAACAGCACTAAAAACTAACATTGCTAGTTCTGAATAAGCTAAACCAGCCATACAGTCCTCAACGCTTATATTGAAGGCCTTACAACAGACAGCTACAACTACTGGGTAAGTTCCCTTTGCTTCACCCCTTAATACTTTCTCTATGTAGGGGTGGTTACAAATCCTTAAAGACGCTAAGGAAAGGCCTAAATTTACCGAAGCCTCCCTTATTTCTTTAGGGAGTTTTGACGCAAAAATAATCTCATCAGCATCCTCAGGGTTTTCATAAGCAAACCTAACTATTGCAACATCACCCCTTAGTATTAGGTTCTCAAAAATGTCCTTAATGAACTCCTTAACGTTAAACCCCTTCATATAAGCCTCTTCAACGCCTAAAGAGTGGTTGAACGAACCTATAGGTAATGCGGAGTCGAAGAGTTGGAAAATTTTAGGAGTTAGCAAAGTCTATCACCACCGTAGAAACTGGTACTTGCAAATTGGGTTTGAACACAATTTCCTTTAGCTTCGGAGTATACTCCTTAAACCTCTCCAATAAGAACTGAGGTTGTATTTCAGCTGATATGTAAACCTTATCACCAACTAACATTACCGGCATATGAAAATTACCAATCGCAAAACCTAACTTAAACGCTTCTATGGGATTCTCCAAAGAGAACTCCAAAACTTTCTCTTCCTTTAACCTGACAAGTACTAATACACCCTTATCCGTTTCTAAAACATCACCGTCATCTAATACGATTCCTTTTAAGTTTATTATAACTTCATCACCATTATCAGTTTTAATTCTACACCTCCCCTTCTCGAGACAATCCCTATAAACTTTTACTACTCTTAACAAGTTATTCCTCTTAGCCTTTTCTAGCGTGACCTTTAATTCGTCCTCCTTACCTATCTTTTTAACAACAGTAAGTACAACCATTTCTATCACCACATGAAATATAATTGTGTAAAGGGAAGCCACTTTGACGGAGGCACTTTAGGTACTACACCGTCTATCTTAACCTCATATGAGTCTGGATCAACTTCAATTTTCGGCAACGTATTATTGAAAACCATATCCTTCTTACCCAACTTCCTGGTGTTCTTAACCGGCACAACCTTTCTCCCGACTACTTTAGAAATCTCTTGAACACCGTCTTGTGCAGAAAACATTAATGAAACTCTTTTCGCCGAATAATAACCGAACATTGGTTTGTATAACACAGGCTGTGAATAGGCTATTGAAGCGTTAGTATCACCCATTAATGACCATGCTATTGCACCACCTTTAATTATCATATATGGCTTTACTGGGAAAAACCTAGGATCCCATAACACTATATCGGCTAAATGACCGGGAGTTAAAGTGCCCACATAATCCGAAATACCGTGAGTTATAGCTGGATTAATAGTTATTTTTGCTAGGTAACGTAAAACCCTCTCGTTATCGCTCATTTTCATCAACCCTAACTCTTTCATCTTATGAGCTAACTGAAAAGTCCTTATCGCAGTCTCTCCCACCCTACCCATTGCCTGAGAGTCAGAAGACATCATACTAATAGCTCCCAAATCATGCAAGTAATCCTCAGCTGCCATTGTTTCTTCCCTAATCCTCGACTCCGCATAAGCAACGTCCTCTGGGACTTTGGGATTCAAATGATGAACAGCCATTAACATTTCTAGATGTTCCTCATAAGTGTGAATAGTGTAAGGCTTAGTGGGGTTTGTTGAAGAGGGTAGAACATTTGGTTCTGAACATATTCTTATAATATCTGGTGCGTGACCACCACCAGCACCCTCCACATGATAAGCGTGAATTGTCCTACCCCCTATAGCGTTTAATGTGTCTTCCAAATATCCGCTCTCATTTGAGGTGTCTGTGTGAATTGTGACTTGAACGTCGTACTCATCAGCGACAGTTAATGTTTCGTCTATAACCTTGGGCATTGCACCCCAATCCTCGTGGATCTTAAAACCTAAAACCCCACTTCTGATCGCTTGCTCCATGGTTATTCTCTTTGAAGATCCTTTACCGGTTAAACCGAAATTAATCGGGAAATTATCGAGGGCTTCAGCTACAATCTTTATATTCCACGACCCCGGAGTAGCTGTAGTAGCCTTTGTACCTTCAGCTGGCCCAGTACCTCCACCAATAATCGTTGTAAACCCAGCTGATAATGCATCATATACTTGTTGCGGAGCAACCCAATGGACATGAGTATCTATAAACCCAGGGGTTGCAATTAACCCCTCACCAGAAATCACCTCGGTACTTGAGCCTAAAACGAAGTCAACACCATCCATTGTAAAGGGATTCCCCCCATGTCCAATACCCACTATAACACCGTTTTTAATACCTATATCAGCCTTAATAACTCCCAGTAATGGGTCTAATATTACGACGTTAGTTATTATTAAATCCATAGCCTCTTCCTCATCAACCTCCGGTAACAAACCGAGTCCATCTCTCGCAGTTTTCCCAGCACCGAAAACTAGTTCATCACCGTGTGCTATTAAATCCTTTTCTACAGTTATATATAGGTTCGAGTCCCCTAACCTTATTGAATCCCCTTCTGTAGGGCCGTATAATTCGAAATAACGATGTCTATCTATCTTCACATGAACCCCCTCTCTTTAGCCCTTCTGATTGCCTCACTTCTGTTATGGTCTAATGAACCTTCAGTTAAACCGTTAAGCCCAGTAACTCTTCTATTTCCTCCAATTTTTCTTAGCCTAACAACCCTAGTTTGACCCGGCTCAAACCTAACGGAAGTACCAGAGGGTATCGCTAATCTCATCCCGAAAGCCTTCTCCCTATCGAATTTTAATGCCTTGTTCACTTCAAAGAAATGAAAATGAGAGCCCACTTGAATTGGCCTATCCCCAGTGTTAGTGACTTCAAGTTCGATCTCTTCACCCTTAACTTCGATCTCACCCGGTTGAATCTTATAAGTGTTCAACACACTCTTTGTAGACTTTATGGGGTTTCTAACTGTAACCAATTTGGTACCGTCTGGGAAAGTTGCCTCTACTTGAATAATATCTAGTAGTTCTGGGACTCCTTCCATTACGTCTTCTTCTGTTAAAAGCTGTTGTGCACCTTTGATTATGTCTTCCATTTTAGCCCCTTCTCTCGCTTTTTCTAAAATATAATCGATAATTATCGCCGCTGCCTCCTCGTAATTTAACTTTAAACCCTTAGCCCTTCTCCTTCTAGCCACTTCTGCTGCCCAGGAGATTAATAATTTTTCTTGCTCCCTGGGTGTTAAAAACATTTTATCTCTACAAAGAAGTTTGATAAATTATATATAAGTTTAAACCAGATTTAAAATGAAAAGAATACATTAATTTAGATTAAAAAGTGAACGGACAAGGATGTGTAATGATAATTATTAATTGTTGAAAATAAAAAGTTTTTAACTCTTCACTAAAGGTAAAGTCATACACCTTGGCCCACTACGTTCCCCGCCCTCTTTAATTATCTCATTACCTCTGAAAGTTATTACCTTAATTCCAACTTCTGTTAAAAGCTTATTAGTTATCCTATTATGCTCATAAGCAATTATCTTATTCTTATCAACTACAATAATATTACTCGCTAAAAGCCAGTGCTCCCTCTCCTCAGCATAGTATTCTCCTCCACCTATAAACACAACCCTTAAATCCTTAGCTAAGTAATCCTTCAACACTTCCCTTAAAGGTTTTTCAACCCTTTTAACCCCACTTTTATTATATATAAACACTTTCATGGAGTCTAGGTAAGAATAGTAAATTATCACGTCTCGTGAAGGAATCCCCATTACAGTATCTAAATGCCCAATCCCCCTGTTAGGATGGTATTCTGGGGTCTCCAACCTAACTAGAACTGCCTCATCCAACTCTCCCAACTCCATTAGCTTAGGTAAAACGTCATTTACTCCTAAAGCACTTGACCTAGTACCAAAACCCATTAAGAGCTTTCCATACCCCATAGGCATAAAATCCCCACCCTCAAAGTATCCCTTTTCAGCCTTGATAACTCTCTCCGGCTTAAGTACTTTTACTAAAAGCTCTGGCTCACTCCTCCTACTTTCCCACCTCATCTTACCCATTATATAAGTTTTTCCCATCACCATTCCAGGGTCTCTAGTAAACATTATATTAACTAATGGCTTTACGCAGAAGTCACTATCCTCACCCAAGATATAATCCTTGATCAAACCCATCTTTAAGGCTTCTGTAAACGTTAACCCGGAAATAGCGATATCAGCTAGAGTTTCTACATCCAAACTTTCTAGGCTAAGTTTACATTCACTGTGAGAGGAAATGTAGTCTATTAACTCTTCCTTATTTAACTTCTTTATTTCCTCTCTTATATCAACAACCTCAGCCCCCGCCTCAGCCAATTTCCTCTTGAACTCGTCATGCTCAGATTTCAGCTCTATTAAATCCGGTATTTCTGCGTATTGCAATTCATATAAAGTCTTTGGAGCTAACCTTTCCTTCTCCTTTCCGGGAGTTGCCACAACTACCTTTTTAAGCGGGGAGAATTCAGATTTGAGATCCATATTAAAAAATAATTGTATTAGTATAAAAATCTTTCTGTTTAAATATTACTCTGGTGGTATCTCTTGGAATGTGTACTTTAAGTCAAACCCCTCTTTCTTAAGCCTATAATATCTCATGATATAATAGCTAACAATCCCCGCAATGAAGGGGGAAGCGATAATCAACCAGGTTTCTGGGTTCATCTGAATTCCCAAATACACTGTGGAATTACCGAACCAGTAGTAAGCATATAAGGAAAGAACTGCTAAGTCGATTAAAGCCATTGTTAGGATTAAACTCTTATTACCCTTTAAGGCACTAGGTAAGTCCCTTATAGAGGAGTAAATAACTGCAATTACCACAATAATGAACCCGAACAGCAATGCCATAGCGTCTGCAGTATCCATTCCATAGAAGAAGGCTGAACTCAGAGGAGTTATCGTAATTATTACTAAACTGGAAATGGTAATAATTTCATCAATTAAGTGAGCAACAACCGGGCTATGAAACCTCTCACTTACATAAGACACTACAGTAGGCAAAGCCTTATCGAAGGCTACAGCCATGAAGTACCTGGAGACGAATAACGCTACAGCAAACATTACTGCAATGTACCAGAAGTAAGAGCCTATAGTTAAGAATAAGTCCAGCGGCAAGTTCTTATTGGCAAGGACTGCCAGAAAAGTCGGATTAGTGAGGTAAGAGGCTTGAGTTACACCTTGGCCATATAATTCACCAGCTCCTATAAAGAATTCAGTACCTAAACTCTCAATACTTGCAGATATGAAAAAGGTTATCAAGATACCCGCGATCACCAAAGCCATAAATACTCCCCTCTGAAAGGCTTTGCTACCTCCTCTAACTTCGCCAGCAACAGATGTGGCACCATTAACAAAGGGTAAGAACGACGCTGTAAATACCATTAAACCTATAGTTGCTAGTATTGGGTTACCGAATAGGGTAGTTGCCATAGAGGATGCCTTAAGTAATTGCTGATAAGTGATGCTATAAGCTGATATAGAGGATGGAGATACCGTAAACATTAACGCACCGTTAAGTACGAAAGTCACTAAAGCTATACCAGTCACTATACCCATTAATTCATTAGTAAATTTAGGAGCAAAAATGTTTAAGAGTATTACTATAGTAAACGTTACACCGCCTACGAGTAATATAATTAATGGATTAGAAAGCGTAGAGGCAATACCCAGATAGGGCTGACCGAAGTTTAAGCCCATTGCGGCAAAACCTGATTGTAATTGCCCGACACCGTCATATACAATAGCCGCGTCAAAAATCATCTGAGAAATACCAAAAACTAGCCCTACCCCTACTCCTATGGCGGGGTGTAAAGCCCTACTTGCAAAAACATAATCCGCAGCAGTTCTCTGATAATTTTCGCTAATTTTAGTCCATACAAACGCGTGAGGCAAAAGTATTATCCAACTTAATAATGCTGCTAATAGAGCAATTCCATTAGGGGAAACGTAAAGTCCAGATAGGAATGACACCGGAAGGGCGTAAAAGGCTATGAAACCCATGCTGATGAACATTGCAGTTATCCAATTTATTTCCCTTATTAATCCAGATGACTCCCTTGCAAATAATTTAGATTGAGAACTTTTCACATTTTTACTTTCAGTCATGGGTGATTCTCTTAATCGATCACAATATAAGCTTTTAATGACATTATGAATAAATTTTTCATTTATTTAAACTATTTAACAATAGACTTTTCAATATGCCGTAATTTTATAATTATAAAATTTGATAAATGGAACTAGAATTAATTTCTAAAATTTGGTAATTATTAAATGACAACGGTATTAGCTATCGCTTCTTTTTTAACAATATTTAATTTTCCTACTCTAAACTATAATTACAATTACCTCAGTTTTCAACATCTCTACCTAAAAAGCTTAAATAGAGAACATTAGTAAAAAGAGTCAATGCCTATCGAAACCAAAATTTTGTTCGTTACAGATATTCATGGTTCTGAGACAGTGTTTAGAAAGGCTCTCAATGCAGCTAAAATGTTCTCTGTTGATTACCTAATATTGGGAGGGGACTTATTCTCTAAAGATTTCATCTTAATTTTGAGAAAAGGAAACTTTTATTATGCTGGAGAGGAAGAAATTGGCCTTAATGAGCTATACAACAATTATAAAATAACTGGACTCGCACCGTTAATATTTGATAAAAAGGAGGAAATGGATGAGTTTCTCAGTAATAAAGCATATAGGAAGGAAAAAATATTGGACTTCTTAGAAGGGCAAATTGAGGAATGGGTTAAAATATTTAATGAAAAAACTGGGAATTCTAACTTTATAACATATTGGAATACCGGTAATGACGACCCATTAGAAGTTGATGACAAGTTAAAAAGGCACGGAATTGAAGTAGTTGAGGATAAGGTTGTAAACGTAGGAGATTTATTAATGGTCAGTTGCGGCTACGTAAACCCGACCCCATGGAATACATATAGAGAATTACCGGAATCCACACTCTTTAACAGACTGCAAGATAAGCTGAAGAAAATTTCCGAAAGCATTGAAGACGTAATTTTTAACTTCCACGCACCACCTTACAATACAAAATTAGACCTTGCCGTAATGGAAGAAAACCAAAGAAAACATGTTGGCTCAACTACAATAAGGGAAATAATTGAAAAACATCAACCTATATTATCGCTTCACGGACATATTCACGAGTCAGCGGGCATTGATAACATAGGAAAGACTAAAGTAGTAAACCCGGGTAGCGAGTATAAAGAAGGCATATTAAATTACGCTTATATAGTTATAAAGAAGGAGAGTAAGGGTTTTGGAAGGTTATATTTAAAATCCTTTAACGTAAAGACAGTACACTTAGGTAAAGGGTGAGGATATGGAAAACTCGTTAGAAATAATGTCGCGTAATAAGGACTTAAAAATACTGAAAAAGCCTTGTGTGTTTGTTGGGATTTTAGGTCATGTAATTATGGGCAACGGAGATTTAGAGAACGATACTAGGATTAAGTTCAACGAGAAGGAGAGCCTTATCGAATATGAAGTTAATTACGTTATAAACGGTAAAGTTTACCCCGGTAAAATTGCATTAAAGCTTTTCGATTTCACGAGTTTAGTAAATTACAAGGGTGTCATAAGGGACAGAGTAGAGTGGACTATAACACTTTACGAAACCAAAAACGGAATAAGGGTACGCTGGAATGTAATACCAAAAAGAGAGGGAATATTTAGTAAACCCTCTGAGGAAGAATTAAACCTTGTACCGCATATGGTCAATGAGCACTTAAAAAGGTTCTTAATATAATCATGTGTAGTACGATTATCCAAATTCTCTCCTTAATCTAAGCGTTTGATAAGAAACTTGATTATTTTTTAATTAAATACCATAAAAAAGCATTAAAATCTTTATTAAAGGAAGAACCAACTCATTTGCTCGAGTTTATCAACTCTCTCAGTTCGTCCTTTACGCTCTTATTTTCTATAACATCCAACGGAAAGTAAGCGGTAGCTATCCAATTAGGCACGTCGACAACTTGACTTACTTTTAGGTCTAATACAACACTGGAAAGCATATAAGCCTCTACTGGTGGCATAAACCTAGATAATAATGAAATAATCCCCTTAACGGCTATCTTGCTTGCATTCCACAAGTCATTCGATATTCCGGGATAAGCAATATACTCCTCGTACTCCATTTCCTTTATAGCTTTTGCATAAAATATTGGTTGGGATATTCCAGAATTCTTTATTAACTCAACCCTTATCTTAACCCTAAGAGGAGCTTCTATGGCAGACCCGCAAACCTCTCCATCCCCTTGTGCTAAGTGAGTATCTCCTATGGAAAGTAAACCACCGCGTTTAAACACTGGTAAATAAAGGACGGATCCGACTGTTAAGTGTTTAATATCCATATTCCCTCCGTTTTCCCTAGGTGGAATAGTGCTCCACTTTCCTGGATATGGTAAAGCAGTACCTATAACACCGGGAAATGGGAAGTTTTTAACTTTAACATTTACTTCCCCGAACTTAGCAAATGAATATCCACCCTCACTTTTCCATATCTTTAAAGCTGGGCCGGCTAAATCAATTGGTGTAGTATAAACATCTTGCGCAAGAAACCCGAAACCGGGTATTACAGCTGTCCATCCCCAACCCATATCCTTAAATTCGAGGAACTCGATCCTTAGCGCATCTCCCGGTTCGGCTCCTTCAACTTCTATCGGCCCAGTTAATGGATGAATTAAGTTAAAATCGAGCTTCTTTAAATCTTCTATAGTAGACTCGGGAGTTATTTGATTGTCAGAAGCCTCTTTAGTTTCGACCTCTATAACATCACCGCTCTTTATGCTAATTATTGGTTTTAGTGAATTATCCCATTTATTGTGGGTTATAGCATGAATTGTATACATCACCACATTCCTTATTTTTGTAATATTTATTGTTTTTCCCAGAAGAGAATTTACATATGATAATTTGTGATTGATTATTCTTTATAAGAACTTTCAGAGAGTGGTAACTCTACTTTACCGGGATTAAACAAATCCTCCTTATCATAAATCCTCTTCCACCTCACAATTCTCTCCACATGATCTTTATCTAATCTAGTATTTAATCTAAAATCGTGGAGTTCAAAAATTCTTCCGGGGTACTTACTTACGATTTCCCTGATTTTAAAATAATTAGAATCAGAAACTATGAAGAGGTGTGCTATCCTACCCAGAATAAACTCAACTTGAATCACAGCTAAACCCTTTAACTCCTTAACTATTTTAGGAACCTCCTCAACCTCAGTATCCTTTATCAAGTACTCCGCCTTACCCCTTTTAGTGAGGAATGAAAGGGTTAAACCACCGTAGAAGGCTTGCTTATTATTCCAAAGTTCTAGTCCATCCTTAGTACCTTCTTCTATCCTCTCCTCCTTGGAATGTGCAATAAATAACTGCCACTTATCACTTTTCATAACCCCAGTTATCTCAGTAGCCTCTGGAGATCTTAGTGTTAAATGATATATATCAACTCCTTCATCAAAAAATCTTGAAACCAACTTGATTAGGTAATTAAGGTCACCTTCGATTACTTTAAATTCATAATTATTAGTCTCAGTTAATAGCTTAACCCTAGTTATAATCCCCGTTGTTCCTTCAGCATGAGCGGAAATCTTAACATCACCACCCCTCAACGTTACAACTTTACCCCTCGGGTTTACCATCCTAACCTCAACAACTTGATCCCATACATAACCGTACTTAAAACTTCCTATCCCGCAACAACCTCCAGAAATATGTCCGCCAACTGTAACTCCCCTATCAAATGAGGATGGATAAACCCTTGGATTAAAATTGAATTTCCCATTATCGTAATACTTAGCCCCTGCCTCTGCTATAACCGTTTCGTCCTCTATCGTTATTTTATTCATTAACCTCATATCTAGGATTATCCCACCTTTTAAAGGGATAACTCCACCGATATTATTCATTCCCCCTCCCCTAGGTACTATGGGTATGTGTTCCTCAATAGCTTTCTCTACGACCTTTATTACCTCTTCTTCGGATTTAGGGTAAACTACGATATCAGACCTCTTATTAATATAGGGTAAGAGAAAGATTGACATAAAGCTCATATCCATGGATTCTTTTCTTATCACTTCCTCGTCATCAGAATAAACGATTCCCTCTTTTTTCAAAAATTCCTTTAGCATATAGGTTAAAATGTATTAAAAATATTAAGACTTAATCAGAAAGGAGTTTAAATATTTAAACCAAAATTTAAAAATGAAAAGTCCATTCAAGGAAAAGAGTCTAAGGACGGCTATCTAGCTTTAAAAAGACTGTACCTAGACTCAAATTCATTTACAAAAATAATTGCATGGTTTTTTCTAACCCAGAAAATTTTATAATTAGAGAAAAAGTTAAGGGAGATGTAGCCCGGTATTACTTTAGGGGAGAAGCACTTGATAACACCAGACTTGTGCATTTTCCAAGAAATTTTAACCTCTTTACAGCAGTTATGGGAATCTTAGGGAGGTAATACCAAGAAGTCGGTATTAGCGAGAAGTTTTTATTTTTCGACGTCTTTCTGCTGAAAAGATGAAAATGACGAACAGAAAAGGACAAATCGAGTTAGCTAAGGAGAGGTTGGTCAAGGCGGTCAACCAAGTTCTGGGCGTGGTCAGGAGGAAGGGGAGGAGCAGGAAGGTCGGGTTGGCACTCGTCTTGATGGTCCTGCTAGGTGGTAGGGCCAGCGTGAGGAATGCTGCTGAGACGTTCGGGTTGGACTACGCAAACCTGCTGGAGGCGTTGGGAGAGCTCCACGATGCGTGGAGGGACTACTTGGAGGTCCTGTCGGGGCTGGTGAAGGG
>JBBHKV010000053.1:0-3671 GCA_037389275.1 Sulfolobaceae archaeon RB850M
AGTTTAATTTCCTGAGACTAATTTAATCTGAGTCGTAGTGACATCATTAAGTTATTTATATTTCTTCAGTTCGTGATACCATAATTTATTATCTATTTATAAAGAACTGGTATTTAATAAATTTTTATAGCTTAATTGTACATTATTGTCTGATCTAACTATTTTGTAGGATTAAGTTAATTATGATGAGGATTACATTGTCTCTCTAATCAAATTTAAGTATTTATCACGTAAAACACAAGATTAAATTGTAATAAATAATTATGTAGAATTTCAAATAATTATTTACTTTCGAAAAGTTTTTAACTTTAAATAATTAACTATTTTTAATGATCAAGGTAGAAACACCGGATGGAAAAATTCATGAGATCCCGGTAATAGATTATCACGTACACGTTTGGAAGGCAAGTGAGGACAACTGGTTAAGGCCAGAACTTGCGAAAGGTTGGATAGACTGTTTTTATGACTATCATAAGGCGTTAAGTCCCCCAGAGTATATAATGGACTATAATACGTTCAAGTATTATGGTTCGAGAAAGATGATAGAAGACGTGATCATAAACGGTTATGTAGATATAGTTATTACACAACCACAGTACTTACTTTATTTCTACCTTAAGCCATTTGGTAATACGGAAGAATTCAGCAAACTCTCAGCACAAAATCCTTATAGGTTTATAATAGGTACTAGATGGGACCCAAGAGATGGTGAACAAGGTAAGTTACAGTTAGAAGAGGATGTAAGAAAATACAGAGTTAAGCCGTGGCAAATGAAACATGTAAAGCTTTACACAGCAGAATGGAAAGATATGGGAGGGAACTTATCAAGAGGTTGGAGGTTAGATAGTAAAGAGGCGTTCGATTTCATTGAGTACAGCAAATCTCTGGGTATAACAATCTTAGTACCTCATAAAGGACCCACAGTTTGGCCCTTAGACAAAGACGCATTTGACGTAAAGGATGTAGACACTGCAGCTACCTCATTCCCTGATGTCAAATTCTTGGTAACCCATATAGGATTACCGAGATTCGATGACTTCTGCTGGATAGGAGTACAAGACAAAAACGTTTATGCTGGATTAGCTGTAGCAACTGCATTCATACATAAGAGGCCTAGATATTTTGCACAGATATTAGCCGAACTATTGTTCTGGTTGGGAGAGGATAGAATATTATTTGGCTCCGACTACGCCATATGGAATCCGAAGTGGATACTAGAGGACTTCATTAAGTTTGAACTACCTCCGGATATTGAGAAGGAATATGGTGTACAATTAACTTTAGAGGTTAAGAAAAAGATACTTTACGAGAACGCTGCCAAGCTTTGGGGTTTAGATATTAATGAGTTCGTGAAAGTCATCTCCAACGATGAGATAAGTAAGGAAAAAAGGGTATTAGAAGTCAAGTTAACTAAAGACCAAACGTATTGAGAGGGGTTAAGTGTGTCACAGATAGAAAAGATAATTAGGAGTGTAATAGATCCTGAGACCTTAAACTCTATTTCTGACTTAGGATTTATCAGAGAAGTTAAAGAGGAGAACAACAAAGTAATGATAACACTTACCCCTCCTACCTTCTGGTGTCCTCCCACGTTTTTATATATGATCCTTGAAGACTTAAGGGATAAGTTGAGGAGGAATTACTCCGAAGTTTACATAGAGATTATAGGACACCATGATGGTGAGAGGCTAAGCAAATGCATTAATAACGGGCTTAAATTCGAAGAGTGTTACAGAGGTGAAATTATTAAAGGCGAATACGAGGAATTGAAGAGGAGATTTAAAGAAAGATTCGAGAGAGGTAAAAGTAACTATTTGGTTAAACTTTCTTTAGAAGTAACCGGTGAGATTTGCAAATTATTAGCTGAGGAGAGGAGATGGCGTGAAGGCGGTTAGGCTTCACGATTATAACTCTCCTTTACATTTAGATGAAGTCGACTACCCAAAATTAACTGGGCCTTATGATATTATAGTCAAGATAAAGGGTGCTGGCGTATGTAGGACTGATTTGCACATACAAGAGGGAATATGGAAAGACGTGTTTAATCCTAAATTACCGTTTACTCTCGGTCATGAAAACGTCGGAATAATAGAGGAGGTAGGAAACGGTGTCGATTGGTTAAGCAAGGGGGATCAAGTGATACTTCACCCTTATATAACGTGTAGACATTGTAGGGCTTGTAGAGCTGGTAATGATATGCATTGCCCTAACGGTAAATTCCCAGGCTTAGATGGCACCGATGGTGGTTATGCCGAATTCTTGAAAACTTCAGCGTATTCAGCAATAAAAGTCCCTAAGCATGTTGACTTAGTTCCTATGGCACCGTTGGCAGACGCAGGTTTAACTGCTTATCACGCCGTGAAAAAGATTTCTCAGTATTTATATCCGGGTAGTAGTGTTGCTGTAATAGGAATAGGAGGATTAGGACATATTGCTGTTCAGTTGCTGAAAGCGATTACACCGGCAAGGGTTATCGCTATAGACGTTAATGAGGAAAGGATAAAGGTTGCTAAGGAGTTAGGGGCAGATGAGGGGGTAATAGCAAGTGAAGATGGTGGAGTTAAAGAAGTGTTGAGGCTTTCTGGAGGTGGTGTCGATGTTGTTATTGACTTTGTGGGAGAGCACGGAACACCGAATAACGCTCTGAAAATGCTAAGGAAAGGTGGAATTTACTCCATAGTAGGTTACGGAGGGGAATTTAAGAATACTACACTAGATTTCATTAGTAGGGAAATAATGGTAGTAGGGAATTTAGTTGGAACATATAACGAACTTGCTGAATTAGTAGAACTTTACACCGTAGGAAAGGTCAAGCTCATAGTCCAGACTTTTTCACTTTCAAAAGCCAATGAAGTTTTAGAGATGCTTAAGTCTGGAAAGATCATAGGGAGAGCGGTATTAACTCCTTAGGGTTTTCGTGGAATTTAATAGTTAATACAATCCATTTATCTGTTTTCTTTTTTTTTTAATTTTATTTAAATGTTGTGTAATTTTCTTTTTTGTTTATTAGTGCTTTTCCTTTCCTTATTATTTAATTAAGTAAGTCCCGAAACTAATCCCGTTTGTCCCTACACTTTCATTTCACTCATTTTATGTTTATTCGTGATCGAGTGTAGGGACTTAGCCCTCAACCACAAGTGGGTCATGGGACTCCTTCGAGCCCAACGGCACGGGGCTCACATCTCCAGCCCTTTTCTTCAGATTGTACAGTGCAACTACATCCCTATGCCACTTTTCCTTCCCCTTCTCACAAACACCAACCCTTGGGGCATCGCCCCCATCGGGTTGGTAAACGATCTTCGTCCCATGAACTGGGCAAACAGTAGAAGTGTGAGACGGATTAACTAAGAGTACGGGGACACCAAACTCCCTAGCCTTCTCAATAATAGCATTCTTCATAGTCTCTTATCAATCACTTAAATTATAGTTATTCTTAAATATTTCTTTATATTCATATTATTTATGATTGGTGATTTCAACAAGAGGAAATTACTTCAAATTTTCGTATTAGGGGAGGCAGTATTTTTCCTCTATTCCGGACTGTTCTTCATTTACCATATAGTCAGTGGTACTGCGCCTCATGCCAAAGTACCGTTTTTCGTGGTCTGGGTTCCCTTCCAGTACGTTATCCCTACCACGTTCTTTATTGACGGGCTCTATTTCTTAATTAC
>JBBHKV010000054.1:0-9080 GCA_037389275.1 Sulfolobaceae archaeon RB850M
ATTAAATCCTCAACATCAATCCCCATCTCTTCAGCTCTTTTTATTAACTCTTCCATCAAAAATATTACCTAATTAAGGACAAAAATATACTTAACGGGATGTACGCAACTGGAGGTTTTACCAATTATATTGGTATACAAAACTTCTCATTTTTCAAGTGGTGTTGTATAAAAGTGTTTACCCGTGGCGTAACTTTTCCTTACTTTTAATTCTAATTCCGCTACGGCACCACCCCTATATAGGTTTTATTAGTCGAGGAGAATAATACTCTCCTCGGCTGGGGAAACGTGGTCGACTTTAGAAATTGAAGTGAAATCTTCAGCAAGAGGCGTGGCAAGCCCCTACCATTGTGACAAAATTCACGCATATAGGTGTGATAAAGAGGTAGGGGGTAATAGGAATAGATGTATCAAAAGATAAATTAACTTTACTATAATAAGCAGTTTGACGCTAGTGAGTAAAGCAGGTTTTATTGCATAAGTAGTGTGGACTATGCTCAATTTTTAAGGAAAGGTTTTTATACCGAAAGCTCCCTGAATAAAAGCTTTTTATATCGGCCTCTGAGATTGTTATTATGGAAATAGCGGTCTACTGCGGCAAAGTATATAGTTGGACAGACGAAATATGCAAGAACAATGTGAATTACCCTGTCCTTAATTATAACTCAGTAATTGAGTGGATCAGTTCGCGTGGGGAAAGAGCTTTCCTAATTTTCGGTACTGATGTTATACCTTACACATTGTACGATTACCCGAACAAGCCGATAAACGAGACGGAAATTTTCAAATTTATGGGGAGAGGAGGTACGGTAATTTGGGTAGGAGATACTCCCTTTTATTACGTAGATAAAAACGGTGTAAAAGAAGAAATCTTTAGTAAAGGAAACCCGTTCCCGTTTGTGCCTAAAAACCTTGAGCATAAGCCGATGTCTAAAAATAGTGAAAACACTATCATGGGGGAAATTTTAGAATATAACCCTAAGGAATCTTGGAGACCGGTTGGAGCTAACCCGTCTTTGATACCAATAAGTATAACTGAAAAAGAAGGAGGTGGAGAAATGCTTTACTCAACGTGGATTTATAAATACGGAAAAGGTAGATTTGTAAGGGTTTACGACTCACCTTATGTTAACGTTGACTACGTGTTATCATTGCCGAGAAAATTAAGTAATCTCGGCATAGGTGTTAGAATAAGGAATTATAGAAGGCTTAGCGATTTTAAGATGATTTTACCTAATTTTAAAATCGGCGTAATCATGGGCAAGAACAACGTAGGAAAAACTAGCGTATTGGAGGCAATAGCAATGCTAGATACAAATAACGTAAGTAAAATAAGGGCATTTAGAGGTAGGACATCTAATCAAATTGCTGAAACTGAACTATTTTTGAATAATGAATATTATAGGATAGAGTTTTCTGATGCTTCCTCAACACGGATTGGTGACGCTAGAATACTTTTAATATATTCTAGCAATGCTAACCCTATAGTTACTAATGAGCCATCGATTTTACGTAAAGTTACCGAGCTATTAAGTGGGTTTGACCCTAACATTTTCTATGTTTATTTATCTGCGGGTAATGAGCTCAGAGTATTATTTAACGATAAGACCGACGTTTCAATTAATGAGTTAGGTTACGGTTATAAAAGCTTGCTAAACTTCATATTGTCCTACGTCGTTTATCAGCCTAAGATTATCCTCATCGACGACTTAGAAGGATTTGCCTTACATCCAGAATTGCTTAAACAATTTTACGATTTCTTACTGAAATTGGACGTAGATTTGATATTAATAACCACGCAGAGCAGTGACGTTTATGCATACTTAGCAGAAAAGCGCTCTGACAATGTTAGGTTTATATTAATCAATGACGGTAAATACGAAGTCCTGTCTTCGGAAGAAGTCTTGGATAGGATGGATTATGAAGATTTAAGATATACAGCATTAAAAATATCTAATGAAGTTCACTGAAAAAGCTAAAATTGAGATAATTTTTGGAGATGGACATTTTGATAGGGGTCGGGCTTTCATTGAGGTTTCATGAATTTGTATTCAACCTCTCGCCCTCATTCCCCTTATTTCCCTCCCCATGCCGTCTACGGGAGCTAAACCACTCCCCTCGAGGACATGGGGAGTTTCATCGGGTGCCTTCCTCCCCCTCACATTGCTCATCGAGTTCATAGTGACACCCTCCAATTTAATGTTAGCATAAAAGTTTATAAATCTTTCCGTAACTAATAACATATGGTTCAAGTTACATTTCACTCAAAGATCTCCTCAATGGGTCATGACAAATACGGTGACCCGAAATACGCAATATACGTTCCTAAAAGCATTCATGAGAAGATTAAGGGCTTGTTGGAAAAGGAGGTGATAGTAATTGTTATCCTACCAGATGATGAGGAGTAAATTAATTGGCTCTAAGGAAGCAATTAATATCTAGTTAATCCTAAGGGTAATACAAATTCTGAGGGTCACGACAAGGTGATGAGGGAGAAGGGTTTTGATAGGCACACAGCCTCAGCTTACTTAATAGCCTTAAAAGGATTAGGAATGTTAAATGATATCAAATGACATAAAATTCACGGCTTATCGAAAACTGTTGTCAACGGCAAATAATTAAACACGCTATTGAGAAAAACAAAGATAAACATTGCCAAATCTCATTGTTCATTCCGGAAAGCGGTAGAAAAGGTACACTATTTCACGTGTAAAATTCTACTTTAACGTACTTAATAGCAACGTCATACTGCTTTTTATCTCCAGTTATTAATTTTTCTCCTTTATCCTCTGCAAGTGCAATGTAGAGCGAATCGTAGATCGGTATTTTTCCTTTAAAGAGATTTCCATTGCTCTCTGAAGGAAATCTACACTTTTATGAACAACTAATAACTGAGGTAAGAGTTCTTTAACTGCCTTTAAAGCAATTATGGAATCTTCGTACTTCATCATGCCTAGTAGCACAGTCTTCTTCCATATAGCGTTAGAAACCTCAACTAGGGCTAGATCTAACGTTTCTCCTCCTCTTAACAATTCCTCTAACTTTTCCCAGCCAAGTTCCTTAGTAATTATCTTAACCAATATTGAAGCGTCAATAATTATCCCTATCTTCCCTCACCAATCTTACACCAATGGGCTCAGTCTCAGGCAAGGAGGAGATTACTTCATGTAATTTCTTCATAGCTTCTTCTTTTTTCAATTCCTCTATTTTTTCCCTTATAAATTTCTCTATTTCCTCGTTCCATTTCACATTGTATTTTTCCATCTCCTCCCTTAATTCTTTGTCTATTCTTAAACTGTATACGACTTTCATAATACATCTTACGTATACGTAGATATAAAACCTTTCCACTGCATTTAATATTAGGCGTCAAAATCTCTTTACTAAATAATGTCTGTAGTTCAGAGTTGTTTTGCCTAAGCTTGTCTTAGGATATTCCTAATCTAAATAAGGCTAATGGAGGGCCAACTTTATCTAAATGAAAGCTAAACAATGCCTATCACTATTCCTAAGCCCTATTCCCCTTCCAGTGCTTATAATAAAGTCTCTCGTTCCTGAGGACTAAAAAGAGCTGTTTCCCCAAACTAACGGAATTTCCATTCTCGTCCTCGAATTTACAGCCTAACAGCTCAAGGAAAGTTGAGGAAACTATTTTATTTACTAACTTCTCTAGCTTCTTTTGGTCGCATCCGCCACGATCGAAGACCTCCCAACTCCTTTCAGCAGAAATTTCCCCTCCTTGACTTCAAAGGAAAAGTTCCTCATAATAGTACCTAGGTCAACTACTCCTTCAGTACTTCCTAGAGAGTTGGGCTTTTCTGAAGGGGAGAAAGTAGCTGCGTCATAAGTTAAGGTAATTGTAGAGCATTTGAATGAAGGTAATATGTACTTTACTTCTGTCCCTAAAATTAAGTGTTCTCGCAAAGACTACATTCGTCGTTTAACTGCAATGAGGGAGGCCGGATATCAATTGCTCTTTAAAGGCTATCGCGGAAAAATGCTCCATTGGTTAACGAGCAGTTGCAGTATAAAGAGTATTACGAGCTTTACAAGTTGTTAACGATACCTAGGCGTGGGGAGCCGGACAGGGGGCTAGAGGTTGAATACAAATCATTAAACCTCAATGAAAGTCCGACCCCTCAAAGAGAGGCCAAAATAATGAGCTGATAATGCTCTGGTGGCCTCATACCTAGCGTAAAACGAGGAGAAATATTTAAAGAAAAAAATTTGAAACAATATGTGTGAAGATAGCTTTCGTTATGATGGAGACTATTTATCCTCAGAGAGGTGGAATACATGAACAAGTTTACTTACTCAAGAGGGAATTGGAGAGAAGAGGCATAAAGGCTGAAATAATCGCCTACTCAAAGAGGAGAGCTGAAGAGAGGGGCAAAAGATTACTCTGGCTAAGATCGCTTTCCCCCTTTTTCTTAAGAAAAATCGTAAAGGGAGGTTACGACGCAATAATAGCAGAGACCGCATGGATATCATTACCATCAATAATTTCCTCAAAAGCCTCTTCTACGCCTTGTATTCTCCATCTACATTCGATAGAGTCTAAACAAGACGTAGGACTGACGATGACGGGGAAGACATTGGTTAGGATATTTGAGTACTTAGGTAAAAATTTCTGTGACAAAGTATTAGTCCCCTCGGAAAATGATAGGGCCCTCCTTAATAGTGAGAAGGCTATAGTGTTCCCTAACGTAATAGACGTAGACGCTTTCTCTAATTATACTCCTATAGAGCTTAAGAGGCCGGCCGTTGTCTTTGTGGGTGGAATGGGCTATCCTCCTAATAGAGAAGCTGCCGAGTTCCTCATTAGGGTAGCCAAAATTTTAGGGGGTAAAGTAAACTTTTATCTTGTAGGCCCTTCACCTCCACCGGTAAGCCCCCCAGTATATGCTACTGGATATGTAGAGTCAACAATTCCCTACATCATGTCTGCCGATATCTGCGTCGCCCCCGTAAAGAGGGGTGGAGGAGTAAAGTTAAAGATGTTAGAGTACATGATGAGCGGTAAACCCATAATTGCCACAAAGAAGGCAGTGGAAGGGATAGAGGATATAGTGTACTTAAATGCGGAGAGCGAAGAGGAGTTTGCAAAAAGAATAATTGATGTTTTAGAAGGTCGTGTAAACCTAGACTTTCAGAGGAATAGGAAAATAATCAAGGAGAAACATGACCCAAAGGTAGCTGTAGACAAAATTTTAAATCTAATATCGAATTTACACTAAGTGAATAGGAAATTATCTCTTACTAAGTTTAAATATAATAGTCTCTTAAACTGGAATTAATTTGATAGCTATTAATACTAGTAGAAATTAGGATTAGAATTTGATTATATTTTTTAGTGATGTGATCGGAAATAAACTTACTAAAATACGAAGAAAAGTCTTTACATGCATAAAAAGCTTTTATTTTTTCACTCTTTATCATTTTAATGCCGTTCGAATTTGAGGAACTAGGACTGGGCGTACTACTAATAAAGCCTAAAGTATTTCCCGACAATAGGGGTTATTTCAAGGAGATATTCAAGGAATCAGATTTTAAAAAGGTGGGAATTCCTACACCTTTACAAGTAAATGTCTCATTCTCTAGGTACGGAGTGGTACGAGGCCTTCACTACCAACTACCGCCGAAAGAGCAAGGTAAAATAGTTACGGTAATCAAGGGGAAAATCCTTGACGTCGCTGTAGATATAAGGAAGGGCTCAAGTTTCGGGAAATACGTTAGCGCTGAACTTAGTGAATATAACCATTACATGCTATGGATTCCTCCTGGCTTTGCCCACGGGTTTCAAGCACTAGAGAGCTCAACTATAGTGTATTTCATAACTCACAACGAGTACTCTCCTCCTCACGAAAGGTGCATAAATTACTCCATGATAGACTGGCCAATAAAGGACATTATAGTAAGCGAGAAGGACTCAAAATGTCCGCCTTTAGAAAAGGCTGAGGTCTTTGACGAAAGTCATTAAACCCAAAACCTTTATTTTTATTCTCTATCATTTTACAATATGCGGATATTATTAATTGGTGCGTCGGGGCAGTTAGGGTTAGAGCTTTCTTCCCTCCTAAAAGGAGGGGAAGTTATCAAAGTTTACAACTCCAAGGAAATTCCAGGCGGTTACAGACTTGATCTGAAAAACTATCCTGCAGTTGAGGATTTTATAATAAAGAAGAAGCCAGACGTTATTATAAACACCGCCTCACTAACTGACGTAGATAAGTGCGAAACTGAAAAAGGGGAAGCTTTTAAGGTAAATGCTGAGGCAGTGAAACACGTTGTTAGGGCTTCCCGCGTTGTAGAAGCTTACTTAATTCACATAAGCACTGATTACGTATTTGACGGTGAAAAGGGGCTTTATAAGGAAGAGGACTTACCAAATCCTATCAACTATTACGGTTTAACCAAACTTCTTGGCGAAACTTACGCACTATCTTACGACGACAGCCTCGTATTAAGGACTTCTGGAGTTTTTAGGCATAAAGGTTTTCCCATTTACGTTTATAAGACGTTGAAAGAAGGTAAGGAAGTTTCAGCGTTTAAGGGTTATTATTCACCAATTTCTGCTAGAAAATTGGCTGAGGCTATTTCCGAATTAATCGATTATAGGAAAACGGGGATATTGAACGTTGCAGGTGAGAGGGTTTCAAGAGCAGATTTAGCAATGAAGATTAAGGAGAAGTTCAATTTACCCGGCGGTGTTAAGGAAGTTGATAACGTAAAGGGATGGATTGCGAAGAGGCCCTTTGACTCCTCTTTAGACATTTTTAAAGCTAAGAAGATCCTTTCAGTCGACTTTTATTCTTTGGATGAGAATTTGCGCTACATGGTGGTTTAATTGCAGGGAGTAATTTTACACGGCGGTCAGGGTACTAGGCTGAGGCCTCTAACTCACACTGGGCCTAAGCAGTTGATAAAAATTGCAGGAAAGCCCGTGTCTCAATGGGTTTTGGAGCAGTTAAGGGATTCGGGCGTTCACGATATTATAATAATTCTTGGCGATAATAATCCGAATAAGGTGGTAGAGTATTACGGCGATGGCTCGCGTTTCGGGGTTAACATAACTTACGTATATCAAGGCAAAGCTAGAGGATTGGCTGACGCGGTATATAAGGTGAAGGACGTGATAACGGAAGATAGGTTTCTGGTTTACTTAGGAGATAATATAGTTCCTTACGACAATCTCTCCTCTTTCCTTTCCTTCAAAGGCTCAGCATCTATACTTTTAGCAAGAGTTGACAACCCTAACCGCTTCGGCGTGGCTGTAATAAAAGAGGGGAAAGTGGTTAAGCTAGTTGAAAAGCCTAAAGAAAAAATTTCAGACCTTGCTCTAGTAGGAGTTTACGCGTTTACGAAGGAGATATTTGACGTTATTGAAAACCTTAAGCCCTCATGGAGGGGGGAATTGGAGATAACTGACGCGATACAAGGTTTAATTGATAGAGGTAGAGAAGTTGACTACAGAATAATAGATGGCTGGTGGAAGGATACTGGAACTCCTAAGGACATACTTGAGGCTAACTCTTTCCTTTTAGATAGGTATGCGGAAAGGAAAATTGAAGGAGAGGTTAAGGAATCGTCAGTTGACGGTAGAGTAGTAATAGAAAAAGGAGCATTAGTTGAAAACTCGACTATTAGAGGGCCTGCCTTTATAGGAAAGGGGAGTAAGATAGTTAATTCTTACATAGGTCCTTTTACGTCAATAGGAGACAACTGCGAGGTAAAGAATAGCGAGATAGAGTACAGCGTAGTTTTAGATAACGTGAGAGTTGACGGTGTGTCTATGATGGATTCTCTGATAGGCAATAATTCAAGCGTAGTAAAGGGGAAGAGATGGGTTAAGTTAATAATAGGGGAGAACTCGAGGGTTGAATTATGAAAATAGCAGTTTTGGGAGGAGCAGGGTTTATAGGTTCTGCCTTTGTGAGGGAATTAAATAAGAGAGGGATTAAGCCAATAGTTATAGACCTTTTAACTTACGCCGGGAGGTTGGAGAATTTAAAGGGAACCGACCACGAGTTTATAAAGGCCGACGTTAGAGATCAATCCATTCATGAGGTGCTAAAGGAAGTTGACGTAGTGGTTAACTTCGCTGCAGAGACTCACGTAGACCGCTCTATTTATAAACCTCAAGACTTCGTCACAACCAACGTCTTAGGCGTAATAAACGTTTTAGAGGCGTCAAGGCTTTTCGGCTTTAAATACGTTCATATTTCAACTGATGAGGTTTACGGTGAGGAGTGTGCTGATGAGGGATCTCCTCTTAACCCTTCTTCCCCTTACAGCGCAGCTAAGGCTTCTGCAGACCTCTTCGTTAAGGCTTACGTTAGGACTTATAACGTTAATGCTATTATCGTTAGGCCTTCTAATAACTACGGGCCTAGGCAGTTTCCTGAGAAGTTTATTCCAAAGGCTATTATTAGGACTTTGCTCGGTTTGCACGTACCCGTTTACGGTGACGGGAAGGCAGAGAGAGATTGGATTTTTGTTGATGACACTGCGAGGATAATATCTGACTTACTAGATAGGGCTGAGTGGAAGGGGGAAGTTTATAATATTCCCGGAAAACAGAGGATGACTAATCTTGATTTACTAAAACTGTTAGGGGAAGTCATGGGTAAGGAGGTTAAAATAAAGTTTGTTTCCGATAGGCCGGGGCATGATAGGAGGTATTGTATGAATACTAGGCTTTCTTACGAAACGACTCCTCTGAAGGATGGGTTAAGGAAGACTTATGAGTGGTACTTGGAGAATGAGTGGTGGTGGAGGCCACTGATAGACGATAAGTTCTTTAAGGAAGATGAGCCGTGGAAGTGAATTACTTTTTTATGAAAGACTGTAACGCTTCTACGTAACTACTCGTTATTTTTAATCTAAATATCGTTTTAATTAAGTAATATTTATATAGTATTACTGAAATAGTTTTTATTGATGATCTCCCAACTGATGACGGGCACTGCTCACGAGGCACTACATGCTGACGCCTCTAACAAACCTATTGGGATAACGAGTCTAGCGCGTCTCCCACGTCGAAGTCCTTGGCATTAACTTCCTTACCCCTAGGAATCCTAA
>JBBHKV010000055.1:0-4937 GCA_037389275.1 Sulfolobaceae archaeon RB850M
ACTAAAGAAACAGTTATAGACCTAAAAGGGGCTACTTACCAAGCAGAGAAGATAAAGGTGAAACAAGGGCACCCACTTGCCAATAGGATCGCTGAGTTATTACCACAATGCAAAAACTTCCTCCAACATAAACGCAGAGGTCACTTACTCTCGGCCGAAAAGGCAGTGCGTAAAATAATAAGTGAAAAATATGGTGCGGAGTGTAGTAGAGAAGTAATAGAGTTCAACGGGTTAAGATATTTCCCAGACTGCTTACTGTCAAAACAAGGTATCACTTACTACTTCGAAATAAAGTCCACAACATTGGGACTTGATGGAGAGAAGGCAGAATGCCTCCGTAAGATCGCAGGGTTACAGTCATTACGGCTTGCTTCAGTAGTTGCGCTTACCAGAGGAGTAAAAGTAATCCCCAAAATAGCTCTGGGCCAATTCAACGTGATCGAAAGGAAAAGCGATAAGGTAATGCTGAAGAGGGTTATTATTTACCGTGTTGGGTTTGTAGATAAATTCGAAGTTGACAGCGAACTTGCGGTATGGCTATATAAGTTAATAGAGGGTGAAAGGGCTGAAGTAAGAGCACTACTCAGCTGAGGTGAGTTTATTGACTTACCTAGTTGCTGAAGTATTTATATCACCCCTTACTAACGCCATCATCCCACCCTTTACTTCTAAAGTAGGTAAGGTGTTAGTGCTCAGCAAAAAAGTAACTATATCACCTCTCAAAAAAGGAGGGGAGTACCTCATAAAGTACTCTAAACTCCCGCGCTTTATGGAAGTGGAAGGAGGGGAAGTTTACTCCTTTGAAGTAGGCGGAAAGAGGGAGGACGTGATAGAAGCCTTAAGTGATATCAGTGATAGGGTAGTGTTCAACACCAAGTGGGAGGTAGTAGATGTTGAATTAAGGGAAGTGAAATACGAATTAAGGGAGAAGATAGACGTCGTTGTAAAGACCCCTGCACTCATAATAGACCCGTTGAAGAAGTCAAAGAGGAAGAGGTTCACTAACTTCTTTGCTTTCACCTTTGCGGTAAACTTCATGGACCACCTTGGACTAACCAGGGAGGAATATAAAAAGATGATAATTGAGTTAGAGGAAAAGGTTACCGAAGAGCCGTCAAAGGTGAGTTATGTCACGGTAATTTATGCGGGAAAGGAAATAGTAGGGCTCGTAGGGGAACTACGTTACAGGGTGAAGAAAGCTGACGATAGGATATTGGGTGCAATAGAGAACGCTATTGCGAAAGGTATAGGTAGTTCTAGGAGGAACGGCTTCGGAAGAGTAGAAGTAAGGTGAGACCATGGGTAAAAGGTGCTTCATTTGTAATAGAGTATTTGATGATTACAAGTCGTTGAGGATACACTTCAAAAGAGCACATAACAACTCGCACTGTGACATTTGCGGTGCAAAGACTGATAACTTAGTTTTACACTACATGAAAAAAGATGACTTACAACACTTTATTGCTTCATGCATAGTTTTAGATTGTGAGCAGATAAAAGACGAGAAGTTGAGAAAAGTAATAAAACAGCTTATTGACGCAAAATTAGACGACAGTAGCGATTCCATGTAGCTAACCGTAATTTTTAATTATTTCTAGACTGTCTCCGTGTTGTTTAATAGTATTAAAAATAGTTTTACTGTTGATCCCAAAATTAGTAATAGCTCGCGTGGATTCACCTCGAAGAGTTAATGTTTATGCCATGAGAAGTTTAGTAGTTAAAGATCCTAAATAGCGGGTAAATTTACCGCTGTGGATGACTTTAACATTATAGGTTATTGCTAATTCCACAATCTTTTTGCCATACTCATAGACATAATCACCACAATATAACGCCATATAACGTAGCCCTATAGAGTTATGAGGAGGAATTACTACTTCAGCTAAATCAATAATTAATAGAAGTTAGAGAATCAGCTATGATGCAGTGACAATGTACTTAAGAATTATAAGTTTAAGCTCAAACAACCTGGTTTCACCCACCCACAATCACGAATATATAATTTATTGTACGGAAAACCTATTTCGCCAGATGAGTTCCAGCGGTAAAGTTAACCTTTAATATAATTGAAAGGTTCTAGATTAGAAGGTCAACTATTACTGTCAACTGCTACCTTACCAACGTTCTGATCCAAGTACCTCAATAGCCTTCTGTTCTCAGCTAACCTAAGTGTCTTACTCTTTAACGTTTCCAACGCTACCCATGGCGCGTCTGGGTAATTTTTTGCTAGGTTCATAATAGCTTTATAAGTGAGGTGGAAGTGTTTGTTCTTCCTCAAGATTTCGAGTAACAGTTTTTCGGGGTCGTCATAGTCACCCAAGTTTGCCCTTATTACTAAAGAGTAATAATCCCCCTCATACTTAACCTTATACTCCTTCCTCACGTATTGAGGAAAGTTATATGAATAAGCAAAGGCTTCTAGCTTGGTGAAGTGCGTAGAGATCAGATACCTTTTATCTGCTAAGAGGATAGCCCCAGATAACACGGTAAACTCTCTGTTAAGCATCTTCCATTCGTCGAAGTACTCTTTGTCCCATACTAGCCCTACCCACTCCCTTAGTTTTCCTTTAGGTAATCTCCTTAATATGTCGTAAATAAAGAGGAAATCGGGCTCTAAGTACTCTATCACTTTTTCAAACTCGTAAGCTTTCATCGTTGTAGCAATTTTGTCGACTACCGCCCTTACTATATAAACGTTTATGTCATCCCTTAGGAGCCAGTCTATATAACCCTTTACGGTCACTAAGTACGCCAAGGCGTCAATAGCTTTATCGAAGTAGCTAATAAAGAAATCCTTATCCTCGTCTAGATACTTAAGGATCTTATAGAAGTCTTCCATTTCTAATTTAGAAAATTTTCCTTTATCCAAGATCTCCTCTAGCTCCTTTTTCCCTTCCATCATAACAAGGTATATATCATAGTATTTAAGGGTTAAACGTGAGAAAAGGGTGAAATAGGAACAGTTCACACTGCATTTAACAGATCCAATCGATAACAATTAAGTTACAGCAAGGGGCTTTTCCCCAGGGGTCAGTTTCACCGATAGTACTGTACTATCCCTATATGGGTCGTCAGGCAATTTCTTCCATGCGTTCTGCTAGTGGTTTCTCATTGAACGTTTCCTCATAACTTCTGACCAGAAGCTGAAGGAATGATTTTCTTTAGTATTACCGGTAACACAACGGTTATCCACTATTTAGAGATTGTAAATATATTAACTAGGTATATAATGTAAAATATTAACCTCCTTTTACTCTCCTTCCTTAAGGAGTTAAACGCTATGATAGTGAAAAATTAAAGGAGTAATCGTTTCCCTCAAAGGAAATAATGGAAGAAATATTAAAGGAAGCAAAAGTGGAGCCCGGGGAAATTGAGTACGTAGACGACAACTAGAGAGCTTTAATACAAAAATTTCAGTCAATCAATTGTTTTTGTTGACTATTTTCTTTCTCCCTCCCGCTCGTTAACTAATTTCTCTATCTTATCTTGGTTCAGAGTTCTTAGTGTACACTTCAAGAATAAATATCTAATTCCTATAAATGAACAAATCTCTAGGCTTGCGGGAGAGATGTTAAATTTTACGAGCTTGTCCTTTTCAGGTTTCTCTCAAATAACTAACAAGGTCTCTTATCTCCTTTTTATTAAAACCTAACTAAATGAGTTTCTTGGATTTTAATCCCTCTTCACATACACAGAAGGAGGAGTAGAACATTAAAGCCAGCTTATTACGGTTTTTTACCATATACCTTAACCTCCCCCAACCCCACCCCCCTACTCTTTCCCATGCCTAAATAGTTAGAATAAAAGAGGATCATAGAGACTAACTTTTTCAACTTCTCATTCACTATATCGAACTCCAGCCAGCCCATAAACCCCCTGGCTAGTCTAACCCTATCCTTTGAGTCCTTACCCAGATTTACCGTCAAGGGAGTTAGCTTATAACCAACAACTTTAGAAAAGGCGTTAGCTAAGACACTCAGCTTAAACCTCCTCCAGACGTATTTGGAGTCAGAGCTACCCATGAGGGAGTAATAAATAGAATATCCGTAAGCCACTATTAGCCCCACTGAGGGGAGTGAGGAGTAACCCGGGTTCACCTTTTTGTACTTATCCCCTAAGGAAGGTGGGAGGAGGACTTTAGAGGAAAAAAGCGTGGGGGAGAGAAACTCTATTACGAAGTTCTCGTCCTCCTTTACCGCCCTCCCCTTTTCCACTACCTCCATGTTCTCGAAAACAAAACGGAATTCGCCGTAAGGTGTACCGATTGTCTTATCCTCTAACTCGAGGAGCACCTTTTCATAAAAGGGCGCTGAGATGTGGAAAGTTAGCTTATCCCCCGCCTTCACTTTAATCGGCTCATCAGTATCACCCAACTTGATCAACCTCTTCTTGCCTAAAGAAAGGTTCGAGATGAAAATGGGCTTATTCGGGGCCCTTGAATCTACTAAGGGCTTTAGAGAGGGGATGAAAGAGCCAGACTCTATGGCGAATTTAACTACTTTAGAGGAGAGCGGGGGGAGGATAGAGTCGTTCTTAGGTATCGCGGTAAATGTGAGCTTCATAACCCTTTTCATTAGGAAAAAGGTCTTTCAGAAAAATTTATTCTTTTTGAACTCTTGAATTTTGCCACACGGGGTGTGCAGTTTCTTTTACGCTTCTTTTTGAACTCTTGAATTTTACCTCGAGTTACTCGGCATGTGTGAGTACGTGCTTTAACGACTGAATGAAAGTTATTATCCCTCCCTCTTCCTCCTCTCTTTATATCCCTAATTGTGTGATATACTAAAGACTTTCATCCTATTAAGGACTATCACTAAATAATAATGAAGCAGGTCTACTAGTCGGCTGGAGCTCTCTATTCCATAAAGGATTATCACTTTACTGAGAATATCTTTACTTTTTGCTTGTATTCTCTTTCAATTCCATCAAGGATTATC
>JBBHKV010000056.1:0-11846 GCA_037389275.1 Sulfolobaceae archaeon RB850M
GTGCTGTATTATAATAAGCCCTTTGATGCTAGTGAGTAAAGCAGGTTTCATCACTTGCGTAAGTAGTGTGGACTATGCTCGATTTTTCATGGAAAGGTTTTTATACCGGAAGCTCCCCGCCAGTGAGGGTTCCCTCCTCATCGTCCCCGCCATCGATTCGGGTTTACATCTCTCATTTAGCAGTCTGGGTAGTCAGACAGCCCCAGAAGAGGAATCATCGCCAAGCTCAAGTCCCTTAAGAGATGATGCTTGCTCCTCCCACTGTCTAGCTGGGGAGGAACGTCGTTAGCGTTACTAAAAGGGATATTTAAAACTTTCATCATCCCCACCCTTCTTGAGGCTTTCAATCTTTTGTAAAGTGGCTAATTACCATTAATTGTTAACTATGCCTTACACTCATTATTATAACGATAATAAGCACGGTACTAATTAGAGAAACTAAAGATAAAGAGGTATAGTAAGAAATTCTAACTAATTCCTCATTCTCTTAATGAAGTTATCAATATCATAAACGCTATGAATGACATTATGGAGGCAAAAGCATAAGCATAAGAGAAGCTTATTTGGTATAAGAAACCCATGGCTGTGTTCCCTATTAATAACCCTATGCTTCTACCTAAAGATAATGCACCCATTGAAGTTCCTACTTCGCCTTTACTTAACTTGGAGATTATAGTAGGCTCGAATGTTTCTGTAGATGCAACAGCTATACCCATTAGGGCAGATAATGGGTAAATTCCAATTAAACCTAAAGGCGAAAGAAAAGCAAAGCCTAAAGAAGCTAAGGAGGCTAATAAATAACCTAGAAATGCTAGAGCTTTGTAGTCGCTTAACCTTAATTTTCCAAAAACGTATCCGAAAAGCGCAGACGAAACTAAGAATATTCCGTAAGTTATGGTAGCTAAGTAAAGCTTATGAGTAAATTCTGCAGTAGTAATTATCGGAAAACCGAAACTGTATTGACTGAACGAAAAGAACATTGTTGAGATTACTAATATCCAGCCTTTCCTAACCGTAATTTTAGGCTTACCTTTACCTCCAGCTTTAACCATTGCTAGAAGTATTGTCGAGATTATGATTGGTATTGCAGTAAATAACACTACAACTTTAGCCCTAATTCCTAAATAGATGTTGCAAATGCAGGCGAAATATATTGGAGGTTTTCCAGTTGATCTTCTATACTCTTTATTACCTCTTTATTTCCGTAGCCTAAATTTACATTAACTAACTGAGAAGAGAAGTCAAGGATCTTTTTTATCGTTAGCGTAAAAATATACTCCTTCGGCTTTATCAACGTTTAAAGGATTCCAAGTTTTTTGAACTTTCCAAGTTCCGAAAGTATGTTCTTTAACCAATTTAACAAGATCTTCATCCATGCGATACTAGTAGTTTAGACGAATTTAAGTATTTTAGGACAGCTATTGTAAAAAGTACAATAGTTTAAATCTTGCTTCAGAATGTCTCTGTATAATTTCCAAGATAATCCCTTTTTATTTAGTTGTATATTCAACTTATTCGTCGATAAAATGTATAAGGTTTAAATTACCTCTTCTAATTATATATTATGGAGCTAGACGAGGTAGACTTAAAGATACTCAAAATAATTCAAAATGACGCAAAATATCCTTTAGAAAAAATAGCGGAGGAAGTAAAAGTTCCTAAATCAACAGTAGCCTATAGGATAAAGAAAATGGAAAAGATGGGCGTAATAAAAGGCTATTTTACTTACGTTGACCCAGCCAGCTTAAACTTAGATTACCTAGTTATCACTTTAGTTAAGGCAAGGTACGGAAAAGACTATCACGATAGTTTAGGCAAGAAACTTTCCCAACTTCCAGGAGTATGGGGAGTTTATTTTGTATTAGGAGATATGGACTTTGTAGTGTTAGCAAGGTTCAAAAACAGAGAAGATTTTATGAAGAATTTTCTAGAGAAATTGATAAATATGCCTGAAATTGAAAGAACGAGCACTCACGTTGTTGCTAAAGTGTATAGAGAAACTCCTTATGTAACTATAAATGAAGAAAAAAGTTAATATTGAAGAGATAAAAAATGGAAAATAGAATGCCATTAGAGGAAGTAATAAGAAAACTAGAGGAGAAAGGGGTTGACGTTACTGAGGCTTTACTTGATATTTTAAGTAGGGAAGATCCTGAAGATAGTAGTAAGGAAAGAATAAGTTTAGCTGAAAGATATATGCAGGAAAGCAAAGAGTATGCTAAAAAAGGTGACGTAGTTCAAGCCTCAGAGAAAGCTTATAAAGTTGCCGAAGAAGTTGTTAAGGCATTGACGGAAAAATTTAAGACGGAGGAATACGAGGAGTTTTTGAAAGAAGGTAGGTGGTACACTTACTTATTAGGCAAAGCTAGCAAGACTCTTTCTAAAAAACTTGGTTATTGGGTTTTAGATAGATGGAATGCTGGTTACGATTTACATGTATGGGGACTTCACGAGAGAAAATACTCTGTGGAGGACGTTAAAGTCTCCTTAAAAAGGATAGAAGAAATGCTAATTGAGGCAAAGAAGTTATTTACTTGACGTACATTCCTCAATGAAGGCTAAAACGTATGAGTATTCCCTAGCCTCAGACTCAGGATCTGCTATTGCGTGCCCAGAATCGTTAACAAAGAGCATTATATCATTTCCTAGTTTTTCAGACTTAGCAACGTACTTTAATGCATGAGCAGGATGAACTCTATCGTCGTTAATTCCAGTGTATACGAAAGTCTTTGGTAGCCCTTTCTTCAGATTATGATAAGGACTGTAAGAAAGTAAGTAATCTCTGTACTTAGGATCGTTTGGATCTCCGTACTCCTCAACCCAGTATTTCCCTACGTAAAGTTTATCATATCTCAACATATCAAGAACTGGGTGTCCAATTACTGCACAGTCAATGACGTTAGGATATTCATTCTCTGTAGCACCCACCAAAAGCCCACCATTGCTTCCTCCCATAGCAATAGTTTTACCGCCCAAGCTCTTCACTAATCTAAGGAATTCTGAAAAGTCCTTGAACACGTTTTTCTTATTAAGCAACATTCCTGCCTTATGCCATTCTTCTCCGTTTTCGTAACCTCCCCTCAAGTTTGTGATTAAAACAGAGTACCCTTCGTCAAGCAATAGTCTTGTAGACATAGGAAATGAAGGGAGTAAAGAAATTCTGAACCCTCCATAACCATAAACTATAACTCCCTTGGAATTATTGGTCTTAGTTAGGAGAAACCCGTGGAGTAATACGTCTCCTTTAACATAGATGTCCGTAACTTTTACGTCGTAATTACCATACTGCATTATTGTTTCTTCGCTCTTTTCCTTAACTCTCCTTGAGACCTTGAATTTGTAATTGAACGAGGTTTCTACAATAAATAATGAATGTCCTTCACTATCCATAAACTGGATATTATCATGAATTTCCTCTCCTATCTTGTCACCATTAATGCTGTAAAACAATAAAGGGGTTCTATAATCCTTTATAACCTCAACGGCCAAGGTTTCTTTAAGAGAAGAAACTCCTAAAATCGGGTAATCGGATTTTATTATCTTCTTTTTATCTAGGTACACTGAGTCATTCTTCTGATAGATTAAACTTCCTTGAACGTAATCAATTACGTCTATTACTTCTCCCTCATCAATCTTTTTAAGAGAATCAAAACCTTCGCCAGCATAAAGTTCGCTATACCTCCAGCCTTTACTTCTGATCAGCGTTATAAAATCTCCGAAAGTTCTAATTGATACGAACTCGCCAGGCTTTAAATCTTTGCCGTAAACTATTTCATTACCGCAAAATACTCTGTCAGCAGGATATTCTCCACCATCAGGTGGAGGAGAATAACGGTAACTCTTTATATAACATAACTCATTTTTGAAATAAAAAGGAGATTCAACCATTTCTCCTAATTCCGTGATTCTAGCGTCGGGGGAAATTAGGAAAGTTGTAATCTTATCACTTCCCTTCTTTTCTATACTAACTCCTATTTCCTTAGAATTGTAAACTTTCCATACTGAGGAAGCTACGTAATCCTTTGGTGAAGTATAAATTACTTTATTCCCTAAGAGTACTTGGTTTTTCTCTCCGTAGAGTAGGATAACCGGGTTATTTTCGTCATAAGCAAACATGCTTAGAACGTAAGGTTCTTTGTAAATTTCTAAAAGCTTTGGATAAAGTTCCTTTGCTCTTTTACCTAGTTTTTCTTCTGTTTTCTTATTTTCATTCTCTATAAAAGACTTAGTTCTTTCGTTGTTTAAATCTTCTAAGTACTCAAACTCGTCCATAATATGTAAAAGATGAATAATATTATAAACTTGAAGACAGAAGTAGGTACGCTTTAGAGCTAATTTGAGTTTTTGCAATTAATATAGAAAGAGAATAAATAATTTAGCTATCCATATTACTAGTAGTCCTTAATTGCGAAAAGCAGATGTAAAGAATAAATTAATATTTTTAGTACAAGTTACTTTTATACTAGAGAATAAAAATATAAATATGTTGATTAATTTATTATATAAAGTCTCTATTTATTAAATTCTATGAAATTTTCAGCATCTGGATCAGGATGTGCAGTGACAAGTATTAATTCGTTATCCTTTCTGGCTATAATATACCTTATCTTAGCACAAGGCTTAAAGTGAATTATAACTCTCCATCTTTCCTTTTCTCCTAACCTTACGTTAGGAACTTGTTCTATGCCCTTTACTCCTTTTAGAAAAGATAAGACTTCCTGTCCTAATGGATCTATAACTGTGTTGAATTTCCTCATATAATTATTAATATCTTCTACGTGCTTTCTAAGATGAGGGCTGAATCCTTTTTCACGTTAATAGAAATCTTTTTGTCTGTTTATAACGAATTTTTGTTGATAAATAATGATCTCTCACACCGATCTGGGCAAAAGGGTGAGGGGGATTACGGAGATGTGAGCTCAGTGCCGTTGGAGTCCCATGACCCATGGTCTAAGTCCCTACACTCGATCATGAGTGAAATGAAAGTGTAGGGACAAACGGAAAGAGGAATATCTATTAGTGACTGCTTATTGTTCTTCAGATAGTTAGCATAATCCTCAAGGAACTTGGCAAATTCCTCTTCTATAAGTCCTTATAATCTCTTAAGCCTTATATTCGTTTACGCCTTATATATCAATTATATGAAACTATTACTGTAGAAGTTAGTAATTCTTATCATGTAACAAGAAAGTCAGTTCTTATTTTTAAATATTTGTGGAGTTAGAGTAAACAATATTTTTAAACTCTTGTGGAGTCTGAATACACAGATGATAGAAGAATATAATCCTTGGTGGATTTCTAAAGAGAGAATAACTGAGATTGAGATATATAGAAAGTATGAAGAGTCGGAAGTTAAGTGGGTTCCTGACGTTATTGGAAAAGTGAGCTTATCTCCTTACTCGTTAAACTTCATTTTCGGCCCTAGACAAGTAGGAAAGTCCACTGCGTTAATATTACTTATAAAGAAATTATTAGATGAAGGAAAAATAAATCCTAAGTCAATTTTCTATTTCTCTTGTGATAAATTAGCGGACTATAAAGAATTGGATGAGGTTTTAGAGGAATATATAAAGTTTAAAAAGGCTAACAACATTTCATCGTCTTTCATTTTTCTAGACGAGATAACTTATCCTAAGGAATGGTATAGGGCTTTAAAGAGTAGGATAGATAAAGGGGATTTTAGAAATGACGTCCTAGTTGTTACTGGATCTTTATCAATGTCTGCAAAGAGGGAAATTGAAACTTTTCCTGGAAGGAGAGGTAAAGGCAAGAATTTATTAATGCTTCCTTTACCTTTTTCAAAATATATAGAATTATTTAACGTTAAGGTACAGAAAGGAGATTTAAGCTTCGTTCTTTCAAACTATATGCGAAATATTCAGTTCTTGCATGAATTAAATGAGCTTCTTGAAAAATATTTGATCACAGGAGGGTTTCCTAACGCCATAAGGGACTACATAAAATATGGGAAAGTGAGCGAGGAAACGATAAGTGATTTCATATCCAGTATAGTTAGTGAAGTAAATAAGCTAAGGAGAAGTGAAACTTTCTTTAAACTCACAATAAAAGGCATAATAGAAAGGACTTCCAGCGATTTCAGTTATCATACTCTCTCAAGGTCATTTGGAGTTGGCACAGTGAAGACTGCGATAAGTTATGTAGAGCTTCTCCAGAAACTATACTTACTTAAAGTTTTAGAGCAAGTAGACCTACAAGGTAATGTACTAACTAGGAAAGGAAAGAAGTTCTATTTTATAGATCCCTTCATATATAGATCGTTCGCCTTTTGGACGTTAACTAACTTGCCTGAAGAGAGTAAATTAGTTGAAAGTGTAGTAATTTCTCATCTGTCTAGAATCTACGACACGTTTTATACCAAAGCAAAAGGAGAGATAGACGCTGTAATAAAAAGTGGGGAAGAAATGTTAGGGTTTGAAGTGAAGTTTGGTAACGTTAAGGCTGAGAAGAAAATTTTGGGAAGAATGAAAAGGGTGTATATCTTAAGTAAGGATAAAGTGGAAGGTAATGTAGTGCCGGTTTCGATTCTCTTAGGGATGCTCGACATTCCCCAAGCTATTGAATTGAAAGTATTGGCTTAAGTTACTAGAATATTTAATTCCCATTTTTAATTTATATTTACATTATTATATCGTCTTTATTATCACATCTCAAAAAGAATAAATATCCTTAAATTTAGGGCTATTTTTCAATCTACTATTTAAGCGAGTTCCTATAAACAAGCCTTCCCCTTCATCTGCCCGGTTTTTCACCAGAGCTCCAGGGCTGTCCCCTTCATTTTAACAACTGTAATCCGAAGATCATTAAAACTTTTTCTCTTTAAAATAAAAGCTTTTTTAAAGAGCCTCTTTTTACACCTTATAAATGATTATTTTACTATAACGAGTAATCTTACAATCCATAAGCTTGTACTAGATGAAAGTTGATTTGATTAAACTATAAATATGTTTGCAAATTATTAAAAGCAATAATAAGACTAAGTATCAGTATTGTAATAAAATCTTTAGATGGACACATAATTTGAAGAAGATTATGCGAGCTACGGGTAGAGAGTATTTTGTATTGAGAGCTCAAAATAATAGAAATAGAAGAATAGAAGTAAAAGCTCCACAACGTATAACTAATTAATGAGATGCTTAGGTAATAGGGGTCGGACTTTCATTGAGGTTTCATGATTCAACCTCTCGTCCTCATTCCCCTTATTTCCCTCCCCATGCCGTCTACGGGAGCGGTACTTAAACCACTCCCTTCAAGGACATGGGGGGCCTCATCGAACCCATCCTCCCCCTCACATTGCTCATCGAGTTCACTGTAGGGCTCTCTTCTACATTTTAGTATGTAACTACAAAATTTATAAACTTTCATGAGAAGAGCTAGGAATGTTAATGATATTAAATGACATAAAAATTCACGGTCTATCTGAAACTGTTGACGACGGCGCTTGGAGTTATTACGGTAATGCTTATAGTTATATAGTTAATTGAGCGTTAATTTGATAAGCCTAGATAAGTTTATCTCAATTTAACCAAAGTCTCTCTATTTCTTTAATTCGATCAAAATCCTTATCTTCACTTATAATTTTACTGATTGAGTTATTTAACATTATGGCAACGTGAAACGCGTCAGAGGGCTTTAGGTTATATTGTAGTATTAACTCTTTTGCCTTGTCATAATCTTCTTTTCTTATAGGAAGGATTAGAGAATTAGGTAAAACAACTTCATCTAGAAAACTTATTGTATCGTTAAAGTTAACGTTATATTTCTTCTTTGAAACATAAATTACTTCATCTATAACTAGTGGGTCTAAAGCTAATCGATCTTCTTGTAATACTTTAATATAAAAATTTACTACTTCCTTGACACCCAAATTCAAGTATATGATAAAGTTTGCATCAAGAAAAATCATTGAATTCCTCCTCAAGGCTTGAATAAAGTAAGTCTCCTAATTTAGCGCTTTTTGCATAAGAGGATATTTTAGCATGATGTTCTTCCAGTCTTTTTAAGATCTCATTAATGTCAACCTTCCTTTCAGGTTCAAGGATAATTTTACCGTCATAGACGTTAAGAATAAGCTTGTCACCTTCTTTTATGCCTAGAAGATCTCTAATATCTTTAGGAATAATTATATAACCTTTCTTTCCAACTTCCACCTTTAGAGTCAAGCTAGCTTCACTGTAGTTAAACTAGCTAAACCAATATTTAAATATTATAACAGCACCACGGATTTTTTATCTAGTTCAATATGTGATTCGATTTTAAATTATACCTAAAAAATGTAGGATATTACTAATATGGGATAACCAAGAGAGTAAAATGTAATAACTAATAGTGTTGATAAATGATAAAAATCATAAAGAGCTATTCCAGTATAAGTCCATATTGCTGTTAACGATGAAAATCTTATAATATTTATGGAAAAAATAATCTTATCTTTCATAAAAGTTCATCTAATGGATAATGTATAAATCTACCAAAAAATTTTTCGCAAATATGTAGTTGAGCGTGATCTTGAGTAGATATATTCTAGACATTAATCGATCTCTATTTATTTGTAGGTAGGAGGCGTATTACATTAATGTTTACCGATTTTAAGTACTCACCGCTACATTCCATGAGCGTATTAAAAATCGATGAGAAAATTTTCAACTGATAGTAAATGTTTCTGATATTTCAATTTACCCAAGTTATGGAGGTCATTTGACTCACCGTGTGTGATGGTTCCAACGGTGGTTTTATGTTGAATAGGATTCGCGAGACCTACTAAAATTCCTCATAAACGTCTATGAATTTCTTATACCAGTTCTCATATTCACTTTTTGTTACTATATGGAATTCGAATGGATCTCCTATGTTTAGTTCTCTCTCGATAATGACCTCAATGTTTACTTTATCCCATACACTTTTAGCCTTATCAGTAATTATTAGCACGTCTACATCACTATCATCTCTATAATCCCCCCTTGCAACAGAGCCGAAAAGTATTACCCTACACTCGGGATCCACCTTTTTAACGCAAACCTCTTTAATTAACTTCACGTAACGCCTAGCGTTATTAAGGAATTCTTTCCTCTTATCCCACTTCCTTTTAAGATATTCCCAGCTCATTAAATATCGCCTCTACAACGTTTAACGCTTTTTCAACAGCCTCTTTATCGTAATTAGTAGGTAAATATCTTGAGGCAATATAAGCTTGTTTTAACAAATCTAAGGTAGAGATTTCTGCGTTTAAGACCTCTTTAAGCTTCTTGTTCTCCGTAAGCTCTATAATTCTCTTCAATAAGTCTACTATGTCATGCGTTTTTGGGAAAGAACCCGTTAATTTGGAAATGTAGTATTTTAGACCTAGCTGTAACGCCTGCTCTAACGAGAATAATGCCAAATTATATCTACCATCACGTAGTAGAAGCTTAGCGTAATTTAAGAAATCTAGTGCATTATTTTTTAAGAACTCCATAATTTATAAAACTGTATAGGACTTATAAATCATTTCCTATTTAGGATGTGGATAACAATTTTTTATAAATCATACAAAATTTGTTTTTAACTCATCATTAGGTTCATGCGAGAAATCCTCTAAATCACAAGAGTTTTCTGAATTCGACACTTGAAACCCATTACTTCTCGTTTAAAACCTTCTTAGCCTCTTCCAACATTTCCTTAACTCTATTTAAATATGAGGTGATATCAGAAGTCGTTAACTTAGCTTCATGAAAACCCCACACGTGGAGGAAATACGCACTACTCCACCCGTCCAATACCCAATTACCCAATTTACTTGATAAAGTATTTGAAGCCTTACCGAGCGTATAAGTATACCACCTACCCTCCTTAACGGCTTGCTGATACTCAGATAAATTAAACTTCTCTGAAAGGGCCTTAACTACCTCTTCTGCCGCTTTATAAGCCTTTTCAGAAGCCTGAACTGCATCACCCTTACTTAAATACTTAAAGGCTTCAGCCATATATTTCTCAGCCAACTCAATTCTCAACTTTATGCTCTCTTTAGGGTCAACACGGGACAAAGCTGAAAGTATTAACTCCTCGACGTCAATGCCCTTTTCCTCAGCCCACTTTATTAACTCCTCCATAAGTTAAAATCTCCCAAAGAGATTAAAAAACTACAGAATGTCAAACTTACAGAGGAAGGGTTAATAAAGCGGAAAGTCTAAAAGTATAACCAGATCCATGCCGTCGTCAACAGTTTCAGATAAACCGTGAATTTTATGTCATTTAATATCATTTAACATTCCCAGCTCTTCTCATGAAAGTTTATAAATTTTGTAGTTACATACTATCATGTAGAAGAGGGCCCTACATTGAACCCGAGGAGCAATGTGAGGGGGAGGACGGGTTCGATGAGGCTCCCCATGTCCTCGAAGGGAGTGGTTTAACTACCGCTCCCGTAGACGGCATAGGGAGCCGGACAAGGGGAATGAGGACGAGAGGTTGAATACAAATTAATGAAACCTCAATGAAAGTCCGACCCCTCTTGGTCACCTAGCTCTTATTTGGCAAACTACGGGCAACGTTATAGTTAACCAGAATTACGATGCTATTAGTAGGTCTCTCTAGATAATGAAGTGATGCCTTTCCTCTTCTTTCGAAAAGGTTTATAAAGACCTAGAATTACTTAACTTTATGCGTAAAACAATTATAGCGTTAATTACTTTAACTCTTGTAATTTTAGCTTCTCTATTGTATTTTTATATAGGTATGAAAACAGAAAAGAGTGTACAGAAGAGTTTAAGCACTACTACAACTACGAAGAGTACGGAAACACAGCCCTTAGTAAATACTCGTAATGGAATAGAGGAGAAAGTGTCCTTGGGGTTTGACGGAGAATACTATGTCTTCGTGAACTTTACTAACGTTGGTCAAAAACCCATTGTAATACATACTATCAATCTTTTTCGACCTAATTCCACAATTACTGGATTCTCCCTCCTGGCATTTCCATTCACCATAAAAATATTAGACTTAAACAACGGAAAAACTTACGCGTTGTTTCCTTCGGGAGTATTCTTCCCAATCGTTACAGCCAAAAACTTCACGTTTTATCCTGGTGAGACGATTTGGTTTAAGTATATGATATATTACGTTTGCAACATGAACTTCTCTATATTTTCTCCCTTTCCATGCTCCCATTTAGTAGTATTGCCGCCGGGGGAATATAAACTCTTAATAAACTCCTCTCTTACAAACACTACAATGTGCTTACCTTTTAATGTTAGTATACCTTTAGGAGATTATGTTTTCGCCAAAAATAATACAATTTATGCAGTATTACCACCTAACGTATCACAAGTTGAAATAAACGGAATCATTTCGAAAGTTGTTTTTCTAGGTAATTTCACTTATGAAGTGGTAAATTCGCAAGAGATATTGAATAACCTTGGATTGAATAGCACTGGAAATTCCACCGCGGTGATACCAATGGAGATAAACGTATGGATTAACGGTAAGGAATACTGTCTGTATGCTGTAGGTATTTCGTATACTCCTAGACTTATTTAACCGATAAAAGGTACGCCTTTTTAACTCATAATTGTTTTATTAATCCGATAAAACACACAATATCCTTTGAAGGGTAAACCAGTGTAGCTATGGTACCACCTATATACAGCCGCCAGTTTCCGTAGACCTTTAATGAATCGTAGAGTTCTAAGCCTAGATAATGCTACAAGCTACTCTCTGGAAGAACCTGACTTCCTTATATAAAACATATTAGTCAGATCTGTGTAATACAGATCTGACTGGGGTGTAGGCCGTTGACTTCCTTGGGCTTAAAGCCCGACGGGGAGCTTGGCCGCCTCCAATTCGAACCGGAA
>JBBHKV010000057.1:0-24028 GCA_037389275.1 Sulfolobaceae archaeon RB850M
AGGTGGTTCGCAACCTATTTCCTTATCTATAATATCCTTTACTGCCCGGTATATTTGTTAGATAAGGGGGTGATAATAAATGTAAATATTTCAAATGAGTGAAAATGTTGTCCACACTGATGGATGTTAAAGCTTAGGTTAAAATATTTTGAAAAAGCTTTATCATTTCCTAAGCCAAACTGGCTCCCCGTGGATCTTGACTTGTCAAATTATAATATCTATACTGAACCTAAAATTAAGGCCAGTAATTACGAGGAATTACCTCAATCTCTCAAAGAGTACTACGATAAACTTGGAATTCCAGAATCTGAAAGGAAATTCCTTGCTGGAGCATCTATCTTAGACTCTGAGGCAATATATTCTAAATCACAGGGAATTCTGGAGAAAAAAGGAATAATAATGATGCCAATAGAGGAAGCAATTAAGAAATATGATATATTAAAGGACTACTTTATGAATGTCTTGGACTCGCTATATCAAATTGCGGCTTTACACGCTGCTACATGGAGTGGTGGAGTATTGGTTTACGTTCCCAAGGGGGTTCACTTGGAAATACCAATAGAAGGAATATTCGTAATTGCTAGCGAAAACACTATTCAAGCTGAGCACATTATTATAATAGCTGATGAAGGATCTTCTGTAACATACGTGGAAGGGTGTTTTGCACCTAGGTTATCTACGTTCTCGATTCATAATGGTGGAGTCGAAGTCTACGTTAAGGATAATGCGAAAGTAATCACAATTCAAAATTGGAGCAGTAAGATAATTAATATTAGTAATAAAAGAGGAATAACATATAAAAATGCAAATCTTCATTGGATAGAAGGATCTTTAGGCGGGTATCATAGTTTTAGCTATCCTTCTGAATAGATAGCTTTATATACTTTACTGACTAGTCAATTAACAGATGAAAACAAAATGCAAGGTACAAAGCATGAAATTCCAGAATGGGCATTCGAGTTCCACGGGCATAGATGTCCTGCAATGCCATTAGGTTATTTAGCGGGCAAATATGCTCTGAAACTACTAGGAATAGAAAAGGAAAAAGATACTAATACTTACGTTTTTTCGGAAACTGGTGACGAGCATCATCAAGGATGTTTTGACGACGGAGTTCAGGCAGCTACTGGATGTACTTATGGTAAAGGAAATTACAAAAGACTCCAATACGGCAAGATGGCTATAATTGTTTATAAACCAGGTAAAGGGGCGGTTAGAATAAGACCAAAGCCAGAAATACTTGATGGATGTAGCAAATTTGAATTTTTCAAATATAGAAAATCTGGAATACCTGCATCTCAAGTTCCTAGAGAAGTTTCTGACGAGGTTATAAATTACGTACTTTCAAAAGATTTCGAAGAATTATTCTATTATGAATTCCTCAAAGACTTTACATACAGTTCTCCAAAGAAGGCAATGACAAGAATAGTATGCGACGTCTGCGGAGAGCCTACATATGAGAACTACATAAAAATCTTCAACGGTAAAAGGCTCTGTCCACGTTGCTATGAAATTGAAAGAAATAAAAAAGGTGATAATCTATGAACCCAATTTTTTTATCCATCATATTCATTTTAACCTGGATAATTTCTGCGTTATTTGCAGTAGCTGGTGTAGGTGCAGCTAACACATTAATTCCTATATATTACTCCTTGGGTATACCATTTTCAATAGCATCAGCCGCCGGGCTTTTATTAAACGTATTTTCATTGTCGTCTGCCACGGTAAACAATGGAAAAAGGGGTAGAGTATTATGGAAATTAGGAACGATCTTCCTTATACCTGCAGTTATAATGGCTCCAATAGGGGCATTCATAGGAATTCACACTCCAAGGAAAATATTGCTCTGGATATTCGTGGCATTCTTAGGCTACACATTATATAATTTGATAAGAGGAAGAGCAAAGGAAGAGACAAATAAATTTTCTGGAAATATTAAAGGGTACATACTTGGTATAACAGTAGGAGCTATTGCTGGATTTCTTGGCGGTTTATTAGGCGTAGGAGGCGGAATGATAATTTTACCTGTTTTAGCTCTAATAGAAAAAGATTATAAGAAAGTTTCAGCTACTGCAGGCTATGTAGCTTTATTTAGTTCTGCAAGTGGTTTTACTAGCTATCTGTTCTTATTACGAGGAATAAGTTATGATCTATGGTTGGTAGTATTAATAGGCGGGATTTTAGGAGGATTCAGTGGATCATATTTAATGAACAAGATGAAGACTCTTTACGTAAAATATACTATAGTATCCATAATAACGTTCGTGCTAATAAAAATACTTATAGGAATAATTTAAACATTTAAACTATGAGAGGCATAATTAAATTATGAGACAGAGAAATGAAGAAGTGACGAAGGAAAAGATATTGCGAGCTGCTGCCGAAGTTTTTGCTGAGGAAGACTTTTTTAAAGCTTCAGTTGACCAAGTGTGTAAAAAAGCAGGAGTTTCTAAGGGAATAATATTTTGGCACTTTAAGACTAAAGACCAGTTAATCTTAGAGGTAGCTAAGAGAAGTCTACCTTTAGATATTGTAGAGAGCTGTTTAAAAGAAAAAGAAAATATTCTTGAATGTGTTGGGAATAAATATCTAGAAAAATACGATGATCCTATTATGAGGAAACTTTTCTTGCATACTATATCTGCAATGAATATATACAAGGAACTGGGAGATGAGATTAGAGAATTATGTGATTCATTTGTGAAAAAAATAAGTAAATGTGCTTTAAATAGCGAAAGTAATGAGGATATTATAAGAATAAGGTCGTTCATGGGAGGACTTCTTTGTTACGTAGTAAATCCTCCGAATATAGACAAAAAAACATACGTTAATACTCTTATTAAGATGGCTTTAGCGAAAGGAACTTAATAACAATATTAAAATAGGTTCACCAAATTTATAAATATTTGATTTTTTCCAATATTTAATTTTTTCTAAATAAATTCATAAATAATTTTTAAATACCTATATCCTTCATTATATTTATGGAAACTAAGAAAGTCCTAATTTTAAGGATAGACGGCTATCTAGGTTGGGCCCTAGCGTTAAGACTAGGAAAGAAAGGACATGAAGTATACGGTATAGATAACCTAATAACCAGAACACAAGCTATGGAAGTAGGTGGGGATTCAGCATTTCCACTACCGTCAGTCGAGGAAAGAAGAAATATATTTACGATATATTGGGCCAATAGATTTCGTAATTAATGATATCACTAAACCTAATGTTTTAAGAGATTACATTAATAAAGTAAAACCCGATGTAATAGTGCGTTTCACCGAGCAAAGATCGGCGCCTTATTCCATGATAGACGAGGATCATGCTATATACACAATGCACAATAATATAGAAGGAACAATAAGGCTAATTTACGCTGTTAAGGATCACCCAGAAATCCATATATTAAAAATGGGAACAATGGGAGAATATGGAACACCTAATTACGACATACCGGAGTCCCCTTACGTAAAATTTGAATACAACGGTAAAAGCGATATGGTTCCAGTTCCAAAATTCGCAGGATCATGGTATCACTGGACTAAAGTCCACGATTCACATAATTTATTATTTGCAAATAAAGTATGGGGAATAACGGTTACAGATATAAATCAAGGTCCCGTATACGGTACTAGAACCTCAGATATGATGGATGGTGAAAACGTGATAGAGGGTCTAAGAACTAGAATAGACGTTGATGAAGCTTGGGGAACAGTTATAAATAGAAATGCCGTTAGAGCAGTTTTAGGATTGCCTTTATTAGTATATGGAAAAGGAGGCCAAACTAGAGGTTTTATTTCTCTTGAAGACAGCGTAAATGCCTTAGAAATTTTAATTAATAACCCTCCTAAAGAAGGAGAGTTCAGAGTTGTTAACCAATTTATGGAATTATACAGTGTAGAGAAAATAGCAATGTTAATAGCTGATGCTACAGAAAAATTATTAGGCTACAGACCAAAGATTCATTACGTTAGAAATCCAAGGATAGAAAAGGAGGAGCATTATTATAATCCAGAAAGGAAAATTCTTCCAAGCCTTGGTTATGAACAAAAGAGGTTTCTAAAAGATGAGATATATTCAATACTTACAGATCTTTACCAATATAGAGATAGACTAAAGAACTTTAGCGAATGGACTAACGTAAAGACTGACTGGAGAAACGGAAGAAATGATAAAAATAGATTCGATTTAATAAAGGAATTATGAATATCCTCTAGGCGCTTCGCCTTTCTAGAATTTTGATTACCAATCTTTTTATCTTATCAAATTGTTTATTTAGAATCATATTTATAGTTTATGATAAAAGATTTTGAATACTTAATACCGAAATCTTTATAGTCGAGATTATTGATAATTAACTGATGGAACATAAAAATCCTCCTACAATAATACCCTCATCGCAATTTCCTACGTCAGAGCAGCCAGTAGTAATGGTTGTAGACGTAATGCTTAGATGTAAATTAGATAATCAAGTAATGCCCGCATCTATGGCTTTAGAACATCAACAAATGCATATAAAGAAAGGAGAAGATCCATGCTTTGTTATTGAAACCGCACCAGGGAAGCAAAAAGGAGAGGAATCCACAAGAGGAATAATTTAAAGAATTGAGAATTTTTCATAAATTATTAAATTTCTTTTCATCCTTAAACTGCTTCTCATATTTGCTAATTCTAGACTTATATATTATAATTGATATTATCCATGTTACGGCAAAGGTTGATATAATAATTATACCAACGTTGCCCCACCAAACACCACCATTAATTGTTGCTATAATGTTCCAGAACCATCCACTTAGACAGAACTCAGATTGCACCAAACCTAATAGCTCTAAGGAACCTACAAGGTAAGCCACAATAATTGAAATAATAGTCATAGTCAAGTTATACCAAACCTTTCTTATCGGATTACCCATAAACGCCCACCTATATGCGCCGTTCATGAAAAATCCGTCAGTTGTGTCTACAAGACTCATTCCTGCAGTAAAGAGGAAGGAAAAACAAGCAGAGTCCATAAAGGTATCTTAGTAAACACTCCAGCAGTTCCGGCACTTATTGCCAAAAGGGCCGTTTCGGAAGCTGTATCGAATCCAGTCCGAAAAGGAAACCTATAGGATATAAGTAGTATTGATTATTAACTATCTTAAATAATCCTTTGAAATATCTATTCATGAATCCCCTCTTTAATAGTGCGTCATTTAATTTAGCTTCATCAAGCTTCCCTAGTTTTGCTTGCTTAAATAACTCGTAAATTTCAAAAAGAACAACTAAGTTAAGAAAATCAATAATGTAAAGAAAGGAACCGCTCACTAACGTTCCAACGATAGAACCTATGTTCTCTAATTGCGGAATACTAGACTCTACTGCCCTAGTTGCTACCATTAACGCTATAGATAATAATATTACCACCGTAGAATGACCTAGAGAGAAGAAAAGTCCAGTAAATAATGAAGGTTTACTTTCTTGCATAAGTTTTCTCGTTGAATTATCTATTGCTACCAAATGATCTGCATCTACTGCATGCCTTAAACCAAAAAGATGTGCAAGAACACCTAAAGTGAAAAAGCTAGCAAAAATCCCCTTTACGTGAACCTCAGTGCTTTCTACCACCGACGATATCTTAAAGAGCCATATAAAAAGAATTGATGTTATTATTAATTCTATAATATAGAATAACGACGTTTTAACCAAGCTTTTTGATAATAATTTTAATTACACTAATATGTATAGCCTATCCAATATATAAATCTTTTTATGAATACTTCGTCGTTTATCTGGATCCGGGAACCCCATTAGACGAGGATGTAGTAAAGGAACAAGTGATCGGGGCACAGCTATAGGAATATCAGTAGCGCTTTACGAAAGATATATCTACTCTCTTGAGGGACAGTTCTTGACTTCGAATCTAAACGATTACGGTTTACCTGCTGCTCCTGACTTACCTCCCATAAAGGTAAACTTGATATCGTCTCCCTCTCCATTTACACCTCTTGGCGCTAAGGGAATTGGAGAGATACCAGTAGGAGTAGCAGCCGCAGCAATTACAAGTGCAATAGAAGATTTAACTAAGAAAAGAATAACTACTATTCCCTTCGAGAAATGATAGGGAATGTTTCTCCTATATGTACAAAATTTAAATGTTTTTTCTCTCTCCTAATATTTTTATATACTTGATATGGTTGTAATATGTATCATAGAAATAAAATCCATAAGGAGAGAATAGTTGCCACTAGAACTATAGGCGTAGTTATCAGACCTAAGTAAACATAAATCCTTAGAGGTATCTTTACGCCGTGTTTTCTTTCTAAGGAATATATCCAGAGTAGAGTAGCTAAGGACCCTATAGGAGTGAACTTAGGTCCTATGTCATTGCTTATTACGTTTACTAAAGCTAAAAGGAAATGGTTAGTAGAATGGGTAGAGTTTATAGCTAGAGAATTTATCATAACTGAAGGAAGATTGTTCATTAAGGCTGCAGTAAAGGCAAAAAGTAATCCTTCCATTATCACGTTAAATGGGGACGGAAGGCTATACAAGGTACAGACAGTACTAGCTAAGAAATTAGTAACGCCTTGCTCCCCCATGCCGAAAACTACTATGTACATGCCCAAAGAGAAAAGCACAATCTGCCAAGGTGCCTCTCTTACAACCTTATATATATCTATTTTTTTCCTACGCTTGGCTATAATACCTAACAGGGTAGCCGCAGGAATGGCAACCATTGCAACTGGGATCTTGGCAAATGAAGTAAGAAAGTAAGCTAGAACTAATATTGCTATGAAAGGAAAGCCTAGCTTAACCAAAAGTTGATCATTGATTGTAGGTTGAAAACTAGGCAATTCTTGATTCTTATTGGTCGTTCTAACTAGAAGAAAATAATAAAGTATTACTGAGATTATTACAGATATTATAAAAGGAAATATCATATATTCTGCATAAAGGAGAAATGAAATATCAAAATATGTAGCATCTATTATATTTACTAAGTTACTTATTATGAACGGGAGGCTTGCAGTATCTGCGACGAAACCTGTTCCCATCATAAACACAATCTTAGAACGCTCATCAATGCTGCTCCTAGATATTATTGAAGTGGCTATTGGAGTCATGACTAACGCTGCTCCATCGTTTGCAAAGAGCGCGGAAACTACAGCGTCAAGCAAAAGCAAAAGAACGAAGGCTTTGCCTAACCTATTTCCTAATCCCAATATTTTGTACGCTATATAGTCGAAGAAACCTGCTTCATCCAATATTAAAGTCATAATTATTATAGCAACGAAAGTAAACGTAGCGTCCCACACTATATCGAAAACTAACACAACGTCGTGAATATTAGAAATACCCAGAATTAGAGTAAGGGCTCCACCAATTAGTGCTGAATACCCTATTGGAATTCCCTTGGGTTTAAAATTAACCAACAAAAGCGTAGCTACGAATATTAGAATTGCAATCAGTAACTTCAGCATCCATTTTCACCCTAAGATAAACACTTTTAACAATATTTAAGCTCTTTCTTTAGGATCCCAAGACAAAGATATATTTACACCTATGAAATTCCACTAAAGTGTTGTAAGACGATTTTATTGATTTTTTTCTATTTATCTGAGAAAGTATATCAGAAAATATTGTATAAAAAGTTCAATAAGAAGAAAGTGAAATTCTTGCGTCGATTAGAGCATAAGGTAAAATTATGTTATTTAAGAAAACTTTCAGAATAGAGGTTTTACCTATTCTTCTTATTCCAGTAAGGAGAACTATTAGCTCAGAAATTGCAGATTGTAATAAACTTAGCTCCTCATCTCTATCTTATAAATTTTTCCTAGTTTCCTTAGGCCTTTCATCGAAGAAAATTAATAACACCCTATTAGTAAACTAACACCCTATTAGATTAAGCTTTTTTATACATTAAAATTTGTGGATATGTTGAAAACTCAGCCGATAGATGTTGATGAGGTTTCTGAGTCATATACCTCCTCCATCAACCCGTTTAACGGTGAGAAGTTGAGGAAGGGTAAGCAAGTAGTTGAGAAAGTTATCAAAGTTTTTAACCCCTACCTGATGACGGGCTCTGCTCACGAGGGTGGGGGTATTAGAGTTTTCAAGGTGGACGCTAGGTATTTGGAGAGTGGTGAAGTTCTTTTGGAGAGGGATTCTAATGCTCCCCTTTATTTGGTAAGGAAGGTGGATGGGAGGGTATTAGTGTTTCCCTCGACTAGCCCCAAGGACTTAAGGGTGACTGTGTATGATCCCTTAGCCCGTGGTGGAATTGAAAGTAATTAAAAGTAAGGAAAAGTTACGCCAAACACGATAGATGTGAATATTACAAGTGAGTGAAACTGATGTCAACACTTGATAAATACGTGAAAATATTTAAGCCTTAACTAATGATTTTTTCTTATGAAACTTATAGTTACCTATAAAGTTAACGGAAATATATATAAAGTTAATATCAATTCTAGTGAATTTAATGTTTACAACGAATTAAACAAGATATTAGAGACCATATGTGAAAAATTCAATGTAGAGGAATACTCAGTTACAAAAGTTAAAGAGGAAATTCAGCTAGATAAAATTACCCCAGAGATTATCAATGCAATAAATCGTTCTTCAGATTTTAGATTCTCAGAAGACGAAAAACTCAATTTTATCGTAAAAACAATATTTAATACACAAATAGGTCTAGTAATAAGTCGTTTAATGAACTCTACATTATCTAAGGAGGAGGAAGTAATTAAAGTGACTGATCCTTGCCATAATAAACTGCCTAAAATGTCAATTATATATTATGCTATAGATGAAAATAGAAATATTGTAGCTAAAGGAAGCACAAAGGAGGAAATAGATGAAATTATGAAAAAGAAAGGATATGAAAAGGGAACTTATGATATAATTACTGTTATAGATGACTAATAGGTCAAAGAAATGGTCGTAGAAATACCCTATGTTGAAATTAACAATTATAAATTACCGTTATTGAAAACAAAAATGGAGTGCCCAAAGCTTAACAAGGAACATTTAGTATATGCGTTGCCAGACACAGGTAGTAGATTTTCAATCTTAGATCGTGATATTTTTATGCAATGTTTTGATGAGAATTACTCTAAAAGGATAGATATGATATTCCTAGCTAATTTATCCAGATTTAGCGAGAGGTATAAAATAAGATTTAATTTCATAGAAATAAATAAAATGGCAGAATTACCAGTAGCAATATTAGAGTTTAATAAGTTAAATCCTGGCATATATCCCGGACTTATTTTAGGTAGAGATGACTTCTTTTCAGGAATAACAGTATGTTTCGATAAAAATAATAAAATAATTATTAAAGAGTGCTAGCGTTATTTTATAACACTTTAGATGAATATCAACACGTGATAATCTGCACTACAGTTAACGATAGCATGAAATTTGAAATCTTCTCCAAAGCCTAATGCAGGTAATATAAAACTTATGTCAATTAGAATTTTCATATTTGTTTTGCTCTTCTTCGCTTATTTTCCATATTTCATCCAAAGATATTTTAGCAAATTTCTTACCTTTTAATGAGAGTAGTATTGCATTATCTTGCTCTAAAATTATCTTATTATCCTTAACTCTTAAAGACAAAACATCGCCATCTTTTATGTTAAGTTCCTCTGCTACGGCTTTCGGAATACGAATTGTCAATTTCTTGCCTACACGTACTTTAGTTTTCATAGTGTGAAATAAGTCTGAATAATATAAAAATGTTCGCCTCATTGTATGTGCTTTTCTGCGGGAAACAGTAGAAAACTTCGTACTAATATTTAAATTCCTTATTTTGAAATAAGATAGCTAGTTTCCTTTTATAAGAAGAATGTAGAAACAGTATTAAGGAAAAACAGATATATAAACTGTAATTATTTCAGAAATAAAACAATTTGTTGTAAACATAATAGCTGACAATATCCATAAAAGGCAGATTCACAAGAATAGAAACGAACTATAGATTATAAATTCCAAAATATGTGGAATACTTGGATTTATAAATATTATAGCTTAAAGTAGCTTAAAGGTGATTGTAACAAAGAACGCATTAATTCAAATATTTATTGGAATGAAGAATGCTTAGGGTTCGGTTAGGTGAAAGTGTTGAGCAAAAAGTTGGATAATATAAAGTTAGCGTTTTCTTTTTTCTTACTTTCAATATTGAATGCAATATTTTCCAATCTTACGTTTAAAACTAACCGCTACCTAGCTGAAGTATTTTTTCTCATAGGAACTGGATTTTTATTTATTGGAATATTTTTCACAATTTTCATGGTAATATCATTGTTTAAGGAATCACAAAATCAATTGCTTAAAAGTGACTCAAAATCGAGTTATAATAAGAACGTTAATAATCCACTTATTTTACAGTTAAAGATCTCATTTATTCTCTCGTTAATAGGACTTTCTTACTCAGGCTTAGTTTCTACTTATATAGTGTGGATTCTCCACATAACCGACATTACCTCTATAGATTTGATAATCTCGTTTACCTTAAGCTTCTTGCTCGAAATCATGACTGCCATATTAATATTGCCCAGGATAGGTCCGTTTAGGGAAACTAGACCCGGAGAAACTAGAATTATTAAACTCCATGATTTTCAAGGTGGTATAACTATGGGAGTACTTACACTATCTCGCCACTCACCTTTCAAGTCAATCATATTTATAGGTGATGAAGACAATTCTATTACGAGAACAATAGAGGCACATGAATTAGGTCATGCGACAGAGCATCATCCAATTTTCCTTGAGCTAAGTACAATATTCCTTTTGTCTATTATCGGACCCTTAATTTGGTTTGTAAGTTTTGGATACACTATGCACCGTGTAGTAATTTCGATATTCCTAGTAATTAAAACGGTACTAATTATATTATCAGCCGGTATTGTAATTCTTCTCTTTTTGAGAGTAGCGGAATCAAGAGCAGACGCTTTTGCATACAAGGTAATAGGTAAAAGTGCATACGAGAACCTGGTAGAGGCACTCAGGAGAATTTACGGTGAAAATATAAAATCTACTGAGGATGCTCCTCTATGGAGTAAAATTACCCATACATCGTCTAGGAATGCTATAAAAACCGGAGATCCTTTATCGTCTATGGGCATTTGGGAATTTCCAGTAGTTTTATCCTTTATTGCATCAACAATTGCAATAATACGTTTCAATTCAATATATATTATCTATCCTTTATTCTTCGTAGGCTCTCTAGTAGTATCCTTCCTAATAGGGCTAGTTTTCTTACCAATTGTAAGAAAATATTATAGAATGACAGAGAGAGGTAGCCTAAACTTTTCCTTCCTCTTAGCTGGAATTTACATGATCTCAAGCATTATTGCACTGGATGCATACCCCAACTTATACTTAGTTATTTCCTCATTCCTAATTGGAATAATATTAGCGTTTATAATAACCAGGGCTTTTCTGGATCTTCATAATTCTACAAAGGTTGTCGTAGCTACCTTACTAATATATCTTAGTATAAACATACTCATTGGCCTAATCAAAATTCTTCCACATGGTGGATAATATTGCTAAGTGATGTTAATCGAAAAGAAATATTTAGCATTTACATTACATTTTTACTTGGACTTCTGGGTGGGGGTATTGTAGATTATTTTAAGGTTTTCTCTAAGCCTGGCTTACCGATATGTCTTCCTATCCCTGATTACCAACTTTTCTTTAAGGTTATAGAAGTGAACTTCACTTTTGCAATTATAATCTTTATTCTTGGTGTTAATAGGATAATTCAAAGAATAGTAATTTTAATAGTATCCATTGTTATGGGCGAAATAGTATTTACCTCTGGATTCTTAATAGGCTTAATTGGTACTCTTCCTCATGGTATCCTAGAACTTTTTGGTTTTAGTCTAATTGCTTATGCAGGACAAAAAATTAGATGTAAGAACAAACCAATTATGCTAATACTCATAGGCTTTACGTTATTATTTGCCGCCTTCATAGAGTCATCCTTAACTATTTACGTTCTTAAACATATACTACTCAAATAATATCATACTTTAAAAAATACATGACTAAATAGGTAATGCATCTTAGTCACTCTAGTAGGTTTTTACTTAATATTAAGAATTAAATCAATTACAATATTACCCTTATTAAATAAATTTAAGTTAATACCCTAAATTATTAACCAGATAGGCTAGTAATAACATCTAATGTTAAGCTAAGAAAGAAATGTATATACACTTTCTCCTTTTAATTTAATTTATTTTATGACTAAAGTAATTAAAAGGTCAGGAGAGGAGGAAGAATACCTCTCAGATAAGCTTTATAATGCATTAATAAGAGCAGGTGCATCAGATGAAGTTGCAAAGGAAATCGTAAAAGAGATCGACGAACGAGTTAAGGAGAGGGAAAAGATTTCAACAGACGAAATAAGGAGATACGTTTTAACTAGGTTACAACAACTTGAGCCTGAAGTAGCAGATGCGTGGCAGTTCTACGATAGAGTATTTAAAGGAAGAATAACCTTTGAGAACGGTAAGGCAATAGTTGTTGATAAAGGAAAACTGTACTTAGGTAGGAAAGTTAAGGATTTTAACGGTAAAGGACTTGAAAACGCAGAGCAAGTTAAGGAAATCCTAGATGAGCTAAAAGAGGACATGGACTACGGTCTTAGTCCAAAAGTTATTAACGCAAGACTTTACGCATTATTTATGGGCGTACTTCATAAGAAGGACATGCCAGAAAGCGAGAAGGAGAAGGCCATAAAATATATTAACGATTTCAGGGAGAGCCTAGGCTGGAAGCCTTATGAGCTAAAGTATCCCTTACAATAATCTTCTTTCTTAGATAATTACAGAAAAGGGCATTACTGAAACTACTTATTACCCTAAGGAAATCGTATCCCACCCGTTAATCTGGTAGAACTTCTTCCTATATTCTTGTGCTCATCACTGCCATCTCAAAAGATCCTATTGCTTTCTTGTTAACGCACATGATCTATCGCAATTATTATCTCTTGGTCTGGCGTAAGCCGTTGTTGGAGCGTGGTACTAATAATTGGCTATAATTAATCTTTAACTATCATCTATTTATAGAGAGCGAGTGAAGCAATCTTAAGTACTGTTAATCGCTGAGCCAACCGTGTACATAGCCAAAGATCTGATAGAACGGATTTAACCCTAGAGGTATTGCGATAACAATCCATATTATAAATCCATAAAGTAAATATAATGCCATATCTTTAAGATAGGAGTTCTGCTTGTCATTCCTTAATAAAAAGTACATTATTAACGAACCTATTGGCCCTACAAAATAAAGTAACCCTAACCACCTTTCTGATCCTTTTCTAGCAATTAATAAATAAAAGGCCCCAATAATATAACCTACACCAGCTAAAGCCCCACCTAATAACCATAAAAAACGATTACCTTTAACCCCTACTCTCATAAATTATAATTATTTTTTAGTAAATTTAAACTTTTACCACCAATTATGTCCGTGATGCATCATCATTGGATAATAGTGGATAAGTTAGTAACATCTCCCAGAGTCAGTAACCTCTACGAATTCTTTACTAGTAAATTCCGTATAGGAATAAACTCATGCCCACGATCTCCGAAATGTACAATGCTATATAAAATCCGCTAGCCGCTAACATGCCGCCGAAGGCTAGGATTACTATTCCTAAAATCACCATGCCCATTTTTAAAGGATTGGCCTTAAACAGTATAGCCCTAGCTGCTAAGAACAAGATAACTCCAGTACCGGGGATTGTGGCTACAGAAGAAGCACTTACCACTAGTGGTGGGTAGTTCATTGGTAAGTAATCTTCTACTACATTAAAGCTCTGAGCTAGGATTGCAATTACTATAATGATACTCGCTACAACACTATATACGTAATATAATTTCACAAACTTTTGGGGTATCTGTTGTATAGACCCTAAGGATAGAATTAGTACTAATTCAGCGACTACAAACACATATATTGCACTTAACGGGTAATTGCTTATTCCAAATGCGAAAAGCACTTGACATAGAGTTCCTACCGAAAAGAGCACGAAACCTAAGAACCAAAAGAGCCACATCTTACTTTTACTTCTGTCATATTTTCTCCATGCTAGGAACGTTAAACCCAGGCTTAATATGAACGTTATTAAAGACCATATAATAGCCTCGAATTGAACCCCGTTCATATATGAAAATTGAAATTTAACCTTAAAAAATTTTCTGATAAGATTTAAACTGTAAATAAATATAAATTAAATTTGAATAAAAAGAAAAAAAATTATGCCTTTACCTTTCTGGCAACCTTCTCTAACGCTTGCCTGTACAAGATTTTGTATGAAACTGCAGTAACACCACCTATAATTAATATTCCAGCCATTCCCAATACTACAGCACCAGCGGCTAAAGTAGTAGGATTAGTTAATAGTAAAGATGCTGGAACTCCAGCTAGGCTTCCTTGAATTGCCGGTACAGTACCGGCTGGTATAGCATCTTGCAATATCCTACCTTGAGTAAACACTCCAAACATTAATGCACCTACATAAGTCAGCAGGAAAACCCATGTCTGTCTCCATGGTATGTTCTTAAATGTTGATAAGTATAATAATACATAAGTTAGTATTACGAATATCCAATAGCCCGGATTACCTACAGCACTCTGAAATACTACTGGTAACCATGTTGCAGTACTAGCTAAGAATATTATATGCGCAAGCGTTAGTCCAGCAACGCCTAAATACCACCTCTCCTTAATACCATAGAATGCTACTGTGAAGTATACTACATAAAATACAACTCCTAGGAAGAACACTATATTAAATGGATTGAATAACATTTGCACGTAGTTAGGAGTTATTTGCAATTCTAGTAGGCTTTGTAAAGTGAATTGGAACCCGTAACCGCTAAATACTGAAGTGAACAATGTGTTACCCAAAAAGGCAACTATCAGTGCTATAGGCATTCCTAATGTTAGAAACTTCTCTTCATCCATATGTAAACCTAAGCTTCCAGCCCCTTCAGCAGTACCTATTAAGAAGTGATGTAAGCCAAGAAATATAATTAGGACGAGTAATGGTGCTACTAAAACCTCACCCGTTACGAACATTACTGGGGCAAAAATCGTGTCTAACGACACTACTAAATATACTAAAGAAGTTGCAATAATAGCCCATAGAGCTCCTAATACTGCAATCATTCTCTGCTTATAACTCTCTATTCTACATATAGGAACCATTACGATTGAACCGGCCTCAATCATAAAAATAGTTGCAAACCACGCAAGGGGTACGAAGAAGAATAATACATATTCATTCATTTAACCCACACCCCCCATGAATAAAATTAATAAAAAATCACCTCCCTTTGTTAGTTATCTTATCATTTCCTATACTCAAGCCCTTAGAAGTCTGAGTAGCCATTACTCCAGCAGAACCGCTTAAGAATGATAGAGAGGCGGAAACATCATCAGTAATTCTTCTAGCCGAGAATAGCTTCTTCAACATGTATATGGTTCCAGCTACAGCAATAGCTAGAACGACCATTATAGTTATTCCTATTGGCAAGATCTCTGGACTGTTATTAAATGCATCTGCAGTAGCCAGACCGGCTTGAATAGCATATAATCCGGAGGCAGTTTGTACCATTGGTCCCCATATAACCCATGGCTGTCTTCCAGTTTCAGCAGCTACCCAGCCAGCTTCCCATGCTATTAGTTGTAACCAACCAAATAAGAATGCGGCACCTAAGGGTATAGTATTCTCTGTAGGATTATCTAAACCTAAGAAGCTTAACCACTTTGGCCTTCTCCATACCGAGTAAGCTAATACCCAGGCTACTAATGCACCAATTATTCCTAAAGTAGCGTGGATATCATATGCGGTATGGGAGATCCACCATATTGGATCCCAGTCTTGACTCACGAAACTCGAGTACCCTAAGACTACAGTGTTAGGATTAGGTGGCCATGAGACTAACAAACTCAATAAACCGGGTATTTTAATGCCGAGGAAATCTAATGGAGCATTGGATTGAGTAGTCATCAAACCCTCCAAAGTTGCTAGCTTCAGAGGTTGGGCCCAGTATAAAGTCTTTCCAGCATTATCACCAGCCCATGCTAAGAATATAGCATCACCAGCCCACAAGTAAGCGGAAAGCTTAAACCCTCTAGTGTAATACTCCTTCTCCTCACGGCCCATATTCTTGTTAGTTAACATTCTATAAGCGAAATAACCTAATATACTACCAAATCCTACAAACCAAGCACCCGCGACACCCATAGGTACTTCAGCAATTGCTACCGGTGGTGCAAGTGCGGCTAATGGGTCCACATCGGTTATTTGCCCACTCTGTGCGTACTGTGCAACGTTAAATCCAGTAGGAGTGTTCATCCAAGAGTTAACCAAGATTATTAAAATCGCAGATGCTACAGAACCTAATGAAATTAAAAGTCCTATAATCATGTGTGCTCCTCTACTCAGCCTATCCCAACCGTACATGTAAAGCGCTAAGAATATTACTTCAGTAAAGAATGCCAAAACCTCAATATCAAAGGGTAAGATATCAACCTGGTTTACTACATACATCCACTTGTACCATACGGTTATGAACTCAACAGCAATAGCCGCACCAGCTGCAGAACCAACGGCAAACAATACAGCCATAACAACTGACCATCTTTTAGCTATTGCCAGGTAATATGGGTCGTTCTTTCTATAAGCTAAATACTCAGCTGCCACTACGAATATTGGTAGCGTTATAGCCCAATACGTAAACAATACGTGTACTCCCATCGTATACGCTGCTAGAACACGGTCGAATATTTCAAGAGTCATTTGATCACCAATTATAATTTTGAACTCATATGCATTTAAATGTTTCCTTTTATTTAGATACTAAGAGTAAAATTTTATTTTGATAAAAGTAATTTAATTCATTAATCGAAATGATTATTTAACCTTTTTTACATGTTTAATTCTCCAGAAAACATGATTTATGATATAATGTAAATAAGTACTGAGAGTTTGTACTCATGTTTAAACTAATATAAATCTAATCTTTTATTTAAATTTACCTAAATGTTTAAATACTAGTTCTAATTAAGTAATAGTTTTAGTAACAGTTTAATTATTTGTTTATTGGTTAATTTTTATTAATTTTCATCATAATTTGAGTTTGCAGTGAATTATTAGAAAGATTCTTTTTTATAAAAAGATAAGGGGAATAATATTTGAATTCGCGTTAGAAGTTGTTGGAATTTATGAAGGAAAAAGGTTAAATAGACTGTTATTACTTCTACTTTTAAACAAAACTTTTATAGATACGTATATAATTCCTAGATCGGATTGTGTTTACCCGTGGCGTAACTTTTCCTTACTTCTAATTCCACCACGGGCTAAGGGATCATACACATTCACCCATTGGGGCTAGTCGAGGGAAACACTACTACCCTCCCATCCAGTTTTTCACTCCCAAACCTCGTGAGCAGTGCCCGTCATCAGTTAGGGAGACCACCAATAAAAACTACTTCGGTAATACTATATATAAACACAACTTGTCAAAACGATTAAAAATAACGAGTAGTTACGTAGAAGCGTTACAGTCTCCTCTCACGAGATGAGGCCAATTCACTCAATGAGCACTCAAGATGAGTGCCAGTAAGTCCCATTACAAATGACCGTTAATTAGATAGTCATCGTTAGAGACAATGACGATTCTGCCGTTAACGTTCTTTAAAAACTTTAATAACTCCTCCTTATCCTCTTTCTTCAAAAACTCCTCTGGATATTCAATGAGTATTAAGGGATTATTACCTTTAGCCGAGAGTACTAGAAGTTTTATAACTGCTAAAGACTTAACATTTAATGGTAAATCCTCGCTTAAAACTATCTCTTTACCATGAACCTCAACACTGTTTTTATCCTTCAGCACTTTCCTCAACCTCTCAAGTGCAATAATACAACCTTCAGAGAAGATCTGAACCTTTTCCTCGTCCGTTAATGCTGAAGTTGAGAGGCTGTAGAGTATATTCCTACACGGGGGTATATACACGAAGTCGGTGTATTCCATGCTCTTTGCAAACCTCTCTAAAATAGGGTCTATAATACTCCCTATGATTTCCCTTTCAACATTATTGAGCTGCGAGTGTATGCTTATACTCTTTTGGTTAGTTTCCCCGGCTGTGACTCTTAAAACTCTATTTAATTCCTCAGCGGAGATCCCTCTCTTTAACCCCCTTTCTATAGGTTTATAAACTATGTCGACGTTGGCATTAAGGTTTTCCTTAATACTCATGTTAACCTCAACTTCGAGCCCCATTACTCCAGTTTCCCTGTATAAGTCTATAATTAAACTATTCTCGCTAACATTTTCCGTCGTATTTATACCATACATCCTAAGTATGTCATCAATTTTTACTGATAAAGATAAGGGCCTCTGTAACCTAACCTCTTTTTTATCCCACTTTAAAGGTAAGCTGGTGTTCAAGTCCTTTACTATTGGAGGGAGGGCATAGGTTGGGTCGATGTTTCTGAAATTTAACTCCCTAACAATCGAGGAAATTTCGAAAATTGTGAAATAAAGCTTTCTTATAACCTCATCATAGTTCCTCTCCAGTCTAAAGCCTAAATCCCAACTAAGCTTATTCCTAACATTATTAAAACCGGTCTGGTCAAGTACCTTGTATTTATCTATTAAAGCCCTAGTATCGTAATCCCCTTGATAAAACTCAATCATAGTTTATAACTATCTTTCATTGGTTAAATATTATTGTAATAAAGAAATGAATGGGCATAGTGATCAGAGTGTGTATTATCATGATGGGACTTCGTGTGAAGAAGTTAGTCCTTGTTCATTTAAGGATAAACTTAAATTGTTCGGTTTCAAACAGAGTTATGTGAACGATAAACTAAAAGTCCTTGCAATAACATCTTTAGCTCACTTCAATAACGATGGCACCTTTTTAGTCTTCCCATTACTCATAGTTTATTATTCTACGGTAGATAAGATAAGCGTAGTAACACTGGGTGCTATATCCATAATTTACACATTGCTTTCCGGTTTGCTATCTCCAATAATCGGTGACTTTGCGGATAAACATGACTTGGACGCTCAATTGCTAAGCTTAGGGATATTCCTTGAAGGAGTTGCAATATCACTCTTCGGGTTATCGTTTTTGGTTCCATCAATCGGTTTAATAGCTTTAGCCTCAACACTACTAGGGATAGGACAAGCGTTTTACCACCCTATAGGAGGTGCCGTGCTCTCAAGGACTTTCGGAAAGGAGTCCGGTAGAGCTCTGGGAGTGAACGGTTCTTTAGGGAGTCTGGGTAGGGCTTTAATGCCATCAGTAATAACTTTCGCGATAATAGCATTAGGCGAGTTTACGGGATTAATGACGGTCTCGGCTTACATGCTAATATCGGCCGTGATAATCTTCTTAACTTTAAGGTTTTATAAGAGGGGTGTAGGAGAGGTGAGGAAAAGTAAAGAGAGATTAGAAAAGGCATTTTACAAGTTTCTGATAATACTAGGAGTAATTGTATTCATAAGGAGCATGTTCATCACGGGGACTACGACGTTCACGGGTGAGTTCATCTACGACTTATACAAATCCAAGGAATTAGCCGGAATATTTCTAACAATAGGCTTCTTAGGGTCAGTTTTAGGACAACCTATCTTTGGTTGGTTAACGGAGAGGTGGGGAGGTAGGCTTGCATTCATATTGAGTAGTGCAATTTCAGTGATCTCGTTCTTTATATTCCTCTTGATAAAAAATTTAGTGCTTTTAACCACAATGTACGCAATTTTCACATTTTCTGCTTTCAGCGCATTCCCAGTTCTTTTAGGTTATGTAAGTCAAACATTCCCAAAAAGCTTCTTTACCGTCGCTAACTCGTATGTGTGGGGTATCGGTGTTACCGTGGGAGGAGCAATAGGGAACTTAACAATTACTGTCTTACTCGATTACCACTTATCGCTCATCTCATCTTTCTACATAATGCTGGGATTAGCAGTTGTCTCACTACTCTTAACACCGTTAATCCCATCTAAGGTGGTAAAAGCTTAATGCTCTCAAGCTATTGGGATGATGGTGTAAGTGCATTAAGCTTTTAAAGTGAAAAGAGATGAGTAGAATATCAAAATTGTGAACACAATTATTTTGTGTTACAATAGTCAAGGAGTCTACAAATTGAAAAGGTCAAAACTGTATCTATATCATTTATCTTAATCAGAATAACTTACTTTAAGTGATAAAATTTTAACGCGAACGGTTGTATCTTCCCTCAGCAATACTATTACTTGAATCAAGGAGTTCAAAAATAGGCAGTCATGGAATTTTTAACGTGATAATCTGCTTATAATTCACGTAAATTACTCTGCTATAAGCAAGAATCTTATTACACAAAAAGGAGTGTTTAAACACGGGGCTACCATCCACTTCACGAGGTTTTACGCCGTCGCCAACAGTTTTCGATAAGCCGTGAATTTTATGTCATTTGATATCATTTAACATTCCTAATCCCTTTAATGCTATTAAGTAAGCAGAGGCTGTGTGCCTATCAAAACCCTTCTCCCTCATTATCCTATCGTGACCCTCAGAATTTGTAGTACCCTTAGGATTAACTAACATAACGTTGAAACCCAACCTAAGTGCTTTAATAACACCGTGGATTAACATTTGCCTCTTAGCGAAACGTGAAACCTTCCTATTACCGCTCTTACTCCTAGTGAACTTCCTATTCTTAACTAGGAATAAGTCCTCAAAGATAACATAATCAACACCAATCCGTGACAGGAAATTAAGGGCTTGCGAAAGAGCATATAAACGCAAAGCTATAGCTTTCCCTTTAGGAAAACCCGGTCTAGTAACATCTGAATACCACCACGTCTTTTTAGCAATAATTTCACCATCCTTGCTAATCACAACAACGTTTAGTCTGTCACTATTTAAATCAAAACCAGCAAACAAACCGTAACCGTTAGGTTTTGGTGAAGAGAAGTGCTTTAAATAAAGCCGGAGTGGGATTTGGAGGTGGATCATAGGGTAATGCTTGAGACTAATTACAGCACCGTAACCCTCCTCCTTCCTTCGAGATAACTCCTCTAACTCTTTAAGCAATGGTAAGTATTCCTTGCCAAAGTAAGCTTTGCCAAAAACCCACTTACCCCAAGGATCCTTAACTTTAATTAAAACGTGGTCTTCTAAAACGTGGAACTTAATATTTCTGTTCCCTTTATCACTCTTATTCCCCCTACTACCGAACCAGAATTTCCTTATCCTTGCGTGTATTATCTTACCCTTCTCTTCCTCTCTCTCCAATAAACCGTCAGTGATTGTCTTAGCTTGCTTCAAAGCGATTTCGAGGTAAACGTAATTTGGTAAAACGTTGTAAAATTCCTTTGTTAACTCGTCTACACTTTTCCCATCATACAATGGTCTAATGGCACTCTTAACTACTTGTGAGTAAGCCCTAGCAATTCTAACGACCCTCTCTTTCTCGTTAAATAAGACTCTACCATTTATCGTAACGAATTGGAAGTTTTAGAGGGCTTCCCTAGAACAGATAATCCTATTCCTCATCATCTGGTAGGATAACAATTACGACCACCTCCTTTTCCAACAAGCCCTTAATCTTCTCATGAACGCTTTTAGGAACGTATATTGCGTATTTCGGGTCACCGTACTTATCATGGCCCATTGAGGAGATCTTTGAGTGAAATGTAACTTGAACCATATGTTATTAGTTACGGAAAGATTTATAAACTTTTATGCTAACATTAAATTGGAGGGTGTCACTATGAACTCGATGAGCAATGTGAGGGGGAGGAAGGCACCCGATGAAACTCCCCATGTCCTCGAGGGGAGTGGTTACCGCTCCCGTAGACGGCATGGGGAGGGAAATAAGGGGTATGAGGACGAGAGGTTGAATAATGAAACCTCAATGAAAGTCCGACCCCTCTTAACCCCCAATCTCTGTAAGTATTTTTTCACTTTCTTCAAGCAATTTTCTTACCTTCTCTACTCTAGGTATAATGTCACTTACTGTAAGCTTCGCCTCATGAAAACCCCATACGTGGAGTGAGTACCCGGCGTCCCAGCCCGACAATACCCAGTCCCCCAATTTCTGGGAGAGCTTACTAGAAGCTGAGACTAGTAGATAAGTATACCATCTACCTTCCCTCAAGGTCTTTTGATATTCTTCAAGGTTAAACTTCTCAGCTAAAGCTTTAATCAACTCTTCCGCAACTTTATAAGCCTTTCCAGAAGCCTGAACAGCGTCACCCTTCTTTAAGTACTCCTCACATTCTTTCATATACTTCTTAGCAAGATCAAGCCTAAGCCTTATCTCCTCTTTAGGATCGTTCTTACTAATCAAGCTTATCAACACATCTTCAACGTTAATTCCCATATCTTCTGCCTTCCTTATCAACTCCTCCATATGTAATACTAGTTAATGAACAGTAATAAATCATTTTGATTTATCCCTCTTTGCTTTAGCAACACTTTAAAATACCAGCTAGGATTAAGAAGACTGAAGTTTTAAACGAGCCTAAGATTGTATAGATGAGTAAATTTTCGACATTATAATCAATATTAGCAATTTATCGGATCATGGGATTCATTAAACTCACTGCGCTTGATGGTCTCAGCGGTGGTATAAATGTGAATTTACTGAGGGTTTCGAACTTTTGTTGAGGTTCCATGAATCCTCGTCCTCATATCCCTTAAAGGCCTGAACTGGGCATCCTTACTTGTTTGAGGGTCTTATAAGTATTTGTGTGGGATATAAAGAATTTTGTTAATTCAGTCTAATAGTATAAAGTACAATTTTATTTTCAATTCTCCACAAGATTTATTAGTTAATATAGGATAGAGCTTTAATTTAACTTTGCCGTTTTCCCCAAGAATCAGATAGTTTAAATGACACAGCTTTAAGGAAATTTTCAAACGAACAAATGCCGTCCACACCGAAAACGTAAAATTATTAGGAAACCTCAGCGGTTTATTATGTGGTAGATTAATAAATAGTAAAAGGGGTTTTAAAATGCAAGAGTTACCGAAGCCTTGGTTTGACCTTCAAGCTTACAAGAAGACCAGGCTTTTAGAGGCTAAGTACGAAGCTGAAATCGCGAGAAAATTCCTTGATGAAGGACTCATTAGGAATGCTGCGGGAAAAGTTTACCAAGCTTGGAAAGCGTTAGTTGCTGGTATTGCGGTGGACTATAGGGATAAGTTGAGGAACTTGTTTACAGGCAAGGTTAAAATAAAGGGTGGAAAAGTGATAGAGAAGGTAGATTGGATAATTGCTATAATGCCAAGTACTGTATTAAAAACGGTCTCGCAAGTTATCGGTGGTGAAATCTCACTTTATACCAACATAGCCTTGCTAATTCATCAGTATCAATACAACGGCCCGGACAAGGAGGGTATAGTGAGTCCCTACACGACCGATGAAGTAGCAAAGAATGATATTATTTTGCTTCTTAACGAAATAGAGAAGATCTTAAGTTCGTAAGGGTACGATGCACAGAGATACCCGATGAGGTTGCTGAAATGTTGGGACGGAATTTCCTGGGGTTTCATTGTTCAACCTCTCCTCTCCACGCCTCGGCATAGGAAAGGAGTGATGAGGCCGATGATTATTAGTCACGAAATGCTGAGCTCTCTGTAATTAAAACTGAATTATTAAACAAACTGTGAATTAGCGAGGGATAGCTTAACTGAACCTATACCTAACGGGATAATCGGGACATTCAATAATCAAGATATTTTTAGTTCATCAATAAATGCCATATTTAGATTGGCCAGAAAACTAGTAATGTAAAGGAGTTGTGCACTTATGGTAATGAGTGTACTAACAATTTAGAAGGCTTTCGAAAGCACTAAGCAATGCCACTTGAAAATGCTGATGATTGTATATCAAAATGATTAGTAAAACCTCCAGTTGCGTACATCCCGTTAAGTATATTTTTGTCCTTAATTAGGTAATATTTTTGATGGAAGAGTTAATAAAAAGAGCTGAAGAGATGGGGATTGATGTTGAGGATTTAAT
>JBBHKV010000058.1:0-9744 GCA_037389275.1 Sulfolobaceae archaeon RB850M
TTGTCATGATAGAAAAGGCCAACTACTTAGGGGCGTATTTTTCATGGGTAATGGACTCATATGATTTAGGTGCAGTAGTGATAACTGCTTCAGTTTTAGAGAAACTCTTTTACCCCACTTTAGGGCTTTTAGGTGCAGTATTGCCAATAGTTTTCACAGTTGTGTCGAGGCCGTTAGGAGGTTTCCTAATGGGGCTCTTTTCCGATCTAAAAGGTAGAAAAACGCTACTGATATTCACTGTGATAGGTTACTCAGCAGTAATAGGTTTAACCGGGATTTTACCAACATATTACCAAATAGGTATATTAGCTCCCGTACTACTCTCTGTGCTGAGGTTCTTACAAGGAATATTTATAGGAGGTGACGTCTCAAGTAGTTTTACCTTAGCCATGGAGAGTATTGGGAGAAATAGGGGGTTGTTCTCCGGGTTAATGCAATCGGGTACTTTGGTAGGTTTCGTAATAGTAGACCTGGTCTTTACTATCCTGGCGAGGCAAAGCTATTTCATGTCTTACGGTTGGAGAATTATATTCCTTATAGGGATATTCCCAGCAATAGTTGCAGTGTTAATAAGGGCTAAAATTAGTGAATCCCCCTTGTACTTAAAAGTTAAGAAACCTACTGTGAGTGAGGTAGTCCATGGTCTTAGACCTCTGTTACAGACAATCGGGGTCATGATAGGTTTTTGGATGATGATTTATGCCGGGCCCCAGTTCGTGCCGGTACTTTTAGGTAGTATTATGAAGTTACCACCATCAGTTTACGGACTTCTAGCGTTATACATGAACGTAATAGGCATACTTGCGATGATCGTTTCTGGTTATCTAGCTGATAAGGTCGGTAGGAGGGCTATGGGCCTTATAGGTAGTGTTGTTTCTGTAGTTGTGGCAGGGGTACTATACTTAGGAATCCACACAGTTCCATTAGTTTACGCTATTCTACTGTTCGGTTTTGGGGTAAACTTACCGTCAGCGATAACCCCTGCCTATTTGTCAGAAAGGTTTAAGACTATAAGTAGGGCGACCGGTGTAGGGTTTTCGTATAACGGAGCGTTCATAATTGCGGGTTTCTCGTCAATATATATCTCCTTCCTAAGTAGGTTCTATTCCCCTTACATCTCAGCGTTAATAGTGTTCAGCATCGGAAGTATCATAGCGATAGCTTCCTTATTAGCAGGCCCAGAAACGTTAAGGGAATCTGAGTTAACTACATAAGCTCGGGGTGATTAAGTACCCGTTTTGAAAATCTTAAGAGAATAGGGAACATCATAAGCTCGGGTGGATTAAGTACTCAGCCTATTCCCTTCTAACACTAAGGAGAAATTCTTGTCGTCAACTATCCCTTAAGGGTGAGGAAAGCTTCGCAGACAAGGATGAATGCCAACTTAAAGAAAGTCTTAGATACAGTTCTTCTTTCAAGTATATTCTGTTTAAAGTATTAAACTTGCTTACTAGCTAGGTCTAATCAGCCCGACTTTCTTCTATCTATGAACTCTTTCATTCTATTTTTGGCACTTAACGTCTGAGAAAGTAAGGCTAACTCAATTACAGCCTTTTCCACAAGTTTCCTTTCGCTTCTCAACCACCTCTTCATCGCTATTATGGCATCGCTGTCTATTCTCTCTAAAAGTGATAACACTCTCTTCAAGTCCTCCTCTGGGTTTCTAGATACGTAGTCAACCAACCCTATTGCCTTAGCCTCTTCAGCACTTATCTCTTCGCCAGTAAGTACTAGCCTCGATATACTCCTACCTAACGCTTTATAACCTATAGTTACGGCCATAGGTGGGATTAAACCCAACTTACCTTCCGGAATCGAGAGCTTCGCGTTTTCCGAGGCTATTACTATATCACATAACAATAAGATTTCACAACCCCCGCCGTAAGCTAATCCGTTGACTAGGCATATTAGTGGTTTGTCTAAGTTTATTAATGACTCTATGGCTTCGTAAAGAGTGGAAAAGAACTCCCTCGCCTCTTCTACCGATTTAAGCTCATACATTGCGTGTATATCATCGCCCGCAGAAAATGCCCTACCGTTACCCGTTAATACTACAGCATTTATTTCCCTATCCTCATTAGCCTTCTTTAGGTAAGTGGACAGGAGGTACCACGACTCCCTATCTAGTGCGTTCAATTTTTCTGGTCTGTTAAAGGTTATCCAACCCACTTTCCCCTTCTTTTCATAAGTTACTTTCATAAAGAATTTTCACAATTCTATTAAATAAAACTTTAGCGGGCTTTAAGTGTTCGGGGTTTGGGCTTCATTGAATTTTCATGAATTTGTATTCAATTCTCAGCCCTTGGGCTTCACCGGAGTCACGGGGCATTGCCCCGTTCATACCCCTCCGCCCCTTTAGCGGGATAACCCCAACCCACCTACTCCCAGTGGGAGTAAAAAAGAGGTGGGGAAACCCGCACATCTTGAGGTATATGTTTAGAGATGCGTTCAATTGCCTATCCAGAGTGAACCCGCACCTCTCGCAGTGAAAAGTCCTGCCGACCTTTCGGGAAACCCATCCACATCTGGGGCAGGACTTGGAAGTGAGGTGCGGGCTCACCTCCTTAACGAAAGAACCGTATAAAGGAGCCTTGTACTTTAGCACACGATGAATTGTCCTCCACACAGTCCTTGAAACCTTCTTAGACAGCTTATCATCAGCGTCTTGGAACATTGACTGCTTATTCAACTTCTCAACAGCAAACATAGTGAGAGGATACATTTCCAGCAACTTATTCACGAACTTGTGAACGTAATCCAGCACGCGGTTCCTCTCACGGTGGGAATACTTCTCCATTAACACCTTCCCCTTCCTACCGTGCTTTGAAGCAAAAGATTGTATTTTACTCCTCTTCAACTCCATACCGAATTTTAGACTGTACAACTCCTTAATTGAAAAAGTGATGAACTTCTCCCCATCGTAAGCGTCCAATGTGTAAAGATTGCTATCAATTGCTAGGAAATCTATGGGAGTAAACCAAGGTAACTTATAACGGAATGGTAGGTGAACTCTATCCTCCTTTATTACTGGCTCACCCAACTCAAGTCCTTCAACCCTCCTTGAAAACCATTTGTGAGACCATGAGAAGGTGACGTATTCGTAAGGTCTTACAGTAATCCTAACTTCTTCGCCCTCAACTTTCCTAAGAGTAGACTTAACCCTAACGTAAACCTTCTTCAATTTAGGTTTCCTCAATGACGCTTGTCCTTTTTCAGCCCTCCTCTTCCACCCCTTTAATATTGAGTAAGCATCGCTTATTGCCCTGTCAACATAATGGGAAGCCAACTTGTTAATCTTTTCAAGCTCGTTTCTCAACGTCTTGTACACTTCCTTTTTCTTAGGCAGAGTTATTTTAATCTTCGTTAAGACTTTCTTGCCTTTCACTTCCTTCCTCTCTATCTTAGTCCTCTCCCATAACCAGTCTAAAGCTTTCTGTAATAGGACTCTGTAGTTTTCTAATAATATCTTGCTCTCCTCCTTCTTATCGTTCTTTATGGAGTAAGTTAGGTAGACGTATTCCTCTTGTGGTTGAAAGTCATTAAGCCTTAAGTTCTTCGACACACTTCTTCACCTTTTCGTATTTATGACTCCTCATTCCGTAGAGTTTTCCACTGAATGATACTAGGATTGAGATTAAGTCTTCTATTAGCTCTTGCTCTGGTGTTTTGTCCTCCTTATTTAGCACTACGAGCTCGCAGTTGTGTGCTTTGCATGCCTCCTCTATTATCTCGAAGCCAAACCTTACTAGTCTGTCCGGGTAGGCTATAACTATTTTTGACACTTCGTTGTTTAGTATCATTCTCAACAGCTTGAGGAATCCTTTCCTCTTCATGTTCAGCCCGGAACCGACGTCAGTTATTACTTGGTCGTAGTCCTTAACGTTCTCCTCCAAGTATTTTACTTGGTTTATTAAGTCGTCTTTCTGTGTAGTTGGTGATACCCTAGCGTATAATACTACTTTTCTCTTCCTAACAACCCCCATGAGTCTTTCGACATCCTCTTCTTTAAACCTCCATTTTCCACTCTGCAGTATTACTGGTTTTATGTAACCCTTCTTAACATAACTCTGTAGTGTGCGATATGATATTCCTAAGCGTTGGCACACTTCTTTGGGTTTAAGCATTATAATTAAACTCACATACAAAGTATATAAACTTCACGGTTTATCGAAAACTGTTGGCGACGGCTAATGTGGGGATAGTTTTTTAGAGATGTAGAGAAATCTCATACTTGTGAAACCATTAAGGACTTACATACTCCTCAAGAACTTCGCGCTTAACTTATCACAACCTTTCATATCTTTCTTGTCAGCACTTTCGGGTTTAAACGGTGAAGTATTAGCAATTGTTTCATCAGCCGGTACTGTATTACCATCATTAGTTCAATTCCTCTTAGGTTTCATAAGGGCTAGAGGGAAAAAACTGGTAATTCTCGGTACTGGGGTTTCAACTTTACTGTGGATAATCTTAGCTTTTACCCCCTTCAACAGCGTGAATTTTGTTTTATTATATGTACTCCTTGAGTCCTCTTTAGGCATATCCCTCTTCGGTTGGTACTTAATTATGGAGAGGGTTAGCGGTACAACTAGGGGTAGGACGTTAGCCCAATACTCCTTTTACTCAACGTTGGGTGGTTTAGTTGCTACCCTCATTACCGGGTTTTTAGTCGGAAGATCAGTTTCAATGATTAGGCCCTTCTTCCTCATTACCGGTATTTTAACTCTAATAGATACTTATATCGCGTGGAATTTCGACGTAGATTACGAGAAACCACCAAGTAAGGGTTTAAAGGTGAGTAAGGAACTTAGGGACTTTTTACTTGTTACTTTCGGGTTCAACGTCATATGGTCTTCAGCATGGCCATTATTCCCTTTGGCACAAGTTTACGTGTTTAGCATGAACTTCGAGAACGTTGCAATAATAAACACGATTTCTGGGCTCTCCACATTGTTAATGCAGAACTGGGTCGGGAAGTTGGTGGATAAGAATAGGAAACTCATGATGTTCTTAGGTAGGTTGGCTTTAGCCACGTTCCCACTTGCTTACGCACTTTCAAACTCAGTTTATGAGATATATTTAGCTAATGTAGTAGCGGGGTTTACTAACTCGGTGAATTCTACAGCATACCTATCATATTTATATGATAGTTCTAAAGACACTAGAAAGGCTGTAGGGTTATACAGTGCGGTTAGTGCTTTAGGTGACTTGACCGGGTCGAGTATAGGGGGTATTACGGCCCAGATAGTAACCTCATACCTAGGTGTTGTTGAGGGAATAAGAGATATGATGCTCTCGATTGCCGTACTGAGGATTATTGCCTCATTATTATACCTTAAGCTTCACGAACCCATTAGGGCGTGAAACAAGGGTTGTTCTTGACTGTCAACCGCCCTTAGTTGAGCGAGCTGTAATAAGATGTTGCGTTCTCTATATAGAGTAAAAATTTGCTTGCCAAAGCGATCTAATCGATGTAATCTTTATAAATGAATGACTTTCAGTTGCATATTGAAGGCTTTTTCCTTGTTGGTTGTACTTTTGTTCAAGTATTTCACGGGTTTGAACCTTGGAGCTAAGAGGATAGCAAGGTTGATAAAAAGTATTTATCAAGCATATGGAGGAATAAAGAAATTGAACGTAAGAGAAAAACGTAAACTGCTATATTAGTTCTACAAGAGCAACTAAAAAGCTTTACCGCAAAAGTCATGGAATTTGACGAGAGTTAGACTTACCTTAGGGTTAGGCATGGTCCCAAGAGGGAGAACTTGTGGATTTGGAATGCCTTAGCTGATGGTTTGTATATTAATAGTCTCATAAAGTTCTTATTCATTTTGCCAGTATAAATAGGAAATAACGAGGCAAAAACTTAATGAAAGTACCGGTGTTAAACAGTAAGTTATACAATCTTAAATATCGATTGGAGTGTAGTAAGCTCATGCAGTGCAACAAAATTTCAATATAATGGATTTAATATAGGGAAATTTTAAAATTTGCCAAAACATTTGTTACTTATGAGTCAGGAGAAATATGATTATCTTATAGATTACGTTAACTATGTGGAAAATATAACTATTATGCAGCACATGATCTTTAATACTTTTTGTAAATATAATATTATTTATTATTGTGATGCAGATAGTAGAATACGTTTCTGGCAAGGCATAAAAAATAGTTTCTTTGTACCACTTCTAACTAGTGATGAAATTACTTACCTCAGTGGTAAAAATCCTCAAAAGATCGATTACTTCTTTAATAGTGCCCCAGAGCAGATTATAAGGCAAACTTGTGAACCATTTGCTACTACTAAGGATATTATAAAAAACTTAATGAATTATGAACGAGATAACTACGAGAAGTTGAAAAAGGCTTACATAGAGTTTATTAGATCTATGATCTATAAAAAATTAAGTGCTAGTTCTACGAGCGAAATAATGAACATTAAGCAAGCGTTAAGTCAGCTCTTAACCTTTGTTAAAATGAAGCAGGACGCTTTTAATGTTGTGGGATTTACAACTCATGTTGGAACTATATTTGTTTTAGATAAAGATCTAAAGCCAGGAGTACCAAAGCCTGACAGTTGGAGACATGCAATAAGAGGTGTAGCTATCATATTCGAGTGCAATATTAATGGAAAGCAAGACTTTATGTATGCTTTTCCTGCTCCCATGTTTACTGATGACTTCGTAAACTTACTACAGGGATTCCTAAACAAAACCGATACTACAACTCCACCACTAAAAGAAAACAATGAGACCCCGCTCCAAGACGTAAGTTATTATAGTTCCACTGGAGTCAATGAGACTATTCCTTCAGTCCCACAGCCCCTACTTCCAGTTGTTTGCTCCTCAGAAGACATTAGGAATACCTTTACGGGCGTTAGAGATCCCTTAGAGGCGGCTACTGCTTATGCTTTTAAGCTTCTAGGCTTCGACGTTAGGACTAACGTATATGAAAAAAATAGGGCAGGACAAGACGTGGAGATAGACGTAAAGGCCATTAAAGGAGGTCTTGAGATCTACGCCTCTTGTAAGAACTTAGATAGACCTGTAGACAGGCCAACAGTTGAACAGGAAGTAGGCAGAGTTAACAGCCTAAAGAAGCTTCCGCATTTGAAAGTTCTGGTAGTCTCATCCCTAAACGATCAAGCTAGGGAAACAGCTAAGAGCGAGGGATTCCTTCTAGTTGAGCTTAATAAGAAAGTGACATATGAAGACTTAGATACTGCTTGTATAGAGATTAGGAAGCAATTAGGAAGATATTTTGAGACTTTAGCACCACCCGAGCTTGTTTCTGCCTATACAGCCTTACAAGAAGCATTAAATTCCTTAAAGAACGTAGAGGAGGAGCTTAAGAAAGTAATAACAGTTCTGCAGAAGGCTAGCAACAAGGAGTGAAAGCAGAACCTAGAATGTTTTCGATAACCCCACAACTGGAAAAGCAAGATCGAAATTAACCCCGCAATACTTAAAAATGTCTAATGCCATATTCGATTAAGATGAGGCTCATTCCAATTCTTTTTCTCGCTTTCTCCATATCTCCAATAGTATCAATAGCCTTTGTATATCAATTCAATCTACAGGGAACGACACTTCCCCCCAACTATTACGAGTATATCAAAGTGAACATTGTTAAAGGGCAAGCGTACATTTTTAACATAACAGCCTCAAACCTGGTCACTATTATGATCATGGATCCACAGGATTTCTATAGCTTTAGAAATGGGTATTCTGCTTCATCCCTTTACATTAAAGTTAGCCAAGCTGAAACCTTTGAAATATCAAACCCGGGTAGTTATTACGTAGTGATTTATAATAACGTAAGTGGAGAGGACGTCACGGTCAGGGTTAATTATACCCCTATGCCGGTCGACTTATATTATTATTATCATTCCCTTCCGGCTCCTATAGGCATAGCGTATTACGGGGAATATAATGGCTCTGATTTTGTGAACTACACTATACTTAAGTACGAGGAAGCAATAGGTTATGCTACTCTTTATTCTATCTCAGCTTACAACTCCACACCTGTTGCTCTAGTAAATCCGTATGGAGCTAGCTTACAGTTGAACGCTATGCTGCAAGTAAACACAGAGACGAACAGTTATCAGTTCTGGTTGCAAAATGTAATAGGATTCATTACATCTGGAGACTATTACTACATATGGGACAATGTATGGAACTCTACATCAAGACCGTCTCTTCTAACCAACTCGAGTGTGACCGGTAATGGTGCAGTGCGTTTTTATGACGAGAAAAACGGTTATTATTATGGTTATGCGACTGGAGGATTTAATTACACATTCCCTTTCTCAGTTATTCTGTATATAAAGCTACAGAATGTAACTCCTAACGGCGTAATAGTTTCTTTTGGTTATAATAACGGTGGTGGAGTAGTATGGTATGACAACGTCACTATACACGTCAATTACGTGACCTCAGCCTATATGCTAATAGACCCGATGAATATGACCGGAGGTATTCAGTATTACGACCTCGAATTAGTATTCGGTGGGGAATCTAATGGAGAATATACATACTTCAACTCTTTAAACGCAAGTTTGGCCTTAGCCATGGAATTACCCAACGGTAGTTATGTCAATCCATATCCTCTATACACGTTTGGATCGGATACAGAAGAGTCCGCGGATAACCTCCAAACGGTATTTGTCAACGGTCACGCTTACGTAACTTTGGGTAACAATAACTTCTACACTCAAGGTGCTAGTGCAGTACCTGAACTGTTCTTTCCGAACACTGAAAATACATTAACGAGTCAGTCCGTAGAAAATACTTCACTGGGTTTAGGAATAACCAATTCTGAGAACACGATCACAATTCAGTCCGTAGAAGATATTGCACTAGGTTTGGGAATAATAATAGCAATCTTAGCTGTGATAATATGGGCCTTAAGAAAGCTTGTTAGATGGATGAAAAGGTTAAGAAAACACAACCCTCATCGTTTCAGGGCAAGAAGGAGAAGATATCCTCCTCGTAATAAAGGAAGGTTTCCTGATTAATTCGCTCTACGAGTAAACTCGTGTACATGAACCTTCTCACATTATCTATAGACGCGAAGCTGAGGTACAAGGTAACTATCTGAGCGTGGATTAAGTTAATCCTAGAAGGGGGCGCGGCTTTCAGTCTTTTGTAATACTCTTGTTGAGGATAAGCTAAACTTAGACGAATTCTGGAAAAATGGTTATTATATATCACTTTCACCAATTCTTAAAACGCCAGAAGAGACGGAAAAATTTCTCCTCTATATCTAGACATGGTATACGATGCTATAATACTTTATGACAAGAATCAATTCTTCACTAAAATACTACAAAAACTAAAGGAGAGACTTAAGGAATTAGGAGCTGAAAGGGTAAGAATAGGTAAGAAATGGTATTGGGTACTTAAAAAGATTCGAAATTCGGCGATACAGTTGAACTTTGACTCCTTAGCCTCTTCATATATTTCACAAGCTGATGAGAGACTAAGCTTAGCTAAAATAGAATATGAAAGAAAGAAATATAATATTGTAGTCAGACTTTGTCAAGAATCTGTAGAACTTTTCCTTAAAGCATGTCTTAGACTTATTAATATAGAACCACCAAAATTTCATGATGTAGGCCTTATATTAAAAATAATGCCGATAAATTTCCGCAATGGTTTAAGGAAAAAATAGACATTTTTGCGTCGTACTCAAGATCTCTAAGAAAAGAAAGAGAATTGTCAATGTACGGTGATGAAGAGACTAATA
>JBBHKV010000059.1:0-5203 GCA_037389275.1 Sulfolobaceae archaeon RB850M
AACATGATGACTACCACAAGAGGGACAAGAAACATCTTGCCTAAATACAGGCTTCCTACCCATAAGTAATACTCGTTATACAAATATAAATAGCTTAACAACGACACTATCTCCACACTGATTTAAGAAAAAGAAATATTTAAATATAAGGGGACTATCCATCCCCTTGGTGAGGCTTTCCGCCCCCTTAACCCCCTTTCTTTGTAAGAAAAGTGTCTGAGGATAAGTTAGCTCGTAAAAGAATTTTCATTTAGAGTTAAGGGAAAACGAGATGTTACAATGGTGATTTTACTTTACGGATTTATCTGAGGAACAAATGAAGATAATGATATAGAGTATTAAACGTGCTGAGAATTAATGAAAGGAAGAAAAGGCTAATCAAAGGCTTACATAATAGACACCGGTCACCCTACAGCCTTGGGCCATGGCCATATTGGTGTTTACCCGCGGCGTAACTTTTCCTTACTTTTAATTACTTCTAATTCCACCACGGGCACCCCTCTTAAGGGATCATACACATTCACCCTTAACTCATTGGGGCTAGTCGAGGGAAACACCACTACCCTCCCATCCACTTTTATCACTCCCCAAACCTCGTGAGCAGTGCCCGTCATCAGTTGGGAGATCATCAATAAAAAACTACTTCAGTAATACTATATAAACATAACTTGTCGAGGCAAATTTAGAAGTGATTAAAAATAACGAGTAGTTACGTAGAAGCGTTACATTCTTTAGACACGTTCACCAGGTTTTCCCATTCTTTTTCCAATTCTTCATTCCAAAAATCATTAAAATATTTCTTAGCATTGTCAATGACAAACTGTACTACGTTTTTTATATCCTTCTCAACCTCTTCTTTATCTTTATAGTTAACTAAATTGGGGTCAAAACCGTTATATGAAAAAGAATGTAAAGATAGGGCTATTCTTATTACTAAACTTACGTTATAGCCTAATTTTTCAAGATCATATGAAACTCCTATAAGACCCGTTGTTGGGGCGGAATAACCTATTCTCTCATACCATTCTTTTTCCTTTTCAGGCTTGTTCTGAATTATTTTATCAAAATCCTTTACAATTAATGCACTTATAAACGCCTTAATGGAGATAAAAGCCTTAGACGACGCGTTAGTTAAAAGTCCTCTTTTCAACATTTCTAACGCCAACCTACTTTCGACTAAACTTTCCATAACTTTCATGTGGATATAAGATTTGTGATTTTCTTTGTAATCTAATACCTCGTACACAATATTATTATTCTGATTCTCCTAATAATACGTTTTACTGACGATTTATGATCAGAGACTTTTAGTTATTTTTGCCTAGATGCTCAAAATAATAAAAACGATCTAAAGTACTCAGAAAAAGAGAACGGGAATAATGTAAAGTCAGTATGCCTCCCTGTTAGGGCTGTTGACAGTTCGCCTGAGAGCTGGAATTACTCCCGGTTATGATTACCCTTTTTCCGTCCTCCCTTAACCTGTTCACGAATAATTCCCAACCCTCAACGTTGTGTATTTCATCAAAGAGGAAGTAATTAACATCTCCGAAGAGTTCATATATGACTTTCTCCAGCTTGTGTAAGTCTTCGACCTTTATCCCTGCTAACCTATCGTCGTCAAAGTTAACGTAACCGAAGTTCTCGTTCCTCAAGAGCATTTCGGCTAGTGTAGATTTTCCGCTCCTCCTGACGCCAAGGATAGCTAAAATGTTCGGGTGGTTGAGGTACTTTTTTAAATCCGGTACGTCCCTCTCTATTATTCTCTCCCTTTCAAATTTTCTTTCCAGCCTAACTTTTTGGTCTACTAGGACTTGTTTTATCTCGCTCATCTCGTGTATATTCTCACCCTACTTTTATTAACTTATGCAGTATAATGAATAAGAAAAATTGAATAAAAGCCGTACATATCGATTATAATACAAAAAGTGTTGGAGGTATCAGAATTCAATTTACCAATCTTACGTCGCACGTATGGAAGGAAGGCTTATCTAGATTTGAGGAATCCGATGCAGTTTTAGTGTTAGATAACGTCCTAATTCCTTGGGAAAGGATAATATTCTTCAAGAAGCCTGAGTTAATCGAAGACCTAATGTGGCATACCGTTCAGTTAAGGGGATGGTTTAACTGGCACTTTGTAATTCAACATTATAGCAGGTTAAAATTCCTTGCTGGTTTAGCTATCGCCATTCCTGAAGCTTCTGGCACCAGTAATTTCATTAACGTTCAAGAAAAGATAGGTGAGATACTGATATATGTAGCTCTAAATGAGGCAGCCCTCTATGCATCAGTTGAAAGAGCCCAAGAATTGCCCAATATTACTAGACCAGATCCCTATATTTCCATTTCAGCCAGTCACTTCAACATGAAGACAGCTCCCAGAGCGAATGAGATATTAAGGTCAATTAGTGCAGGATCATCAATACCTATACCTGCTGGTATTAAAGATTTTGAAAATCCCGAGGAAAGAAAATTATTGGATAAGTACATGGCAATGAAAGGTCTTGATGCCCTAGAAAGAGTTAAGATGTTTAACCTACTGTGGGACGTTATAGGATCTGAAGCAGGGATGAGATATGAACAATATGATAGGTTCAGTAGGGGTGATCCCACAATAAGATGGGCTCAAACTTATACTGAGGTATTCAAGGATAGAAAGCTCGAATTCGTCAAATTGGTTAAGGATATAATCGATCAGATGCCTAATCCTAAAGCTTAAGTGAACAAAAGTTAACTTAATTTTTTATTTATATTTTTGGAGTTCTTGTTAATGACAATTGGCTTATTTATATCTCATGGTTCTCCTACAATACTGATTGATGAGAATAAGTGGAAGGACTTATTGAGGAGAGTAGGAAAGGAAATTGAGGAGAAGTATAAACCAGAAACAATAATAGTCTCAAGTCCCCATTTCGTCTCATGGACGGAAACCTTCTATATTGAAAGCAGTGAGAAGCTAGAGTGTATTCAAGATTATTACGGTTTCCCAGATGAGACTTATAAATACTGTTATAACGCGTTAAATGACACTGAACTAGTTGAAGAAATAGTGAAAAACGCTGAGGGAAAAGTAGTAAAAGATGATAAATGGGGATTAGATCACGGTGCGTGGATTCCCCTCTTCTACATGTTTCCCGAGTATAAACCAAAAGTTGTAACAATATCAATTACTAACAATTCGCCAGAATCACACTATGAAATAGGTGAAAAGATTAGGAAAGCAGTAGAGAAACTTGGAAGGAAAGCAGTGTTTTTAGCCACTGGTTCACCAACTCATAGGTTAGACTTGTTTTACTTTAAGATAACTCCTAAACCTACAAAATTTGATGCGATATTAATGGATCTAATAAAATCTGGTGAATTTGAGAAAATTTTAAAAATTAGTGAACTTTATCCTAAGGAGTATCAGACTGCAATGCCAGAGGGAAATTTAAATACTCTACACATGCTCTTAGGGTATATTAAACCAAAGAAGGCTGAGATACTAGGATATGATACACCTTGGCCCGGAGTTAGTATGCTAGCCGCAAGCTTTTATGAGTAAAAGACTCGTTTTTAGACATGCGTTTTTGTCCTAGATGCGGTTCGGCGAGAGCTATATTACTTAATAAGAAGAGAAGATTGTATAGGTGCATGACGTGTAGCTTTGTTTACACTATTTAGAAATTTCTTATATCTATACCAGTAATTTTTTGATAGTTTTCAAAGCCATATTGTTCTATAATGTCTAAGACCAAACCTTTTCTTTCTTTCACCTTCGGAAATACGTATTTCTCTTCATTCAGATTATGATCTAACACTATTTTCATATACCTAGGTACCCAATCTTTTCTCTTCTCCTTTATTATCGTATCACCGTACTTCTCAATTAGTTTATGGTCGTTTGAATAAGGCTTGGCTTCTGGTATATCTTTAAAGACATACAAGTCCTCCATCTTCGCGTGAACATTAACTATGAAATCATGTAATGTTTCCAATTCCTGCAAAGAATTATCAACTTTTTCCAGAAAATAGAACCTTATTCTAATTATACCATGTTCAAATTTAAGTAGTTCTATTAAGTCCATATTTTCATTAATGTTGGGATTACTAAAAAACCTTTTATAGCATAAAACAAGGCTTACCATCAAACAAGGGAATACAAGCTAGAATATTAACACTTGGATAATCAACCCTAACAACATACAAACCCTAGAGGGATCATGACTAATACCAGGCTCGTCCATGAAAAACACTTTTACGCCCTTCTTAATAACGCCCTTCAACCTCTCCCTAAGTCGGCACCTATTGGCTTGTCGATCTTGTAGGGTTTTATGTAGGGAATTTTCAGTCTTTTTCTCGCTATTCTCCAAGCTGTAGCTTATTATTACGTTGAACTTCTCCTCTATGTTTGCTTCCCATATGGTTTTTCCTTGTATTTCTTCTACCTTTATTTCCCTCTCGTTTACCTTCTTTTTTCTTCCTTTTCTTTCCTTGTGGAATAGGCATTTTTATCCCTCTCTCTGGAATTCGTTAATCCACCTGTGCTCTTGTGAACTTGTAGTATTTTTGCTATTTCGCTAATTTTCATTCCTTCCAAGTGTAGTAGTATTGCCCTAGCTTTTATCTCGTTTAGGTTCTTGAGCTTCTTGCTAATTAGCTTCCTTTTTAAGGTTCTTAGCACACTCAGCCCAACAGCTCCCATTACTAACACTAGATTTAACTCCCTTTTAGCCCCCGTTGTAGCTATTATGAAAAAGACTATAACTTTTCAATACAAAGGTTTAAATACTATGATGTCGAACAAATTGTGCGGTAAAACGTGTTTTATTAAAATGTGAATTATGTGGGCAGGTATTTGCTAGTAATTCTTTATATTATCAACATAAGGTTCTTCAACATTCCGATTATAAACCGATTGTAAAGGAAGATGGATATGAATGTCCTATATGTCACGAAAAAAGAAAAAGATTAGAACCCATGTTAACGCATATGGGCTTACAACACCTAATTAACAACCCAATAAGGATTGAAATTGTACAGTAAGATGGGTAATGTACTTTAAAATTATTGCACCTAATCTATTAGTCTCCCTATTTTTATTTTTAGAGAGGGTAAGTAATCATATGATAAAGGTTAAGAGAGTTTACGATCCTTTAGAAAAGGATGATGGAATTAGGATTTTAGTAGACAGATTATGGCCTAGAGGTGTTAAGAAGGATCAAGT
>JBBHKV010000060.1:0-8735 GCA_037389275.1 Sulfolobaceae archaeon RB850M
GCCGAACTCTTAAAGTGAAATCAAGGGCTTCATTTTACAGTATAATAAATTCTTTTCCTATTTTTTCCTCTATTTTCAATTTTTATGGGAACTATTTCACCAATTTCTGAAGTGTTAGAAACATGAGGGCCACCGTCAGCCTGTATATCTATCCCTTCAATTTCTACAATCCTCCAAACTTCAATATTAGGTGGCATCCTCTCCGCTAACTTAACAATACCCGGTATTTTCAATGCCTCCTCCTTCTTTAAGAAGTATATTTTTACCGGGATATTCCTCTTTATTATTTCATTTGCTTCTTTTACGATCTCTAAAAGTTTGTTCTTATCGTCAATATCAAAGTCGTCCTTAGCGTATTCTGGGGTTATATTACCACCGGTTATTAATGCATTATATTTTTTAAAAGCGATAGAAGCCATTACGTGAGAAGCTGTATGTAGCCTCATCATTTTGTACCTCCTTTCCCAATCAATTACCCCTACTACTTCGTCACCCTCCTTTAACGCACCTCCTTTCACCACGTGGTATATTTCGTCGTCTATTTCCTTAACATCGGTGACTTCCACTTTTTGGCCGTTTACTATTAGATATCCCACGTCGTGTTCTACTCCTCCACCACCGGGGTAAAAGGCCGTTTTATCTAATACTACTCCGTTTTCATCGACTTTGATTACTTTAGCCTTAAACTCTTTAACGTAACAATCTGTTAGGTAAAGTTTTTCTGTCACAGTTCTTTTTTCAAATTTATAATATAAGTCCCTAACGATACTCTGAATTTGAGACTTTCTGGTTTGACCCTCGTGGGTAAATCGATAATTTTTATCACTTCCTTCTTCTCCTCATCAAATAGGTAGAGCTTATCCTTTACGGCCTTTATCTTAACTCTTTCCCCGTTCCCCCTTAAGTCTACTAACACTGTCACGTGGTCTTTTCCAAGTAATATCTCAACGTCCGGGTCTTCATAACCTTTAAGTGTCAAAGCTAATCCATTCATACTCTTTTACTTGGACACTATATAAGGGATAACATTGAGCCACCCCCTTTTTAAATCTAACGCTTTCAATATATTAATTGACCATGTTAAGTGGAAAAGACTTCCAAAAGATATGGGCTGGAAATGAGAAGATAAAGCTTCCCAAGAGTAAGGATCCCCTCAAGACTAGGATAATTGAGGCTCAGTACAAAGTTAGGTCGATGATAAGTAGACTTGACGCTTATATCGCCAGGATGCAAGAAAGGGACAAAGTGTTGTTCGAAAGGGTTGTTGACGCTCAGATGTCAAAGGACGCTACTAGGGCTGCCATGTATGCGAATGAGGTCGCTGAGATTAGAAAGATTACTAAGCAGTTAATAACTACCCAAGTAGCCTTAGAACAAGTGTCATTAAGGTTAGAGACGATCACCGAACTTGGAGATGTGTATGTGAACTTAATACCAGTAATGGGCGTGATCAATGAGTTAAAGACCAGTCTAAAGGGCATTATGCCAGAACTATCCATAGAGTTATCTGAACTAGGTGATGGGTTGCAAGAAGTTGTAGTAGAGGCTGGTGAATTCAGCGGGATAGGTGCTGTGGGTGTTGCGTCTTCACCAGAGGCGAGGAAGATACTAGAGGAGGCGTCACTAATTGCGGAACAGAGGATGAAGGAGAAGTTCCCAGAATTACCAGCTACTGGATTTGCACAAAAGGCCGAATCCCATTAAAACGTTTTTATATGTTTTCATCTTAAGCTTATAAAATCATGTTATCTATTTTTTATGTATGGCTCAAGATTTTAGTGTAACTCCTTGGGAAGTTAAGGGGAAAGTCGATTACGATAAGTTGATCGTACAATTTGGTACTCAAAAAATCACTGAGGAGTTAAAGGAGAGGATGAGGAGGGACATAAACGACGAACTCCACGTAATGCTTAGGAGGAACGTGTTTTTCTCCCACAGGGATCTCGACCTAATTTTAAAGGACTATGAGGAAGGGAGAGGGTTTTTCCTTTACACGGGTAGGGCACCGTCATTGGGAATGCATATAGGCCATTTAATTCCCTTTATATTCACAAAATGGTTGCAAGATAAGTTCAAGGTTAACGTGTATATAGAGATTACTGATGACGAGAAGTTCATGAGGAACGTAGAGTATACCTTAGACCAAACAAGGCAGTGGGCTTACGAGAACATACTTGATATTATTGCCGTAGGTTTTGACCCCGATAAGACTTTCGTGTTCCAAGACACGGAGTACATACGTAACATGTACCCCATTGCGATAAAGATAGCTAAAAAACTCACCTTTAACGAGGTTAGGGCTACTTTCGGGCTCGACACTTCTTCTAATATAGGAATTATCTTTTACCCAGCATTACAAATAGCACCGACGATGTTCGAACATAAGAGGTGTTTAATTCCGGCTGGAATAGACCAAGACCCCTACTGGAGGTTACAGAGGGATATTGCGGAGAGCTTAGGGTATTATAAAGCTGCACAAATCCACAGTAAGTTCCTCCCACCGCTAACGGGCCCAGAAGGTAAGATGAGTTCTTCACAGCCTGAGACTGCTATTTATTTGACTGATGACCCCAAGACCGTGGAAAGGAAAATAATGAAGTACGCGTTTTCCGGCGGACAGCCCACGATAGAGCTTCATAGGAAATACGGTGGTAACCCGGATATTGATGTTTCATTCCAGTGGCTTTACATGTTCTTTGAGCCTGATGATGCGAAGATAAAGAAGATTGAGGAGGAGTATAGGTCTGGTAAAATGCTCACAGGTGAGTTGAAGCAGATTTTAATAGAGAAGTTAAACGACTTCTTGGAAGAACATAGGAGGAAGAGGGAGGAGGCTAAAAAACTCGTAAATGTATTTAAATACGACGGTGAGCTCGCTAGAGAGATGTGGAAGAAGATCCACGAGTAGTTTTATACAATCCGAGTTTCTTCAAGTGGTAGACTATTAGATTTGTGGACTTCCTCAACCTTTTTGCAATACCGTAAATTGACTCACCTCTTTCATATAACTCCTTTATGAGCTCGATCTCCTCCTCTCCTAGTTTCTTAATCCTCTTACCCATTTTATGCTTTCTTAAAATGCGTAACACTGAGGATTCACTCACGTTTAAAGTCCTACTTATAGCCCTAGCACTATAACCTTGCCTAGCTAATTCCAAAACCTTTTGTTCGTCTACCGTACGCCTCCTCAACTCTACCCCAGCTTTTATAAGTAAATTCCTCACTTTTCCATAACTCATTCCAACTTCCCTAGCTATTTTTCTAATGGAATAACCCTTCTGATAAAGTTCCTTAAGTAATTCAACGTCTACCATATGTTTAATTTTTTAAAACGATCAAATAAATTTTTTCCAGAGTTAGAATGGTCATTAAGGTAGGCACTTGTGGGTTTACTTACAAACACTTTGAATACTTTGAAGCTTTAGAAGTACAACAGACCTTCTATGACGTGGTGGGGGAAACGACTTTAAAAAACTGGAAAAAAAGGGCGGGGGATAGGGTTGAATTTACGGTTAAAGCTTTACAAGTGATAACTCACGAGTACAATAAAGTGACCTACAAGAGGATGAAAAAGTTTAAGGGGAATGAGAGCAACTTCGGCTTCTTTAAACACACGGAAGAGGTAATTAAGGCTTATGAAATCACTTTAAATGAAGCTAAAGCGCTGGGAAGTAAAGTCATAGTGTTCCAAACCCCATCATCTTTCAAGCCTACGGAAGAAAACATTAACAATCTAAAACAGTTCTTCAGCTCGGTAGAAAAGGGGATTATTTACGCATGGGAACCTAGGGGGGACGAATGGTATAAGATGGACTTAAAATCTCTCTTTGACGAGTTGGGGATAATTCATGTTGTAGACCCATTTAGGCATTCTTCAGTTACTAAGGACAAGTATTACAGACTACACGGTATAGGAGGTGGTGAAGTTAATTACTCTTATAAATATACTGATGACGATCTGAAAAAGTTGGCAGAAATTGTGTCAAAAGACGAGAACGTTTACGTGATATTTAATAATATTTACTCCTTTGAAGACGCGTTGAGGTTTAAGAGGTACTTGGAGGGGATGAGTAAATGATAGACTTGTTTTACTCAGTCTTTATAGGCATAATAATGGGTTTATCTATTGCAGCACCTCCCGGTCCCATAAACGCAATGATGGCTCACGAGTCGTTAAAGTCAGCGCTTCACGGTACGAGCGTCGGTGCCGGTGCGATGACGGCCGATTTTATCTTCTTTTGGATAACATTCTTTTTTAAGTCCTTAATTCCCCAGGGTGCCCTTTTCGTCTTTTACTTCGTCGGCGGTGCTTATATGCTTTATTTAGCCTACGGTGTATTGAAGGTTAAGGGGTTTTCGGCTAGTGTGAGGGGGAGTTATTTAAAGGGTTTGACAACAGCGTTAGTAAACCCATATCAAATAACGTGGTGGTTAACATTTGGGATATCTATGCTTGAACAGTTTTCAGTATACGTTGCACCAGGGTTCTTTTTAGGCATCATTATATGGATAATAACTTTCCCTAAGGTTATCAATAGGTTAGGGCAGAATTACGTGTTTTACGTGAAAATTTTCTCCTTTTCAGTCCTTTTAATTTTTGGTTTGTATATCTTATACCAAGGTGTGATAGATGTTATCAAAATGTGAGATAAGGCAGAAGATCTGGAGGCTCTTAGAGGAAAAGGACATCGCATCATTCCCGAGGCCTGTTTACGGTAGGATCCCGAACTTTAAGGGGGCTGAAATGGCGTCAAAAGAATTAGCTAAAAGTGTTGAGTTCAAGAGGGCTAAGGTGGTGAAAATCAACCCCGATTCCCCACAAAGGCCCTTAAGGGAGTTAGCGTTAAGAACGGGTAAAATAGTCCTAGTCCCCACACCTAGGTTAAAAGGCGAATTCCACTTATTAGACCCCTCTAAAATTGACGATTATAAGGAGGCCTCAACAATTAAGGGTTTCATGAAGTATGGTGAAGTCGTAGACATTTATTCCATTCCTAAAGTTGACATGGTAGTTGTGGGCAGTGTTGCAGTAACTTTAAACGGTGATAGGGTTGGTAAGGGTGAGGGTTATAGCGAGTTGGAGTTCGCAATACTTAGGGAGTTGGGGAAAGTTGATGAATTAACCCCAGTAGCGACTACTGTTCATGATGTTCAAATAGTTGATGAGATCCCTACAATGCCCTATGATGTCCCGGTCGACATTATAGCCACGCCGAGCCAATTAATTTATACTAATAGGAAGAGGGAAAAACCTAAGGGGTTATATCTTGAGTACTTGACCAAGGAAAAGATTGAGGAAACTCCCTTTTTGAAGAAGTATTTAGCCAGTAAAGGTAGAAATAACGTCTTTTAATTCACTGCACAACTCCTCAGCTTTCTTTAACAGTTTGTTCCTTAACTCCTCCTTGTTCACGTTGTAAATGTACTTAGGTCTTCCACCCTTATTATTTCCTCCCTTCTCTTTTTCTATTAACCCCGCATCAGCGAGTTTTTTGAGTACCAGGCTAGTCCTACTTTTACTTATCCCCAGCTCTGTCGAGATCGTATCTACGTCCTTCCCCCCTTTACTCTCTATGATTTTGAGGAACGCTTCGATTTCAGCGTCCGAAAGACCGTAAGCTACAGCTAGGAACCTTTTAAAAATCGTGCTTTTTTCAGTAATTTCAATACTCATGATTTTACCACCTTACATCATTTATACTTAATATTCATTTTTTTAAATTTAACTACTATTCAACCTTTACGTTTATTTATTAAAATAATGTAAGTATTATCTCAAGATGAAAAAAGAGGAATTGAAGGAGGTAATACTCTCGTTACTTAAAGAGAGGAACGGGCTGACTTCTACTGAAATAAGGGACATGCTAATTGACAAAGGTGTAGAGTTTAACATGATAGAATTCAGGGAGGCCTTAGCTGACTTAGTTAGGGAGGGTAAGGTTAAAAAATTGCCAAATTACGAAAAGAAGAAGTTCCTATTTTACTACGAGAAAGGGTAAGCATTTATCCGTTTTTGTTTTCGTTAGCCTGTTGATTTTCAACAACATGAATGACCTTTTCAGCTATTTTCATGAACTCCTTAGAGGTGGGGCTGTCGGGATACTTCAGGAAGAAGGGCTCCCCTAAATCGTTCGCTTGTGCTATTATTGGGTCTAACGGTATTTGGCCTAGTAGGGGGACTCCCATTTCTTCGGCCATCTTCTTTCCTTTTCCTTCACCGAATATATAGTAAGGCTTATTGTCAGACGGGCAGATGAAATAGCTCATGTTCTCTATTACTCCTAAAATTCTGCCGTTAACGGTTTTAGCGAAGTTAATAGACTTCTTAACAGCTAATGTTGATACTTCTGAGGGGATGGTGACTATTATCATTCCAGTTAAGTTCGGAACTAGTTGGGCTACTGAAAGTGCTTCATCACCTGTCCCCGGGGGCATGTCTATTATTAAATAGTCAAGCTCACCCCAGTTAACGTCTCCCAAGAACTGTTTAATCGCAGTGTGCTTTATTGCACCTCTCCAAACAACCGGTGTGTCGTCTTTAGGTAAGAGGAAGTCTATAGATACTACCTTAATACCAAAGGGGCCAGTTACCGGAGTTATGTTCCCTTTATCATCGGCTGTAAGGAATTGCCCCCTAACGCCTAACATCTTAGGTACTGAAGGTCCGTGAAAGTCTACGTCTACAATTCCTACAGACCTACCAGCAGCAGCTAATGCCATAGCTAAGTTCGATGAAACAAAGGACTTACCTACACCGCCCTTACCGCTCAGTACTGCGATCTTATACCTAACAGTCTTCATTCTTAACTGTATTTTGATATCAACCGCCTGGGGCGCTTGTGGTGCTACTTTTCTCAAATCCCTAGGCTGTCTTTGGGGGGTTGAAATCCTAAAGGGGTTTTCGCTCATTTAATTCACACTATAAACTACTATCTTCGTATTGACTAATAATTTTATCTAATGATAATAGTAGTTGTTGGACTCTTTCATCAGAAAGCCAATCAACGCTTTCACACTCACCTTTTAAAACCTTTTCTACAACATCCTCCCAACTCTTGTTAGTAGTGTCGAGTTCGCAGTAGTTGTCAAAGTATTCTTTAGCCTCCTCACTCACACTTCCGAGTATCTCGGCCATAACGTTTTCAGCCACCTTCAGTTCGCTCCACCCCCTCCTCTTTAACTCCTCATAAAGGGTTAGGGGGTTCCTCCTCAGTACGATTACCTTGTCAGCCTTCGGTATTAGACCGGGATAGATGGTCTCAACTATTACGTCTTTGTGCGTTTTAAAAAAATCCCCCAAGAGTTTCTCAGCCTTTTCCTCATCTATTATATAAGTTTGTCTTTCCTCATCGTACTCGGTGTAAGCCCTATTCTGAATTAGAAAAGAGGAGAGGTGAAAAATAATATAACCTTCTCCCAACTTCTCCTTTAAAAGTTTTGAAACTACACTCTTACCAGTCCCTGGAGTACCACTGATGAGTATTATCACAAGATAAGTTATTCACCAGAAGGCTAAAACGGTTTCGATGACGTAAAGTGCAATCGAAAGCCCTATTATAAGGATTTTAACGCTTCTGTCTCCCCCACCTTTTATTATCTCGTAAACACCGTAGGGGAACATGGCTATTCCGAGTATTAGTAACGCGAGTTCTATCACATTCATAAACTAGTACTTCTCTCACTCAGCTTATAAGCCACTAGGGCAAGTAATAACCCGCTTATTGTACCTCCTATGTGGGCAAGAATGTTTATATTAAGGAAGGGGAGTAGGAGACTGTCACTAAGTATTAACGCTGCAATCAATATGATTAACCCTCCAGATTGCCTCTCCCTTAAGTAATCTAAAAGTGAATAATATGCTAAAAGGCCAAAAATACCGCCGGATGCACCAGCGGAAGGTAAGCCGTTAGGGTAGACTATTAAGTATAAAACGTTACCGAATACGCCGGTTAAGATGAAGATGAAGATCTCTTTCATCCCCTCTCTCCCCCTATAAAGGTAATAAATAAAGTATAGGGCTATTGAGTTGAAAGCGTAATCGATGAGGCTGGGAGTAACTACGATTGAGGTTAGTAATTGCCAGTAAAAGTGATAATAAATTATTAACGGATTGTACTGGATTAAGTAGTATAAGAGGTAAGGGTTGTAAAGGTAAAGGAGTTGCCCCGTTACATAACCCGCTGTAACCATTAAAAAAATCACTAGGGTAGGATTTAACCTCAAGACTATCACACATAAACGAAGAAAGTTAGGAAGAACGCAAACGCTACTGCTACTAACCAAACCATCCTATTCCATCTAAATACTTTAAAACCGTCTAATGGTGGTACTGGGATTAAGTTAAAGAAGGCCACCCAGCTATTAAAGGAGAAGAGTTCAAGTAAGAATATTTGCGCCAACGGGGGTAAAGGTACGCTATTTACAACTATGATGGAAATTAACGCTATTGCAAGGTTTGTTACCGGGCCCGCTAACGCTGTCTTTCCCTCTAAATCTTGTGATAACAACCCAAACCTACACATAATTGCGGTATAACCGGAAGCAAATACTACAAAGCCTATCCCGGTAATACTACTTATTAAGTTTATTAAAAGCGTGACCAAAAAACCTTTAAAACTCAATACAAAACGTGATGCACAACCGTAATTCCTAGCCGACTGTCTATGGGCTATTTCATGGGGCACTATGGCTATCGTGGCTGTAGCTATTGGTATTAACACGAAAAGGATCGGGTT
>JBBHKV010000061.1:0-62968 GCA_037389275.1 Sulfolobaceae archaeon RB850M
TCGTATTAGGGGATATTGACTTCATAGTCCTCGCTAGGTATAAGAATAGAGAAGATTTTATGAAAAATTATCTTGAAAAATTAATAAATATGCCTGAAATTGAGAGGACAAGCACTCACGTTGTAGCAAAGGTGTTTAAAGAAACTCCTTACATACTTCTTGATTAAATTCTCGTATAGAGAACACTCATCTTTTTATTCTAGATATTGAAGCTATTTCACTGACATTGTAAAGGCCCTAAAGGCATCAAAATTAGTACTATTATTAAAGCATTGTTCCTTTGCATCCTTTGTGATTTGGAAAATATTACTGAATTATTTAATTTTATGCTTATATTTCTAAATGGTTATTAAGTAGTTTATGAATAGTGTCTCATTACTTTTTAATATATGGAGAAACTTTATTGTAAAAAGAGCAAATTTTTTGTTAGGGGAAAACATCTAAGCTTTTAAGTGAAACAAACTCATCCACGGTCTTCTACGCTGACATATCTGCCACTGGCTATTGGTTGAGTTAAAATACTTATAATCTCATGACTTTATTTAACCCTAAGAACAAAACTGAACTTTAGCTTACACAATAACTTTAATCCCTACACTTTTAATAGCATTATTTTTACAGATTTCAATGTAGGATACTGGGAGAGATTATGCATTTAATATTAGGACAATATATCTTAATATTTTATAAATTACTTTGCTTGTTCGAGTTTTCGCTCTCTCAATAAGTTATGGTAATTAATCTAATAATCCAGTCATTGTTTAACACTTATAAGCTCTAAATGTTCACTTATTATGCTACGTGTTATTGATAAACAATTCCCTTATTGTGGGAAAAGTTTAAGTTACCTATTTGAGAAAAATTGAAACGATGATAAACTATTTTAATATCAAGCTAGGACTTAATAAAAAATGTTCAAAATATCTTTTAAATTATTTTCTATTTTTCATATTATATCGTGATTCTATAATGATATTTTAATGATATTTTTAAGGGCGGTTACAGCTACTCTGGTGGTATCTCCTTGTATAGCAAGTTTAAGTCTATCCCTTTGTTCTTGTTCAAATACCAAGCAACTGAGTAAATTACGCCTCCAGCAACAAAACAGCCTATAACGAACAGTAGCGTGTAAGGGTCTACGGTACCGCTAGAGGTTACGAAGTCGAAGACCGGATTCGTAACAGCTTCATAGGTTAAAAACGCGAAGTAACCAGCTGAAAATGCTGAAACCGATAATAGTACAACACTTTTTTCAATAACTCCTTTATAAGCCCCAGCGATGCTTACAATTAAGAAATAAAGCATTCCTATAACCTCTGCGCCGTAAAGCGCCGTAACGCCGGCTGAAGAAACCACTGGTATCACTAAGAACACTAACGTTAATCCTAAGTCAAATAAATGTGTATATACTGGTGATCCTTGCCTATTTAATCTAGTAAATATCTCGGGAAGAACTCTGTCAAACGCCATTGCAAAAATATATCTTGCAAACACAATTACTCCATAAGCTAATATCGCAAACTCCCATACTAATAGTCCAATCCCTATAATCCACTGAAGTAAGTAATTACTCGTTAATCCAATCCCTACAGTCCAGAAAGTGTAAACGTAACCATTATTAATGAACTCGTAAGTCGTCAAATTGTATCCCCCACCTATGTAGAGTAATAGAAAGCCTATAGTTACTAAAGCTCCAGTGAGTATTAATGGTACGAATATCCCGTAGGCAGAGTATTTGACCTTTTTTAATTCTGATGCCACAGCAGGGACTGCTTGCATCCAAGGATAGGTAAAAATTGCGAGTATAGGTAATATACTTAGCGTTGCTGCCCAGCTAAATGGGGCTACTGAATAGTGAGAAGGTGGTACGATTCCTTCAGCGTTCAAAAACGGCATAATTGCCTTAGTGAAATCGCTCAAATTAGAGGCAATAACTACCATGGTGATAATAGTAGTTATAAATGCAACTATCCCAGAAACTGTAACCATTGTATAACCCCATCTGGCCTTGAAAATATTTAATACTATTACCACTCCAAACAACAAAGCTCCTAATAAGTAGGAGTATAATGGTTGGCTGAGAGTATTAGATAGTTTGACAAGACTTGAAATCCCGTCCATTGTTCCTATAGTACTAAGTACAGTTCCTACAGCTGAAGCGAAGAAATACGCTACTAATGCGAAAAAGGCTGTCGATTCTATCATTAATGCAAATGCCGCAATAAAGCCTAGGGGACCGTTAAATAGCCTTGAAATCCAAACGTAATCTCCTCCAGTTCTGGGTATCTTATAGGATAGTAAAGTGTACATAGTTGCTTGCGGTAATGTTAGTAGTAATCCTATTATTGCAGCAATCCATATTACACCTCCAGCTGTTATGTAAGGACTTATTCCAGTATATAATGCCACCCCAGCTGACATGTTTCCTAAGTTTAACATGATTGCATCTAATGCTGATACTTCCTTTCTTAAACCAGAACTTTCTCTAACGAAAATGGTTTTACTCATTTGATAAAGAGTCTTTGAAAATCTATTTATAAACATTTCATGGAAGTAATTAAACAATTTTTATTACCCTGTCGAACAAGTTAAAAATTTTCAATAACATCGTCCTATCGCATTAGTTTATAGGGTACATTTCACCAAGATTAATGCGTAAATGTGAGGTAGTAAATTTTTAAAAATTTTTCTCTCTAAACATAGTATATGTACAACGAGTGGTTACCCGTAGCTTTTTCAGATGATGTAAAAGAGATTTATGATACAACCCTATTAGGCAAGGACATTCTAATATGGAAAAGAAAGGACAAGTTAGTGGCATTAAGCGATAGATGTCCTCATAGGTTAGCTAAATTATCTAGGGGAAAAGTTATTGGAGATGAAATAGAGTGTCCTTATCACGGTTGGAGGTTTGATCCTGAAGGAAGACTTACATTAGTTCCCTCAATTGGAGAGAGAATTAACGTTAAGTTAGAGAAATATTACGTTAAAGAGAAATATGGTATAATTTGGGTTGCGTTAAAAGAGCCTTCCGGTGATATTCCTTATATTGAGGAGTGGTATGATGATAGGTTTAGGAAAATCAAGTGCGGTCCTTATCACATTAACGCTAACCCCTTTAGGGTTTTAGAGAACTTATTGGACGTTTCCCATTTCCCTTATGTTCATAACGGATATTTGGGTAATCCTTCATATCCTAAAATTCCGGAGTACGATGCTAAAATAACTGAAGAAGGAGTAGTGGCTGAAAACATTAAAGTATGGCAACCAAATCCAGATGGAACTGGAGAGGGCAAATATTTCACTTATACTTACAAAATCCTAAGACCATTATTTCTTTACTTTTCGAAAGAAAATGATGGCAAAATATTCTCAATGATATTTTCAATAAAACCGGAAAGCAAAGGAAAGAGTACAGTATTTGCATGGATTTTCATGAACTATGCCTACGAGGTTGATGAAGAACAAATAAGGAGGTTTGAGGACACGATAATTTTCCAAGATAAGGAAGTCCTAGAAACCCAACCATACGAGTATTATTTGGATTTAAAGAAGGAAATTCATGTTAAGGCTGATAAAGCCTCCATACTTTATAGGCATTACCTAAGGAAGACTATTGGTGAATTGAGAGAACTGGGGCTTTTATTATGATTATAAAGAATGTTAGGCTAATAACTGAACGTGGAATTATTGAGGGAGAAGTTAGTGTTGAGGGAAGTAAGATAATTAAAATCGGTAAGATAGTTAACGGTGATGGAGAAGTTATAGACGGCAAAGGTAGATTATTAATTCCAGGGGGAGTTGATAACCACGTTCACATTTTTAAAAGGTATTTGAAGGTACCAACTTCAGATACAGTTAGAAAAAGTACGATAGCTGCGGCATATGGCGGAACTACGACTGTAATAGATTTCGCTTTTTCTGACCTCTCTCCAAACATACAAGAAAGGATCGAGCAGTTTAAAGAATCATTCGTAAATTATTCCTTTCATATCTTTGCCAATGACGTTACAGAGAATTTAATTAGGGTGTTAAAACTAGGGTTTAAGTCGATTAAGTTCATGATGGTTGAGTATGCTGGAGTTAAGAGTTCATTAAGCGGGCTAAGGAGGATAAATGAGGTTGTTAAAAAATATAATGGTTATATCATGATTCACGCTGAGGACGAGGAACTAATAAACGCATTAGCAGAGGGTAGAAGAGGGGAGCCTAAATTACACCTTCTCACAAGGCCGGAAGAATCTGAACTATCAGCTGTTTTAAAGGCTAAAACTATAGTTGATAACGGTTTAATAGCCCACGTAAGTAGCGGTAAAACATTGGATTTAATTGAGGGTAAGTTACTCGGTGAGGTTGTTCTCCATCACTTGATTTTAAGTAAGGAGGTTTACGATAGGAAGGACTCGTATCTTTTTGTAACTTCCCCACCGGTAAGGGATCCAGAGGAGTTATGGAAGAGGATAAATAAGGTTCACATTATCGCAACGGATCATAACTGGTTTGATAGGAGGGTTAAGGAGGAGCACAAAGAGTTTCCCGACCTAGTACCTGGATTGCCCGGAGTTGAATTAAGGGTTCCAATGATAATAACTGAATTTATAAAGAGAGGACTTCCTTTATCCCTCGCAATTAAGTTACTATGTGAGAATCCAGCAAAATTAAACGGTTTAAATAAGGGTAAGATCGCTGAAGGCTATGATGCCGATTTAGTAATTTACGATCAGCAAAAGAAGTGGAGGGTTTCAGCAGAAAGTACTCATATGGCTGATTGGACCCCATATGAGGGGTATGAAGTGATTGGAAAACCGGTTACTGTAGTAATAAACGGGAAGATAGTTATTGAGGATGAGGAGATTAAGGAAGAAAATTTCACTGGCAAACTTGTTAAGTAATGTTTTTAAAACCTTTGATAAATAAAAAATTGTGCTAGAGAGTATATTTTCTAAGTACTTTACACTATATACGGATTTAGAAACTAGGGAGAAATACTCAATTGATTACGGCTATCTATCGCCGGTGCTCATGAGGCTAAGGAAACTCCCTAGATTCGTGATTAAAATATCAAAAGAGGAAGATGTAAAAACGCTAATTGAATTAATGAGTGAATACCATTTCCCGATAGTCTTAAGAGGTGCTGGAACAAACACTTTAGGCGAGACTATACCACTGAGGGATAATACTGTAGTTGTAGATATTACAAATTTTAAAGGGTATGAAAGAAGTGGTGGATATTTAATAACTAAGCCTGGAAGCGAGTTCAATGAGATAGGAATTAACGACTTACCGACTATTCCTACAAGTTATTATATGGCAACTATAGGGGGGTATGTGGCTGGCGGTTCATTAGGTTTTGGTTCGTTACGAAATGGTGCTGTTTGGGATATAGTGGAAGAATTGGAAGTGTACACTCCAAAAGGCTTTTATAGGCTTACCGGGACTGACGTTTATTCAGTAGTTCAATCTGCTGGAACTACTGGGATAATAACTAAGATAAAGATGAGGACTATAAAGAGGGATAAGAAGGTTAAAGTGTTGAGAAAGCAGTTTTCTACCCTTTCTGAAGCACTGGACTTCTCTCTTGAGTTTGTCGATAAAGCTGAGTTTGTTAGCATAAGGAATAAACCAATGGCCGAACTGATTGAGCCTAACCTATCATGGGGTAAATGGAACGTGATAGTTGGTAATTATGAGGAAGGTGACGAAGCGTCATTAAAGGAAATTATTACAACCTTTGCGGGGACTTACTTTACAGCAGTAAATAAGACTAAAGTGAACTATAATTCCTTAGATATACCATTAGAGAAGTTAAAAGAGATTGAGGGAGTAAAAGCACTAATATCTTGTGAATTATCTAGATCTAGAAGCAAATTGTTCTCCCACACATATTTTCTAAATTACGAGAGCTTACCAGAAATTGATGGCTCAGTTTTCAACCTTCATTCCTATAAGGTCAACGATAGGGTTGAGAGTGATAGGCTGAAGAAGATGATAGAATTTAAGAGGAAAGTTGACGAGGAGGATTTACTGAACCCCGGCAAGCTGGTGTTCCAATGATCTTGAGAAATGTAAAAACGATAGATGGAAAGAAAGTTGATATTGAGATAGACGGTAATAAAATAGTGAAAATTGCTGAAAGGATAGAAGGTAGTGACGTTTTAGACTTAGAAGGAAGAATAGTTTCACCAGCCTTAGTTGACTCTCACGCTCATATTGATAGTAATTTCTTACTTGATGTTTGTAAAGAGGTAGATACTCCAAGGTTCGAGGAGGCCTTAAATTCACTTATGGAATGCAAAGAGAATTTGACTGAAGAACAAATTTACTCGTTAATGCGTAAATCCGTCATATACTACTTGAAAGCTGGATCGCTTTACATTAGGACACACGTAATGATAGATGGTATTAAGTGGAAGGAAAGGTTAAACAGCGTATTAAAGTTAAGAGAGGAGTTTAGGGACAAAGTTAATATTCAAATAATTGGGTTTATACAAAGTTATGATTATTTCACGGAGGAAGTTGAGGAAGGGGCGTGGAAGGCTATAGAACTAGGGGTAGACGGTATCGGTGGTCAGCCTCATCTTCAACCTTCACGGGAAGATGGGGTTAAGATGGTAAAGAAGTTGTTCGATATTGGAGTAGAGAGAGGTGTTTTATTAGATTTCCATGCAGATTATTCAGATGATCCCACAACCAGGTTTAGTGAGGTAATAGTTTCTGAGACTTTAAGGAGGAAGTATTTTAATAAGGTCTCCTTAAGTCACCTCCTTGCCTTGCATTCTTACAGTGGGGATTATGCGTTAAGGCTTATGAGATGGTTAAAGGAGGCCGGGATAAGTATTATCGTCTCCCCAATAACTGAGCTTGAGGGTTCAGGGGCTTTTGAGGGTTATCCTAAAAGGAGAGGAATTCCCAGGGTTAGGGAACTTATATCTTACGGAGTTAACGTAGCTTTAGGTCACGACGACATTCAGAATCAGTTAAATCCAATAGGTGACGGTGATATGTTAAAGTCAGCATTTGCCTTAATGATAGGTGATTATATGTACTTCTCAAAATATTTTAACATCATTTTCAACATGATGACTTACAATGGTGCTAGGGCATTGAATTTAAAGGATTATGGTCTTTATGAAGGTGCAAACGCGAATTTAGTCGTATTTGATGGTAAAAGTTTAAAAGACGTCCTTACGGGGATTAAGCCTAGAAGATTAGTAATAAGTAATGGAAAAATAGTTTATGAAAATTTGTCCTCAGAGTCCGTAAGAGTTTAATCTCTTTTTTAAGAAAGGCCTTCTAATTCTCGCCTTAATTACCTCCTCCTCACTTATATCAGCATACAATATTTCCTCCTTATTTCCGGCCTTACTAATTATCTCACCCATTGGAGAAATTATCATCGAATTTCCGAAGTATTCCTCTTGTTGATCTGGGTACTCCTTACCAATTCTATTAACTCCTACAATGTATGAAGTATTAAATACTGCATGAGCTCTTAGTTCTAACTCCCAAATCTCTTTAAACGCCGCTACAGAAGGAATGAAGATTATCCAAGCACCCTTAACTACTTCAGCTCTAACCGTCTCTGGGAAATGCCTATCATGACATATAACTACTCCGGCCTTAACGCCATCTAAATTAAATACTGGAAATCCCAGATCACCCACCTTGAAGTAATAATATTCATTAAATTTGTCCTCCTGGGGTAAATGGGTTTTCCTATATTTACCTACTATTTCACCTTGACTATTTATAATAAATGCGGTATTATAAAATGACATTGTAGCCAAATCCTTCTCGAATATTGGTACTATTAAATTAACTTTTCTCTCCCTTGCAACCTCCCTAAATTTCTGAATAGTATACCCCTTTTCGTCTTCAGCCCATTCAAAGTACTTAGGGTTTTGTTCGAAAGGGAAATAAATTGTATTGGACAACTCATCTAGAACTATTATCTTCGCACCGTTATCAGCTGCTTTGTTTACTAATTCTATTTGCCTTTCTATATTATCTTTTTTATCCCAATTCATGAAAGTTTGTATTACACCGATACGCATAAACTAAATAGCTATGCGTTAATAATAAGCACTTTTTTACTTAATTAAGTAAAAATTCTTGCCTCATTTACTGAACTTAATTTTACTCGATAATGCAAAAAACATTAATATAATAAAAACTTACAATGTAATTTTAAGATGGTTTGGTCAATAGAGTATGTAGATGATATAACTAGTGGAGGGTATGAACATGTAGCCTTTGTACGGTCACAATTACCTCATGCGAGGTTCACTATATCTGGCAAAGTTTATGATTATGATGTAGTAAAGGAGTTTAAAGTCCCGACAGTGTATGATAAGAGCTTATTGAGAATCCCAGATGTACCTCTATTACCTAAATACAAAGCAGTTTACAAGTTTCAACCATTAGGGGTTGTTATAGGTAAAGATATGTATGAAGCGTTCGACCTAGCGGAAAGTGTTGAAGTTAATTATGAACCGTATAATGGGCCAGTTTATGAGGAAGTCCCAGATAATGTGATTTACAGAGAAACAAGACTGAGTAATGGTGTAACTTCTGAGAACGAGTTCACCCTAAGGTTAAATTTCGATAGAAACGCTCAGTATACTATGGAAACCAGAGTCTTAGCGGTTAGGCTTCAAGGGGATGAAATAAAAATTCACATATCAACCCAAATACCTACTGTTGTGAAGATGCTTGTATCAGAAATGTTAGAAGTTCCTCAGAATAGGATAGTAATTGAAGTTCCTAATGTTGGCGGGGGATTTGGGCTAAAACAAGATTTAAGTTATGAGGAATTAACAGTAATAGCCTTAGCCTATAAACTAGGGAAGAACCTAAAGTGGGTTGAAACTAGGACTGAAAACGTGACAACATCTCAAGGTAGGGGGCAAACTCATGAGGTTAAAGTTGGTTATAAAGAATCTGGTAAATTAAATTTCATAATTGATAAGATAACTTACGATGCCGGAGCATATTTATTACCGTTTACTGGAATCTCCCCTTTATTCGTGACTTTAGCAACAATGAGAAGCGTTTACGATTATGAGTTATATTATGACGCTATAGTAGAAGTATCTAATAAACCACCTCAAGGTGCTTATAGGGGTTTCGGAAGACCAGAGGCAATTTTAGTTATGGAGAGAGTGATGGACGAAATCGCCAAAAGGACTGGGCTATCTCCAATTCATGTTAGGAGGATAAACCTTAAGGAGAAATTCGACGGAGATGTAGGTGATGTTTATGATGTTTTAGATAGGTTAGAAAAGAAGTATGAGGAGTTGAGGAATATTTATAAAAGAGGGATAGGAGTGAGCTTTTACATACAATATGCTGCACCTAATTCTGAAATCATGATTAAGCACGAAAAGTCTAAAATTCCGGGTTATGAATGCGTTAGGGCCAGGCTAGATCTAGACGGATGGATAGTTATAGAAACTACTTTAACTAATCAAGGTCAAGGGATGGATAAAGCTATTAGGAAACTAGTAGTTAAAGAACTAGGTTATGATAAGGTTAAGGTAGAGTTAGGTAAGAGCAATATAAACGGTTTCGGGGTTTGGGCTAGTAGGTCAATGTTGACTGCCGGAAATGCTGCAATATTAGCTGTGAGAAAATTAAAGGAGTTAGGTAAGAAGATTGATAGTGAACTAAATTGGGAGAAAATTGCTAAAACGCTAAGAGAGGAGCCGTGGAAGGTAAATAACTTAGTAGCTGAGGAATGTTACGAGACTCCAACCTTCGTGGGTACTGTAAGTGGGCAAATTAGTGTTATTAAAATTGATGAAGAAGTGGGTAAGATAAGGCCCGTCTATCATTATATTATAGCTGATGTTGGGGTTACAGGTGATGAAGAGCAAGTAAAGGGACAATTAATCGGTGGAAGTTTACAAGCAATTAGCGGTACAATTTTAGAAGATGTTAAAGATGAAGTTGAGTACTCAATAGCTACTGCAGTTGAAGCACCTCAATTTGAGGTTGAACTACTTCACACCCCTTCAAATACCCCTACTGGTGTTAGGGGGATTGGTGAAAACAGTATTTCAGGGGGTTATGCGGCAGTTTTAAATGCGATAAATGATTTAGTTGAGTGTAATAAGATACCGTGTAGGTTGGGGGTTTATGATATTTAAAAACGCTAAAGTATTAACATCAAAAGGGATTTTAACTACAGATTTCAGAGTTGAAGATGGAAAAATTGTTGAAATAAAAAAAGAAATACCATCATCATTAGGTGATAATGCAATAGATATTTCAGAATATTACTTATTACCCAGTGTAATAGACGGGCATACTCACTTTAACTCAAGGTATTTAGGTGCAAGGGAGATAATACCTACTGCAGATGATTATAAAAGCGGTAGTGAAGTTGCCTTAGCCGGGGGTATAACTAGTATTATTAACTTCATAGACCCACTGAATAAAGATCCTATAACAGCTGTTAGGGAGGAAATTGAAAAGGCTTCAAATCAGGCAATGATAAATTACTCATTTCATTTCATATTACAAAATGGTGATCACATCAAGTATCTTGACGAAATATTCAAACTAGGTGTTAGGAGCGTAAAAGTATTCATGGCCTATAAGGGTAGTATGCAGCTAGATGACCAGAACATAATGAGGGCTATGAAGAAAGTTAAAGAACTTAATGGGGTTATAGCTATACATGCGGAAAACGGAGATGTGATAGATGAGTTACAGAAAGAGTACGGTAATAAAGAAGAGCCAATATACCACGCACTAACTAGGCCACCAGAGGTAGAAGAAGAGGCAGTAAATAGGGTTTCAATGATGGCTTATCTGACAAAGGCTAAGGCTTATATAGTTCACGTTTCCTCATCTAATTCTTTAAAAATAATTCAGAGTTGGAGGGAGAAAGGTGCGCAAATTTATGCGGAAACTTGCCCGCACTATTTACTCTTTGACGAGAGTTATTATTATAGACCAGACGGTAAAAGGTTCATAATGTCACCGCCCTTAAGGAGTAAAGAGATGAGGGAGGAGTTAGTTAGGAACTTAAATAGCGTTTACACATTGGGTAGTGATTATGCCGGTTACATGTCAGTTTATAAGGATAAGGCGTTAAGTTATATAGAAGTGCCTAACGGTGTAGCTTCTACAGAGTTCCTAATACCTACTATAATGACCCTAATGTTCGACGGTTATATATTACCAGAACACGTTGCTGAAATAACTTACGAAAACCAGATAAGACTTTATAATATTAAGAATAAGGGATTTTTTATAGGTGCTGATGCTGATTTCACATTAATAAAGAGGGAGGAGTGGACTGTTAGAGATTGGCACGGTAAAATGGATCATTCCATTTATGAGGGTGTTAAATTTAAGGCTAGGGTTTCAAAGACATATATTAAAGGAGAACTGGCTTTTGATGAGGACGTTAAAGGGGCTAAGGGAGGTATGCTTGAGAGATGAGTATAATTAAAAATGTAAACTTCATGGGTATGGGTAGGACTAACATAACGTTAGACGATGGCAATGACACTGTCATAGATGCTGAGGGTAGGATAGCCTTTCCAGCGTTCTTTGACATGCACATTCACCTAGAGAATGTAATGAGCCTAAAGGATACCGGTGAGAATGAAAGCGGTACTTTGCAAGAGGCCGTAGAGAGATGGGCTAAGATAAGGGATTCCTTATCAATTGAGGAGTTAAAGAGTAGGATAAAGAAGGCTTTGATACTGGAAATATTTAATGGTGTTACTCATATTAGAACTCATGCAGATACTTGTTCTAAAAACCTTAATTCTGTTAAGGCCTCAATTGAGGTTAAAGAGGAGATGAAGGACTTCGTAGACATTCAAGTTGTAGCTTTCCCAGAGCAGGGTGTTTTCAACTGCGATGAAAACAATTTTTACAGAGCTGTTGAAATTTCTGACATTATTGGTGGTAAGCCTGATGGTGAGGATAACGAGGATCTAGGTAAAAAACAGTTAGAACTAATTTCTTCGCTATCCTTAAAGTTTAACAAGAGTATTGATGCTCATATAGATCAAGGTGATGAGCCTACCAGATTTGCAGAGTATTTGTTAGGTTTAAAAAATAACCACGTTTCGCTCTCTCATTTAACCTCAATTCATTCTGATAATGATGAATACGTTTCAAGGTTAATTAGACTTATAAAGAAAAGGAATGCTAGCGTAATTAGTTCACCGTTAACTACAGTATTTCTTAACGGTAGGTTTGATAAATACCCAAAAAGAAGGGGTTTAACTAGGATTAAACAGTTGTTAAAGGAAGGGATTAACGTAACCCTGGGGCATGATGACTTTCAAAACCCCTTTTTCCCTTTCGGTTATGGTGATATTATTCAAGCTTTATGGTTAGCGATATTAATGGAGCAAGCCAGTTTGAAGGAGTCCGAGGATTGGATTAATTTAATAACTAAGAACTCAGAAACAGAGTGGTATTTATCAACTATGAATAAGCCCTCACAAGATTTGGTAATCCTTGACTCTAAGAGTTTAAGAGAGCAGTTCTCTACACTATCACCACGCTTTATGGTCATTAGGACTGGGAAAATTATAGCTTATAGTAATAGAAGTGGTGAAGTTATATTAAACGGGAATAAAATAAACCCTTACTCTCTTATTGAGTTTTAACCTCCTCTTGCTTTTTAGGTATAATAGTTTGTTGTACGGGCTTTATCTCATCTTCTATTATGCTTCCTAAATAGAGCACTGACTGCAAAATTGCAGAAAAATAGCTCTTTAAGTCACTGTTTGATGAATATATAGCACCCTCCAAGGTAGCAACAGCGTTCATGACTTTTTCGTCACTGAAAGCCCTTAAGTCTTCCCTTAACATCTCTAGGTTTCTAACCAAATATTTTCTTATATCCTCATTAACTCCTAAGTACAAAGGGACTTCTGTTGGACTGCATTTATCTATTGCCAATAGATACATCCTACATATATTCTCAATCCTTTCTAAATACCTTCCAGCCCAAAATACTTTATAAGCAAGACTTTTAATCAATCCTCCTCACCATAACTGTGAGTTTTTTAAGTCCGCCTTTCCCTCTACTTACATAGGTTCCTATTATTGGTGGAGTATCATAATAGTCTCTCCCTATTGCAAACTTGACATAATTTATATTATAAAACTTATTCCTAGTGGGGTCAACTGGGATCCAACCTGAAGGAGATTTAAATTCAACCCATGCATGAGTACTTATTGGATTTTCATCGACTAACCCCATTACGTATCTAGCTGGTATACCAGAAGCCCTTAAAATCCCTATGGTTATTTGGGTAAAATCTTGACAAACACCCATCCCAAGTTCGAAGCTCTCCCTAGCAGTAGTATCTACTTTAGTAACGCCCTCCTTATACTTCATCCTTCCTCTAACGAAACTTATAACGTTTTTAACTAGCTCATCAAGTGTTGAAGAGGATCTCAAAAGCTCTGATGCAATTGGCTTGAAGTACTCAACGTCTATTAATTTACTAGAACTTAAGAACATACTATCCTCAAGGTTACAAGGCAATTCGCAGTCCTCCATCTCATTTTTCTTAACAATAACAGAGCTTTCACTCCTTATGATTAAAGAGTAGTGGGGTTCTATGACTTTTATCCTATAAACAGTATTGCCGAATAAATCCTTGTATCTAGTCATATAACCATTAGGCTCTGTTTCAACTTTCTCCTCCAAAACTATTTGATTATCACCGTCGTAAGGCACTATTTTTAAAGTATTATCATTACTTGTCACAACGTCCTCGTACTCATACCTCGCCTCATAAAATACCTTATACTTCATCTCAATCACACTATCCAAACGGGTTTTACTAGCCCTCCGGAAGAGTTATTAGTAACCCTACTTCCAATTGGTGCAACCCGGCTTAAGATCGATGAGGAAGTCTCATTTATGAATACGAAGAACCTTAAGTCAGCATAAGTTTGGTAAAATGAATCGCCTATTGCTGAAATTACAGTGTCAAAGTCTAGCACTTCTTGCGCCATGAATTCCTCTGGGGACTTTAGAACTTCGTTAATTATTCTAATCCTCTCATCCTCTGGCAAGTCTGTTAATACGAAAGTCCCCGAACCCCCATACCCCTCCCTCTTCTTAATGACCATGTTCTTTAGTTTGTTTATGTCATCAATTGTGGTCCCGATAGGAAATGAGAAAGGTTGTCTAATCCCTTCTTTTATCCCCAGCTCCTCCATTATTTGTGGCATAAAGCAAAAGGTCATCTTATCATCAGCTATTCCCGTCCCCGGTGCATTTACTATATTAACCCATCCCCTCAAGTAAGCATTCATTAACCCCGGGGTTAAGTAATCTAAGTCTTCAATTCTTCTGTAGATTACGTCCACATGAACTTCACCGTCTAAAGTTTGCACCACTACTTCCTTGTCTTTTACGATAATGTCTGAAGGTTCAGCCAATAATAAGTCTAATTTGTCCGAGTAAAACTTGTGTTCAAAATATGCGGAGTTTAAAGTCCCATCAGTTAAGATTGCTATCACAGGGTCTCTTGTATCTGAGGCATATGATAAAGTTTTCTTTAGTAATTCTAATCCATTTCCCTCACTCCCCCTTAGGGAAAAGATGTCACCTAATACTCTGTTCGTGAGTTCATTAGCCTTTAACGCGTAACTCATCCCAGAAGGTATTCTAACATTATCCTCAAGTATGAAAGGAACTCCCTTAACCTTTACTAGGTCCTCGCCGAAAATATATACGTAAATTCCCTTTGGTGGATCAAAACCGATCATTTCAGGTCTAAAGTAGGGCGAGGTTTTAATTATCTCCTCTGGAACTACTATCTTATCACCGTGGTAGTACGAGAAGAGGAACTTATTAATCGCATCAGCTCTATTTCTTAAACCATAGGCTATTTTCTCGAGCTCATCTCTCCGTAAAAGTCTGGGTATTGGATCAACCTTTATACTCCTATAATAATTCCCAGTGTAAAAAGTAAACCCCTCCCTATAAGCTAGTTCGTTAATCAACTGTACGTATTTGAAGAAGATATTTTGATTTTCCTCTAAGTCATTGATTATTGTTTTATATATATCAGTGGTGTATTCAAGAAAAGCTGGGGAATTAACTGTTTTAACTTTAATCATGAGTTAAAATTGTTTACAAACTAGCATAAAAACCTAGCAAACTCTGTTTCAAAAAATTTTCAGTTATTCATATGTTAATTAGAAGTGATTTTGAAAAATGTATACAAGTAGTGGTTTGAATTTAAAAAGTTTATTAATGATGATGGCATTATGTCCTAAATGAGAGGTCGCTGAGATAAAAATTTTCTATTAGCTAAAGAGTATAAGATAACTCACGTTTTTGAGGCAATAACAGATGTGAAGAGTGTTTTTATACTATTGACACTAAAAATTACTAAATAACTTTTTCTTTATTAAGAGAATAAGTAAGAGGTAAATCACGTGTATACTGTTGAAGGTAAGAGGATATAGAAAGGGGTCGGACTTTCATAGGGTTTCATGATATTTCATATCAACCCTCGTCCTCATTCCCCTTGTCCGGCTCCCCACGCCTAGGTTAGGGAGTATGGACTCCCAGCCACGACATGGGGAGCCTCATCGAACCCATCCTCCCCCTCACATTGCTCCTCGGGTTCACTGTAGGGTTCTCTTTTACATGTTAATATTAACGGAAAAATTTATAAATTTTGCGGTTACTTATAATCATATGGAACAGATTGTTTTCCGTGGTGTCATATCCTCAGCCGGTAGGGATAAGTACGGGGATCAGAGGTATACAATAAACGTGCCGAAAAGCGTTAGGGATAAGGTTAGTAAAATTGCTGGAAAGGAGGTGATTATAATTGTCATCCTACCAGACGATGAGGAATAGGATTATCGGTTCTAAGGAAGCACTTGACAACTTCCAATTCGTTACGATAAATGGTAGAGTCTTATTTAACGAGAAAGAGAGGGTTGTTAGGATTGCAAGGGCTTACTCACAAGTAGTTAAGAGTGCTATTAGACCATTGTTTGATGGAAAGAGTATTGATGAATTAGCCAAGGAATTCTACAACATCTTACCAAATTACGTTTACCTAGAAACTGCTTTAAAGCAAGCTAAGACAATAGTTGATGGCTTGTTAGAAAGAGAGGAAGAGAAGGGTAAGATAATACACGCTAAGGTCAAGAGGTTCTGGTTTGGTAGTAGGGGGAATAAAAGTGATAAAGGCAATAGGAATGTTAAGTTCCACGTTTTTCAAGACCACGTGGAAGTTAGAGTTAAAGACCCGTGGGGTAAGTGGGTTTTTGGTAAAGCTTACTTCGGCAAGGAGTACTTACCATTGCTTAAAGAGTTAGAGGAGTTATCTCGAAGGAAGGAGGAGGGTTATGGTGCTGTAGTAAGTTTCAAGGATCACCCTATGATCCACCTCCAAATCCCACTCTGGCTTTATTTAAAGCACTTCTCTTCACCAAAACCTAACGGTTACGGTTTGTTTGCCGGTTTTGATTTGAATAGTGATAGGTTGAACGTTGTTGTAATTAATAAGGAGAGTAGTATTGTTACTACTAAAACTTGGTGGTATAGCGAGGTAGTTTCCCACGGTTTTCCTAAGGATAAGGCTAAAGCTTTGCGTTTGAATGCTCTATCAGAGTCTCTCAATTTCCTATCAAGGGTTGGTGTTGATTACGTTGCTTTTGAGGACTTGTTCCTAGTTAAGAAGAGGAAGTTCACTAGGAGTAAGAGCGGTAATAGGAAGGTTTCGCGTTTTGCTAAGAGGCAAATGTTAACTCACGGTGTTATTAAAGCACTTAGGTTAGGTTTCAACGTTGTGTTAGTTAATCCAAAGGGTACTACAAATTCTGAGGATCACGATAAGGTGATGAGGGAGAAGGGTTTTGATAGGCATACAGCCTCAGCTTACTTAATAGCATTAAAGGGGTTAGGAATGTTAAATAATATTAAGTGACATAAAATTCACGGTTTATCAGAAGCTGTTGGTAACGGCGATAAGCAAATAATAACAAGTAGTTGTCCACGTTTCAGCATATCCTCAGTATGATCTCGAAAGTGCTAAGGAAATAGTTAAAACTACTATTCTCGTTAATAGGTATGGTTACGATTGGCCTTAAAAGGTTAATTACATAACTGAAATAGTGGAGGTATTGTAAAGGAATTAGGAAAAAGGGAAAACAATATTCATACTGTTCAAAATAAGGTATAATTATTTGAAAGATATTTAATAGATTCCATGAAATTTTTAACAATATTGATATTAACAATGATAGTTTAGCCTAAATTAGTAAAAAGTTTTAAGGAGGTTATATTCAGTCTCTAATAATTTATTTCATTAAAATAAAATTAACTGTAAAGAGAGATTTTAGGTAATTTACACCTATTCGCAACGTTTATGAGAACTTAGCCCAGTAATTAAAATTTTTTAACTTTTCTTAGCTTAATATTTCCCAACTTTTAAGTATATTTATCAGTAGAGAAATCTTTTTTATGGAATCATCAGTTTATTTGAGGTACAAAAAATTGGTATTATAGGTAATTTCTTAATAAAATTCAAGATCTCGTAAGAAGCTTTTAAATTTTTCAAGTTAATTTAGGGAAAAGTTTAAAAAAGGTTAAAGAAATTTTTAAAATTATGAAAGAGTATATTCACGCTACAATATCCTCAACGCTGGCATGGGCAGGGAACATATATGATTTATTGCTAATAACTTACGTATACTCGTACTTAATGTCCTACTTCTCTTTAAGCTACTTCGATATAACGATATTGTTCGCATTAGGACTAATAGGTAGAGTTTTAGGGGGGATGATATTCGGTAAATATGCAGATTTGATAGGAAGAAAGCCAGTAATGATTATCGGGACTGGGGGGTATGCACTATTTCAATTACTAATGGCTTTTTCTCCAAATGCAATACTACTATTCATCTTTAGAGGGCTTGAAGGTATATTCATGGGAGCATCCTGGACTGCATCAATGGTTCTAGCTTACGAAAAAGCTCCAGCAAGCATGAGAGGATTAATTACTGGAATTTACCAATCGGGTTACGGAATAGGATACGGATTAACAGGCTTAGCATACTTATTTTTTATAAACTCAATGAGCTATGACTGGAGAATATTCTTACTTACTGGTTCCTTGCCCTTACTCCTCTTACCTTACATACACTTTAAAGTAAGTGAAAGTATAAAAATAAATAAGGAAACGAGAAAGGTTAAGTATAAGGATTACTTAAGGGTTTTAATTAACGCAACTATAGCGATGAGCGGAATGTTCATAGCTTATTTCTCAGTATTTGGCAATTATACAACTGTTGCACTGAGTTATGCAAAAATGCCACCTTATCTTCTAGCCTTATTAATGTTAATTGCTAACCTTTTATTAGCCTTTGGTTTTGTACTATTTGGTAGACTTGCAGATAAGATTAGTAAAAGAAGGTTAATTTATATAGGCGTTTCCGGACTTCTCTCTTCAATACTCTTTTCAGTTCCACCCTTTTCGTTTTTAATAAATTACGATACGATGTTTATAGGAACAGTTGTATTTGCTTTTTCAACCGGTTTTTGGCCTATTATGCCATTACTTTTGGCGGAATCAGTACCTATTTGCGTTAGAGGATTTTTATCTGGTTTTGCATATAATATGGGTGGACTAATCGGTGGAATAACAGATATAATTTTAGGCATTATTTACGAGATTTACGGCATCTTAGGGCTTGTAAGGGCTATAGACATTTTCGTAATCTTTTCCTTAGTACTAGTTTTCGTAAGCGTTATGACATGGCCAAGATATAAGGTTTCAGTTAAACTATTTACTTCTTAACGTAAATAATTTTTTATTTTAAGTTTACTTGTATTAACTTGCCACTTTATATTAACGATAAGGTCAGAGAGTTATTAATTCTCGGAACTCTAATATTTTCTGTATCTGGATTTATGATCTCTTTCTCTACACTCTTTTTGAAGTTTCCAAGCTTTGGGAAACTCATTAAGGAGGGATAAGTGAGGAGTTGTTGAAGAGAAAGTTAAAGGAAGAAGTTGAGGGGTTTGAGGATTATGGTTAAATCGTTGCTCGGTAATTTATCAAAATAACTATTAATCCCTAGAGTGAAATACTGTTTTAGAGAACATGTTGGTGGTGGATAAAAGAGTCCCGGAGAGGTGCGTAATTGTTGAAGAACCGGAAGTTGCAGAAATACTCTCCTCATTCATAACAGTAAATGAGGAAATTAGGAAAAGGGGGTTTTTAATATACATCGGTGAGAGGAAGGGGGAGAAAATAGTAATATCAACTCACGGTGTTGGAGGCCCTTCAGTATCTTTAATACTTAACGAGTTAATAAAAAACGGTGTAAAATTAGTTCTGAGATATGGTACAGCTGGTGCATTAAATGAAAAGGTTAAAGTTGGAAGCTACTTCATTCCTATTGGTGTAAGTCATCACGAGGGTAGTTCCCTATACCAAATGTTAAGGCAAGACATAATTCCAGCTCTTTCACCAGATCTAGAACTAACTTACAGACTTTACTCCTTTTTAAAGTCACAAGGGATTGAGGTGAGTTACGGGACTCTTTTCCAAAGTGACGATTTTTACTCTGAATCCCATTTGACTTTCGATGACGCAGTTGATATGGAGAGCGGTACAATATTCCTGCTTGGCAAGGTTTACGGGGTTAGGACTGCATCACTTTTAATTATTGCAAACTATAAAGGCGAAAATTGGATAAATTATGAAGAGATTTATAGGAGGGATGCAGGGAAAGTTATAGATTTTATGATTAGCTTTAATTACTCAGAACTTCCTACTAAATGATTACCAAGTGGTTCAAAATTCTTGTCAGCTATTTACTAGATCAATGAAATTTTGAAATACTGGGAATCGTGGTTATTCGTGGCGCATTATTCCTCTTTAGTTAGTTGCTGACCACCGCTCCTTGGGCCTTATACGCAAGGGAGAATTCGATCCCTTCCATTAAGATCATTCTCACTTTTTAACCAGACATTAGTTGAGAGTATAAAGTAAGAGAACAATCATTCAATAACACCAGGAGAAATTTATTAGAAGTAATTAAAATATTGAGTAGTTACGTGAAAACGTTATAGTCTCTAGCTAGGGGTCGGACTTTCATTGAGGTTTTATGAATTTTTATTTAACCTCTCGTCCTCATTCCCCTTGTCCGGCTCCCTATGCCGTCTACGGGAGCTAAACCACTCCCTTCAAGGACATGGGGAGCCTCATCGAACCCATCCTCCCCCTCACATTGCTCCTCGGGTTCACTGTAGGGTTCTCTTCTACATGATAGTATGTAACTACAAAATTTATAAACTTTCATGAGAAGAGCTAGGAATGTTAAATGATATTAAATGACATAAAATTCACGGTTTATCGGAAACTGTTGACGACGGCGAGTTACTTCAATAAGAAGCCCTATCCAGTCACTCTCTTTTTCCTCTTCCTAGTTATCAAAAAGGTTATTAAGAATGCAAAAGTAAGTACTGCTACGGTAGCTATAATCTGGCTAACTAATAACATGAAAAGATATTGGAGAATTAAAATAATAAAGCATAATGATAGAGTGAAGGGAGAGAATTTTAAGCCAACTTCATCAGATTGTTTTTGAGTTAACAAAACGGCACTAAATCTTTATAATCTGTTTAAAAGACACTGTATCTGTGATTTCAGACAACTTTATGAAAGTTTTAGAAAAAGAGTTTTACGATAAGGTAATCTTTGATAAAGAGAAAATAAGGGAGGCGAGTAGGTCACCTTACAATATTTCTCCACATTTAAAAAAGTTCGAAAGGGACGCAGACGTACTATTTAAACCTATATCCGAGGAGGACATAGAAATCCTTTTGAAAATTTGTGAAGAGTACAGCGTCCCGGTTATCCCTTTTGGTGGTAGGAGTGGCACTTTAGGTCAGACGATACCCATTTATGGTGGAGTTCTAGTTGACATGAACAGTTTACGAGGAGAACCAATAGTAGATAAGAACTCAATAGCTGTAAAACCTGGAAATAAGGTGTTTGAAGTCCTAAGAAAGTTAAGGAAGTACGGGAAGGAGTTAATGGTTTACCCAAGTAGTTATTATATTGCCACAATGGGCGGTTATATAGGTGCTGGAAACGTGGGAATAGGGGCTTTCCAATACGGTTACTTTTATCACAATGCGTTAATTTCAGCAAAGATTTACTCACCTAGAGGGAGTAGGGTTTTAAATAACGTTTTGGGAATTGCCCAAGCTGCTGGTACTACTGGTATAGTAACTGAGGCTGAGTTCAAAACAGTCGATATTGACGATTGGAGGGATCAAATACTGTCATTCGATGAAACTGAGAGCTTTCTAAAATTGATAAACTACCTCTACGAGAGTAGGGAATATACTAGGAGGGTTACGATAGAAGATAAAGAAACATTTGAGAAAGTTACTGGTATTGAGGGGAGGAGGTGGAACGTTATCGTCTCGTCTAAGCTTAAGTTAGGTACTGAAGTTGATAAGGTTTTTGATAAAATAGCCTTTGCCGCAATTTACGTTTACTTTTACAAGAACAATCCCTTTAAGAATTACCATTATGAGGCAATGTTGATGGAGTTTAACGATTTCATAAAGGTTTCCGAAGAGTTGAAAAGGACTTTAGGTAAAGGGATAATGATACATGGAGACTTAATGAGCATAAAAGGAAAGAGGGTAGTTTACGCCGTATTCATGTCTGAAAGAGAGAACTTTATCTTTATAATGGAGAGGCTGAAGGAGAACGGGTATTACTATAATTTACATTCCTATCAAATAAACGATTATCATGAAGACCCGGAAGTAATAAGGGAGATCATCAGATTAAAAAGGGAAGTTGATCCCAAGGACATCCTAAATAGGGGTAAGTTAAGGTATTAAAAATGACTTAAAACTCAACTTTACCGGGGTTAAACAAGTCCTCCTTATCGTAAGCCCTCTTATACCACTTTATCCTCTGCAAATGCTCGGCTTGTAACCTACCATTAATACTTATTGAATGTAAATTAAATGAAGAAACTCCTAGTATCCTATTTATAGTATAGAATTTATCTTCATCGTAGAAGAGAAAGTATGTATGTGCCTTCCTATCATTTGCAAGCTCAGCCTCAATTATGGGGTTAAATTCTATAACCTTAGTAACCTTCTCCTCAAACTCCTCTATTGGAATGTGATATTGGGAATAGTAAACTCCTCCACCTTTAGCCATATAAGTGTTTACGTAAACCCCTGCAAAGAATAAGTGCCTCTTATTCCACAAAACACTCCCGTTCTGTCCTTCAATTTCACCCAAACTCTTATCATAAACTACTAACAAATGCCATTTATCAGTGGAAAATCCCGTAAGCTTTTCAGTTATCTTAGCCATTTGTGGCGATCTTAAAGTCATGTGATAAGCTGGAAAAGCTTCATCATACATCTTACCTATGAATTTAGCAGCTTGAGTTAAGCTATCGAATTGTATTATTTTTGCCACCTCCTCCCTTTCGGGTTTTCTCAGAATCTTCAGTTTAGTAACAATTCCCGTTGTTCCTTCAGCATGGGCTGCTATTTTTATATCCCCGCCCCTTAAAGTAACTATTTTACCCCTTGGATCAACCATCCTAACCTCAACAACTTGATCCCAGTTGGTACCGTATTCATAAGACCCTATACCCCAAGAACCGCCACAAAAATAACCACCCACAGTTGCCTTCTGCCATATGGTGGGATAAACTCTGAAATTTCCGCTAAATTTAGCTCCCGCATCAGCATAAATGAACTCATCATCTTCACTTATCGAATTCATCATAGTCATATCAACTATAATCCCACCCCTTATCGGGATTAAACCACCAACAGTACCGTAACCTCCGCCTCTGGGTATTAAGGGAATGTGTTCTTCCAGTGCTTTCTCTACTACTTTAACTACCTCCTCCTCACTTTTCGGGTAAATAACTAATTCAACTTCCCTTCTAGGTATTTTTGATAACACTGGTGATACAAAACTCCAGTCCCTTGAGGCCGTTTGTAACGTTTTCGGATCATCTTTAAACTCTATCTTTTCCTTTATTAAAAACTCCTTTATCATATTTTAATATTACATTACATATTTAAAAAGATTACTCTTATTATTCCTACGAATATTTGAACACCTTCATAAAGATTAAATATAATGCAAAGCCCATGGGCAGAGTTATTAACGGACCTAGACTATTCATGAACATGAGTAATGAATTACTGACCCCAATATTGGGTAAATAAACTATCCCAGAAGATATTATAAATGCTAGAAAAGCTGCGGGGTTGAAACCCTTCTTATATCTATATTTGCCGTTAACAGTGAACAAAGAGGTTACGTCCAATTCGAATTTCCTTATCACTATGTAATCAGCCATGTTTATACCAACTATAGAACCTAAGGCTATTCCGTAAGTTAATAACCAATTTACCATAAAGCCGTAAGCGCTTCCCAAGAAACTCCAGGCTCCAATAATTAAACCTATCACCGTTGCTATTAGAACTCCCTTAAACCACGATATCTTCTTAGGGAATATATTACTTATATCATAGCCTGGTGGGAGTAAGTTGGCTAAAGTGTTTAAGGCAAAAGTTTCCATTAAGAGTGGGAGTAAAAGTAGGATTGCTAATGGTGTTGGGTTTGTTAATAGCGTTAAGAGTACGGGGTCAATTATTAACAAGTGTGTCGAGGAGTAAACTATCGAACTCCCTATGACTCCGAAAACTCCGAATAAGGCGTATGCAAAAGGTAAGATTAATTGACCGAATATTTGAGCCCTCTGGTTTGCAGCAAACCTAGTTAAATCCGGCATTGATATTGCCATAGTTAACCAGCTCGCCATATTACCCGCTAAAAATGCTAATGCCAGCTGAGGAGATGCTGTGAACTTACTGGGGAGGGAGAACGTTAAACCGTAATTGTGTACTTCAGATATGAATATTCCCACGAGGGATAACATAACTATCGGTGCCACTATCCAACTCATCTTCCTTAAAGGCTCTTGTCCCCTAAGTATAGGTGAATAATAAAGTATTAGTAACTCAAGGATTATGACTATGGCAAATACAACCCAAAATAAATTAGGAACCGCAAGAGAGATTGTAAAAGAGTTTGCCTCACCAGATGACAATAGGGGTGCAATAACGGAGTAAAGCTTTCCGGTTATTTTTAAATAAAGTCCCACAACAATTTCCGTAATTATGAAAACATTAATACCCCACCAACCCGTACCAATAATTGCCCTAATAATTGAGGGAATCTGTGCACCCCAAATGCCCCACCTACTTCTGGTAACTTGTGGTTCTGCTATTCCGTACTTTGCACCTGCGTGAGATTGAATTACCATGGGAATTAAAGTTATAGCATTGCCTAGAAATTCTAATGCTATAGAAAGATACCAAGGTAAACCTAGAAAGATACCGAACCAAGGGTACTCCCACGTTAAAACTCCCACAGACATTGTAAGCCAAACCACCGTGTAATCCGGTGCCTTCCACTTCTTAACCTCTTTAGGAATGGGAAGAATCTCTGGATTAACAATTACCGAATCAATGTCCATAAAAAGGGTAGTTAGTAATTCAATATATAAGCATTTTATCATTACAATAAAAAATGATTAGATTTAATTAGGGGATAAAAAGAAAACTTTTTAAGATGTGCTTGGATAGGGCAAAAGATGAAAAGCCAAACATACCATTTGTCTACGTAAAAGCAAAGCCGTCGAGAATTTTAGGGGTCATAAGAGTGAAGAGTGTTGATGAACTTAAAGAAGTAATAGACGAGTGTTTAAGTAAAGAAATACCGATGATACCTTTAGGTAGCGGAACAACCAATTTCGCGCAACTCATTCCCTTAAAACCATCAGTTTATATAGACGTTAGTGAAATAAAAGGGATAACATCATTTGACGATAATGAAATAAGCGTACTACCGGGTACCAATATAGGGGAGGTATTGGAATACTTAAGGAAAAGAGGTAAATCCATCCCCGTATACCCAAGTAGTTATAACATGTCGACTATAGGCGGTTTCATTGAAGGAGGTAGTGGAGGAATTGGGTCTTTTAAATATGGAACCCACTTCAGAGTATTATTAAAAGAAGCCACCTTATATGCTGGGGAAACAATAAAGTTAAGAGGAGAAAAAGTATTAGTTGCAACTCATGCATGGGGCACTACGGGGTTTTTAACAGAGGTGAAGCTGAACTTAACAGATTATAAGGAAAATAAATTACAGTACTTCGAAGTTAACAGAACAGATGAGTTAAAAGACAAAATCTTATCCTTATATAAAATCAGAGATAAGGTAAACTTAGTGAGTATTTATAATGATAAGCTGTTCAGTAAATTGTTTAAGGAGGAAGTTAAGAAGAGATGGGTAATAGTTACTTCATCCGAAATTTCGTTAGGAAGTGAGATAGGCAAGGATGAGAGAATAAGCTTTGCTTCCACAATACAATGGGATTTAAAGTGGTTTCATCAACCTCTTACCTTAGACAGCATCAAAGTTCTGGATAAGGTAAAAGAAGGATTGATACATGCTGAGGTAATTCGTGAGAATAATTCACCATTAGTTCTGGTAGATCATTTCTCAACAACTTCCCCCTTTGAAGAAGTGAGTTTTCTCACAATCAAGGAAAGGCTCAAAAACCTAGACCCAGAATTGGTAAAATATATAGAAAAATTCAAGAAAGAAATAGATCCTAAAGATTTATTTAACCCGTTGAAAATTTAACCTTACCAGGGTTAAACAAGTCCTCCTTGTCATAAGCCTTCTTATAAATCAGAATCTTGTGTAAATGCTCGGGCTTAAGTCTACTGTTAATGTAAATGCTGTTAAGGTCGAAGTTAGTCCCTCCCAAAAAATTCTCAACGTTTTTGTATGCCTCTTTATCAGTAGTTAGAATAAACGGGTGCGCAACCTTACCGACATCAAACTCAACGTCAGCTATCATAACGTCTTCAATCTCACTAATCTTAGTCAGTCTCTCAAAAGCCTCCTCAAGTTTAATATCCTTAACAATGTAATAAACCCTCTTTTTCCACGCCCCCATTGCAGTAGTTATAGTACCCCCGAAGAACAGAAACCTCTTATCCCAAACCATTTTTCCAGCCTTGTAATTACCCTCAATATTACACTCGTCTTCGCAAACGACTAAAACATTCCACTTATCAGTTGAAACTCCTGTAATGTTCTCAGAGAGCTTAGACATTTGAGGCGAACGAAGAGTAACGTGGTAAATACCAATCTCATCAAATAATTTCTCAACGAAATTCAAGGCTTTGCTTAAAGACTCAGACTCAACCAAAACCGGTATGTCCTTAACTTCTGGCCTTGTCATAACCCTCAACTTTGTAATTATTCCCGTTGTTCCTTCAGCATGGGCTGCAATTTTTACATCCCCACCCCTAAGTGTTACAATCTTACCCTTAGGATTAACCATTCTAACTTCAGTAACGTAATCCCAGTTTCTCCCGTACTTAAATTCTCCAATACCTCCCGAACCGCCAGAAAAGAAACCGCCAACAGTAGCACCTTCATTAAATGTTGAAGGGTAAACTCTGGGGTTGAAGAGGAACTTTTCTCCAATAACAAACGGTGCCGAGGGTTGTACTATTACTTCATCTCCCTCCTCGTATTCTATTTTATTCATGTAACTTAAGTCCATGAGAATCCCTCCTTTAAGCGGTATAACTCCACCAACGTTGTTTTTCCCACCACCTCTAGGTACTATAGGAACATGGTTTTCTAACGCTATTTCTACTACTTTAACTACCTCCTCCTCATTTTTCGGGTAAACTAGTACGTCTGCCGAGTGTTTGTTTAGGAGTTCTATTAAGAAGGGTGATGTGTGGCTAAAGTCCTTAGATTTTTCCTTGACTATTTTGAGGTCAGTGTAATATTCTATACCCTCTTTTCGGAATTGAGATAGTACTTTCGCATCTATCACATTTTAAGAGTGAAATTACTGAATAATAAGCTTTTTAGCGGTTTAAGGCTAAAATAATTTCGTTATTAGTTGAAGTAATCTCTATGAAGAGAAATCACAAAGATAAAATTTCTTTATAGCTCAGTGATGATATTATGGAGGGATTTTAAGGCCGAGTAATTTAATAGCGTTCTCTGACAAGATCTTTTTGCCGAATCTTTTAGCAAGGGATAAAAAGAGCTGTGGCACGGAAACGCTAAATGGGTGATCAGTTCCGAACAATACCCTATCTAACCCTACAGAACTTACTAGGAAATTTAACTCTTCCTCCCTATATAGTACCGTATCAAAATATACTTGATCCAGTATTATATCTTGTGGCCTAAAATTCATTAAAGCGAAAACATCTTTAAGTAAGTTTATCCTCCCTAACTGATAAGGAATAAACCCACCACCGTGAGGTGCAATTATTTTTAATTTGTACCCTTTCTGAATCAGTTTTAGAATAGCGTATGTTGTTTCGAACGGGAATGAAACTATAACTGACATTACGTCCTCATTATCACTAACAATTAATGTACCCGGATGAATAAAAATTGGCTTTCCAAGTTTTTCTAAATATTTTAGTAACTCAGTGTAAACATCATCAGCTATTATTTTACCGTTAATACCAGTACCTATTACAAAACCCTGAAGACCTAAGTCTTTTATAGCTCTTTCAGCCTCTTCTATTGATGCTTCTGGATCATTAAGTGGTAAGGTAGCGAATGCTCCTAAATGTTCTGGATATTTACTAGTTATATAGGAAAGTTCGTTGTTACATTCTCTAACTATTTTCACTTCTTCTTCCTTTTTCATAAAATAAGTCCACGGGTTAGGAATTGATATTACTGAATATATATGCACGTTTAACCGGTTTAATTCTTTTAGTTTTGATTCTATATCTAACAAAGATAAGCTAGCAAGAGATTTTCTATTAGACCATTTAAGTATTACTTTATCACCAAGTATTTGAAGCATATTTAATTCTATTAGTTTGTTGGTTAGGGACTTTGGGTAGTAGTGTGTATGAATATCTACTACAATCTCCTCATTCATACGATTTTAAACAGTTTTCATATATATATCATTTTTTATGGTAGGGAGTAGTAATAGCTGATATGAAGGAAAAATTAATTATATTTTATAAAAACTAAATAAAAAATTCCTTTTCCTTACTTTTATTTGTTTCTAGTTTTATTATTGAGAATCAAATATAATATAAGGCTTACAGAAACTGATATATACCATCCATAATCGTATAGTGATGATAACGGTGGTACTATAAATCCAATAATCGGTATTCCGAAAGCTATTGCTAGGACTAATATAGCCTTCCAATTTATTCCCTCACTATACCAATATTCACCTCTGGGAATGAATAGGTCAGCGAGTTTTATGTTAGTCTTTCTCATAATCCAATAGTCAGCGATCATTATTCCAGCAATTGCCCCCAATCCAGCTCCTATAACGTTCAAGAAATTAAAGATAGTAGATGCATTATTAAACCAAAGTTGTGGAACGTAAAATAAAGCTACTATTGCAGCTACTATCGCAGAAATACTCCAGCTTTTTAATTTCCTCGGGAATAAGGCTATTAAGTCATATACTGGAGAGACTATATTGGCCGCAACATTAACTGATACTGTGGCTATTACTAAACTTATTCCAGTAAGTAAGGTTAAGAAAGGATTGTCAGTAAAAAGATACATTATATTTACTGGGTTCACATACTCTACAGCTTCACTTGAGGGAATATGATAAAGATATATCATAGTAGATGTTATTCCTATTGCTATAAAAGAGAATAAGGTAACTACTATTGGCAATCCAATTGCTTGGCCTATTAATTGATCCTTTTGGGACCTTGAGAATCTAGTGAAATCCGGTATATTTAATACTAATGTAGCCCACACGCCCGCCATTGAGGCTATAGCTAAACCTATTTGTGAGGGAGTTGCTGAATGAGTTACTGAAAATAGGGGACCTAAACCGTGAGCTTGTTGTATACCATACGCAAATAACCCTCCTAAAGTAGCTACTATTAGAGGGCCGGCTATTAACTCGAAGTTCTTAACTTCATTCATCCCTCTGAATAATACTATAACATTTAGTACCCAGAATATAAAGAATGATATAGCCAAATGTTCTGGCATTCCTAAGACATTTAAAGTTAAGCTCTCCCAAGAGGGGTAAAAGACCGAAATAACAGCATCAATTAATGTGCCGCCAACATAAGTCTGTACCGCAAACCAGAAGAGTGCAACAAGGGCCCTCATAATTACTGGAATATTGGATCCTTTTAGACCAAACATGGGCCTTACTGCAACTGGATATGGTATTCCCCATTTAGCACCTATATGACCATTAAGGTATAATGCAATAAGTAAAGTACCGTAAGCGAACCCTACTATAAATAAGGCCAGTGGGGCTCCAAATTGAAATGTTAAAAGTCCAGCTAATTCAAACGCAACTACATTATGTGACATCCCAGCCCATATTGTTGAGTAATTTACCCAATTCCAGTTCTTTAATGCCTTAGGAACGGGGATTAAATTCTCATTATAGTACCCGCTTGGTATTACTGCTCGCCCTTGGCCATAATCACTTAAATCAACATTTACACCAGAGACTTCCTCTTGAGCCATGGTAAGAGTAAAAGGGGATTGAATTGTATTTAAATTTTATCATAATTAGTATAAATATTTTCCAAAAACTTATACCATTATCAACAAGTAAAATAAATTAACACAAGTGAGCGCGTCTAACAATTTCATTAATTTCGAACCTTAGTCAAGTCAAAAATCGACTTCTATTAAAACTACTTTTAATAAAAATATTCTATGCGAAATCTAGAGCACGTCTTTACTTATTCATTTGAAAAAGTAATTGGACATACTTACGCGAGTAAGGGGAAAATTGTTAGCGTAACTAAATTATTCATCAGCAAATGCAAGAGAAGAATAAGGTTAAAGATAATGGAATCTCCAGTATTTAGAAAAATAAATAGCGAAGAAGGAAAATCTCTAGTTTCCTATTAGGAGAGGCATTTAGAATATACTGGAGAAAGATATTATTATGTTTAGGATTCTAGTTGGAGGGACTACACTTACGTATGCCACTGGAGTATTTGCAGTTTCCTATTTAGAGACTATTATAGGAGTTCCTCAAAAACTCGTCTCATTAGCTTGTGATAGATTACACTATAGCAACAGCATCTATAATAGTTTTTGGTAAGGTTGCAGGTAGGGTTGGAAGAAAACCAATCATGATTTCATCAGCCGTTGGCCTTTTAGTTTTCGTATACCCTTACTTTTATCTAATATCAACTGGACAATTTCCTCTTATAGTAATGGCATAAGTCGTATATGCAATTATAACTTCTTTAGCAACGGGTGCTTATGCGACAGCTTTAACAGAACTATTTCCAACTAAAGTCAGATATACTGCACTATCTTTTGACTATCACGTGGGAGTTGCGGTATTCGGGGGAACAACGCCCTTTCATAGCTACTTATTTAATCATATAACTTTAAGGTCTCCGGAAATTGCAAAACTAACTGAAAAATCTACAGGATTTTCCACTGATAAGTGGCAGGTATTAATTGCATACCCTGAGAACAGGGAGATAAAACTAGAAGGGGGTTACGATGGGACAATGTTATGGAGTAGAAGAAACTTGTTCTTTGCAGCAGTATACGTGACATCTAATATGCTAATGAAGGGGATCTACTATAATCAATATCATATACCAATAGAGGAGTTATCAGAGTGGATAACTAAAACTAGAGAAATAAACCCAATAATAGAGAGTGAATTTGCGAATGATTGGAAGGGACATACTTACTTCATAGTCCAAGGAGGAGAAAGATTTAACAAACTCTTAGAACTGTTCTCCGAAAGTTCGTTCAATTTACATTCTATATATATAAATGATAGATTACCGAGAGAGCATGTAAGTAAGATTGTAAACTATAAGAAGACTTACGATAAAGAAGATCTATTTAATCCAGGCAAAGTCAAGTTCCAATAAATATTTTTGACTAATGAAAAGCTATTTTTACTACGCTCTGACAATTCTTTTGCCTTAAAAACACTAATATTTAATGATTGTATGATAGTATTATTATATTCACTCAAGCTTAGACATAAAAGCATCTGGGGAGATGCAATAACTTGTAATGATTATTTAACTAGATAGTTCTACTAATTTTTATAAAATAGCCATAGAAATTAATGACATATATAATAGAACAAATTTAAGTTATCTAGATAAGATTTATTGAAGAACAGTAACATTATATGTGCGATAAAAGTGCTGGAGTTATTTGGAAAGTTAAGATATAAGGTGAGAAGTTAAGTATAATATTATAAGGTGAGAAAGTGGTTAAAGTTAACAAATTTTTTAATTTAAATAAAGAAACTAAATTATATCTGTTATCTTCTATTTTAGCAGCTTTTGCTGTGAGAATTTTTGGGACTATTATACAACCTTATTTAGGAATCCAATTACAATTTACTATATTTCAGATTTCCTTAATTTATCTAATTTTAACTTTAGTTGAAGGGATTATAACTTTAAGCATAGGTATATTAGCCGATTTCATTAATCCTTACAATTTATTAACGCTTTCATTAATGGCAATAAGCATAGGTATTCTTTTTCTAATTTTATCGGATATTTTTCTAGTAATTTTGATTGCAATGAGTTTAGTATATATTGGATTTAGTATACGAGTGCCGTTAATGAGAGTCATAATTGGAAGGAGGCTAAACAAGAACGAGTTGAGCATCTATTTTACAATAGTCCCATTGACCTCTATAGCAGCTCCGTTAATTTCCGCTTATATTGCTCAAGAAAGGTTATAAAGTTGATTTTATTTTAACATTTATTATTATAATTATTGTAATTTTAATTATATTACGAATAAGATCTATTATATTTGATGTACGGGTAAATAATATGGAGAGAGTAGATGTTAAATCGTATATAAAATTAGTGAAAGAGGATAAGAATGCTATAACATTACCGTTCTTAATAGCTATAATAAGATTTATCTTTGGAACAAGCTTTTTGTATATTCCGTTGTACTTCACTGAAATAATTAAGGGTAGTCTATTAGAGTTAGGAATAATGTTTAGTACTGAGACCATTGCAATAAGTTTAGCTGCATTTCCATCAAAGTTCTTATCGGATAAACTAGGGGATATTAAAACTCTAGCAATAACAAGAATTTTAGCCGGTATAACTTATGCTTTACTTTATTTTACAAGGTCTCCAATTTTATTCATAATAATAAATTTTATCGGGACGTTATTTATAGCTATGGACAATTTACCAGAGGTAAGTGTAATCTCTAGGTTGAAAACAGCCAATTTATCCATGTCGTTAATAGATTCTGTGTCTACATTACTATCAATATCTTCTCCCATAATTGCTCTTTACTTTTGGGTGCACATTTCTCCTGAAGCTGTATTCTTACTGTCCCTTTTAGTAATAATTCCATCAATAATAATGCTTAACTATAGACAGTTTATAAAATAACCATGAATTTCCCGTTACTAGGCATTTCTATTATACAGATATATTAAGGTACACAGTATAAGGAGTCAATTAAGACTCTTTACCTTTCTATAATTCATAGAAAAAATCAATAATTCTTAAATAGTTTCATGAGAATCAGATATAAAATTATACTTAGTGGTAAAGTAACTAAAGGACCTAGACTCCCTATATACAGTGTAATCACATTCTTTATTCCTAAATCACTGAGATATCCTATTAATACCGAGATACCAAATGCAAGAAAAGCCGAGGGATTAAATCCCTTTAGATATCTATAAACTCCTCTGGTTGTAAATAACGAATCAATGTCTATATAAAATTTCCTTATAAACACATAGTCTGCTATGTTAATACCTACTATTGAACCCAGTGCAGTACCATAGGTAAGTAGCCAACTTACCATGAAACCATAAGCACTACCTAGGAAGCTCCATGCTCCAACTAAAATCCCTACTAAGGTAGCTAATAATACACCTCTAAACCACGTTATCTTTTTAGGGAAGATGTTACTAAGGTCATAAGCTGGAGGCAATAGGTTAGCAAGTGTATTAACCGCAAAAGTATCTATTAAAAGTGGAGTTAATAATAGATATTGAAATCGAAGTTGGTGCAGTTAATAAAGTAAGCAAAACTGGATCTATAACTAGAAGATGAGTTGAGGACTACACTACTCCTGATCCTAATATTCCAAACAGACCGAATATAACGTACGTAAAGGGTAGAATAACTTGTCCGAATATTTGAGCCCTTTGATTTATTGCAAATCTAGTTAAGTCAGGCATTGATATAGCCATAGTTAACCAGCTTGCCATGTTACCTCCTAAATACGATAACATTGTAGGTAAGGAAGCATTAAAGTTTGTAGGTAATGCAAAATTCAAACTGTATTTTGTAATCTCAAACACAAAGATCGAAATTAAAGACAACATTACTATAGGTGCGACAATCCAGCTCATTTTTCTTAGTGGCTCTTGTCCTTTAAGTATCGGAGAATAATATAATATTCCTATTTTAGCTAAGACTACCGCAACAAAGACTACCCAGAATAATGAAGGATCAGCTAGGGATATTGTGAACGAGTTAGCTTGACCACTCTTTAGCAGTGGATCCACAATAGATTCCAGATTTCATGATAGTTTAAGGTAAAGTCCTACAATAATCTCAGTTATTATAAATACGTTTATCCCCCACCATCCAATTCCTATAATCGCTCTAATTATTGAGGGAAGCTGCGCTCCCCCATATGTCCCATCTACTCCTTGTCACTTGAGGTTCTGCTATTCCGTATTTTGCACCTGCATGAGACTGTATTATCATTGGAACTAGAGTTAAAAAGTTACCTAAGAACTCTAGTGCTAAGGCAAGATACCAAGGTATTCCTAAAAAGATTCCGAACCACGGATACTCCCATGTGAGAACCCCTACAGACATTGTAATCCATGCCATGGTATAGTCCGGAGCTTTCCACTTCTTTATTTCCTTAGGAACAGGAAGGATCTCAAGGTTTACTATTATTGAATCTACATCTCTCATAGGAATGGCTTAAATTAAACAATATAATAAACTTTAAGAGTATTTAGTTGTATATATTTCAAAAATATAAACAAAAAACACGAGTAAAAAGAATAAATTATCTTAAATATAAAGAACTTATTCCGTTATTAGTTTTTCAACTTGCCTAAAAGTATTTATAATTATATTTTAAAAATGTTTAATTAGATGACGATTCTACTTTATTTACTATTTCATGATATTTTGCATGATAAGTATATCTTTTAAAGATAAGTATAAAATATTTTATCCTAGAAGATACGAGGGTATATATACAAGTAGAGGAGACAATCCACTATTTTCGATCAGAATTAGACAAGGAAAGGGGAGAGATCATGCAAAGTGGAGTGCTGAACAATTTGAAAAATTAGCGGAAATTGTAAAAGATTATGGTAATAATAAAATTCATCTAACTTCACGAGGAGACGTAGAACTTTACGGAATTGACATGAGAAATCTTGATGAAATTCTCTTCGAATTGGAAAAAGTGGGTCTCAGTCCGAGAGACTCTTGTGGAGCGTCCGTAAGAAATGTTATTCCATGCCTCTCACAAATATGTCCAAAGGCTAATGTAGACGCAGAAAAACTAGCTGTATACATTTCAAACTTTTTTAGATATAACAAAGAATACGAATATCCTAACTTGCCTAAGAGAGTTAAAATATCAATATCAGCTTGTGAAGTCGGGTGTGCTCACCCAGCCATTATGGATGTAGGAATAATTGCTAAGGAAAATGGTAAATTCGACGTAATGATCGGGGGAGGTATAGGAGAAAAAGCTTTTGAAGGAAAAACACTCTTCACCGACATAGCCGTAGACAAGTTACTACCTATTTGCGTAGCTGTTGCTAACATATTAAAAAAGGAAAACGAAAAAAGAGGTTTTAAACATGTAGTAGAAAAATATGGAGAGGAGAAGATCAAAGAGATGATAATGAGGGAAGCGGAAAGTATTGCACCTTCTTTACCTCCCGTAGAAGACCATTTTTCTTTACCTAAAACTATTCAAATGGAAAAAATCGTTAGGGTAAAACCAATAGGTGGGTGGCTCCACGTTGATGATGTCCCAGAAATAGTTTCAGTTATGAGAGAAAACTTGGGCTTCGGGTATCTGTTTAATACTCAGGAACTCTATATTCCAATACAAACTGAAGACTTCTCTCTTAAAATAAGAGCACCTTATGAGATTACGGATACCAGGATGTGGGAAAAGACGTTCAACGTTAATTCATGTATAGGTAACGACTATTGTCCACCGGCTTTAGTCCCTACGACTGAAATGGCTACTAAAGTCTATGAGAGACTTAAGGATGAGGGAATTAAGGTAAGGATTTCATTTAGCGGATGCACTCACTCATGCGGTAAGCACTGGGTTATGGACTTAGGATTTGGTGCTATTGCAAATAGAGGAAATGTAAGGTTAAATGTGGTAGTCGGAGGAGGAAATAAAAATATCGGAAAAGTAATAGGATCAATACCCGCTGACAAGTACATGACAGTTGTTGATAAATTTATAAAATTGGTAAAAGAAGGTGAAATAAACTTAGATAACATAGATGTGGATAAGTTAAAGAAAAACTTAAGGGACATAGAGGGATTTGAGGAGTATAAATAAGATAAAATTCTAAAGAGACAAAAAATACTTTAAATGGAGTACCTCCTCCATAAATTAATTGTTGATAAACAATTTTAAAAATTTTAGCATATAGTTACGAATAATAGTCAAAAATTAAAATAATTTTTTAAGAGTTTAGAAAAGGTTATCGAGTGTGGGAACTAATTTGTTAAAAATAAGAAGTAAAAATTAACTTACAGCTTAGTATAAATTGTCTTACTAAAAATAATTTGGATTCACCAAAACTATTAAGACCTAAATTACACACTCCTAGCTTAATATACTAAGAAGAAAAAATAGTTATAACTGATAGCTGTAAAAAGGAAATTGTTTGACGGGAAAGGATTATAGAAAACGATGTTGTAATAATCAATAACAGAGTAAGATAGTAAAGGTAGGGAAGGACTTGGAAACTTCAGATATAAAAACGATTGAAGGAAAAAGTCATCACTTCCAGATTAATAGATGCTCAAGTACACTTCTTCGGAGTAAATAGTGACAAAATGTTTAAATTGAACCTAACGCCGTTGACAACAGTTTCTGATAAACTGTAAAGTTTATACTATTTCCTATTCTCTTTTCAAGAAAGTTACTAAACTTTATATATTAAAAGCTGAAGCGAAGCAATTAAAAATCCTCAAATTAGAATTAAATTTAGTTCATTAAATTCTTCTTTAACTTTTAAGAAATCAGAGTCTTTAGTTACTAAAGTTAATCCCTTATTTATTGCCTGGGCTGAAATTAATATGTTAAAGCTCCCGATTAACTTCCCTCTATCTTTTAACTTCTTATAAATTCGTGAACCTATTATTGCGTCCTTCTTAGTAGGGTTTATGATTTTAAACGCTGATAAAAAATCAAGGACTTTACTTTCCTCAACCTTGCCTAGCAAGACTTCATATACGGTTGAAGAACTTACGTAGAAGTCCTCTGAGTTTAAAATAACTTCCTTTACTTTTTCATTCCCCTTTAAATAATCAATAATTGCTGAGCTTTCTATTAATACTTTCATCACTCCTCTTCCTCATTTCCTTAATTTCCCTCTCCAGTTCTTCAGCCTCCTCTTTACTTAATATGCCAAAATATTTCTCCAACTTTTTCCTCCTCAAACTTAACGATTTTACTGTATCAGAACCCCTATTATCTCTTGCCATACTTTTCATTCTGTATGTACTTATAAATAAACTTTGTTATGTTATTCAAATCAAAACATAAATGGCAAAATTTTAAAGATGGGAATATAAACTATTATTTATGGGATATATTGTTAGAATTGATGAGAGAGGAAGGATTGTTATACCAAAGGAGATTAGGGATAAGTTAAATCTGAAGGAGGGGAGAAAGGTGGAAATTACATTAGACGAAAACGGTAGAATTATCATTAATACTAAGAGGATAAGCGTTGAAGATATTTACGGGATAGCTGGAAAAGAGAGCGTTAATATTGAAGAAATAGAAGAGGCTTTAAGCTTTGAAAATAATGATTGACTCAAATGTGTTTATTTACGTACTTTTTGCTGATCCCTTATATGGTGAAAGGGCTAAGAAGCTACTTCAGATTGCTGAAAATGAGGATGCTTACACTTCAACTCTGGTAATCTCACAAGTTCTAGCCCATTTAAATAGGAGAAAAAGAACTGACGTAATTCCTATTTTCGTGAATTATATTCAGCAATCTGGAATAAGAGTTGTGGAAACTAACTGGGAAGACATAATTAATGGTTTGAAATTTTTACAAATTCGAGGGCTGAGTTACAAGCTTTGGGATGACGCAATAATCCTTTATCAAATGAAGAGACTTGGAATCGATGTTATTTATTCTAACGATAAGGATTTTGACTTGCTTCAAATAAGAAGAGAATTCTAATTAGGACAAATTCATGCCTAATAAGAGATAAGGAAATAGGCTGGAATTATTTCAAATTTAAGGATCTAGAGTTAATTAAACCACTTGTTATAAACGTTCCTAAAGCGAATACAGCACTTATTAACCCAACTTCAGTTTGGGTAAAGTGAAAATTGTATTTAGCCAATAAGGGCACTGTAGTCATTATCATATTGTTTGAAGCCCTTATCGCAATTGTCATCGATACTATGACCAATAACATATGAAAGTATATTTTTCTGTCCATAACCTTGAATTTGAGTTCTTATAATAAAAATTAAACTCGGGAAAAATTTAAATAGTTTGTTTGTAAACGAACTATTATGAGAGTATTAGCTGCACCCGGTCCGGTATCATACCCGGTAATAGTAAATAATAGAGGAATAGAACATCCTTTTCTAAAGATGGAACTGCAGATGTTGTATTGGATTCAACAGTATCATTAGCTAAAAGAGGGCTTAAGATAAACTATATAACCGTAAAAGGGCTGCTAAACGTTTATCCTAAAGTAGGAAAGAGAATAGGAGTTCCGAAAATACTAACAGCGGCTAACGTGTTAACAAAAGCGTTAATTGAGGTTAAAAAGCTGGATTCTCGAATAGTTAGCATAGATGATATGCAAAAGATAATGAACTCCTTAAAGGAGGGTGAGGTAGACAGCGTTGTAGTACCTTCTGGAATTGTTAAGGGAATTACTTTTGAGGAATTATTAGGAATACCGGGGAGTTGCGGTGCTAATGTTAAGCCAGAGTTCAAGGATGAATTCATTTCATTATATAAAGAGGGTATAGATAAGTTCAAGGAAGATCCTGAGGGTTCTGCATTAAAAGTAGTTTCAGCCTTAGGAGGGAGAGTAAGTAAGGAGTTCGTGATAAATACTATGAAGAACTAGACTTTTACAGTCGAGGAATTACCTAACGATGAGGAGTTCGTATCTCTAGTAAGAAAATTCAGTTAGATACTGTAGTTCCCATAGGCCATGTGAACATTGATATAAACACTACTGATAATGATGCAAAGTTTATTCCAAATACAAAGTATGGCAATGAGGACATGCCGAATAAGTCAATAATCTCACCTATTAACGCTGAAATAACTCCACCAGCAACAGCCCCTATATTATAAGCTGTACCGGTAATAAAAGCCCTAACCTCTTGAGGAACACTACTCGCAACAATGCCAGAAATTAAAGGCCAGAATCCTACTGAAAATGCATAAAGGAAAACGCCAGAACTCATAACCGGAATGCTCTTTAAAACTGGTAAAATTGGCATTGATAGGAAAGATGCTATTATTAAACCAGCAATTCCAATGTAAATTAAATTGAAGGCGCCGAATTTATATGAAATCCTTCCGAAAATTACATAAGAAGAGCCTTGAATTGCATTAGCTACTGCCATAAGTAACCCAACATAATATGCCGGAAAACCGGAAACTTTAGCGAAATCTGGATAAATACTAAAGATTGATAAGTAAGCTATAAACATTCCACTCATTGCAAGTGAAGCCCTTATAAAATAAGGTGAGTAGTCCTTAACGCTAACCTTTTTTGCAGCTGTAGGCTTAAAGTTTTCTGTAACCTTAAAGTAAATGTAAGGGACTAAGATTAAAGGTAATGAGCCGGTTAACATGAAAATCCTATAGCCGGAAATTGAGGCTAAATCACTACTCATGAACATGTAAGTAACTCCCGTTAATGCATAGCCCAGTGCATAGCCTGACTGTACAATACTGTTAATGAATTGAAGCTTTTCCCTTGGAGCTTGCTCAATTGCAAGAACAGTACTGGAAGTCCATTGTGCACCCATAAAAAGTCCCTCTGTAGTTCTGAAAATTGACATAAGATTAAAGGAAGTAGAAAGGGAAAAGAGGAGTTGGAATATGGAGTAACCGGCAGTACCTATTAGGGCGACGATTTTCCTCCCTTTTTTATCGGCAATTCTTCCAAATATGCTAGCTCCTACAACCCTTCCTATTAAGCCTAAGGAAAAGAGTAAAGTTAAATCGAAGTAAGAAAGCCCTAATATTTCATGAAGGAATTGATAGGCGTAAGTTATTAAAACTAAATCGTAGATGTTACCGGCCCATGCTAAAGTAGATGAAATAACAGCGTGAATGTACTTCTGCATAAAAATTATAAGGAATTACTTATTTAAAAACCTTTTATTTAATTCTCTATATTAACTGTTATTCATAGAGACACATTAACTCACTTCACACTAGGAGGGCGGAAGTAAGCTAAGTGCAAAAATAAGTGACTTAATAAAAGTTATTACCGATTTCTTCAGTGTGGACATAGTGTCGTTGTTAAGCTACAAATTCTGGGATTAACCTTCTCTCCGATAAGATTAGGGCTATGGAGTACATCATGGTGCGAATGCTCCTATTTACTGCCTTCGTTGCTCTCTTAAATCTAATTAGCCTATTTATATATCAAGGAGGTATCCAGAAGAATGATTAAACTTATCATATTTATCATTGTTATTTAATTCTTATCAATATGGGCTTTAGGTGTCTCCCAGCTGATGATGTTCACAAGGGTAGGGGGTATTTACCTCAAAGTGTTTATAATCCCCTAAGCCCGTGGCGGAATTAAAAAGATAAATTACGTCACGGGTAAACACTGATCAATCTTGATAGTACGCAATCATAAATCTCACTAACTTTGATTATATTACTAATGCTTATGCTTTCATTAGGCACATGAGCTTGATTACCCGGTCCTATGTTTATCACATCGGCATAAGGCCTGAAAAACGCTGCATCGTACCTAAGTAACGATATTTTCTTGTTAGGCATTATCCCATGTTTAATTGAACACTCTTCCGCAATTTTTACTAATTTCGAGTCTTGGGGAGTTATAGACCCGGGGGTTATTGATTTGAAAATAACCTCATAATCTCTTACATTTACCCTTTTAGATGCTTCATTTATAATGTTTAATATTTCATTCCTCACATTTTCAGCCTCTTCATAAGGTGTTATAGCCCTATAAAAACTAAAAGAGAACTCACCAGGGATAATCCCGTCGTTATCAGAACTATTCATTACATATCCTCCTAAGACTATTTTATCGCTTAAATTGTGAATCTCAACTGCAAGTTTTGAAGCTTTAATGAAAGCGTTATCCCCTTCATTAACAATACTAGCATGAGCTTGTTTCCCCTTAACCTTTATTAAACCCCTTATTATCCCGTAATGTCCTACGTAAATATCTGGAAAGCTAGGTTCACCTATTATAACGTATTTAGGTTTCGTCTTATTCAACTCCATTAAATATTTTGTACCTATCCCTCCGCTCTCCTCATCTGGGACTATCGAAATTTCTACCGGAACTTTAGTTTTACTTAGAGTAAGATACATACTTACTATCCCTCCCTTCATATCAGAAACTCCCCTACCGTACGCAATATCATCAACTACTTTCAAACTAAATGGATCACTAACCCAACCGCTTCCTGGAGGGACTACATCGTAATGAGCGTTAAAATGAACTATCGGTTCCTCATCATTCCTAGCCAAAACTATTATCCTCTTATTCCCCTTATGTTGGGGTGAGTAGATGTAATTCTTATCTAGATAGTTCTCTGGTATTTCAATTAACTCTACCGTAAAGCTTATCTCTTCTAGTATATCCCGTAAATAGTAAGCAATCTTATCGTAATCCTTTCCCGGTGGGTTTACTGTTTTAAATGAGACTAGTTCAGAAAGTAGTTTAATCATTATTATTTATCCTCTGGACCTTCCTTAAATTAGACTCACCTAACAACTCTTTCAGAACCTTTAACTCCTCCTCATTATAAACCTTCCCACCGCCCTCAATGAATTTTATCACTTCTAAACAAAACCTCGAAGCATGTTCTAACATATCTATATTCATTACGCCCGTTACGTAACCGGGAATTAATTGTTTAGAAACAGTGGCTATTCCTATTACCGGTGAGCTAGTGTATAACCAAGGTGAGACTAAAGTGCTTATGTGGTAAACGTTAAAATCTAATGGTGTTAAATCACCGGTCGTTAGAGGGATTAAGTATATCTCGTGCCCGGTAACTCTATTATATATATCTATAACCTCATCGCTCAACTTCAAAATATAACCGTCTTTAATAACGTGTGTTAATGCGAAATCATCAAATTTAGCTAGTCTATTCCCTTTGGTAGAATCTATTGACAAAATTAAACTGGCCTTAGGGTCAACCTCTTCCTTTAATGCTTCATCCAAACCCACTAATGGTACCATGAAATCAAAGGGTTTATGTGGGATTAATTTAGCTTTAAGTGATATGTTAGTTATTAAAGAAACATCTATATCAAATTCTATTCCCTTCTCCCTTAAATTTAAAAGTTCAAACAAAACTGCTAAAGTAATAATTGCACCATCAGCATCTGAGACCACACCCTTATTTATCCCTTGCATTTGTATGGCTCCTAATCTGCCTAAAATCTCAATCCTATCCTTCCCTCCTCCCTTATAGTAAGCCTTTATGAAAGTAACTTCCCCTATCTTTTTCTCCTCATACTCAACATCCTTCAGTTTACTTCTTAAAATTGATAGGGGGTCTTTGGACTCTAAAACCTCTATTGCCTCCATTAAAGATTTTAACATCATAACCTTAACTTCCCCGGGTTTAGTATGTTATGCGGGTCAGTAATTCTTTTATACTTCTTCATTAGCTCTAACCTAAATGGTTCATCAACCCTATCATTAACCTCTATAGAGTGTATCTCGAACGGTATACCCTCCTTTAACATTATCGAATCAATTACATCGAAATTCTCTCTTTCTGACATAAATACTGTATATATTATTATCTCACCCCTTAAAGTCATTACATCGCCGTGAATTAATACGTTAGAACCTAAGTTACTCTTAACTTGACTAACTACTCTTGAAAAGCTATTTAATGGTAAAAGCCTTACCTCGTAAAAGTAATCCTTAAATTTCGTTAACTTACTCATGGTAACATAAATTGCGGCAAAAGCTAACTCATCTAAAAACCTCATATTAACCTCTTCTCCTAAACTTAAAGTACTAGCTACAATTACATTCCACTTCCCTAAAGTATCTATCCTATCCTTTGCGATTAATGATAAAGTTTCAGAATCCTCAATAGTAACTCTCCTAATTTTATTCCTATATTCAGATATGCTTTTTAGGAATTTTACTACTTCATCTAAATCATTTAACCTAATTAATTGATCCTTCCAGCCCTCATAATCAATAGTTGCAACTTCAGCTTCAGTAATTATACCAGTAGTTCCAGCTGCTTGAGCAACCGCAAGCGCTTCCCTCTCTTTTAATGTATATTCTCCGGTAGGGGCTATTATTTTAACCGATCTTATACCGTTGTTATCGAAATGATATCCATATTGAAAGGAACCTATCCCGACATCTCCACCAGCAATATAACCTCCCAATGTAGAAATGTAAAAACTGCTGGGATAAACCCTTAACTCTTTACCTTTTTTCCTTAAGTACTCTAATGCTTTCAAAACCTTAACACTCGGGCTTACCTTAACCCAAATTCCCTCATCTTCTATCTTACTTTTGAAACCATTCATGTCAAGAATTATGGAAGGGTAAATAGGCAAAACTTGACCAATTGTGGTAGTTCCTGCACCTCTAGCAACTAAAGGTATCTGGAATTCATCACATAGCTTAACAACATTTTTAACGTCTTCCTCATCTTCCGCAAAAACTACTCCAATAGCTTTCCTCCCCATCTTAGATAGTATTGGAGAGACAAGGTAAGGGGAGGATGACTTTTCTACTAGAATTTTATCATCATTTGAAAACTTTCTTCCAAACTCTTTCTCAAATTTCTTTGTTAAAAGGCTTACTTCCATATTGCTACAATAATTAAGCATAATATTAAAATATTACATCTAACTAGGTAAACAAGATATCGGTTAAAAAGATTAACAGCGTTTATTATGAAATTATTAACTTGCCAGGATTTAATATATCCTCCGGATCAACCTTCTCTTTAAACTCAATCAACTTCTTAACCCTTAATTCGTGATTTGTAAAATCTATCTTCACAATATCATTAACTCTATACGAATGTAAATTAACGTAATAACCCAATTCCGGCATTTCATTAAAGTCCAATATATACGTTCTCGCAAATACCTTACCCGAACTCTTAGCAAATTCCATGTTTACCATTGATTTAGTGTCCTCAATCTTTTTATAATCCTTCTGTAACTCGTCTAGTGAAATATTTCTTGAATTGTAATTCACCTTCCTTTTACTCACTACTGTAAAGTAAGAGCCGGCAAAGCTGGTGATTATATCCTTTATAGCATAACTCTCATCACCCTCATTGCCATAAACGCCGTAAATCACATTCCACTTACCCCAATTATATTCCGGGTTAATCTCCTTCGCCATTTTATAATTCCTTATACTCAAAAATTCCGCTTCGCCCATAACGTCTAAAGCAAAGTCTAAAGCTTCTGATAATGAATTGAAACCCCTCTTTATCACATTTATCTTCTTATCTTTCCTATTCACTAGCCTAACCTTAACTCTAGTTATAATTCCAGTAGTACCGGCTGACAAGGTTATGTAAAACAAATCAGAACCGCTGAGTTCGTAAAAACCTTTAGGAGTATAAACTTCAACAGATATTAAATTATCCCAAATTGCACCGTTCTTTAAAGCACCGAAACCGTAAGCGCCTGTCGCCGCATAACCGCCAATAGTTGCCATATAGAAGCTGGTTGGAATGACGGGGAAATCATGAATACCCGTGTCATTAAAATCGTTTCCTGGTCTAGATATTAATACATCTTTCTTCTTCTCAAATCCTTTAAACTTAGTTATATCTAAAACTACAGTATTTTCTTTCATCGGAACAGTTTCTCCTAAAGTGTTAGTTCCCGCCCCTCTAACTATTATGTTAAAACTGTATTCGTTAGCTAATTCTATAACACTTTTCACCTCATCCTCACTTTTTATACTTATTACGGCAATTGGTAACTTCTTTATAGTCTGAAATTCAGACGAAATATAGCTGTAATCCATGGAATACTTTTCCAACACTTCCCTATCTGTGTATACTTCAAAATATTTAGATAAGATAGTGAGTAAATCCATAATTTAAATGCCATACATCGAAAAATAAACCTTATATCTAACCAGTTAAACCCCTCTCGAAATGTTTCACAGCTAACTGGTTAGAGTTAGCATTTTAATTTTATGCTTACCTTAAAGCTGAAAACATGAATGTAATTAAATACATTATAAAAACTATAAAGGATTATTCTGGAAATAATATATTCATAGTCTCTGGCACAGACCACCCCGCATTTATAAAATATTCTTATGAAAGTAAGGATTTGAACTTAATAACAATACCTCACGAGATTACAGCTACAAGTGCTGCTTTAGGTTATTCATTATCTGGCAAACTGGGAGTAGTACTATTACACACAGTACCGGGTACTTTAAATGCGTTAGGAATAATAGCAAACGCCTTCACATCAAGAATACCATTAATAGTTATAGCTGGAAAAAGCCCCTACACTAGCAAAGGAAGTAATGCGAGTAGGAACTTAAGGGTTCATTGGACTCAAGATGCAGATCAAGAGATGCTGGTAAAAAACTACGTTAAATACGCCTTCGAAATTAGGGATAAAAGTCAAGTTAAAGCTGTAATTAAAAGGAGTATACAAATAGCATTAAGCGAGCCTCAAGGCCCGGTTTATATAGCTATTCCGAGAGAAATAACAGTAAGCGATATTGAAGAAAATCATGAAATTCACATGGAACCGTATTACCCATCAGCACCACAATCGGTAATAGATAAGGCAAGAGAATTAATAGAGAAATCCTCAAACCCAGTAATTATAGCATGGAGGGCCGGAAGGCATGAAAGTTGGTTTAAAGCACTAACAGATTTCGCAAATAGATCAAAAATCCCAGTAATAAATTACGTTGGTGAAAGGGTTAATTATCCATCTACCGGAGAAATGGCTGTAGACGATTTTAACGTTAAAGAGGCCGATTTGATAATAACAGTTGAAGCCGAAGTACCCTGGATTCCTAAATACGTTGATATTGATTCAAAGGTTATAAGAATAGATACAGATCCGTCATACTCATATATACCCTATTACGATTTCTCGTGTGATGTTTGCGTACAATCAACAGTAGATGAATTTTTTAATAGATTAAGTGTCAAAAGAAATCCAGATAAGGAGTTGTTAGAGATAATAAAGAGACAAAAAGAACTTAAGTTAAAGAGACTAGAGAAGCTCAGTTATTCAAAACATATTCACCCCGACTATTTGTCATATGAAGTCAGTAAATTAAAATGGACGGTGTTTAACGAGTACAACTTAAATCCAAAGTATGGTATCTTTGAAGAGCATAATTCATATTTTGGAGACCCAGCTTTCGGTCATTTAGGTTGGGCTTTAGGGGCTTCAGTAGGCTATAAGATAGCTACTGGAAAAAACGTTATAGCGGTAGTAGGAGATGGGTCTTTCATTTTCGGAGTTCCTTCAGCATTGTATTATATAGCCAAAAGAATTCCAGTCCTAGTAGTCATATTCGATAACAAGAGTTGGTATGAGGTAGAAAAGGCAGTCAAAGAAGTTTACCCAGACATAAAGCTTGATGGTGAAGTACAAGGAGTCACAATTGATATCGATAATCTACCTTCAACAATAGAAAAGATTGGGGGATATTATGAATACATTGAAAAACCTTATGAGGTGGAAGAGGCATTAAGAAGGGGAAAGGAGAAGGTGTTATCCGGAATCCCTGCTATAATTCATGCTAAAGTTACTAAAGAGTAATTCGTGGTAATTTCTCATTAGGAATTTCTTATTAGCAGTTCTTAAGTGCTTAACGAAAGTCGCCTTACTGAGGTTTAACCTCTTTGCTAGCTCTTCTACAGAAGTTTTATGAGGATATTCAAAAAACCCGTTATCTATTGCAAGCTTTAATGCAATGGCTTCACTCTCTGTTAAATCGAGTAAGGAATTGTACAAAAATTCTTCAGCATTAACGAATTTAAACTTGATCAGATTAGAGTTCTTATCAATCTCTATATCGTCTTTAAGTTTATAAGGATTCTCAGTTAAGACCATCCATTTCTCTATTCCTTCCTTTATCTCATGGGAAAGTATAATACCACCATTATTATGAATTATCTTAGAAACACTCCCATCCCTAACTAACGATAAGTTCATTAAGAACAAGTTCTCGTTAAATCTCATCCCATCAATTCCATTTACACTCTTATGATATTTTACTTGCCTTGCAAACTCCTTTAAATCTGACTTATAATCACTATAACCAATAATTACAGAGTTAAAAAGAGGTTTAGTTATGTCGAACTTTTGATATAATAACCTAATCTTAAGATTATTCTTCTCAGTCAAATGAGTCCAACAATTATCATGCTCAACCTCAAAATATACAAGTTTAGGAAAATCTTTTTTAACCATAAAAATAATATTACAAGGGTTTTTATAAGCTTTACCTATAAACTAAAGAAGAACTTTTACATTGTTTTTAGGGACTAACTCAAGTGTTTATGAATTAAAAAAGAAAAGAACTTTATAACGAGTAGTCTCCAAATTTCTTCAAATTCTCTAGATTTCTTTTCTTCTCTACAAAGTATAATATAACGCTGAATACAAACCACCCCAACGCCAAAAGCCCCGCATAATCTAAAGGTGGAGGAGACATTGCCGAAAGAACTATTGCTGCACTTAAGGCTACAATAGCTACACCACCTATTGTCACATCACGAATTGTCAACATGTGATTAACATACTTAAACCTTATCAACCCTATTGAAGCTAATATGTGATTTAAGAAGTTAAAGTACGCATTAGAAGTAATTATGAAAATACTGCCATTTAGCGGACCCATAGCTAACCCAGCGCCTAAAGCAATTCCTAAATTCAAACCCCCCATCGCAATAGTAGCCTTACCCGGAACACCAAACTTATTAATATCCGTAAACATTTTAGGAAATAAAACCCCATCCCTAGCCATACCGTAAACCATTCTGATCTGAGAATTGCCGAAACCTATTGTGGAGGAGTTAAAACTATTAATTATAAACCCGGCGAAAATAGCTGCCGCTATAGGGCTAATAGCAAGACTATAAATTATAATACCCGGATCTGGTAAATTGGCATAATTAAACATATTAGAAATACCGTAGGTAATGGTTTGGGCATAGGAGTTCAGTATAATGGGAATACCAAGAATTAAAGCTAGGGCTGCTAAAGACCTGGGAATATTCTTTCTGGGATCCTTAGTTTCCTCAGCAACTGGGATTGAGGAGTTCATTCCACCGAATGTGGTTATACCGAATATCATTGAAGTTAATATTAATGGCCAACTATTGCCTAAGGGTAAAGGAGTAAAGGGCAAAAAAGTGTTACTAGGGCCGGCTTTAACAATCAATATTATTGAAGTTATGAGAATGAAAGTAACCTCAGCCAAGCCCGTGTATAAGTTATACCTACTATTCGTCTTAATCCCTAAATACATCAAAATAGTAGTTTCTATCGCAATAGCTATAGAAACCGGAATCCATATCCACGGATAAGTATTATATAAGCTGGGGAATAAGAGAGGTAAAAACGTTGCAAGTCCAAGAATTCCGAAACCTGCAGCAGCCGCAGTATAATAATACCAATACCCCATAGCACCGATTACGAAAGAAATAAAACTATTATTAAGCCCCTTCTTCTGAATAGCAGCCCAGCCATATGAGGCAGCAACATGTTTGCTCCACTCATAAACTACATAAGTCATTGATAAATAAATAAACCACGCTAAGGTTACAGTTAAAGGAAGAGCTCCCCCTACTATTGCAGCCAATCCCACAAAATATAACGCAGTAACAGCTGAAGGAGCATTACTGGCAAGCCCATTAGCCATTGCTAACCAAGGTGATAAAACTCCGTGCTGTAAGCTCTTCTGCTCCTTTTTAAAACTTTCAGTTTCCTTAGCCATTTGCATTACTACTTACCTAACAATTTAAAAATATTTTATCTAACTGGTTAGTTGAAAGAGTGATAATATTAAACGCTTAAATACATTGGTCTATCGAAATCAGACAAAAAAGCATATATCATCACATCTCTACTAGTTCTTGTGGAGAAAATAAACGGGATTATAGAGGAAATAAAAGAGGAAGCCTTAACGTTCCTAAAGGAGCTCATAAGCATACCAACAGAAAACCCACCCGGGCTAAACTACGATAAAATAGTTAACGTTATTAAAAATAAACTGGAGGAGTTAGGATACAAAACGGAAATTTTCACACCTTCAGAAGAGGAGTTAAAAAAGCTTGTAAAGTTCGGGCAAGGTAATAGGCCGAATTTAGTAGGTTATTTAGGTAATGGAAACGTTAAAGTGGCTTTTAACGCACATTATGACGTAGTTCCGGCAGGTGAAGGTTGGTCTTTTAACCCTTACTCCCCCGTAGTTAAGGACGGCAAAATTTACGGTAGGGGTTCGGCAGACATGAAATCGGGATTAGTAGCACAAATTTACGCTGTAGAAGTTTTGAGGAGGGCTAAAATGCTGTCAAACCTCCAAATAATCCAAACAATTGTACCGGATGAGGAGACTGTAGGTAATATAAATGCTGGGACTTGGTATTTGGTAGAGAAGGGGGTTCTGAATAAAGTGGATTACGCAATATTTACTGAGCCAACTGGTGCGGATAACATTTGTTACGGCCATAGAGGAGCCATATGGGCTATTGTTAAAATTTTCGGAAAGAAGAGCCATGGTGGTTTGCCTCAATTAGGTGTTGATGCATTAAAGGCTTCGGTTAAGATTATAGACAGAGTATACGACTCTGTGCCAGATGTAACATCAAGGTATAACATAATCCCGGAAGTGGCTAAAAAGCCGTCAATACTTATAGGGACTATAAAATGTGGTAGTTGGATGAACACAGTTGCTGACTATTGTGAGTTCACCATCGTAAGGAGATTAATACCGGAGGAGAGGTTGGATGAAGTTAGAGAGGGAATGTTGAAAATTATAGAGAGCGTGAGTAAGGAGTATGGTGTAAGGTATGAGTATGATGAGTTTTATGCTATTGATACTATTGCCGAAAACACGTCTGACTTAATTTACAAAATATTCAAAGAGAAGGTTAGGGAGGTTAGGGGTAAAGAGCCGGAATTAGTGCTTTCTCCCGGTACTTTTGACATTAGGTTTACCGTGAGGAACGGGATTAGATCCTTAAATTACGGCCCAGGGAGAATCGAACAAGCCCATGCAACAGATGAATATGTTGAGTTAAAGGACTTTTACGACTCAATAAAAGTTTTAGCATTAGTACTTTACGAGTTATCAAAAAGTAAATAAAAAGCAAACATGTTTCACTCTTTTTGTATATTTTCCAAATATGTCACCACATAATTTTTATAATCCTTAAAAGTATATAGTGTTTTTTATGAGCATTTACGGTCTTAATAAAGACCAATGGCTAGCAGTATTAGCTGCATGGTTAGGCTGGTTAATGGACGGATATACTACAATAGCTTACGCTTTAGTTGCCGTTACTATTTCCACGATATTTTTCCCAAGTACCATAGGAATTTTAGGATTAATAGCAACTTTTGGAGGTTTTGCAACTGAAGCTCTTGCAAGACCTATTGGTTCCTTAATTTTCGGCAATTTTATAGGTGATAAGCTGGGTAGGAAAAGCATGTTAACGTTAACGATCTTAGGTTTTTCTGTATTGGCTTCTTCTAAAGCGATCTTACCAGCTTATTCTCAAGTAGGGATATTCTCTCCTATTATACTATATATAATATTGTTTTTTGAGGGAATGTTCGCCGGTGCTGAATATGGTGGAGGGACTACTCTCGCACTAGAAAGTATTCCTATAGAGAGAAGGTCATTTATAGGCTCATTTATACAAAGTGGATTTGGTATGGGTTATTTCATTATAGCCCTTGTTTATTCTTTTCTTTATTCCCTTTTTGGTACTTCAAGCTTCGCAAGTATAGGCTGGAGAGTTCTATTTGCAACTTGCATAATTCCCGGTCTTCTTACACTATTTATAAGGTTAATAACAAGGGAAACACCTATATTTAACGAGATGAAAAGTAAAGGTGAAATAGTGAAAATTCCCTTAAAAGACTTGTTTAAGAACTCATACTTGTCAGTAATTTCCGGACTTATGATAACTAGTGGATTACTTTACATTAACACTTCCACCTTCTCTTTCTATCCTACAGTAATGCTTAAGGAGAATATAAACGGGAGTCTTGTAGGCTTAAGTGTTGCAATAATAAACTTAGTCTCACTATTCGGAGTATGGACTGGTGGATTATTGGCTAATTATATAGGCGGAAGGAAAAAGCCGATGTTAATATACTCCTTGATCTTTATAATTCTAACATACCCAATTCTTTATTTAGGATTATCTGGAAGTTTTAACGTAATTACCACAGTATTCAGTGTTCAAGCGTTTTTAGAGGCTATGATTTTTGCAACACTGCCTTCATTCCTAGCTGAACAATTCAGTAAAAAATATAGAACTACTGGAGTTGGGTTCACTTATAATGGTGGAGCAATTGCGGGGGGTTTCGCAATTACCTCAATTTTAGCATTATCAACAGTTTTGGGGCTTCTGAATTCTTGGTTTATAAATATCCTAATAGCCGGAATTATAATGCTTATCGGAATTTTAATCTCAAAGGAAACTTATACCGGTAAGGAAGACCCTATGGTGAAATGAATGGTTAAGATAAGCATAGAGGGGATTTCAGTGGGAGGCTATACAGATGAGAGAGCAAAGTCTGGAATTACTGTAATACTCATAGAAAAGGAGAACAATACAGCTGGAATTTCTCAAAGAGGAGGTTCTCCAGCGACTTTAGGAACCGACTTACTGAGACCAGGTCATAGAAGGGATCAATCGGTTAATGCTATAGTATTAACTGGTAGGAGTGTTTTCGGGTTTAGGGCCGTTAACGGAGTACTTCTTTCTTTATATGACATGGGTATAGGCTTTAAAATAAGAGACATGAGAGTACCTATAATTGCTGCGGCTGCAATTTACGATTTTTATGATAATCAGATCCTACCAACTGAGGAATGGGGAATAAAAGCTGTCAGTAAGCTATCAAATGAATTTCCTATAGGTAGGTATTGGGCTGGAAAAGGTGCAATAGTGGGAAAATTAAAGGGATTAGAGAAAAGTAAACCTTCCGGCCAAGGGTATTATGAGACAGAAAAAGGGAAGTTAAAATTGGGAGTGATCTCAGTTGTTAATAGTATAGGAAACGTTTATGACGAGAAGGGTGAATTAATAGCTGGTGTGGAAGGTGATGAACTAGAGGGATCTGGAGTTCTGGGTACTACTTTAGGTGTAGTTATAACTAACGCCAAGCTCAGTAATTCTGATGCCTGTAGAGTTGCGGGAAGTGCCGAAAACGGTTTTTCCTCCGTGATAAGACCATATAATCTTTCTCTTGATGGGGACATAGTATTTACTATTGCAACTAATGAAATTGACGCAGACATAGATGAGGTCTTAACGTTAACGTATTATACTGCTAGGAAAAGCATTTTATCAATTTATAGAACTTAAATGTTAAAAAGTAGATTATTAAATTCACGGAAAAGTTGAATATAATATATTTTATTGTTTTAATTCTTGTAATATATATAACATATCTCTGGTTTAATAAAATGAAAATGAATGACTGTTTTAAAGAAGGTTATAGTAAACCTAATGTATTTTGTACTTTTAAAGAAAAATAAATATCTTTAATAAATAAAATAGTTATTTAGTGGGTAAATTATATTTTCTAAAAAAGAAGATTATTCTGGAGGTAGGACTTTAAACAGTTTTTCAAAATCTAGTCCATTTATTTTTTCTCTATATTTTTTAATCCCTAAGTAGTACGCTGTCCCTAGGATAGGAAGTATTATAATTAAAATATTAGTATCTAACGCATTTCCGGCGAAAACTACACTCGCATATGTACTATTCATCACACTATAACCTAACGCTAGTCCCACAGAAAACAATAAATCTACTGCAGCTATTATCCCAATTATCACTAATTTCTTAGAATCCTCATTAGATATCATGTCGCCTAAGATTTTTCTTTTACCTAGAAGTATTGCCGATGCGATAGCCGGTAACATTTGGTAAATCATAAGTATTGAGAGAATTCCAATAGAGGTTATCGCAAAACCGCCTAGTGTTTGCATGTAAACCCAGAACAAGCTTATCCCCGTTACTAGTAAACTGCCTAAAATTGGAGACCCACTTTTAGTTACCGTAGATAGCTTTTCTGGTAATAATCTGTCAAAAGACATAGCTAAAACTACTCTAGCACTTAATGACAATAATACTATACTTATTGCTAACTCTGCTAAGAAGCCTGTTATGGCTAATGCCCATAATAGAACGGGATTATTTAATACCATTATTCCAGCCCACACTACAAACCCCTCACTAAAAGAGATGGGAATATTTCCCCATCCGTTTAAAGAAGCATAGTCGAAGAAATTCAATCCTATCGCATACTCAGCTGCGGCACTTAACAGTGCTACAAAGAAGTCTGCTAATAACCATCCTATTATCATACCATACCTTATAGTTTTCCTACCACCCTTGTACTCCCCTGCAAAATATGAAGGTCCGAAGAACCATGAGTACTCCCAGATCCATATTAATATTGCGAAAACTATAGTCGTGAATACATCAAATGGGGCCACTAAACTAGCACCTTGATTATAAAGTGATTGATAGGATCCGGATTGGGAGAAAATCGAAAGCAAATTATTGTAAGAGCTTGTGAAGAGAGTATTACCGCCTATGAAAAATATAGCCGATGCTATTATAGGACCAATTATTTGTCCCAATACCATAGATACTACTACTACCCAAGACATGTACTTATTATGTAGTGAAATTATAACTCCAAACAAGATTGTAAAAACTGCAGAAGTTATAAATAAGTATGTAGGGTTAGTGAGTATTGAGTAACCTAAATATACTAGACTGTAATTTTTAGTAGCAAATCCAATAAGTTGTAATGAAGGAACTAATCCAGCTATTACTGTCAATTCTATGGTTGTAAAGGATGCCAATAGCGGGACAGTAATTATGTTAGTTATTCCTTGTATTGTTCCTATTAGTGGGTGTAGGAATCTTGATATGTATATGTATTCCCCAGAAGATCTTGGTATTAGTTCTGATAGTCTTAAGTATATGTAGAATGGTGGTATTGCGAATAGGAAGCCTAATAGTGCTGATAAACCGAAATTATCAGCACCCGGGACACCGGGTGAGTAAAGCAAAGTATAATAAGCAGCCAAAGGCAATACTAGCGTTAAGACCTTTCCTGCAGCGTCTTTTATTCCGAAATGTTTTATAAGTCCAGATGATTCTCTTATGAACAGTTTTTCATCTTTTTGCATGTTTAATCACTGGTAAAATTTATCGTTAAATGAATTATTTAAATATCTGGAGTAATATGAAAATAATTAAAGTAATATTTTATCTTACATCTTATTACAATAATCAGAGGATATATTAAACACTGTTTAACGTATTTTATAAATCAAAACATTTAAGATTCCCAAAATCAAAATAATATAATGGCGCTCGAAAAAACGAATCAAGAAGTTGCCGTTATAAAAACAATAAGATTACCTAAAAAGGTAGTCCAAGCAATAGAGAAGATTGCATTTATGGAAAATAAGAAATTTAATAATATAGTAAATGAAGAACTCTTAAAATTCGTGAACTATGTTTATAAATTGAGAAAGATTAGCAGTAGCGAAATCATAATTTCCTCTCGCTTTTTTGCCTTGTTTATTGAACTATTAAGTGACGACTTAAATAAAATCAAGGAATTATTTTATAATTATGGTAAACAATGGGGAAAAGAATATCTAATATTATGGAATAATAATGAAAATAAATTAAATATCAATTTTAAAAGTTTTCTTAACTTAATCACTGTTACCTCTAATTATTCTAACTTGTTTAAGCTAAATATTGAATATGAGGATAACGATAATACACTGACGTTAATTTTACATCATAATTATAATATAAAGTACTCTGCTGCGTTAGCAGGTTATTATTTAGGAATTTTAGAACACATCAAAAGTGTTGAAAAAATATCTGATATAAAGGTTGATATAGCGGAAAATAGTGTCATTTTCACAATTACTTTCTATTTACAGAAACCTAGTGTATATGAGATAGGGAGTTAAGGAGTGATCCAGTATAACTTCTCTCCTAAGTAACTTCCATTCACCGTTCTTTTTAACCAATGTATCTTTTCTTTCGTATGATATGATTTGCGGAGTGTCGTAGTCAAAACGAGTAACAAAAAGTAAGATAACACTATGAACATTAACCATGTTAGGATCTCCATTAGATTCAATCTTCACCCTAGTAATGTGATATCTATATCTAGCCGGAGGGTCTTCACTCCATATGTATTGAGTACCAAACTTTTTAACTCTTAACGTTAGAGATCTTATATCGTCATTAAAATAGGTCATTTTACTAGTTACTTGTTCGGAACCCCTTTTCATAGTTAACCTATATGGTGCAATATACTCGATATTTTCATCAACAAGTTTAATCCACTCCTCTAAGTTTTGATTTTCTAATAATTCAATTTCTTTGTATAAAAATTCCAGAATTTCCTCCTTAGTTTTTTCATCAACTTTTGATAGGACTATAGTCATTCTTGTTCATCCTCCAATAAATAATTAATATACTCTTCAAAGAAATTAAGTTGATTTATCTCATTATTTCCACCATAATAATATTCACCTGGACCCTCAAAAGTTGGATCAAGTGTTTCATGCATTCCGGCAAAATAGTATAAGTCTAAGTCTGGACTTTTAGGAGAAAGAGCATTTTCAGTCATCCCCTCCCAAATTACGACATCATCTGGTTCTACTACTCCAGAGGCCCCAAACAATCTAATATATGTTTTGAAAGATAACTCCTTTAATTTCTCTGGAGCATCTTTCTCTACTGCCCACCAGGTCCATATTTCTGTTTTATCTACGTCTATAGGCCTCCATAGTCTAAAGGATTGATAAGGCACTGGTATATCTGCAGTTCCGGCACCATAAGCTGTGTTATGAAATGCTAGGTTAGGGAATATGTTTCCTATCATCCTATTACTATCTACCCACACTTTGTATTCTTTTTCAGTTAGTAATTTCTTAGCTTTTTCAAGTAACTCCGGCCACCATATGGGATAATAACTTGGTCTAGGATAATTTGGTGAGTCGAATTTATTTGGTCCAGCAAACATAACTCCGTGCCCTCCTTTTAATTTGACAACTGCAGCGTATGCGGAAAATAAGTTACTATAAGGAGGGACAATCCCTCCTACCTCATAAGCAAAACCATGAGCAGTCAGAAAGTGCCAGGCATCACCTATGAAGTTGTCCACTGCTGTTTTCCAATTTGCCTTAATTATCCATCTTTGCGGGTATGAAAATTGTAAACCTCTTTCAGTTCTCTTAAGTAATATATCTAAATAAAACTTAGCGTCACCTAAAAAGTCCTCCAGGGGTTTAGCTTTATTATTCATAGTACCAAAAATTAGTCCATCATAAATAGCTATTTTCACTTCAAATAAAGGTAAGTCTGAGTTCTTAAAATTGGGAGCTACTAAATGCTTTGCTGGAATTCCAACGAGTTCACCAGTAGTCTTAAACGTTAAACCGTGATATGGGCATTTAAAGAACAGTGAATTGCCCCTATCTTCTCTAATTAATTTAGCACCTCTGTGAGGACAGACGTTATAGAAAGCTCTTATTTTACTTTCTTCGTCCCTTACTACAATTACTGATGTATAAGGTCCCATATATCTTAATACGTAATCACCTTTATTTGGAATCTCTGATTCATGAGCTAGGAAGAGCCACACTTTACTAAATATTTTTTTCTGCTCTAATTCAAATAATTCTTTGTCTGCAAATAGCCATAATGGTACCTTTCTTTCCTTTATTTTTTCTTTAGCTTTTTCCAGTCTTTCCTTTATGTATTGCGGTAATTTATCTCCCATAACCATCACTACTCTGATAGTAAATTTAGAATTTATAATTAATTTATACTAACCTCTTGTACATTGTAATACATTGTAATATGATTTATCTTTTTTACTAAATCGCACTAAATGCCTTTATGGTTAAGTTTTCCGACTACGGCAATCGGATAACTCAGTCAAAATTAACATTTTTCTTAAACATAATTTCAAAGAAGGAAAACGTAATTAGCTTTGCTAACGGACTTCCAGACCCATCAACTTTTCCTCATAAAGAAATAAATGAAATAATCTCAGAAATACTTGCTAGAAATCCAAATTTAGCATTACAATACACTGTAACATGTGGTCCTAATTACGTAAAAGATGCAATTATTAAGTTAGTTAAAGAAAGAGGGTTAAGTGATATTACTGAGGAAAACATTTGTATTACTTCCGGCTCACAAGAAGCTCTTTTTATTTTATTCCACTTATTTTTAAATCCTAATGATACTGTCATTGTAGAAAAGCCTACCTATATAGCTGCGCTTGAGACTCTAAATCCAATAAATGTGAGATATATAGGCTTAGACATTAAAAATAATGAATATAACATAGATAAATTGGAAGAAGAGTTAAGAAAGGAAGGTGTAAATAACGTAAAGTTAATGTACCTTATCCCATCTGCCCAAAATCCAACTGGATTAACTATGGATATAAATACAAAGAAAAAAATAATAGAGTTGGCTAGCGAATATGACCTTTACATCATAGAGGATGACGCATACGGCTTCCTATCTTTTAATGATGAATACAGTTATTCCTTGAAGCACTATGATGATGCGGATAAAGTAATATATGTGGGCTCTTTTAGTAAAATCTTGTCCTCTGGTTTAAGAGTAGGATATATAATAGCTAATGAAGAAATTATTAAGAAAGTTGAGGGATTAAAACAGAATATAAATGCACATACTCCTACTTTAAATCAGTTAGTCGCTGCCGAGGCAATATATAGGAATGTGATATTCAAAAACTTGTCTAAAATTAAACAAGTATATAAAACAAAAAGAGATATCATGTTAAAGGCTATAGAAAATAACTTTCCAGAAAACATGGTCTGCTCCAAACCCACTGGTGGTATGTTCATATTTTGCTGGCTGGAAAATTGGATAGATACAAGTGAAATTTTAATGAAGAGTTTAGAGGAAAACGTAGCTTTCATGCCTGGTAAATACTTTTACTTTGACGAGAGTGGATCTAATACAATGAGATTAAGTTATAGTTTACCTACATATGAAAAAATATTTGAAGGAATAGAAAAACTAGGTAAAATTTTAAGTAGCTTAAAGAGGAGATAACCAATACTCTACTATCTTCTTAAGGTTAGAATGAAATTCATTCTTCAATTCTTTTATCTTTATTAAAATGTTACTCTTTAATTCCTCTATATTGACACTGTTAGAAGAGCGAATAATATCACTATCAACTATTTTATATGCATCAAACCATTCACTAATTTCTTCCTCGTCAATCTCTATGTGAAACTGCATTCCTAGACCTCTTTTTATCTTAAAAATCTGAAAATATTTATTACTATAGCCAAGTAATTCGCCCTCTGGTGGAATAGTGAAAGTGTCTCTATGCCATAAAAAGACCTTCATTGTTTTACTATTGATAACGTTTTCTAGTCCATTGACTAAATTTATTTCTATTATCCCAAATTCTGGTCCAAAAGAGCCCTTTGTTACATGGCCTCCAGCTGCATAAGACATTATCTGGGCGCCTAAACTTATGCCTAAAATTCTCTTATTTTCATGCAAAGCCTTTCTAACTAGTTCTATCTCCAAGTCTAAGTATTTGTACTTATCCTTTTCATATACCCCTTGGGGTCCTCCTAATATCATCAATGAATCAAAATCTTCATCACCTTTTAGCTCGTCAGCGAATAGTGTTTTTATCTCATAATGATCTTTCAATAACTGTTCAAAAACACCTAATTTCTCCACTTCATGGTTTTGTATAACTAACAGCTTTTCCATGTTCACGCCCAATTTAAGTACTTATTATAATCCCATTCAGTTACTTGATACGCATATTCTCTCCATTCACTCATCTTGAGATCTACATAAACATCCACGAATTCTTTGCCTAATGCGCTCCTTAAAACATCGTCGTTTTGAAGCTCTAATAATGCCTCCCTTAAATCAGCTGGTAGTTGCTTAAGATCCTTACTATCGGAAAGCCCGTTTATTATAGGACTACTGGGCTCTATCTTCTTATTAACACCATCAAGTCCCGCAGCTAATATCGCTACGACTGCTAAATAAGGATTAACTAATCCGTCTGGGGATCTGAACTCAATTCTAGTACTATCTTTTACTTTATTTACATCGGGCAATCTTATCATAGATGTTTTATTATTAATGCTGTAAGCAGCATACGCTGAAACCCATCTAGCCCCAGATCTGGGAGTCGTAGCGTGAAGTCTCTTATACGAATTTACGGTAGGCATCACGATAGCAATTAGACTCCTTGCGTGATATAATAGACCTCCTAGGAAATATCGACCAAACTGTGAAAATCCTAACTCATCATTGGGGTCATAGAATAAGTTTTCATCTCCTTTCCAGAGGCTTAAATTAAAGTGTGCACCGTTTCCAGTGAGATTATTGAAAGGCTTAGGCATAAAAGTTGCTATAAGCCCTCTCCTTTCCGCTACGCTTCTTATCATAAACCTAGAAAATATGTGTCTATCCGATTGTGTCAGAGCTTCAGTATGTTGAGTATCTATTTCATATTGGCCATTAGCATCTTCATGATCTACAGCATATGCTTTCCAACCTAGAACCTCATTAAAATAATACAATAATTCTTCTATCAATCCTAGATTATTACTTCTAATTAAAGTTTGCGCATCATAACAAGGTCTTTCCAACAAGTCATTAGGATCTGCTGGTTCAATTTTATTGTTTACTTTTTTAACTATAAAAAATTCTAATTCAATTCCTAACTGCATTGTATACTCTTTCTCTTGCTTAAGTTTAGTTAAATAAGTTTTAGCTATATTTCTTGGTGCAAATGGCCACAATTTTCCATTTACATAAATATCACTTGCGAACCAAACTGTGTCTTTTTTCCACGGTAATATTACCATTGAGGAGAGATCCGGTATTGCAGAAAAGTCTGGATCTTCAGGTTTAAATCCTAAATCACCTACAGCATATCCAGTAAAGGTAGCTCCTCCTTGCAATGCGTCATCTAAGAATTCTACTGGAACTAGCTTAGCTCTACTTATGCCATTTATTCCTACATATGATATTAGAGCCTGCTTTACTCCCCTTTCTTTCAATTTAGTTATTAAATCAACCTTGTTATCCATTGATTAATTAAATCTTATGTGATTACTTAAGGATTACTGATAATCATGAGTATTACAACGTAAGTTACTGTAATATAGACATAAGACATTATGATACAAATTATGTTTTTATGCATAAATGAGAGATTAAGTGTAATATGAAGGAGGAAAAAGCATCTAAAATTTTCGTAAGGGAGTCATCGGGTTTAATCAAACAATTCGGTATATTTGATGCTGCTGGGAAGGTAATGAACGTAATGCTACCTTTGGCTGCTTATTATACATTGCTTTACTCACCCGGTGTCCCGGGTGCTGATAATTTCGGTTTATCAGCACTATTAGGCTTCCTATTCGCAATACCACCATTCTACATATACTTAAGACTATCAGAACTAATACCAAGATCTTCTGGGGAATACATATACATATCAAGATTCCTACACCCACTAATAGGAACAATACAAGGAATAACAACTATTATAGGCATGAGTATGTTTACAGCATCCTTAATCATAACATTAACCGTGGATTCTGGACTAGTTCCGTTCTTACAAATTATAGGTCTAGCTTACAATAATCAATCGCTAATAAACTACTCTTCAGAAATACTATCTTCACCGTTTTATACTTTTATAATTTCTGAGATATTTGTAATAATTTATTTTATTATCATATCATTTAGCAATAAAATATTGTCTAAAGTCGTAGTAATATCACTCTTTCTAGGACAAATTATAGGAACGATTTTAGTCTCTATTATATTTCTCATTTTAGGAAATCATGGTTTTATAACAGCATTTAATCGTATTTCACAAGAGTTTACGTCAACTGAAAGTTATTCCCAAATCTACTCTCAAGGTAAATCCTTAGTTTACCCTCTTAACTTAGAAGGTACTACTATTATGGCAATTCTCTTATGGTTATGGATTCTAGCTTGGTTCATAGGACCTTCATATTTTGCTGGAGAGTTTAAAGGGGGTAAGAAATCTATTAGGAGGGGTATGATTATAGGCTGGGTAATAGGAGGTATATTGTTATTTCTGGTATCATATTCCTCAGAATACGCTATAGGCTTACCTTTCTTTGAATACTCTTCATTAAACGGATGGGGTAACATTCCAATCTCTTTCAATGAAGGGTTTATAATATGGGCTTCGATAATGGTATATAATAATCCAATACTTCTAACAGTTTTAGCAATAACGAATTTCTTAGCTGAATTCGCGATAAATGCTATACTAATGGCTCTTGCCACAAGAGTTGTATTAGCCATGTCTTTCGACAGACTATTACCTGAGTTTCTCTCAGCAGTTACATCTAAAGGAATTCCTTTAATTGCATCAATAATTATCACTATTATAACAGCCATATGGACTTACGCCCAAAGTCTGGGAGGGTTTTCAATAACTCCAATCGGCATAATAACTTTAATAGTAATATATCAAATGGTACCAGCAACACTATCTAGTATTTTCATGGTGATAAGAAACACTAATACAATAAATATTACTAGAAGTGATAGAATTAAGATAATTTTAATGGGTATAATAGCAACAATAGATCTATTGGCATCAGCAACTATAGTGTTAGCTTATGGATATGTTAATCCTATTTATAGCTCCTTTGTATTTGCCGGAAACTCATTAGATACGATCCTAACATTACTCTCAATTCCATTAGGTGGAACTTTATTATACTTTACAGCCTTAAAAATAAGACAAAGGCAAGGTGTCAATATAACTTTAGCTTTTAGAGAAATACCTCCAGAATAGCACTATTGAAAAATAAAGTAAGTAAGAAGTTTTACATGGGCTCAACCAAAATTTCGGGCTATGTGGAGAATGGGGAGGAGCTGTACTGTTAATCGTTGAGAACACTGATAGTAAGAGGGGCTTCTGGGTTTCCTTTGTACAATCAACTGTTGGGGTTGCTCTAATCTTGGGGAGTTTAGTATTCCTAATCCTCTCCTCGTTAACTTCCCAAACATTCATGCTAAGCGTGGGTTGGAGAATACCATTCCTACTCTCATTCCTCCTAACTGTTATAGGTCTTATAATAAGGCTTAAGGTTGGAGAAACTAAGGCCTTTGAAAAGGTTAAAGAGAACAACGAGATCTTGCAATTGCCCTCAAGGGATTTATTTAAGAAATACTGGAAGGAAGTTTTAGTAAGCACTTTGCTAGTCGGCTCATTAGGAACGATATTTTACGTAGGTGCAATATTAGTCCCAGCTATTATGGAATCGTTAAAGGTGTTACCAGTGCAGTTGGGATTTTTTGCAACATTACTAATGGGCTTAATGGATTCAATTTTCGTATTTGTTGGCGGTGTATTATCAGACGTTTTGGGAAGGAAGGCTTTGCTAATAATTTCTAATGTATTGGGTTTAATCCTTCTATACCCCTCATTTTACATTAACAATAAAATTGCAATAGTTGTAATGATAGCGTTTTACGGCGTAGCCCACGGGTTGGGGGGTATTCACCTTTAGCGGCCTTAATTTCAGAAATATTTCCTAACTAACGTCAAGTATAGTGGTTCTTCATCTGCTTACCAGGTCGGCAACTCATTTATAGGAGGGCCAACTAGTTATGTTTCGGACTTCCTAGGGAGTATAAGTTATGCCTTATATCCCCTTTTCGCCCTAGTCGTGATTTTAATATCAATAGGATCCCTAACTTTAGTTAGGGAAACTAAAGAGCAGCAGTTATGGGACTTTAACGTAACTTAAAGATTTTCATCAGCCCCGGCGGTCCGCCTAAATAACGTTCAACGAACCTGAGGAACGCCTCCACGCTCCTCAGGTTCAGCTCCCCTATCAGCTCCCTGACGACGTTGGTCATGATGGTGAAGATCGTGAGGTATCCCTGAAGCCTCTCCCTCCTCCAGAACGAGGAGTCCTCCAGTCCCAGGGCCTTGACGTCCCTGTGGAGCTCCTCGATCTCCCACCTCATCCTCCAGGCCTCCTCGATCTCCTCCTCGCTGAGCGAGA
>JBBHKV010000062.1:0-6398 GCA_037389275.1 Sulfolobaceae archaeon RB850M
CAATTTTTGTAAAGAGTGTGTATGTATATAACTCACACTTTTTATTCTACCGCGGAGATATTTTATTGTGGAATATCCCTATTTTGATTTAAAGAGCGCAAGGGAGTTATTACCATGGGTTAAACAAAAACTCATTGAAATAAAGAAGATAAAATATAAGGTTGAGGAGAGTTTGATGATGGGGAATAAGGAGGAGATATTAAACTATACAATTCAAGTGGATAGGATAATCAAAGAGCTCACCAGAAAGGGGATAATAGTAAGGGACGTTGACATGGGGTTAGTGGACTTCCCCGCAGTTATCAATGATAGGCCCGCGTATTTATGTTGGAAAATTGATGAGGAGGACATAATGTATTGGCACTATGCGGAAGAGGGTTTTAGGGGTAGAAAAAAGATAACTGGAAAAGAGGAGATTTTAAGCCTGACTTAACGCACGGTTCTACTTAGCCTTCACGTTCCCTTTCCTATAAACCTCTAGGACAGACACATAATCACTTTCACTATACCCCATTGCTTCAGCCATCCTGTAAAGCTGTAGGGCAAGTGAGGATAATGGGTTTATTACCTTCAAATTCCTTGCCTCATCATTAACTATCTCTAAGTCTTTCCTTATGTGTTTGGTAGCGAATTGTGTAGAGTAGTCGCCACTCATCATCTTAGGGACTTTTAATTCAGAAGTAGGAGATCTAGCACTACCGTATAGGGCTAAGACTTTATGAACGTCTTCCGGCTTTAACCCAGCTTGCATACCAAAGTTATAAGCTTCCGCAAGAGCTGCAACATAAACACCTACCATGAGGTTGTTAACCAGTTTTGCATAGAGCCCACTACCGTTACCGCCGATATATATTATTGTTGAGGCAGTCTCCTTTAAGACGTCTTTCACAACATCTACTTTTTCTGCAGGCCCACCCAAAAGTACTGTCAACTTCTTTTGCTCTGCAAATACAGAAGTACCAATAACCGGTGCATCATACATATAACCACCGTTCTTGTGGACTTCGTTTGCAATGCTTATTGAAAGTGAGGGGGAGATTGTGCTCATATCGATTATTATCTTTCCCTTAGCGTAAGGTATTATGGGTGTGAGGAAGCTCTTTACGGCATCGTTGTCCGCGAGCATCGTTATTAACATGTCCACTGAGCTTATTAACTCCTTAGGGTCTGTGGTATATTTTATGCCGTACTCTTTGCTGAACATTTCCGCCTTTCCAACAGTTCTATTCCAGACTAGGTCTAGTTTACCAGCCTTTGCTAAATTAGCCCCTATTCTATATCCCATTATTCCTAATCCTGCCAGACCGATACGCATAATGAGTGTTTAAACGCTCTCGTTAAAAAGTTTTTACCTTAAACTGTTTTAATACATTATCACGCCTTATCAACTTAGTAACGTATTGTGGCACGTATACAGTTCCGTCACCCTTCCCAGTAACTCTCCCGATTATCATTGGTTCTTCCCCTACAGATTTTAAGTCGTCAACTAATTGCTCCGCAACGTCTTTATGTACAAACATGACAATAGCACCATTAGTACCTATAGTAGAATTAGGAATTATGAAGTTCTCTGTAGCGAACTCACATATTTCCCTATCAATAACGGGGATCTCCTCGAGCTCAACATTAACTCCAGCCTTCTCAGCGAACTCCTTAATTACAAAAATTCCCGGTCCAGTAACGTCAGTAGTCATGGCTATGTGCTTCTTTTCGTCAAATTCCCCACCATAAGGTGGTAAGTAATTATAAATGACCTTTGCCACGTGAATATTTGGTCTAGACATCACTTTCAACGCCTTTTCCTTTACGCTCTCGAGTCTTGAAAACAAAATCCCTTTACTCTCCATTAAATCAATTAATTCCGGTACTGCCAAAACCCAAAGGTGGACGTTTATCGGGGTTAGTTCACCAAAGAATCTTGAAGTGACTATTACAAAGTTCTCATTTACTTTGTTATAGAAAGTTGGTAGTTCGTGATCACTTTTTCCAACTACAGTAGCCCCCATCATTAGGGTCTTCGTATCAGGCTGCACCTCCTCTCTCAGCTCCATTCCATATCTTTTAGTAAAGGAGTAATAATTAGAGAGGATTTTCTGTTTGAGTTCATCGTTTGGTGCGTCAACTACTGGGATTACTAGTAAGTCTTGGTACACCCCTTTAGTGAATAAGTCATTTAAGGAATTAGATATTGCGACATCAACTTGTACTTCTGAGCCCGGGTTGTCCATGGGGTCTACTATTTGGATTGTGTCGTTATTCGCAACGGTATAGCTTTTCTCCTTTTCACCGTCTAATCTAAATAAGTCAAGTACTGCTACTTCACCTTCTTTCTTAGTAGTGACTATTGAATGCCCTTTCCCTATCGTCAACTTCCTTGTTGTCTTGATAGAGGTGTAGGTCTTAAATAGGAATTCCGCGAAAGCATGTGGGTTACTTGCAGTCTCTTGGTTTACTTGGATTAAGCTTATAGCCCTATCCGCGTCAAACTCACCACCGTTAATCAACCTTTTAATAGTCATTTGTTTTCTGCTCATAAAGATATCAGCGTCCTCCCTCGGTAGTATCGTTATGTTATGCTTTTCTAACTCTTCTCTCAACCTTTCTAGTGCCGGGTATACTGTTTCTATTAAGTCCACTTTTACTGCACACCCAGTCGCTAACGATAGCGGGTTGAGGCCAAAAGATTTATAAACCTCAAGGTTTTTCCTAAACTTTTCAAAGATATCCACATTTATCACTAAAAAAAGGTTATTTTTATGTCTTTTAAATTCTTCTAAGAAAAAATTAGTTTTTTAACTTTTGCTAAAATTAAGGAGAAAATTCTTTACCTATGTATTTTAGGATGGTAAACATTACTCCTAGACCCCTTTGCACATCGGGGTCTGATAGTTGCCTAATGATACCACCTAAAGATATTTGAGGCGGGTTTTCGAGAGTCTTCTTAACTTCCTCAGAACTTATAGCCTTTACTATCCTGTATGGGACATCACCGAGTGCGATATTAAAGAACTCCATTGCTTTAGGATAAGCTTCAAGGAACGTGGACAGATAACCGGCAATCCTTACTAATGCCTCATCATTTAACATATCCTTAAGGGTTTTAGCACCGTAAGCTAAGTTGAATATTACGTCGAGAGTGCCATTACTCTCAAGCTCTTCAAGTTTAACTAAAACCGAATCTACCGTCCTTACCCTTCTAATAACGCTCTTAAGTGAGGTTATTGTACCCTCGTCGAATTCCCTTAGTAGTTCGAGTAAGTTTGAGGTATATTTTGCTAAGTTCTGCATTGCCTCGTCATTAAGCATGTCCTTTAAAGTCTTTAACGCATAGGCGCTGTCCATTAAGGCATCCATAGCACCAGTATTCTGCAACTCCTCAACTTTTGTTAACACGTGATTAATAGTGCTTACTTTTTTAACTACATGCTTCATCTGACTTATTGTCTCGTCGTCAAACTCCTTAGCCAGATCGAGTAAGTTTGACACGTATTTACCTAAAGTCTGGATAGCTTCATCATTAAGCATGTCTTTTAAAGTCTTTAACGTATATGCTGAATTAACTAGGATATCGAGTGTGCCATCTTCTTTCATGGATTTTAGCCTTTTCACTACGTCAGCAAGTGTCGCACTGTTGTCTACTAGATCTTTAAGGTTTTCAAACACGTCTTCTTCGCTTACTATTTTGCCGAACTCTAGGAGCGATGATATTATGCTCCCGAGTGACTGTATTGCCTCGTCATTGAGCATATCTTTTAAAGTCTTTGAAAGGTAACCCATGTTTATTATAGCATCAAGAGCTCCACTTTCTTTCAACTCATTTACTTTAGCCAGAGTTTCATTGAGTGTGGGCAGGTGATCTAAAAGTTTGCCTAGTTCTTCAATCTTTTTGTCATCGATCTTATTCATTAACTTATCTATGTTTACACTCTGCATATTTCACCACACGCTGATTATTTGTCCACCTTCCACGTCATTATAAAAGCTCATTATACCGACTATATCGTCTACTAACTCGTTATAATCATCCTTAGTGTAACCGAAAAGTTTGGAAGCATAAGAACAAGCGTAAATTTTTGTTGTTTTCTTAGCCTTCTTAAATAAGCTTAGATAGTCATCTTCCCCCTTTTCCTTCATTACTTTAGATGCTACGTCTTCCTCTTTGACTTCTGGATTCTTTGTAAAGGCCTTAACAGCATCCATCGTGACAAAGACGTAAACTTCATCGCCGAGGGATGAGGAAATAACGGCTGACATTGCTGCATAAGTTAATTTACTCCTCTCGTTGCTTCCTAATATTATTCCGATCTTCATTTCAGACTACCGCTTTGGCTGTTACAGTCCAGTACATCTTGTTATACATTATTTTGCCCCACCAATGTATGTATGATGGTGGTGGTGGACTTTCGTTCATCGTATAGCTGAACCTAATGTAAGTAGCTTGATCCGTTCCAGTGGCTATGTAACAGAGTACGTCTCCACCATACATCTTCATGCCTAAGTTACCCTTAATATCGTTAGCTAGGTTATTTGCTACTACGTATGATTCGAAGTCTGCAGTTGAGCCGGCTTTTGATACTGGTAAATCTGTTGCATCGCCTATTACATACACGTTGGAATGGTCTTTCATTCTCAGTGTGAACTTGTCAGTTGGTACCCATCTCCTCCTATCACCTATGCCGGAATCCCCGATGACTTTAGCACCCATGTTTGGTGGTACACCTATAAGCATGTCAAACTTTATCTTATCTCCCTCTTGCGACTCAATTATCTTCTCCGTTGGATTTACTGAAGTAACTGTAAATGGTGAGTGTACTTCAATTCCCCTCTGTTCGAATATATGGAGCATGAACTTGTTAGTTATTGGTCTTCCGAAGACTCCTTGAGTTGGGTAAGTATAAATTATCTTAGTCTTATCCCTTATTCCCCTCTTTCTCAAGTAGTCATCGAGAATTAGGGTAGTTTCTAGAGGTGCTACTGGACACCTATGAGGTAATTTTGCAGTGTTAACTACTATTGTTCCACCCTGGAACTTCTCTAATGCCTCCCTCATTTTTAATGCAGCATCAAATTCGTATGGAGTGTGTGCAGCTGCCTGATAACCCGGAATTTCTTCCCATGTATAATCTACTCCAGTTGAAATTACTAAGTAATCGTAACTGTGTGCAACTCCGTCAGCTGTGTGAACAGTATGGTTAGCCGGGTCTATTTTAGTTATGGTTCCCTTTTCTCCATGTAAGAACTTTATTCTTGGGTCTAATAATTCCTTCTCCTTCTTTACTAGTTCTGAAGGTGTTTCAAGCCCAAAAGCCATTAATAGTTGGCCGGGTAGATAAACGTGTTCGTCAGATTTGTTTAGTACTACTATCTCAACCTCTCCCTTTTTAACCTCCTCGCTGAGTTTTTGGACTATTCTGTTTGCGACTATTGTACCAGCTATATTTCCTCCAGCAATTATGATCCTTTTCATTTAATCACCTCATTTCCCTATTAATAGAACGTATTTTCCTCCCTCTTCTTTTGACTCAATTAACTTTAAGTTCCTTTTCTTAACCCAGGCTTCAATATCCTTCTTTGTACCAGAATCCCCTAAGATAACTTTTACAGCCTCACCCGGTTGTAGTTCATCTATAACTGCTGATAGCTCACCTATCGGACCGGCACAACTACTTGAAGTGAGGTCTAATTCTTTATAAATTTTTACTTGGCTCATTTTATACTCCCTAAAATATAGATAGTAAAGGAAGATTTAAATGTTTCTTTAATATAGATATTTTTGACTATATTAAATATATACTAAATATCTTTTATATTTTATTTTTGAAATTTTGATAAAGGATTTGTTAAGCCAAAATAAAATTTTTTAAATTTTGAATTAATAAAAGAATTTGAATGAATCGAGTAAATTTAATTAAATACAATTAAAAGAAACAAATTTAAGCTACTTTAACAAAGTTAAAGTAGAAACAAGATGCAAGTCATTGAACAATACTCATCTCCCTTTTATCCCCACATAATAGACGTATTCCCATCAAATGTTAGAAATATGTGGAGAAAAAAGAAAAATGAAGTACTATTGTTAGATATTAGGACTCCAATGGAATATGAAGACCACCATATCCCCGGGGCAGTGTTAGTTCCCTTAGATTATCTTGACGTCTTAGTTAATAGGATAAAACACAAAGAGGTAGTAGTAATCTGTGAACACGGAAATAGGGCTAGGTACGCAACTTATGGAATGCCCGACTTGTGGAAAGGAAAGAAAGTTTATTATATGATTGGCGGAATGGCTGGATGGATGAGTATGGGTTACGAAGTTGAAAGCGGAATGGACGAGAATGGGGTATTATGGCAAAAGTGGCTTGAGGAATTACAGAATGAATAAAAAATAAGACACGTTA
>JBBHKV010000063.1:0-2941 GCA_037389275.1 Sulfolobaceae archaeon RB850M
GTCACTTGCTTATTTATATTTCTATAATTTTTAGACTTTATATAATATTCGAATTTACTGTTAATTCTTTATATGTAGAATCAACGTTTAATAAATTTATACTCTAATGACGACACTATCAGTGTGGACAACAATTTCATTCATTTGAAATTTGGTTAAAATTTCCTTAAAGTTGCATCATTTTAACTCTCTGATTCACAATAAAATTTTTGGACATGGTTAAAATTACAGCACTATATTTTATTAACTGATAAATCTTGTGTTGAATTGAAATTAAATTTACACCTTATATAATTTATACTGAATTAACAAAATTGTTGTCCACACTCGGATTGGTGATTACTTGTATTAATTCCGTAGAAAGGCAATCATTTTAAGTAATTAAATTTATAATCTAGTTTTTATGTATTCTTGAATATGATTGAAAGATATAATTTATTTTTAGATTTTGACGACTGTAAATACAGTGGAGTTGTTGAGATCCGAGGAAAATTTAATGACGAATTAGTTTTAGACTATAAGGATATGGATGTACTTGATGTAACGGATGACGAGAATAGAAGATTAAAGTATGTATTAGACGGCGAGAAAATAAGGATTAAAACTGGGGATAAGTCTTCAGTAGTAGTAAAATTTTTGAAGAGGCTTAGCTCCCAAACCCTAGTAGGAATTTACAAGACTAAGGAGGGTATGATAACCACTCAATTTGAACCGAATTTTGCAAGTAGCATGTTCCCTTGTGTCGATAACCCAGAAGAGAAGGCAGTATTCAAACTTTCTGTGAGGGTAAAGAAAGGGTTAAGTGTAATTTCTAATATGCCGGTTGAAAGGATCGAAGACAACGGAGAAAAAGTCACTTATGTTTTCATGGATACCCCTAGGATGTCAACCTACTTACTTTATTTAGGAATAGGAGATTTCGAAGAAGTCGTTGATGACTCTGCTAAACCTAAAATAATAGTAGCTACATTAAAGGGAAGGTCTGATAAGGCTAAGTTCCCATTAGAAGTTGCTAGAAAAACTCTTGCTTTCTACGAAAATTACTTCAAGATACCTTATCAATTACCAAAGCTCCATTTAATCGCCGTACCAGAGTTTTTAGCCGGTGCCATGGAGAACTGGGGTGCAATAACTTTCAGAGAGTCTGCATTACTGGCTGACGAAAACTCCAGCATTATTACGAAAACTACGGTAATAGCGGTTATTGCACATGAAATGGCCCATCAATGGTTCGGGAATTTAGTTACGTTGAAGTGGTGGGACGACCTTTGGTTGAACGAAAGCTTCGCCACGTTTATGGCATATAAATTCGGTGCTAAGGTTTATCCTCAACTGGGATTCGACGGTTTGTTTTATTTTATTGAAACAGTTAGTGCGATGTTAGAGGACTCAATATCTTCTACTCACCCCATAGAGGCTAAAGTTAGTAACCCGGTAGAAATAAATGAACTGTTTGATGGGATAAGTTACGGTAAGGGGGCCAGCGTTTTAAGAATGATAGAGGCTTATATAGGAGAAGAAAACTTCAGGCATGGCGTGATAAACTACTTAAACAAGTTCAAATTCAGTAATGCTAAAGGGGAGGATTTGTGGAACTCTTTATCAGAAATCTCAGGAGAAAACGTAAATGAAATACTAAAGGACTGGATCACTAAACCGGGTTACCCAGTAATTTACGTAAGTGTAGAGGGGAACAAGATAAGGTTGAAGCAGGAGAGATTCTCGTTAGTACCTCTAGAAAAGTTTACGTACAAAGTGCCTGTCACTCTGGAAGTTAACGGTAAGTTAATTACTAAGCTTTTGGACAAGGAGGAAGACGTGATAGAGATGAACGAGGAGGTTAAAAGTTTAAAGGTTAACGTGGATAGGAGTGGTTTTTACAGGGTTTATTATGAGGACTTGGATTACGTATTCAAAGCTAACCTTAACGATAAAGAGTTAGCCGGTCTATTTGATGACTACTTTAATTTCTTTAGGGCCGGAATGGTTAATTTTAACGTAGCGGAGGCTCTAATTAGAAAATTAATGAATTTTAAAGGCTATATTACTTCAAGCTTAATATCCCAGAGGCTCTCGTTACTCTACAACGTAAACCCGAATAAGTATGAAGAAATTGCTAAAGAGTTCTACTTATCTCAAGTCAAGTTATGGAAGGGAAGTGATGATGAGTTGGGAAAAATGGTATACTCTAATTTAATCGAGGGGTTGGCTTTTATAGACTATGATTTCGCCTTAGGGATGTCAGAATTATTCCAATATTACGATAGGATTGACCCGAACTTAAAGACAGCAAGCGTGATCGCTTACTCTGTTGTGACATCGGACGTGAATACTTTGATGGAGAAGTACAAGGGATACACCTTTGACGAGGACAAGCAGAGGTTCTTAAATGGGTTATTGTCAATTAGGGACGGGACTAGAATCTCACAAGTGTTTAGCCAGATTCACGAGTTTAGATTACAAGACCTTTTCAGTATAGTTGTTGGTTACGCTATGAACCCCTTCACCAGAAAGACTTACTTCGACTTCTTCCTTTCACAGTTCAATATGTTCAAAGACTATGCAATCAAAGTATCGGGAGGGTTGTGGGGACTGGGAAGAGTAATATCAGAGGTTGTGCCGTATTTAGGCTTAGAAAACCCAGAGGAGATTAACGCGTTCTTAGAGAAGATTTACCAAAAGGAACTGGATAGGGACTTTAGAAGTGCTAGGGACAAGCTAACAACTCTTTTAAGGTTGAAGTAACTCAAGCTTGTGGAATGCTTGCTCAGTTTTTTGAGGTCAAAGCGATTGTAGAATTTCGCTTTAGCTCTTGTGTCAAGTTTTATTTTTAACAACGAATAATTAATATATGTGGTAGACCCGAAAGTAATAATAAAACTCCTTGAGGACAGACCGAGACCTAGAGGGAGTAAGGTAACGGAAGAGGATTTAAAGAGAC
>JBBHKV010000064.1:0-28498 GCA_037389275.1 Sulfolobaceae archaeon RB850M
TCTATTAAAGGGATTTTGTTTCCAAGGATATCTGTAAAAGGAAAAGTTAGTAACTCAGCTACCGTCTTGCTTGACATAGAATATAGCGTATTGGTGCGGTTTATATCCCTTTTCCTCCAACAACTTCACCAATTCATCCCTAGAATCAGCATAACCAATAACCCTATCATCAGAATCAACAGCAACATACTTACCAACAAACCTAGAATCTATTATAATCATTTTAACCACTTATCTCAAAGAAGTTTTCATAAAAACATACTATAAAGTTAGTAGGACTTAAAATTAAACCCGGTACTATTGGCAAATCGGTTTTACTCAAGTCATAAACGCTGACTTTTACCTCTTTCCTTAATCCTCCAATCTCAATAACTACTTCCCCTCCATTTAAAATTCCACAAACTTCGGCTAAGGATTTATCGATTAAATCCCTGTTCCCAAATGTGGCTATAGCTCTAAGCGATTTATCTTTACAGATAAGCTTAACATTCATTAAGGGTACTTTAACATCACGAATTTTCGAATACTCCATCCTAACTCTTAGCTGAGAAGGAATGTAAAGAATTGAGTACTGGTGCGGTTTATATCCCTTTTCCTCCAACAACTTCACCAATTCATCCCTAGAATCAGCATAACCAATAACCCTATCATCAGAATCAACAGCAACATACTTACCAACAAACCTAGAATCGTTTATCACTAGCATATATATAGTATTTTAGGTTTAGAAGATAAAAAACATTTAAGATAATTACCACGCGTGATTATCAACAACATATAAGGGAGAATTATCCCATAAAAAACGAATGACAAGCTTGCCCTTCCAAAATAGGGAGGAGGTCATTCCTCCTACAGCCTTTGAACTATTTTCCCATTAAACTTTCTATCCTTAACAGAGATCGTTTATTAAATAATCAATGAGAAATTTCTAGTAACTTAAACATAAGCAGAAGTCTTTCAAACCGCCCTAACATCTGCCGTTCAAAGTTTGTGCCATAGTATTAAGACGTTTGTAAGTACTAATTCATCGACGAGTCAACGAGTATTGATGAATAAGATTACTGATGTAAAGATTAAACGAATGAAGGGGCTGGATCCTTTTTCTATGCAGATTACATTCAATTGTGTCTGGGTTTATTGGTAAACGATAATCTCTCACGCCGGTGTGGGTGTGAATGAAAAAGTGAGCCAGGCCGTTGGACTCCATGACCCACGCGCGATAAAGATGAGCGTGTAGTTGATGGCCAAGACCCCTACGCTTAATCATGAAACGAAAGTGTAAGAAAACGGATATAATTGAGGCTCAAGTTTACGCCATTATAAACGCTACTAACCCTTACCTAGAACACGTTGAGGGAGTTGCTATATTTTAGATTATGAACTACAAAAGGAGAGTAAAGAATACGTTAGAATGTACGGCCTTGTTCCCATAGGTAGTATGGCCGTAACTTCCGCGGAAAACTAAAAGTTAAATTCACGTAGTCGGGCCAAGATATCATGTTGGGGGAAAAATTAGAGGAGGCTATAAAGGATTCTCTTAGAAGGCTGAAGTATTATAATTGGATAGTACAGCTCTCACCGCAATTTTGTAGTGCTAGGGCTATGGTAAAGGTATTCATGAACGAGAGGCTGAATTCGGTTTAAAAGTACTAATTTATACTTAGAGAGGCGTATAATATATTTGAAAGAGTTTTTGATGAGATGATGAAAGTGCGGTCGACAGAATTATGAAGAGCCTAATCCAGTCTGAATCTTTCTAGCTAACTTTATTATTAACGCCATTAAAAGAAGGAAAAGGGCTACTGGCATTAACCCGATATTTACCAGAAAGAATGTTGAGTCGCTTACCAGTAGAAACGGCAAGAATACGATTGATATTTTTTCAAGACTTAGAAGCCTTAGAGAAGTAAATATGAGGAAGAGTAATGCACGCGAGGTAGCTCTATTAATTTTTTCTTTTACCATATGTAGATTACTGTTCCCCACCTTTTATACTTAATTGATAAGATATTTTATACTGGAAGTGAAAATATTTTTCGTGCTCTGGTGGAAATATTATATACTTTCGTTTGCTGTAATTTTGATAGTTGAAACAACCATATCCCTCTTCCTACCTTCAACGCTACCCTTTACTTTCTTGGAAATATTATTCGCGTTCCTAGCGTGGTATTTTTTATCACCCGTATTACTTACAATCGCATTTAGAGGAATAAAAAGTAATGATGAAAACCTTTTACGTTATGTCTCATACGCTTCAGCCTTACTTAACTTCAGAAAAGGAGTTCACGTTTACGAAGTGAATGAAAAGTTTCTTAACGCTATGGCATTCGGTAACATAATTTATAGGGCTATAGCGGTAACCACACCACTAAAAGAAACTCTAAATGAAAGGGAACTAGTAGCAGTGTTGTCCCACGAAATTGCACATTTAAAGAATATGGACACAGAAATCCAGTGGATTTATATTCTCCTCATAAACTTAGTTTACGTATACTTATCATATGAAACTTCATTAATATATAGCGGTATAGTCTTACTATTTGGGGTTCTGCTTATGTTCCCATTACATAGGTATTTAGAGAAAAGGGCTGACATAACAGCTTCTTATACGACTAATTGGATAGCTAAATATTTAGGGGACGCATTGGTAAAAATCGGTTATTTAAGTACTCAGCTACCCACTTACATAATTAAGGAAATCCCAGAATTTCAAATATTTTATATAAAACAGAGTTTGATTTACTCAAACAGAAATGGGGATAATTCCTTTTTCGAAACCCACCCTCCTCTAAATGAGAGGTTAAAGTACTTGAATGAGATAGACACGAAGCTAAATTTCACTCAATATACTTAGCTTAGCCTCATTACCTCTCTCGCAACCAGTATATGCTAAAGAGGATGAGTATACAGCGTTACCATTAACGTAAAGTTTATAGTACTCGTCACCCAGTTTCTTGTAATAATTGTAATAATACAGCTTTGCGGAAATGGGGTCTTCTCCTCTCCTTATTACTAGTAAAAACAGGTTAAGTGCTGTCTGAGTATAACTTTCTAGTTCTTTAACCGAGTCTAAACCTTTAAGTGATATGTATTTTAAAGCCAACTCACTATCAACCATCTTAGAAGCATCAATACCTAAAGAACTACTTAGCTTATCCTTATCAATACTACCGTTATGGGCTAGGTAAATTATAAACTTATCATTATAATCCATATAAGGATGTGAGTAGTAAGAGGAGACTAAAGACTTATCTGAGGCCTGTCTTGCGTGAATAATGACCTTAAATTCCCCCTTTAACTTACCTATAAGGCTTGTTAACAAATTAGCTTCTGTATAAATTGGGTTTTTACTCCTGTAATACATTATTCCCTCCGAGTCAATAGCTACAATACCCCAACCATCACCGTGCTTTACCCCGTTTCTTAAGGGGTCTTTATTTGCAGCCCTTATCAAACACCCAACTAACCTTTCAAGCTCAGCCTTATTGTTTCCATGATACGCTAACATTCTACACATATGTTTTCACAAAATTTATTTCTGCTAACGTAATTTTAAAAGTATGAGAAAGAAAGGTGACGAAGAAATCACGATGCTCGACGTTATAATTTTCTCCGTTGAAGTAGGGTTATTAATAGGTATAATTCTCGTACTCTTAAAAGTCTTACCAGCATTAGCACACTCTTAGGTGATTAAAACGCAAATAGGTATAGCAGCTCACAGTGAAATAAAAGATGGAAAACACGTTGAAATCGCTAAAGAATTAATTAGGGCGTTAAGGGAGAATTGTGGTAATGATCACGTAATATTGTTGGGAGGTTATTGGGGTTTAATGAAAGTTTTAGCTGATGAAGCATTAAATAAGGGATTTAAAGTTGCAATGTTATTGCCTATCGAGAGAGAAGGGATTGAGATCCCAGAAAAAGTCATCAAAATCTATACTGGTTGTGAGTTCAGATGCAGGTCTGTAATGCTCGTTAGGTCGTCTGATGCTTTAATTAGTATTGGAGGAGGGGTAGGGACTCAAATTGAAATCGCAATGGCTTATGCAATGGGCAAGCCAGTCTTTGTGTTAACAAATACCGGGATGCCGACCGACAACTTACCCTTAGCCTTCCCAGAATATTTAGATGATAGGAAGGTCGTTAGGGTTCAGTACTTTAAAGACGTTGAGGAATTAGTTAAATCCTTGTGCTCCTCAAGGCTTAGAAGTGTGAAAACCGATTTCGGGTAACCATTTTACTCTGTAGTGAAAAATTCATTTATGGAAGAAATTAAAAGAATGAGAGAGATAGGAGAGGAGTACGATAAACTTCTAGATAAAGTTCTGAACATCCTCCACAAAATAATACCAACTTGTTTAGCCCTTTCAATGGAGGACTCATTATTTCCGATTTATGCTGTGAATAACGTAAAGACTAGAGGGCTTTTAGCTTTTCCGTATAAGTGTGAGGATAAGATAGGGTTCGTAATAATTACCGAGGAGGGAAAAGTAATTTTTGAGGATTATGAAGGAAATATTAAGGAATTAGGGGTGATAAAATGAGGAAAGTAGTTGAGGATAAAGGTAGGCTTTATGAAGGGCCAATATGGATTAATGACGCACTATACTTTGTTGATATCCTAAAGGGAGAAATTCACGAGCTGAGGGATGGTAAACATATGGTCTTAGCGCGTTTTAATACTTACGTAAGCTCTATACAGCCAAGTAAAAATGGATATTTAATTGCCACAGCGGGAAAGGGGTTCTATAAGGTCTCCTATAACGGTGAAGTTAAACTAATTTATGAGGTGAGGGACTGGGATAATAGGAATAGGTTTAACGACGGTAAATGCGACCAACTGGGAAGGTATTGGGTTGGTACTATGAATTTAGAAGAGAAATACCCTACTGGCTCACTTTTCGTATTCGACGGGATAAATATTAAGAGGGTCTTAGAAGGTGTAACGATTTCAAACGGTATTGCGTGGAGTTTAGATAACAAGAAGATGTACTATATAGACTCTCCCACTAGAAAGGTATTTGTATTTGACTTTGATTTGGAAAAAGGTGAAATTAACAATCGTAATGTCTTAGTAGACCTATCAAGGTATAATGGCGTGCCAGACGGTATGACCATCGATAGTGAAGGCTATTTATGGGTTGCAATTTATGGTGGAGGTAGGGTATTAAGAATTTCACCAGAGGGTAGGATAGTTGAGGAGTTATTAGTCCCTACCTCTCATACCACTTCTGTAACGTTCGGTGGTAGCAACTTAAAAACCCTCTATATAACTACTGCTGACGACGAAGTAAACGGAGGTTATGTTTACGCTGAGGATTTAGATGTTAGGGGCGTTGAGACAAACTTATGTAGTTTTTAATTGACAGTTCTTAGCAATAAACGCTTTAAGCTCATCACAGAAGTAATTTATCTTAAGCCCGTTTTTCTTACAATCTACCGCTATTGCATAAGGTTCACCTTTATCATTTATCGAGATGATCGCTCTGCAAGAATTAGGTAAACAAACTGATGGGAACATTTTTAGTAAGTAATATGCTATTACTTTCTTACTTCTTTCAGTAAATCTTTCAGCGAATGGATATAGGAAACCGGCTAACGCTGTGGGGTAATTGAAACATAAATGGTTTACGTTAATTTGTTCATTTTCTATCAAATAAATTAAGTTCTCAATGAATTCTTTGAGATCCTGAGTATCCCCTTCATATTTCCACTTCTCTTTTAATTCTTGTAATATATGTGTTCTTGCATTCTCATCGCGGACTTCCTTATATAACATTATAAGACCTTTAGGGGTAATGTAAAACGACCTATATCCCTTTTTAGCATACCCTTCTTCAGCAAGCTTTTTTAAGATTCTCCATGCCGTAGCTGAAGGTATGTTCTCTCTTTGAGCTAGCTTGTAAGACGAGATAGGACCCAGTACCAATAGTTTATAAAGTAATTTCGATTCTTTAGAAGATAATTTTATAGATAAACCTACCATAACATGTATATGCAATTTAAGGTGAAATATTATCATTACAATTGTTGTTAGCTCTCCAGGCATATTATTTTCATTATAAAAATAAGTCTATAGCCTTAAAAAGATAACTCATTTAGTTTTCTAAAATTGTTTTACTAAAACAAAAAATAAAGGTTTAACTTATTACCCTCTCCAACCGAAACTGCCTATGGGTATTGGCTGATTACTAACGCTTTGGAAAGGAGTCATAGGAGCAGTCTGATAAGCGTATTGCCCCGCAAATAAAATATCAGCCCTAGTAAAATAAGCAGCAACTATAGCAAATACGGCAGCTATAAGTATTGCGTATTTTATAGCTTTAGGAAGATCTGTTGGTTTTATTTCACCTATTGCAGCCTTTTTAGAGGGGTTAATTAAAAAGGCTAAATAAGGACCAGATGCCAAATAACCTCCACCAGATATTATCACTGATAGGGATGACATTATTAAATCAGCATAAAATGTACTTTGAGAGAGTAAATAATCATAGGCTGTTTCATCAAATACGTTTATATAGTTTACACTAGCTAAGAACAAGAACCAACTGGCTAGTTCGGCTATCCCAGCAAATGCTAACAATTTCGCCATTAACCTTCTAGCTTTAATACCTTCATCGCCTTTAGTGAAGAAGGCTAATATGTAGCCTAACCCCGCACCTACGAAAACACCTCCAGCTAAGAAAAGAACCGGTAATCCTGCGTTATTCCAGAAGGGAATTCCGGTAGTTGCAGCAAACTCAAATCCGCTATATACGGTAGAAAAGATTCCAAATAGCATTCCGAGAGTTGCGAACAGGACTCTAACCCAAATTCTGTTCTTCACGAACCTCTCGAATAAGAAAGTCAGCATATAAAGGAACGAGAATAAAAGTAAACCGCTTACAAACACTATACCTCTTGCCATCCATGAATGGTAAAAGTTTGCTAGAGCCTCTAGTGGTGAACTCGTTGCTGCAAAGGGTCTTCCCAAATCCATAGCGAAGAAAACGAATGCTAATACTGTAGAGACGAAAACCACTGGTGCACCCTTCTTGCTTAATGAGGGATAATTTCCAGTATACTCTAAAATACCTAAAATAGCCATTAGCATCCCGGCTACTTCAGTGAAATATAGTGCTAATGCTACATACTCGCTCCATAAGGGGTACTCGTTAATCTGCTGTATTGGCGCTTTAACACCGAATGGATTAGGAATAGGGGCTGTAAATAGTCCCATTTCTATTCGTGCATTATTAACCTAATTTTTTAAATAAACCTTCACTTCACTAGTTTAATATGAATTGTAATTCATATTTCTTTTAAAATTTCCGCGGGATAATTATTCACGTGGATATTGAGGAACTAATAAGGGAAGGTAAATACGAAGAAGCAATAAATCAAGTTACTGGTAATGATGAAAATTCTAGGATGATAAGGGCTTTTATACTTTTAAAAGCTGGAAAATTCGAGGCGGTTCTAAAAGAGTTAGAAGGTATGAATAACACTGAAGCTCATTACCTACGCTTTGAAGCTTATAAGGGGTTAGGTAACAGTGAAAATGCTATTAAAGAACTCGAAGAAGTGCTTAAGGATAGAGATTATGAACATTTCCTCCACTACGTTTTGGCGGAATATTTGTTCACAATAAAAAGCTATGAAAAAGCGTTAATTCATATAAACAAAGCGTTAGAAATAATGCCGTATAATTACGATTATAAATTCCTAAAGGCTAAAATATTGTTCGAACAAGGGAATTACGAAGACGCTTCTATATACCTTACTGACGTTATTTCCATGAATCCTAAAAACGTAGAAGCTAGATTACTGAAAGCTCTGTGCTACTATAATGTAGGTCTTAAGATGGACGCTTTGTCTGAAATTAATAAGGCATTAGACTTTAAGAAAGATGACGTCCTTCTTCACACCTTAAAGGCTAAAATATATTTCGAAACCGGATTTTACAAACTCGCGTTAGCTGAGTTTAAAATAGCCTTTAGGTTAAACCCCAATGATCCAGACCTCGCATATAGTATCGCCACTTGTTATCACTTACTTTCTTTAAATCAAGATGCAGAAATGTTCATAGATAAAGCTATTGCCATGAAACTAAAAGGAGAATATTTCGCTTTAAAAGCTAGAATAAGGAAAGCATTAGGCGATTTGTCCTCAGCTAAGGAGTATGCGTTAAAAGCTATTAAGCTAGATCAGAAATTGAGATCTCAGCTAGAAGATTTACTTTAATTTTTTTATTTCCGAAAAGTCATATTACGAAAGTGAAGTGAAACTATAAAAAAGGAGTAAATTTAATTAATTTACGATAGAAATGAGTAATCTGAAACTGACGAGAAGAGACTTTCTTAAAGTGTCTGGACTAACCGCGTTAACAACAGCCATTATACTAGAGTCCGGACCAATACTAGATAAGATATTCTCCTCTGAAGAAACAGGTTACGTCTTAAACTACCCAAATGACGAAATAGTTTACGGTAACTGTTTCCAATGTTTAGGGAGATGCTCACTTGAAATTGTTAGAACACCGCAGGGTTTCCCGAGATTCATCACGGGGACTATCGGATGGCACATAAATGATGGAGGTGTCTGCCCAAGAGGTGCCTCTGATGTATACTATTACTTTGCACCGGCTAGGCTCAGGTTTCCGCTAATCAGAGCTGGAGATAGAGGATCTGGGAAATGGATGGCGATAGATTACGATTCTGCAATAGATATCATAGTTAATGGTACTAACGCACAAAGCTGGAGCAAGCTAGGACTTTCACCGCAAAGTCTTGGTGTTGGCAATTTCCCCGGGCTGAAAGCAATAAGGGAAAACAACCCCCATGCTTTAGCCTTCTTCCAGGGGAGAGACCAGTTAATACCCGGTATAACTGCCGGTTTCTTCGCTGGTAATTTCGGCACGGCAAACGCTGGTGCACATGGTGGCTTCTGCTCAATGAACGTTTACACTGCCGGAGTTTACGTTACCGGAGCACCAGTATGGGAATATGCCGGGCCAGATGAAGAAAGAGCCCAGTACTTCATTCTTGCTGGTCTAGCTGGAGATCACTTCCCTAATTGGATGAGGAGGATAATTGCTAGGATAAGGGAGAACGGCGGAAAAGTGGTAACAATTGCACCAGAGAGGTTTGGGTTCTACTCAGTTTCAGACGAGCACTTGTTCATTAACCCAGCAACTGATGGGGCATTAGCGATGGGTTGGATAAGGGTCTTAATAGATTTCCACTACTACGTGTATAAAGCTTATCTCGCAAGTACTGGTCAAGCACCTCAAGTTCTTAACCCGCAAACATTACAACCAGTATCACCAGCCTTTGATCCCGCATCTGGACAGTTAATAATGCAGACTATAACCCCGAGCGGTCAAGTGGTCCAGTTACCACAACTTGGAGACATACCTCAAACTGCAGTATTCCCCCATATAGATGAGGAATTCATAAGGTATTACACAAACCTCTCTTGGTTAGTGATAGTTAACCCTAACCCTCAAAACGGAGACTGTTTAGACCCATCAGACCCTACAGCTGGGAATAATGTAGGATTACACGTAAGAATGCCCGTTCAAAACCCAGAGTATTCGAGTCAACACCCGTGGTTAGAAGCCGTTATGGGGAGCGATGGGAACGTATACTCTTACGTCGATATACCATGGCAAGAAGGAGTCTACCCGATTATCACTTTAGATGAGTTACCGCAGAGCATGCAAAGCCAGATAACATTAGTGTCTTATAAACTAAAGAATGGGCAAACTGTAAAAGTCCCAGCTATACAAGTTACTGTGCCTAAAGCGTTAGGTAGTAACGAGACAATAACGTTAACAGTAACTACTGCCTTCGAATTATTTAGAGCCGAATTACTAAACTACGATCCTTACACGCCCTATACTCAACAGCCCCAATATGGTGCATTAAATGTAGCCTCAGTAACCGGAATCCCCCACGACACAATAGTTAGAATAGCTAATGAATTGGCAACTACTGCTTTCCAGAAGGCTATTTATGAACCGGCCAAATGGATAGATTACCTTGGGAGGTATCACGATCACGTAATCGGAAGACCAGTTTCAATCTATTTTATGAGGGGGCTAGCCGCCCATGCTAACGGTTTCCACAGTGCTGCATCTTATTATTACCTTGTGCTAGTCCTAGGTGCATGGGATAACCCTGGTGCTGACCTCTATAAATATCCTTATCCCCACTACTTCCCCGGCCATGCAGTACCACCTCACCCCTTAGCAAATACGCCAACAATTGACCCAGATATTGCAAACGCTATAAGTGGTCTATCCAACTTCTCAGCACCTAAGACTAGATCTGGATTCCTAAAGACTGAGTATATTTATAATGACGGGACAGTTGATATTAAGTCAGTAAAAGTAGTATCAGCTGGTCCTTATGGTTTCCCAGATGGCCCCGACGATTTAGTAATTTATAAGAACGGGAGACCTTTACTCGTGGATAGGGGTTACAGCTGGGAAATACCTTTAACCACACAGAGATCTATCTCAGCAGTAGCCTATACGACTTATTTCATGAACAAATATCCTAACACTGCTACACCCTATCAGATACAAGCCATGATGTGGTATATTACTGCACCCTATTGGAATAATGCATATTCGTTAACGGACTTATTGCAGAAAGTTACTGAAAAAGATCAGAACGGAAATTACATCATACCTTTCACGATAAGTATTGACCTCTTCATGCAAGAGACTAACAACGTAGTAGATTTAATAATTCCAGACTTATCATTCCTAGAGATCTATGGTTTCCACTCAACATTCGACAGGCCAACAAGCCTTCCACAAGGACCTTCAGATTCACTTAACTGGCCAGTATTGCCAGCTTTATACCCCGTCCTATCGGCTGGTGATTTCCTATTAACATTAGCCTGGATATTAAGAATCTACCCGAATCAAGATGGTAATATAGACCCTACAAAATGTCCTCACTATACTACTCAAGATCCAGTTACCGGATTACCGCTAATAAGCCCCGTTACAATCCACGACCCAGAAACCGGGACTACGATTTTACAAGAGGGTCAACCTGGGCTAATATCTACTGGAATGTTCATATTAAAGTCTGGGATTTTGATTGCGGGTTACGGAAATAATTTCCAGTATATATTGACCGATGAAAACGACAAGCAGAGCCCCAACCCGCAACAATTAAAGCTATATGCATCATTTGTACCAGCAAATGGCAACCAACAAGACGTTATAAATCAGATACTTTCCAGCGTTCCTCAAGGACAAATGTTCTCGACAGCAACTACTTATAAAATCCCAGCAAATCAACGCTCTAGCGGAATTGAACATTACTTCCGTATTCCGGTTCAATTCCAGCCAAAATTACAGCAGATGTTACAAGATATAATAAACAAGTACGCTAATGGACAAATGACGTTAGATGACATTAACCCAGGATTTGTAAAAGTCGGTAAGGGCGGTGCAGTGTACGTATTACCACCGTCAATAAGGTACATGAGAAACGTTAATATGTTCTACTTTAAAGGATGGGGGGCTTATATGCCTGGTGCTTACGGTCCTATAGGCTTACCTTACATACATAGAATATATTTAGAATATTTGCAAAAGTTCAGACTTGCAGCGGCTGGTAAATGGACTGGTTACAATGCAGCGTATTACTACTACTATCAATTAACAAATAACTCACAGTTCTTGGTTAAGAGTGTATTACCGAATGATTCATATGGACAACCGTTGCAGAAGACTATATTAGATTATCATAGACCATTTGGAGGTTATTATCCACCGCCGGCGTGGAAGTCTGACATAACTCCAGATGGCATTGACTTAAGCGAATATCCATTAACGTTCTTCGTGAGGAGGCACGATAGGACTTATCACACTTGGTCATTTAATGTACCGTGGTTAATTGCTATCATGCCTTATACTCCAGTCATGCTAAGCGCAGCTGATCCTTATGTCAAGCAAATGGGTATAAACTCTGGCGATTTCGTGCAGTTTGAGGCTGTTAATGAGCCGTGGAGCGGCGGTCTAAGGACTACCCTTACAGCTATTGCCTTCTTAGATAACGCAACAAGGCCCGGGGCAGCATGGGTAGTAGTATCTTCACAAGCTTTACCAGGCTTCAGAGGACAAACTCCAGACTCACCACAAGTGAAATACAGCGTATTGAATAACTGGGCTAATATACAATATATGCCACCATCTAGAGGTGGACAGCTGAACCCACAAAACGATAATGCATTTCCGATAATGTATTTAGATCCAATAACTGGACAAACAGCGTGGCATGACAGTAGGATAAAGATAGTAGGGAAGGTAAGTGGGGCCAATTCTGTTAGCGTGACAGCAAACAGGTTCATCTACATGGGTCAAGACTTCTCTAACCAAGATATACTTACGGTTATACTAAACCAGATGGGAGGTCAAATATCTGTTAGCGGTACGAGTAATGGTGCACCATTTGCCCAACCAATAAATATACCGCACTTAAGATTTGATGCCAATAATATACAGAACACTTCGTTATGGAGTTATGTATCACCGTATTCATTAGCGTCGAATAACTTCCAGATAGGAAGTTATAAGGTGAGGTATGGCTTTGCGGCTGAATCAAGTTAAGTTTTTTCTTGATATAACCTCCGCATGAGGTGAACTCCCCACATGTCCTCAAATAACATATCTCTAGATATAAGACAAGGTGGAGTGCAACACTCTCTCCCCTTCACACCAAATAAAAACTACGCAATAATAACTGATTTAAACAAGTGCTTCGGCTGTGCAGGTTGCCAAATGTCTTGCAAGGAGTGGAACACTTCGGGAATGTTCGGACCTCTACCAGACCTTAACCCCTACGGAGAATTAGACGTGATGTTCTGGCTAAGAGTATTATATGTAGAAGTAGGAAATTACCCACAAACAAAAGTTTATAATATACCGATAAATTGCTTCCACTGCTTTAACGCACCTTGTGTGCCAGTTTGCCCAGTAGGTGCTACGTTCAAGAGAGTTGAAGATGGTATAGTCCTAGTAGACTATAACGAATGTATAGGAACGAAATACTGTATCTATGCCTGCCCATATGGTAATAGGTTCTTTGATTATATTGAAGGAGTTACCAAAAAGTGTACTCACTGCTTTGACAGAATTTATGACCCTACATTACCACCGGAAGAGAGAATCCCGGCTTGTATACACGGTTGTATGGTTCAGGCTAGGATATGGGCTGATAGGTTAGATCCCACGGACCCCGGAAATATTCTATTCATTGATAAGGGAGGTTTCGTGCTAGGGCCGGAGACTGGTGCTGACCCGGCTAGTGGATATTTACCATGGCATAGTAATTACGCGGCAGATAATGATGTTGAGTTACTTAGTGAGTCAGAGTATTATAATGTATGGACTTCTAACGGTGTAGTAATTCTAGGTGCACAAGGTAATAATTCAACCTATACTGAGGGGAATCAATAAAAGGTAAGGTGTTTTTTATATGTCTTTTTCCTTAGAAATTTCTTCGTTACGCTTTCTAATGTATGACTTATTCTCTACCCTCTTCTTTTACAATTATTATGATGAGGATTATGAGAGAATGATAAAGAAGCTCGATAAATTGGCAGAAACAGAGATTGATGCCGTAAACGTCAAAAGGATTAGGGATAAGATTAAAAGCTCAAAGAAGAGCGATCTATTAATAGAGTATACAACCCTCTTTATGACCGGAATAGGTATAAAGCCATTAATCCCAGTAGAGAGTAAAAGGTTTTTCTCGTTAATGGGTGAAAGGGTTGCCCAGTTCAGATACAATGACATTTTACGCTTCTACAAGTCAAGAAACGTTAAAATAAATTACATGTTGGGAGAATTTACACCGGAACCAGATCACATTTCAACGATCTTGGCTTTCATGAGCCTTTTAATAAAAGAGGAAATAGACTTGAAAAGAAAGGGAGAAGGAGGGGACTTATTCAAGAATAAAAGTGATCAAAAGAACTTCTTTACTACCCACGTCTATAGTTGGATTCCAGATTGGGCTAACGATGTAATAAGCGACAAGAGATCTGACATCTACCGTGTTGTCTGTGAGGAGCTAAGGAAGTGGATTGAAAATGAGAGGGAGTATTTGTTAGGTGATACTAATTGAGGATAGGTCTAGTAGTTACAAAAAGGGCTAGGAAAGTGTTAGGAGACCAGTTACTACTAGATGTTTATAAGGCTAGCAATATACCTTATGTAGCAGAATTGGGGGATTACCTAAAAGATGATATAAAGGAGAACGAGTTACAAGGGCTGTTAATAGTATCTGAAAACGATATGGATGAATTGGTTTTAAGTGCTGATGAAAAATTAGGAATAAATCCCTTAGCTATAGATGTTTTACCCTTAAACTGGTTTTTGAATAAGAACGAGAAATACAGTAAGGCTCTACTGCTGGCCTACATATCGAAGTTATCAAAGCAAGATAACGTTTATCGTTTACAACCAGTCAAAACAACGACGATAACTAAGAGGGCTTTAATAAAGTTCAGGCTTTATGAATACAAGCTTTACCCAATACTTTTTGACTCCCTTAATTTTGAAAGAGAAGTAAACACTTTAGTGGAGTCTTGTCCTAAAGGGTTGATTGCTAAATCCGTAGAAGGAGTTACGGTGACTTCACCTTCTGATTGTAGCGGTTGCGGTTATTGTACCGCCAAGGGTTATTTGGGCTATTTTGAACTACCTAATTTCACCACAGAACAGTTTGTATCCTTCCTTAATGAGGTATTAGAGAATTATGAAGAGGTTAAAGGGTTAATATTTACCAGCGACAGAAAGATAGATATAGACGAGGAGTCTGTGCCCCTTCTAATCCCTAGTGTTGCAAGTATTCACGATTCATTCATTCTTTCAACATATGCAAGCGGTTTAATTCCAATTATCGTAGTTCCAGAGAAGCCCAGTGAGCTAGAGATTAAAAGGTTGGAAGAACTCCCATCTTTCTTCCCCGGTACTAAATTACCAGTATTTAAAGTAAGGGGAACTGAGTTGTCTAAAGTAAAGGAGGACTTAAAGGGGATAAATCTACCTAAGTCTAAGATCCCAGAAGAGGTTATAATAACTAGGTATAGAAGGAGAAGTTTGCTTATATGGAGCATTGAAGAGATGGGCAGAAAAGTCGTGCTTGACCCGGAAGCTATAGTACCGGGAGTTTATTATGTTGAGGTAGACCCTAATAAATGCGTTATGTGTGGTGTTTGTATTAGAATGTGTCAGATGATGGTTCCAGATATGAAAACTATTAACGATTTGACTTACCTAGAGTATAATATACCCATGTGCATAGGTTCTCAGAGGTGTGTAAGGAATTGCCCGGAAAATGCCATTAAGGTAGAGAGGTTTGCAAGAATCAAGGAATTAAGTAAGGTAAGGGTTAATGAAGGGAAAGTCGTGAGGTGCAGATATTGTGGTAAGCCCGTAGGCAATATAAAGATCAAGGGACGGGTTGATAACCTATTAGTCCAATATGGTTTTACTGGTACTGCACAATACACAGACGTTTGTAACGAGTGTAAACAGAAAGTATTAACTAAAATGTGGTTAGAGAACTATCTCAGGCTTAAGGAGGGGATGAGGAAGTAATGTATGTGATGTTTTTCAATTTTATAGATACTATAGTTAAGGCTGATGACGAACTATTAAAGTGGTATAAAGAGTCCAATTGTTTGTTCACCAGTTATACATTGGCCAGAGTTTACGTCCCATCAAATCTTATTATTGAACCAATCGTGAAAGGTTTTAAAGAAAAGATCTTAAAGCTACAGCCTTGGGAAGACGCTTATTACATGGAGGAATTGAGTTATAGGGCTAGGATTTTCATAGTTACAAACCTAGATAAGATGTTAATAAAGCAGTACTTAGTTAAGTATAATCTTGATGTGTTCGTCCAAGACGTGATAAGTTGTAATGACTTAAGGAGATACAAGCCTAGTAAGGAGTTCTTTGAACAAGCTTCAAAAATAGCTAATAACGTTCTACAAGCTATTATGTTGATCTCTTCTAACCCCTCAGACATACTGGTAGGAAAGTCTTTGGGTATGAAAACTTACTGGCTCAACAGAAGAGGTGAAAAATACCCATTCCCTTCCAATTTACAGCCAGACAACATCGTTAGTTCGATAAAGAGAATAGCGGAAATGACTGGAGAGCATAAAGTTGACTCCTCTATGGGCGATTCCGCTCTGAGGTGTAGCTAAATGGCTACTGATACAGAGGTGTATAATTGGTTTTTAGAGCTGGGAATGAGGGTTGAGAAGGTTACGAGCGGGAATTTGTATTTCCATATTACAGTATCCCCACCTATTGGTGAGGGAATAAAGGTGTCCATAATTAGAAATAACCCTAACAGCACTTACTATATTATTACCGTACTAGTAGATCTTAACCAAGAAAAAATTAAGAATGACCATACTTTATTGAAGAATATAAAGCTGGAACTTATGAGAATGAATTTAGAGTTCTTTACTATCCCTCCAGATAAAGAAATACCTAAATCAATACAGATAGCTAAAATAGCCTTCATGGAAGGACTTAGTAAAAACGAATTACTCAATTACGTCACCCTTGTAAAAAACGCCGCGTATTTAGTGTTAACATATATGTTAGACCAAATTTAAGATATAGAGAATGTTTTATTTTACTTATATAAAGCCTTTTAAACCGTCATAACCCCCTTCTCCTCTGTCAACTATAATTTTACGGCTAGATAATTCACCCCAAGGAAGACAAAGAAGTAAAGGGGTAAGAGCAATTCGTTAGCGTCGGAAAAAGCTTCGCTAAACCACATTGTGGCAAGGCTGAAAAGTAAAGCTGAAAGTACGAACTTAACGTGAGGTAACCTAATCCTAGCTATTTGTGCCTTGAGTACTGCGGTAAGTATTATTACTATTACGCTTGCAATCCCTACACCCATAACCGCCGAGATGTAGTCTTGAGGAATTAACGCTAAGACAACTAGCCCGGCCTCTAAAGCTTCAACGGCTGAAACTGTAAAGACCACACTTAATCCCTCTTTTTTCTCTTCATCACTTTTCACCCACTTCTTTACGTGTTTAAAGTACCTCCTAGCACTCCTCAAGAGTTTGTACCCAAAATAGGCTAAGATAATCCCAGATACTATTAAAACGTAGTCTATTGGTATAAGGGTTATCAATTTACCTAATGTTAAAATCGGTATTGTGACCACCAATACACCAGCTATTGCATAAAGGAACGGTAAGGAATTCTTATAAATACCGTGATATATTGAAGCAACTACTCCAGCTTCGGAGAACTCCAACAGAGTTATTCCTAGAGAAGCCAAAAATATTCCTAAGTCCATATAATGAGGAATAAAAAAGTTGCTTAAAAAGGTTTAGAATGTAAGGACAATATAACCGCTGTCCGCAAACTTAACTATTACATCAGCACCCCTTGATATCTCGTCAACGTAAACTAGGTCATCCTTGTTAACGTTATAGTTCTTCATCGCCATTTCACATGCGTAAACCGTTATTCCCATTTTCTTTAAGTTCTCAGAGGACTTTGAAACAATTGATGATATATCGTTTTTCTTAGACAGTGCTGTAATTCCAGGGCCTAAGAAAACCATTTTGACGTCTTGCGCTCCCATCATTTTTAAGCCTTGAGCTACGTTTACTGCTGTATTTACATTTAATTGGTCTTGGGATTTGACCACAATTAGGAACTTTGCCATATTTTAAATTTAGTTTTAACAATTTTAAATTTGTTTATCAATATTACTCCTAAAATTAGGGCTACGAGATATCCTAACGCGTACTCATAGCTCTTCATGAGGTTATTATACATCGTATCATAAATTACTACGCTCCCACTATTCACTCTGAAAAGCGTAAGATTACGATAGTTTATTCCCGGATTACCGTTAGCAATCCAATAGGGGCTATAAGCAAATGAGAGTAATAGACATTGGCTCTCAGATTTAACAAGAATTGAAGCCGGTGATGTCCATGTGAAATTTAATGGTATCAACTGATATGAAACATTTTCACTTAAATTTAGAGGTTGTTTTAAGCTAAATACGTAAGTCTCTACTGGTATGTTTACTTTAAATATGTAAAAAGGTGAGTAATTTCTAACTAGCGTGACTAAACCGCTCACTTTACTTATCTCACATAATGAAGACACGTACTTATATGCTGGTAAATATAGCGGTAATAATAATGCTTGAGCTTCCATATCAGTCTCCACCACAATATACCTTATGTTTAATATGAAGAGAAGGTTATAGATTGACGTTATTTCGTTCTTTAAATCCGTTGATGACTCATTAAAGAAATATATACTTCTAGCTAAGCTAATTGAAAGCACGTTTAGCTCCCCTCCAGCATAAAACCCACCAGAGAGCACTGGATGAGAGGAGAAGTAGATGAAGATGTCATTTCCCACATACCAGTCTGTAGAAGCCCATGTGGGAGTAGTGAGGGGAAGTAGGAGTACAGTAAACTGTCCATTTACACTGTTAAGATATTCTACTGTTTTAATAAAAGAGTTAGGAATCGTAACGATAGAACTTTCACCACCACTTATGAGAGGTAATGGGAAAACAATACTTACAAGGATTATAAAAGACAAAAATAAGGCCTTATACTTCAGACTATCAAGCCTTATTGAAGAAATTGCAGATGGTAAAAGAATACAGTATAGGACTCCTATTTCTGGTGAGATAAAGAGAATTGGATCCCTTAATGGAGCGAACAAACCAGAGTGTAGAATTCCGTAAACTACTAAAGGCTTAAGTGGGGTATATGAAGACGATATAAAGGAAGTTCCTATAAACCATATTAAGAAAAAGAATCTTAAATCCCTCTCCCTATTTTTAATAATACCCACTGTCAAGAATAGGAATATGAGAAAAGAGAGTAGGTAAACATAAGATGGTAGCCCTACGTCTGGGCCCACAGCTCTCATTGTGTATACAAACGGATAGAACTGTTGGACTATAACATAGGAATTATAGGACTCATTAACTATACTGGTAAATTCAGAAACAGTGGGGGCTGCTGTGAAAATTATCCAATATAACTGCCCTAACGTTATTGATATGATATAAGATAACAGTATTACGAGTCTGTTATAAAAGAAGTAGATTAGAAGGAATAAAATGTAAAGCCATACAAATGGTAGTAAGTCTCCGGAGGCTGACAACACGAAGAACGAAAGTAATGATACAATGAGGAATGACTTCAAGGAGCTTATTTTACCCTTTGCATATGCAATAATATAATAAGTTATAGGTGGTAATAATGTATAGACTATTGAAATGTTAAAAAACACGTCGTGAACTATTATATCACCAATTAATATATACCAATTTGCTGGGAAAAGAATGGCAGAAATTATAGCTATACTCTTCTGGTAATAAAATCTCGAAATCTTATATACATAAACCGAGCCTATAATGAAAAGAAGGTTATAAAACAATTCTTCACCAAAAGTGAAAAAGGTAAAGGGGATAGTAACTAATAAAGTCCAATTAGTCGGGTTATAAGATGGGAAGTAACCGTAAGGATAGTTCGTATAGGGGTAGATAAATCCCCAAAAGATATAATTAAAGGACTCATGAGAGTAAATAATAAATAATTGATCACCGCCGTAAATAGGCTTACCTCGAAATATTAAGTACAGTATTATTGTATTCCATAAGGAAATAAGTATGTAGTCCCAATACCTAAATAGCCTTGTAAATTGCACATGAATTAACAAACGTAAACCGTAATATATTTTTAATGGAATTGAACTCCTCGTGAACACTAAACCTGGGCTGTCCAACTATTAGTTTAGAACTTTAAGAGGTATCTATACTAGGTTGATAATAATAGGAAACAAGTATTTCATTTTATTAATTTTCTGCCCATAAAAATTACGTGTATCTAAATGTTAAGAAGTAAGGATTATCGAATATATCATCGAACAACGTCACTCTCTTAAAAGGAAAAGTTTATAATCTGTTCTTATATAGATTTCAACCAAAAAAATGATATCTGTAGTTATTCCCGCATATAATGAAGAAAGTAGACTACCAAAAGCTATTGAGAGGCTTTTATCGACATTACAAAATCCCCAAATAATTGTAGTCTTTGAGGGTAATGATAGAACCCCAGAAGTCGTGAAAAAGTTTAACGTTACCTTATTAATCAATTCAAAAAGGTTAGGTAAGGGTGGCTCTATAAAGAGGGGGCTCGAGATGGTAAAGTATGATAAGATTCTGATCACTGATGCTGACTTACCAATACCAGATGAATTACTTAAGAGAATCATGAACTGCGACGCGGACTTAGTAATTATTAAAAGGAGGGTTGTAGGATTGCCCCTCTTACGAAAAGTATTAAGTAATGGGTTTAAATTTCTAGTAAAACTTATGTTTCCTAGCTTAATAACGATTCATGATTTCCAATCTGGGATTAAACTAATAAAGAGGGATAAGCTTGAAAACGTATTTAATGAACTTGTACTCAACGATTTAGTGTTTGACGTAAATTTAATATATGCCTTTAAAAGAAGAGGGTATAAAATTAAAGAGCTTGAAGGAATGTATTTCCACGATGAAAGTGGAAGTAAGATATCAAAAAAACTGATAAAGATCATACTCCTTATGTTCCTATCACTTGTGAAATTAAGAATTTACTACTCACCCTTTAAGCGAATCCTTTATACTAAAACTTTCCTAAAAATCCAGGGTTTTATTTTGAGTAAGCTAAGGTACTAACGTTATATTACAACACCACCCTGGTATTTCCCGTTATACGGTTTTTGAGTCGTTTCAAGAAGTTTGTAAAATATTAAATGGTGAGTTGCGACCCCCTTACTTAAACTAGATTCATAAACTGGGGTTATAGCCACAATAATCTTCCCCTTATAACCAGCGTCTATTACAGTGGGCGGAGCAAGAAAGCCATTCCTTGCCATAGTACTCTTTAAAGTTATTAATACGGCTAAATCCTCTGGGATGTTAAACTCCTCACATGACTCGAACAAGTACGTTCTCAAAGGTTTTAAATAGGCTATATTACTAAAACGGTGTTCTTCTAAATCCGCTTTTTTATTTGGCAACTGTATACTTCCTTTAACTTCATAATATTTTTCGCCACAGATCCTTAAATCGTAACCGTTCTCCCTAACGTTTTCCTCAGAATAATTTAGTATAACTTTACCCAACAACACTTTTATGTGTTGGTGAGGTAAAATCATAATTGTATATTTAAGGAAGAGGAAAGATAAGGATTAATGCAAATAAAAAAGGGTTTTACCTTTAAAAGAGTCCTTTAAGGTATCAACTACGCAAAGCTGAAGTATGGCTCTATCCCTTCGTATAAAGTCTGTTTTTCTATAAGCTTATTCAAAGACTTTATTTTTCCTAGATACAGCTTTCTTACGAATATTTTGAGTGATAAGACTATTAGTGTTAGTGAAAACAATATTGCAATTAACCCGGCAAAGATTATTGGCAATGAAGCCCATACGACGTAAAGTAAAGACGCTATAACATAGCCAACCCCCCACAAAGTGGACTCGATAAAAGTTACCTTCACGGCATTATTTAGATCCCTAGGCTTTACAGCATCGACACCTAGAGCTACTAAAGCTTCAGAAGAACCGTAAAAAACTCCCCCTAATTGTGGGTAAAGTATCGCCGTTATAATCCCAGAAAATACTATTAATGCCAAAGATAAACCGTTCTTAAGTCTCCATAATACTAAAGACATTCCTACCCCTAACCCCTCTCCTATAGCATATATTAACCAAATCAAAGACTCACTAATCCCCTTATCTAGGTAAAGGAAGGGAAGGGCTATGGAGGAGGGAAGAATCGTAAATATGAGGGGTAAATATGAAGTTTCGCCCTTCCCTTCCTCCTTTAATTTAGCTTCTATTTTATACATTGGCAATGAGGCAGTAATCATTGTAAGACCACTAATAACGAATATCATCCTTATTCCTAACTTACTGAACACCAGACCACTAATTGGTGGTACTATTATTGCGGGGATCATGGAAATTGCCCATATTCTAGTAAGGCATCCGTCTCCTAAATTACTCATTAAAACGTAATATAAAGGCACTGAGGCCCAATAAAAGTTGTAAAGTATTAGTCCAAGTATCGCGAGGGCTTGATTTTCTGACAATCCAAGTGTTAATAATCCTATGCCAGATATTGTTAGAGATAATGGTATCAAGAGGCTGTTAGCCTTATTAAACCATTTGGGAAGTAGTGAAAAAAGTATTGAAAAGGGAGATGCTATAACGTAAATAATTCCAACTAGTTCTGCATTATGAACTATTTGCTCTAAAAGAGGGGATAGATAGGGTGAAAATAAGTAAAGCGATAAACCCCACAAACTCCAACTTACTAATATTGCGTATCTCAAGGCCCATCACCTCTCTGAACCTCGTTAGCATCTCACTACTCCTACTAAATATATTTATATGAATAAATAAAAATTTTGTTGCTGACTGGTGGGGGTAAACTTGAAGCAAATTGTAAACTGTAATTATCAAAATATTGCATGTATCTCAGTTTATCTATCATTATAAAATCAGCAAAAAATTTCAAAAAGGCATTCTACTAGCACATTTTATGAATGAGATACTGGAGTTTCTTATAAAGAGACGAAGTGTTAGAAGCTTTCAGAATAAGCCAGTTCCAGTTGAACTAGTAAAAGAACTCATATATGTTGCGAATCATGCACCGAACTCCATGAACAGAGAACCATGGAAATTCATCATAATAACCGACGAAGAGATTAAAGAAAGGCTTTCAAAACTTCACAAGGGAGCATCACATATAGCTAAAGCCCCCATGGGTATTGCAGTAGTTGCGGAACCAGATGTTAGCCCGCATACATGGATGGTGGACACAGTTAATGCAGTAATGTATTTTGTTTTAGCAGCTTACTCAGTAGGCTTAGGCGTGGGTTGGATAGCAGCTTATGAAAACGCTGAAGCCAAGGAGATACTAAAAATCCCTAAAGACAAAGTGCTCATAACTTTACTTTCAATTGGTTACCCGGACCCAGACTACAAACCGAATCCTAAGACTGTTAAAAACCCAGATGAGGTAATATTCTACAACTATTGGGAAGTCAAGAACCAAACCTCTCCTTGATGAACTCCTCGTAATATTTCACTGCCCTCCTTAAGTTCTCAACTTCGTTTTCGTGCTTAGCCAGTTCAACGTAAGCCCTAGCTAAGAATAAGTATTCCTTAGCTTTTTCGCCATACTTTATAGCTTGTTTTAAGAAATCTAAAATCCCAGTCCTCTTATAAAGTTCGTTAAGTAGCCTTACCTTATCACTATCAGTCCCCTCACCACTCTCCTCTAATTTCTGCAGTGCTTCATAAAGTAATTCCGGCTTATATTGGGAAAGCTTATATAACGCTCTAGCTTCCCCTCTAACGTCACCGATATCTCTGAAGAGCTCAAGCGCTTTTTCAAGGTCTTTTACATTATCTGAACTCAAATACGCTTCAGCTAAGAGCCTCTTATTTCCCAGAAGCTTAGCGTTCTCTATAGCATTCCTTAAGTATTCCTTTCTTCCATTCCTAGCAAGGAAAATGTAAGCTACTACCAAATCTTCAGTAGGCTCATCAAAACTCTCAAGTATAGCCCTAGCTTCGTCAACATGCTTTATATCACCAAAGGAAAGGCAAACCTTTGCTAGTAACCTCTGTGCATGTGTTTTAATTGAGCTTTTACCACTACTCAACTCCCTAAGTATCTCGTAAGAGGATTGTAGATCTCTAGATCGATAATAAGCTATTGCCATGTTAAATTTTATGATACTTGAATCCTCTTCGCTTTTACTCCTCTTTAGGGCTTCTTTAAAGCAGTTTATAGCCTTATCTAATTCACCTTTCTCCGTATAAATTAGACCTAACTGGTTTAGACAAGATAAGCACTTCCTCCCTTCAAGAAGCTTTATGGCTTGATCTAATAATGAGGGGTCTTTGGTCTTTTTGTATTCCTCAAATAACTTCCTTGCCTGATCTACAGCGAGTAAATCTTCCATATAATATTATAATATTCCTCAGCAGTTTTATTCCAATCGTATTTGAGTGATGACTCATAGCTCCGTTTAGATAACTCCTTCATGGTATTTTCATCCTCAACTATATATTGTAGATACCTAACCGCTGAATCGAAATCCTTATAACCAACTGTAAACCCGTTAACACCGTTCTCAATTATCTCTGGGATCGAACCAACAGCGTACCCTATTACAGGGGTCCCACAAGAATTTGCCTCAACTATGTTCATACCCCACCCCTCGATAAAGGAAGTAGATAACACGACCCACGCCCTCTGGTAAAGCTTGATTTTTTCCTCCTCACTCACTTTTCCCAAGTACCTTATATTATCCTCACCCCTCACAGCGCTCCTCACCTCTCCCTCCATATCGCCACCACCTACAATCACAAGCTCTGCATTCTTCAAATTAGCCTTTTTGAAAATTTTTATTGCATCTAACGGGTTTTTGTATTTTTTAAGCCTCCCGATCCACATTATAAGTGGTTTACTGTCCTTTATACCGGGCTTATACTTCTCGTGGTCAATACCATTGTATATTACGTGAATACTATCCTCCTCTATCTTAAAACGCTTAATCAGTTCAACCTTAGTTGTCTTGGAAACGGATATAATATATTTATAATTTCTTACGAACTTTTCAAGCCACCTAACTATGTGAGCCATTAGGGGATTTAACTCGTATATGACCACATCCTGATGAACGTGGTGAATGAGTGCTATTGCTTTCTTATTAACTTTATACGAGAAGAAGGGGACTGCATGAGCGACACTATCTATTACGACATCAAAGTTTTTAGCATAAAATGGAGAGTAAAAATGGAGTGTTAACTTACCTCCCCTATGTAAAAGTTTTATCCCATCAATTTCGGAGACCCTTGCATTAATATCTTCACTTAACCAATAAACTTCGACCCCTTTCCTAACTAGCCTTTTAGCAACCTCATAGATTACGTTTTCAGCCCCACCCGCCTGAGGGTGAAAAATATCCCTATGATTAATAAAGAGTAATCGCACTAGAGGATTTAAGAAAGAGATTAAAAAAAGATTATTTATCTAACTTCCATAATGCTAGACTGAACGCTATTAGTAGGACGTCGAGTATCCAGCTTTCAATAACGTATATGTTTACTGGTAGTACTTTCCCTATAAATAATGCTGGTGCAGTTCTAGTCTCAGTGAGCAATGCCAAGTCAATTACATAGAATATTAACGAAGGCAGATATAGGTTTTTAATTCCTAATAAAAAAACTATTGCAGAGACTATCGCTAGGGACGCCGTAAAAGCGAAGAACGTATCATATATTTCTGTAGCTAATACGTTATGGGGAAACGCCGCATGAGATGCTAGAACGAAGTGTACTCCGGCCCATAGCGTTGCTGAAATTCCACCAGCCCATCTTAGCCCTTTTATTCCTATTGTCCTAATCCCCTGCATCAACTTTATTAACGGGCAAAATATTTCAAATCTTTTCCCAGAAGTATGGGAAAAAGTTTATATTTAGGCCTCTATCTTCCGTTGTGAGGCTTCTTCTATAATAATATTGAAAAAATCGACAACACAACTCTGGTTTTTGACCTTATTTAAAAGCTTAAGTATCAAGTTTCTATACCTACATCTTACTTGACTTAGAATCGATAAACCCTTATCAGTAATCTTAACAATTACAACCCGTCTATCATTTGAATCCCTTTCCCTAGTTACATATCCGTTCTTTGCTAGTTTGTCTAACACTTCAACCATAGTCGACTTATTAACGTCAACTAGTTTAGCTAAAGTGGTTACATTTTTCTCGCCTGAGGATAAGTAATAAAGCACTTGGACTTCAGTGTAAGTTAAGCCGAGTTTCTCAGACTCTAACTGTAATAATTTCCTCAGTTTTTTATGCCCCTTTAACACTATTTCCCAGTCTTCCAACCCTAACACCTTCTTTTCATACACGCTTCACGCAGTGCGTATAAGCCTCATCTAATCACTCTCTTGATTTAAAAGTTTATAAAGCTATACAGTACGTTTGACCTTCTTGATTAGAAGTAAAGAAAATTATGCCGTTGCCAACAGTTTTCGATAAGCCGTGAAGTTTATATACTTTAATGGTAAAGATGAGTAAAGTCACACCAGATGTGGATGGGTTTTCCCGAAAGGTGTGACGGTGAATAAAAGATGTGCGGGTTTCCCCACATCCGTGATATTCCGCGGATGTGGGTTGGGGTTATCCCGCTAAAGGGGCGGAGGGGTAACGGAAGTGACTCTGGTGAAGCCCAAGGGCTGAGGATTGGGTACAATTTCATGAAAATTCAATGAAGCCCAAACCCCTGCAGGACAGAAACTTTAATCAAACAGTTTTAACAAACTCCTTCAACTTTCCTATTGAGATTACCTAAAATTTTTATTCTTAAGGAATTTTTCTAAATCTTCTATAATATGTGCTCCTTTCTCATTCACCTTCTTCTAGCTCCTTTAGTAGTTCATCGATTTTTTCTGAGACTTCTTTAATCTCGTACTTGGCAAAATATAATTCTATTACTTTCTTAGTCCCCTTTACTACGGTAATTAAATCCTCGAGTACTTGCTCCTTCTTACTGTATTTACTAAAGCCCGGCTCAAAACCATTATATTGATAATCGTGAAGGTCTAAAGCGTAGTTCACAAGGTTTACAATATCAATCCCTATCTTCCTTAACAATTGCGCTAAACCATACATACCATGCGTAGGAACTACGTGTGCTTTCTTTTTAATCCACTTCCTCTCTTGATCGTCCTTGGCTAAGTTAATTAATTTGTCTTCATTAGTTACTATGAATGCGCTCATTAACGCTTTCACTGCACTAAAAGCTTTTCCTGCAGAGTTTCTAGTGTAGCCTTCCTTCCATAGAGTAAGGGAGAGAAGAAGGTCAGATAAGCTTTCAATTATTCTGGCTTCGACGTAGTCCTCTCCAACCTTATAAAGATCCTTCTCCATAGTTATTCTTTTTCGTCAAAGTTAAAAACGATTATTTGCTAACATGAGACTATAGTGTTTATCCGTGACGTAACTTTTCCTTGCTTCTAATTCCACGCGGGCTAAGGGATCATACGCAGTCACACTAGTCGAGGGAAACATCATTACTCTCGTGAGCAGTCGTCAGTTAGGAGGTCATCAATAAAAACAATTCGTAATACTATGTAAACATAACTTGTCAAAAAATATTTAAAAGTAATTAAAAATAACTAGTAGTTACGTATAAGTGTTACAGTCTTAATAGTTCTTGACAATAAAACCAGGGTAGCTTTAACCATATTAAAATACTTCCCATCATAGGTATTGCTAATCGACTACGGCTATTCCTTATAAATAAAGATTTAGCTAAAATTGAACGAAGATTAGAAGCTATAAAGCTTAGCTATAAAACAAATATTATCAATATACAATTATTTTTAATTTACCAATAGGTGTGGCGGGCCCGCCGGGATTACCCAGGACCTACGGGTTAAAAGCCCGCCGCTCTACCTAGCTGAGCTACGGGCCCAGCTAAAAATTCTGTTCATACATTGCTTAAAAATTTCCGTAATTGCTTAAAGATTAAAGCCTTATCCCATATTTCCTTTCAACTTCCCCTGTAGTATATATTTCCTTTAAGGCATTTAGGAATTCTAACGTTCTTTGAGATGCCCTAGCATAAAGTGGTTCTAAAACGTAAACGTGACCTTGTTTTACTGCATTTAAGTCGCTATAACCGGGTAAAGTAGTAATCTTCTCAATTTCCATTAAAGATCTATTGACAGAGAAACTGCAGGGCGATATTATAAGGTAATCTGGGTTGAACTCTCTTATTACTTCCCAATCGAACACTCCTCCTTGTCCTCCTGGCCTAGCTAAAGGTTTTGAACCCATTAAATTAACCATGTCGGAAACCCATTTGCCTATGAGGTGTATTGGTTTTATCCATTCTATTACCACAGTTTTAGTACCCTTTGCAATTCCCTTGGTCTCTTCTATGCTTTTCTCAAATTGTTCTTTAAGTTCTTCAGCTTTTCTTTCTCTTCCTAGAATTTTAGCTATCTTCATTGTTTCCTTAGGTATATCCATGAATGTAGAAGGATTGTAAACTTCCATCCGTGAAATTCTGTATTTTTTAGGCGTCGTTACTATTTTTTCTTTACCTAAAGAGGATATAGATGGTAAAGCGCAAACTTCGCAAATTCCTTGACCTACTATTAAGTCTGGTTCTAGCTCGTAAATCTTGTTCCAAAGTGCTTCGTGCAAAGGTTTTCTTTCCTTAATGTGCTGTCTAACTATTTCATCAATTACTTCTGATGGTAACGAGGCACTACATGCTGACGCCTCTAACAAACCTATGGGGATAACGAGTCTAGCGCGTCTCCCACGTCGAAGTCCTTGGCATTAACTTCCTTACCCCTAGGAATCCTAAAACTCTTCTTG
>JBBHKV010000065.1:0-2850 GCA_037389275.1 Sulfolobaceae archaeon RB850M
CACTTCTCCATATTCACAATCGGCGGTTTATCACTTCTTATTATACCCTCTATCTTCTTCACAATCCCCTCAATATACTTATAATGCTCTTCATTGGGCTCAATCTCTAACACTTTTCTACCGTCCATGAAGAGGATTGCCTTCTCGACATAACCCATAGTTTTTCTCACTAAATATGCATAAGCTAATAGTTGGTATCTGAAGTGTGAAAAGTTCCTCCTACTATAAGCCTTATTCTCGACAACAGTAAAGTTCTTTTCTCCCGCAATTATATCCACACAACCGTTTAAACCGTTATAGCTCAAGCACACCTCATACCTTACCGGTTGAGGTAGGCCTAAAGACTTGACTGCTTCTTCATGAGAGACTTTCCTACCTTCCTCCATTGAAAAAGTAACGGGTTCCTTAAAGCCCATTACGTAATTAATCCACGGAATCACTTTACAGAAGTGGTACTGTTTAATATCACTTACAGTCACCAAACCTTACCACCCAAAGCGCGTGTTAAAGAACGGATTCGTGAAGGTGTGTAGCAGAAGTCGGAGATGAGCTCTGGAGTTCAAGATAGCACTTATAGTGTTACGAGATATTGAGCTCCTATACTCATTCCTACAATTTAAGGTTAGCTTCATATTATCCATTTCCTTCACCACCTATTACCACCCTCCTCTCCCAGTCCCTTAACCCCAAGGGGATAATGTGCAGAACATCATCCTTCCCGTCAACCAATTTACTGCATATCCTCACTAAGTCCTTGTAACGTTGTGAGTCTATGTCACCTACAAATGCACTCCTTTGAATCCTACTTAAACCCAACCTCAATAGCTCCTTTGCCACCTTATTCCTCTTCTCGTTTTCCGAAATATCATAAACTACTAATATCCACACTGTGGCTCACCTGTCATGTTAATGCGGGACAAACTGTTTAGCTAAATATTTGTGGCCATTTAAGATCATTTTCCTCACCTAGCTGACTTCCTACTCTTCTTGGAGCTAAATATTTGTGGCCATTTAAGTTTCGACTTCCCCGACCTTGATCGACGTAAATCACCATAATTTCACAAACCCCCTGAACTTTTCCTCCCCCCTTAAGGCTGAGGCCAGCTTTAATGCGTAAGCCCTCATTGCCTGATAGCAAGTCCTAACTTCTCCTAATTCGTCCTTAACCTTAGAGTTCAACGCGTTTATTACGGAATCCGCTATTTTCTTCCTACTTTTCACATCCAATAACCCGTCCTTAACTTCTGGCTTAAACCCCTCCACGAAAAGCGAGACCAAAGGGAAATCCACCACTACGGGTTTAAACATTTCAGAGAAATCGTAAACCAGGCTTTCTTTACCGCTTCTGTCCTTATGTATAAACCCAGCGTAAGGGTCTAACCCCACAAGTTGGAGTACCCTATGAACGTTCGAGTATAGTATCGCGTAAGCGTAATTAAGAGAAACGTTATACTCGTCACTACTTTCCGGGTCTCTCCCCTTCATAGGAATAATCCTACTAATAGCGTGCCAATAATACCTAGCAGCAGTAGCCTCGTCGTCCGCTTTCTCCTCTATTTGTTTATAATCGTTCCCCTCAATACCCAGCTTCTTAAACCAGTACTTTACATGCCCGGCTTGATTCTTTACCTTAGCCCTAATAATCTCTTTAGGGATTTCACTATCACCCTTTAAGATTGCCAAGTATTGTGCCTTCCTAGTCTCCACAGTCTTTATAGGCTCCGATAGGTAAAGTCTACCGTAAGGTAGTCCGCGAGAGTCCAGAAATACTATATCTATCCCGTGATCTAATGCCAATCTAACAGCCTTTGAAGTTATTGTGACGGCTGAAGTCATAATAAGGATTTGGTCTACTTCAGCCGGAGATACGTTCTTCGGTTTTTCACCTTTCTTTGAGACCACAAAAGTCCTTCCCTTAGCAGAGACTCTTACCCCATAATCCGCTATTTCTAACGTCTTCATCATCCCACCTCGCTTAATTCCTTACCGCGAGTGTATGTCGGTAGAGGACTATGCATGAAGGGCTTTGAGTGGCCGATAATGTGGGGGCAAACGCTTTTCCGACCAGATCGACGGGTCAGAGCCAACATACTCATCACTTCCAACAGACCTCATAAAACGGGCAAGTTTCCGGGCACTTAACCGGTTTACCCGGATCCCTTCCGTTCTGAACCATCTCTATTACTTCGTCCCTCTTATCGAGGAAGATCCTCCTTAAGTCTGGGGAAATGTAATAACCCTCAAACCTTATTTCTACGTCGTTGGGGAAACCGTTAATGTAAACTAAAAGCCCGTAGTCTATGGGGGTCTCAGTAACTGACTCTATGGCCATAGCGTAACCAGCTAATGCCAACTTGTGAAACTCCTCCCTCTTCCCCGTCTTCACTTCAATGACGGTGAACTCACCTAGCGCATCTATTATCAACCTATCCGATAAGCCTATAGCTGAACCATCAACTCTTATTTCAGTAGACCACGGTAAAAAGCCAATGGCGTCACCACCGTAAAAGGTCTTAGCCTCAGCTATCTGTGAGGCCCAAATAAGGGTTAGGTTTCCGTAGACCTTTCTGCAGTAATCGTAAAAGTCTTGTGGGCAAAACTCTTTCTCTAGGTAACTTTCCTTGACTATGTCGAAAGGGTCCTTTCCCGAGATGTGTAACCTCCTCACGTCATTTAACGCTTTAGAGAACACCTTATGTATTGCTTGCCCGTATGCTAATTGAGGTTTTTCTGCGCCTTTTTCTCCCAAAACCCTCTTTAAGTATACGTCCCTTTTTGTTGGGCAATAATCATAAGCTATTTCCCCCATCGTAAGCCCGAGGTAGGCCTTAGGTTTAACGGGAGGGGAGT
>JBBHKV010000066.1:0-21468 GCA_037389275.1 Sulfolobaceae archaeon RB850M
CTCTCTATCTTAGTCCTCTCCCATAACCAGTCTAAAGCTTTCTGTAATAGGTGTTTATAGTTCTCTAGTAATATCTTGCTCTCCTCCTTCTTATCGTTCTTCAAGGAGTACGTTAGGTAGACGTATTCCTCCTCCGGTTGGAATGATTTAAGCCTTAAGCTCTTCGACACATTTCTTCTCCTCCTCATATTTATGACTCCTCATATCATATAACTTTCCACTGAATGATACTAGGATTGAGATTAAGTCTTCTATTAACTCTTGTTCTGGTGTTTTGTCCTCCTTGTTTAGAACGACTATCTCGCAGTTGTGTGCTTTGCATACTTCTTCAATTATTTCGAAGCCAAACCTTACTAGTCTGTCTGGGTAGGCTATAACTATTTTTGACACTTCGTTGTTTAGTATCATCCTCAACAACTTGAGGAATCCTTTTCTCTTCATGTTTAATCCAGAACCGACGTCTGTTATCACTTGGTCGTATTCTTTAACGTTTTCCTCTAGGTACTTAACTTGGTTTACTAAATCATCTTTTTGTGATGATACTCTAGCATAGAGTATCACTTTTCTCTTCCTAACAATCCCCATGAGTCTTTCTACGTCCTCTTCTTTAAACCTCCATTTTCCACTCTGTAGTATTACTGGTTTTATGTAACCTTTCTTAACATAGCTCTGTAGTGTGCGGTATGATATTCCTAGTTTTTGGCACACTTCCTTAGGTTTAAGCATTGTAGTTAAACTCACATACAAAGTATATAAACTTCACGGTTTATCGAAACTGTTGGCAACGGCTTTAACGGCTTTTTCAGCACATTGTTGTGAAAGAAAGCACGAAAGTTCAAAATATCCTCCGCTCTTAGCATATTTAGCCTCTTCAAGGTCTCTTTCAGCCTGTTTTAACCAGTCATCAACCCTTTTCATAAATTAAAATGACAGTGTTTGTGTAAAAATTTATTGTTTAGAACTTATCTTCTTTAATCCAATTATGTTTAACCTAATATAAAAGGTTATCAATTTTTCAACAAAATTAGGAGGAAAGGCTTGGATTAGGAAGGGCTGAATTCTTTAATTCGCAAAAGGGTTTTTAAGAGTCAAGGTCAGTGTGAGATCATAAACCTCAAGTTGTTAGCAGATATTTCCATAAAGGCGTTATCCTCACTTTTTTACCCCCAACTTCAATCTCATCTTCTAAATCCCAACTGACCAGTGATAGTTTGCCGAAGCCCGTAACTTCAGCCCCCTTTAATAACGATTTCAATTCATTCCTATTTATTTCATCTCTAGATGACACGTAAGAGACTTGTATTAGCTCTCCTTCCTTCTCGTTCACAAAGTCTACTTCAAAGTCCTCACCCTTTAAATAATAAACACCTTCTAACTGGTTCTTCCTCAGTAAGTGTATTGCCACGACGTTCTCCATTAACCCCCCGTAAGAAAATGATGTAATGTAATTTATTATGCCGGGATCGACGACATATACTTTTCTTTGACTGTTGAACTGTTTGGGACTCCTACTGTATCTCTTCATAAAGAAAACCAAGTATGACTCTTGAATTGCGTTAAGCCACTCCTCAACTGTCGTAGTACTAAGTTTCATTAAATTAGCCAATTTCCTCACGGAGATCTCTGTGGAGTAGTACTTAACCATTGAGTTTGCAAACTCCTTAAACTTAGCAACCTCTCTTATTCTATACTTATTAATTACGTCTTTCGTTATAATGTCGTTATAAATTGACGGAACAACCCTCTTACCTATAGAAAGGGCTTCTGGGAACCCGCCGTCTTTTAGGTAATTTTCCAACTCGTTTCTAATTATTGAAATAGACTTGGAGGAGTATAAATCCACGTTCACGTTTTTAAATTTTAAGTACTCCCTAAAGGAGAACGGAAACAAGATTAAATCCACATGTCTACCAGTAAGGGCTGTGGCCAACTCTCCTGATAGGAGGGTAGAACTACTCCCCGTTACGATTACGCTCTTTTCCTTCCTCAACCTATTCACAAACAGTTCCCAGCTACTAACGTATTGTGGCTCGTCAATTAGAACGTGAGTGAAATCCCCGTATAATTCGTAGAATGATCTAGTTAACATATCGAAGTCGTTAAAGTTCACCAACCTATCGTCACTGAAATCTACGTAAGCGAAATTCCTCCTCTTTATCAATAAGTAACCGAGAGTGGATTTACCCGATCTCCTAACACCTAGTATTGCGAGGACATTAGGTTTTGATAAGTAAGGTTCAATATCAAATGGCAAATCCCTCTCCACTAATTTCTCATTTTCTAATGTCTCTAGGTACTCCCTTTGATCTCTGATCACCCTCTTTAACTCCTCAATGTTCATAAGATATACTTTTACTTTACGTAAAAATGTTTTACTATGCTAATACAGTTTAATGAGAAAATGTATTAGTATAGTAAAACAGATTAATAGCTTTTTACGGCAATGTATAACCGAGTGAGTCGATAATATCGTCACCGTACCCCTGGAAGAATGTTTGAGTCTTTAGTTTAGCATAATAGCTTAATAATGATTTATGGTCACATTCACCTCTACTATGCTATACGTTAAATATAATTCATTTAAATTACATCGTAGTATATTTAATATGCCAGATTGAATAGAACTTTCAAAGAAAAGGGAAATTTTCACGTCAATGTTCTTATTAAGGAAATATACGTAGGTAACTGTAGTTGTAGTTATAATGTCAACTAATAAACTCGAACCTATAGCTTCCTTGAAATTTAATCCTAAATACAGAAGTGTTGGAACAACTACCAGTACACCGCTAGCTCCAGTAATGCCAGTTAATGCACCAACAGCTATCCCAATGATTACCAGAAGGTAAATTGGAATTAACATAATATAATTTAAGACGTTAAGAGTATTAATACCTTTACCAGTTTTTAAATAACTTATATACTTTATATTATTATAAATCTTATTAAACATAATTTAGAAATAATTTATATATAGATAATTTTTTAATAAAAAATCATCATAATATAATCTATAGTAAAAATAACGTCAAAATAAAACCGCAATTAGTGAAACTTAATGATTAACTATATTTATTAAGGATTGCACTTTTATTAAATTATGGACGATTTAGATAAAAGGTTAATACTACAATTGTTTCTTAATCCCAGAGCGGGAGTTAGGGAGTTATCAACCAGATTAAAAGCTCCTCGAACAACAATTCATTACAGGTTTACAAGGCTTATTAGGAACGAGGTAATTAAGGGATTTTCTCTATATGTTAGCCCTAGCTTATTAGGTTTTTCACACGCTTTTATAATATACAAGGGTAATTATACTTTACCCAACTCTGTAATTAACTTCAAATGTATTGAGGGATTTACTATATCGCAAATCTTCTATAAGGATCATCTATCTTTAACTGAAATAAATCCCATAAGAGTATTCCCAGTAAAAGAAGCAATTCCCTATTCCGTATCAAAGTTTGACTTAAATCTTATTAAGGAGTTAAGTAAAAATCCTATTAATATTAGGGAATTAGCTTTTAAGCTTAAACGTTCGGTAAAAAGTATAAGAAGACATATAGACTTTCTAGAACGTAACGGTATAATTAAAGTTTTACCTATAATAGATTTGGGGAAGATAGACTTACTCTTTTATGCAGTATTAAGTGAGGAACCAGTAAGTGTTCCAAATGAAATATGGAGGATTTCAGATAATGTAAAGATAGCCATTGCTTCAAATCTAGAGGAGATTAAGAGGAACACTGAAGGTATTAAGGAAAGGAGTTTAATTACAATAAAATCAGAATATTATGTAAATAACTGGATTGATGTAGTCCAAATTAATTGGACGTAACTTTATGTGATACGAAATTAGTTATTTGAAACATGGAAAAGGGAAAATATGCCTTCATAATATTTAGTGATCCAGAAATTAAGTCAGAATTGGTTAAGGCAGCTCACGCCTTACATTATGCTTTAGGATTAAAAGAGAAGGGATACGAAGTAATTGTGTATTTTGAAGGTCTCGGCGAAAAAATATTAACGTTAGAACCTGATTATATAAAGCCCGTTTTAAATAAGGCAATAAAAGAGGGATTAATATACGGAGTTTGCGGTTACTGTGCATCTCCACCTCACTTAAATATAGCTGATAAATTGAGGCAGAAAGGATATAATTTAATAGGAAATGAAAACGACCATAAAGATATCTCAGAATTTATAGAAAAAAATTACAATGTGATTCTAGTCTAATTCTAGTTATGAGAAATATTAAACAATCATAATAAAATATAAAGTAATTTTTTGTTTCGATTTTATAACTCAGTGGCAACATTACGCAATCATATTAGTGATACGGAAAAAAATAAACACATATTAACAGAAAATAACTGTAAAAAATCAACAATTTTATATTGATAAAATTTATAATCAAGAAATAAAATTAAAATATTATTATATTATTCGATAAAGGATTTTTATCATAAAAATTCTTAAGAAATAGATATTAGTAATTACGAAATTATCAACTAACTTTACTTTAAAATTAAAGTTATATCTATATAGTTAATATTAATAGTTCAAAAATTGAACTTTCTTCTCAGTTTAAAATTTCTTAGTACAAATTTATCATATGGAGGTGCGTTAATAGCCGTATTAGGCATGGAAATTAGTCTAAGGAGCTTAATGCTTAATAAACGGGATTCGAATTACGTGAGTATCATAATAAACTATGAAGAAACTCATGTAAGAAAATTTTTCAGTATTGGTCAATCATTTACAGCTCATTTTACATTTGGATTATGTTAGAGATAGTTTTTACTTATATCATCCCCTTTGTAATAAATAGGAATGAAAGTGCTAAAGTAGGGAGAAAAATCGCTTAATAATAGGGTATAATTGCCGAGAGTAAAAACTCCTTGTCGATTATCTTATGACTCACTTTTCCTTTCGTAGGAAAATCTCTTGGACTTCTTATCAGGTTGTTCCTTCCCTTCCCAACTTATTCAAATGGTATTGTAAATTACCTTATAGTAGTCTTACTGGCTTATCTTTTTCATCAATTCGTAGAAGTTCTCATAGGGATGTATGGCATGTACGTCTACGGTAACTAAATGGCCCAACTCCCTCATTATAGGCAAGGTTTCAAGGATTTCATCTAACTCCTCATGTGAGTTTACGTCTACTATAGCTACAACTTCCCTCCTCCCACTCACCTTATATAAGCCCTTTATCTTTCCAGCCTTTACGGCTGATAGTGCAGCTTCAGCTTCTCTTTTCCATATTTCCATTAGCTCCTTTTGTGATAACTTCTCTGGTTGTTTTACTTTAAACCATAACAAGAATAACATTTTGGATTCACATTATATAATTATTATATAAGTTTAAAAATGTAAATTACAAACTAAGAGGGAATAGAAAAAATAAAGAAATAGACTATCTTTAAATTAACTCAATACTGCCCTTCCAAGAGGTGGGTTAATACCTAAAGCCTCAGCCACTACAATAGCTAATCCAGTATACCATGCTGCTATTGCTGTCAGTATTCCCACATATCCGCCCGCGTGAAATAGGGCAGTGCTGTTCACCATTAACCCTATTCCTAGTAAGAAAAAGGTTATCCATAAAAGTAGAAATGTCACAAAAAGCCCTAAATTGGCTTTAAAAGTACCGAACCACATGACTAATGTAAATATTCCGAAGGCTATGAGTACTAGTCCTATTGCTTGTGGAGTTGCACCAAAACCGAACATTGAGGTTAAGAAGTACCACTCCCAGAAAGCCCCGTAAGTAAAGAACGCAGTATAACCGAAGGTATTACCAGCCCTCCACTCAAGTATTCCGGCTAAAAGCTGTGCTAGTCCTCCATAAAACGCGGCTAAGCCTAAAACCACTGACTGTCCTTGTGACATAAGTCCGGCGTTAAAGACTGAGAGTACTAAAGTAGTTAAAGCAAAGCCCGATAAACCGAGTGGAGCTGGATTAGCCCTTTTTTGTTCAGTCATTAATATAATAGACTTTATTCATAAATAAAAATTTTTATATTAATATTTGTTAGTAAGCTATATTTTTAAACTTTTTAATGTAACTATATTTAATGTCAGTAACCTGGGCTCTCCCTTTTGAAAAAAAGGTAAACCCAAAACTTAACACTAATAAACTAATTGACATCAATACATACAAGGAAATACACAGTCAATCAATAAAAGACTACAAGCAGTTCTGGTCTTCAGTAGCATCGGAACTGGAATGGTTTAAGCCGTGGGATAAGGTAATCGATGATTCAAACCCACCTTTCTATAAATGGTTTGTAGGCGGAGAGATAAACGCCTCTTACCTCACAGTTGATAAGCATGCAAAGAGTTGGAGGAAGAATAAGGTAGCAATGATTTGGGAAGGAGAGCCCACTGATGAAAACGGTGAGCCTAAAGAAATTAGAAAAATGACTTACTATGACCTTTACAGAGAAGTTAATAGGGTAGCGTACTTACTGAGGGAAAAATATAAGCTCAAGAAGGGTGATACTATAGCAATTTATTTACCCATGATCCCAGAATTGCCGATATTTATGCTCGCAGCGGCCAGGTTAGGAGTAGTGTTCACTGTTGTCTTTTCCGGCTTTAGTGCTGACGCTTTAGCTAACAGGATTAACGATGCTGAAGCAAAACTATTAGTAACTGCTGACGGCGGTTGGAGGAGGGGTAAAATAATTGATTTAAAGGGGATAGCGGATAAGGCTTTAGAGAAAAGCCCCACAGTTAAAGACGTAATAGTTGTGAGGAGAATCGGGAGTAAAGTAAACATGGTTGAGGGTAGGGACAAATATTTTGATGAGGTAATGAAGGAAGTACCTAAAGATACTTATGTTGAGCCGGAAAGGGTTAAGTCCGAAGACCCCCTCTACATACTCTATACATCTGGCACTACGGGTAAGCCTAAAGGGATAGTTCACGATACTGGAGGTTACATGACTTTATTGCACGCAACTATGAAGTGGGTATTCGACATAAGGGATGACGATATTTACTGGTGCACTGCAGATATAGGTTGGGTTACCGGGCATTCATACATTGTCTTCGGACCTCTAATGGAGGGGGCAACAATTGTTATGTATGAGGGTGCTCTAGATTATCCTAAACCGGATAGGTGGGTTTCCATTATAGAGAGATACGGGGTTACAGTGCTTTACACTTCTCCGACCGCAATAAGGAGTTTCATGAAATACGGAGATCAGTGGATTAAGTCTCATAATACTTCAACAGTTAGGCTAATGCACTCTGTGGGTGAACCTATAAACCCGGAGGCTTGGGAGTGGTTATGGAAGTTGGTGGGTAGAGAAGAAGTTCCATTCGGTAGTACCTGGTGGATGACAGAAACCGGTGGGATATTAATTTCCCACCTCCCCGGACTATACTTAATACCAATGAAACCTGGGACAAACGGGATGCCAATACTCGGTGTAGAAGCTGATGTGGTTGACGAAGAGGGGAAGCAGACAAAACCGGAGGAGAGAGGGTATTTGGTCATTAAGAATCCATGGCCTGGAATGCCCTTAACGATTTACAAAGACCCGGAGAGATATATTAAGGTTTATTGGAGTAAGTTCCCCAACATGTTCTATGCCGGTGATTACGCAGTGAAGGACAGTGATGGTTACTTCTGGATTTTGGGTAGGGCTGATGAGGTGATTAAAGTTGCTGGGCATAGGCTTGGTACTTACGAGTTGGAGTCAGCACTCATCGAACATCCCGCCGTCGCAGAGGCCGCGGTTATAGGTGTGCCAGATCCCGTTAAGGGTGAAGTTCCTTATGGTTTCGTAATACTTAAACAAGGCTACTCTCCAAGTCCTCAGTTAACTCAAGAAATAATGAAGACTGTGAGGGAAAAAGTTGGGCCCATAGCCACTTTGGACAAAATTTTCTATGTGGGTAAGTTGCCTAAGACTAGGAGCGGTAAGATAATGAGGAGGGTTATAAGGGCTGTGGTCACTAAGGCTGAAATTGGTGATGTGACTACATTAGAGGATGAGGCTTCTGTTGATGAGATTAGGAAGGCTTTAGAGGAGTTTAAGGCTGAGTTTGAAAAAGTTAGTACATGACCCTTTATTTTTTTAACTTCTCTAGTTCTCTTTGAAAGTAAAATATATTATTTAACAATCCTTAATAATTATTGATGGTATTATTTGTAGTACTATCGAGACTAACTGATGAGGGGGCTAAAACTGTTCAAGAGAAACCGGAGAGGATAAAGGAGGTTAATAAGGAATTAGAGCAATATGGTGCGAAGGTATTAGAGCAATACGTAGTGTTTGGAGATTACGATTTCGTGAATATAGTTGAGGTTCAAGATCCTAACTCTTTTCTTAAAGCCTTAATAAACTTAAACAGTAGGGGTACTGTAAGGACAACTACATACCTAGCTATTCCGGTAGACGAATTTATTTCTTATATGAAAAAATAACAAAATTTTTTAATATATTTTTAATCATACTTTAATACTTTTATCATAGCTAAATCGTATCTAACCTTTTCATCTAACTTATTAAAAATAAAAAACAAATTTTTCAAATTGTCAATGGGTAAATGCTATTTATTGTTAGGGGGTTTAAAGGATTAAATTTGTAAAGATAAGTGATTTATAAAGTGTGGAATATGAAAAATGTTTAATTATTAACGATATAACTATCAGCTTTTTTAATCTGGCAGTGTGAAAAATCATTTCTTCAAGTACGACCATGATCTCCAGTTTAAAACAAAACTTCTCTTATATCAAAAATATGTATAAATAATTAAATTTCTATTCTTATAAGTAAAAACTTATTAAGTTATAATTTGATAATTTATTGATGAAATATGAGTAGTAAGAACACACTATTAGGTATAGGGGTGACCGTATTATTAATTATCGTAGCAGTCATTTCAGTAGGGCTTTTGACAACTCGAGGAGTACAGACTACTAATATTAATGTTGACCCGTCAAAATACTTGGGCAACACGTGGGTTGTGACTTCCTCGTATGTTAATACCTCCCCTTCATCCATACCCGGGGCTAAAGTTGAGTACTATAAGAGCTTTTCAGACCCTCAGCAAGACCAATTAATAATCATAAGAATAGTATTTAATTCACCATCGGATGCAAAAGCCTATATGGCTTATATAGAGTCAACGAACGTGAATTCAGTCTCTGACCTATATTATAACATTCTAGGGTATACGGATCAAGTAGCCTTATTACAAGGAAATAGTATAGTCGAGATTAACTACGTGGGTACTGTAAATCAAGTCCCAATTAATGCGCTAATAGGTTTAGCTTATGCCGTAATTTAATTTTTTATCTTAATTATCTTTTTTCCTACTCTAACAGAAGTATACATTTTCACACATAGTCAGACTTTTAGATACATTTTTATGTATATTATTTAAATTTATAAAAACCAAAAATAGCATATGACAAGAAATCCCCTCATTATATCATCACTCACTTTATTATCCCTTGTAGATATTTCCACTACATTCTTAGGCTTAACCCATGGACTTATAGAGGCAAACCCCTTACTTTCTTCCCTCCCCCTAAATCTCATGATCCCTACGATGATTTTACTTAAATCATTACTCATAGTACTTGCCTTTTATGCTTTAAAAAGGGGTTATTGGATTCAAGTACTACTAGTCACCGGTATACTCTTAGCCGTTGCAATTAACAATATAACCCTTCTCCTTTTGAGTTGGTAAAAATTTTATTTTTTAAAGAAGACTATTATATGTGTTTAGGTCACAACTTTACGTACCTTCGAATAATGAAAAAATGATAAGGAAAACTGAAACAATAAACGCCGATATGTTCATATTCGATCTTGAAGACGCGGTACCAGATAATGAAAAGAATAAAGCTAGGGAGTTACTTAATTCTCTATTACCACAACTTAACTTAAAAGCTACAGTGTGCATTAGAATAAATCCACTATACAGTAAAGAATTCGCTCATGATATCCTTTTCGTGAATAAGAACGATAAAATTGAGTGTTTAGTAGTTCCTAAAGCTGAGATAGACTTGTCATTCCTTTATAAACTTACTAGTAAGGAATTATTACCGTTAATAGAGACGGCTAAAGGCCTATCAAGAATAGAGGACGTTGTGAGGAGTGAGGGAGTTTTGGGGATTAGTTGGGGTGCAGCTGATTTAGCAGATAGTTTAAGGGCTAATGTAAAGGCTGTGGAAGGAAGTGAATATATAAGGCTTAAGATAATTACGACTGCCAGAGCTTACGGTATAACCCCAACTGATAAAGTATATTTCGACGTTAAGAACCTGGAGGGGTTTAGAAAAGATTGCGAAATGGCTAAATCATTTGGGTTTGATGGCAAGCAAGTAATACATCCAGAACAAGTAAAAATAGCTAATGAAATCTTCTCGCCCAGTAAAGAAGAGATAGAATGGGCTAAAAGAGTTATAGAGGAGTATGAAAAAGCTAAAGTGAGCGGTAAGGGAGCCATAACTGTTGACGGTAAGCTAGTAGATGCCGTGCATTATAGGATAGCTAAAAGATTGTTAGAAAGTGAACTTTCATGAACATATCACTTGCTGTGTGATGAAAAGTAAGTTTTTCCTCATTCTCATCGGACTTATCATATGAATAACCTAAACTTCAATTATAGCCGATTTCGCTAAATATTCTCTTAAAAAATACCCACAAGATGATACCCACACCTAACATATCCATGAATACGAACATCACCGTCCCGGCTAGTGGGAATTGTGATGAGGGGTATATTGAAATAGGGAATGCGTAATAAACAGGGTTAACAATCCATAAATAAGAGAGTAACGAATCTCCTAACATCCATAAAGAGAATAATATCAGCTGGAGTGTTAAGTTACTACCTTTAATGCACGAGCCTATTACATACCCACTCATAAACATTGAAAAAACGTCCAATACCCAAACATCTATATACCTCGTAGCTAAACCGAAAAACCACGGCAAGTGCCAAAGAACTACTACTGGAATAGCAGATATCAATAGGTACTTCTTTTTGTTCTGTCCAACTTTAAGCCCAAAAAATATTGAAAAGGCCAATATCCCGTAATGAACTAACATGGGTAATAAAGGGGAGAGGTAAAGATAAGGGTAAAGTACTAAACCCAAAACGAGGGTCAAAAAAGAGGGAATAAAAAATTTGTTCACTTCAGACACCGAAGAAGGAAATTTGTGACGGGTTAAACGGATGATAGAAGGGCAATTGTAAGTAAAGCATAGTGAATACTATAACCCATATACCGTCTACGAAGTGCCAGTAGTATGATGCTGCTGTAGCACCTTCATATGGTATAATTTTCCTAGCTCTTAATAACACGAAACTCCATAGGGTTAACCCCATTATTACGTGGAAACCGTGTAACCATACTATAGTATAGAAGAATGATGTTATGATATTATCTTGTGGTAAGAAGTGAATTATGTGAGTGAACTCATATATTTGCCCTATGAGGAACGTGAAGCCCATAGCAAAAGTTAGTAGCCCTAAATACTTAAACCTGTTTACCTTACCCCTTAACAGACTATCATATGCAAAGTGAGATGGTATTGAACTCGATAATAGTATTACAGTCATTATTAGTGGTAAACCGTACCAGTCTACATGGAATGTTGATAAATAAGGCTGTGCGGCCGGAGTCCAATTTATCGTGTATAAGTAACCGCCTATGAAGGAACCGAACAAGAATATTTCCGCAATTATGAAATAGAAAACTGGGGTTCTAGCCTCTATTGCCTTCCTTATTCCCTCCTGGGTCACTACCAATTGGCCGTTTGAAGAGGGAAGCGGTAAACCAGCCATTTTAGTGAAAGACACGTGGTGAACTGGTGGGACGCCTCCATAAAATTCTTTGAAGTAATCGTGATAAGCCCAATAAATTCCAGCTCCTATAAAAGCTAAAATCATCGGCACTCCTATGCTTAATAATCCGAACCTTAAAATCATGAGGAAACCGAGGGGTGGAAGGAACATCATTAAACCGAGTAGTGAGGGAAGGAAAGTACCGTGCCTATGCTCCGGTATTGAGCCGTCAATTTCCCTACCGAAAGCTAAGGGCAATGCTACTGGTTTAATGTAAAAGTCCGGCATACCCATAACTTCTGCACCCCATGGGTCTAGATTTTCTACCCTAGGCCCTTTAATCCATGCATACAGCAAGTCACCAAAGATCATTAAAAGCCCTACTCCCATTATTATTCCTCCAACGTCAATAAATATTTGGAACGGGTAGTACATCATTGATGGTACCCACGCATATCTCCTAGGCATTCCTAAGACTCCTTCAATAAACATTCCGGTAGATATCATAAATGCCCCAGCTATAGTCATTATAGCCCCGCTCTTAGCCAACTCTTGGTCATACATTTTACCGGTGAAATAGGGGAAATAGTATAAGAACCCAGCAATCAATGCAACTAATATTGCGAAAACCATGTAATGGAAGTGCCCTACTACCGCATAAGTCCCGTTAAAGTCGTAGTCAAGGGGTATCAAGGGAAAGAACACGCCTGTAATTCCTCCCACTAAGAAAAGTGCTATAAATCCTATTACTAATAGTGAATAACCGGTAACCCTTAATCTACCTCCATAAAAAGTTGCAGTCCAGTTAACTACTTTAACACCTGAAGGAATTGCTATAGCCATTGTTATTGAGGCTGAAATTGTATCTGCCCAGAAATTAAATATTGAGGTGAACATGTGATGCATCCACACTCCTAAAGCGCTCAAGAAAGCTATGGCAAAGGATGAAAGTGCTAAAGCTTTATAACCGAAAATCGGCCTCCCAACGGATCTTGGAAGTATTTCACCTATTAATCCCATAGCGGGTAATATGAGAATGTAAACTTCTGGATGTCCGAAGAACCAGAAAACGTTTTGCCATAATAATGGGTTACCCCCCAATAGGTAGTCAAAGAATGGCAAGTTCCAGTTCCTCGCCAAGAACGCCATTACTAATCCACCAGTTAGCGGGGGTAGGGCGATCATTAACAAAATGGCTGTTGCAAAGAAAGCCCAAACGAATAAAGGCATCTTAAAATACGGTACTTTCTTAAGTCTAGTTATTGTAAGTATGAAGTTTATTCCAGTCAGTGTACTTGATACACCTGCTATCATTAGACCTATTTCTATTAAATCTACTCCTATCCCACTATTTACTTGCAAGTCTGTAGACAATGGTGCATACATATACCAGCCTATATTAACTACTCCGAAAAGCGGTGATATTGCACATAAAATTACTGCTGGGACTAGTATCCAGAAAGATAGAGCGTTAATCTTAGGCCAATACAAATCCCTGGCCCCTATCATTCTGGGCACTAAGTAGTTAGCCATCCCAGCAGATAACGGCATCACTACGAAGAAGATCATGAAAATTCCGTGAAGTGATACTGCATCGTAATAGTCTGTAGCCCCTATATTGTTGAAAGTCAATTGTGTCCTTATCATCATTGCCTCCAGGCTACCTATTATTAGGCTTATAATACCGAGTGTTATATACATTATACCTATATCTGATGCATTAGTTGTTGTAAATGCTATACCTAGCACTCTTTTGATTTTTGAAACTAGTCTCATTTGTCATTATTAATTATCAAAGGGGTTTATTAACTTTATTATCAATATTTTTACAAAGTTCAGTGTTTATGAGAATTAAGGAATAAGTCCATACTATAAAATCATTTTTCGCCAAAACTAATTAGTCCATTTTATTAATTTAATTTCTTAATAAAATATAATATGTTGTTAGGCGATTTTTGAGCAAAAAATAAAAAGAGTAAAACCATAGTAATAATTGATGAGGGGAGTCTCTCCAACTTTTACTTTTATAATTGCAATAATAACTGTAATAATTGTAGTAGGTGCTAGTGTATATACATATGAGCAATTCAAAATTTACACCACATCTTCAGTCTCAACAACTACAACATCATCAACTTCTAAGATCATTCTACCCTACAATAATGCTACTAAAACTGTATATATAACATTAGTCACTCTTTCTTCTGGCCCTACTTTCAACTTTAACGGGACTTCATTTGGACAAATGGTAATATACGTACCTGCTGGATGGAATTTACAAATAACTTATATTAACCAACAAACTTTAGAGCATAACCTTAACTTAGTACAAAATACCACGGCTACGCCGACATCAGATATTGGTCAAGATGGAAAAATATTACTTGCAATAGGTGCATCACCCTCAGATTATCAGTACATGGGACTATCATCTGGACAATCAGCTACTGGAACCTATACAGACATAGCCCCCGGCATCTACTGGCTAGCCTGCGGAATAACTGGTCATGCGGAATCTGGTATGTGGGTTGTTCTAATAGCATCTTCTAACGTAACTGTTCCTTACGTAGTTATTAAATAAGGTAATTTTTTATTTTATTAAGAAAAGTCACTACATTTTTGTAATTAAAATATAAAAACTTGTTTACGTTAAATATTATCTTGATATAAAATGCCTAAGGTTTCGGTGGAATTATTAACAATGGTAGGGGCTGCAATAATTTTAGCCTTCTTAGGAGGATTAGCATTCCATTACTTAGCCGTCATTGATACCGGTGCGTTCTTCCCTAATACTCATCAAAAACCCATAGTGATAAAAGTAATAGCTAAGCAGTACGTTTGGGAGTTTATTTACCCCAACGGTACGGTGAGTTATGATAAGGTTGTGCTAAAAGCAGGACAACCATACATCTTCAACTTAACCTCAGCAGACGTAATCCACGCAATGTACATTGTACAATTAGGATACAAGTTAGAAGCTGTACCAGGTTATTATTACCCACTTTACATATATGTTACTAAGCCCGGTGTCTATAACATATACTGTGCCGAGTTCTGCGGGCCCGGACATTACACGATGATTGGGGAAATAGTTGTAGTAGGGGGTGGTAGTTCCTCATGAGTTATAAGACATTAAGACCAGTAGACTACATCTTGTGGTTTATAACGATTCTAATAATGTTTTTTATATTTGAGGCGATAGGCGATTTCGGGAACTTACCAGTTTCATCAGCTTCCCCAGTAAGTTTATATGAAAAACAACTGTTCGAATACACTTATATAGCGGCTGGCGGAGTTTTTGCGATCTTTATGGGTAGCCTCGTCTTCCTCGCTGTTAAGTTTAGGGAATCCCCACCATCTCAAGCTAAGCAAAAGATTGATTACACTGCTATAAGTCTAGTACTCTTAATAATTGCTGGAGGAGTGTTAGTTTATTCCGCCATACCTTACTTCTCACCCTATTTACCTTTACAACTTCAATTCAACATGGGTATATTAATTGCTATGGCGATGCTATTGCTCTTCGGAATTACGCTAGTAATGTATAAGGAGTATTATAAAGATTAATTTTTAACCTCAATAAACAAAAATAAACTAAGTATGAATAAGAAAGTATTAATTTATATTATATTACTTTTCATTTTATTTTTTACAATCAGTGTACCTAATCAAGAGTTAAATTACATAATAGCACCAACAACTTTCTGGGTTATCGTAGGATATGCGGTTTTAAACGCTGAAAGGGGTGTCGTAAATTACGTAGTGGAGAACTTTATTAAGAGGAGAAGTATATCCCTTTCATTTCTCTCTTACTTACCCGTTCACATAATAATTTATAGTATTGCAATTGAAAAACTCCTAATTTCTATCTTTGGCTATCAAGGGTATTTCCCCTCTCAGATTATCTTAACTTACACACCTTTCCCATATCAAGGAGTTGGAGTTTTATTAAACTTACTATTAAATCCATCATTAAGCATTTTCATACAACCCTCATATTTTCTCGACTTAACACCTTTCGCGTTACTATCAGCCGTAATTATAACCTTCACAGTGTCAGCTAATATAGGAAGAATAGTAGATATTATGAGGAGTACTACGAATATGGCAAAAAGCATAATCGCCGTAATCTCTTTAGGTTTGATATCTGGTAGCAGTTGCTGTCTGTCTTTACCCTCTCTAATCGCCTTTTATACCCCCCTCTCAATTTTAGTTTATGACATAGCCGTTGGAGATACCCTCTTGGCGCTCTACTTCCTTTTACCGATTTTCACAATAATAATACTGACAGATCAGTTCAGAAGATTAAAGCTTGAGAACATAGAGGAGAATAAAAGCTACTAAAATCAAAGAGTACAGAAGGCTTAAATTGACATAACTGAGCCTCCTCATCATGAAATAGTTGTTATTTGCCAAGTAAAAGTATGCTACCCTACTTACGGAATTTATTATTATGAACGAGATTATTTGGTTAAATAAGGCTATTAAGAGAGAGTACAGTGGGAATAAGGTTAATAAGGAGTTGATGAAGAACCACTTGGCTAGCACATAAAACGATGGTTTATAACTACCCTTATAGTGAACATCGAACAGTAAGTGCATGATTTCATTATAAAGTAAGATAGACAGTAATATCATTAGCTCGAACGAATTAGGGCCAAACCTAATGAAAATAAAAGGGAAAAGGAAGGCTGATGTGATAACAGTTAACACTAAGAGGCACAGTATACCTCTCCTTATCCCACATAACTTAGAAAAATAAATGGGAAAAAAAGATCCCTTAAGCGGGTCTAAGGAGAATAACACGCTAAGAATAGCAATAAGAATCTGAGCTGGCGTCACCACCATGTAACCTCACTTGATGTGCCCTAGCCTCACCAAAATTCACGAAGAATTCCTTATCTATACTTAGACCGTTTTCAGCATTAAGTCTTACAAGCCAACCCCTAATCCCCTCTGGGTAAAACTGGTTATCCCATGTTGAGTAAAGTGAATTAGTAACATATATCCTCTTACCGTCCCTACTTACCTCTAACATTTGAGGAGCTCCAGTTAACTTATATCCTAATGGATGATCAGCCCTATGTAGTATCCCTCCCAATTTAACCCTTCCAGTCTCTCTGGGCCTAAATGGATCCGATACATCATACTGTCTCACCTCTCCTATTCCCCACAAACTAACGTAAAGGTATTTATCGTCGAGGGTTAGATCTATATCAGTTACTAAAGGTGGAACAACCTTAAACGGCTTTAGAATTTCTGGTAGTCCACCTTCAGTAGGCTCAGCCGGTATTTCTATCACCTTTTCAGCTTGCCATTTATTATCCTCATAGAACCAATACCATATCGAACTGCTTAGATCTTTCAAACTTACCACTACATTAACAAACCCGCTAAGTTTAGTTGGATCGTGGAACGGTCTTATTTCTAACGCCATTCTGTTTTCTTGGCCTAAAGTTACAGAACTTATCTTCTTTCTCTTACTCAAGTCCCAGAAATGCAATCTATTCCCGTACCTATCCTTAAGGTGTTCTAATTTCAACCCATTCTCTATGGTATTAGGGACTGCCCACTCACTGGTAACCATAACCTCATTAGGTAAGTTCCACCAGAAGTCGTAGGCAAGGTATTGGTCTTTTCTGTCAACCTCCCACTTACCTAAAACTTCAAAAGAGAAATGATCGAGAACTAAAATACCCCCTGGACCTTCACCGGCTTCATTCCCTAAAGCACTTATATAAATCCCATCTGGACCACAGTGTACGGTATGTAATCTGCTATAACCACTCTTTGAGATTACTTCCTCAGGTTCTATTGTTTTGACTAATTTAGGACTCTTTGGGTTCTCCTTCACATCAATTATATAAATCCTTGAAGACCTCAAGCCTGGGACTATTAAATACCTCCTTTCAAGGTAGGGTTTACCGTTAGGGCATAAAGCTGAACTACACGCATTCCAACCGAAGTGATGAAGTTCATCCCCTACATGAGGTAGTTCTACTTTTCCCAATATCTTAGAGAAAGTTGGTGATTGAGGATCGGTATCTACTACTGCTATGAAATCCGGCTTGTTTATTCCGGTACCTTCATATAAGCAAGCTACATAGGCTAGCTTTTCCGGCGGTGCTCTCATTGCAACTTTAGGTGAGGGGTAGAACGTGGGATCTAACCTTATTCCCATTAAGAATATAGTGCCTATTTTGAGATATAAATCTTGCTAACAGTGCAATTATATTTTATTACAAAAATTTCTCATTTTACGCTTTCACTAACACATATATTTAAAAACATAAAAATCAAAACTTAACTATGCCAATTTGCCCAGTTTGTGAGTATAAAAGTAGTGAGTGGTACGAAATTGCGAGACACATATATTCACTGACTAAGAAAAGTGATGCAAAGCATATTATGTGGCTTAACAGAAACTTGAGTGTTAAAGAGGTTAGTGAAGAGGAACTGACTAAATCTCTTGAAGGTTTTTTCAGAGTGAGAAATAATCTGTCTGACTGGATCAGACAAAAGTTTATAGATAAGTTTTACGGAGAAAACCCCCATCCGTTTATCTTGGCGATGCAGAAACCAACCAAAGCAGTTCTTCTAGGTTATGTTATTGAACATCAACATTTCTTAAAGAACTGGGTTAGGATCTTATCAACGATAGTTGCGAGAACTGATAAAGACGACGTAATAAGATATGAGCTGGGGAATATAGCGGTTGAGTATATTGGATTTAATAATAAACCTTCTCATTACGAACTACTCTTAAGAATGGGAGAGAGTCTGGGAATGAAGAGAGAACAGATACTTTCGATACCGCCCTTACCGGCAACTAGGTCTGCCTTAAACACGTGGTGGAATATTGCATTAAATAAGGGATGGGTGGAAACTATGGCTTCAATGCACAGTTTAGAATTGGTTGCTGATAGAAGCTTGGTTAAGTACGGGGCTAAAATGCATTATTTTAACCCTAAAATTTTGGAATCAAATGAATATCCTCAAGAGGTTAAAGATTTCCTAAGGGAGGGATATGAGGCTGATGAAGGGCATGCGGGAGAAGCTTTGGAGTTAGTTGATAAATATGCAGAGGGTTTTGAGGATATACAAGTTTCTGTAATAAGGTCATTTGATGCTTTTTCAAAATATTTATTAGCAAGGCTTGAGAGAGCTATACAAATAGATAAAAGTGTATTGGGTGTTTTAACATGAGGATTATAGTTAACGGAAATGAAGCTGGAACTAAAGAAGCCGGTTGTGCTTTGTGTGGTTCTACATGGGGGGACTATTATGAGGAAATAGATGGTCAGAAACTCTTCTTTTGTTGTGATGTTTGCGCATTAGAGTTTAAGAACATGATAAGTGAGGTAAAAAAGAGGACTGGCTGGGATAGGATTGATGAGCTTGTAATAAACGGTAATTACTATCGCGGTAGGAATTGCATAGCCAGACATGAAGGTAAGGAGTATAAATTTTACGTTAAGTTCGGAGATGAGGGCGAAATTCAGACTTTTTTAGACTAGAAATTTAGTAGAGCTTATACCATGAGAAACATAAACCATTTTAGGTTTAAATTCCTTAATTTTTTCAATACTTTTCATCAGATTATCGAAGTCCTCATAAATTACCGGGATCTTTAATCCCTTCCTATCCCCGAAAAGCGTATCACCCACTATTAACGAGTTCAAAGGTTTAAGGTAAATTGAGATTGAATCGTCAGTATGCCCTGGCGTTTTTATGATTTCCACGCCTTTAATCAATTCTCCCTCTTCCAACACAAAATCAGCTCTAACTCCCCTCGCACCTCTGAGGAGAAATGATTTTGCAATTGAAAACAACACCCTCTGAAAAGTGGAATGAATTATTGGCTCCCTAATCTTCCCTTTTTCTAAATACTCTAACCCCTCTCTTGCTATGCCAAATTTAGCGTTTTTTAAGGCGCTTCTTAGTTCCGCAGAACCTCCAATGTGATCTAAGTGGGAGTGTGTGAAAATCACGTACGATACACGCTCTGGATTTTTACCAATTTTAACTAGTTCATTGAGTATCCTTCTACCTCCTCCTGGCGTTCCGGAGTCAACTAAAATCAAGTTTCCGTCATCATTTTCAATTAAGAAGGATTTTACGAATCTGAGTTTTAATTCATAAACTTGCATAAATAGAGTTGGTAAAACAAAAATTAATTTTTTTAACCTAATCAACCCTTCGTAAGTGTATTTTATAACATAGAATTTCTATTTAAATAAACTCATCATGAATTACCCTGAATTATAAGCGTTATTAGACGTGTAAAAAAGTTATATAATACGGGGAGGATATTAATTTTATGATAAGGCAACCAATAGAACCAATTAAACTCACCCCTCAACCAAGCACGTCATATCCAGTAGTGATCGATGTGTTACTTAGGTGTAAAAAGTGTAACAAAGTAATGTCAGCAATCTACGCTTATCAACATCAAAAAGAGCATGAGGCTAAGGGAGAAGAGGTCTGCTTTGAGGTAGAAATGCCTCCGATAAGGACTCAGCCAAGAGAATTCCAAGGCATTATCTAAATCAAGATTCGGCTAAAAGTAGACGGAGCCCATTTGCTAACTTAAGTAGTGCCAAGAAAAAGTAAAATAGTGGCCAGCTTGTAAGATTATTCTATAGAGACGTTTTGGAATTACTAGATATCTTCATTTTGCTTGTACTTTATCATTATTTTCTATAACATTGTTTAAAAATTTTGAAATTGTTAGAAAGGGGAAAAAAGAAGAATGTTTAAAAGTAGGGAACTCTCTATCAGAAAGTTATAACTTCATAGCCTTGGTTTACGTAATATGCTACTCTTTCACCGGCCGGCATCAAGCTTACTCCCATATTTTCTAATTGCGGTTTTATGTTCATAGCTTGTGCTACTCCTACGCATGCCGAGTCAACTACTTTGTTTTGTATCAACTCTTGAACCATGTTCTTTATTTCACCCTCTATTTGTGTTAACTTCTTTTGACTCTGCCCGAAATATATTATTTTTAAGTCCTCATACCTCTTCGCTTTGTAGGAATTATAAGCCATTCTGGTTGCTAAATCGAATTTGTCGTCACCCGACATTATTAGGAATAAGACTTTAGTCATCGGGGTAAAAAGGAGAGTTTATGCTAAAAAGCGTTTCTTAGAAGGGGTTAGAAAAGGATTAAATTATTTTATTCGTGGAGTCCCCACACACAAGGGTTGAGGAGCTTGTGCTTCCATAGTTAAAGCTTACGGAGAAAAAGGGATGGAACATTATAGGGGTCGGTACTTTCATTGAGATTTCATGAATTGGTATTCAATCTCAGGCCCCTTATCCAGCTCCCCAAACCTAGGTGTGGCAGAAAGATGAGGGAAGTTGATTATCGTTGGTTTGAGTGTGTTTGTAATTGCGAGAATGATCGTGATGTTATTGCAATAGTTAATTTAAACGGGGGTCTCTGGCCCTCTCATCTGCCCACCAGATGATAGCTAAATTGATGTGGGAACGATGAGGCCTCTGGAGAGAATTCTCGTCTCTTCCAAGATGGGGAGCCTCCGGTATGAAAACGAAAAATCGAGCATAGCCACACTACTTACGCAATGAAACCTGCTTTACTCACTAGCGTTAAACTGCTTATTATAGTACAGTTAATTTATCTTTTGAT
>JBBHKV010000067.1:0-5574 GCA_037389275.1 Sulfolobaceae archaeon RB850M
AACTTGTGAACGTAATCCAGCACGCGGTTCCTCTCACGGTGGGAATACTTCTCCATCAACTCCTTCCCTTTCTTACCGTGTTTAGAAGCAAAAGATTGTATTCTACCCCTCTTCAACTCCATACCGTATTTTAGACTATACAACTCCTTGATCGAGAAAGTGACGAACTTATCACCATCGTAAGCGTCTAATGTGTAAAGGTTGCTATCAATTGCTAGGAAATCTAGGGGAGTAAACCAAGGTAACTTATAACGAAATGGTAGGTGAACTTTGTCCTCCTTAATTATGGGCTCACCTAATTCTAGCCCTTCAACCCTCCTTGAAAACCATTTGTGAGACCAAGAGAAAGTGACGTATTCATAAGGTCTTACAGTAATCCTAACTTCTTCTCCCTCAACCTTTCTAAGTGTCGACTTTACCCTAACGTAAATTTTCTTCAACCTAGGTTTCCTCAATGACGCTTGCCCTTTTTCAGTCCTCCTCTTCCACCCCTTTAATATTGAGTAAGCGTCGCTTATTGCCTTGTCCACGTAGTGGGAAGCTAGCTTGTTAATCTTCTCTAACTCATCCCTCAACTTCTTGTACACTTCCTTTTTCTTAGGTAACTTGACTTTGACCTTCGTAAATGCTTTCTTACCCTTCTTAACTTCCTTCCTCTCTATCCTAGTTCTATCCCATAACCAGTCTAAAGCCTTCTGCAATAGGACTCTGTAATTCTCCAGTAGTATTTTCGTCTCCTCCTTCTTATCGTTCTTCATGGAGTAAGTTAGGTAAACGTATTCCTCCTCTGGTTGGAATGATTTAAGCCTTAAGCTCTTCGACACATTTCTTCACCTTTTCGTATTTGTGACTCCTCATTCCTTGCAATTTCTCGCTAAATGATACCAGTATAGAGGTCAAATCTTCGATTAGTTCCTGCTCCGGTGTTTTGTCCTCCTTATTTAATACCACGAGCTCACAGTTGTGTGCTTTGCATACTTCTTCAATTATCTCGAAGCCAAACCTTACTAATCTGTCTGGGTAGGCTGTAACTATTTTTGACACTTCGTCATTCAGAATCATTCTCAACAACTTGAGGAATCCTTTCCTCTTCATGTTCAACCCGGACCCGACGTCAGTTATTACTTGGTCGTATTCTTTAACGTTCTCCTCTAAGTATTTTACTTGGTTTGCCAAATCGTCTTTCTGTGATGATACCCTAGCGTAAAGTATCACTTTCCTCTTTCTAACAATTCCCATGAGTCTTTCTACATCCTCTTCTCTGAACCTCCATTTTCCACTCTGTAGTATTACTGGTTTTATGTAACCCTTTTTAACGTAGCTCTGTAGTGTGCGGTATGATATTCCTAAGCGTTGGCACACTTCCTTAGGTTTAAGCATTGTAGTTAAACTCACATACAAAGTATATAAACTTCACGGCTCATTGGAAACTGTTGGCGACGGCCTTCACTCTCACCCTACGAGAGGAGGAAGTTCCGAAATACAGAGATGAAAGGTAGCGTTAGGAGAGCTCTACGTTAGTCAAAACAAGATTAAATTCAATTATCGTAATTACGAAATAATTATGGTGATTTAATGAAGGTCGAAATAGAGGAGAAGGGCAAGATTTATAAAATAAAGGTTAATGACCCATTTCCGCCAATAGACTTTGGATTTAGTGGAAGTAAATCCAGTAAGTCGTTATCGGATTTTTCACTTCAAATTAAGGAAGAGAGGGATTACATAGTAATAGAAAAACCCCTGGATTTGAGGGAGCACGTATACGGTTTGGGAGAAAAGGCCGTTGAACTGGATAGGAGGAGGAAGAGGTATGTAATGTGGAACTTAGACCCCGGGGCATATCAGAAATTTCAAGACCCACTTTACGTCAACATACCGTTTATTATAACGCTTCTTGACGGTGTTGCAACTGGGTATTTCGTTAACTCAGCATCTAAACTAATTTTCGATATAGGCTTTGAGGACTACGTGAAGATTAAGATAAAAGTACCAGAAAAGGGCTTCGAATTTTACGTATTTGAGGGGCCCAGTGTTGAGGAGGTTATTGAAAGGTATACTGAGGTCACGGGAAAACCTTTCTTACCTCCAGAATGGGCTTTCGGTTATATGATCTCTCGTTACTCATACTATCCCCAAGATAAGATAATTGAGCTTGTCGATTTGCTTCGAAAGGAAGGGTTTAAAATAACCGGCGTATTCCTAGATATAGACTTCATGGACTCGTTTAAGCTCTTTACTTGGCATAGGGAGAGGTTCTATGACCCGAAGAAGTTTATTAATGAACTTCACTCTCGTGGTGTTAAGGTGATAACTATTGTAGATCATAGTGTTAAAGTCGATCAGGAATACGATATTTTTATATCCGGTCTAGGGAAGTACTGCGAAACTACTAAGGGTGAGCTGTTCGTTGGTAAATTGTGGCCCGGGAACTCGGTTTACCCCGATTTCTTTAGAGACGAAACCGAGGAGTGGTGGAGCAATCTAATTGCAAAATGGCTTTCACAAGGCATTGACGGGATTTGGCTGGATATGAATGAACCAACAGACTTTAGTAAAGTAAATTGCATAAACGAAGTCTTGGGGGACTTACCGGTGAGTTTTAAGAACATGGCCGACTACTTAGCCTTTCCGGACTATGTCGTACACAAAGTAAGGGGTAAAGTAATGCCTCATTCACTCGTTAGGAACGCTTACGCTTACTATGAAGCTAGAGCTACTTTTAAGGGTTTCGAGAAGGCTGGTAGGAAAGAGGTCTTTATACTTTCGAGAAGTGGTTATGCTGGGATACAAAAATATGCCTTTATATGGACTGGTGACAGTACCCCTTCATGGGATCAGCTCAAGTTGCAAATTCAATTGGTTTTAGGCCTCTCGATTTCCGGAATACCTTATGTCGGTATTGACATCGGCGGTTTTCAGGGTAGGAATTTAAAGGAGATTGATAATTCACCGGAAATGCTATTAAAACAGTTCCAAATAGCCCTCTTCTTCCCTTTGTTCAGAACTCATAAGGCTACTGACGGTATTGATACCGAACCGATATTCCTACCGTCTTACTATAAAGAGAAAGTTAAGGAGGTAATAAACCTTAGGTACAGATTTCTCCCATACCTTTACATGCTAGCAATAGAAGCACATGAAAAGGGGCACCCAATAATAAGACCTCTATTTTATGAGTTTCAAGGAGATGAGGACACCTATAGGATTGATGATGAATACATGGTAGGTAAACTCTTACTTTACGCTCCGATACTCCAAGGGGAGAGGAGGAAAGTGTATTTACCAAGGGATTCTCAATGGGCTGATTTCTGGGATGGGGAAGAGTTAAGCGGATGGGTTGACTCCAAACACGAACTCCCGATATATATACGAAAGGGTTCAATAATACCCCTTTCAGACGGTTTACTAGTTTACGGCGACGGAGAGATTCTGTATAACGGTGTAAGAATCAAAAGTGAAGGCGGTATAATAACTTTTTCAAAACCCTTCTATTTGAATAATCTGCTAATTTTCTCAGCTGTTGGCAAAGTGGTTGTTGATGGGGTTGAGCTAGTTCCTAAGATAAACGGGAAGATTATGACGATAAAAGTGGAAAAAGAGGTAAGGGAAGTGAGACTGATTTATTAAGAAAATGTTTTGCCATTAGTATTAATGAACGTTCATGCCGTAAACCTATAATTGGGTTTATATTCACCAAACCTGAGTTTACTAGACTATAACGCTTCTACTTCATCACCTTATTTAGTCACTTCTTGCAATACATTTTTAAAATGTCGTCTCTATTAGTATGTTTATATACTGTAACGTTTTCCACTACCTTCTCCTCCTGTAATTAACCTCCTCTATCTCCTCCCACTTTATCTTCCTTTTGTTCTCTACATCAAAATAGAATATATAAAGATGTTTAGGGAAGTCCGAGTAATCATTAACCTTAACTACTAACTCCCCCGTGAGGTATTTCAAAACGTTTATTAAATCCGGTGCCCTAAACGGGATTTTCCTCTTCAAGAACTCCTTAACAGCATTTATATACTCGTCAATGAAGTCATTAGCGTAAATCGTGTACCTACCCTCTCTGGGAGGGTATAAGTAAACGCCGTAAGTAATAAACCCTCCCCTTATTATCTCAAATGGATGACCACCACAATGGGCATCATGCTCCTTCCAGTCCTTGAACGCTTCTTTATCATCTAAAGGTAAATCCATCATTCCGCAATCCCTACCGTCGGCATACCTTTTGTACAACTCCTTTAGGTCTTTGTCCACTTTGAAGTTATTTGCCTCATAAACTACCTTCACGACCTCCAAATAATCTCTTAAAGTTATGTCGTCAGAAGGAAGTCTGTTCTTCAAATTCTCCTTATATTGCTCAAGGATTTGCTTAGCCTCTTCCTTGCTCATTTTCGGTTTAGTAACGTATTTCAGCTTTACTTCTCCTACTAAATAATATTTGTAAATGTCTTTAGTGGTGACGAAGATAGGGTCTTCATGCTGCAATTTCATGAACTCGTAAACCCTCATTAAAAGTGAGTTATAACAATCTGATAATTCCTCATCGCCTTTCCCAATCCTTATCCCACCCTTAGTGTGTACAAAGAACTCGTATTCGTCAAACTCCTTGAGGTAGCAAAAGCCCGTTGGCACGAACTTTATCTTCCCTTTTACGTTAACGGGTAAGAAGAGGTAGTAGTAACACCTAACGTAATCGTTTTCCCTTACGGGGTAAATATAGCTCTCCATTTCCTTCAGCAAGTTAAAAGCCTTTGTGCTTTTGAAGGTTGGAGGGCTTAAGTGGTCGAAGTCCATTAGGTAAAGTGTTAGAGGGTATTTTTTGATTATCTCCCATATTTTACTTTCGTCTTGCATGATTTTCACTTTATTAATTAAGAGGGGGAGTTTGATGATTTTAATGTTATACCAAGTAATCCGTTTTCGTGCTTTGTGCGATTGTGATCAAGGGTTTAAACTTCAGAGGTAGTATCTAACCAACCCTACCCTGAAGAGTGTTCTTTCAGAACAAAAGTAATATTCACCGGGAAGAACGCGTTTAAATACGTTGGTTGAGGAAGTGGGATTTTCATAACAGCTTCGACTAAATGCGATTTTTCAAGGACTGAATAGCGTTTATTTCCGCTGAGAGAAGAAAAGCAGTGGAGTATATGTTTTACATTATATTGAGTTTTCGTGACTCAGGGTTTCCTCCTCGTTATTCCCACCGTTGATTCTAGGCTGGGTATTCTTTTGACGAAAAATTGCTTTTCAACTCCTCACTAATTAACCACTTCCAAACTTTCAACACCTTTAACTTAACCCCGTTAACTTCAACTTCACCCTCCTCATCATATGTTAGAAATGTCACGGGAACATACTTTAACAACTCCTTAACACCACTATACTCCCTTTCGTTAAGCTTGTAAGTCACTTGGTAGGCCTTAGTAACAGAATTACCTTCTTTTATCACAAAATCAACCTCCCCCTTCTTACCGCGATAATAAAACACCTTACCCTCACCATACCTTCTCAGCAACTCTAAGAACACGAGGCACTACATGCTGACGCCTCTAACAAACCTAT
>JBBHKV010000068.1:0-10254 GCA_037389275.1 Sulfolobaceae archaeon RB850M
CTGATTTTTCTTGTTCTACTACTAGTTCTCCCTTTGCTGCTGTTAGTTTGCTTTGTGAAATATCAATTGCGAAGGCCTTGTTTGTAACTTTTAATTCCACGGTTGTGTATTACGCGTTTCTCGAGATATTTTTTGTTCTCATAATACCTTGTTTTCTTTGCGTAGTGTTAAGTGTTTCAGCCCCTAGAGTATTTTGTTGCAACCTCCTACTCGGGGGTTTTTATCCCCTCTTGTTAGATCGTTCTAGGGGCTTCACAGCTAGCCTCGTGAATGGGGTTTTATCCCCATGTTTTCTATGAGCTTATGTTGTTTTTCTCCTTACTTGTTTATTTCCTTTTCTCTTGTAATACTTGGTTTTATTCGTTCTCTTGTTTTGCGTGGATTGCCCGTAGGAGGTTTGGGGAGTGATAAAAGTGTGGATGGGAGGGTAGTGGCGTTTCCCTCGACTAGCCCCAATGAGTTAAGGGTGACTGTGTATGATCCCTTAAGAGGGGTGCCCGTGGTGGGATTAGAAGTAATTAAAAGTAAGGAAAAGTTACACCACGGGTAAACACTAATAATATAATAGATTAACGCCTTTTATAAGATCTTTTTAAATCCTAAGATCTTCACAATATTAGATCACAAAAAGTGTCTACATGTATGTGTTAATCGTGTTAGTGAAAATTATATAACACTATGTATTTTAACGAGATACTTTGGCACTGTAGAGATAAGAAATTGGACTTCATAAAGGCGTTGAATTATACTATGTACAAATTAATGATGAGAAAGCTGAGCAAGTAAGAAGAAATAGAGCTTAAATTCCTTTAACACTTTACAAGATTCTCCTCAAGTTAATAAGGGTTGTATAGTAGAGTCAATAAACGTTTAGCTAGATGTTATAAATTATTTTAATAAGTATTAAGCAAGTAATAAGAAAATTCCTAATCATTAGTGCTCTAAACTCTATTATCCCTCTACTAAATCTTCAATTACTTTTGTAACCTTACGGAAGGACTGATATTCGATATAAGCCCTCTCTAAATCCTCAGAGTCAAGCCAAGGTGATTCTGGGTAAATAACTTTCACCTTAATTCCCCTACTTTTGGCATCTGCTAAAAACCTAAGGAGTTTTACAGTATCATATAACGGATGAGCAATAACAATAACTTCTCTCATCTCATAAGAAAGCTTATATGGGCTTTCAGTAGTCCCATTACCCCTATTTACTTTAAGTACCTTCTCCAGCTCGCTCACAATTTTAGGGGGTACTATCTCATATATTTCCTCACCTTTATCTAAGGCTATTCTAAAAACCCAGTAAAGCGCTATTTTAAGTATATAATCTCTATTACCCTCATAGCGGTAAGTCTTAACTCCGTCAGTAATTAGTACTATAGACCTATCGGAATTTAATATAGCTGATAAGAACTTGCTCGCTAAATAGTCCGCAGTATACCTCCCTGGAGATCTTATGTCAAATATTATAGCTTCTCCCAGGCTACCCTCGTCGAGGAAGTATTTAATATGTAAAGTCCCAGTCTTAGCTGTTGCATTAAAGTCAATCCTATTTAGCGGATCTCCTTCTATATATTCTCTGCTTTCCACATATTCTAACCCCCTCGGCGAAAGTTTATAATAACCCAATCCTCCGATGCCGTAAAGTTCGCCAAGGGCTAATATGACCTCCCTCAAAAACCTGGGGTAAATAGTCAAATCTATTTCAATACCACTATCTTTAACTACTGAAAAGAGGCCTAAGAAGGACTTAAGCACTACCTTAGGCTTCAGAACGTACTTTCCAAAAAACCTAGTGTCAATAATAGCCTCAACCTTACTCCCCTTATTCTCAAATTTTACAAATTTTTGATTAACGAATTCTCCTAATGGAGGTAAATCAAAACTTAACCTCTCTCCAGCAATAACTTCGGCCTTAAACTTCAAATTTAAAACCTTCTTCCTTACAAGCAATAAATAATCGAGGAGCAAAATGGAGATTAAAGTAATTGCTACTAAAGTTATTGTGGGAGTTAACACGGAAAGGAAAGAAGAAACTATTAAGATAATGAGGAATTTGAAACCCCTGTCAGTTATCATTTTGGCACCTTAACGCTCTCTAAAACAGCCTTAATTTTCTCTTTTTTGTTCTTTTCAATGGCCGATTCTGGCTTAAGAACTATCCTGTGATATACTACATAAGGGAATACGAATTTTACATCGTCCGGTATTACAAAATTCCTACTGTCTAAAAAGGCAATAGCCTTACTCCCTCTATATAGCCATATTGAAGCCCTAACAGATAGTTTGTACATTAAGTCCTTATCTTCTCTTAAACTTCTTATTAAGGAGACTATGTACTCTTTAACCTCATCGCTTACTTTTACTTCTTTAACAACCTTAGTTAATTCTAAAGCCTTTTCTGGTGTAATGACTGGTTTAACGTCTGGATTGTCAGTGAGGTAGGAAACATCTAAAATCCTAATTTCATCCTCTTTACTAGGTAAATCGACTTCGATACCGTATGAAAATCTATCTATTTCAACGTAAGGTAAAGTATAAGTTCCCTCGGGATATGGTACTTGAGTTGCAATTACCATGAAAGGCGAAGGTAATTTAAAGATAGTATTCTCTATAGTAACCTCCTTTTCTTGCATGGCTTGTAATAACGCTGACTGAGTCCTAGCCGGTGCTCTATTTAACTCGTCTATGAAAACTACGTTAGCGAATATTGGACCTTTCTTAATGCTCCAGCTCCCATCCTTAATATTATAGAACGGGGTACCCAATATATCTGAGGGTAAAAGGTCTGAAGTCATCTGAATTCTCTTGAACTCCCCACCTATTAGCATGGAGAAAACTTTAGCTGTAACTGTCTTACCTACACCTACTGGACCTTCTATAAGTAAATTACCCTCTGTTAAGAGTGATAAAATTAAAACAGTTTTAAGTTCCTCTTGCCCTATTATAAGGGAGTCTAGACCATCAAGAATTCTCTTAATATAATCATTCTTCACCTCTATCATCATAAATCCTCCTCAGTACGTTTTCATCCCAATCTGGGTGAAGGGATAGAAGTCTTTTGAGCACAGTTTTTGACTGTTCATTTTTCCTTTTAAATTTTAGCCTAAATATTACAAGGGACAAAAGCAAAACGATGTATGAATAGTCGGAGAGTTGATTCAACAAAGCCTTTACATAATCTAACGGTGAGAAAACATTAGGGTAAATATAAGCTGATTTACCTATAATAGCGTAAAGGAAATTCAGATTCTCTTTAATATAATAATTAGTCAAAACGTAAGGAGAAGAAATAACGACTATCCTCCCCATATTATGAACCTTTATCATTCCAACTACAGTAAATGGCCCTTTTTGAGTAATAGTATAGGAATAAGGACTACTCTCCACTAATGGAGTAACATTATATATAGGATGGGAGTCAAAAAACACTGCTAAATTACCCTTATAAAACACCTCAATTTCGGAATCATTACCTGCATTGAAAACATTGTCTCTTATAATACAACTGCCTATATAAGCGCCGAACTCCTTTAGCGTATTATTAATTACAGAATTATCGCCTACCAATATTACTGTGCCGTTATTTATAAGAATCTTTTTAACGAGTTGGGTAACGTTGTGCTGAGGCTGAACTATAATAACGACGTTATTTGAGGGAGTGAAGTACCTCTCAGCACCGGATAAACCTAGAGGTGAATTAGAGAATACGGAAAAAGGAGTTGTAGATGGAGTAACGTAAATTATTGTCAAAACTACTAGAATTGAAAGCAAGGAGGAAATTAAAATCAATTTCATGACATTATCACCTTCAGTAACTCGTTAACTTCAGCTAAGTCTAATGCATAATTACCGTATACCCTTAACTCGAATAAGAAGGTTAGCCTCGAAAATGCGTTATACTTATTCTCATCTATCTTCCCTCTTACTAGGTTTAAGTACTCCCTCACGGTATAATAGTCCCTCATCTCCTCATTAGTAATTTTCTCAATAGCTGTTAAGGCTTGATAATAGGCTAAGGCTATTGGATCCGTAAAGATAAACTTCTTCCTCTCACCTACTTCTTCCTTTTTCTTCTCTTCCCTCTTAACCTCAACAGTCCTACTACTCAAGGCGTAATAAGCTAGGTACCCTACAACTCCCAAAGGAACGAAATCTAAGACATTAATTACGAAGACGCTCTTTACAGTAGTACCAGAATAGGGGGGTAGGGCTGAAACTGATATTGGAGTATTACCCAAATTGAGAGTAGGAGGAATTAGAACACTTACTGAAAATTGACCGTCAGTAACATGAGTATAATACTTATTATTTCCGATCATAACTAATACCTCGCCGTTAAACTTGGGCGTAGTGCACCCATGTATATTAGCAGGTAATCCAGCTATAACAAAGCCAGGACTTTTAAAGGATATATTTGCCGAAAAATAAGTTACGTTAACTGTGAGTTTAACAGACGCTGGCGCAATATTGCCTTGCGGTAAGGAAGTTACGGTAATATTCTGTAAACCCGTGATGTTAGGCAAAGTAACTATAGTAGAATATGTTACGTTCGGCTCAACGTCTGTTATCGTGTAACTGGAGTTAAAAATTGAAATTACTATAGTATTATCTGTGCTAATTGTCTTTAATTCAAAATTAAGAGTTAACTTCTCTCCCTCAAACCCTCGTGTTTGGTTAAGGCTTGCTTGGATTTCCGGCTGATAATAGTTTAGAAACACTTTTGCTGTAGTTAAGGAACCAGCATAGACATTTGTTGGTAAAAAATAAGCAGTAACCTCTATCTCCCTAACGTAAATTTGAGGTAAAGTCAAGTTTAACTCGAAACTACCTATACTATTTGTTATTACGGAGTATTGTTTGTTTAAAAGAGTTATATAAACTGTGTAAAAAGGTAGCGGTGTTCCGTTATAAGTGAGCAACTTCCCCGTAATAGTAATATTACCTCCAGGGACTGTAGAGTTGGTGACACTTAGTTGGATCTCAGTCTTTATAAGTTCACTTTCTTGTTGTAATATTCCTACGTATATCTTGTTTAAAAGGGAATAAATTGGGGTAAGCGTTACATTAAGCGAGTAAAATCCTACCAAATTTTTCAATTGACTTAAACTTTCATTAGTCTTTAACAAATAGTATTCCTTTAAGCTAAGAGAAGTAGAATTTAAGAGAGATTGAAGGTAGAATATCAAGGCGGATAAATTTGAGTTTAGCTCCGAATATTGGCTCGGTGCCTTAGATACCATCTGTAAAGCCAAAGTGAAGTTCTCTACTGATATATTATTTATCACGTACTGATAGTAAGTTGAGACTATTTGGTTAATTTGCCTTACGACTACATTAGGTAAGTGAATTTCCTTAACTGCAACGGGCTGCTGGTAAACAGTAATCACGGCTAACGATAGAATAATTAAAAGCATTGATAAACTAAGTAAAGCATCTTTTCTCATGGTTATAAGAGATTACGAGCTGGTATATAAGAGATGGTGATCAACATAATTATTAATATTGCTCCAATTATTAAACCATATAGAAGATAATTAGATTTAAATGTAGGTCTATAAACCGCGTAAAGCACTAGAAATATAAAGACATAAGTCATGAAATAAGCGTCTATAGGCTGATTATATAGGGAAATTACCACTGTAGATAAAGTAAAAGCTATTGCCAAATACAATGGAAATAGCTTACTCATGGTAACACCTCGATCAATGCAGTGAATCTCTTATCGTCACCCTTTTCTTCCTTAATAATGCATGGTTTTCCTTCCTTTAAGGCTATAATTGATGCAACAATACTCGATACACAGCTTCCCATTACTAACTTAACCCTACCGGGAGTATAAACCTTACTACCCTTTACCTCCAGCGCGTAAACGTTACCGTTCTTAACAACCTTAACATCTTCAGCCAAACTCCTCTCAATCACATATTCACTTATTAGCGAGTCTAAACTCTTGTTTAAGTCTTTAATAACGTAAATAGGAGGGTAGAGGATTAAAACCGATGAACCGTCTTGAGTTGTTATAATCCCCCGAGGTTCCGGAAATGATAATTTACCGTTCAGAGCAATATAAACATTTACCTTATTACCATTAGGGAAATAATATCCTTTTTGGGAAACATCTAAGTCCTCAAGTAAAAGTTCCAAATTAGCTAAACCGCCTTCAATAATCATAGAGATATCTCCCTCATCTCTGATAGAGATTAGAGTCAAACCTATTATTACAATCCCTATTCCTAGGGCAGTGAGAGTATCGTCTCTTAAAATGAAAAAGGAAGATAGAGAAAGTAATGTGCCGAAAATGCCTAAAGATATTCCTAATTCACTTCTCAACCTTTTCCACCTCCTTTAACAATCTATAGTTAGAATACTTTCTAAACAATGCTCCTAGGGAAAAAGCTAAGGTAAGTAAAGTGAGGGAAACTAAAGAAGTGTTAACGAAGATTCCAGGGCCGTAATTAAGGAATAAACCCACAATTGGATCTAGTGCTAAGGAAAGTCCTACCCCCATTGCTAACCTACCCAATTGCGATAAATCTTCCTTCTTTGGGTAAACGAGTTCAGTTAAAGTTGCGCCGGGCAAATACATTACGAAGATTATTCCGAAGAAGTAACGTAAAGGTAGGAAGTTAAGAAAAACGGAAATTATAGTCCCGAAGATTATCACTAAGACTAAGAAGAACCAAATAGAATGATAAAGTAAAAAGTTTAGAAAACCCTCATTAGGATCTACAAGCCTTATTTCACCGTCCTCAACCATTTTATAAATTACTTTAGCAATCTCGTAGTCCTTAACGTTCAATTCCTTACTCACCCTTTCCACGATCTCGCCTAAGGTCAAACCTTTGTATTTTATTACAGCACTCCTTATTCTGTCACGTTCAAGATTAGCTGTAACCATTCCCCAGAATACACCTCCGAACCGTTATAATAATACAATATGAAAAACACCTTACCGTCAATGACCGGGTAAGGGATTTTAATAACTACCGGCAAAGTAACGTTCTCGTCATTCCCTACTATAACTTGATAAACGTTTAACACTGGCAAATTATAGCCAGGGTAAGTTGAGTTAAGAACAGTAGTATAGTTACCCAACTTTTCGTAAATTATATAATACATAGCCTTACCTTCATGATTATAAATGAAGAGGTAAAGGGTTACAGACTGGTTAACTACTAGATGGCTGGGGTAATTCCCTATTTTACCATTAATTCCCAGGAGACCTATTGCAGTATAATTATTACCTGGGTTAAAGAAGGCTAACGTCACAGCGACTACGGCAGAAACCACAATTATAGCCATTATAACTCCCAGCACTTCGTCCTCTATCATTTAACCACCCACCTACTCCTCATCTTTAACCATGCCTTCCACAAAAACCTAGGACCGAAATAATAAGTTAGAAAACCTAAGACTATTAAAGCCGTAATTGTAGAATACTTAACGATTTGGTGTTCAAGGCAAAGTGTGCTTGCCTCACTCTCGAGTTGCGGTATTGAGGAATTAACTTGTTGAATTAACTTTTCAGCTTCCTTCGGATTTGAGCCATTCTGCAACAATTGTAAGGCTTCATTAAGTTCTTGAATTTGAGGGTTTACATTAACTCCCGATTCACTTATCTTCTCTAGTTGTAAGTAAAGCTCTTGAATTTGAGTAATTAATTGAGAATTAGATGTAGTAAAAGATACCTTAGAGAAAGCCGCGGAGATTAAGAGTAGCGCAAGGATTATAAATTTCACAGTGAGTCTTATTTCATTCCTCATTTAAGCGAGTCTTATTTCATTCCTCGTTTATATATTTTATCCCATGTATAACTGCACTGCCCCATCGTTAAATATAAGACTAACGTTATTCAACTTCTCTTCGTAATTCGCCGGTACGGGGTTAGGCAAATTCTCGTTATAATTTAGAACATATCCTTGACTAAGAGAAGGAGTAAGCAAAAAGAGAGTCGGTGGAGGAGCATTTCCTATCAAGTAATAGTATGCTGAATAACGATCAACAGATTGACCGAAATATTGGAATAAGAACTGGAACTTAACGCACGTAGAAACCTCAGCTAAGACGTTATTACGTGAAATAAAACTTACTGCAAAGAACTCAGTTTGTGTATAAACCTCCGTTGTTCCTCCAGTGTAGGGCAACTGCAGGTTAACTGTTGCGAAAATTGCAAAAAAGTTAGAGGTAGTTAGAATTAATAAAATGAAAGGGATTAATTTCGTTCTTACCCCACCTAAACCGAAAAGCATTGCTAAGGGAATTGATATATAGTCCATTACTCTGTATGCAATGTAAAAACTCAAAGAAGTCTTAATTAAAACTGAAAAGAGCAAGACCACTAGAAGGGATGAAAGGAATAAGTTAACGTAAGTTAACTTCTTCTCATTAATGTAATAAAATCCTACTATGTAAGGTACTGCAAAAGGTAAGAAGTAAAGAGGGAAAACCGTGGCATAGGGTAACTTAACGAATAAGGAGAGTATAACAAGAACCACAATCAAGCCGGATATCACATAGCCTTTAACGTTAAACTTTAGTAAGAATATTGTTAAAAAGTAAAAGGCTATATACACACCTAAGGCTAGTAGGTAAATAGGCCTAATTATTGTTGAGAGGTGAGGGAAGAGTATTAATAGAGGTAAAGAGACACTTATAAATTTCTTCCAGTCCCTGTCATAGAGCGTAAAAAACAGTGCTATAAGAAATAAGAAACCCGTAAAATAGAAATATACTGGAATAAGGGATAAAGAGATGAGAAACAACAAGAAGTACTCCTTTAACCCGCTCTTTCTTCTCGTCATTAACCATATAGCCAACAAGAAGAGCGGTTCACCGTAAACTCCGTTCTTAACTGAAGCATCTATCAAAGCCTCACCGAAAAATAAGGCTAAAAAAGTCGAAGAAAGGAATGCAACTTTGACCCCGAAATCCCTAACCATTAAGTATATTATTAAAACCGAAATAGACCCTACGGCAGGTATTATTAACGGCTCAAAGGATATTGGATAAATGGACGTGACTTTTGAAAATATTGCTGAAAAGAACTCACTACCTAAAGTTGGGTGAATTATGAGTAAGCTTGAAAGCGGAACCTTACCGCTCAATAACATGTTAGATAAGTATAAGTTAACCCAGCTTATTGTAGTGAAAGGTTCACGGGTATATAAGTATGGATAAAGCCTCAGCATTAGGGCTACAAAAGTAGGGATAAACGTAGCCCACTTACCCTTCACCTTTCTTCCCCTTTACGACCTCCTCAATTTCTTTCTCTAACTCCTTTAAGTCCTTCGGTTTAGGAGCTTTAACCATTGAGTAGCCTATCCAACCAACTATACCGAAAACTACTGTTATTATCGCGAAAACGGCTATTTTTAAGAAGATTTCACTGTAAGGGGAGAAGAAAAGACCGTAAGCGTAAAGGGCGATCACGAGAAGGGAAAGAGCAATAAGGACTATTCCTAAAGTCTTCATAGGAGAATATTGTATAAGAGGATTTATAAATATTAGATTCAATGACAACTCTATTTTGACCTCTTCCCTGCCTAGATAAGTACTGAGATCCGTACAAAATATTGACTTCGAATATTGGTATTTAACAAAAATAAGTCGAGAATTAGAAATGTTTCATTTACAGTATAGGCTTAAATAATATATTATATCGCCAATAACCTAAAACTTCCTAGCTTATAAGACGGAGCTTTTCTGAGTCAACCTCGCATTTCGCTATTTTCCAAGGTCTTCTTATATACATTCTCATACATGTCCACAACCTTTTCCCACGGCAGAACATCCTCCGGTATCTCCTTAACCTTAAAACCTTTAGCCTTTGACAAGATACCCGCTAAAGCCTTATAATCGCCAGGTTTAAAAAGAAAACCGTTAACCCCCTCTTTAACCCTATACTTCAAAGCACCTACGGAAGAAGCGATGACTGGTTTCCCTCTTGCCCAGGCTTCAGAAGCTACTATAGAAAAGGCCTCAACGTAATCCGAAAGGCTTGGAATAACTACACAACACGACGAGTCTATTAAAGCAATCTTACTTTGTTCATCAAGAGAACCCGCATAAACAACATTATTACCCACGACTTCACCCCCGCTACCAACTATTACACCCTTAAAATTAGACAACTGTATAGCCTTAATGAACACATCAACGCCCTTCAACTTATGAATCCTACCCACGTAAAGTGCAAACTCACCTTCTTCCAGATTAAAACGCTTTAACACCTCCTGTCTAAAATCCTCATTT
>JBBHKV010000069.1:0-7710 GCA_037389275.1 Sulfolobaceae archaeon RB850M
GACAAGTCTTCTAAGCCCTTAACGTAAGCCTCCTTGAGTAAAAGTGCTTCTTTACTGTAGTTTTCGTTAGCAAACCACTTTATTACGACTGATGCATCTACAATTGCCAATTCCTATCACGCCATTCCCTTACGACTTCCTCAGACTTCTTCCCTCCGTAATTCAAAAAGAATTCATATGATTTTAATGAGGCTTCTGCAATCCTCTTATAATCCTTCTTTATCTTTTTCTTCCTCTCCTCCTCTTCAATTACTTCTTCAATTTTCCTCCTTATTACCTCACTCCAGTTAATGTAGCTTAACTCGTCCATCTTTTTCTTTAACTCATCATCAACTCTTATACTGATTACTGGCATAATTTATTGTTCTCGTAGTACGTTTTAAACTTTACGTCCATGTAATAAATGTATTACGAAGGTGGTCTGTCATATTACTTTTATAATTGTGTTATTACACTCTTTAACAATGAAAATAGTTCTCGTAGATTTTGACAACACACTATTTAACACTAACCCTTGCGTAGAAGCGGCTATAAAAGAGATTTGGGGTATTGAAATGAGTGCTGAGGAGTTAAGGAGAGTAAAGAAGGAGGGGAAAAGCGCAGTATATTCCTTGGCTTATACGAAATACCATCACCTAGCTCTGCCGAACTCACCCTTTATTGAATATATAAAGAGAAAGGTAAAGGAAGGTGATAAGGTCTTCGTATTGACTGCTAGACATTGTTCCGTAAGGAACTACGTGGACTTCTCACTCCTATCCCACGGGCTAATAGTAAATGGTATTATATGTAGGACTGACGAAGAGATGAAAATGAGGGATGAGGAATGGAAGTACATAATTGTAAAACTGTTTAGTGGTGAAATAGAAGTTTATGATGATAAGGAGGAAAATTTGGAATACCTTAAGAAACTAGGTGTCAACGCAGAACTTTATTTAGTCAAAGGAGGTGAAGTTATTAGATATGGATAATTAGAACGCGTAACAAAAAATATTATTTCCTTTTTATATTAAAACCGCGTGGAAAACGCTGTAATTGTTGTAGTTGGAGTTGATAAGCCCGGGATCGTTGCTGGTATCTCTTCTAAGTTAGCTGAGAGGAACGTAAATATTATCGATATCTCTCAAACTGTAGTTAGAGGGATCTTTGCAATGATTATGGTAGTCGACATTTCAAAGTCCACAGTACCACTGCAGAAGTTGAGAGAGGAATTACAGCAAAAGGGTAAGGAGTTAGGAGTAGAAGTGCACGTTTATCATGAAGAAGTATTTAGGTACATGGAGAGGGTGTAAATGAAGTACACAGCTGAGGAAATATTAGAAGTCCACAGAATGTTAAATGAGGAAGACTTAGACATACGCTCAGTTACCCTAAGCGTAAACACGTTATTCGCATTATCAGATGATGAGAGAAAAGTTATAGAGAAACTAAAAACCCTCTCCTCGATGTTAGAAAAGTTTTCGGAAAGTGTAAAGGAAATGTCTGAAAAATACGGTATTAGGGTAGTGACAAAGAGAGTGGCAGTATCACCAATACAGTTTTTCTTAGAGGCACTTAATGAGAGGGCTGGGATTGAGATAGCTAAAACCCTTGACGAGTTAGGAGAAAAACATGAAATAGATTACGTAAGCGGTTATTCAGCATTTACTGATAGAGGTATGACTAGGGGTGCTGAGAGAGTATTAAGGACTTTCAGTGAGGCATTAGAAAGCACTAAAAGGCTCACGGGTATGATAAACGCTGGATCTACTAAGTTAGGGTTAAACTTTGACTCAATAAAACTCTTCGTAGATGAAATATTTAAGATGTCGCCATACTCATCTGCTAGGGCTACCATAATAGCAAACGTACCGCCAGACTCGCCTTTCGTACCTTCAGCACATCACGGTTTAGGAATGCCGGAGGCTGTAATAAATGTTGCCGTTAGTGGGCCTGGTGTAATAGAAGGGGCTATAAAGAGGGCACAACCTAAGACTTTGCAAGAACTCCATGAGGTAATAAAGAGGGCTTCCTTTAAAATCACCAGGCTTGGAGAGTTAGTAGGTAGGAAGGTAGCTGAAGCTATGGGAATTCCGTTTGGTGCTGTAGACTTATCATTAGCTCCATCACCGAAAGTAGGGGATAGTGTTGCGGGGATAATTGAAGCCATGGGGATCGAGAAGGTTGGCGGACATGGCAGTGTTACAGCGTTAGCAATACTTATGGATGCTGTTAAAAAAGGTGGAGCGATGGCTACTTCTTCAGTTGGCGGATTAAGTAGTGCTTTCATACCAATAAGTGAGGACGCTATAATGGTGGAGAGGGCTATTAACGGATCGATAGACTTCTTCACACTTCTCGCAATGTCTTCCGTCTGTAATAGCGGTATTGATATGGTAGGAGTGAGTAAAAGGCAAGGTAAAGATAAGGTAATAGGGTTAATAGCTGACGTACTTTCAATGGCTGTGACCTTGAATAAGATTTTAGGGGTTAGGGTTATTCCGATTGACGCTGAGCCTGGGGCAGTAGTTGATTTAGGTGGGTTATTAGGTAAGGTAGTCGTTATGAGGTTGAAGGATGTTAACGTCAGTAAGTTCTCAAGCTATACCGGGTTCATCCCGAGTACTGTAAAGAGGTTAGAAATGGGTTAAAAAAAAAAAAGAAGTGCGATTTAATACACCCTTACCTTTTCCAGCATGGTTTCAATTATCCCCGCAACGCTATCCCCTACTTTCAGCTAGCTATTCGCTAACTCTTTATCCAGATTTTCATAAAAGTAATAGTTGATAACCTCGTACTGCTCTTTCCTAGTCATCATCTTGTCAATCAGTGACTTCTGAGTCCCCTCCTTAAGTAATACTTCTAAAGCTTCCTTCATAGCCTTTGCAGCAACTCTGAAAATTGTTACTGGGAAGATCACGTATTTATATCCCATTTCTTTAAATTCTTGTGCGGTAATTAACGGCGTCTTACCGAACTCAGTCATATTAGCTAAAAGCGGTGATTTGACTTCTTTAGCAAATCTGGCGAACTCCTCCTTACTCTCAAGTGCTTCTGGGAAAATTATGTCAGCACCGGCCTCAAGGTACATTTTACCTCTCTCTATTGCATCATCTAGACCGTAAACACCCCTTGAGTCGACCCTAGCGATTATTAACATTTCTTTTCTAGCTTTAAGTGCCGCTTTAATTTTCTCAACAATCTCCTTAGGTCTAACGACTTCTTTACCGTTTAAATGACCGCATTTTTTAGGAAGGACTTGATCCTCAATCTGTATAGCATTAGCCCCAGCCCTCTCAAGTACTTTAACAGCCCTATAAACGTTTATCGCTTCTCCGAACCCAGTATCGGCATCTACTATTATGGGGATATCGGTTACTTCCCTAATTCTCCTTACCATCCATGCTACTTCATCTAAAGTGATAACTCCCAAATCTGGTAAGCCTAGTGAGGAAGTTAACGCACCGCCCGATAAGTAAACTGCCTTAAACCCAACTTTTTCAGCCAACAATGCTGTAAACGGGTTAAACACTCCGGGGATTATTAAGAAATCCGCTTTTCTTAAAACCTCAGACACTTTAACTCACCACGCTTTTCATAAAATCTTTTATATACAATCCATCAATATCGTCTATTAACCTTATAACCTTCTCATCTAAGCCTAGCCTTAGAGCTTTTTCCTCAATTTCAGTCTTACTCATGGGATTATTATAATACCCCCTAGGGCTCCTAACCGTATACTCGTATTCTCCCTTATCAGTCTTAACCCTTAACGTGACCGGTAACTCAGAGGGGTAAACTTTACTATATTCCTCGTTTTCAACCACTTTTATCCTTCTCATCAGTTCTTTAACCCTCTCATCTCCTATAAGTGAATAAGAGTCTAACCAGAAGTCCCTCTTGAGGAGAGTTACGGCAGTAATGAAGGGTAAGCTATGGTCTGCCGTCTCCTTGTTTTTTGGATTCCATTTATCTTCAGAGTCTGCAAGTATAGTCTTTGCAGCCTCGTAAGTCTCGATTATTACTTCCCTAATCTCTCCTTCATATTGTAGCTTTAGTGCAGCTTCTACTACAGCCTCAGCATGATACTCTACTGGGTATTTCTTTAACGACGTTTTAAATATACCCTCACTATTGAATTTTAGCTTTGTAATATCCATATCCTTAGCAATGAGCGTCGAGAAACCGAAGACCCCGGTGAAAGGCTTTTCGGGTGCGGTAATACCAGATTTGGCTAAAAGTACTGAGAACACAGAGTTTCTAATAGCCTCAGCCGCCGCACCAGCCTTCCACATCGACAGCTTACCGCTTCTTGTCTCTCTCAATGCTACATGAGGGACTATAGATAGTGATATTGCGTTTTTAGTCCTCTCGTAGTCCAGTCTTAGCATGTTAGCTAATCCGGCAGTAGAGGCTATTTCCAAGAAGTTAACGTGATCAAACCCCTTCTTCCTTAAAGAAGTACTGTCGCATAGTTTTACACCCACGTCGTAACCGACTATCATACCGCGTAGCAAATCTTCTCCTTTAACGTCCTTTCCCAGTGCTAGCATTCCGCCGATCATATCGCTAGGGTGTAAAGGTTCTAACCCTAAATAAGTGTCATTAAAGTCTAAATAACGTATCAGTAAAGTGTTATAAAAGGCTGAGAAATCTGGTGTAAAGTTCCCTGAAAATGAAGGGTACTCTCCTCTAAACTCGCTGAAGAGTTTTTCTACTACTTTAGCAGGTGGTGAGTTTTTTGACGCAAACGCTACCGCTATCGAATCTAAAAGCCTTATTTTAGCCTCTTTAATCGCATCACTTTTAACATCTTCAACTGAACTCACGTATTCCGCTATTAAATCCGAAACCTCTTCCATGAGTAATTTTTTGTTTCATAACTAAAGTAATTTTCTAATGAAAAGATGTAAAGGATGGGATTTAAGTTTGGATAAGGAAAAAAGAGCTTGGTTAAATAGCTAATAATTTAAAAATTTCATGCTTTCTGTTGTTGTAATGCTTCCTCTAGTTGTTTTAAGTTCTCTTTGTAAACGTTATAAAAGTCCTTCATTGAAGCCATCAAGTTCCACCTATCTTTCTCATCAAGCAAAGCCTCTAGTGAAGGCCCTATATTTCTACCTACGACTACTGGCTCACTTATATGAATTATCTCATCTTCAAACTTGTGAGGAAACGCTATAGACATTACTTTATTCTCATTTAATACTATGCTTCTAACTATTTCCTCTATAATAGTCCCTGGTCCCCATGTAGTACCTCCCATTACTCTTATAATCTCCCCGGGAATTTTCTTAACATACTCTTCAACTTCGCTCTTTGAGATTCCTAACTTAGTTTCATCAAATTTCTCCCCCTTAACTGTTACAGTACTCCACAACACTACAGCGTCCTCTCCATGCTCCCCTCCTACAAACCCGTTTACCTCAGTAACGGGTATCTTGAGTTTCTTTGCTATATAAGCCCTCATCCTCATGGTCTCCACGTGGTCCCCAGTACTTATAGTATACTCTCCCCCACTATACTTCATGAATACTGAAGCCATCATATCTACTGGGTTAGTTACCATTACGTATATTGCACCCCTATTCTTTTTAGGTAGTTTCGACGCTAAATCTATCATTATCTTAGCGTTGTCAATGAATAAATCCCTCCTACTCATGCCAGCTTTTCTGGGTTTCCCGGCAGTTATCACTACTATGCCTGCATCTGCTACATCGTCAAGGTTATTAGTACTTAGAATATCAACCTTTAACCTCCTTGAGGCGATGGCGTGTCTAAGTTCATGCTCGAACTTTTCTGGTAGTTCTGGAATTATATCATATATAATCGCCTCTTCAATATATCCTCCGGTCAACACGTTAAAGGCAATTGTTTGTCCTATTTTCCCAACTCCAATAAAGGCAATTGTTTTCATAAAACATCATGTTTAATTTCTCTTTATAACAATTTAAACTTATCCCACAAAATTAATTATCGAAAGAAAAATATATAACGGAATTTTTGTAATATAAGTATCTCGTTCTGCCATCCCTTAGTGAACGTACACTTACATTATCATAATTCATAAATCCATTTTGTAAAGTTAGATATCTATCTTGAGAAAGATTTAAAATTTACAACTCAAATTTAATCTTATGAGCAGTAAAGTTAAACAATTAATTACAAAGAAACCAGTTACAGTGACTAAAGGTACTAGGACAATAGACGCTGTCATACTTATGTCTCATCATAACATCGGCTCTGTTGTTATAGTCGCTGAAGACGGTAATCCAATAGGAATTTTCACCGAGAGGGATCTACTTCACGCAGTAGCAAGAGGTAGGGATTTAAACTTGCCCATTGAAGAGTTAGGTACGGTAACTAAACTTATTACAATTAAGGAAGATGAACCAATAATTAATGCTGCGAGATTAATGCATGAATATAATGTAAGGCATCTAGTCGTAGTTAATAAGGACGGCAAACTAGTGGGTGTAATCTCAATAAGGGATTTAATAAACGAGACCCACGTGCTTTCCGCGATTTCTACAATTGAAGATAGTGAATGGGTTGGGGGTGATTGAAGTGCAAGTAAGTAGGGGTTTAGAGGACGTTGTAATAAAGACCACCTCATTAACGTTTATTGATGGAATTAATGGAATTTTAAGGTACCGCGGTTATGATATCAACGACCTCGTGGCATATTCATCTTATGAGGAGGTTATACATTTAATGCTCTACGGAGAACTACCGAATAGAAGCCAACTGGAATGGATTAAAAACAAATTAAGTGAGAGTTATGAAGTACCAGAACAAGTAATAAATATAATATACTCATTGCCTAAGGAGAGTGACGCTATAGGTTTAATGGAAGCCGCATTTAGTGTCCTTTCGTCAATTTATAACCCTTCGTGGGATAAGAGCAAGAACAAGGAAGTAGCATTGGAGATCATAAGTAAAGCGGCTACAATAACAGCGAACGTTTATAGGGCTAAAGTAGGGTTAAAACCGAGAATTCCAGAGCCCTCAGAAAGTTATGCTAAGAGTTTCTTACGTGCTACGTTTAATAAGGAACCTACCGAAAAAGAAGTCAAGGCAATGGACGCGAGTTTAATACTTTATACAGACCATGAAGTTCCCGCATCAACTACGGCTGGTTTAGTAGCGGCATCAACATTATCAGACCTTTACTCGTGTATAGTAGCTGCTTTAGCTGCTTTAAAAGGCCCTTTACATGGTGGTGCTGCTGAAGAGGCGTTTAAACAGTTCCTAGAAATAGGCTCAGTGGATGACGTGGAAAAGTGGTTTAAAGAAAGCATCATAGAAAAGAAGAAGAGGTTAATGGGATTCGGGCACAGAGTATATAAGACTTATGACCCGAGGGCCAAGATTTTTAAGAAATTAGCAGACGAACTGAGTAAGAATAATGCTGAGGCGAGGAAATATTTTGAAATAGCCGAAAAGCTTGAAAAACTCGGTGTAGAGAATTTCGGCTTTAAAGGTATTTATCCTAATACAGACTTTTACTCCGGCATAGTATTTTACTGTTTAGGATTTCCAGTGTTTATGTTCACTTCGTTATTTGCTTTAGCTAGAACCCTTGGTTGGCTGAGTCATTTCATAGAGTATGTTGAAGAACAGCACAGGCTCATAAGGCCCAGGGCGATATATACCGGTCCAGAAAGGAGAGATTATGTGCCAATAGAGTTAAGGGGCTGAATTTTTAAGAACTTGCCTCATAGAAATGCA
>JBBHKV010000070.1:0-3974 GCA_037389275.1 Sulfolobaceae archaeon RB850M
CTTTCCGCCTAATTACGCCATCAATGAAAGAGCGGAGTTCATAACCAGACAATCAGCACTCTAACGCTTTTATTCCAAAAAACCTACTTTCTTACTAATGGTAACACTAGAGGAGTTAAGGCAAGCCTTCAAACCAAAGTTAAAACCCATAATTTGGGAAAATAACAAGTTAACAATCCTAGACCAATCAGCACTACCCTTTGAAAAAGTATTCGTACAACTGAAGACACCGGAAGACGTTGCAAACGCAATTAAGACCATGAAAGTTAGGGGTGCACCGGCAATAGGCATAACAGCAGCTTACGGTATGGTCTTAGCAGTAATTGAGGCAAACGAAATAAATGAGGCAATTAAATTGTTACAGAACGCTAAAAGCGTAATGGATAAGGCGAGGCCTACAGCAGTAAACCTATCTTGGGCTACTTCAAGGATGTTAAATAAGGCTAAACAACTCATAGAGAGCGGTGAAGCTAAAAATGTCAAAGAACTGGTTGAAGCCTTAAAGGAGGAGGCTGATAAAGTCTTTGAGGAGGAATTAGAGGCTGAACTAAAGATGGGTATGTACGGGTTGGAGAAAATTAATGAGGGTGACACAATACTTACACAATGTAATGCAGGCGGGTTGGCAACTGGCACCGGTTTGGGCACAGCACTGGCTCCGGTAAAACTAGCACATATGTTGGGCATGAAAGTCTCAGTAATAGCACCCGAAACTAGGCCTTGGTTACAAGGTAGTAGGTTAACGGTTTATGAGCTCTTAGAGGAGGGAATACCGGTAACTCTGATAACCGACACGGCCGTAGGTTTAGTGATGTACAAGAAAATGGTTAACAGCGTAATGGTAGGTGCGGATAGGGTGTTAGCTGACGGGCATGTGTTTAATAAAATCGGGACATTTAAGGAAGCAGTTATAGCACACGAGATGGGAATTCCGTTCTATGTCTTAGCCCCGACTTCAAGCTTCGATTTAGTGAGCAAAGTTGAGGACGTGAAGATTGAGGAAAGGGACCCCGACGAGGTTAGGACTGTTAGGGGTGTACCTATCGCACCACCTAACGTAAAAGTATATAACCCCGTCTTTGACGTCACCCCGCCCAAGTACATTACTGGGATAATCACAGAAAAAGGGATTATTTACCCACCCTTTGAGAAGAACGTTAGAAAGATCGTAGAAAGGTAAGGCAGTCCTTTGAGGACTGCCATGTTTAACCGTTTGTCCCTACACTTTCATGATCGAGTGTAAGGACTTAGCCCATGGGTCATGGGACTCCAACGGCACGGGGCTCACATCTCCGTAATCACTCCCACCCACATCGGTGTGAGAGGTCATCATTTATCAACAAAAATTCGTTATAGACGACGTAAAAGATTTCTATTAACACGAAAAAGGATTCAGCCCCAAATAACGGCTCGACTTTTAGCTCACATTATTTAACCCACGCAACAAGTGGTTATATATGATACTGGGTTATTTCGACGGACTTTGCGAACCCAAAAACCCCGGAGGAATTGCGACATTCGGTTACGTAATCTTCCTTGAGGACGGGAGAACCGTTAAGGGTTACGGGTTAGCTTCAAAACCCTATTCCCCTGACTCAACAAACAACGTTGCTGAATACACCGGATTAATTTGCTTATTAGAGGAAATGAAAAGGCTCAACATAAGGAACCCACTAATAAGGGGTGACTCACAACTCGTTGTAAGGCAATTAAAGGGAGAGTATAAGGTCAAGTCAAAGAGGATCTTACCTTTATACGTTAGGGCTACGGAACTCCTTAACGAATTGGGTGGAAAGGTGGAATGGGTTCCTAGGGAACAAAACAAATTAGCTGACGAGCTTAGTAGGGTTGCTTACGAACTAGTACTAAGAGGTGAGCTTAATAAAGTAGGATGTATGAACTTATAAAAAAAGATTTATATTACTCTATAAAAAATTATCTCATGGAAGACGTTGAAGTAAGGACACATACAGCCCTGCACGTCCTCAAGGGGGCAGTAAGAAAGGTCTTAGGTGCCAAGTGGACTGCAAGTACTTATGTTAAGGAAAACCACGGTAGGTTGACTGTTAAATTCGAGAGGAAGCCCACAGAAGAGGAGATGAAGGAGGTTTTCAGACTAGCTAACGAGAAGGTCAAGGAAAACGTAAAGATACTCACTGAGGTTTTGCCCAGAGATGAGGCGGAGAAGAAATACGGGGACGAAATTTACGACTTGTTCCCCGTACCGGCTGAGGTTAAGGAGTTAATAATCGTAATAATTCCGGACTGGAATATAAACGCATGCAATAAGAAACATACCGAGACAACCGGGCGAGTAGGGGAAATCATTGAGGATTATTGGCGTTTTAGAAACGCTAAACAACTCCTCGAAATAGCTTTTAATATAAAACCGGAGAGTGCTTGAAAAACTGAGTGCGAGTTAGTGCGGTATTTATATAGCCGTGGGTAGGGATAAGAATTTTAAAACCACACCGCGAGTAAACCTAGTTCAAGCCAAACCTTCTCTTAACATACTCCAACTTATTATACGGGTCGTCGACGAAGGGTATAGTTATATCCCGCCCGTCTGTGGTGAGTACGTGCCAATCCCCTATTTCCTTGTAAGTGGGTGAAATAGTGTTAAGGATTAAACTAGGCCTATTGGCAACGTTTTCTTGCCTCACGTTCGTTACGACTATGGTCTTTACTTCCTTCCACGGTATAATGAGCTCACCTTCTAAACCTTTCTCCGCATCTACCTTTACGTCTAATTTCTTCGTATACTTTCTAGCAAAATATAACATAAGCCCACCTATTAACATGGCTATCACACCATCTAAACTAGTTAACCCAGTTACTTGAGTATACGGGTTTAAAGCCACCAGTATCCCGCTAAAGAATATGAGTGCTCCGAACCCTCCCAACATATATGCTAATATAACCCTTGGACCGTATTTTGTAAGGAGCTTCTTCCTATTTATCACGTATATCCCGTCAATAGCAGCGGCATATAGTGGGACAAAAACCCTAGTAGATATTAATTGATACCTAGTCTGTAACGGATTAAGAATTACCACCTCGTTACGACTGAATTTCCTCGTCATCAAGTCTATCTAAGAAAGGATTTTAATTAAGTTTACGGCCGACGCAATACCGCTTATGAGAATGCCACTGAGCTAATCTCCTTTCAATCCAAGCTCATTCGGATATAAGTCAATGTTTGGAAAATGAAGAATCTTTCAATTCCATTTACAGCAATTATGAGGTGTTTGCTTGATTTAACTAAAACCAGAGAGTGTAAGCACATGCCTTTTCCCGCACAATGAAGGAATTTGTGTTTTTATACACGTTTTTGTTAACCACTCTTCTTTAACTCGGACTTTTCAACTCTACCCTTATTTCACCAAATCCAACCGTTTGTCCCTACACTTTCATTCATTTTATCTTCATTCATGATCAAGTGTAGGGACTTAGCCCATGGGTCATAGGACTCCAACGGCATGGGGCTCACATCTCTGCAATCACTCCCACCCTTTCGCCCAACGACAACCTTTTTATTCCTTTGAGATAATGATTAATTGAGGGTTTTCCGATGAAAAGCCTACTTGACCCGTCGGGGTTGGCCCGAGGGGGATGAGAGTAGGTAAAGCCTTGACCCGTCGGGGTTGGCCCGAGGGGGATGAAAGGCTTTTAAAATTTCCCAAGCGTGATATCTATTGAATGAATATCACGTCTTTGTTAAAAATAAATATGTCATAAATTTTTATTACATTGAATTGAATAAGTATCACGTCTTTGTTGACGAATCTTACGATAAGACGTTTTTCGTATTAGCTATAGTATGGGTAAAAAAGATAAACGAAGTTAAAAGACTGAAATTGAACGCTTTAAATAAAATCGGAAAATCTAGATACAATTTCCATTTTAAAGACGATCCACAAAAGATAAAGGATGTGTTCATGGAGGAGATCTTAGATAGCCCTATTAACGCGGGC
>JBBHKV010000071.1:0-353976 GCA_037389275.1 Sulfolobaceae archaeon RB850M
TGCCCGAAACCATCAGGATAGTTAGGAAATATTATGCAATAGATGAAAATAGGAATATAGTAGCTGAGGGTAATTCTTGGGAAGAAGTGGAAGAGATTATGAAGAAGAAGGGATACAAAAGGAGCCAATACGACATTTTAACGGTAGTGGAAGCAGAGAAGAGTTAGTATGGGTAACTACATAGAAATCCCCTTCATTACCTTAAGAGGCTATGCGGTACCTTTACTAAAAGCAGAGATGGAGTGTCCCAAGATAGGAGGGAACTTACTAATTTTCGCTTTACCAGACAGCGGTAGTAGGTTCTCTTTAATAAATAGGAAAACTTTAAACGAGTGCTTTAACAACCCAGAAGAACGTTATTTGGACACTGTAGTATTAACCAACTTGAACCTGCATACAAAAAGGTACAATCTAAAATTTCATTTCGTGGAACTTAATGAGGATTTCGAAATTCCGGTTGCAGTAGCCGATTTCGGAGAAATCGGAGGGATTTATCCCAGCCTAATCTTAGGTAGGGACGACTTCTTTTCTAGAGTAACAATATGCTTTGATAAGAACGTTAAGTTACTCGTTAAGATTAATTCATTGGTTTGACTTTATAATTTCTTGTATCTGAAGAAGTAACTGAGCTATTTTTCTCCCTTTCTCACTCAGATAAATTAATCTCTTTCTAGGAAATACCTCTTCTCTCTTCTCTACTAAAAATCCTTCATTTAATAACTTATTGAGAGCCTGGGTAACAGAGTTAGGACTCAGTTTCATCTCCTCATAAATTTCCTTTACCGCCACCCCTTCCTTTATGCTAATTAAATATAGTAAGATATACTGCTCGGTCTCACCGAGAACGCGATATTTCTCTTTCATATGGTTGATGTTATACATAAAATGAAAAGACTAATCTACTGTTTATGCGATATGTAAAGAGAAGATTTAAATATTATTATGCCCTATGATTAACATAGAGCAAACATGGGAAAAATATCCACAGATAAATACATCTTCCTAACCCCCAGGGCATATATCGTTATTTACCTCCTAAAGGTAGGTAAGGCAAAAGCAAGTGAAATAGCCGAAAGTACACAAATCCCATACCAGACCGTAATACAGAATATTAGGTGGTTATTAGCAGAGGGATATGTAATAAAGGATTTCCTTTTACTCCACCAGTTTGAGCTCATTTAGGATCGCCTTAGTTAAATTATAGGCTTTCTCAACAACTATTCTATCCACAGAATAAGGAAAATACCTTGAGGCTATATAAGACTCCTTGATAACCTCCAGCGTAGCAGCTTCTTCATTTCTGATTTTTCTTAAATTCTCGTCCTTAGTTAGTTCAATAACTTCATCCAAGAGTCTTATGATATCATGCGTCTTCTCGAAACTACCCTTATATTGAAATAATATGTATTTGAGAGCTAACTGTAATGCTTGCTCCGGGTAAAAGATTGCTAAATTATATTTTCCGTTTTTAATATCCCCCCGCTTCTGCCAAAAAGTCTAAAGCGTTCCTCTTCAAATGCTCTGCCATAGTAACATGTTATATTATAGGATAAAAAGTGAAACGTAATTTCAGATAACGAAAGACTTTCTTAAATTAAGCATTAAATTAGGTATCAAGAGTATTTAATAGTGTGAGTTAACCTTCTACATTAGGGATAATAATGTCACCGGCCTAATGTCATCTTAAGTTAATTATTTACTAATTTATTTACGATCATGAGAAATAATTTTAATTTGGATATAAGACTTTAAACTCTTAAAACACTTCTTCCTTATATTGCTGTAAAGGAACCGAGCTTATTCGTGTCTCAATATTTAAATCAAACCGCGAAAGGGGGCTTTCAATCTTTTGTAAAAACAATCCATCGGTTAATGAAGTCATTTTCTTAATGCTGTTAGATTCGTAAAACACTTAAAGGAAAACCTTACAGTTATGTCTAAACGTGAGTCAGTTAGTTTAATAAATCTTTAGTGCTTACTCACCTTATGGACGTTGGAGAAATAAGTTTACTTTACTTAGGAATTGCATTAATACTTTCAAAACTTGCGGAGGAGGCACTGGGAAGGCTTAATATGGTGAGGTTTGTAGGGCCAATCATTGTAGGAATAATAATGGGACAAGGTGTACTAGGGCTTATCAAGTTAAACGATATAATTTCCTTTATAACCTCCCTCGGTATAGTCTTTTTACTCTTTTTAGCCGGGGCTGAGGAAATAGGATCTAAGCTTGAAATAAATTCACAAATACTAGCCTCTGCTCTAGTTCAAATTTCTGTCCCACTCCTCCTCATATCTCTTGTACTTAACATTTACACACTCCCATTATTAATACCTCTGGCAATGACGAGTGCGGGGCCACTAACAAGACTACTAATTGACGTAGGAATTTCTAAAGAGAGGGTGGGGGTCACAATTTTCGAACAAGCAGTGATAGCTGAAATTATAGCTGTGGTCGCATTTGCCACGTTCTTAAGGCAACCCTTCCTCATCTCCTTTATAGAAGTTGTACTTATCTTAATCTTTATAATACTTCTAGGTAGTAAAATATCTTTACTTCTTGAGAAAATCGAGGGATATATAAAGGTTAGGGAAATAGAATTTGCCAGTATAATTTCGTTGATCCTCATTATTGGGTTCCTCGCGGAGTACTATAACTTTAACTCAGCAATAGCGGCCCTCTTTGTGGGCTTTCTATTAAGGGACTACTTTAAGGATAGGGCCGAATTGTTGGAGAAGTTACACGCATTCACTTACGGCTTTTTCGAGCCACTTTTCTTCTTCAGCATAGGGCTTTATTTCGTAAAGATTACACCAGCATTAATACTTATCAGCCTAGAGATATTCTCTTTAGTAGTTATAGGCAAATTCTTAGGAGGACTGGTAACTTCAAGACTTGTAAGCGTAGACCCATTATTAAATGCTTTAGGCACTTCTACTAAAGGAGGAGTAGACGCCTCATTGTTAATCACGGCACTTACGGTGAAGATAATAAACGGCGTTCAATACTCCGAAGCTTCATTGGCAGTAACGCTCTCAGCCCTCATTTTCCCACTACTCTTTAGATTAAGGTTCGGATCCCCAGTCTCTCAATTTACTAAACCAAAGCTGTGGGAGAAATTGCCTAAGGAAGCAATTTCTAACGTTTATGCTAGTTGTGACGAGAACTTAAGAAGCATTATCAATAAGATGGTTGAAAGAGGGTTAAGGGCTATAGTTGTAGTTAATGAGTACGGAAGACCTTTGGGTTATATTTCAGTCTCTCAACTCCTCGAAATTGATCCATCAGATTATGAAAGGATAGAGGCTTGTGAATTACCTTTAAACGAATTAAGGACGGTCGAGGCCAATACGAGGGTAATAGACGTGTTAAGGCGTTTTAGGGAGAGTGAGGAACCGGTGATCGGGGTAATAAAAGACGGAAGACTTGTGGGAGTTATATATGAAAGGGAACTGCTACGTATTCTAAACCCAGTTTAATTGTAATAACTCCTATTTAAAAATATCTAAAATATCGGAATAATCAAAATCTTTATATAGTAGGTTATTTACTAATATAATGATAAGCATGAAAGAACTTCAAGGAACTAAAACTGCTGAAAATTTGAAAAATGCGTTTTGTGGAGAAGCTATGGCTAACAGAAGGTATTTATATTTCGCTAAAAGGGCGGATGAGGAGGGCTTCCCAGAGATCGCAGCGTTATTAAGAAGCATTGCTGAAGGTGAAACAGCTCACGCCTTCGGACATTTAGATTTCATAAGGCAAGGGAACTTAGGTGACCCAGCAACTGGTAAACCGATAGGTACACTTGAGCAAATGTTGGAATCTGCGATAGCTGGAGAGACTTACGAGTGGACTCAAATGTATCCAGGCTATGCAAAGGTGGCTAGGGAAGAAGGGTTTAATGAGATCGCCGAATGGTTTGAGACATTGGCTAGAGCTGAAAAAAGCCACGCTGAAAAATTCACAGCTGCCCTAAACCAGTTAAAGGGATAACAAGTTGTACACCTTAAACCCAAGTAATTCGGATTTTTTTAACTCGTCTAAACTCCTCTCGGAATTCATAAGACAAGCCTCAGTATGCCACGGTTGTAGACTTTGCTTCAACTACTGTGACGCGTTTCCCACTCTCTTTAAATATACTGATGAGAAAGGTGTCAAGAAATTAGAACTAAACGACTTATTTGAAGTAGCCTCTAAGTGTTTCCACTGTAAAATGTGCTTCGTAAACTGTCCATATACTCCTCCACACGAGTTTAATATGGACTTTGCGAGTTTAATGGAATGGGCATGGCTCTATTACAAGACAACTAGAGGTATGGACGTTAGGGAAAGGCTATTTGAAATGTTAGATATGATGAGGTTTGCTAGGCCTTTAGCTAAGAAGGTTATGGAAGGTAGGGAATTGTTAGGAATACACAAGGACGCACCTTTATTACCAGTGGCCGAAAAAGGTTTTTCACAGCTCGCAAAACCCAAAAAGTTGGAAAAACCCGTAGCTAAAGTTGCACTCTTCACCACTTGTTTAGTCGAGAATTTCTTTCCGGAAATAGGGCTTGACTTGTTAGAAGTTTATGAGTCGTTAGGAATCGAAGTAAAGTTAGTGAACGACTTTGTCTGCTGTGGTGCACCGATGTTAGATGTGGGAGATGCTGATAGGTTAAAGAAGAACGCTGAGCACAATGTTAAGGTAATAGAGAGGTTAAAGGCTGAAGGATACGAGGTCATTTCACCAATTCCTACTTGTACGCTCATGATAAATGAATACCATAAGGTGTTAGATAGGGAAACCCCAAAGGTTTTAGATGCTATGGAATTCTTGTTCAGGCTTAAGAAAGAGGGTAAAATTACATTGCCCTCAACGCAATCCAAAAACGTTTATTATCACCCGCCTTGTCACTTAAGGTACCTTAAGGTCGGCTACCCGGGAGTTAACTTACTGAGGACGAGCGGGTTTAAGGTAGAAATCTCAAACAAAGGGTGTTCTGGGATTGATGGCGGTTGGGGTTTGAGGAATTATGATGTTGCTAGGAGAGTGGGGAGTAAGATGATGGAGTCCTTTAAGGAGAGTAAGGCAGAACTTTTTGTAACCGAATGCCCCTTGGCGGGGTTGCAAATCGAGAAGGCTTCTGGTAGGAAGCCTTTACATCCAATTCAGGTCTTAAAAGAGGTGATAAAAAGTGGTCAAAATAAGTCTTGATGAGATACTCCCTTGGAGAGAATATGAAAAAGTGAGGATGGAAAGAATAAAGTACATTATTGGGGTTAAAAATAAGCGAAGAGTCGAGTTAGGTGACAGACTCTCTTTACTTTTTGAAAATAAAGACACAGTACTTCACCAAATTCAAGAGATGGTTTACTTAGACAGGCTAGAGAAGAAGGAGGACATAGAAAGAGAAATAAAAATATACTCTACTTTACTCCCGTGTAATGGAAAGATTAAGGCTTCCCTGTACATTTACTCTTATGATTTTAAAGATTTAGAATGGGTTTACGACAACTTAAAAGGGATATACAACTCAATTTTCCTCAAAGTGGGGAGTAAATTGATTCAAGGGGTACCAGAGGCGGGTAGGGAACAAGGGAGAGCATTTGCTACTGTACAATATTTGACTTTCGACCTTGAAGGGGAGAAGAGTGACGACATTGAAGTCCACGTATTGCACGAAAACTATAGGTATTCGACGAAACTAAACAAGGATTTAGCAAATCAGCTAATTAAGGAAGCCTATGACATTTGCGAGTGATAAACTTAGAACCTCTAGGGGTAAAGTTCATACTTTTTATTCTGAATAATCCCTCTGAGCACTAAACGGGCAAAGTCTAACATCATGTTATTACTCATTAGAAATTTAGGTGTTTTAATAACCTTTATCTTCTGTAGAATTTCTGGGTTTGTGTAATCATTAATAAACTTAACTATGTTTTCATCCCTAACTATCGCAATACACTCTGAAGCTTGCTCGCAAGATTTTGTAAACCTAAAAGCGAAATCCCTGTCGTCGTCATACACACCCCACCTCTTAAAAGCTCTCCTCTTACTACCAAACGTACATTTGAACTTTAAACTAGGGAATTCTTCGGAAAGTTTTTCGCATACGCTGTTATAAGTTTCCAACCACACTATTTCCATGATTTTTAAAACTTTCTGGATTTTTATAAACATTATGCTTTGAGGAGAAAGTTCAATTCTTGTGATAGCCTTGAGTGATAAAATAGCAACATGAAAATAGCTTCCTTATCCTTTAAGGGGTAATTTCTTCTGTCCTCGGATTACCTTGAGAGAGCCCTTTCAAAAAGGAGTTAAATGTGATTTTAATGAGGAAGAAAAGCATTACCCAGACAAAGTTGTTGTTAATACAAGAACGTTATTCGCTATTTACGGGTCTAGAAATGAAAAGTTGTGCTACGTTTTTCGAACTTTTCCTAATCTGGGTAAAAATTTTTAAGTAAAAACTTTTCACCATACACATGCTTGTGGTTAAAAGCAACCTTTCTTTCGAGGAATGTGAGAGAAGAATTAAAGAGAGAATTAAGACATTAGGGCTAACGATTTTCTGTGAAGTAGATCATTCTAAGAACGCTAAAGAAGTTGGATTATGGCTTAACAATACTAAACTAATCCTATTTGGAAACCCGAAAGTGGGAACTTTACTGATGCAAGATGATCAGAAATTAGGATACGAATTGCCTTTAAGGGTAGCTATTTGGGAGAACGATGAAGGGGTCTTTGTGGGCGGTAAGTTAGTAAGCGAAATTGTAAAAGAATATGATATTAGAAAGGCTGAAATCGTTAAAAAGATGGACGAGGTGATAAATACAGTTGTGAACAGTTGCAGTTAAACAAGAGCGGATAAATAATTAGATTTTACGTATACCCGGTTATGAACAGTCGCAGTATATCCCTTGTCGAAGAAAATTTTATAACCTTAGGTAAATCCAACCTTCGCTTTGTTTCTTAACTATCTCCCCCACGCCCGAGTTCACTATTTTAACTCCCTTAACTAAAGAGGACTCAGTTATTCCTTGAGCTTTTAACGAATTCCTACACGCAATTACCTTTACCTTCTCTAATTCGAGTAGAGGTTTTACGTTCTCCTTTGTCGTTATAAACAATCGCAAGGGAATTGCTCACATATTCAAAGGTTTTTGCTACGTCTAGCTCTTTAATCATTGAAGGAGGGAGTGAGATTATTTCTGGTTTAAAGTCTACTATTAAGTTACCGATCCTTATCGGCACCGTTTGTCCCTACACTTTCATTTCATTCATTTTATGTTCATTCATGATCGAGTGTAGGGACTTAGCCCTCAACCACCTTTTGGGTGGGTCATGGGACTCCAACGGCACGGGGCTCACATCTCCGTAATCACTCCCACCCTTTTGGGCATAGCCCACATCGGCATGAGAGATCATCATTTATCAGCAAAAATTCGTTATAAACAGATATTAAAAAATTTCTATCAACGTGAAAAAGGATTCAGCCCACAAATCACTTAACTCATCAAATCCTTCAAGTGTTGTGTCTATCGTAAAAAATGGGTAAAGAAAGAGCTGATAAAAGATTTTTCATTAATAACGTTTGTTATTTAAAAGGAAACCAGGTTTTTAAAAGAAGATTATACACAGAGAGGGAAAAAGCAGTGTTCTTAAAAAGTTATAATAGAACGATCCCAATTTCCCTAAGTAGGCTCAGTTCGTTGGCGTTAAACTCCGCCTCAACTCCTAAAGCTTTATACCACAGCTTTTTAGATGTGGATAAAATAACTGAGGGAGGGAACTCCTCGAACTTTTCTACGTATTTCGAACATTCCCAGTAAACTGGAGAGTCCTTAAACCATTCGTACCTCATACCCATTTTACTGGGAGTGAAATTGTATAAATCGCTCTTCTCTTTGTAAGCAATTATGAATGCCATTGAATCAGCTAATTCTTGCTCACTTATTCTCTTTCTAAAACATTTAACTATCGAATTTGTTAGATCTAAAGAAGTAACTGAGAGCATAATTATTCATTAGCGTGAAAACCAAGTTAAGGTGTATTGCGGATTACGTGGAATTACCACATCTTATAAACCGTAAGGTAAAATGATTGTCTTTATCCGCGATCCCACGGAATTACAACGTTAAATTATCTATTCACTTCTTTAGTAGCTTTTCCTAACAATTTATAGTAAACTAACCCGCCTATTAATTGCAACCCACCACCTAATATCTCCGGTAAAGGCAACCATACATCCATTAAATAGCCACTAGCACCACTCGTTAATTGGGAAAGCCTTGTTGAAACCCCTTGTAAACTCGTTGCTGCACCATAATCTTCTTCTGAAATACCTCTAACGTTCACTGCAGTCCTATTAGGTGCACCTATGCCCGCGTTAAAACCTCTTAACGCGTAAAGAACTGCAGATAAGATAAACCATGGGGAAAAGGCCATAACTATTAAAAACAAACCGTTAAAGACTCTAGTAAAAGATGCTAAGAATAACGTATTTCCCTTAATCCTACTCGCTAGGAATGAGCCGAGTGAGGTCATTATGTAAGAAAAAGTGAAAGCCAAACCTATTTCTTCTTCATTAACGTGATAATAAAGTTTAAACCAGAGTGGGAGTAAGGGTATTGCTAAACCTATCCCGGCACCAGTTATACTGTTAGACGCTATTACTCTCAAAATGTAAAGTAGACTACTCTTTTTCATAACCTTACTTGTTTTTTTAGGCCTCTTAACTTCTTCAACCATAACTATTGAGACAAGTGAAATAAACAGAAAAACAGCAGATACTGCATAAAGCATCCTATATGATTCAATTGTAGGTAAATGAAGAAGAGGTTGTAAAGAGAGTAGAAGGCTTCCTATAATACTCGCTGAGCTAGCCCCAGAGCTTAGTAGTCCCATTTTTTTAACCCTTTCCCTCTCTTCCCTCCAGTTTGACGCTACTAAAGCTGATATACCGGGCGACCACATCCCTCTTAATCCGCCAGATGCTCCACCGCCCACTCCAGTTATAATCAGAATAGGAATTATTACTTGTGGTGAGGAAGTTAACGAGAGTAACGAAACACCTATTAATGGGAGTAAGTCACCTATTATTAAGCTCTTTTTGTACCCATACCTATCGCCAAAGAGCCCTAATCCTATAGAGAGAAGAGAATAAAAGAGTATTACCCCAAACACTATCAACCCGATGTTTACTACTGAAAGACCTAAATACGATAAGTATAGGGGTACTGAAAGGGTTACGTAAACCAGCGCTATACTCCTTGCAATCCTTGAGATGAGCAAGAATAAAAAAGACCTTTCCATGAAATAATATTAAAGTTCGTTAGTAAATAAATCCTTTTTACAAAATCGTTATTTATTCAGCTTGAGATCGAAGTACTAATGAATAGTTTTTAGTCTCATTTGAAAGTAAATTTAAATATTGATTTAATATAGTTATGTTGTGACTTACTACAAATCGATTATTTTGATAATTACGATTATTTTGTTATTAATATCTGAATATGTATTTTTGACTCATTTCTATTATAAACCAATAAACGGGGGAAAATTAAGTTTAACAACTACTAATTCAGCCCAGCCGATTTATTCACTTAATTTAACATTACCTAAATATCAAGTAATACAATCAATCCCAGAAAAGGATATGAAATACATGGAAAATACAATCATGTTTGATGGAAATCCAGACCACGTCTATTTCATCCCCGTAATAACGGGTTATTTCCTAATAAATGTCACTGGAGCAGTAATAATACCACCGTCAATATACTCAGATATTATGATAGTAGTAACTTCCGGCCCCATGAACTTGCAAACTAGGGCTTTAAACCAGTTAGTTGGCTGTGTATATGCGATAAACATTAGTAATGGACAAGTAGTTTGGGCAGACAAATTCCCCAACCAGATTATGACTGAACCAATAATTGTTAACGGTGAAGTTATAATAGGTTTAGGAAACGCTATGTTCATAAACTCAACAGTAAGAGGGACTGGAGAAAACGCAGTAATAGCCCTTTCATTATATAGCGGGAAAGAGTTATGGAATTTCACGACTTTAGGGGAAGATATGCCTACCCCAGTTTACTACGATGGGATGATAATTGAAGCAAATGGAAATGGAGAAGTGTTTGCGTTAAATGCTACCACCGGTAAACTTGTGTGGGAGGACTATATAGGCTCTTATGATAGTATGTCTTCTCCAGTCTTAGTTAACAATGTAATATACTTCGGCTCAGCAAACCCGTATATATTTTGGGCTATAGACGCGAAAAGTGGTAAAGTGTTATGGTACTATAACTTCTCCTCATACGAGCAAAACTTAGGTGGGTTAGATGACTCTTCACCAGCTTATTCCGACGGTATAGTGGTTACTTCTTATACAATTCATATAAACAATGAGAGTATGGTAGAATGTTTAGTTGCTTTTAACGCTGATAACGGTAAAATAATTTGGGCATTAAATGAGGGCGTAGGCCCCATACCTCCTTACCTAGAATCCCCACCCCCAGTGATCTTTAACGGAATCGTATTCCATGACTCTCCAGTAGGAATCCTTTACGCTGTAAACTTAAGTTCTGGTAAGGTCATATGGGAATACAAAACTGGATTTACCACTAGTAACGTAGACATCATTAAGGGGAAGTATGTAGTTATACAGAATGAAACCGGGTATTTGTTCGTCTTCACATTAAGTGGTAAATTAGTTAAGCTGATTAAGACTCCTGTTATGCCGGGCCCAGGAAACTTACTGGTTACTCTTAACTCCCTAATTTTGGTGGGGGTTAACGGAATAATTGATGTTATTCCAATAGACTCAATAATTTAATAAAGTTGTTCTTATCATTTTACTTATTTAAATTAATTTAATAACCACTCATCTTAAAATATTAACATAAGAACTAGAATTTTAAAGAAATTAATCAGATTTACCCCTAGTTCTAAATTGGTTAAGGAAAAAAGAAAATATCATTCTTTAAATAGAGTTAAACCTCACCACAAAATTTATAAATCAACAGTAATGTGATAATTTATGAATAGTAAGTTATTTTCGATTCTAGTAACCACGGCATTATTACTTTCAATTTCAACACTATCTTTCTCGTCCACAACACAAACCTTTATCCCGCCGTTAGAACTAAAGGGATTTCATGTAGTAGGAACATTATCACCAAACGATAAAGTGACATTCACACTCTTCATTCCCCTAAAGAACGTAGGGCTACTCTACTATTACGCTTTAGCAGTATCTAACCCCTCATCACCTCTATATCACCATTTCTTGACAAGGGAACAAGTTGAAGAACTGTTTTACCCCACTCAGCAGTACGAGCAAGTCTTATCTTATCTGAAGCAATCTGGGTTTAACATTATTTTAACAGCCGCGGACTCGGTTATAATAGCTACTGGGACTGTTGGACAAGTGGAGAAATATTTAGGTCTAAACTTCGAAGTCCTAAGTAACGGGACATTAACGTATTACACCTCTTACGGAGTACCTAAGATCCCGGCTTTCGTAATTTCCTCAAATGTCTCAGCAATTTTCTTCCAACACCCCTCAACGCTTGTTACTATTAAGGATGTAATGAAACTAAAGCAAGAAGCCGGGTTACCAAATACGACGTTCCCCATAGAAGCTTACTGGCCTACAGCACTTTATAATGCTTACAACATAACTCCCTTGTTCAATCAAGGCTATGAGGGACAAGGGTTTAATATAGGTATTCTAGATTTTTACGGTGATCCTTACATTTATCAACAGCTAGTCTATTATGATAAAGTTACGGGATTACCCAATCCGCCTAACTTCACTGTAGTACCTATAGGGCCATATAACCCGGCCCTAGGAATAGTTTATGGATGGGCTGGGGAGATAAGCTTAGATGTTGAAGTAGCACACACCATGGCACCGAAAGCAAACATTACCTTATATATTGCTAACCCCAACTTACCTTTATCATCAGTAATCGCCTATATAGTTTCACAAGACAAGGTTAATGTACTCTCTCAGAGCTTCGGAATACCAGAGTCTGCATTTTCGAACTTCTTTAACGGTCCTGGATTCTATTCTTGTGTCGTATTAACCGATGAGTATTATGCTATGGGAAGTGCTGAAGGTATTACTTTCTTAGCCAGTAGCGGAGATGGCGGAGGTAGTGGCTACAGTAATGGGCCTATAGGGGCTGTTGACTATCCCTCAGTTTCACCATTCGTCACCGCTGTCGGAGGGACAACAACCTATATACAGTTCCACGGTGGAGTAGAGCAAACTGCTTGGTCTAATTACGGCTTCGTTCCTAACGACGTGAATTTTGGTGGTTCAACTGGAGGGGTTAGTATTATAGAACCTAAACCCTGGTGGCAATGGAGTTTACAGACGCCCGCTACATACCCTAACGGTAGAACTACACCAGATATTTCGGCAAACGCTAATGTATATCCCGGGATTTATATAATATGCCCCTATAACGTGACTGCAATAAATGGTGGGACTAGTGAAGCATCACCTTTAACTGCAGGGATTCTGACAACTATAATGAGTTACCTAAATCACAGCCTAGGCTTAATTAACCCGACAATATACGAACTGGCAAATAGCCACTATGAACAAGTTTTCAACCCCATAACTTTTGGTTATAACATACCGTGGACTGCCAATTACGGTTATAATTTAATTACGGGTTGGGGTACTTTAAACTCCGGTAACTTAGCTTATTACTTAAAAACTACAAAAACGAATGTCAGCAATATTTCAATAGTCGTTAACGTTTATAATACTTCGGGGGAAACGCCTTTAGAGTTCTTCCCCGGTCAAGTTATGGAGATAGTCGCTAACATAACAATGAACGGAATACCAGTGACCAACGGTAGCTTCTATGCTATAATTGAGGGAATTGAAGGAAATCTTACTGAAACTCAATTAGCGTATAACCCCTCACTAAAGGAATGGGTAGCAACAGTTACATTACCCCAAAACGCTAACGGATTACTTTTCGTTACAGTTTACGGTAATGGGAGTTATGGCTTTGTCGAAACGTTTTCCGGGTATTATGTACAATTCTTTACTCCAGCTACTTTTACACCATTTGACACGCAAGTAAGCAACGTTACAGAAGCTAATGTAACAAACGTTTACGGAGTTCCGGCGAACTTCACATTAAGCCTAAACGTTTACTCCTATAACATAACTGACAACGAATACATTATGACCAACTCAACAGTATTAACCCCTATTTCGACATATGGTCCTTGGGTTGGGACTTTAAACGCTAAAATAGGAGATGATTTATTAATTGCCACTAACGCTTATGGTTTCGTAGCGTTCTCTAATGGAATTTACCTACAATCGCTCTTTATATTACCACAAATAGTGGCGGAACCCGGTAGTATTGCGGGAGGGCAATATATAATTATAGAAGGACAAATAGTACCACCTACCCTTCCACCACAGTATTTCACGACTGAGTCAGATATTCTTTACGGGACTAACGTAACTGCTGAATTAGTAAGTCCTAACGGTAAAGTGATTAGCGAGACTGTGGCTTCCCTCTCCCCCTTCGGCGAGATACTAGGATTCTTATACGTCCCTAAAAACGTCACAGCCGGGTTGTATACGGTATTATTATTCGCAAAATATGACTCATATACCTTAGGGATTAACTTAACGGGCTTCTTTTATGGGCAGATTTACGTAACACCTAATTACAACACTCCCATAATTAAAACCGCAAAGTATGCTTACGAGGGACAAACATTGCTCATTTACGCTAATATAGAATATCCCAATGGAAGTGAAGTAAAGTACGGCATGTATTCTGCGTTTATTTACCCACAGATTTTAAGCCAAGAGTACCCGCAGATAAGTACAGAAATAGAGATACCTTTATGGTTCAATTCAACGCTTAACGAGTGGGTAGGTAACGTAACTTTACCATCATCAAGCAATTTAGGCAATCTCACTTACTTATCTTCGACAACATACTTCGGATTACCTTTTGACATAATGGTCAACGGAATATCATTTAACGGGGTTCCCACCATAAATAACTATAATACGAGCTATACTTTCTACGTTTATCCCTATACTCTGGTAAAGGGACAACATATAGATGAAGGAGAGACCTATAATGCTGTTCTAGAGAATGACATTATAACGGGTAAGGTCACTTTAGTGAATGACATACTCATTAACGATACTATAGAGGGTAATGTAAGTATAATCAACTCTAACATCACTTATGTAAACGCAGAAGGGTCTAATTTAACACTCGTAAACTCTTATGTTAACTCATTAACAGCCTTAAACACTAAAGTCTACTTGGTCTCAACAAGTGTAAATGAGCTAAACTTAGAAGGTTCTTCAAGCGTTGAAGTTATAAATTCACAAATAATAAACGTTACTCCCTCCTTACCTAAAGTAAACGTTAAAGCACCGATGAGTGCTACTGGTGAGGTGAATGTTAGTATAACTGTAAGCGGGGAAGATGTTTCACAAGTGATGTTATACATTGATAACACGTTGTTAACAACGTTTAGCGGTAATGGTACTTTCGTGTATACTTTAAATACTGCTAACTATCCAGACGGTACTTATACCTTGAAAGTGGTTGCGATGCAATCTGACGGATTAAGCTCTACTTACACAACCCATATCCAGGTCGAGAATCAGCTAGAATCACTAAATAATAAATTATCAACGCTGAATGATAGTTTATCAACGATCTCAAGCTCATTATCCTCAGTTAACTCTAACTTATCTGGTAAAGTCTCTACATTACAAATAATATCGATCATAGGTATAATAATTGCAATAGTTGCGATAGCTCTAGCCCTAGTTCGTAGAAAATAATATCATCAGTCCAACGCTATATTTTTTTGACCCTCAAGTCTAAATTTTTATAATGATGGTTTATGTCCCTAAGTAGAAAGAGAGGAATTCTCCTACTAATCCCATTAGTAGTCGCACTTTCATTAATACTCTCAGTGTTTAATATAACAACTCCCATAGCACAGACCACACCTCAGATCATGGTATATAAGGTAACTGGAAGCGGTGATATAAATAACCCTGGAGCTGCACCTTTCTGGAGCGAGATCCAATGGGTAAACTTGTCCTTAACAGCTAATATACCGAATGCACCGACATCCGGTTTAACTCACTACATACTAGTTAAGGCTGCGTGGAATGGATCTTGGATATTTATCCTAGTAAAATGGTATGCCCCAGAGCCCGCCTTTGGTGCATGGAGTGCTGCAGCTGCTGGTATATACCCTAATGCCCAAGGGCCTGGACTCTTCAGACTTGATGAACTAATGCCGGGCACTAAGTACTTCATAGAGACAAATTATACTAATTACGTAACTATAATTAACGGTAATTTATACCACGGCAGACTGGTACTAAACTACAGCGGAGTCCTCTTACCTACCTATAACGGCTCTCAAATAACTGTCTTACCTAACGGTACAATAATATTCTGGCACTCATTAAGACCAATGGAATACCTACTCTATAATGACGGAATGTTTTACGGGTATTACTCCAACTCAAGCTGGTATTACCCAGATAGGGTTGCAATAATGTGGTATTTAGGTAGTGGAGTTCCCACAGAGGACGGAATGCATATTGGCGGAAAATACCCCGGGCAAGTGTTTGATGGATTTAACTTTACATACGCTGGAGGAGCACTAAAACAGCCAGGGGGAGCCGCAAACATATGGATGTGGGTCAGCGGTGCTACGTGGAACAACGCTACTTATGACCCCGCATTTAAGGCAAACTTGTGGGAGAATGAGAGTTTAACTGGCTTACCTTATGTAGACCCGGGTGATCACGGTTTCGCAGTACCACTTTACACTAACAATACCGATATGTATGAAGTTGACACAGCGGGAATATGGTATACTCCAGTCTCAAGTAATACGAATGCGCTCAATGGCTCACTATACTTCATATGGACTGGGGCTAAGTGGGATAATGACTCTTGGTGTGTTGAGTTTGCGAGGCCTATGGGAGTACCACAAGGCTACCTACCATGGATGGTAAACATTACAACGGGGAAGACTTATTATGTGGCATTTGCAGTATGGCAAGGCAAGCTAGGAGAGACGTTGTTTGATAAATCTATAACACCAACCTTTGTACAGCTAGAAGTAGTTAATTCCCCGCCTCCAACATCGACCACAACATCATCAGCAGTTCCTAATTTGTTATCTTCTCCAGCTACAGTGGTTACTATAGTAGGTGTAGTCATATCTGTAGTTATATTAATAGTTATATATACGGTGTATAGGAAATGAGGAAAGAAGCTAAACCCTTTTTTATCCTCTTAGGAATAGGTGCACTCCTCTTATCTTTTTACCAGTTTATTACACCAATATCATACTTACCGATAACAATACCCTTTGAAGACCAACTTTACAGATTGGGTTTCATAGGCTTATATTTATCAACTTTCTCCCTAGGAATAATAGGCTTGATGGACGAGGATAAATTAGTAAGGGTTCTAGGGGGCCTTATTATATTATCACCCCTTATAGCCCTAATTCCGAATTACGCCATTAGTGAGTGGTGGGAAGTTATTGAAATTTTTACAGTAGTAGACGGTTTATTTATAATGGTGAAAAGTGTATTAAAGAGCAATCGATTTCCTCTAATCCTTACCCTTTTTGTAATAATATTTAATGAAATTGAGGGACTTGACGAGCAAATTTTTCATAATTTCGTTTACACTAGCTTTCTTACGCTACTCTATTTGACAATCATCAGCGGCTTTATATTACTTCTCTACAACTTGAAACTAAAAAGGCTGTTAATATCAATAGGATTGGGCGGTTTAGCAATGGGCATATACTTACCCCTTTTCTTTCTAACCCTACATAACCGTTTTTTAGAGATGATTTTCGCACTGGTGTTCCCAGCTGTCTACGGAATTACGATAAGTAACCCTTATAACACACCATTATTAATTTTGGCCTATTCACTAGTGTTATTCTTGAGTGTAGCACTTGCGGTAAATATCGATTTATACACGGGATTAGGGTTTTACATGATAGAGACAACAACTTTCTTAGGGCTTACAGGTTTCCATTACTACATCTATATGGTATTCCCAATTATGGGGTTTTATTTCATGAACTTAAAGCGAGTAACTTTTGCAAAGAAATTCAGAAATGTTCTAAATCATTAAACTTATAAAACCCTACTCGACATCTTTTTTAACTGTACTAAAAATTACAACTTAATTGTTATTAAATCTCTTTCCCTGCGTATGAGCATTATATCCATTGATGGTGAGAATAAATTTTTTCGGTTCAAAAGTTTATTATCTTTAGTACCTAATGAAAAATATGGTAGACCAACCCTTTTACAAAAAGGCTTTAGTGAGGAACTTTATACGTTATGTGATAGAGGAAAACCCAGAAGTTCAATTACTTAAAGCAACAATAAGTAATGAATTAAAGGAGGACATCTGCTCAACGAGTGAGGAAGAAATTAAGACGCTTATTGACGAGACTTGTGAATTTATAGTCGGAGTTAAACTACCTGAAGAGAAGAAAGAAAAGGTAATAGACGTTGTTAAGCAAATATGTTCTTAATACTTATTGAGCTCTTGAGCTATACTTACTGCCTCAAGCTTAGTATCGTGTAAAAACGTTATAAAGTCCTTCAGAACGTTGAAGGATAAATAAAATAAACCCTTGGTAACGTTCTTTGCCATCGTGTCCACTTTTTCTATGTAGGAGGGTAGTACGGAAGTAGTAATACTACTGAAAACCTCCATTACAGAATCGCTTAAAACTTGTAAATCCATACTCTCTAATCTAAAGAAAGTCTGCACACCAGCTGGAATTCTGAGGATTGCATAATACGCATACCTTTTCGGTACTCCATTAATAACTACTGTACTTGTGTCCTCCCTATACACGTAAATGTTAGTATCTATCTCTAACGGGCCGATTAAACATAACTGATGAGAAGAATTACATAACGAATTAGATTTTAAATCTAGAATCTGTGTATCATTGAGGTTCATATTTTCGCCGAATAACTCCTTTGAAACCATAGCCAATTTCTTTGAGTTTTCTAGCCTTTTTACTACACCGACAGCTCTTCTGCTTGTTATTAAATCCACCCTGTCCTTAACTAGTTGGCCGTAGGCCCATCTGTGGGTTAACCTACCGTAATGGTTTAACCTTGAATAGTCTTTAGGCCTAGAGAATACAAAAGACTGGGAGAGCTCCCTAGGTGTTGGGAATAGTGGACCGTCAAGTATTAACAAATCCTCTTTAGAACTCCTAATTATGTTGTTTTCAGCCTCAACCCTCAACTCATCGGCGACGTCATCCAGGTGGTATAAACTCTCAACCCTACCGTTATCCATCTCAACTTCGTCCAACGCATATTCATAGCCTACTAAATTTCTGAACGCGAGATAACCACTCTTTATAGCACCCTCAAGTCTTCTTAATATTTCTAGATAAGAAGCAACACCAATATACCTACCGCTTACCTCAAAGGGAAATGTGTAGAACCCTCTTTCCGTTGAGAACGCTGAAGCACCTATAACTACTAGGTCCATGAAAGTACTTTTTAATATCCTACTGGAACTGTCTAGGGAAAGTACTGAGGAGAAATTGCCATTACCATCATTTATAGAGAATAGATCTAACTTATCAACTTTATTACTAAGTACCTTAACAGATGCTTCAACTTCAACACTTTCTTTAGGAACATATTGCACGTAGGGGAGTTGGGGTGAAATAACCTTAGAAGCTTCCTCACCCAACTTAAGTAATTCCAGCTGAATATCACTAGTGCTTAACACATAGATAATTAGGTTAGAGAATTTAATATAGATTACGTTATGGTGTGTTACCGTTTGTTCCTACACTTTCATTTTAATCATGATCGAGTGTAGGGACTTAGCCCATGGGTCATGGGACTCCTTCGAGCCCAACGGCACGGGGCTCACATCTCCGTAATCTTTGCCCACATCGGCGCGAGAGATCATCCCTTATCAGCAAAAATTCGTTATAAACGGACAAAAAGATTTCTATAACATGAAAAAGGATTCAGCCCTTCTCTTTATTACTGCCTCCCTTCGTGCCCAGAAAGAGGATTTGAAAAACTCTTCTGACCGTGGCACTGAGAGCGTTCAGAACTAGAGTGGTTAACTCACTCTCTTCAACACTAAGCAAAAATGGTAAGGACCTACGTCGAGTTCTTTTTCGAGTTCAAAATCCTTAAAAATTTTTAGGTAATCCTCCTTATCCATTCTTATACTCAACGGTGGTCCAAATGGAGTAGGAGCTTTCTTCCAATCAACAATTATCACTTTGCCATAAGGTTTCAAAATCCTTTTCACCTCTTCATAAACTTTTCCCTTATTCATATCGTGAAACGAATTGGCAAAAAGCACTATATCGATGGAAGATGGAGGGATTGAAGTTCGTGAGGCATCTTCATTAAGAAATATAACGTTATTACCCTTTACCCTCATTTTCGCTTCTTCTAATAAAGCCTTATTTTTATCCACACAGTACAACTTTTCAGCGTATTTTACGAGGTACTGACAATAATACCCATCTCCACACCCCAGTTCCGCAACGACACCACTTATGAGCCCGGTTAAGAACTTCTCGGGGTCTTCAAACTCCTTTCTCTTACCAAACCAAAACACAAATTTTACTTAACTTTTCCGCAACTATAAATATTTTTGAAAGAAACTATTGAGCATATATTGAGGATAGAGTTTATAATTTACTTAACATAGTCCATTCAATTTACGGAGTGTATTTTTACACTAATAGATAAGCATATAAACTATAGTATTACTTCCACATTTACTCCCAACTCCTTAATTGGATCTGCTATGATGAAGTATTTAATGAGGAGAACTCTCTAATCTCTCTAAACCTTTAGTATATTCCAGTTTAATTTAACGATTGCATCACTGGAGGCTGTTTGATCTTCCCTTCTAATAAAGCTTATACATTTAAAGCATCAATCCATAGGTCAAATTAATATTAAGAAGAAAAAGTTTGGCTTTATGGATAGAAGCTCTCTATTCTTACCCTACCATTATCATCATATATATACAATTCTCCTTCTTTTTCATCTAATGTTCTCTTATGAGACCCGTCGCAAAACGGTTTATGCTTTGATAGACCACATGCGCATACATAAAAAACTTGCCCATTATCCGCCTTTATTTCGTATGGCTTGTTCCTATCATGTTTAACTAGTCTTGCCATTGCAAGAAATGATAGTAAAGGATAAATTAAATAAAGTAACTTTCCTCAGGTAAATTAAGATTTTTTAGACTTTAATAGAACTCCGAGCAACAAAGAGTAGTATAATCAAATTCATCGGTTATAAGAAAATTATAATCTAACTTCTTTTTTTTAAAAAATTAGTTATTTTTTATGTAATGATAAATATGAATCTTTGAAATACAAAAAATTATTTGTAAATGGTAAAACGATAGTCAGATTATCTCAATATTAAATATTCAGTAAACTGACAAGACAACTAGCTACGTTTAAAAGTCATGTTTTTATTTTTTATCCCGTGTATCTACTCGAAAGACTGAACAAGTTACGCATCTCAAATTCTGTTCCACCAGTCCATTATGCTAGGAGCGGTTTTTCACAATTTAGGGTTAACTATATTCTGAAGGAGAACTTCTTTAGCCATTATGATAAACAAGGAATAGTCAATTCATATTATTTTACTGCCTTAGGTAATCTTTATTATATAGAAGAGGCTTTAGGAATGTCCCAATCCTCAATGCCTTATTTCAATTCTGAAAATGTGGAAATTGAGGCTGGAGGACTTTTAGATGAGATGGTTTATAATGACGCAGAAGCTAATTGGTCTCATAGGGATACTTTATTAGATCCATGTTTTAATTACGCTGATATTTCTATAGGTTGGACTAGTACTAAACTTGTATTGGTTGTTGGGATGATAGGAGCTTGGGTAAAGTGGAGGATTAAACCAAATTACTCACACGGTATATTCACGATGAGTGGAGAAACTATTAAAATGCTCCCACAATACGTTATAGTCTTTTATTACCATCCATCGGAAGTAAATCCTAATTCCATTCACTATAATTTCGGCAGGCCTTTATTCGGTGTTGTACCATACCCATATTATCTTGAAGGGATAGAGACTGTCAGACCTGTTCGTTGGGTTTTAAAGGAAAATTACTTTGACATCTCTTTCCCTATAAATGTAACTAGAGGAGTTTATACTGTAGTTATTCACGCAAAGGATCCTAGGGGTATAGTCTGGAAACCTTATACTAATAAGAAAGTGGGGGAATGTAATATACTCTCTTATACTTTTGTCGCATAATATCACCAAAAAGGCAGATTACCAACTTAATGAAAGTATTAAATATTCTGTTATTTGATACTTTATTGAGATTATATCATAGAATAGGTATAATAATGGCTGTTATATTTATAAATTCTCTAAATATGCATTAAAGATTTTATAATTATATAATCATAATTATATACAAATGAAGATTAGCAAAAACGATGTTATGCAAGTAATAGAGTTTTTTAAAATACCTAGGAGCATCAACGAGATTGGTAAAAATGAGCATAAAGGTTTGATAAAATTATTATTACAATTAAATATACTTAAAAGAATTGGAAAAATAATAGAACTGAACGAGAACTTTACTGCATTGCACCTTGAGGTTAGATTATATGACACTGAGAACCCTAAACTATATATGAGGAGCATTATCTTTCGTAAACCTAGAGAAAATGACAAAGTTTATGTGATGTTAAGAGGATATGAAAGTACATCTGTTCCGGTTATTGAAAAAGGTGAATTCAACTTACCAAAATATGGAAATAAGCTAGTACATGGAGATAAATTTGCTATAACCTCGATACAGTTTACTAATCCAGTACTAAGATTTTGCTACGAAACTGATCGCGCTTCTCAAGTTTTAATCTCTAAACTACCGCTTCCGTATTTTGTTCCTCCTATGCCGGAGGGGCAAATTTATAATAATCCACTTGAAGAGAGAATAATACCTGCACCTATAACTTATTTCATTTATTATCAAAATAGGTTATAAAAATATAATTCATATTCGGCAAGGGTTCTGATAATTCGTATATGATTCTATCCCCTTCGTGATTGAGTTCTTTAATTTCAATCACGTTAATTGGGTTATTAAGAAGGTCGGCAGAAGACGCTACTACTAATAAAGATTTCTTTATTTTTAATCCTTGGTATATAATTTCTACCCTTTGTTTTAATAGTGGGAAATTATTAAGTGAGATAAATCTTGATGAGAGTCTCTCTTCATTATATATCTCCTTCAATACTTCGAATAATTTTTCCTTCGTGTTTAATGATTGATCAATAAATTTTATACTATATGTAAGTTCGAAATCGGAACCAGCTTGAACCGTTTCACTACATTCTAATCCAGCCCATATAACATAATAATATTTAACACCATTTACCCTTTCATAACCTAATCTTGGCTCGCACTCCTTCCCCGTAATTCTTATACTAAAGTTCTTTAACATTAATTCCTTGACAGGGAACTCATAAGTTGCAAAATATAGCCTTTTTATATCTCTAAGAGCATGAAATTTTATATCAAAATTACTTTCCCTATTTCCGTTAGCAGAAAATATTACTTTAACATAACCCTCTTTTGCGTAAAGAGGTATCGAAGATGTATCATAACCAAGTCTTCTAAGAGTTTCCACAAATCGTATTACTTCATTAAATTATAAAAGCCTTAATCATCTAACAATCCTTCCTCTCTAATACTTTCAACTAATCTCCTTAACTCATCTTTTTTAACTTTAAGCAAAGATAAAAGCTGAAGAGCCTTCTCCCCTTTTTCTGTAATATAGTATAAGTTATCATCGTCTTTAGCTATAAATCCTTTCTCTTCTAATTTCGAAATATATTTCTTCGCAACATCATAGGTCAGATTGGCCTTAAACATTAACCTTGTCTTATTTATCTTCCCTTCATCTGCAGTTTTACATGCATAAAGTATATCATGGTAAATATCTAAGATGTCGCGTCTTTTCTTGTTAAACTTTATCATACTATAAAGTTTATATAAAGAGATAAATATAAGTATTAAGTTTAATAAAAAGAGGACTTACATTTAGTTACAAGTTAATATTGCATTCTTCAGCATATTACTGATAAAGATATAGACTGGTTTATTACCGTGTGAAAGATTAGGGGTTAAAAAGTGTTTGAGATCATCAGATATAATTATAATAGTTTCGTCATTTTTATTTAGAAGTCTTGAAAAATCAGCTAAATCTATAATCTCGCATTCTGTTCCGCCCTTTAGCAGTTCTAATAATCTTATAATTTCATCCTCAATAATGCTTCTTACATTTATTTTCATCTCATATAGTAATATGTTAAAACCATATTTTAAATTCACTTCAATGAGTTGAAAGAGTAAGAACAAAAAAGGGATAAGGACAATTGTAAAGAGATCCATTTTATACTTATTTGAAATATTTGGTTTATCTGTTAAGCGTAAAAAATGGATAGAATATCTATAAATATTTTATCCCAATATGCCATGTATGATTAAAATTACCAATATATTTGTAAAACGATAGCATTTACCGATTAAATGTAGTATAGAAGGTTAATCTAGCAGTAAAAGCTTATATTTTACCAATTTGTATCAAAATAGTGTATTCTTTTCAGAAAATTAAACGTATATTAGTTTTTAGTACGATATTATCGTAACATAGTAGTTCGGATTTAGGATAAAATAGGTACTAATTAAAAATGATATATTATAGGAATTAATGTAAAAACTAGCAAGACCCTTTAAGTAAAATAACCTGGAATTTGTATAAAGATTATCTTTATTATTTAAAATTATCTATCTAAGTATATTTGAGAGTTATACTGCCAAATAGAGTGGAAGTTATTATCTTATTTCTTGTAAAAACAGAAGTTATTTTAGTTTAGTTCTTTTTAATGATCATGCTAGAGCTATTATAAAAGTAATTAGCATGATAATTTAGATTTTATGATTTTTCATATTTATTAAGAAAACTTTTTTAACTAGATATCATAAATAATATTATGCCTCTCCTCGATTACGGAGAGATAAAGCTGGAAGTAAATGGGTTAAGTGATAAAGAATTAGAAGAATTAAAACAGCATATCGATAAGCTCTTCAAATTATGCCATCTGGTTGCAGAGAAATTCGGCATAGCTATGAACGATGAGGAGGTAAGAAAAATTGTTGATTATTTAGACCAGTTTACTGAAAACATGAGAGATGCAGTATTTAAAAAAGACAACGCTACAATAAAAATAATTTTGGACGAATACGTAACCTTGCCTAATCAGAGGAGGCTAATAGGCTTATGGTATTTGTTAGAAAAATTAGGCTATAAAACTGATAGGGAAGCAGATGTAAACCTAATAAAACAAAGGTTAATAGAGTGGAAGAAGGGTGCTCAAGAGAAGCACGAGACAGAAGTACTTGATCTCCTCAATTACTTTGAAAAGCTTGGATTTTACAACTTTTAACTAATTTTTTAAATATTGTTATAATCGTGGTGAACTAACTTTTTTAGGCTTTAATATGAACGATTTCGTATGAAACTTTTCGAGCCCCTAACAATTAGAGACGTGGAACTCAAAAATAGAGTAGTAATGTCACCCATGATAACTAACTTTGCAAGCCCAGAAGGTTACCCAACAGAAGAACACATAATGTATTTCATTAGAAGAAGTTCGGCGGGGTTACTAATTACCGAGTATACATATGTAAATAAGATAGATTCTAGGGGATCTCCTAACCAGCTAGGATTATACGATGACGAATTAGTACCTAAATTTGCAAGACTTACAGAAGCAGTGCACAACAACGATAGCAAAATATTTGTACAACTAGTCCACGTTGGGAGGAAGACAAGAAAGAGCCTTATTTGGGGAAATCAACCTATTGCACCCTCAAATATTCCATTATTAGACCCAGTTAAGGAAATGACACAAGACGATATAAACAGGGTTATAGAAGATTTTGTAAAAGCGGGAGAAAGGGCAGAAAGAAGCGGTTTTGACGGAATAGAACTGCATGGTGCTCATGGTTATTTAATAGCACAGTTCCTATCTCCAGCAACTAATAAGAGAGAGGACAAGTATAGGGATGGAGTCGTATTCGTTGAGGAATTAATTAGGGAGATGAGGAGGAGAGTTACGATACCAATCGGTATGAGAATCTCTGTGACAGAATTTGACCCTAACGGATTAACGCCAGAACTAGTGGCTAAAATAGTTTCCAGACTTGAGCCCTATCTCGATTACGTACATCTATCAGCTGGAAGAGACGGGCCTCTGGGCGGTTCCTCCTCTTTCTACTATAAGAGACCGAGCTATGTCGACGAGGCAAGAATCGTAAGACAGGCTACGAAACTTCCAATGTTTTTAGTAGGTTCAGTTAGCACTCTTGACGATGCGGAGAAAGTACTTGAGGTTGCTGATGCTGTAGTTTTAGGTAGGCAACTCTTAGCAGACCCAGACTGGGTAATTAAGGTCAAGAAAGGACTGCCAATAAGACCGTGTATAAGATGTAACCAGCTCTGCAGGCTTTTAAGCACAAGAGAGGTTAGATGCGATGTAAACCCAGAACTCGGCTGGGAAATCTTACGGTTAATAAGGGGTGAGGGGAGTGTAAAAGTTGTAGGAGGAGGAGTTATGGGGATGGAATTAGCTAGGGTCTTAGCTTTAAGAGGATTTGAAGTCGAGCTATATGAAAAGAGTGACAAATTAGGAGGCCAAATAAATGAGATCTCCGACCCCTTTAAGTATAGGGAGTTCATTAGGCTTGTCGAATATTACGAGAAAGAACTTAAACGTTTAGGGATTAAGATGAGGTTAGGAGTTGAATATAGGGGTGATGACGCTTTATACGCAATACCAAAGGAGAGACAACCGAATTTTGTAAGTTATAAAGGGTTAAAGATATTAGTTGACTCTAACCTTTACGCGTATCAAGATTATGTGTTTAAGTGGGCTGAAAATAATGAGGTTTATGTTACTGAAAACATATTTAAAGGGTTAGATAGGAATAGGGCGTATCTATTGCAACAAGTCTACAAGGAGTTAGGAGTTAGGGTTGTGAAAGAAGAGGTAAAAGCTGATGTGGTTATTAGAGATATTAGAAAGGATCAACCTTCGATAGGGAAATCAATCGCTAGGGGTTACTGGATGGGGATTACTTACCCTTGGACCGTCGTATAGGAATTTTTGTTTTTCAACATAACCTTGTACCACAATCAGCAGAAATTTTCTCAAAGATCTCTTCATAATTTAGAAGCCTCCTTAATTTCATCATCCCCGCTCCCTAGAAGTATTCGTAAGGTCTAATAATCTCCCTAGGAGTATTTACATTAGAAATATTCGGGCTAGTGTTAGACCCATTAAGGAGAGAAATAAGGCAAAGTAGGATAATTTTAAAGTAAAAAGGAAGAAGAAAAGAATTAAATTAGACTTGATAGTGGTACCGCAAACACCCAGTTATAGCTATTGTCTAAGAATACTGTATTCCCAACAACTACCGCATTTATTATCCCGAACCTTCCACCAAGATAAACGCTTTTGATTAACTCGCCGTTGCTTGCATTATAAACATCCACATAGGCACCAGCTGGCTCTATTATATAACCGTCGATATAAACTGGATTCCCTCTACCACCGCCCGCACCATTAGGCGGACTCTGGACGTTAGGAATTGGGGTTTCCCATATTATTTTTCCAGTTGTTTCATTTACAGCATAAACCATACTTGTTACTGGACTACCCACATAGATCACTCCATTGTAAATTGTTGGGACACCACCTTTGAATGCTGGTGGAACGTAGCCTCTACCCAGTAATGTTATCCATAATAATTTACCGTTGGTGGCATTTAGTGCAAATAATGCAAGATTAACAGTTCCATTAGCTTTTATGAAATCTACTATTGTAGTCTGAACTACTATACCATTTTTCTGATCTACTGCTGGACTTACATCTCCCATTCCGGTGTTAAACGGAGTATAGCCGGGTGGTAAGGTGAAATTCCATACTATTTGTCCATTCTTGACATTAACAGCTATTAGCATGCCGTATGGTGGTTCGGCGAATGTGAAGCCCATAATAGCTATTGTTGTACCGTTAGGCATCACATAAAAGTTTGTAGAACTCATAGAATCAAATGCCGAAACTCCTACATAATCTTTCCATACAACTTCCCCAGTAGTAGCATTTAAGGCTACTATATGACCAGAACCATCGCCATAAATCAGTAAGCCATCAACATAAGCTGGAGTTGGCATATCGTTGCCTTTATCGAAATGTACCCACAATAATTGCCCATCAGTAGCATTAAATGCGTAAACGGCACCGTAACTATATCCTCTAATAACGTTCTTTAAGTTACCAGTTAATACGGCAAATAATGAATGAGAGGCTGAGAAACCAGCATCACCTACCGAAACATAAACTATACCGTTAACTACAATAGGATTACTCATAACTGAATTCGCAGTAGTGGCATACCAAATTAGCTTGCCCGTGTACGCGTTTATTGCATACAGTGTGTTAGCGTCTGAGGGAACAAATACTATACCGTTCCAATAACTAACTCCTACCGCATCACCAACTAGTTGTGTTAATACGACTGGTGCACTTCTATTACCTAATGCTTGATATGCCGGGAATGGATCATATAATGGTATTGAATCCATCTCAGCGTATTCCCAACTTACCGCCGGGAATTGAATATTTAATACTGACTCATGGTCTTGCTGATACGCATAAACGACCCAATTACTTGATGGATCTGAGGTATTTGGGAGATTATTTGGATAATATTGTACTATTGTCCACATAGGTAATGGACAGTTACCATATGAGGTGAATATATATTCATACCACGTACTTGACTGGTTTTTATAAGTACAAACAGTTACATTCATTGGAACTCTTGTTAAAGGAGATTTCATTGTCATTTCATGTTTTGTAACTATAATACCTTGGGTCATTGTATGCGTTAAAGTTACCGTATGCGTAACTATCTTATTTTGGTGAGGTATTAAAAAACCAACTCCACCACCCACAATTAAACCTACTACCAAGAAGACCCCGTAAAGGACTTTCGGATTCATATGAAGACAGTAGCTTAAGCTCTTAAATATAGTTAAGAATATTTAAATGATTACTTTAATTTTCATTAATTTTTTGAAAAGAAAATTTTCACTTTTAATGATTACTTTTCTATCCCAGGCTGTTACTTGTGATAAATTCTGATCCGTATAGTTTACGTTTTTAAAGTTATCATGGTATTGGTAGTACTCAACCAAATTTCCGTTTGTACTATTAACTCTTTGAATTAGTAAGCTCTCTAGGTGCTTTATTTCTTGAATCCCACATACATTATAGGGTTTCCCGTCTGTGGCTATACAGAATTCAGCTGTTAAAAGATTGGCAGATGCATATATTTCTTTAGCTATTGGAGATGATAAGTTATGTAACTGTTGAAAAACATAACTCCAGTTTTTCCCAGAGAGCAGAGATGGATTAACTGTTGAACCAACTTGATAGTATAACCCAGAAACATAAACAAATGGTATTGAGCCTCTTCCCAGATTTTGCCAAAGCTGATAAATATTAGCTGGAATTGATTGAAGCGGTTGATGGTTTCTGTTTTGATATTCATATTCAAGCAAATAAAGATAAGGACTTTGATATGTGACGTTAACTATAGTAAAAGTGGGTGTATTAGGATATACGTCTGTTGAACTAGATAACATGTATTCAAGACCAGAGATGTTTCCAAACCTCTCTAACGCTATTATAAAAGCCCACATTTCAGCTCCACAGTAAGGACACCACTCAGCACCTACGAATATGATTACGGGCTTACCGTTGTAATCAATTGCTTCTGTAGCGTATGTTGGTTGTACAGCTAGTAGCAATGAGGTATTAGTTATATTGTATCCCATTTGTGAGAGTTGCTTAAATTGAAAATAAACTGAGGGAGAGACCTTAACTCCAATTAACGAATCACTTGAGGAAGAAGAATTAATCGTATATCTAAGTGAAATAAAGACTGATATTATAATAATAAGAATAATTAAAAAAATTAATGAAATATTCTTATATTCTTTCATCTAAATCACCTTAGCTAGTATACGTGTACATTGCGTCTGGATATGGATATATTGGCGGGGCACTGAAGTATAATATCATATTAGACGGAACCTCTATTGCATCAATAGCCTTGCCATTAAGTAATGTCTTCCATATCGGATTGTTTTGGTTTGCCAATAATACCGCGCTATCATAAGTGTTTAAAGCCTTCTCTAAATTAGCATAGGAGTTCAGACATAGTGAAGTGTCATTAGTTATATTTGAGGGTACTATTTGTTGGCATTGTCCAGTTAACGGGTTAGGGAATATATTGGGGTTAAATACTAACACTACTACTATGTCCCAAGGTATTGACTGTGTTGTAGTGAAAGTTACTATGTGATCGTGAGCTGGAGTTGGTAATACTCCCTCTGGTAGCCCGAATGCTCCGTTTTTAATTCCTAAAGCCTCTTCTACTGCAGTAAATGCTGGTGAATATATGTACGTCATGTGATCTGGGCAAGCTGCTGGTGTTCCTGCGGCTCCACATTGGGTTAGTATAGTATATGTAGTACCGTTATATGTGAAGGTTGGGAAACCTTGAGGTGTTGCTCCTAAACTGGGTACTCCAAATATCGAAAGTCCAGCAAAAGCTGGTACTATTACATAAACTGGCTCTGTTCCAGGTGGGAAAGACGATGGTGCAGCCCCTACTTCGCAACCCATCGCAACTTGATTAGCTTGAGTTTCATTAGGGAAGAATGTTAATAGCGAGGGAGAGCAGTTAAAGTTCATGGTATAATTAAATGTTATAACCATTCCGTTATAGAATGCTGCAGATAAATTGTATTTTATCATCTTCATTATGACTTGTGTAACTGTGTGATTAATTACTTGTGTTGTTGTTTGCGTAACTGTTACGGGAACTGTAGTTGGAACTGTTGTAGTAACAGTAGAAGTAGTAGAGGGCTTAGTGGCATATAAGTAAAACCCTGCTATAGCAACTACTAGTAGTAGTATAGTTACTCCGGCAAAAACTATATTTGAAACTCCTCTTCTTTCTTTCTTGTTATCCATTTCAGTTCGTAATGTAAAAGTGTTTTTTCGCAAATAAGATTTAATAAGAAATATATTATTACTTTGTCGAATACCTTGTGAAAAAGTTTTTAACACATATTTATATAGTAATCTTCTTTTTGCTCATTTTGGGATAAATAATTATGATATTAATTTCAATATTAATACTAGGTATAATTTTTTCCTTATTTCAAGGAATAATGTACATATTGAATTATAAGAGATTAAGTATAAACATTTACAGAATAATTACTGCTAACGGAATGACATTAAGCTGTGCAATATTGATATTATTTAACCTTCCATTATGGATACTTATTGTATTTCTACCACTTTTCCTATTCAAGAAAAAAATCAAAATAAATGAAAACAAATCTCTCGCCTTCATCATACTTTTACTCCCTTTCATATCTTCATTTATCTTTTCGCTAGATGCCCTAATAATGTCTAATTCCTTGCAACCGGCATTAGGAACCTTAAACCCTATATGGAATTTGATCTCTTATTTCGTTTCAGTTACAGGGAGTCAATGGATGCTAGTATTTTTTGGATCCTTTTTTACGCCATTAGTAATTCATAAAATCGTGTATAGCAGAAAGAATAGAATAAGACTCTCACTGATGCTCTTAGCATATTGGATTTACAGTACATATTTACCTAACTTTTCTCCAGTTGCTTCAATATTTCCATTGATACCATATTCTTGGTTTAATGGGCTAGGAACTTATGCACCAGTTGAGCCATCGCTTTTGTTAGGAATAGTAGGAACTTATGTGGTTACAGCAGTGTTATCTTTATTCTTCGGTTCCAGACAGATATGCTCAGTTACTTGTACCGCACCATTTATGCTACAAGGGTCAGTAATGATGGATACTAGAGTTTTTAATAGAACTAGCAAATTGGGTAGAAAGATGCTGACTTCGCGCTTGAATATTATTTATAAAATAACGTCCTCTATTATCTGGGTTATGTTATTAACCTTTGGTATAATATCATACTTAAATCAGATAGGCTATACGAATTTTTACATTTTAGGCAATGACCCTACAATGCTTTACGTAGCCTTTTACTTCAATTTAATATGGTATATACAATTCCTCTTAATACCGTTCTTAGGGAATTACAGTTGTGTAAATATGGGCTTATGTACTTGGGGAACTTTCAACCAGCTATTCGGGAGATTGGGCTTCTTCAAACTTAAAGTAAAAGACCCATTGACTTGCATTAACTGTAAAACAGTAGATTGTGCAACTGCTTGTCCAGTGGGTATAACTGATATGAGAGCCTCATTTATAAAGAAAGGTGAGTTTAGGGCCCTAAAATGTATCGGAACAGGTGAATGCATAGAAGCTTGCCCTCACGACAACATCTTTATTTACGATTTTAGGAATTGGGTAAGAGGAAAGTTAAACAAATAATTAACTTTTTTAGACAAAAGTAGTAGTAATCTTATGTTACATGAAATTAGAGAGAAACTAAAAGAAATTAATGAACGAATACTAAATCATAATTTTATCAAAATGGCTGATGAAGGAAAGCTTTCGGAGACACAAATAAGAGAGTTCTTTAACCAGCAATGGTACATTGTCAATCACGATGTTAGATCACTCGCCATAATGATTAGTAGATCTACCTCAGAAGAGGAGTTAGACTTCTTTATTGAAGCTATGGAAGGAGATTATAATGCATTAAAATCATTAAAGGATCAAGTAAGACCTCAAGTAATTCCTAATCCTCAAAGTGTAGCATATACACATTTCTTAAGCTGGCTTGCCCTTTATGCTAATGCGGGAGAACAAGCGCTAGCATTAGTAATTAATTTACCCATATGGGCTCAGAATTGTAAGAGATTATCTGAGGCCTTAAAGAAAAATTATGGGTTTAATAATACAGAGTTCCTTGATTCATTTGCATCGATGGACTTTGTCGCGTTAGATAATAAGGCAGAAAAAATAATCAGTAAGTATAAAGGTAGGTATGAGGAGATAGCTAGGCTTATTCAAGCGTATGAGCTAATGTTCTGGGACTCTCTAATTATTTAAACTCACGGAGTGTGATGATATTATGTTCCCATTTAAATCAATTGAGGACTTTAACCTAGGTTTAACACAAGACCATGAAATATTAAGAAACGCTATAAGGGATTTCGCTGAAAATTCAATGAGCAAATACGTAGAGAAAGGCGAAATGGAAAGGGATCTACCTAAAGAATTAAAAGAAAAAGCTAAGGAAATAGGATTATACGGTCTTGATGTTCCAACAGAGTATGGAGGACAGGGAGGGGATTATCTTACCTTACTTGTTGCGTCAGAAGAAATTTCAAGAGTTTGGACTTCCTTTTCGACGTTCTTCCTTATCCAGTGGATGGTAAATAGGGCAATACTGAAGTATGGTAAAGATGAGTTAAAGAAAAAATACTTACCATTAACCGCTGTAGGGGAGAAAATAGGGGCTTTTGCAAACACAGAACCAGATGCCGGTTCTGATGTGGCCGGAATTAAATCAACTGCAAAAAAGGTCAATGGGCATTATATATTGAATGCTAGAAAAATATTTATAACAAACGGGGATATAGCGGACTATTTTATTATTACAGCGAGGACTTCTCCACCAGACCCTAAAGCCAGGTGGAAAGGAATTACGATGTTTTTAGTAGAAAGAGAATGGGGAGTTAAGACCGTAAGTAGAATTGAAACTACCGGATTAAAGGCCTCCCACACGGCTGAAATAGTTCTGGAGGACGTAAAAGTTCCGGAAGAGAACGTATTGGGAGATGAAGGAATGGGATTTAAGTATGCTGTGGAGTCATTTGATTATGCGAGGACTATAGTAGCAGCACAAGCTTTAGGTATTGCACAAGCCGCTTTTGAGAAAATGGTAGAGTATTCTTTACAAAGGAAGGCATTTGAGAAGAAGTTAGCCGAATTCGAAATAGTGCAGCAAAAGGTTAGTGAGTCCCTTTCAGATATAATTACATCTCGTTTACTCACTTATTGGGCTGGTACACTATATCAAAAAGGAAAGATGGAGGAATACATTGTTGCAGCCTCGTTAGCTAAATTCCACTCTACTGAAGCAGCTGAAAGAATAGTATTAAAGGCTATGAGCGTATATGGCGGATATGGTGTTTCAGTTTCCTCGGGGTTAGAGAGATTATTAAGGGACTTGCAAATATTGAAAACTTATGAAGGGACTAATGATATTCAGAGGATAAGTGCTGCTAGACAATTCTATTATAGGTTTAAAGGGATAAAAGTCTAAACACTCCTTAGATAGATATAATAATTTTCAAACTTATTTATACTTGAGTTTATTTTGTTTATAACAAAATTTATGTTATGGAAGAAGTTTTAAGGAGTAGTGAAAAATTAAAGCTGGAATTCGTGTTTAACCCTAATAAGTGCATAGTGTGTAACGCTTGCGTTAACGCTTGTAATAACGCTTATGGAGGATTAAATTGGAGAAAACTATTGGTCTTTGAGTCTGAAGGGGTAAAAGTAGGAGTTTCAATTTCCTGTAACCACTGTGAAAACCCGTTGTGTATGAAGGTTTGCCCTTCTGATGCTATCAAAAAGAATGAAATGGGGATAATTTATATTGATTCTAAGGAGTGTATAGGTTGTGGTTACTGTACTTGGGCTTGCCCATATGAGGAGCCTACGTTTAATAAAGAGGGAATAATGACGAAATGTGATTTCTGTATGGATAGGTTATTAAATAAGAAGGGTTTACCCCTTTGTGTAGAAGCTTGCCCTACTGGTGCTCTATCATTTGGTTGGGTAAAGGAGACTGAATACAAAGCTGATTATCTTGCGCCTTATTCCATAACTAAACCGAAAATAACTATAAGGGAAAGCAAAGTTAAGATAAACGCCAACCCGTTGAAAACCAGAAGGGAGAAAAATTATTGGCAGTTATTGGTTTTTACTATAGCTTCTGAGTTATCACTTGGCACACTTATTTTGAAATTCAATAACTTTATCCCCCTCATGTTAATGTTAATAGCCTTATTACCAGCTATATTACACATAAACAGGAAAGAAAGGTTTTACAAAGTAATAAGAAACCTTAAGTCTTCATGGTTAAGTAGGGAAGTACTTTTCAGCTCTTTATCCGTTTTATCTCTCTTAACTCTTCTACTAACGAATTTACAAATCGTGTATTATATATCGTTAGCCCTAACATCATTAGCAGTACTCTCATCGCTTATGGTCTACATGCTTAAATCTACGCCTTCTTGGTATAATTTAAATACTCCAGTGTCATTCATCGGAACAATATTTACTACCGTATTCCCGTTAGGTTACTTCGTCTTTCACCTTACACCTCTCATATTAGTTTTACCACTAATATTTAGCTTAATGGAGATAATAACTAGTAGAAGAAAGATGAGGATAATTCTAAATAGTGTATTTCTTATTACTTTAATTTCATCTATAATATTGCCGTTAATAAGTATATTAGCTTCAGCACTAGCAGTCTCATCTGAAGTAATTGAAAGAAAGGAGTTCTTTGAAAAGATTTTATATTATGGTCTTCCAGTCTAAGATACTTTTTATATCACAACTTTTTTAAAGCATGAAAATAAATTGAATAATTGGAAGTGACCTATTATTGCTCGAAATAAGATTTCATGGAAGAGGCGGGCAAGGAGTTGTAACAGCGGCTAATTTACTTGCAATAGCGGCTGATTTGGATGGATATTGGGCTTCAGCATTTCCGTTTTACGGTGCTGAAAGAAGAGGTGCTGAAATCGAGTCATATTGTAGAATAGATACTTCAATGATTAAAGTAACATCCCCAATCGAAAACCCAGATATAGTAGTAATACTAGACCCTTCACTACTTAAGATCTCCAACCCGCTCAGAGGATTAAAGCCCTATGGGAAAGTAGTTATAAACTCACCAGTACCAGTTAAACTTAACTACCTAACGTACGTGATAAATGCTACTAAAATAGCAATTGATTTAGGTTTAGTAAAATCTGGTTGGCCTTTAGTTAATATTATAATGCTAGGGGCATTAGCAAGGCTTGGAGTAGTTTCATTAAATTCTTTAAAAAAGGCAATTGATGAAGAATTTGAAGGAAAAATCGCGGAATTAAATAAAAAGGCAGTAGAACAAGCTTATGAAAAAGTAATGGAGGTGAAAGAGATTGTCGCTTAGCTACCAAATGTTCCCCATAAGTATGCCCAGTAAAGGTGCTGGAGGAAGGACGGGTAACTGGAGAGTAGTTAGACCAATAATACACCATGAAAAATGCGTCAATTGTAAAGCGTGCTACTTGTGGTGTCCAGAAGGTACAATCTTAGTAATTGATGGAAAGGTAGATATAGATTATACATACTGTAAGGGATGTGGTATTTGTTCTAATATATGTCCGGTTAAAGCAATTGAAATGGTGAAGGAATTTGATGAGTAAGGTTATTTCTGGAAACGATGCAGTAGCACTCGCAGTTAAATTAGCTAGAGTAAAAGTTGCTGCAATTTATCCAATAACTCCACAGACATACATAATTGAATCTTTAAGTGAGATGAAGGATAGAGGAGAACTAGAGACTGAAATAATAAGAGTTGAGAGTGAACATTCAGCTATGGCCGCCACTTTAGGTGCAGCCATAAGCGGTGTAAGAGTGTATACTGCAACTGCATCTCAAGGTTTACTTTACATGCATGAGATGATATGGTGGGCAGCTGGAAGCAGGATACCAATAGTTATGACTGTAGGTACTAGAGCGGTTGGTCCTCCATGGAATATTTGGAATGAGCATACCGATTTTATGAGCGAAAGGGACAGTGGATGGTTAATGGCTTTTGCGTCAACACCACAAGAGGCTTTAGACTTAACATTAATGGCGTTTAAAATAACAGAGGATGAGAGGATTTTCCTACCTATGATGATAGGTATGGACGGCTTTATACTCTCACACACAAAGACAAGAGTTTATATACCATCACAGAATGAGGTTGATGAGTTCCTACCACCTAGGAGACAGCCTTATACGCTTGACCCAGAAGAGCCACTATCAATGGGTAACATGTTCCAACCAATAGATTATATGAAACTAAGGCATTCGATGCATGAAGCAATAGTAGCTTCTAAAGAAGTAATTAAAGAAGTCGGAAACCAATACATGAAACAAGTTATACCAATCGGCAATTACTCGACATTAAATGAGAAATACAGACTTGATGATGCGGACTACGGAATAGTAACTATGGGGGCTTGGTCGTTAGATACTATGAAAGCAGTTGATGAACTGAGGGAGGAAGGCTTAAAGGTAGGCTTATATAGGATTAGGTTTGTCAGACCTTGGGATGAAGACGATATTAAAAAGTGGTTAGGGAATAAGGACGGGATCTTAGTATTTGATAGATCTGTAAGTTTCGGTAGAGGAGGGCATTTATTCCTTGAGCTAAAAGCCACTTTACCAGACGTTAAGATCAAGGGTGTTATCACGGGTTTGGGAGGGGTTTCGATCGGTAAGGACGAGATGAAGATGGTAATCCGTAAATTCATTGAAAGACCAGAAGGAGTAGAGTGGTTTTACCCCAAGGAGGTGGAAAAAGTTGAGCTTAGGTCTCCAAGATATATTAAATAAGCACAGATTACTACCCGGTACATCTGCATGTCCAGGGTGTCCAGAGAACATAGCGATGAGACTGGTAAGTACTATATTAGGTGAAAATACGATAATCGTTGTAGTAGCTGGTTGCTCGTCAGTAATACAAGGAATGGGACCTAAATCCGCTTATAACTATCCCGTACTAAATATTGCCTTTGCTGCCGGCCCTGCTGCAGCGGCTGGTATAGCCGCTGCATTTAAGAGTAAAGGTAAGAACATAAAACCAGTAGTTTGGGCTGGAGATGGCGGTACAGCTGATATAGGAATGGCCTCGCTTAGTGCTGCTGCTGAAAGGAACGATAATATAATTTATATCTGTGTAGATAATGAAGCCTACATGAATACTGGGGGGCAAAGAAGCGGTTTAACCCCCCTCGGGGCCTCAACAACTACTACTCCCAGTGGGAAAAAACATAATAAAAAGGATTTACCGTTAATCATGATTTCACATCACGTACCTTATGTGGCTACAGCTAGTATAGGCTACCCTCACGACCTAATGGAGAAGGTTAGGAAAGCTAAGGAAGTAAACGGGTTTGCCTACGTTCACGTTCTCTGCCCAGATCCTTATGGCTGGCTATTCGATCCCTCTAAGACAGTAGAAGTAGCTAAATTAGCGGTACAAACGTGTTATTGGCCTTTAATAGAATATGAAAACGGCAAGCTCGAAATTTCAGATGAATGTTTACATTGTCTAGATAAGAGAACTAGGAAACCTTTGATTGAGTTTTTAAAAGTTCAAGGAAGATATAGACATCTGGAAGGGGAAAAGGTTAAGCAACTTGAGAATTACATAGATGAGATGTGGAAGAGATTGAAGACGTTGTATGAGGGTAAGGGCGTGTTATAAAAACTACCTAATTTATATTCTTTTCATTTTATCCTTTTCAATGGAAAACTTTATTATCTTTCTTAAGAATATTATTTTGTGTTTTTTATGAAAGTTGCAATAGTAGGTGTAGGTTGGTATGGGTTTAAACCAGCAATCAAGGACTCATCATTTAGAGAGATGATGTTTGAAGCTTCAGTGAGAGCGTATGAAGATGCTGGAGGGTTAAACCCTAGAACAGATGTTGATACATTTATCTCTTGCCAAGAAGACTTCTGGGAAGGAATAGCAATATCTGATGAGTTTGCGCCAGATCCCATAGGAGGCGCGATGAGACCCACGATGACTGTCACCGGCGATGGATTACAAGGAATAATTCACGGGATAATGCACATAAACTCTGGTTTATCAAAAGTAACTGTTGTGGAAGCCCATGCAAAGCCTAGTGATATATTAACACTAGATAGTATAATTGAATTCGCTTACGATCCTATTTATGGTCGTATAGGTGCTAAAAACCCACACTTCTTAGCCGGTTTAGATGCAGTAAAGTTCATGTCAAAGACTGGGGCTACAAGGGAAGACTTAGCTGAAATAGTAGTAAAGAACAAAAATAATGGGCTTAAGAACCCTAGGGCTTCATTCGCCTCAAATATCACTCTTACTGACGTCTTAAATGAGAATTTCGTAGTTTATCCACTTACTGAATTAGATATAAGCCGTTTTGTTGATGGTGCCATAGTTGTAGTGTTAGCAAGTGAGGAAGTTGCTAGGAAATTTAATGACACTCCTATTTGGATAGAAGGTGCATATTTCGCTACCGATTCTTCTATGGAGTTCTCTTCACTTGGCGAAGCGACATATCTGAGAATAGCTTCAAGAAATGCTTATAAAATGGCAAAGGTATACTCTCCTAAAAATTATTTCGATTCTGCATTTGTTGATGATACTTACAGTTATAAAGAACTGCAACATATAGAAGCACTACAAATTAGCGGAGACCCGGTAAAGGATCTGAGAGAAGGCATATTTCATGTAGGAGGAAAAATACCAGTTAATCCGTTAGGTGGACATCTGTCAACTGGAAGACCTTTAGAGGCAAGTGGTCTTTCATTACTATTAGATGCTGCATATTATTTAAGGGAGGGAAATTCATCTAGAGCAGTAATAGCGAGTTGGAGAGGGGTACCGACATTTACTGGTGGGGTTTTGGTGGTGAATAGATAATGAGGACTAACTTATTTTTCAAGAGGGTTGCGGTAATAGGTGCTGGGCTAACATTGTTTCGTAGGAGAATTTTAGAGACTCCTAGAGAGATGTCTTGGATTGCTGCCAGAAAAGCATTAGACGAGGCTGGACTAGAGCTAAGGGACATAGATTGTGTAGTTATAGGAAGCGCACCAGATGCTTTTGACGGGGTTCATATGAAGGGAGAGTATTTAGCACATGGGGCTGGAGGGGTTAGAAAAATGGTGAGTAGAGTTTTCGTAGGAGGAGCTACTGGAGTAATGGTACCGATAACTGCATGGTATCATGTTGCCAGTGGCTTATGTCAAAGCGTTTTAGCAGTTGCTGAAGAAAAGATGAGCCCAGGAAGACCCCATCCTCAAGCAGTATTTAGATATATATGGGATCCTATAACTGAAAAACCGCTTAACCCTAATCTTATTTGGATTTTTGCAATGGAGATGCATAGATACATGTACGTTAACAAGGTTAGTAAAGAAGATATTGCTCTTGTTTCAGTGAAAAATAAGAGGAATGCACTTAATAATCCTTACGCACAAGCTGCAGCAAACATAACCGTTGATGATGTTTTAAAGAGTGAAGTATTAGTATGGCCAGTACAACTTTTAGATACTAGCCCAGTCAGTGATGGAGCGGCAGCAATGGTCATTGTTAGCGAAGATATTGCGAGGAGATATACTGATACGCCAATATGGATTGAAGGTGTGGGATGGACTCTAGATAACACCGAATGGACTGGAAGAGAGTTGGCATATCCAAGATATTTAGAGAACGCAGCTAGAATGGCATATAAAATGGCCGGAATAGAAAGACCAAATAAAGAAATAGACGTCATTGAACCTTATGATCCATTTGATTATAAAGAGCTACACCACATCGAAGGTTTGCTGATAGCCAGAAGAGGGGAGGCACCAAAACTTTTGAAGGAAGGTATTTTCGATATTGATGGAGATATCCCTAGCTCACCTTCTGGAGGACTTTTAGGGGTGGGAAACCCTATTGCTGCGGCGGGATTAATGAAGACAATAAGTATATATTGGCAGTTGAAGGGCACTGCTGGGAGGATGCAAGTTAAGAAGCCAGTTCATACGGGTTTAGCTCAAGCCTGGGGTGATTTAATGCAAGCTTCTACAGTAGTCATTATGAGGAATTGAGGTGATTAGGTTGGTCGTAAGACAAGAAAAGGAAAAAATTGAAATAACCTATTTGAAAGAAGAGGAGATAAGCAAACTATTTACTGTAAGATACAAGCCTAACGCTAAGTATTCATATACTGCCGGACAAGCATATAGTAAATTCTTACTAGGCCTAAAAGAAAAGAAAATAATTGGTAGAAAGTGCAATAAGTGCGGTAGGGTTTACGTACCACCTAGAATGTACTGTGATGATTGTTTTAGACCAACAGACGAGTGGGTTGAAGTTAAGGATGAAGGAATTGTTGAGACTGTTGTCGCTAGCTTTATATCATGGACTAGAGAGAGGCTAGAAAAGCCAGAGATAGTAGGAGTAATCAGACTTTTCCCCTCTAATAACCGTGATTGGGTATTCCCTGGCTTATTCCATAGAATCTGCAGTGACTTCGAATCTGTTAAGAATATGAGTATATTTGGTAAAAAGGTTAAGGCAATATGGAGGGAGGAAAGAATAGGGAGTATAGACGATATAGAATGCTTTAAGGTGATAGAATGAGTTGGGATAAAGTTGGAAGGGATGATAAACTATTATTATGGAAAGATAACATGGAAGTAGAGGAGTACGTTTATACAGTGGGTTATGCCGGAGAGGAGTTCTTCAAAGGTTTGAAGGAAGGTAAGATAATAGGTTCTAAATGTCCCAAATGCGGAAGAATTTACGTTCCTGCTACCCTTTACTGTGAGGAATGCTTTATGAAGACCGAGTTCACAGAAGTGAAGGGAAGGGCGTACTTAGATAGTTACACCATAGTTTATAAGGATTTTGAGGGGAATACACTTCCTAACCCGCAAGTAATAGGGTTTGTAAGGTTTGAAGGTACTATAGGCGGGTTGTTGGCTATTGTGGAGGGTGAGCCTAAACTTAATGGGGAAGTAGAAATAATTACTTTTGAAATACCTCTGAGGGTAAGGAATAAATGAGTTGGGTTCCTACTAAGGAATGGATAGAAGAGAGTAACGTTTATCAATTCATGGTTTCTAATAACTTATCAACCTTAGAGGATTTCATATCATTTAGTTCAGAAAAACCAGAGCTTTTTTGGGATAAATTCGTTAAAGTGGTCGGAATAAGGTTTTCGAAAGATTATGATGAGGTTTTAAGCTTATCAAGAGGTAAACCTTGGGCTAAATGGTTTAACGGGGGAAAATTAAATATAGGGGATCAAATACCAGACTCATCAGAAGTATTTATAAAATGGATGAACGAAAAGGGTGAAGAGAGGAAAGTAACTTATTCACAAGTTCTACACGAGGCTAAGAGCATAAGTTCATGGCTCAAAAAACAAGGATTAAAGAAAGGAGATACTATAGGAATTTATATGCCAATGATACCAGAAATTGTTCCAGTATTTCTAGGGATTGCCAGAGCTGGGATGATAGCAGTGCCCCTATTTTCTGGATTTGGAAGGGAGCCAATAAGAGTTAGGGCTGAGGATAGTGGAATGAGGTTGATTTTCACTGTGGATTTAACGATACGTAAAGGAAAGGAAATTAACCCACTTTCTAACCTGGAAGGACTAAACATTCCGTTAGTTGCCATAGAGAGAGGAGGAGAAGGGTCTAAAGACCAGTTTAATTATAAGGATGTTATAAAAAGTGGTGGAGACGGTCTAGAGGTGACCGACAGCGAAGACCCGTTCATGATTATTTACACAAGCGGTACTACTGGTAAACCTAAGGGGTGTGTTCATACTCATGATGGTTTCCCTATTAAGGCTAGTGCCGATATATTCTTTCAATTTAATATGAAAAAGGGAGAAACCCTTAGTTGGATTACTGATTTAGGTTGGATGATGGGACCATGGATGATTCTCGGTAGTCTATTATTAAGAGGTAAAGTAGGAATGATAGAAGGATATGTAAACTTTGAAATTTTAAGTAAGTTTATCGAGGATTTGAAAGTCGACATTTTGGGATTATCTGCCAGTCTAGTCAGACTTTTAAAGAGTGAAAAAAGTGAGGGGAAACTGGACATAAGAACTGCTGGTAATACCGGGGAACCAATAGACCCAGAAAGCTGGAAATGGCTTTATAGTACTTTCAAAGGGCCAATAATAAACTATTCTGGTGGGACTGAGATATCTGGGGGTATTTTAGGAAATTATGTAATTAAAGAAATCAAGCCCTCATCGTTTAACGGATTTTCACCGGGGATTAAAGCTGATATATTTGACGAGAACGGTAAACATGTGCCGCCTAATGTTGAGGGTGAGTTAGTTATTTTAAGTGTGTGGCCCGGTATGACCAGAGGGTTCTGGAAGGATAACGAAAGGTATATTAACACTTATTGGAGCAAGTGGGAGAACGTGTGGGTACATGGGGACTTAGCATATTATGACAACGAGGGTTACTATTATATTGTGGGGAGAAGTGATGACACAATTAAGGTCGCCGGTAAGAGAATTGGCCCGGCCGAGATAGAACAAGTCATTAACTCATATCCAGGAATTGTCGAAAGCGCATGTATTGGGGTTCCTAGTGAGCTAAAAGGAGAGGAAATTTTGTGTTTTGCGGTAAGGAAAGGAGAGGTTGATAAAAGATCGTTATTACATTATGTTGAACAACAAATAGGCAAAGCTTTATCACCAAGGGATATCTTGTTCGTAAAGGAATTACCTAAGACTCGTAACGCTAAAATTATGAGGAGATTAATAAAAGCGTTGATTACAGGTAAGCCTCTAGGTGACGTAAGCTCACTCGAAAATCAATCTGCACTTGAAGAGATAAAAGAAGCCATAAAGGAAACTAAATTGAACTGATTTTGATCTTTTCATCATTTTAATTTCTGTTGTTACTTATAAAACTTAAACATTTCAATTATATTTTAAAACTCTTGAATACAAGCTTAAATACAAAAATTGAGAGATATTATATATTGAGAGAGGATGCTGAGAATCCTTGTATCCATAAAACAAGTTCCAGATGCTGACGATTTAAGAATAGATCCGATTACTAATAATCTCGTAAGGGAAGGGGTTCCAGCCGTTATTAACCCACCGGATTTACACGCAATTGAAGAAGGAATAAGAATTAAGGAAAGATATGGTGGTAAAGTCATCGTTATAACTATGGGACCTGCACAAGCTGAATCTGCACTAAGAGAAGCAATAGCAATGGGAGCGGATGAAGCGTATTTAATTACTGATAGGGCTATGGCTGGGGCAGATACTTGGGCTACTTCTTATACTCTCTATAAGGCGATAAAGAGAATTGGCGAGGCAGACGTATACTTGTTTGGAAGAAGGGCTGTAGACGGTGAAACAGAACAAGTAGGTCCTCAAACTGCTAAATGGCTAGGTATTCCAGTTGTGGGTTATGTAAGTAAAATTTCTGAAATATCAGAGGGAAGAGCTAGAGTATTAAGGACTACGGAAAACGAGGAAGAGGAGATAGAAGTGCAGTTACCTTCAGTTTTTACAGTTTTAGAGACCATAAATAAACCAAGGCAACCAACGTTAGAGAGTCTCATTAAGGCAAAACAAGCAAAAATTCCAAGGCTTAATAAAGACGATATAGGGGCTGAACCAAATAAGATTGGTTTAACCGGATCACCGACAAGAGTAATTAAAGTTAACCCCCCACCTAAAACTAGGAAACCAGAAATTTATAGAGGAAATGACGCACCAGAATGGGTTTATGATAAGATAATTAAGTCTTTGAGGGAGACACAAGAGGTAAAATATGAATACGTTAAACCCGCCCCTAAATATAAGGCAAAGGGCGAAGTATGGGTATACATAGATCATGCAGAAAACGAGATTAATAGAGTCTCATTAGAAATAACTTCAGAAGGGAGAAAAATAGCCGATTCTATGGACACTAAACTTGCGGGAGTTATCATAGGAGATGAGGTTGAGGAATTAATTAAACAATCTTTTGAATTCGGTTTTGATAAAATCTATCATGTTAAAGTACCCTATGATATTTATACTAACGATGTTTATACTAGAGCTTTGTCAAAATTAGTAATAAAATATAAGCCTGAAGTACTTCTCTTTCCCGGAACTAAAAATGCTAGGGAACTTGCATCCACTACTGCAATAGAAGTAAATACGGGATTAATAGCGGATTGTGTAGAATTTGAGGTAGATGAAAAAGTAGGGTTACTTTCAATACGACCAGATTTCGGAGGAAAGGAAATGAGCACAATAATATGTCCAAATCATAGGCCAATAATGGTGACTGTTAGAGGAGGAGTTTTCTACCCCATTAAACTCCCTAAAGAGGGTAATGAAGTGATAACTGAAACTATTGAAGATACTTCAACTTCGTACAAAGTTATTAAGCATTCCAAATTAGAAAAACCTAATGTCCTAGCTGAGGCGGACGTGGTAATAGGGGTTGGGAGGGGGATAAAATCCCCAGAAAATATAAAATTAGCTGAAGAACTAGCTGAAGTATTACACGGCGTTGTTGGTGTTAGTAAACCTCTAGCTGATATGGGTTGGTATCCTAAAGAGAGACAGATAGGCCAAACCGGAACTACGATACGACCTAAACTTTATATAGCTTTAGGGATTTCTGGTGCAGTTCAACATTTAGTCGGTATTGCGGGGGCTAGAAGAATTATAGCGATAAACATAGACCCAGAAGCTCAAATCTTTAACAATTGTGATTACGGCGTAATAGGTGATTTATTCGAAATTGTGCCCGAATTGATAAAGATAATTAAGGAAAGGGGTGTGAAATTATGAAATTTGATGTGGTAGTTATAGGTGCTGGTCCGTCTGGTAGTATTGCGGCACTAAATTCAGCTAAAAAAGGATACAAGACGTTGCTCTTAGAGAGAGGACCAGAGCCCGGTGCCAAGAACGTTTCTGGTGCTATGATAAGGGAAAGTAGTATCTCACAGTTTATAGACACTGGGGGCTTGCCTTATGAAAGAACTGTTAAAAGAGTTAAATTGATCTTTAAATCTAAGAAGGGGAACTCTGTTGAGATTAAAGTATCTCCTAAGGGAGAAAGATTATATACGATCTCCAGGCTGAAGTTTGATAAATGGCTAGCACAAAAAGCCGAAGAGTCGGGAGCGTTATTAATAACTAAAACTACAGTGTTGGGTATTGAAGGAAATAAAGTTATAACTGAGAGAGGAGGAGTGGAGGCTGAATACATAATAATAAGTGAGGGGGCTAATGCTCTCTTGTCTATAAGTCAAGGTTTAAGGAGGGAATTAAAACCTGAAGAAACTGTGTTGGGAGTTAAAGAAGTTTACTCGTTAAATAAAGATGAGGTAAATAAAAGATTTAACTTAGAGGGGGATGACGGTGAAGCTTGGCGTATCATTTCAGATTCACCACTACCATGTGCTGGGTTTGTATACACCTACAAGGATTCTATAGCAATAGGTGTAGGCATACCCCTCAGCGAACTTAAAGATATTAAACCTTATGAATTCTTGGATTCTTACAAGGCCGACCTATCTGAAATAATTAAAGGATTCTCACTAAGAGAATACTCGGCTAAAATAATCCCAGAAAACGGATTTCCTTCTTTCAAAGCCTGTAATGATAGAGTTTACGTTACTGGGGATGCATTAGGCCTTGTTGATCCATTAACCTTTGACGGCATCGGTCCAGCAATTACCTCTGGATACTTAGCATCTGAAAACTTAGGACAATGTGAAAAATATGAGAGTTCCTTACTTCACGCTAAGGAAATTTCGAAAGTTATTAAATCAAGGCCATTGACTAAAGAATTGCTTAAGGAGGAGAACTTAAGCTTTTACGTAAACTTAATCGTGGACTTCTTTAATTACTGGTCAGAAGGTGATCTGTCCAAGTTATCATACTATAAGTCGTACTTAGGTAAGTTGTTAAAGCATATAACTCTAGGTCTTGGGGTGATAGGATGAGAATAGAAGAAAGGCTTTACACATTAAGGTATAAGAGGGATGAAGTACCACATTTAGTTATTAAAGATCAACAGAAATGTAAGGAATGCCACGAAAGATACGGAAATCCTTGTATAAATGTGTGCCCGGCAAACGTTTACTCTTTCGTTAATGGTAAGTTGGTAGTGTCTTATGAGAACTGTGTTGAATGTGGGGCTTGTAAAATAGTTTGTCCGTTTAATAACATTCTCTGGAAGTACCCGAGATATGGTCTTGGAATAGCGTTAAGATATGGATAAAAAGGTTTTCTTTTTTTAACATATCAAGTTTTTTAAGAGCAAAACTTAATATTTCATAATTTCATAAATTTATATATGATTGTAGGCCAGTTAATAAGTGAGAAAGGATTAATTTCTATGCCTCATAACTCGACAATAAGGGAAGTAGCAAAAATCATGACTGAAAACTCTATTAGTTCAGTGGTTCTGAAAGATGGGGACAAGATAGTTGGAATAATAACCGAGAGGGATATAGTAAGGGCCGTAAGTAAGGGGATAAATTATGATTCTCCCGCAATGGATACGGCGACAAAACAGATTATAAGAATAGATTACAATAAGAGTATATACGAGGCTTATGACTTAATGATGAGAAATAATATCAGGCATTTAGTAGTGGAAAAAGAAGGAAAATGTATAGGAGTGATCTCAATTAGGGATTTGACAAGGGCTCTATCGGTTATGTTAGCTGAGAGTATGAGTTACTAGAATAAGAGAAGAAATAACTCACTCCGTGTTTTTTTAGTACCTTGAATATTATTTCTAATTGAACTTCATCAGTACCTTCACCAATTCTTGTCAACCTAACGTCCCTATAAGCCCTTTCAACCCTTGTACCTTTAGCGTACCCCATACCACCCATCAACTGTAACGCCTCATCTATTACCTCATTAGCTACCTTGGCTGAGAAAAACTTTAATATTGCTATCTTACCTTCATCAGAAATCACATCACTTATATTCCTTACTACGTCGAGTAGAAAACGCTTAGCTACAGTCAAATTAGCTATTATCTTACTGAGCCTCCATTGAATACCTTGCTTCTCAATTAATCTCGTACCAAAAACTCTCCTATTTTCTGCCCATTGTACTAACTCTTCAATAGCACCTTCCGCTAATCCTAAAGCTATTGAAGAAATTGCAATCCTCCCCACAAGTAGTGCGTATTTTATAATCTTCCAACCCCCATTAACCTCTCCTACTACCTCTTCTGCCTCACAATCGTTAATTTCTACTTCTGCAGTGCCAGTCCCTCTATTTCCCATCACCTCTATTTTATTAGTTTTTATGCATCGTGATCTAGGAACTAAAAACAACGTTATAGACTTAAGACCGTTATCACCAGTCTTCGCTGCTATTAAGAATATGTCTGCATAAAGACCTTGAGTAATCCACATCTTTTTACCCCTTATAATCCATTTACCATTAACCCTTTCAGCCCTCGTAGCCATTGACGCCACATCACTTCCACAACAAGGCTCGCTTAGTCCGAACGCACCTATAAGTTTGCCCTTTGCTAGTTCCTCAACTAGTTTCTTATCATCACTATAAACTCTTAAGGGCTCTACCACTAACTCTCCTTGTGCGTCTTGTATGAGGGCTAACGAACCGCTTACTTTCGCAGTTTCGCTTATAACCACAGCCATATCTTCCAAACTTAGTCCCTCATATAATGGAGCTAGAAAACCTTGTTCTCCCATTTTACTTACCAATTCTCTAGGGTACCAGTCTTCCCGGTCGATTCGCTCAGCTAATGGCTTTACTTCTCTGCTAACAAACTCCTTAATCGAGGAGAGTATTAGTTCGTTCATAAATAAAATAATGAATACATCCTAAAATAGGTAATTATTTAAAGTAAAGTATATAATAAGAATTACAAATTATATTAGTATGAGTCAAGAGTTTTACGGATTAACTAAAATAAAGAGGCTAAGTGAGGAGGCATTCGAAAACCCAGAACGTTTTTGGGCAGAAAAGGTTAACTTAATTAGCTGGTTTAAAAAACCGCAAAAAGTACTTGAGGGTTCTCCCCCTTTTGATAAATGGTTTGTAGGTGGGTTAACTAATATTTGTTATAATGCGGTAGATAGACATTTAAAGGATAAAGCTGACAAGGTTGCGTTTTACTGGATAAATGAGAAGTTAGAGACAAGAAGTATTTCTTATAGAGATCTTTATTGTGAAGTTAACAGAGCCGCTTATGTTCTTAAGGAATTAGGTGTTAAGAAAGGTGATACAGTATCCCTCTTAATGCCCAGTATACCAGAGGCGGTCTATTTCTCACTAGCAGTACATAGACTTGGTGCAACGCTAGTTATCCATTATTTGGGACTGAGCAAACCTACATTAGCTTATAGGTTAAACGATTGTAATTCTAAAATCTTGGTAACAGTCTCTAAAACCTTTAGAAATGGTAACGAAATAAGGGTAAAAGATTTTGTTGGTAAATTGTTGGATGAAGAGAAAACGCCGGTCGAAAAAGTGTTAGTTTTAGAAAGAGGGTATAAGGATTTTAACGTTAATAAAAGGGATATCGTATATGAGGAAGTAAAACCAAAAGGAAAGGTGGAAGTTAAACCAGAGCCAGTAGAGTCGAATGAACCATCAACGATCTATTATACTTCCGGGACAACCGGTAGGCCTAAGGGATTGTATCATAGTACAGCGGGGTATGTAATAGCCTTAAACTACGCGTTTAAATCCCTTTTAGGGCCTAGGGAGAATGACGTCTGGTGGACTATATCTGAACTCGGTTGGCCCGTATGGCCTATGGCTAATTTGTACACGATCCCGGTGATGGGACTAACTGGGGTACTTTATGAGGGTTACATAGGTTATAAGGCCGATATGTTCTCACGAATAGTTGAGAGATTCGGAGTAAATATAGTTTGGTCTTCAACAACCACCCTTTACACTCTAAAAAGTTTGGGCGAAGAGTCGATCAAATCTGGGGATACCTCAACGTTGAGGATAATACTCAATACGGGAGAGCCTTTAAACGTAGGAGCCTGGAAATGGTTAAGAGATAATCTACCACAAGTGTACATAGCTGACGCCTATTGGATGACCGAACACTTATTCCCAGTAGCTGCGACCCCCTTTGGAATAGCTGAAATCCCCTATAAGCCCGGCTCTGCGGGTATAAGAATGCCAGGGTCTAATTTCATGGTTGTCGATGACGAGGGTAACCCGCTACCACCTAAAAATAAAGGATATATAGTGTTAAAGCCCATCTCTCCAGCTTTAGCTAAAATGCATAATGACCCTAATGGTGAGAAGATAATCAAAACATATTGGTCTAGGTTTAAAGGAGTATTTTACACTGGGGATTATGGATACATAGACGAAGACGGTTATCTATACGTGTTAGGTAGAGCCGATGACGTAATTAAAGCTGGAGAGAGAATTGGGACTTTAGAAGTTGAAAGTATAGTAGTAAGCCACCCAGCTGTAGCTGAAGCAGCTGCAGTAGGTTATAAAAAAGAGAGTGGAGGAGAGGGAATTTTAGTTCTCGCAGTAACTAAAAAGGGTTACGCAGAGAGTGCCGAGTTGGCAAATAACATTAAAGAGTACTTAAGAAATAGTGGGTACATAGTAGACAAAGTAATATTTGTTAGAAGACTTCCTAAGACCAAGAGCGGAAAAATAATGAGGAGATTAATAAGGGCTATAGTTAACAATGAGGAAATAGGAGACGTTTCAACATTAGATGATATGAGCATCCTAGAGGAATTAAAATCTGCAATGAAACAAATGTGACAATATGAGTATTGATTTCCACTTCCACGCACCGATAAAGGAATTCTTAGATTTTTTAGGAGAATATGCCGACCCTACTTTACGTTATTTTAATTCAAAAATTGAGATAAAGGACATTAAACAAGTGCTGGACGAACTAGAAAGTAATGGGATTAAACAAGTTGTAATACTACCCATAGACTCTACCACATTTCTTGGTAGGAAGATCCCCAATGAGGTAGTGAAAAATATAAGGGATGATAGAGTGATTAAGTTTATCTCTGTAGACCCACTAAAACAAAACGCAATTGATGAATTGAAAAACTTGATATCTGAAATAGAACCTAAAGGAATAAAATTACACCCTCAGCTTCAAGGTTTTCACCCTTTAGACGAAAGAGCTCAAAAACTATATGAAATAATTGATAGAAAGGAATTGACCGTAGTATTTCACACCGGCACTTCTGGGATAGGAGCTGGAGTTAAAAACAATATAAGACTTGATTACGGTAGACCAATATATTTTGATGAAATTGCTGTAAGGTTTCCCAATTTGAAGATAGTTCTTGCTCATTTCGGCTGGCCGTGGACTGAGGAGGCAATAGCTATTGCAATTCATAAACCAAACGTGTACCTTGACTTATCGGGTTGGGCTCCTAAGTATATCCCCCAAGTAGTGTGGAATTACGCTAAGAGGTTTCCCGATAAGTTCCTTTTTGGCTCCGACTTCCCTCTAATAAGCCCTAAGAGGTGGTTAAGTGAATTCAACTCAATGAGTTTAGACGTTATCATAAAGAATAAAATCCTTTCAGAAAACGCTAGAAGAATACTCAATCTTTAATAAGGTAATATTTGTAGTCTAGGTTCTATTTCCTTAATTGTTTCAAAATCCTTATCATTAGACACTACAACTAACCCTCTCTGAACAGCAATAGCCGCTAACATTAAGTCTGTAATTCCTACGGGCTTTCCTATCTTTCTTAATCTAATCATCATCTCAAGTGCTAAAAGATACTCATCCTTAGTTGGATAGATTATAACTAGTTTACTACCGAATTTTAAGATCGGAGGGAACTCTATGACGTTAAAGATAGAGGTTATTAGATAATCTACCTCATCCATCTTAGAGCTTTTAAAAATGTTTATTAACGCATTTGTATCGTAGATTTTCTCTTTAATTCTTTCTGAAATTTGTCTTCACCCTGAGGCGGTTCTAGTACTAAATCCTCAATTCTTATTCCCAGTTTTTCCAACTCGTGCAACAACTCTTCCCCACTCCTTACACTTTCCAACTCATTAATTTTCTTTTCAATGGCTTGCCTAATCACTTCACTCCAATTTATTTCCTTATGTTTTTTCATTTTCTCATACAATTCATCTGGCACTTTCACAGTTATTACTTGCATAAGATATACTTGTATATACGAGTATATAAAAATCATTCGAGCTTATAACACTCATCAACTAGCAAATAAAACCTTTGTCTAGCATCTTCTAAGCAAGGCAATGTCTTTATTATTCCCCTCTCTTTAAGAACTCTTATAGCATACCTCAGAGTCCGAGTAGGCAAATTAGTTTCTCTTTGCAATTCGCTAAACTTCACAATCCTTTTATTTTCAAGAACTTTTAGCACTAATTTAGCTGAAGGAGGTAATTCCTCTATCATCAGTTTTATTATCAATTCCAATTTAGTTAAGGTTTTCGATGAGTGCAAATCATAGATTATCTTTAGCCTCTCTTATAGCTTTCAAAATGTTCACATATCCAGTACATCTACATATATTCCTAATACTTACCTTCAAACTCTCCTTATTTGCAGTAGGATCTATGTTTTTCAGATAGTCGTAAACCGTCATAAGAAAACCATGAGTACAATAACCGCATTGTGAAGCGAAGTTCTTTACAAAAGCTTCCTTTAATCTCTCACTATCCTTAACGCCTTTTATAGTCCTCACCTCATGTCCTACAGCTTGCACAGCTAAAATTAGACAAGACTTTACGGCATGGCCATTAATGAGGACTGTGCACGCGCCACATTTACCTTCATCACAGCCCCTTCTAACTTCCTTAAAGCCGTTCTTTCTCAAGAAATCTAATAGAAGTGTCCTAGGTTCGACCGAGTCCTCCACCTTTATACCATTTACATTCAATTCAATCTTATAGACGTCTTCTGCCCTAAAGCCAATCCCACTCTTCCATGAGATTTCCACGTTTTCTTTGATAGGAATTTGCTTAAAGTCCTTGTAATTTCTTAGTAGCTGAAGAGCTATTTTAAGTCTCGTATCTGAATCAGCATGAACATCACTTAACCTCTTCTCCCTTGAGTCAATTATCGCGTTTTCTATATCCTTGACGCTTTCACCCTCAAAGACTAAAGGTCTTTCGAAAACTCCTCCCACGCCAACTCTCAGCTTATTCTCTAGCTCAAGGACTGAAACTAAGGCAATGGGGTAAGCGGAACCGCCTTTTTTAAAAACTTTAAAGTAAAGTTTGCCCTTAATAGGTATTATTACTTCCTCTATTATTTCGTCTTCTCTCAATAGAGTAGTATATGGAGATACATAAAAATCTATAATTGGAACTACCCTACTCCCTCTTTTACTAACCAGTTTTACCTCAGCACCTAACACTAATAATGAGGGATAATAGTTAGCTGAAGGGTCTGCATTGGCTAATGATCCGCCTATAGTTCCCCTATTCCTTACTTGTAAATCTGCAATCGTTATTGCAGTACTCCTCAGAAATTCAACCTTTGATGCTATTTCATTATGGGTGGTTAAGGAGCCAATTCGTATAAAATTCCCTTCCCTTTTAATATAACGTAAATCTAACTCATTTATATCTACTAAAGTATCAATATTTGTTATTCTGAACTTAAGTAAAGGTAATAAGCTCTGCCCTCCTGCTAGAGGCTTAGAATTACCTTCCTTAATTACTTCTAATGCTTCGCTTAAATCTTTAACCCTAATGTAATTTAAACTTCTAGGAATACCGAGTACAAACATTATAATTCCCTTAAGAGTTTTCTTGTTATGGGAATTTCGCTAATCCTTTTACCCAATAGATGAGAAATAGCGTTTGCAATTGCCGCAGGTGCACCCATTATAGGTCCTTCACCACCACCATAAGACTTTGAGGGTATATATTTAGAAGGTGTTTCAAAGTGAATGAATTTAACGTCTAGGTCTACTAAATCACCGAGGGTTAAGCTTTCATATGAGTCGAAAGTAGTAATTATTGGGTTTCCTCTTTCATCATATTCTAACTCTTCATACAATGCCATGTTAATTCCATGAACTATACCACCTATCATGATACCCTCTAGTATTTCTTTATTCAGGATCTTACCGGCATCATGAGCTACAACATATTTTATAACTTTTATTTCACCGTCCTCAATCTTAACTATAGCTAAATGAGCGTTTATACTATAGCCTAATGAGGAATTTATCTTATCCCTATCCGGTGGTCTTAAAAGGGGAGAATAGAAGTAACCAGTAACTGTAAGTGCTTCTTTAGGGTTAAACTGTGAGGGATCCCAATTATATGCTGACACTAGCTTCTTAATATCCACGTATTTGTCTGGATTGTTTTTATCATAAAACTTACCATTACTGAACTCGACCTCTTCGCATTCTAAGTACTTCTTTGCCAGAACTTTTAACCTTTCTTTCATTTTTTCAATTGCATCGAGTAGTGCACTAATGACTATTGGTGCAAATCTACTCGAATAACTCCCACTTGCTATATTCCATGGTAACTCAGTATCTACTACATTTACTACTTTTACATCTTTAATACCCAGCTCTTCATTAACGATTTGAGTTACAGTAGTCTCATGACCCAGACCCTCATTAGTACCGTTTATAAATACGGTCGCACTACCGTCTGGGTTAAGGGTTAAAGTAACGTATTCAGCTGAGGCAGAATGTGGGTATTTCCTATTTTCGCTTGCCAGATCAACATAAGCTAAATTAGTCCCAGAGGGTTCGACAAAAACAGCTATCCCAACACCTACTTGTTTAACGCTTTTCCACTTCTCATATTCTTCTTTAATCTGTAAAACCACTCTCTCGTATTCCTGTTCTGGGTAAAGACCACCACTAACCGTCTCATAAAATTTCTGTCCGTTAATTTCTTTATTAAACTCACGGATTAAATTCCTTAATCTTAGTTCTAAAGGATCAATTTTCAGTTCATCAGCCAAACGATCTATTGCAGTTTCCAATGCGAAATAAAACGGAGGAGCCCCATAACCTCTATTTAAACCAGTAGGAGATTTGTTGGTTAAAACTACTTTGTAATGAGCTTCTATTGCCCTTATATCGTAAGCTCCGTTAAGGTTACCTTGTACTCTAAATAAAGCTCCAGGCTCCGGTGGTCTTACATAAGCTCCAACATCCTCTATGAAATCTAACTTCAAACCTAATATCTTACCATCTTTAGTAGAGTAAACTGTTACAGTACCTCGTCTCTCAGCTCCAGCATTACTTGCGATAAAGTGCTCCGTCCTACTCTCATTCCATCTAACAGGTTTCCCTATTAATTTTGACGCTGCCGAGACAAGAACGATATAAGGGTAAAGGGAATATTTTATACCGAAACTACCACCTATATCTTTGGGACTTCTGAGCTTAATCTTGTTTATAGGTAAATTTAACGCCCTACTAATGAAATATACTTGTAGCATAGGCCCTTGAATATTGGCCCAAACATTAAGCTCATCAGTATAGGAAGCCAGTACACCGAAAGTCTCTAAAGGCATAGCCGAATGCCTTCCAAATTTAAAGGGATTAGTAACAATAACTTCCGCTCTGGAGAAGAGTGACGGATTACCAAAGGACATGTGCTTATCCATTACAACGTTAGTACCAGCTTCTTCATGAATTAAGATCTCATCCTTGATAGCTTGCTCAATAGTGACAACCGGTTCTAACTCCTCAAAGTCTACACTAACATAATCAAGTAAGTCTATTGCTTTATAGGGGTCTTTAGCTAAAACTAAGACTATCGGCTCTCCTACGAAACGTACCTTTCTTTTAGCAAAAGGAAAATAATCTACTCTCTTATCTACAGTCGTGGGAAAAGGGTTAATTATAACTCTTTCCAGTTCATTCGGGGTTAAAGCAATCCCACCATGGTTTTTAACTTCACTAACATCAATTCTCTTAATAATACCGTGAGCTACTGGGCTCCTATAAATTGCCATATAAAGTGTTCCGGGCAAATCTGGTATATCGGCTATGTATTCGCAATCTCCGTTTACCGCTCTTTCGCCTTCTATATACATGAGTAAAAATTCGGGCAGATACTAATAAATAATGTTTAAAAACATAATCAATTATGGTTATTTTATTCTTCAATCATGTAATTGTTTTTTACTTAGTTATGGTGAAATATATTTTTATTGTTCGGCGTAGAACTTTAGCTTATGAAGAGACAAATTGAAGGATTAATAAAAGGAAGGTATACAATAGATGGGGCTGGAGTAAGACTTTATAGAGTATTTGGAGGAATGGAAACTGTAGAGCTAACTGACCCATTCTTATTACTCGACTTTTTCGGATCTGAAAATAAGGAAGACTATATTGCCGGGTTTCCGTGGCATCCTCATAGGGGCATAGAAACAGTCACATTATTATACAAGGGTAAGGTGGAACATGAAGACAGTGAAGGAAATAAAGGTGTGTTATATCCCGGTCAATCGCAATGGATGACCGCTGGAAGCGGTATCTTCCATCAAGAGATGCCAAGACCACTAGAGAAAGAAGAAATACTCAAATATCCGCAGAGCCCTGAAACAGTTAGCGGGTTACAATTATGGATAAACTTGCCAGCGAATATGAAAATGACTGATCCCGTTTACAGAGATGTTAAAGAAATACCTAAAGAGAGATTCGATTTCGGAGAAGTTCAAGTACTGGCTGGAAACTTTATGGGGATTGAGGGACCAGTTAGGGTTAAGAGCCCAATTGATCCAACATACCTCGATATAAAATTAAATGGCGAAGCTAACCTTAAATTTAAAAACGGGTACACGGTTTTACTATACGTAGTAGAAGGCAAAGTAAGACCGCAATTCTCAACACCGACAATAGAAAACGGAAATTTAGTAGTGTATAGTAGAGAAGGCGAAGAGATAACTATTTCTGGAAAGGGCAGAGTTATAATACTTTCTGGGAGACCACTCTATGAACCAGTAGTATGGTACGGGCCAATAGTTATGAATACTGAGGAACAAATTCTAGAGGCTCTTAGAGATCTAAGGAGAGGAACTTTTGTAAGAAAAACAGCTACTTTTGAATAACCCCTCATCATAATAAACATATGGATTACGAGGACTTATTAAAGTTAAAACCCGTTTTAGATTACGATGTAAGTAATGATGACAAGTTGGCATATATTTCGCTTGAAAATAAACCTACACTATACGTAGAAGGTAGTAGAGTAGAAATGCCTTATGAACCAGAGGAAGTAAAATGGAATGGGAGTAGAGTTCTAGTAAGTGTGGACAAAGAGGGAAGTGAGAGGAGAAGTATTTACCTATATGACGGAGGTAAAATAGATAAGATACTAGAGGACGAGCATGACAATTTTAATCCTACTTTCGTAAAAGAGGGGTTATTATTCATATCTAATAGGGATGGAAAAACACTTCACCTTTATTTTTATGACGGTAAAAGTATAGTAAAATTAAGTAAAGGAGAGGAACCAGTAGAGTCCTATTGTGTATTAAATGATGAATTAATAGTATATTCACAAGGTATTTATGATAATGATGTTCACGTAATAAATCTTAATGGAGATATAATAACTAAAATCTCTTATCGTGATAGCGAGCAACTAGTACTAGAACAGTGTAAGTATAAAGACGGTTTTCTTTTCTTGTCCAATCATACTAATTATTATTCCCTTTACTATTACGATTTAAAAAGAGGTGAAGCTAGCCTTCTAGCTGAGGAGAATGAAGCTGAAATCTATGAGGCTGTGCCATATAATCCTTTAGCTTACGTCTACTTAAAGGAGGGAAGAAGTTACCTTAAGATTAATGAAAGAGTTATTGAAGGAGGATTTATACACTCTCTGAAAACAACGAACTCCTCACTTTACTTTATTATGTCAACGTATGATAGGGAAGACGATGTATACAAATACGACGGGAATGTTAAAAGACTTACCGACTCAATGAGCGGTATTTCTGGAGAGTTCGTTAAACCAACGCCGATATATTATGAATCACAAGGTGTGAGAATTCATGCGTTCCTATATTCTAGGGGTAGAGAGGATAAAGGAGTAGTTTATATTCACGGCGGACCCGATTGGTTATGCTCAGATTGGTTTAATCCTACTATTCAACTTCTAGTGAATAAAGGATTTAAGGTTATATGTCCTAACTATCGCGGTTCTATAGGATTCGATAGGAAATTTAACCACTTAAACGATAAGGATTTAGGGGGTGGTGACTTAATTGACGTTATCAATTCAGCTAAAATTCTCGGCACTAAAAAGGTTGCAATAACTGGCGGAAGTTATGGAGGCTACCTTACTATGATGGCTATTACGAAATTCCCAGAAAATTGGTGTAGTGCAGTCGCAATAGTACCTTTTGTTAATTGGTTCACTGAGAAACAATTTGAGAGGGAAGTCCTCAAGCAATATGATGAGGTAAAGATAGGGAATGATGAGAAGTTGTTGAAGGAGAGGTCACCTATATTTTTTATTCAAAATGTGAAAGCACCGTTGCTGATTTTAGCTGGAGAAAATGATCCTAGGTGCCCTGCTGAGGAAACTTTACAAGTTGTAGAAGAGCTTAAAAGATTAGGGAGGGAGGTTAAATATAAGATCTATAAAGGTGAGGGCCACGGGTTTGTAAAGAGGGAGAATTATGTGGATTCGATAAAGGAAACGGTTGAATTTATAGTAAATAATTGTAAATGATGAGAGCCCGCCACTTTGAATGGTGATTGTAGTAGGCCTTTCTGATAAGCTTCATTTTCGATTACGAGAAAATATTTATAACCCTTTTACTAATGAAAGGTGAAAATTATGAGTGAAGTTAAGAAAGCTATGATCTTGGGTTCGTTGAGCGGCACATTAAGCTTTTTCCTATTCTTAACACTCGATTTATTGTTCTTCTTAAACGGTCCAGGGTGGTGGTTTAACTTAGTCGACTTACTCATATTACCAGTACTTATAAGCTTACTGACATCCGTAATTTTAGGAAATAAATTTTCATTTAAGGGAAAAATTTACGTAATATTATCATCATTTTTAGTGTCAGGCATAGGAGCCGTAATAATTTTCTTAGTACTATTATACCTACATGAAATGTTATAGGATAAAAGTAAGTTTATAAGTTACTTAATTCAAAAATAATGTTAATGGCAGAGGTAATTAGAAAAGTAGATGAGGCAAAATGGGGTAAAGCACATTGGAATCTGTTCATCTCTCTTAGCCTCGGCTATTTCATGTGGGGAATAGTAGCTTCTATAGCACCTCTCTCTTACTCCTTGGTAAAAGGAAACGTAATATATTTGGCTTTACCGGCGCTATTCCCTCTTATTGGTACCCTCCTCTTACCTTACTTTTCAGATGTGAGAATGGGAAGGAAAACGACGTTCTTTATAACTTTATCCTTGTACATTACTGGTGCCATAATAGTATCTTTAGTAGCCTATTATGTTAAACCCAGCTCGTTTGTTTATATACCGTTAATATTGCTAGGACTATTGTTAGCTTATGTAGGAGTTGAAGGAGAAGTACCAACAGGTTTATCGTATATAGCAGAGAACTTCCCGTTAAAGTGGAGAGAAAGAATGCTAGTGTTAATCCCTAATTTTGACAATATAGGAATAACTGTAGCCGCAGTAATAAGTATTATAGCTTATACGTTTACACAATCCACAGTTTTCGTATTACTCTCTCTGGGAATTTTTGCAATAATAGTAGGGGTAGTGATTCTTTTAATAAGACTTTCAATGCCGGAATCAATAAGGTGGTTGATCGCACATAATAAGACTGAAGAAGTTAGGAAAAACATAAGGATTCTAGTCAAGGATGAGGAAAAAATAAAGGAGGAAAAAATTACTTCCACTATACCTTTATCTCTAAGATATGTTTTCTTAGTGTTAATAGGAGTATCACAATATCTTACATTCGGATTAATGGCTTATATCGTAGCTGATTACTATTTTCCACAGAACGTAATACCAGTAATAATCTTCGTAGCCGGATTAGCTACTTCTTTAGCGGGATTATTAGCTACTTACTTAGTTAGCTTTGTAAGAACAAGAGTTTTTACTCTCATCTCGTACTTAGGTGGTACTGTGACAATGATACCGATCCTACTCCTAGTGATTTTCGTTAATAAAGTTTATGGCGTGTACCTTATACTATTTTATTTACTACTCTCATTAAACATGCTCTTTAGCGAGTTCGGTTGGGCAGTTAGGACAATCCTTGAACCCCTTTTATTCCCTACGGAGAGGAGAGCATTCTTAATAGGTCTTGTAAGAGCTGTACCAATAATCTCTTACTCGATTTCTACTTATTTAACTTCAGCCTTTACTCTTGAAGAGACTATAATTTACAATTTAATCCTCTGGGGTATAGGTGGTTTCGCTTCGGTCTGGTGGTTCTTTAAAGGTTATGATACAAATAATGTACCAGTAGAGTACACTGCTTCAGACAAATCCCTTCTCAATCAAACCTAATCCGATTTTTTCCCATTCCTTTCTCCTACTTAGAAACAATATAACTAAAAAGGACAAAAATCCGTAAATAAGTGAAGAAACTATTGTTATCCCAGAAACTGAAGTTATGCCAATACAAAGGTAGTCAACAAATATGACTAAAAGCATACCGCTACCAGCCCTATAATTATAAACCTCACCCCTAAATTGAATGGGGTTATATTTACTAGATATATATGATGTGAGGAAATAGCCTAAGGAAACACCGAAAAATAGTGCTAAACCCATGGAGAGGGCTCCTAAAAAATAATCAGTAACTAAGAAGGGGAGTGAGAGTAACCCGGTCTGAAGAGTTTTAATCAACACTTTTCTTGATAAATATGTACCTATATCCAATGAAATGAACGTTATCCAAGGTCTTTCTTGCGATAACGAATAAATTCCAGTAGTTGAAAGAAATGCTAAAACTAAGACATTGGGTGCGATAATACCATTATATTCTACTGGGTTAATAATTTTCACTAACGAATAATATAGTAACGCTAGGAGTGAGGAGATAGTAAAAGCCTTATAGAAGGGAGTTACATAAAAGAATAATCTCCTACCAGAAAATGCAGAACCATAACCCCAAACAAACTCATAATACCTTAGATAGAATGACTTTATGAAATCGATACCCCCTCTAAAATCACCCTTAATAATCGTAGTCGTTAACGATTTTGAAGGAACGCTTAAATGCAAATCTGGTTTACGGAAAGAGAGATATAATACTGGAATAGAGTAAAGAAAAGACGAAAGAGACCCGTAAATTACTTTACCGAATAACAAAGCTGTAGGAGAGTAATAGACGTGTAGGAACGGAAGCCAAACTAATATTATTGTAGGTATTATAACGTAAACTTTTTTCCTTATCAAAGATAATGAGCTGACAGAAATTCCAAAGATTACAAAGGAAAGTGTAGAGATTATAGAATAGGGAAAAGTGTATAAGAATAGGAAAATTAAACTCAGAGAAACAAAAAATAATCCTCCTATCAACGCGCTTGCTATTAAATAAAGTATAGAGATAGTCTCTTTCTTCAAAGGAGCTACTAAAAGGAAGTCGTAATCCGCCTTCTGAACTACTGATGAAAAGACGCTAAATACGGAGAAAAATGTTACGAATTCCGCTGTAGTAGTCCTTAAATTCATGATTATTAAGTTTAGGGGAAGAATTTTAAGAATTGAAAGATAGGCAATTGAAATAAAAACTGAGAAAACTATCGTCATTATAAGAAATGTTCTAGTAAACCTAGAAAGTAAAAAATATTTTAAAATAACTATCCATCTCATAATAGGTCTAATACTTCTGATATCGAGATAGGTTGTGAGGATATTATAACAACTCCTTTAACTCCTTCACTAATGCCAGACATTACGTATAATTCTTCATTGTAATAAGTAATATTTAAAGAATAGACTATTGTATCCGAAGAGCTATAGACTACATTTCCCTCCACTGTTAAGTTATTGGTCTCGAATAGTATAAATTTAAACATATGTTCTATTTCTGTAAAGTTTGCTTTTCCAGTAAAATTAAGTACAATATTACCGTCTTTGTAATACATAGTTATGTTTAGGCTCTTATAGTAGCCTTCAGCAATAATGCCTTTAACCGGAGTCGGTAATATCTTGTTGGACTCATACTCATAAATAGTAATATTTATAGCCTCTTTTGTACTAGAATTAGTATGGCTGAAGTATAAGAATTTACCGTCAAATCCGATAACAGTCTTATGTTTGTAATAATAAATCAAATTATGATATGAACCTTGTTTAAAACCGTGTTGGACGAGGGTTGAGTTTATTTCATAAAATATAGCACTAGCCTCTGGCCCTATGAGTTGAATATAACCAGTTATAGCTCTAGTATTATTTAATTCTATTGAATAAATTACACCTTCACCTATAGCTGAAGAAATATTTGAAATACTACTCGTATTAATATAATTATTTGCAAACGTTAGCAGATAAGACACATTATATATGTAGACCTTACCCAAAATCTTAGGATTAAGCGTATTGATGTCAGCACTTGAATTAGAAGCCTTTAAAAGGGTTACTGAAGATATTGTAATAACGATTATACCAATGAGAACTATTGAGAGAAATAATATCTTCTTTGTCTTAATCATATCCTCTAATTCCCCTACTTAAATAAAAAACTTTTCACTAAATGTTGGAAAACGCTTAAATCTTAACTTTTGAAAAAGTGAAATTGTAATGAAATTACCCCAAAGTTTACTTAATGAACTTGATAAACTAGGCATTGACGAAGCTGATATTACAGAACTTATCTTACAATACTTCAAATTGGACAAGGATATAAAGGTTAAAATCTACAAGGAACTAAGTAATACACTTTTGTCCCAAGTATGTAACCACATAAAAAATGGAGAATTAGACAATGCTAAGTTAAAACTCTGTAAATCAATAGAGTTGTATATAAGGTCAATATCTTTAGAGAGAGGAATTGAGGAAGCTGAAAAGTTGGAAAAGTATGGTAAATGGACACCCTCAAATATTGAAGTAATTGCCAAATCAATAGGTGATGAACACTTTAAGCTCTTAAATGAAGCGTATTCCCTCTATGAAAAGGATGTTACGAAGGAGGAATTAATTAATTATGTTAATAGGGTTAGAAATATCATGAGATGATAGATGGAGTAGAGGTAAAAGAAGGCGAGGAAAGGGAGGATTTTGTAGGGTTTAAAGTTAGACCGAAACTGATAGCTTACCCTAGAAGCGAAGATGATGTTATAAAAATCGTTAATTTCGCAAGGGAGAAAAAGATACCTATAGTCCCTTGGGGTGCTGGGACTAGCTTAGCAGGTCACTTAGAATGTGACGGTTGTATATTAGTCGATATGAAATATATGGATAAGATCATAGAAATAAATGACATAGACTGGTATGTAAGGACACAACCCGCAGTAAACCTTGAAAAGTTGAACAAAGAATTGGAAAAGAAGGGCTTTTTCTTACCGCCAGATCCAGCTAGCTTCTTCTTATGTACAGTAGGAGGGGCAACAGCTAACGCGTCAGGCGGGATGAGGGGGGTCAAGTATGGTACTTTTAAAGACTGGGTTTTAGCACTGAGAGTAGTCCTACCCAACGGCAAAGCAGTGACCATAGGAAGGCCATTGCGAAAGGACAGAGGAGGTTATGATTTAGTTCACTTATTCGTGGGAAGTGAAGGAACTCTGGGTATAATTACTGAAATATGGTTTAGAATAACGCCTTTACCAAAAAGGAAAATATATACAGTTTTAGTTTACGTTGACAGTTTAGAGGAGGCTAGCGATTTCGTAGTGAGAATTAGGAAAAGCGGAATTTTACCCGAGGTTGCCGAATTCATAGACGATCAAGTAATAAAAGCCTTGAATAGGCAATTGAACGCTAATTTGGAGGAAAGTAATGGTGGGGCTTTTATAGTTTCGGTTGAGGATTATTTGCTCGACGATCTGAAGAGGATAATTGAGGGGAAGAAGTATATAATTGCTGAAGGTGAGGAAGCAGAGAGAATATACTCAATTAGGGCTCAATCAGCTTTAGCTTTGAGGGCTGAGTCAAAGTACATGTTCGTTGAGGACATTGTTGTCCCTGTGTCTAAATTGAATGAGGCAATTAAGAAGCTTAGGGAATTAGAGAAAAAATACAATATAAGAATGCCGATAATAGCTCATATAGGCGATGGTAACTTACACCCTAACATTATGCTTAATGATTTAAGTATAGCAGAAAAGGTCTTTGAGGAAGTAGCTAGAATAGCAATTGAACTAGGCGGTTCAATTTCCGGTGAGCACGGTATAGGAGTACAGAAGGCTAAGCTTCTGGCAGAGCAAATAACTAGACTGAACGGGGATGATGTACTAAAGATTATGAAAGGTATAAAAGATTTAATAGACCCATACCATATAATGAACCCTAATAAATACGTCGAGTTAGCCTATAAGGTGGCAAATGATGAGGGCGTTATTCCCAGGTAGGTTTCAGCCATTCCACTTAGGGCATTTAGCGGCAGTAGAATGGTTGCTCGATAAATATAACGAGGTAATAATACTTATCGGAAGCGGACAAGAGAGTCATACGATTTATAACCCATTTACTGCTGGAGAAAGGCTATTAATGATTAAAGAGGGGTTAAAAGAATATAATGTAGATTTCGCCAGAATTATCTTATTCCCCATAATGGAATCGTTTACGAGCAAGAACTGGATTAGAACCGTGGAACTCTATTCACCAAAATTCGATATTGTAGTAAGTGGGAATCCGTTAGTTTATACGGTAGCTAAAGAGGCTGGTTACCTCACTGATATAGTCCCAATGTTTAATAGGGATATATACAATGCCACGAGAATTAGGAAGATGATATATGAAGGAGATGAAAAATGGGCTAATCTAGTGCCAAAAAGCGTATATAATTTTATAAAAGAGATTGAGGGGGATAAGAGGATAAGAGAGGTATCGAAAAACGATTACTAAAAAACGAAATCCCGATCTCCTCTTCAATTGATCCGCTATTTGCCACTTTTTAATTAAATGAGCTGTTTGGAGCTATGTAATATTAGAATACTGACCTTTTAAACCTTCAATTATTAAATTCTTTACTGCTTCAGCAACGTTATCCCAACTCGAATGAAGTTTTAGAAATTGCAGCAGTTTCTCGTCGTTCATGAAATCCTCGATCTGTTTTTCCGACATTTTAAGAATCTTAATAGCCTCTCTGGCCAACTCTTCTTTGTCAAATTCCCTAACTATTCTAACTTGTTCCAGCTCTCCGTATACACTCCTTATAGCTGGAATGTCATATGCTACTACCGGTGTCCCTAGGGCTAAAGCCTCTAAGACTACTAGCGAAAAACCGTCAACGTGAGACGGGTAAATAAGAAGCTTAGCTTTAGAGGCTATTTCATAGAGCTTTTCTCTATCAACAAATCCCAGATATTCAACGTCTAACCCATATTTTTTAGCCTTCTTAAAGAATAATTTTTTATTATATTCATCGAAAAACTTACCCATTATTATTAGCTTAGGTTTTATCTCTCTATACACGATTTTTAGAATATCTGGCAATTCGGGGAATCCCTTATCTTGGTTTAACCTACTCCAAAAAGCAATATATTCCTCTTTTCCCCTTCCCCGATATTTTAAAAGGGAAGGATCAAACGCGTTACCCGGTTTCAAAACTTTTCCCTTTAAACCACTTTCAACCAAAGCAGCTGCACTTACTGCACCTATGAAAGTTGGGGGTTGACTTTTTAATAATGATTTATGTTTAGGTTTTGCTACTAACTCGTTATAAAGGAAACGTGTGTAAAAACCTTTACCTGTTGAAGGATTAAACTTATAGAACTTAATAAGTCTACGCAAGTACTTGAAAGAATTCGCATAGAAGGGAGGCTCATGAAATGTTATCCCAAATTTTTTCCCGAAGTAAAATATATCAAAACTTCTATGATCTGGTTCATAAAGAACATCTATTTCTTTCACATTAAATACCTTTACATAATCCTTAACGTTAACTTTCTTAAATTTCTCGTAATTATCTAAGATTTCATAAAATTCACCAGCTACCTTAATCCCCAATCTTTCAATTTCTTTAACCCTCTTCTCCAAAACCTCTTTACTCCATCTAAGTGAATTTGAAGAGGGAATATATACAATATCAAAATACTTCCTTAAACGTATTGTAACCTCGTAAGCGTGAACGCTTCCGCCTCCAGCAAAGGAAGGTGATAAAAAATTATCGTATACGATTCCTATTTTCATTCAAAGTTTATAAACAATGTGAGGATTTAAAGTTAAGCGTGGATTTAGAAAAACTCTTGAATTGTAGTTTATGTCCTAGGCTGAGACTGTACGCATCTTCTATTACCCCTCCCCCTAGGTTTAAGGGATGGAATTATTGGAGGAAACCGGTTCCAGGATTTGGAGACCCTAATGCTGAAATTATGATATTAGGTTTGGCACCAGCAGCACACGGAGGAAATAGAACCGGTAGAGCTTTTACCGGTGATGAGTCTGGTAAATGGGTTATAAGAGGATTATATGAACTGGGTTTAGCGAATAAGCCAGAAAGTGTGAGTAAGGGTGATGGGCTTCAGGTTTATCATGTTTACATAACTAATGCAGTAAAATGTGTTCCACCAAAGAATAAGCCTAGTAGGGAGGAAATAAAAAACTGTTCTCATTGGTTAATTGAGGAAATTAAGGAGTTAAAAAAGTTAAAAGTGATAGTTGCTTTAGGCAAAATTGCATTTGATTCTGTTTGTAAAATTTATGGGGTAAAAGCTAAATTTGAACACGGCAAGATCATTAGGCTCCCTGATGGAAAATATCTGATATCAAGTTACCATGTAAGTGCTCAAAACACTAGAACCGGTAGGCTTACGTGGGAGGGATGGCTTAACGTCCTTAAGACCGCGGTTGAATTTGCTAATATTGAGGAAAAGTAAAATACCAGTTACTGAACTTAAAATTATGAAATTTTGCCCTAAATGTGGTTCAGCGCTTTTACCCAAGGGTAAGTACTCCGTTTGTCCAAAGTGTGGTTATAAGGACGAGAAGGAAAAGATAGTGTTTACACAAACTCTCGATCACTCTCATGACAAGACCATTGTAGCTGATGGTAGGAGAATTGGTAAAAGTAATTTAGCCCTAAGTTTATGCCCTAAATGCGGAAACGCAGTCGTTTTTAAGATCGGAAAGAACTTATATAAATGTAAAGCATGTGGTTACGTTTTTAAATTGTGATGAGATCGCCAGTATATGATTGGTGATTTAACCTGGCCTTCCTGATCATAATACTCTAATAATTTCACTTATAGACGTTAGGACAAAAACGCTTCCTAAAAACATATAGATTTGAGAACTTTTCATCATATTAGCAATCTTTGCAAAGAAATAGCCAGAGATTAATGCAATAAGCCCTATGATTAGTGACGCGATAACATCAGCCTTTCCAGCAATGATGTATGCTATCGAACCGCTAGTCGCTGAAAATAACATTGCTAATGTCGCAGACCCTATCATCCTCTTAATATCCATAAATGGGAACAATAACATCATAACCGCAATAAACATTATTCCCCCGCTTGCCCCTAAAGTCCCAGTAACGTTACCTATAACGAATGCTAATAAAATTGCTAAAACTTTGGCAACCCCTTCCCCAACTTTAATACTTCTTAATTGGAGCCTTGGATTTTTTGATCTCTTAAAGGAAATATAAGCCATATAAGATGTAAAAAAGACAAAGGCAATTTCTAAGGCTTTCTCCGGTACTATAAACGCTATATGAGCACCAGTTTGTGCACCAATTATAGCACCCACTGCAAGCAAAGTTGCTAACTTCAGATCTACATTACCATATCTGAAGTATACTACAACTACCGAAATTGTGGTTATAACATCAACAAGTAAACTACTCCCTATAGATTCTTGAAAGGTAAGCCCTAAATAAGATAATGCGGGGACAACTATGAGAACACCACTAGAGCCGGTAATACCAGTCAAGGCACCTACAGCAATCCCTATTAAAACAAGGATGTAAGGGTTGATCATAAGGTAGGGGAGAGGGTTAAGATAAAAAATTTATCTCAGGATCCGGGCCTTTAATCACCTATCATAATCGGTCAAGGTCATCATAGGCTTAAATACTTCCACGAGAGAACTATACCAATTGCTGACAATATTATTGCAAATATCCCTAAGTATGTAAAGTCTATTAGATAGTTCGTGTTTATCCCTAATAAAAGCCCCCTCACTACCGCATTAGAATATGTTAATGGGTTAATTAAAGCTATAGGTTTTAACCAGTAAGGCATAGACTTAATGGGATAAAATGCGTTACTTGTGAACAGTAGCGGTAAATTCAGTAAGTTCATGATAGCCATCTGTGACTGCCATGATGAAGCCCTTATAGCGAGCAATAGAAATAATGAAGAGAGCCCGAAAGACATTAGGAATAGCGCACCATAGGCACCTAGGAAGTCTAAAACGTTTATGCCAGGTTGGAATGACATACCTAGAAGTATAGCAACTGCTAGGACTATAGTTGCTTGAACCAAAGACCTAATTACGGATGATATTACTTTACTTAATATTATATTACCCCTAGGTACTGGAGTTGTTAATAGTCTATCCAATACGCCGAGCCTTCTGTCCCACACCATAGACATTCCGCTTTGCATTGAGGTAAATAGGACTATAAATGACAGCATACCCGCGGCCAGATAAGAAAAGTAATCTGTAGTACCAAAGGTTTGTTTAAGTATTTCTTGCCCTATCTCATCGATCACTTGTTTAGGTATCACTAATCCGGGGATTTCAATGGACATGCCAGAGAACAACGATTGTAAGTTCATTGCTTTTCCGAATAGTGAGATCCAAAATATTGGTTGGACTATTGAGAGTAAGAGTATTGTAGGAGCCTTATACCACTTCTTTAACTCCCTATTCGTTAGTGTCCACAGACCGTGAAAAACAGACCTACTAACCCTTTCTTCTCGTTCCATCAACCCCCTCTCGCCCTCCTTAAAGTTCTTCTTAACGCGAATACCTCTTGTGAATCACCTTCTTCATCCCTCATTTTCTTCCCAGTAATCTCCATATAAACCTCGTCCATGGTAGGCTGGGTTATTGACATCCTTGAAACCTTTATGCTGTTTTTTAGAAGCAATTCCAGAAGTTTAGGCGCCACCTCATCACCGTTCTTAACTTTTACAACAAGCGACGAGTCTACAATTCTTGAGTCTATAACTTCTTGACACGTGGAAATTATTTTTTGTGCCAACTCATTATTAGAGGTTTCTAAAGTTATTATATCACCTCCAATTCTCTCCTTGAGCTCTTTAGGACTTCCTATAGCCATTATCTTACCGTGATCAATTATAGCTATTCTATCAGCGTATAGATCAGCTTCTTCCAGATAATGTGTTGTAACGAAAATCGTCATATTATACTCCTTTTTCAACTTCATTATATAATCCCAAATAGCAGCCCTAGTTTGCGCATCTAAGCCCACAGTTGGTTCATCTAAGAATAACACTTTAGGTCTACTTATTAACGACATAGCTATTTCCAATCTCCTCCTCATTCCACCCGAATAATACTGCACTTTCCTATTTGCGGCAAACGATAACTCCACCATATCAAGTAACTCTTTAGCCCTTTCCTTTGCTGTGCTCCATGGAATTCCATATAACCCGGCCATCATCATCATGTTTTCCCAACCCGTTAGATCCTCATCCGCAGTATATTCTTGTGGAACAACTCCAATTGACTGCCTAACTTTCGCGGGTTCTTTTATAATGTCATAACCGTTAACTATTGCAGTACCCTCAGTAGGCTTGAGCACTGTAGTGAGCATTTTTATAGTAGTAGATTTTCCAGCACCGTTAGGGCCTAAAAAGCCAAATATTTCGCCTTCATATACCTCAAAGTTAATATGGTCTACGGCAACAACTTTTCCAAAGACTTTAGTGAGGTTGATCGCCTTTATTGAGACTTCACGCATTTTCCACCACCTTTCTGATCTTATTTAAAGCAGACATTATTCTTTCTTTGAATTGAATAACTTGTTCTCTTGGAGCTTCATTAAAGAAATTAGCTAAACCCTCTAATTCTTCTATTGCATCTTCTATATTAGACCTTCGGTTCAATGGAAATATACTTTCTAATTCCTTTATACCCTTCTGAGTGATTACGTATTTATCTTCTTCGCCCTTTACTACTACTCCATCCTCAACCATTTTATTAAGTAATGGGTATACAGATCCAGGCGATGGTCTCCACCATCCCCACGTCATTTTATAAATATCATCTATTATGTCAATTCCCCTCCTTGGTGATTGGTAAAGTAACCATAGGATCATTAATCTCAGTCTACCTTTCTGCCTTAATAATAATTCACTCATAATTTCGAAATCGATAGTATAAAATTTAAATTTTTCGAAACCGATAGTAGATATATCTCTTTATGTATTTTATCAAGATAATATAGCTATCCTTGCTGTTCATATTAACTATGAAGAGAAGGAGAAAAGATAATTGAGAAAAATAAAATATGTGTAACAAGTATAAAAAAAGTTTGTCTTGAGAAAATATTATATTTTATTACTCACTTATTTCTTTTGCCCTCCTGATTGCCCAGATTGTTGCTGGCCAGACTCCTTCTTTTTCTTTGCCATACCAGATCTAATTAAATTTAGATTTTAACTGGTTATTAAGCAATACTAACATAAAACTTGATAAATATTTACATAATTATCTACGTGAGCTAATAAACATTTACATTATTCTTTATAAAGAGAAATTTAATATCATTCATTTTTCCCCCATAAATAATAAATATTATTCTTCATACCACTTTTTCACCCTAAAGTATTACCATATAGTTCCTGACTCATACCTTATTCTCTTATCTAAGAATCAATTTTTATACCCTCTATATTATAAAATACAAATTCAATCACGGCTTCCTCTTAACCTCCTCCCATTTACCGTTAAAGAATACATATTTACCTTCTTTAGCAATAACCTTACCATCTTTTATAACATATAATGGAGGGTCCATGAACCTTAACAGATCTATAACATCATCAGCATTAGTGATGAGCAAATTAGCCCTCTTACCTACGTGAATACCGTATTCAGCCCTCCACGCTTTAGCCGAATTGTAAGTTATCAAATTAATTGAATTCACTAGTTCCTCATAACCAGTCATTTGGTCCAAATGGATAGCCATGAAGAGTACTTGTAACATATTCCCACTACCTAAAGGGTACCATGGATCCATTATACAGTCGTGGCCTAATGCAACGTTAACACCGTGCTTTAACATCTCTTTGATTGGAGCAATCCCCCTCCTTTTAGGATATCCATCGAACCTACCCTGAAGGACAGCATTAATTAAAGGGTTCGGTACTACGGTAATACCAGCACTTGCGACTATAGGTAATATCCTATTCCTATATGCTGAATCCCAGCTATGCATAGCAGTAACATGACCAGCAGCAACTCTACCCTGCCATCCGTATTGTAAACTGTACTTAGCTACTACTTCTAAAAACCTGGAATTAGGATCATCAGTCTCGTCTATATGACCGTCGATGTCCTTATTAAACTCCTTAGCTAGGTTAAATGCGAATTCAATAGACCTAACACCGTCCTCTCTAGTAAGTTCGTTATGAGGTATCATACCTATATTATCCGCCCCTAACTCTAACCCCTTATAAAGTAGCTCATCATTTCCCTTGTCAGTAAATATACCGTCTTGCGGAAAAGCGGTGACCTGTATTTCCGCTATTTCTTTTGCTAATTCTTTGACCTTAAGCAAAGCTTTTAGAAGTTTCAGAGATTTCTCAGTAATATCAGCATGAGTCCTTATCCATAGGGTACCGTAAGCCACCATAAGCTTTACTGCAGTTAAAGACCTATGTATGACATCGTCTTCAGTAAGCTTTCCCTTAATATCTTTCCAAATCCTTATCCCTTCCCATAAAGTACCACTCTCGTTTTTCACTTGCAAAAATACACTATCTAGGTGAAAATGCATGTTAAAATAGGGAGGGATAACTAGTTTTCTATTAGCGTCAATTACTTCATTGTCATCAGAAAAACATTCCCCTATACACTCTATCTTTTCATTAAACTTGATATTTACAATCCTCCCATCTAATAGTTTAGCGTTTTTTATGAGCATATAAAATGTAAGGAACCTAGTTATAAAAGCCCTACATCCAGATCTGGGAACGAAAAGCTTAGCACTTCCAGAATATAGAAGAGTTCGCTAATTTCTCCTAACTCTTATAATCCACAAATCCTCTTCCTTTCCCTTATCTACCTTATACCCCTTACACATATACGAGAGATCAATAGGTGACAAAAGTATAAGTTCATCACCGTTTCTTAACTTCTTAAGTTCCCTTCTAATTTTATCCTTAGCGTCCTCGAGGTCTAAAGTGGTAAAGTCCAAAACTTTCAGCTTATGCATTGAAGGGGAATTAGGAGAGCCCTTTTAAAAATTTTTCCCATACAGAATATAAAAGATTTTAAAAAACTAGGGATATTAGAATGAAAGATTAAAAAAATTAAAATGTTATTAATTTAAAGATTAAAAAGTAAATAAAGTAAAAAACATATTCTGATTCAAACACAGTATTATATAGGAACTTCTCTTATTTAGTACCAGTTAAACGTATAATTCAAAGAGACAAAAATAAATTATGAACAGCGTTGTAGCACTGTTCAAGATTGTACCCGACGACACCCTAATAAAGATAGCTGGTTCCTCCTTAGACCTAAACGTGCCGTCAAAGATAAGTACTTACGATAAGAACGCGATAGAGGAAGCTGTTAGGATAAAAGAGAAATATAACGTAAAATCAATAGGGGTTACTGCTGGAAACGTTGATAGGAAAAGCATAAGGGAAGCCCTAGCGATGGGTTTAGATGAAGTAATATCAATAGAAATGAAACAGCAAGACGTTAGAACTACAGCAGAAGCTATAGCTGAACAAATAAACGCCATAAAACCGGACTTAATAATAACTGGAGAGACCACAACTGACAGTAGTACTGGAGTTTTTACACCATATTTATCAGCCTTAATAAACTACCCATTAATAACGTACGTTAAATCTATCTCGATAGAAGGAAACAAGATAAAAGCTGAGAGGAACCTAACGACTATTTCAGAACTTGTAGAAACGGAATTGCCAGCTATAGTATCAGTCGTGGGAGAAATTAACACTCCCAGAATACCTACTGTAAAACAAATACTAGAATCCTCTAAAAAGCCAGTTAAAACAATCACTTACAATGCCACACCTTCAATCAAAATAACCAGTATTACGCCTTACATCATACAACGTAAAAGAATAATTATCGAAGGAAAAATGGAGGAAGCTGTTGATAAACTTATTAACTACTTAAAGGATGAAGGTGTATTATAATGAGGATCGTAGCTTATTCAGAGGATTTAGACTCTTTGAAGACTGCAATAAGTTATTTCCAATCAGAATACGTTATTGCGGTATCACAGAAGGAAGTAAACTTTGCGGATGAAGTACACTTAATTAATTCTGTCGATGAAGAGGGAATTGCCAAATATATTGTAACCTTAAAGCCCGATGTAGTAATAACCGGGAGTAGTAAAAGGGATAAAGTTATAGCTGGTCTAGTAGCGGGAATACTACGTATTCCTATAGTCACCGATGTAATCGAACTGGAAAAGAATAAGGCTAAGAGAGTAGTATATAGCGGGATGGGAATTGCGGAAATAGAGTTTAATTACCCTATTGTCTTAACAGTTAGCAAAAAATCGGTAGAAGTTAAAGAGAAAAATAATCCTAAAGTAATACGCGTTGAAATTCAGCAAGGTAGAGTGAAAGTCTTAGAGAGAAAGACTAAAGGCGGTGAGGGTGCAGACTTGTCAAACGCACAAATTATAGTCTCAGTAGGAAGGGGAATAGGGTCTAAAGAAAATATAAAATATGCTGAAGAATTAGCAAAGGCATTAAATGCCGCACTAGGAGGAAGTAGGCCGGTTACCGCAGAGCTCGGTTGGTTACCCGAAGATAGGCAAATAGGTCTCTCGGGTAATAAGGTTAGACCCAAATTATATATTGCATTAGGCATATCTGGACAACCACAACATTTAGCTGGGATAAAAGATGCAAAGGTAATAGTTGCGGTAAATAAGGATAAAAACGCCCCGATTACCGAAAACGCGGACTACGTGATTGTAGGAGATGCAATAGAATTCTGTAAGATAATGACTGAAAAGGTGAAAAAGGATTGAGTTTTGACGCTGATCTAATAATTGTAGGAGGGGGACTGGCTGGGCTCTCTGCCGGAATAACCGCTGTTAAAGAAGGATTAAACGTTATACTTTTAGAAAGAGGAGAATATAGCGGGGCAAAAAATGTCTCGGGGGGAAGGCTTTACATTCATTCACTTCTTAAACTAATTCCAGACGCATTGGAGAGAGCACCGCTAGAGAGGCCTATAACAAAGGAGACTTTCGAGTTCTATTGTGGAGAAAAGAGGTTATATTTCTCTTTTGAAGAGAAAGGGAAAAAGAACAGTTTTTCGGTGTTAAGGGCTAAATTTGATAGATGGTTAGCTAGTGAAGCTGAAAGCATGGGCCTTTTAATCTCGTATTCTACGCTTGTACTAAACGCTTATAGAGAAGGTGAAGGAATAACGCTTGAAACTAACAGAGGTACTCTAAAGGCTCCTTTAGTGATAGATGCTTCTGGTGTGACTTCAATAGTTTTTAGGTCATTAGGCTTAAGAAAGTTTGCACCAGATAAATGGCTACTTGGTGTTAAAGAGGTAATAAAAACGGACGTAAATTTACCAGAAGATGAGGGGGAGGCGAAAACAATAGTAGGTATTATAAAAGGGGTTAAGGGCGGTGGATTTGTTTACACTAATAAAGACACGCTTTCAATAGGCATGGCCGTAACTTTTGATAGCTTACCTAAATCTGAGGTAGCTGCAAAAGACCTTGTCGAATTATATAGACAAAAACTGGGAATAGAAGGGGAAGTATTAGAGTATTCTGCCCACGCAATACCTTATTATGGATACAAAAACTTACCTCCAATTTATGATAAGAACGTGATTGCAGTAGGGGATTCAGCTGGGTTTGTAGTAAATGACGGGTTCACAGTTCACGGCATGGATTTAGCTATAGCGTCTGGTATGATAGCTGGTCTAGCTTCTAAGAAAATTATTGAGTTACACGATTACAGTAGGACTGACATTTATTATACAATGCTTAAGGAGAGTTTCATACTTAAACATCTGGAACTAGCCTGGAATAGATTTAATGTAATAAATAAAGCTTATACACTTTCGACTTACCCAGAAATCTTATGTGAAGTCCTGTCTTCGATGTTTACAGTCGAGGAAAATAGGAATACGTTAATCGAGGAAGGTCTAGTTAAATTAAAAGAAAAGGGAATAGGATTAACACAGGCGGTGGTGGATTTATGGAAAATGCTAAAATGATACCGTTACTTAAAAGACTCGGATTAAACACTTATAATGTAGACAAGAGCCCTCACATAGAAGTTAACACAGACATTTGCATAACTTGTAAGGATAAACCATGTACACTGTCTTGCCCAGCTGGCACTTATGAAGCTACACCAGATGGCAGAATAGTGGTACATTATGAAAGGTGTTTAGAATGCGGAGGGGCATTAGTAATCTGTCCTTATGGGGCTATAAAGTTCAAGTTTCCAGAAGGTGGAGTATCTTATAGATATGGCTAATTATTTGCTTAGTACAACAAAGTTAGCCCCTTGTTTTTCAACTTTTAGTCCTTGAATGTTTGGAAGCCTAATTTTCTTCTCGAATAGTAAGACCACTTTATTGAAATTATTTGCTAATTTATTTAGCATTTCGTTCACAAATTCCTCATTGTATATGGCTGGCACAGCTTCAACCTTATAGTAGTTACCTTGCTGGAGTAAAGAGGCAAAGTCTGAGTTCCAAATATCTATTATTTTCCCGTTCGTTTTAGCTATACTGTCAACTATAGGCATTATGGCAACATCGCCCTTAAGAGTATTAGTGAGTTCAACCTTTTTCCTAATTGAGGTATCAACGTTTTCAAAGAATTTGTTCATGTAGTAAGTTGATATTTCAGTAACGAACTGAGTGTCTTTAAAATCATACTTTGCGTGAAACTGTGTATATAACCAATTATATGACTCAATTATCTCTAGCCTTCTCTCATATAAGAGATCGTAAAACTTTGCCTTAAAATTAGATAGCAATGCTAAGGGAGATAATTGCATACCGATAACCGTAATATCTGATGAGGAAAGTTGAGGTAATAAATATTGAATCTCCGTTATAGCCAGAGGTTCCGCACCAATCCCGTAAACTACTTCCTCTTGAACGAAAGAGTAAAAAACGATCCTATAATGATTCAAGAACTGAGAGTTAGGATACCATTGAGAATATAATTTTAACCCTTCATCCTTAACTTTATTTATCTCTTCATAAAGCCTATCAAAGGCTTCTTCAAATTTTTTAAATTTCCCATTGAGGCGTCCTAAGGGTATGAATATTGGTTCTCCCCATCTAGGCGTAAGGTATTTTAATCCATAGTATTTAGCTACATCCGCCATATTTACATCCATTATTGTCTTTATAACTCTCCTCATATGCTCATTTAACTGATCTATATGGTATATTTTCTCCTCTCCCTTACCGAATAAAGGCATTATAACAGAATATAACAAGGATTAAAAATAAATTTATTGAATGAAAGGACTATGATGTGCAAAGTAGTAGCAATGTAGTTTATCTGACTTTGCTAGAACTTTTCACATTACTTACATTTGCTCAAACGGGAAGACTATTTACTGAAAAATACTTTTTGCCGGCAATAGTTACCGAAATCTTTATTGGAATAGCCTTGAGCCCCTACGCATTAGGCGGTGTGATTAATAACCTTCTTGGTGTTGACTTATTCTCATTAAACTCATACCTTCAGCTCTTTGCTGACTTCTCAGTAGTTTTGTTAATATTTGCATCTGGTTTATCTCACGGATTTAAGGGTTTAAAATCCTCTGGTTTCTTAGGTTTCGTTGCCGCGACTACTGGTGCAGTTTTACCTACTTATTTAGTTTACTCTGCCTTCTCGTTAATCTATAGGACTGAAGTTGCAGCATTAATGGGTGCAGCGAGTGCAGCGACAAGTTTAGCTGCAACAGCCTCTGTGATTGAAGAATATAGACTTTATAGGGAGAGGTTCTCACGGCTTCTAATCTCAGCAGCAGCCTTAGACGATGTCGTATCACTAGTCATTCTCACTGTGGTACTAGAGGTGGTTACTCTTGGAGCTCTAACCGTTACTGGAGTAATAGTAAGTCTAATTGAAAGTATTATCGCATGGCTTATAATACTCCTCACTTCAGTGTACATTATCCCTAAGGCTATCAAGTATGTAAGGGACGAACTAGTAAGTAACGTATCTTTAGTGATTCTATTTATTCTAGTGTTAATAATGTTAATTTTAGGTTTTTCGCCAGTAGTAGCAGCTTTCATAGCAGGTGTCGCTATAGCTGAAAGTGTAAAAATTTCCAGAGTTAACGAGTTTACAAACACCCTATTGACAGTTTTTGGCCCCATCTTTTTTATATATGTAGGAATGGAAACTCCTGCATTCGATTTTTTAAACTTAAATACCGTCTTATTAGGCCTTTTAATGACAGCCTTAGCAATAATAGGGAAAGTTGGGGGAATTTTCCCAGTAGCTTACTTTTATACTAGAAATTTAAAGGAAGCATTTTTAACGTCTATAGGCATGATACCGAGAGGCGAAGTAGGGTTTATAGTCGCAACTCTGGGTTTATCCTCCGGAATTTTAAACGGTGATGAATACTCCCAGATAATACTCATGGCTTTATTAACCACAATTATTGGAGGTATATTGTTCGTGAGGTTAGCGGACAGATGGGTTTTAAAAAGGAGCAAACGTTAACGGTCAGCATCACATTAGGATTATTCATAACTTCTATCATCGCGTTCAGTCTAGTTTAAGCTAGCTTCATAAGCTCTTTAAGGACAGAAACCCCCTTAGTTCCTTACAATTGGCTTGAGATTACTTCTCTTAGAGAGTCGAGCGAGTTAGAGAATCACACTGAGGACTTTTAATCAGCCTCTTAAACCATGATCACCCTACTACAGACTTATCAATCTGGGAATCATTAAAGTAGATGGCAAGTACTTATAAAAACTAGTATTATAGTAAAAGAGACCAATTGATTAGAGGCTTTAATAGTGTTTATCCATGGCGTAACTTTTAATTTCACCAAGGGCTAATGGATCATATATATTTACCCTTCGAGAGAAACACCTATATAAACACAACTTGTCAAAACGATATTTAGATTAAAAATAACGAGTAGTTACGTAGAAGCGTTACAGTCTTAACTCACTATTTTGTAAAAATTACTTTTGGGAGAGGTACTCTTCTTCTCGGATTCTAAACACATGAATTCTAATAAATCTAGTTGTAAGGACATGATTTTTTATTAAATTGCTCTAATTCTACCTCATATGAGTTGACTTATATTCATTATTCAGCTTAAAGGAATTTCTTCATCATTCCGCTACGGTCGCACTCATCACGTTTAAATACTCTCAAATCAAATTAACCCTAATGCATGCATGCACGAGAGATTGTTATGATACTTGCATATTTGATGATTCCCACAAACCAATTAAAGATTTCCCTACATTAGGCTTTACATGCTCTAGGGGAAATATGGACTTAAAGAGGAATGATAAGAATAGAATTTTAAACGCATATATTGAGGGAAAAGAGGCTGATATAAAAGAAGCTGTACGTGAGATAGCTAGAATTATTAATGGAACATCTAAAGACGAAATTCTTCATGTCGATTACGACGGAAATCAAGGGTTGCTGACATGGTATTTCCCAGCTAGACTTTGGAACGCGTTAAGAACTGTGTCAACGGATTATTCAATATGTTCCGCGGAAGGGCATAACGCCATAAAATTACATTATGGTTCTTCATTGGGTGCTTTACCAGAGGATTTTATAAAGGCTAAGGCTGTAGTTTTCTGGGGAAGTGAAGCCGCATTCTCTTTTATCCACGGCTGGAAATTACTTGCAAATAAACGTAAAGTTACCATCGACGTAAGACTTAGCGAAACCGCAAAAAGAAGCGATAGAGTTTACATTATCAAACCCAGTAGTGACGCCTTTCTTGCTTTAGGAATAATAAAATATTTAATCGAATTAGGATTAGAGAACCCTTTAATTGACGATCTACAAGCTCTTCAGGATTACGTTAGAGCTTACGATTGGGAGTTAATTGAAAATACCACGGGCTTAAAGAAAGAAGAAATTAAAGAGCTCTCAATTTTCTATAAAGAGGAAAAGCCTTTGACAATAATTGGTTTTGCACTGGGCAGAACTTATAACGGAGGACATGCTATTTCCCTAATTTCATTAATACCAGCACTCATTGGTCTTCGTTATGGCTTTTATTACTCAAACAGCCAAGGGTTTAATATAGACTTTGAGTATTTAAGGGGGTATCATTTATCGAAACCCTCAAGAATAGTAAACATGAGTAAAATATGGAAAGAAGTGGAAGAAGGGAAAATTAAAGTAATTTTTACGTGGAATGCAAACCCTTATCACTCATTGCCGAGATGGGACGTGATAAGAGAAAAAGTGGAAGAAGGCGAAGTAAAATTGATAGTCCATGACCCCTTTTGGAGCGAAACGGCAAAAATCGCAAACATTGTAATCCCAGCACCTACATATTTAGAAAAATACGACGTCGTTTATAGTTACTGGCATGATTATTTGATTTATAACGAACCAATAAGAGATGCAAAGGGGATAGATGAGGTAAGACTTATGAGAATGATAGCTGAGGAACTGAGATTAAGACATCCGTTAATAGAGGAAGACGAGTGGGACGCAGTAGACCGTGCAATAAGTAAGACGGGCATTAGTTTAGAGGAATTAAGGCAAAAGAAAGTTGTAAAAATCAAGAATTTAAATAGGGGGTATCAAGTGGCTAAAGTACTGCCATTGCCAAATCTAACCCCACCTCCCAATGACGATTATTACTTAGTGTTTTCCTCACATCCTAATCATACAAATAGTCAATTTAAAGAACTCTTTAACACAGAACCGATAGTGTATAACTGTTGTTTTGATGGGACTGGCTTTCTCGAGAACGAAAAGGGAAGAGTTAAAGTAATTTTTAGGAAATCTGAAGGAGTCCCAAAAAATGTGTTATTTATGTTCAAATCGAGTCTCATAGACCTTGAAGGAAAACCTATAAACTCAATTTGTAATGATACCTCAAATGAATACGGTAAGACACCCCAATTGAATGCGACAATAATAAGAAAGGTGATAATAGATAAAAATTGATAAGTGATACTTATGCTATTTAGATTAAAGTAATACTGTGGATCAAATGAAAATATTAATATACCTCGACTTACAGAAATAGTTTTGACCAGAAATGGTAACAGTAAAGTTCAAGTATAAGGGAGAGGAAAAAGAAGTAGACGTTTCAAAGATAAAAAAGGTTTGGAGAGTAGGAAAAATGATATCGTTCACTTATGACGACAACGGCAAAACTGGTAGGGGTGCAGTAAGCGAAAAGGATGCACCAAAAGAACTACTAGCTATGTTAGAAAAACAGTCAAAGAGCAAATAAAGAAAAGAGTTAAGAGAAGGAATTTTAGTACATTATCTTTCTTTCTTTTTTGTTTTCGTCATAATACCTTTTTATCGCTTATTCCCTCTGTACTTTCTATGTTTGATAAACATTTCATAAGTTCACCAGCTAATTTAACTCTAACAGTATGACCAGGGGAAGGTCTGGGTTTAACAAGAACCTCCCTAACCCTCCTTTCAAATGAAAGAGTAAGTTTTATAGGCTCGTCTTTAACCTCAATCTCTCTCTTAACTCCGTTTACCGCTATTATTTCATCATCTGGTAATATTCCGGCTTCATCTGCTGGAGACCCTTCTTCTACATAGGTTACCTTACCATTATTTACCATAATACCTATATAGGGTTTCCCCTTATCTTCTAGCGTAACTTCAGTATATTTCCTAACATAATCCATTATGGGTGGATTACGTTTGTATACCAATTCATCTAAGAATCCCACCCCAAGTTCAGCTAACGTCTTTCTAACATCCTCATAAGTATAACGTCTTTTCAGCCTTTTAAAGAAGTCAAAAATAGAATTCCTACACTCACTCCTTTCTCTTATTGTTAAATCAATTATAAACCCGAGAACCAACCCCACATCGTAGTACGAAATCGCATAGTTCAAAAAGTTTGAATCCCTTTTATATAACTTAATCCATGTGAATCTCGATGACTCTGCGAGGCTCATGTATTTTATCCCCGGAAATGTGAGGCTTGATAACGCGTTAGCTAACATTTTCATAGCCTCGGAGGGAGAAGAATTTAGGGTGGCTAGAAAAGCTACGTAATCAGTTAGACCCTCAGCAACCCATAATAGGTCAGTATAATTCTCTTTTTCGTAATCTACTCTATCAAATTCTAGAGGCCTAATCCTTTTCACGTTCCATGAGTGAAAGTACTCGTGAGCAAATAAAGAAGTAAGCTCTTTCCTATCCCACGGAACTACTATTGCTGAAGAATTTTCATGTTCTATTCCACCAAAATTAACGTCACTCCTCCTAAAGAAGAAAATGTAATTTTTGGGCTTTTCTCCCATATTAAAGTCTATGTATTGTATAGCCTTTCTAATCTTCTCAACTTCGTCTAAATCACCATAAGCTGAAATTTTATGGTTTTCATCAATCTCAATCAACTTTAAATGCGGCGAAGCTTGAATGGGAGAATCAGCAAAACTATCGTAATCCTCACCACAATACGTATTATTCCCCTTATCCTTTAACGTAGTATGCACTACCCAGTTAGATGGTATATTGAGCTTTACACAGTATTCTTCACTGATTGTTTGATAAGGAAAAACGGAAGCTGGGTTTATAAATAAATAGTCTGGTATAGATATTGCCTCCCTTTGATCCTTACTAATAGCTGAAAATATGTATTCGAATTCCTCATCAGTTAAAAAGAACCTATTTTTAAATATTTGAGAAAGTCCCTTCAATGGGACTACGTATTTGCTCTGATCCCTAATTACATAAGACCCTGGAACCCAGGTTGGGAAAACTATAATCCCTTGTTTGCCCTTCCCTTTAACGATTATACGACCATTAAGAGGGGTTACTTCAAAAAACATCTGTAACCCCTTAGAAAGATATCGATATCCCTCCTTGCTGACCTTGAGGTAAGAACGGTATTAGTGCTGACGCCAGTTGCTCTGCAGTTAATGTATGTATCCACACTCTTCCAGGGCCAGTTATGGTAACAAAGAATAGACCTTCATGCCCGAAGAAGATGGATCTTAAACCTCCTACCAGTTGAACACTATATTGCATACCCTCCTGAAACGCCATTAGGTGCGAAGCTTCAACTTGTATAGTTTCACCCGGCATTAAGTCCCTTACAATTACATCGCCGTATGAGTGCAGAAAGACATTACCGTAGCCGTAAAAGCGGGCTAAGAAAAGCCCTTCTCCGCCCAATATTCCAGCAGTTAACCTAGCTAATTTTGCGTCGTAATTTACAGTATTTTCTGCTGCTAAGAAAGTATGTGCTTCAGCTAGTAACCCTCCCCCAGTTAATGGAATTTGTAAAATCTTCCCCGGAAAAATACCGGATAAGTCTACCTCACCTGGCCCATAAAATTCGGTAACAAAAAACGAACCACCAGTTAAAGCCCTCTTTATGCCAGATAATAGACCCCCTCTCATTCTCGTTTGCATAATAACAGTATTACTCTTCATTACCATGTGCCCAGCGTCCGCATATATCATTTCACCAGGGTTTAACATTACACGCAAATACTGTAAGTCATTTCCTATAATTTGATATTGTGGCATAACATCTTTTCTTTAAATAGGATTAAAAATTTGAGCTATAAATTGCGACATGTGTCTAAAGGCTAATAGTTCTTTGTCAAAATGTAAGTAAAACCCCTAGTACAATTAAGAATAAAAAGGAGAAGGACATACCCCTATTAAATGCGTATAGCAGTACTCGGTGCGGGAAAAATAGGAAGTGCAATAATTAGGGGAATTAAAGACAAATATGAAGTAATTGCCACCGGGAGAAGTGAGGAGACCTTAAAAAGGATTAAAGAACTGGGGGTTGAAGGTACTAAAGATAACAGACTAGCTGTAGAGAAGTCAGATATAATAATCATTAGCGTTAAACCACAGCACTTCAAATCCTTATACTCCTCACTAGGTAACAATATTTGGAATGGAAAGAAAGTGGTTTCGGTAATGGCTGGTGTTAAGATCTCTACTCTCTCATCAATACTTCAAGGGGCTAAAGTGTTCAGAGCCATGCCAAACATTAACGCAATTGTAGGGCATTCCACAACAGCTATAGCTGAGGAAAGGGACGAAGAGATCGAGGATATATTTAAAAATATCGGGAGTGTTTATTGGGTTAGCGAGGAACTTCTTGACGCGTGGACTGCAATAATTGGGAGTGGTCCAGCGTTCATGGCTGAAATAATTGATGCATTCGCTTTAGGTGCAGTAGCTTGCGGAATGCCAAGGGAATTAGCTTATAACGCGATCTTAGACATGGTAGAGGGTACAGTTAAGTTCTTGAAGAACTGTAAAACTCACCCAGTATTCCTTAGGGATCAAGTAACAACACCAGCCGGGACTACGATTAGAGGTTTGATGGTTATGGAAAGTGAGGGAGTTAAGTCGGCTATAATTAAAACAGTAGAAGCGTCATATCAGCGTTCAGTAAGTATAGGAAAGGAGATTGATAATGCTATAAAGAGTTAAGAGTGGACTGGAGCTTCTTAATCTCACTTATCTCGTCTTGGCTTAATTTGCCACTTAACCACTCGTAATTAAGACCAGAAAGAAGAGATATTATATCCTCCTTCTTAACCTCACCCTTTCTGTACTCATCAAATAAAGATAGTGCCATTTCAGTAAGCTTTCTTATCCCCTTAAACAATCCCTCTAATTGTGAAGCCACTAGAAGCATCTCCTTTTTTGGGACTGCGCACTTAGTCTTCCTATTATACAAATCATATCTCATCGCTAAGGATTGTAAAAGCCTCCTCTCGGCTTTATATGCCCTAAATGCGGAAAGTCTCAACTCACCCTTTCTTAACCTCTCATACGACACTATGAAGTCCTTATAACTCATTTTAGCGTACGTTAACTCGTCACGAATCGGCACAATTCCTAAAATATGTAAGAGAGTTTAAACAGTTAACGTATGAGGAAACTGAAGGGAGGTCTGACTTTTTTCATAACAACTTACCCAGCTCCACAGGATATCAATCACGATATTGAGAGCACCCATCGAACTCGTCCTCCTCAAATTCACTATGGGCTGAATCCTTTATTAGCGTCAACAGACTTTTTATATTTAGTTATGTCGTGGTTTGTTGGTAAACGGCCTTACACCGATGTGCCCAAAGAATGATTGCAAAGATGTGAGTACCGTGCTGTTGGACTCCATAACCCACATGCAAACGTGTGATTAATCCCTAGTTTAATCATGATGAAGTGTAGGAACAAACGGCTCTCTTCTATGCCATAACCTCGATTTTCATAAACTTTTAAGAAGGGACGTAGGAATGATGAACTTAAACTTTGCGATTTTTACAGAAACTGCTAATAACAGCAATTAGTTTAAAACCTTTCAATACTCTCAGCGTTAGAGTAAACGTAATTAATTAATTACTCTCACAATATTAAAATATCCATACCGATAATTCTCAGTTGTGACAATTGCTGTTGACATAGGAGGGACTTTTACAGACGTAATTTACTTACAACCTGACGGTAGTATAAGGTATTATAAAGGTTTATCAACCCCTAAAAGCCCAGAGATAGGGGTAAAAAACGCAATACAAAAAATGGGAATAAAAGTTGATAAAATAGTCCATGCCACTACAATAGCTACTAATGCAATATTAGGCCAACTGAATTTAGAACTTCCTAAAACAGCATTAATCACTACAAAGGGCTTTAGGGACGTAATAGAAATAGGTAGACAGAACAGACCGGAACTCTATAATCCTTACTTCCAAAAACCTAAACCATTAGTACCTAGAGAGTTGAGGTTTGAAGTAGATGAAAGGACTTTGCATGACGGGAGAATACTAAAGAGGTTAAATGAGCTAGAGGTAGAGGAAATAGCGAAGAAAACAATGAATGAAGTGTCTGCAGTGGCAGTGGTCTTCCTTCACTCGTATAAAAATCCAGAAAATGAATTGAGAGCAAAAGAGATTCTTTCAAAATACTTTAAATATGTGAGTGCGTCATTTGAGGTCTCGCCAGAACAAAGGGAGTATGAAAGAACTACAACTACAGTAATTAATGCAATGCTAATGCCTATTGTCTCAAAATATGTTGAGTCGTTAAGAACTATAACACAAGAACTTTACATAATGTCTAGCAGTGGTGGTTTAATAGATAGCGAAGAGGCAGTAAGGAGACCCGTACAAATCATAGAGAGTGGGCCTTCTGCTGGGGTAGTGGGGGCTCAAATATTTTCCGAAATGCTAGGAGAAAAAAACGTAATAAGTTTCGACATGGGTGGGACTACAGCTAAAGCGGGGTCAATAGTAAACGGAGAAGTTGAAATAACTTCAGAATATGAAGTAGGGGGGAGGGCACACCACGGAAGGATAGTGAAAGGCTCGGGCTACCCAATTAGGTTCCCATTTATTGACTTAGCAGAAGTATCAGCTGGGGGTGGTACAATAATCTGGAGGGACGAAGGAGGGGCTTTAAGAGTAGGGCCAATAAGTGCCGGAGCTGACCCTGGTCCCGTATGCTATAATATGGGTGGTAAAGAACCAACACTAACTGATGCCAATGCAGTACTTGAAATACTGGGTGACAGTCTTTTAGGAGGAGAAATGAAGTTAAACATAAACTCCGCAAGAGAAGCGATCTCGAAATTAGGAGACCCGGTAGAGGTATCTAAAGAGGCTATAAATTTAGCTAGCCTAGAAATGGCTAGAGCAATAAGATTAGTTACAGTCGAGAGAGGCCTAGACCCCAGTGAGTTCACATTATTCGCATTTGGTGGTGCAGGGCCTCAATGGGCTATAAGAGTTGCTGAAGAACTGGGAATAAAGAAAATACTTATCCCTCCTCATCCCGGGCTGTTTAGTGCCCTGGCACTGTTAATGGTTGATGAGAAGTACGAAATTAGGAGTGCTTTTCCGAAAGACGTTTATAACGAATTCAAGAGGCTAGAGAAAGAGTTAAGTAAAAGGGTAAACGTGGACTATTTCTTACACTATATAGACGCTAGATATAAGGGACAAGGTTGGGAATTAACGATTCCAGTAAAAGGGGATTACGTTAAGGAGTTTGAAGAAAGGCATAAGACGATTTACGGGTTTACTTTACCCTACCCCGTTGAAGTTACGACCGTTAGGGTCTTCGGGATTAAAAAGACCGTAAAACCGTCACTCCCAGACCCTCAAGGTAAGGAAATTAAGATAAGGAAGAGAAGGGCCTTATTAATCGATGATTGGGTAGATGTTGACGTTTATAGAAGGGATGACTTACCGAAAGGTTACAAAGGAAGGGGTCCAGCAATTATAGAGGAGTATAGCTCAACAATAGTAATCCATGATGGTTGGAGCTTTGAGGTAAAGAAGATGGGTTTCGTTGAGGTGGTAAAAGAATGGTGAGTTGGGAAGTCATCGATAAGGCTACAGTATTTATTGCTGAGGAAATGGGTGTGTATTTAAAGAAATCTGCAGTATCGCCTAACATAAGGGAGAGAATGGACCACAGTTGTGCTGTAGTTGATTATAAGGGGAGAATAGTGGCTCAAGCCGAGCATATACCGGTTCACTTAGGCTCTTTTAAAATAGCTGTCAAAAACGTTTTACCCTACGTTGAAGATGAGACAGTAATCTTTAATGACCCTTACGTTTCTGGGACTCACTTAAACGACGTGGGATTAATTACGCCAGTAAAGTATAAGGGAAGAATAGTGGCTTACGTTATTAACAAAGCCCACCATGTAGATGTAGGAGGACCAGTACCCGGTAGTATTAATCCAAGTGCTAAAACATTGTATGAGGAAGGAATAGTAATACCTCCGATGAAGTTCAACGATGAAATAGTCAAGATTATAAGAGAGAATTTCAAAGTACCAGAAGCTTCAATTGCAGACTTAAAAGCACAACTATCAGCAAACAATCTGGGAGTTAAGAGGCTAATACAGCTTTTTGATAAATATGGTGTAGACACGGTTTTAGAAGCGTGGGATAAATCAATTAAGCACACTTCAAGGATTGTTAAAAGCGTGGGATGGGAAAAGGGAGTTTATGAAGCCGAGGATTATTTAGAATGGGGAGACGATTTACTAAAGATTCGCATAAAGTTAGAAATAGGAGACAAGGTTAGAGCTGACTTCACGGGTTCTTCTAAGCAAATTGAGGGGCCTTTAAATGCAGTTATAGGAGTCACTTATTCCGCAGTGTCCTTTGCCATAAGGAGTATGCTGAATAAGGATATAAGTACTAACGAAGGTTTTTACGACTTCATTGAAGTTTACGCCCCGGAAGGCACAATAGTAAACCCCGTAAAACCAGCCGCTGTTGGAGGCGGAAATGTGGAAACCTCCCAGAGAATAGCTGACGTAACTTTTCTAGCATTATCAAAGTTCTTACCAGTACCCGCCGCTGGTTCCGGGACTATGATGAACATAATGATGGGTGGTATTTATAACGGGAAGTACTGGTCTTACTACGAGACGATTGGCGGTGGAAGTGGTGCAAGACCTAATGGCGATGGGGTTTCTGGAGTACACGTTAACATGACTAACACCTTAAACACTCCCATAGAAGTCGCTGAATCCTCTTATCCCATCCTCTTCATGGTATATAAAATAAGGGAGGGAAGCGGTGGTGAAGGAAAATATAAAGGTGGTGATGGGATAATAAGAGGGTTTAAAGTACTCTCAAAAACAAGATTAGCAGTTTTAGCTGATAGGTTTAAAATAGGCCCTTGGGGTCTTGAAGGTGGAAGTAACGGTAAACCCGGAAAAGTTACGGTCATTAAAGGTGGTAAAGCGACTCAAATGCCAAGTAAGTTCATTATAGACTTAGATGAGGGGGACGAGGTTATAATAGAGACACCAGGAGGAGGTGGATATGGAAGAAAAAGTGGTTAGGATAATAATATGCCAGCTAGAACTTTCTTAGATACTTCTAAAGTCTGGAAGTGTAACATCGGCGCCCTGGCATCTCTGTAGTACTTCTCTAGTTTTAATAAGCTACTGAAACCGTGACCACCAGTGATCCTCATAGCCTTATCTATCACATCTAAAGCGTTCTCAGTTATAAATACTCTGGCTTTAAGCACGGCAGGCAGTGGGTTTTGAGAAGAGAATTGATCCGCAGCGTAATACAATAACTGCTTCATAGCCTCAACCTTAGCTGACATTTCAGCTAGGTATATTTGAACTCCCTCAAATAATGAGAGTGTGTTTTGCCCTAATTTTCTGCTTTTAACATGTGTTAAAGCCTCTTCAAATGCACCCTCAGCTAAGCCTACAGATATTGCGGAAACTCCTAACATCCCAACTCTTCCTAACACTCCTAAGAACTTTGTGAAATCGTCAACAATGAAGTTCTCCTTAGGCACCTCAACGTTTTCCAGTACCAATTCACCCCAAGAAATCCCCTTCATCCCTAAGGAAGTGAAACTTTGCCCTACTTTTACCTTGCTTTTGTCAACCAATATTACACCAGGTTTCGGGTTTCCGGTAATTTTCGTTATTATTAAATAAAGGTCTAATTCACCGGCACCAGTTATGAAAGTCTTGCTACCGTTAATTACGTATTTATCACCCTTAAGTTCAGCATTCGTCTTAAATTCAGCATTTATTGCACCACCGACAGACTCTGTGCCTGCCGCACCAATTAATAATTTGCCTTCAACGAGGTCTTTCATGTATTTATCCTTTAATTGTTGTGACGCAAAAGTGTTGAAGGCCATCGTTGATGCCACGTGAGTAACATATAACCATGCTGTTGATGGTGATGCTTTCGCAATTGTTTTAACTACGTCTACGAACACCCTTGCCGGTAAACCCATTCCGTAAGGTTTTGGTATTAAAATCCCCATGAAACCTTGTTGTGCTAGAAGTTCCAAATTCTTTCTTACAAATATCCCTTGTTCTTCAGAAGTAGTATCTAATTGTTTAGCCACCTCACTTGCGGATTGTACGATAAGTTCTGACTCTTCGCTCATAAGAGATTGTTTTGGGTTGATTTTAAAAAATTTTCCAACATAAATCCTGTTTTAATTTAGTAGTGAATTTTATTTAATAAATCCTTGATTACGGGGTTATAACAAATTTTTTGTATTTATCAGGAAGTTTGTTGAAAAATCTCAGATCAGTTGTGAGTAATTTTGAATTTTCTCTTATAGCTAGATATAAAAACGCGGAGTCGTAGAAGGGAAGTCTTTCATTTATAGCTAGATCAATCGCACCACTCCAAACTTCTCTAACTTGAATTACTCTACACAATTTTTCTATGAAATCAATGGCTTTTTGTAATTGGCCCAGAACAGCGCTTTTGTCATCCTGAAAAATAATTATCCTCTTCCACGCAACATTAGATACCTCAGCAAAGGCTAAATCCAGTGTCTCAAAATCCTCATTAGAATTGAGTATAATTTCGCTTATTTTATCAGTAAAGGAGTCCTTAAAGAAGAATGACGAGACAGCAGATGAATCTAATATCACTTCTCTCTTTCCTCTCTTATTATCAACGAATTATCGATAACTTTCATTTTGCTTAAGTTTTCTTTACTCTCCTCAATGTACTTTTTTATTAACTCCTTTCTTATTCTTTCCTCTATGTAATTACTAATCTCCTTTTGCCAGTCCACATTTACGGAATCCATTAACTCTTTTAACTTTTTAGGAATGCGTATACTATAAACCGTAGACACGTATACTATTAGAGTGAGGGTTTATAAATATTATTTAGTAAAAACCTTGAATGAAATCTAGATTCGCTTTCACTTGGCAATTACATTATCACTCTATAATTTTAAATTTAAGAATCTTAAAATTCTCTCAGTATAGTTTCTCATAATGATAGGGATGGTAAGTTGTTGATAAACTATGACATATAGTGACCATATTTATTTCCACACTTCCACCAATATTTTACCCTTCATTACTACTTCCTAAACCACGGGATTCAGTATTAAATCATGGTTATATTGCTGGTACTCAATGCAATTAGAGTAACACTAAACGGAAATTTAGTACAATTTTTATTAAATGTTTATATTTTATTAATAGACTTATTACTCTTTTTATATTAATTTTTTTAATAAATTTAAATTATAATATCTGTCTCAACTCCTCTTTAAATTGCCTAAACTTGGTAATATTAAAAATTTTTAAATTGAAGAGAGTTATTTTTTAATTAAAATCAGCAGAAACACAAAAAATTCGACTAATTTCACCGCTGTTCCGTTATACCTTATATCGTTGAAATGAGACTTTAACATATGCATAGAGAAAGGGGTCTAGGAAATGTAATTGGCATAGTAATCCTATTAATAATTCTTTTAGTAGCATTATCTTTAATTCTGGTTTATTTAGGAGAATTTCAAAAAATTGGCGGTGAATTAGCACAATCTCAAATAAACATTTATAATCACGAAAACGAAAACGACACATTAACAGCAATTGCAATCTATACTAACGTAAGTCACCAAGATTGTGGAATAGGAAAAGGTGCATATCACGGAAAAGCCTATGGTATTACAGTGTACAACTTAAGTTACATAGAGGTTACTATATCTAATCTAGGTAATATACCTTCTACTATTAATTATATTGTGTTTTTATCACCAGCAAATTATTCAGAGTTATTCATATATTATGTAGGCCAAACCATACCTCCTAAGAATTCCATAACCCTATACATATACCCTAACCAGCTTTATGCACCTTATTGGCCTAACTGGAAAGAAGCAGCAATATCTACTTACGTTCCTTATAAAATAATCATTGATAATTGTAAGAACTTTAACGAAACCTTTTATGAAGAAGTCCCAGTAATCGCTATTACACAGTATGGTAACGCGTTCAATACACTTTTACAATTTGAATTTTTAAATACTACAACAGTGTAATATAATAAGATGAACATAAGGGACAAGATATTAGCTTACCTATATGATAGAAGAGAGGCTACTGCAAACCAAATAGCACAAGATATAAGGGAAGAATTGGATGAAGTACAAGCTGCATTAAGGGTTTTAGAAAGGGAGGGTTTAGTTATAAAAAGACAGAAGGGATTAATATTTAAAAAAGAGGCTTATGAACTAACAGCTTCTGGGTTAGATGAAGCTGAGAGGGCCTACGAGAAAGTCCAAAGAGCAGCTAATGAAATAGCCAATACACTCCAATATGGTGATGAAATACCGCAAGAATATGCAGATCTTATCCCCTTATTAATAACTCTTTCACTAATTGATACAATGCTTTTGCAAGACATAATGTTCTTTGACATATTTATGCAATAACAATGGGAAAAGAGAAGGGAAAAAGAACAAATAGTTAAAAAATTTATTCTCTTTCTTTTATTTATTTCTGTTTAACGTTCTTAGCTATTTGCGGTTCAAAATCAACAGCTGTAATTTTACTTGTAGGTTTCCAGCCTGACGCATATGCTATTAAAGAACCAATTACCGTTACAGCTAAATTAATCCCTAATGCTATTAAGGCTATATACATAGGCCCTAAGGGGGTCAAGAATAAAGAGGTCTTTAATGCACTGAAATGATTAGCATATAACGTTAGGAATATTCCGCTAAACATCCCAGCTGCCCAACCTCCAAGAGTTGAATAACCCTCAAGCTTGTCTGTATATAGTGCTAAGAAGACTGCTGGTAAAGTTTGAGCTATCATTATACCTCCTAATAGCTGTAACTGTATTGCATAAGTTGATGGAACTACAAATACGAAACCTAATGCGACGAACTTAAATACTGTAGATAATATTTTAGCCAATCTAGCCTCACTTGTCGGAGAAAGTTTAGTAAATTCTTCTATTACATTTCTAGTAAGTAAATTAGCAACACCTATGGCCATTATTGCAGCTGGAACTAAACCACCAATGAATATTGCTAAGAACGCCAATCCTACAAACCAGTCGGGCATTGAGTAAGCTATTAAAGCTGGAACTACCACGGAACCAGTCTTAGCCTTAAATACTACAAAGTTTAAAGCTGAAGGAACAGCATATACTAGTAATCCGAAGAGTGAAATCAATGCTAGTCCTATTCCGTATATTGGCATTAGAGAGGTAGCTATTTTTAATTTATCTCTGTCGTCAGCAGATAAGGAACCGTTGATTGCATGAGGATAAAGATAGAGCGCTAATGAACTACCTAAGGCTAAGGAAAAGTAAGCCATGTAGAACTTTGGATTTAAATATTCATAAATTGCTGGACTGAATTTACTTCCAGTATCCGATGAGAATTGCTGAACGAAAGTTTTATTAGAGGCTAGTTGGGAAGCTGTCGCAAACGCATGTTGAAAGCCTCCCGTAGTAAGTGGAACAGCGATTATTACTGTTAATACGGTTATCCAAACCAAGATGTCCTTAAATACTCCAGTCAATGCTGCACCTCTTAACCCGCTAGTAATTGTGAAAGCAGCCAATATTATGAAAGCTATTAATAAGGCTAGTTCTGAAACTGTTAAGCCCAAGTACGTAGCTTTAGTACTAATCCCTAAACCTATTAATAATACTACTAGCACAGCCTCCATACCCACTATTTGTAAAGCTATATAAGGTAATTCCGCAACTACTCCCGTCAACGCTACGGCTATTGCTAACGCCTTATTGTTAAATCTATCTTTAACAAAGTCAGCTGCTGTAACATAACCCTTATTCTTTGCTACACTCCACAACCTCGGCATAGTCAGTAATGCAACACCGAAACCCCAGGCTACATAAGGGACGGCAAACCAATATATGGTTCCATTAGCGAAATATGCTGAAGGTACGGCAATAAAAGTATAGGCTGTAAACAAGTCCGCACCTAATAGGAACCACACTAATAACCAACCAAGTCTCCTACCTCCTAAACCCCATTCGTCTAGCTTAGCCAAATCACCTTTTCTCCAATAAGCTCCGTAGAATCCTAAAAAGGCGAAAACAATGAATAAGCCTATAAAAACACCCAACGTGACATAATCAATATTTAGACCGTTTGTTGCCATCCTCTACCACCTCCTACTCATAAATATTAATGATACTGCAAGGAATAGTATGGAAGAAACTACCAGCATTATAAGTTGATATACATAAAAGACTGGTAAACCACCTATTGAAGTTACTGAACTATTAAAAACTGGGTAGATAGAATATAGAATTATGTCCACTACTAACGCTACAAACGCGGCGATATAAAATAGAGTTTCTCTGTTCATCTCTTCTCACTACTAAAACTACCTTTACCTACTTATAAAGGTTTATACTTTAAAAACATTACAGTTCTAGTCAATAAGTATTTATAATAGCAAAAATAGCAATTAAATTTATTTAATCGAATACTTAACAACGGTTATGAAAATAAGAGCAAAGAGGGTAGAAGAACTAATCTTACCACCTTTACCAGAATACACTTACATCTGTAACGGCGAGATGAATAGAACGGTGTGTAGCGGCAATATGATATTTAGAGACCCAGATTATATAACGATATTCCCTTCAGATGTACTCACAGCCTTCAGCTTAAGTAGTATTATATCGTTGAAATTGAGGGGGAGAAAATATGAGAGATGGAAAGGGTATATTAAAAAGTACGGGTTGGAATTACAGTCTGAAGACACCAGGTTTCTCTTAAGCACGGATTCGTTCTTAACAATTTACGTTGACGGGTTAGATATTGATGGCACCAGTGGAGAAGTTGTAATCAAGGAATACAAACTAATTTCCACCGAAAAAATCCAAGAAGAAAGAGTAAATGTAACTATGAACTTAAAGCCACATTTGCTAGTAATAGATAAAAGCGGATTTTGGAAAAGCATATATGCATATAAAATAGTTTTCATAGACGAGAAATTAAGAAACTCTCTAAAACAGTTTATCGGAGTTAAAACGTTACTAGATTGTAAAGAAACCCGCACTTACGTCACAACTCTACTCTGCATTCAATAACGCCATCAGCCTAACTTGGGATTGAGGGAAAGGAGAGATTATAGACTTTTAAACGCAAAGTTCAGACCTTTGTTATCTTCACCCTCTCAGCACTCGGCAAACTCATCACTTTATAAACACTCTACTTAATACTAAACACATGGAGTGCAATAAAATTATTGAAATGTTACTCACATCTGTTAACGCCATAGCATTCACTGGAGCTGGGATAAGTACTGCTTCTGGAATACCAGATTTCAGAGGCCCTAACGGCCTTTGGAAAAAGTACTCGCCAGAATTAGCAAGCATAGAATATTTTAAAAAAGATCCTAAAGGCTTTTGGGAATTTTATTCCTTAAGGATGAGGGGACTTTTTACTGCAAAACCGAACTCGGCCCATTATGCCTTAGCTAAACTAGAAAAATTAGGCTTAATAAAAGCTGTAATCACGCAAAACATAGACGGCCTTCATCAAATGGCTGGTTCTAAAAACGTAATAGAGTTACATGGTACTATGAGGAGGTGCTATTGCACCAACTGTTTTAAGGAGTACAAAAGTGAGGAGATCCTAGAGAGAATAGATAAGGGGGAGAACCCTCCTAAATGTTCTTGTGGTGGTATAATAAGGCCAGACGTAGTCCTCTTCGGAGAACCAGTGTACAGGATTCATGAGGCTCTGGAAATAGCTAGGGAGTCCGATTTAGTACTAGTCGTGGGGTCTTCACTCTCAGTTTATCCAGCTAATTTAATTCCTTTGACAGTTAAAGAATACGGAGGAAGAGTTATTATCATAAACGCTGAGGAAACAGAAATGGATCACATTGCAGACTTAATAATTAGGGATAAGGCTGAAGTAGTACTACCTTGCGTTGTGGAAGAAATAGAAAATCAGACCCTACACCGCTCTTCATAACTCAGCTATGGCTTCCTCATCACTTGTTTACGAGTTCACAGACCCGCTATGGGAAGAAATAGTTGAAAAAAGGTTAAATAGATTTACAGTCCTCACTAAGAGCGGAAAGTTATGCCATCTTCATGACCCCGGTAGACTACAAGAACTGATATTTGAAGGAAATAGAATTTTAGTAAGAAAGGGGAGTGGTAAAAAGACCCAATGCTGGGTTACAGCGTCGTGGCACCCAGTAGCAAATTGGGTAATTACTGACTCAAGCATTCACTCACAAATAGCCAGAAAATTCCTCCCACAAAACGTTAAAAGTGAAGTGAAGGTAGGTAATAGTAGGATCGACTTCGAGTTCAATAATACCTTCGTAGAGGTTAAAGGGTGTACATTAGTTAAGGGCGGAAAGGCATTATTCCCAGATGCCCCCACAGAAAGGGGAAGAAAACACCTTGAGGAATTAATCAACCTGAAAAAGATGGGTTATAACGCCAAAGTCCTAATCCTAGTTATGAGAGATGATGCTGTGTGTTTCTCTCCTAATTGGGAAACGGACAAGAAGTTTTCGGAAGCTTTCAAAAGGGCTTACCATGAGGGTGTAGGGGTAGAGGTGAAGGTTCTTAAGCTAATTGATAACAAAATCTACTACATACGTGATATACCTTTATGCATTGATGCTCTTTATGATCCTTACTAAACCTTCATTGTCACCTAACGTGGAAATTAATACCCCTTGGACTCTCTTCTCTTCTAATCTTTTAACGATTTCCATGGCTTTTGCCTCGTTAAACACTGGCTGGTTTAAACTCATGGCGACTTCTTTATTTTTCTCAGTAGAAACAATGATATACGGTATTATTTTCTCACTTTGTAACCCGTTTAATTGTTCTGGGTCTTCTAACCTTAGGGCTAAGTAAAAGTCTGCCCCCAGCGATAACCTACTAATAATTTCATCCCTACTCTTCCTAAAGCTTATCATCATGCCTATTCTTGCCTTCTCGTTATATTTCTTCGCCAATACAATCGCCTCCTCAGTTTTTAGATAGCCAACTTCTTTACCTATTTTAGGCTTATCTCCTTGAGTAAAAGCTATATCAAAACTCACTAATATAGATGTCAAGGATAATGAAGCAACGAAAAGTTCATTAACGTCTAACAGCCTCTGGTTTACTATAATCCTCTTGTCCTCAAACTCCCTTCTTATTACGCTCGCTACAACTGATGGTAAAGGTGATGGTAGACCCATGGGGGAGTCGGGTATGTCAAAGCCGTCATAATCAGCTAAACTTTGGACTGTTTTTATCAGTTTCTCCATCTTTGTTTTGGGATGTAGCTCGGCTAGAATTTGCATTGGTTAATAATGATATACACTAACTTATATTTTTGCACGAGTATCCACTTATTGTGAAATGCAGTAAGTGTGATAATAAGGCAATTATAAAGATCCCTTACGCTAATTTAGCTTTATGTAAAGAACATTTTAACGAATATTTAGAGAAGAGATTCGAAAGAGTAGTAGAAAAATACAAAATGCTGGAGGGTTCTGAGAGGGTCGGAGTGGCAGTATCTGGAGGAAAAGATAGTACTACATTGCTTCACCTTATGTACAAGCTTTCAAAGAAAATGGGTTTCGAAGTTTTCGGAATTAATATAGATCTAGGAATCGACATGGGTAAGAAATACTCATCAAAGAGTACTGAGTTCGCAGTTAAGAACTTTGAGATGTTAGGAATAAAATATCGTGTAGTAAGAATTAAGGAAAAATATGGGTTTACAATAGATGAAGCAAAAATCAAAGTCAGAAGACCAGTATGCAGTACTTGCGGTCTAGTGAAAAGGTATACTCTCAACGAGATAGCTGAAGAAGAGGGCCTAGACACCATAGCTACTGGCCACAATCTAAATGATATGGCCCAGTTCGTAATGTCTGGTTATTTCAGCGGAGATGTAATGGACTTAGCTAGGTTAAAACCCGTTTCACCGCCAGAAAAAGGGTACAAGGTAAAGAAGATAAAACCGTTATTCCTAATATATGAGAAAGAAATACTTACTTATGCAATTATAAACAATATACCGTTTATTTATGACTCTTGCCCCCATACGTTCAGAGTTGGTGGGGCTACTCAAGATAGAATAAGGAGAAAGTTAGAAGAATTAGAAGATGAAACCCCAGGTTTTATGCTAATGCTAGTACAGAACTTTACAGACAAAATACAGCCGGCGTTAGAAAAAGAGTATGTCAAGGAGGAGGAGATAGGAAGGTGTAAAATTTGTGGCAGACCTACAACAAAGGATAGAGATATATGCTCGTTCTGCTCTATAAGGTTAAAGATGCAGAGTGTTAGGGTATGAGTGAAGAAAAGAGAAAAGTTAGAAGAATTTTGCTCCATTACCCAGATGATACACCGGCGGGTTACGTTGAATTTGATGGAAAATTTTCTAGGGTTTATGACGAGAACGGGAACTTATTGTTTGAAGTAGAGGGTATCTTTCCCCCGGTTAAAAAGAAGGTAAAATATGAGTGGATAGATAAAATCCTTGAGAAAGGACTACCAGATGCTAGAAAAAGATTCATATTATACGTAGCCAGTAGGTATTTAGTTAACGTAAAGGGACTTAACGATGATGAGGCTTTAAAAAAATTAGAGGACTTTTACTATAAGTCCGGAGGAGGGAAAGTTTACGAATCTTGGATTAGAAGCGTATTAAGGGGTGTAAAGGCAAAGAAATTATTACCATGGTCTCTGAAAAAAATACAAGAGAAGGATAAAGAGATGTATGAATTAATTACAAAAGTTTTAAACGAATAAATTTTAATATAAACATACTTAATAGAGCCTATGAGCAAAAAGTGGAGTGCAACTACATGGTTTGTTGTGGTAGGCCCTCTAGTAGTATTTCTAATACTTACAATATGGGTTGCTAACGTCCTTGAGCATGTGCCAGGGTGGCAATTAGTGCCTTACATAGCCGTACCGATGGCAATAATATTCCTTATAATAGGAGCACTATTCCGCTACAAGTGGGGAAAGTTCATTTTTGGGTAAATCAGCGCATGAATGGTTCTTCACCCTTCCGATGTCCCAGTTTCCTCATCATTAAGTAAATTTTTCTATGAACTCATCCACTAAATTTTTCTCACCTAAGACCGTTATATCATCGCTTTTAGGGTCATAAAACTTTTTTACAACATTTATAATTGACTCCATATTGTAAGGAACAACCTCTATTAAATCTCCACCGTCAAGCTTATCGGTCTCATATACGGCTATTCCCATATTCTTATATATCATTACCTTCAGTAACGCTATAACTTTACCGTCCTCAACCTTTTTATAAACGTTAACTGTTAACAGAGGTTCACAAAGGGAATGACGAGTATACTCAACATATTTAAGCATAACTTATTTTATTCGGGACAAGTTAAAAGATTCTGTGGATTACCTAAAAGACCTCTTTGAGTTCTTAAAAATAGACACTACTTCAGCTAAAGGGAAAGGAGAAGAAGGTGCTAAATTCTTAGTTGACTATTTGAAAGACCACGGAATTGACGCCCAACTCGTAAAGCACAAATCTAAAAACCCTTACGTTTATGCTGAAATTAACGTAAAGAGTGACAAGACTTTATTAGTATACAATCACTATGACGTACAGCCAGTAGAACCATTAGATAAGTGGGAGAGCGATCCATTTAATCCAGTTATCAAGAACGGTAAAATATTCGCTAGAGGAGTTGGAGACGATAAAGGAACCTTAATGGCCAGAATACACGCTCTTTTAGAGTTAATAAAGGAAGGAAAACTTAAGATCAACGTGAAGCTGTTTTATGAAGGGGAAGAGGAAATAGGAAGCCCTAATATGGAGGAATTCCTTAAGTCCTATTCAGGCTTACTAAAGTCGGATTACATCCTTTGGGAAGGGTCTGGAAGAGCCCCGAACGGTTCACCCCAAATAGTTTTAGGGGTTAAAGGACTACTTTACGTTGAAATTAGGAAAAGCACTAAAAAGGACTTACACTCAATGTATGGGCCTATAGCTAAAAACCCGGTTTGGTACATCGTTTACGCATTAAGGTCTTTAAGGGATGAAAGCGGTAAAGTCCTAATCCCCCACTTCTATGACAAAGTAAGGTGGTTGAGCGATGAAGAGAAAAAATATCTAAAATTACCAAAAACTTATTTGGAAAACGCAATAGAACAAGAAATTCAAGATGAGGAGGCATTCGTAAGGCTAATAGAACAACCGATTTGTAACATAGATGGAATATACGGTGGTTATACCGGTGAAGGGTCTAAGACAGTAATACCCTCTTACGCATTTGCGAAAATAGATTTCAGGCTAGTTCCAGACCAAGACCCAGAAGAGATTTTGAGAAATTTAAGAGAATATTTATCACCCTATGGTTTGGACATAATTGTTCACGGAATGGTAAAACCGTATAGGACTTCTATAAACAGTGATATAGCCAAAGCATTAATAGAATCAGCTAAGAATGTTTACGGAAGTGACCCCGTTGTCTTACCTAATTCCCCCGGTACTGGCCCTATGGAGATGGTGGCTAGATACTTAAAAGCTAACCAAATAGCTGATGGTATAGGCGTTGATAACTACGGGTCTAATATACATTCATTTAACGAAAACATAAACGTTGAAGACTATTATCTAGCAATAAAATGGATGAAAGAGTTCGTGAGAATTATCAGCGGGAACTGAGAAATGCTTTGGTTAATACTGACTACTGGAAAATGTAATTTGAGCTGTGACTATTGTGGTGGCTCGTTCCCTAATGAAATTGTACCCTGGAATGTAAAATATAATATTAGCGAGTTAAAGACTGCAATAGAAAAAGATCCGAAAGCTACAGTTATATTTTATGGCGGAGAACCATTAATGAACTATAAATTCATTATGAAAGTAATGGATAACGTAAGGGCTAAAAGGTGGGGAATACAGACCAACGGAATAGGTATAAGACTTTTACCAGAGAAGTATTGGAAAAGGATGAACGTAGCTTTACTGTCCATAGACGGCAGAGAGGAGATAACCGATAAGCATAGGGGTAAAGGAATATATAAAGTAGTAGTAAAACACGCTAAATACTTGAAGGAGTTGGGAGTTGAAACTATAGCGAGAATGGCAGTTACACAAGACAGCGATATATATGAAGAAGTCATGCACCTATTATCATTAGGAGTATTTGATAAGATCCATTGGCAGTTGAACGTAATATGGAGCGAGAGGTGGGACTTTGAGAAATGGGCTTATACCTCTTACTTACCCGGAATAAGGAGGCTAATGGAATATTTTATGAGTGAATTAAGAAAGGGGAGAGTAGTTAAAATAGTTCCATTTCTAGGAGTTTTAAGTGCACATTTCTTTAAAAAATACAGAGGGGTTGCGTGCGGTGCAGGGTATGATAGTGTTACAGTCTCGACAGACGGTAGGGTCTTATCTTGTCCTATAGCTGTTAGGGAGAAATGGGCAGAGCTAGGAAACCTAAAGAGTTTCAGACTTTTAGATGAACCTTTGCCAGAAGAGTGCAGAAATTGTGAATACAAGAACTATTGTGGAGGAAGATGCTTGTACGCAATTAAAGAGAAATACTGGGGTGAAGAGGGGTTTAAAGCTGTTGATGAAGTTACTAAAGAATACTTGAGCATAGTCTTGTCTCATGTCGGTGAAATTATAGAACTGATAAAAGAGGGTGTTATCAGACTTTCAGACTTATACTACGATCCCACCGAAGACTCAACTGAAGTAATACCTTAAAATATCCCTTTTAACTATTTAGAAATTGTGAGCATTGCATCATTCCTTAACGACATAGCTACAAAGTGGCAAACAGTTTGGGAAGAAAATAAAGTATATGAGGCAAACCCTAGTGAAAAACCTAAAAAATTTATAACCGTAGCGTTCCCCTATACAAATAGCCCACTACATATAGGCCACGGGAGGACTTACATAACTGCAGATATTTACGCTAGATATTTAAAAATGAAAGGCTATAACGTACTCTTACCGTTCGCCTTCCAATTTACTGGAACCCCAATATTGTCAATAGCTGATGCAATAAAAAGGGGAGATGAGGACATAATTTCAACATTCATAAACATTTACGGGATAAGTAAAGAGGAAGTCGAGAAATTCACAGACCCCTCATACCTTGCAGAATACTTCAAAAACGACATGAAGAACACAGCAAAAACATTGGGCTTAAGCGTTGACTGGAGGAGGGAGTTTACAACAATAGATCCTGCTTTCGAGAAATTTATCCAATGGCAGTATAAAAGATTATACGAATTAGGATACTTAAAAGTGGAAAGAGCACCAGTAGCCTATTGCCCAGTAGACCAGTTCCCGGTAGGAATGCACGATACAAAAGGTGACATAGAGCCTGAGATTGAAGACATAGACGTAATATATTTTGATTCAGGCGACCTAATATTTCCCGCCGCAACACCAAGGCCAGAAACAGTATTTGGAGCAATAGCACTACTTGTTAACCCCTCATCGGAATACATCGTAGTAAAAGACGAGAGAGGAAAGAGATTAGTTCTCTCCCTACCTGCATATAACAAACTTAAATATCAACTAAAACTCACAGAGGAAACAAAGATTAACGTTGACGAACTGCTAAAATACAAAGTGAGGAACCCGGTTACCGGAAAAGAAATGAGGGTTTTACCCAGTAAATACGTAGAACCAAAACAGGGTACTGGTATAGTAATGGCGGTTCCATCCCATGAACCATTACATTACCTCTCACTAACTGAGCTAAAGGAAAGCTTTGAATTAATTCCAGTTATAAGGACTGATGAGTACGGGGAACTACCAGGGCCAGAAATAGTAAGCTTAGCACAGACGAAGAACCCTCAAGAGTTAAAAGATTATATTGACACACTTTACAGAATTGAATACCATAAAGGAGTGATAAGGGAAGACGTGGTCGACCTAGTACCAGATTTCATAAAACAGTTCGTTAAGGAGAAAATAGCGGGAAAAAGTGTAATGGAAGCTAGGAAGGGTGTGATAGAATTATTAGAAAACTTAGGCTCACATTCCACAATCTACGAAATATCAAACAGCCCAGTATATTGTAGGTGCGGTGCTGAAGTAGTGGTCAAAGTAATAGACTCACAGTGGTTCATTAACTATTCAAACCCTATTTGGAAATCCTCTACACTGAAAGCGTTAGAGAAAATCAATTTCATACCCCCCGATGCTAAGAAAGAAATGGAGAAAATAGTCTTTAACTTGCAACCAAGAGCGTTTACTAGATCAAGAGGTTTAGGAGTTAGACTACCTTGGGACGATAAAGAGATAATAGACAGTTTAAGCGACTCAACAATCTATACGGCCTTTTATACAATCTCACACAAAATCAAGTTCCCAATAATTAGCGACAAACTACTTGATTACGTGTTTTTAGGTAGAGGAAACCCAGAAGAGATATCTAAAGAGTTAGGGTTGTCAAGAGAACAAGTAGAGGACTTAAGGAAGGAGTTTACATATTGGTACCCAGTTGATTCGAGGCACAGTGGGAGAGACTTAATACAAAACCACTTACCATATTACGTTTATCACCACATTGCAATATTTGGCGAAGCATTAATACCTAAACAAATAGTTGTTAACGGTTTTATTAGAGTAGGAGGAAAGAAAATGAGTAAAAGTTTCGGTAACATTTATCCGTTGAACAAGGCTATAAGAGAATATGGCGTAGATACCGTAAGGTTGGCCTTGACGTCGACCGCCTCAATCTCAGACGACATAGAGTTTAATCCTACAATAGCTAAGAGTATTGCAGAACAACTTAAACACATCCACGATTACGTTAATGGCTTATTATCAGTAAACGGTGTAAATGAAGTAAGAGTAGAGGATTTATGGTTATCATCGATAATGGCTAGATATGTTAAAATAGTGGATGAAGCCTTAGAAAAATTTGACTTAAGGACAGCATATATAACAACTTATTACACAATATATGAAACCTTAAAGGACTATATGGAGCTAACAAACAGTAAGCCGAATAACGAAATAATAAGACAAGTACTAAACGTTTGGATAAGGCTTATGGCACCTTTCACTCCACATTTAGCTGAGGAATTATGGCATAAATTAAACAATAGCCTAGTTGTCCAACAGCAATTTCCGAAAAGCGATGAACTAAAGGGTGACGATAGGTCGTTAATAAGTATAGAATACCTCAGACTCCTTGTAAGTTATATTAATGACATATCGAATTTAACTTCAAAAGAACCCGAAAAGGTAATTATCTATGTTAATCAAGATGAGGAGATTAAGAAGATGTTGAAAGAGGCAATCAATGCGATCAAGAACAGAGTCACGCTTAGAGACTTCATTATGAAAATAGGCAATGAGAACTTAGGTAAAAGGTTATATGAACTCGCCATGAGCTTACCAGATTTAATTAAAGAATTATACGTAAATACGGACTTTGACGAAAAAGATGTAATAATTGACCACATACAATTCTTAATGAATAAACTTAACGTTACAGAAATAGCCGTTTACGACTATAACGACCCCTCAGTACCAGATATAAAAGGTAAGAAAACAGTCTCATTACCATTATCACCGGGGATAGCATTATTATGAGGTGCTACCATGTATGGAAAGTCTACGAAAGTATTAGATGATATAAAAAACTTGTTAAATAAAGGCACAAATGAGATAATAGTTGTAACTCCAGACTTAGACGATGAGTTCGCAAACTTACTACTCTATAAAGCATCTAGGGGAATAAAAACTACAGTAATAACAGGGGATACAGACTGGGCAAGTTGGTTAGAGAACAAGAAAAAATCATATGGGCTTGACGAAATAAAAGAGATTATGAAAAACGAAGAATACAATAGGAAAACTCTACAAAAATTTAAGAATTTAAGAATTTCCATACCCACTTTACTTATCGGAGTTGCTCTATCATTTTTATTTGTAACACACTACTTTTTATCAACCATACCTAATTATATATCTTTTATACCCTTACCAATAGCCCTAATAGTCTCGATTTATACTATAATCCTAGCATCTAAAAAAATAAAAAACCTAAACGAAACTTTAGCCTATCAAGACACAATGATTAATGAAAGGAAACAAGAGACGGAAATTGTTAGAGAAGAGATAAACAAGAATTTAAGAGTAATAGTCAATGAAAAAGTATCCTTCTCAATAATCTTTGCAGATAACGAAGGATATATACTCTCAATACCTTTAAAGAATGAAAACAGAGAAAAAATTGTATTAGTAGAGAAGGTGAGTAAAGAAGAAGTGGAAAAAATAATGTCTATTTTATGCCAATCTCCTAATCACACTTAAAATCTCTAAACCACTTCTTATCTCCACGTCCATCTCTGGGAACTTATTCTTTGTAAAGAATTCCTCCACATCCGTGTTGTTAATACCCAAATAAGCTATAGCACTCCTTAATGACCTACCAAGTATACCAGTACCGCTATATATTCCTCTTAGGAACTCCAAATGGGTCTTAATCCATCTCCACACAGCAAAGCGGGAGTAGGGGTTCATAGAAGCCTGAGGCAAAATCCTAGCAGTATCTTGTCTCTTTATTTCCCCAGTTAAAGACAAACTTAAAGTATTAGTGACCAAGTAAGGCTCTCTAAAGGATAGCATGGCATTTAATAACCTGATTTTCTCTTCATCAAACCTTTGCTCCCTGTATTTCTTCAACAAATCATCATAACCTCTCTCTCCATGAGTTACAGCATAGGCAGTAGCAACTGCTTCCTTAACGTTGGGATTAAGAGAATCGTAATTGCTAAAAGCTACAGAAAGCCCCATCGCAAACCTCTCATCTACATAGGCAAAAGACTTCAGTAGGTTACCATAAACTCTTTGGCCGTTATCATCACTTCTCCCAGCCCAATGAGGAATCTGCATCTCAAGGAAATCGTATATTAGATCGTATTTCGAAGGGTTAACACACCATAGAGAGAACAACTCAGACCTAATCTCATCAACGACCAGATAATTGTCATCTCTCATTAACCTTTTAACGACCTCCTCGTAAGCCTTATAATCCACCTTACCCGCAAGTAAGAAATTATAATAATCATCCAAAATACCCCATCTCTCTAAGTGATTAGGGTTTGAGGCTAAGAACATATCCAAATCGTCGTAATAAACCCTATAAAACCCACTCCTATCCAAATTTACTTTAACGCTCTTCACATCACTACCAACATCAATAGTAGTACTTTCGTCCTTCATTAAATGAGTAATCCTCTTACCGTTAACTTCTAAGGTTAAAGGAATTGTATAAAGTGTTTTAACGCTCTGAGTTAACGAAAACTTCTCTTGAACGAGCTTTATCTGACTACCGTTAACATAAACGTAAACAATAGGATAACCGCTCTTAGTTATCCAATCCTTAACGATTTCACCGACCGGAACCCCGGAACCCTTTTCCAAACTATCCCAAAAATCCTTACCCTCGGCATTAGAAAACTTATACTTCTGCAAATAGTACTGAATACCGTGTTGAAATGCCTCTTTACCAATATAAGCCTCGATCATCCTAAGCACACTTGCGCCCTTCCCGTAACTTATATCATCAAATATTTGCTCAACCTCTTCTGGGGTATTTACATGGGCTTCAATAGGGTGAGTAGTGCTTAAAGAATCCCTAAACATTGCCGAGGAGGTCTCACTCGAAACGAAATAACCGAACATGTCCCATTGCGGGAAAAGCGAGTCAACAGCCTTATAACTCATGAACGTGGCAAAACTCTCATTGAGCCATAAGTCATCCCACCACTTCATTGTGACAAGGTTACCGAACCACTGATGAGCCAACTCATGAGCAACAACGCTCGCTACCCTCATCCTCTGAGATACTGAAGAATCCTCCCCAGCAAGTAATGCGGTTTCCCTAAAAGTTATAGCCCCCCAGTTCTCCATAGCGCCAAATGCAAATTCCGGTACAGCTATTAAATGGACTTTAGGAAGCTGATACTTTATCCCGAAATAGTTATTGTAAAAGTCAATAACCCTTTTAGCCACATCTAATGCGAACTTACCCCTATTTACCTTCCCCGGAACTGTCGCGACAATAACTCTAATATCTTCAAGGGAATCTGAAACCTCCTCAAACTTACCTATTCCTAAATAAAGTAAGTAAGTGGACATCCTAGGGGTCTCCATAAACTCAACAACCTTTTTATCCCCTTCTTCACTGACCTTTTCCACTGGCATGTTAGAGATTACGTCCAGGTTTTTATCTACTCTGACGACAATCTTAAACACAGCCTTATATGCTGGGTGATCAACACAAGGTATGAATTCCCTTGCATGACTTGATTCGAATTGAGTTGAGATCACATAAGTACCATTATAAGGAGCTTTGTAAATCCCCACCAACTCTTTCTCCTTAACCTTCCCCTCAAACCCGACTTGTAAAACACCTTCAAATCTCCCAGTCTTGATAACAACTTGTCTATCATTTTGCTCGAAGGGGAGTTCTTTACCATCTGCAAAGACTTTATTAACCTTTAAACCTACAGCGTCTAATCTTAACTCATCTTCAGTTTTGCAATATATCTTTTCAGAGCCTTTATATATCAAATTCTTAAAGTCAAAATCTAAAAAAATTTCATATTTACTAATTTCCATAGAATAAGATACCTTAAGGGAAATAAAAGGTTAACCGAATAAGGGTAAAACTCATTTCCCATTCCGAATTGCTGAAATGATTAGTGGTCTCTCAGTATCTTTTACACACAAGAAATTCGTTTGGATTACACAGTTCCGCTTAAACGAAGTAGCGTTCTTTCAAATATCCCTTTATTCAGTAAAAATCACTAAAGGTTGAACTGAAATTCTTATTAACGAGGGATACTTACCTTATCCAGACTAGTGGGATCCTACTCTCTACTCGCTAACTTTTTAAGTTAAGGGAAAGATTTATTAATGCCGCGGTAGTATAGCCCGGTCAAGCCTCGTGCACCGAGAGTATGCGGGCCTCTCAAGCCCGTGGCCCGGGTTCAAATCCCGGCCGCGGCACTGTTCTTTACGGTGATTCTGATAATGAATTGAAAGGAGTTAGAATAATTGACTTTGATACAACGTCTTCTAACAACCTTGAAATTTCCGCAAGTGATTTACTCAAATTCGAAATTGCTTTACGTAGTAAGAATATCAGTGAAGAGACAATAAAACGTTATATCTCATGCATTAAACAAAATAAGAAAGATTCAAATAATTGCATCAAAGCGTGGAGGAATTTCTACAAACTCGTGCTGAACAAAGACCCGCCTAAAGACCTGAAACCGAAAAAGACGAAACCGGACTTACGTGTGCCAACACTAGAAGAAGTACGCCAAACTTTAAACGCCGTTAAACAATATCCTACTCTTCATACATTTTATAGGTTATTACTGGAAAGCGGTTCAAGAGAGACTGAAGCACTTAAAGTATTAAACGATTATAGCCCGGAAAACGAAATTAATGAGGACGGCTTTAGTATTTACGTCCTCAATTGGGTTAGGGGGCAAAAGAAGAGTTTCTACATATTCCACGTTACAGAGCTAAAACAAATTAAGATTTCAAAAGCTTATGTGGACAAATATGTTAAGAGGCTTAATTTAGTCCCACCTAAGTACATCAGAAAATTTGTGGCCACCCAAATGCTCAGTCTCGGAATTCCCTCAGAGATTGTAGACTTCTTAGAAGGTAGGACACCCGGGAATATCCTAACAAAGCATTATCTTGACTTACTTACTTTAGCGAAAAAAGAGTATAAGAAGTACGCGGAATGGTTGAATACAATGGTGAAAGAATGAGGTGGGGCTTACTCCTACTACTGCTAATATCCCTAATTTCCTTACTCAGCCGTGACTTCATGCTCTTATTTATCGCTTTGATAATCTACACTGTAGTTAAGCTCTGGAGTTCACGGTCTGAGTAGGATTCCCGTCTTTATGCCTACCGTATTGAAACCACACGTGCTTTTTGCCTATATGGTCTAATAGGGCATCAGCTTTTGCAAACGTTTTCCCGCAATACCTACACGTGGTCTCTTTTTCCTCATACCTTAAATGCGTGATGAAAGAGTAGTATCTTTCGAAAGGCGTAAGGCAAATAGGACAGACCCACCTATACACCGCCCTGAGCGAAAAGTAAAGCAGTAAATCGTTACTCTCGGGCGTGAACTGGTTCTCTATAGCCCGCTTTAGGAACTCCAGAGCGTTCACTTGAGCCTCTTTAGTTTTTAGAGCTAATTTCGTAACCTCTTTAGCTTTCATCAAAAGCTATATATTTTGCCAAATGATTATATAACTTATGGAGTCTCACGAAAACACACACTCTCAAATAATGGAATATATTAAGAAGAACCCCGATTTGCAAAAGGCAATAGAACTACTCAGGCGTGAGGGGAAAGTAAGTAGGACTGCTCTGCAATTCGAGTTTCATTGGAGTGAGTGGAAAGCACGCAAAGTCTATGAGGCGTTACGCTATATCTGCTATAAAGGTTTGGCGTTTAAAGATGATGAAGACCGTGAATATATTTGCAGGACTTATTTCGGCTATGTTGAATTAATCCGCGTGTATCGCGGGTATGACAGTGACATGGTTATTGATGAGGATCTAAGTGAGGAAAGGGAAGAGAAGATAGAAGAGGAAGAAGATGAAGAGGAAGAAGAGGAAGAATAGCCCGAATTACCTAAAAAAATAATGGCTTTCGGGGTTTGGGTCACTGTCTCTTTACTCTCTTATAACATAGCGTTATTTCGCCGTCTTTTTGCTCTACATTAAGAATAAAGTCATCATCTGGTTTTATGCCTAACGAGTCCACCACGTCTTTAGGAATTAACAAATAAAATGTGTTATGTCCGGGTCTACCGCCTTTATAGACTCTTGGTTTCATAATGTATAATGGGTGTATGCATTTTATAAACTTATCGTGCGAAAAGCTTATAAATTCATACGCCAAATAGAAAATTGGCGTATGCAAAATGAACGCCAAAATCCAATTCGGGGATAAATGGGTTCAAGTCAAAGGCAGTATTTTTTATCTAACTCCTCACGCCCTAGAAATCCTAAGGGCGTGGTATAACTGGTCTGTGAACTACGACACTGAGGCGTCTGAGGAGTTCAGGGCTGAGGAAGTTGAGTATTTCGCTAAGGCTTTCGAAATGCTAAAGCCACAAAGCCATGATGAGGCGTTTCACTACTTAACGATATTGGAAAACGCATTCGTGCAGACTGACTATAAGATTAAGGAAATAATAGACAGAATCCACGCAAACAAGAGCGGATTGGTGAGAGAGCTATGACTAATCTATTCGAATTGGATTGGGATAGCCTGGAACACTTGATTGAGAAAACCCTGGATAGAATGATAAGGGCATATGATGACTTCAAATACCTAATAGTTGACAGCAACCACGTGCTGGTGAAGATTTATGAAGACAATGAGGTGGTGTTCACGGTTGAGTTCTGGTATACGAGTGGAAGACTGGAAGTTAATAAGGCGTGGTAAAGAAGGGCTTTCGAGTTGGGGGGAAGAGGATAATTTGTGAGTAATACGCTTTTTAAGATTGCGGTAAGACCCAGGCTTATACAAACATAGGTATTATGTTTTACTGATATTCAGTGTTTATATTAGTCAAAATCATACAGCTTATGTGGGGATAACGAGTGAATAAAAACCGAATAAATAACAAAGGTATATTCTTAAGGTTGAACGACCAGGATAAAGAGTTATTGAGAAGTATGGCAAAGTATTATGGGGTGGCTGAAGCTGACGTCATCAGGATAGCGTTAAAAGAATTCGTAAAGAACCACGGCTTAGGGGCGTCTTCATAAGTTAATCCGTTTTTTCCCTTCTCTTCATAAAAAATCAGGAGGGGGTGACTCTATATATCTATAAATCAATCTGTAAATAAAAGCTTTCTTCCTAATTGTTCAGAAGTTAGGATTAGTGATACAGACCTATCCTTTACTGTGTGTGTTGAAGTCACCGGAATACGAATAAGACACAAAGAGAAGGAGGTCTTAATCGATTTCGCCGATTTCGAAAACCCGAGAGCCTTAAGGGAAGTCCTTTATGAGGAATTCGGCTATGATATAAGAGACCCACTAAACGGTAGAATAACATTTTTCCTCCATAATAATGCTAACGTAAATCAGTTAATAGATGCGGTAAAACACGGCGAAACATACGATGTTTGCCTGGAGTTTGTGAATAACACGTGTAACGGCGTTTTCATAACGGCAAATGAAAACGGCGTGTTTCTTACGAAAAAGGTGTATAATAAGGCGATTAACAGCTTTGACACCGTAAGTAGGCTAATTTCGGCAATAAGGATAAAGAAGATACAAAATGTGAGGTTTAACGGCATCTTTGATGTAGATTTTGGGGCGAAATTTGTCAAAATAGAAACTTATGATGGCGAAATATTAACGGGGGAAGTTGATGAGCTTACCTCCTTAATTAAAGCTAAATATGGCTTAGAACAGCCGGAAAAGTTCAAGTTATTGCTTAACCAGAGTTATGAAGTTACAAACGGTTATTACGCTGTGGGTGTATGGTTTGATGGGGAAACTCTCAGTTTTGCCACAGAGTCCTTATACAATCCGGTGTGGAAGAGGGTAGACAAATACAGACTACCACCGGATATCCCCACCGAAAAGAAGAAAGAAGTCCTTCAGAGGATATTAAGTACAGTCAACTCATTTAGGAATAAAAATGTAGTCACCTGGATATTAAGTTACGGCGTTATCGCAAACTTTGCCCACTTCCTCAGACAGAAAGTGGGCTATTTTCCTCACGTAATTATTTTGGGTAAGCAAAAGACCGGGAAAACTACTTTGACAGTCCTAAACCAGTATCTGTATTGGGGTTCTAACCCCTTACCACCTATCAAACCCAAAACTGAGCCTCAGTTAAGACAACTCCTTAGTCAGTCTACTCTACTTACACCAGTTGAGGAATGGGGTGAATTAGCCGGTAGTAGTGAACAAGTTAACGAAATGCTTAATGCTTTACACAGCTCAGCTCAGCGTTTTGTGCTGAAAAGAATAACAACCTCAAACCCGGATGTAAACGGGATATTTTTGAGTTTGTCAGCCATATTAGCGGATACTAACTTTACGCAAGAAGTAGACCCCGCGAGTCTGGATAAGATAATCTTCATAAAGTTAGATAAAGAGGAAGGGATAGACATCAGCAAAGCCCAGGCGAATAACGCCCTTCTGAAAAATGAACTAAAGGGAAACTACCACCTTCACAGTGTCCTACATTCAATAGGCATAGAACTAATCCAAATAACGGCGGAAAAGCTAAAGCGTTTTGACTTTAACAAAGAAAGGGCGGAATTACTTGATGACTTAATTTTTGTAGGATATACCTCATGGGTTGACATTTTCAAAAGATATGGGATAAAACTAACAAGTAGTGCTGAAAACGCGTATGCGGAATTCCCTTTGCCGGTGTTAAAAACAATCGAAACAGTCTCAGAGGAGGACTTAAACGTGTTGTTTGAGGAGTTCATAAACGCGAAAATCAAACAGATAGTAAAGGAAGGTGGTGAAATCCCTAATGATGCCTCTGGTCTCTTACATTACGGTTTTTACTTTAAAGACCAGGAGGTTGTGTGTGACTACGGGCTGATAAGCGAATTTAATAAATGGCTTACAACTGTGAAAGGGCTAAAGCAAAGACCCGTAAGTAGGCTTATTTCAGACCTGGGCTTTAAGAAGTCAAGTGTAAGGATAAACGGGCAACTAATAACAGTCTTCAAACTGAGTTCTGTTTTTGAATAAATCTCATAAGATAAGAGATTTTTTGGAGTTATCCTATGCCTTACTTTTCTTTCAATTTAACGTGAGATTGCCCCCCTAAGCCCCCCTTAGTAACGGCGTAGGAGAATAAGACAAAAAAGCCGGGGGGAATAATAGAGTGGTATAAAAAGTAAAAACCCCTATACACTATCAAAAAATATACTTCTTATACCTTCTTACATTCTTACATACATTCTTTTTACTTTTAATTTATTATATGATTTATTATATTGGTAGGGCGTAGGAACGTAAGATAAATTGCCCTTCCTACATTTACGCCTTCAATTTTGATACGGATGGCTTTGCGAAATTGTGGAAGTAAAATGAGGGCGTATACGGCTGTATACAGACGTAAAAAGCACGTGTATACGGAAGTATACAAACCTAAAATGCAGCTGCATGCAGCACTTCAGACTAATTTTTGGCAGCTGCAGCTGCATGCAGCAGCACTTGAATTTAGACAGAGCTGCTATTCAGTTTTTTGCAAAAGTGTGGACTTTTTATCACCTTCTTTCAACTCCATTTTTGCCGTTCTATTAGAATGAGTATTTAAACCCGCGTTACTTAACATTCTTAGAATGCCTTCCTTTTACGTCAATTCTAAATTCTATGTAAAAGAGATCAAAGGAAAGTATTATGTTTACTTAATAGAGAAGGATGATGGCGGTAAACAAAGGCATTATTACATTGCACCTTTAGATAAGATAATTGAGACATACGTTAACATCGGGGGTGTGGGGGGTACCCCCACAGTGCCCGGGCAGGCCTCTCAAGCCCGTGGCCCGGGTTCAAATCCCGGCCGCGGCACTTCATATCGTAATATTCCTTTACGATTTGTTCTAAAGAACCTATGTAATGGTCTCTTCTGTTACCTTCATTATCCTTCTCTATTAAGTAAACATAATACTTCCCTTAACCTCACGAATCCTTATATCACCAAATGTGAAAACCTTATTACCCATACCTTCAGCCCATTTATATTTATCACGTGAGGTTATTTAAGGACTGTTAACTATCATATTACGCGTGGAGTTGAAAGAAGATGATAAAAATTCCACACTTTTGCAAAAAACTGATTTAGTCTGCAGTAAAAACGATTAGCTTAGGAGTTTCTCTATTTTAGTCAGCCTAGGCACGATTTCGTCTTTATGTACTCCAGTAGGGATAGAGGCTATACCGTTAATAAAGCGTTTCTCATCTAATGAGAACTTTGTTAAGTGGTCTTTCATTTCTAATAGCAATTGCTTAGCCTCTGGTGGAGTACCCTCCATGTTTACTAACTCATCAATATATTGGAATAACTTCTTTGATAAAGGCTTAGTAACAACATACCCGTGATTTACAAAATTATCTTGAGTGAATATTAGCTCATTAAGGAATTTCTCAAACTCCTTAAACTTCTGCTTAAATTCATCTTTACGCTTTTCCTCTTTAGCCTCTTCCTTTTAAATTATTGGCATGTAGACTACTCTCTCAGCTTTCCTAACCTCTTCCAAATTTGGGATTTCAAAGCCAAATTGTCTTAGAGTCTCAGCATCTATTTTCCCGCTAAGTATCAGGTCATCTAAGATGATTCTCAATATGGCTTCTCTAATTACTTGGGTTTTGGGACTAAATGTAGGCTTTCTAGGGGCACAATATTTGTTGCAAAGCTCTTTAAATGATGCTGAAACCCTGAATTTGATTTCTTCAGTCCCTACTAAGCCCTCTTCTCTGATTATTCTTTCTAACAAGCCCAGAATTTCCACTTGTTCTCTTAATTTTCTATTTCGCTTTAGTAATTCCAAAATTCTCTCTCTGTGCCACAGATTATTTGTATGAGACTCATTTGACGCATCTAAAGTATGTCCCAGTCTCAAACTAGTATTAGTAAAATCGTTATTTAAAATGGGCTGTGCCACACCTAGGTTAGGGAGTATGGACTCCCAGCCACGACATGGGGAGCCTCATCGAACCCATCCTCCCCCTCACATTGCTCATCGAGTTCACTGTAGGGCTCTCTTCTACATGTCAACATTAACGGAAAAAGCTTATAAATTTTCGTTAAGGGATAATTAGTAATGTTAAATGATATCAAATGACATAAACTTCACGGCTTATCGGAAACTGTTGACAAGGCCATGAGGTAAAGATAGATATTATAAATAATATTAGGTGTAATATTTAATAGGGAATTCAAAATGAGTGTGGTGATAGTGTCGTCACTTGCTTATTTATATTTCTATAATTTTTAGACTATATATAGTATTCGAATTTATTGTTAATTCTTTATATATAGAATCAACGTTTAATAAATTTATACCCTAATGACGACACTATCTCCACACTCTTCAAAATGGTGATAACGCATAAATTAACCGATGAGCAGAAAAAGATCCTAGAGAGAATGCAAAGTAGAATAGACTATATCATCAAAGCTCACAAGGAATATTTAGATGCATTAGCAGAATTTGATAGAACTGGAGTATTGAAAATTCATGGAAAAGTCCTTTATGTAAGAAAATATAATAATCAAGAAAATGAGGATAAACGGTTTAATCTTCAATAATTTTCCGTATAATTTTCCTTATTTTATTTATCGCATACTCATCTTCTTCTGGTGGGTTATCAGTAACTTCGACTAAGGTCTTAATTAATTCTTCTTCTAAATCTTATGGGATTTCCTTGTTAAACAATTCGTATAAGATATTTAATAACAATACGAAAGCAGTTCTCTTATTGCCGTCAACGAAAGGGTGAGAAGTTATTAAATGATATGTTAATACTGCTAAACTCCTACTAATATCGTTATAATTATTTAAGTCTTCTATTGCGGAATAAATCGCGATACCTATAACGTCTAAGTTAATTATTCCCTGTTCATATCATTCAACAAAAGGTAAAGAAATTATTAAATCTAACTAAAGAGACCTTGCTCACGTTAGAATAGAAGTTACATCCTCAATGAGATTAGAACAAATAACGAAACCCCTATGTCCTTCAACCCTCTTTAAATCTACGTTACTAAAGAAGATCTTACACAAACCAATAAGCTCGCCGAAATCCCAATACTTCAACTCGATTTCTGCCTTCCTTCCAGAAATCAAATCTATATAAAGCCTCTTAAACATACCACGATATTCGTCGTAACCCTCATGAATAGATAACAAAATCTTATCCTTCCTAACTCTTTCAGGAAGAATTTCCTTATACCCTGAGGTAATGATATAATCATAAAACATGTTATGCCCTTGAATTATTAGACTTCCTCCAGAATTTAGGGAAAGCTTAGAAGATAATATAAACTTAGCCATATCAAAAGTTGAGAAGGTCGCATGAGAATTACCATACATTAAAATTATATCAGCCTTTATACCAAGCTTATGTATTTCCCTTGCATCAATGACGTAAGTTTCTGCCTCAAAACCTAATTCGTCTCTGGAAAACTCCTTAGCTTTCTCTAAAGCCTTAGGCCTTAAATCAGTAATTATAAGCCTAACTTTAAAACCTTTAGACAAAAGATTCTTAGAAAGGGCTATCCCACCAATTCCGGTACCTCCAGCCACCTCTAATATCGTCAAACTACTCTTACTTACCTCTATTGACAGTCCACTAAACTCCTTTAATGCCCTGTCATATCTATTCTTCGATTTATTAATATCCTCTTCCCACTCAACGAGCTCTAGAACTTCGGAAAGTTCGCTCATACACAGAATTATTACAATAGAATATTAAAACCTTTAAGCGTAAAATTATGTCCATCTTCCCCGGCTTAACTACTATTCATTATATTATTTTTGTTAATATAATTGTAATTAAAGTAGCAATTATTCCGCCCATGAATACAAAGAAGTACATCCTCATATCATTCCTTAAATCAACAATACGTTTGTTCAAGGCATCAATCTTAGCATCCACATAACCCTTTAGCTCATTTTCTAGTGAGTTAATATCAGCCTTCAACTCTTTCCTTAGGTTATCCACTTCTTTCCTTACATTATCTATATCATTCTTCGTAGCTACATCCTTAATTACGCTATTTAGAACTAGAATTTTAATCTCGTCGCCTTGAGCAATACCAACAGCTATCCTTTTAACAGATTCCTTATATGCATTCTCGTCCTATCAAACTCTTCTAGCATTTGCTTTGTTAAACTCACATTAATAATATATTATCCCAGAATTTAAAAACACTGGAGAGCATAACGAAGTGCAAATTCTCTTAAATTTATTACTTCTGGGGCAGAAGTTAAATTCTGGGGCAGAAGTTGTTATTTGACGAAAGACCAAAAGACAGGAAAGAAGACCTATTTGACAGAGAAAGAGAAGTTGAGGAAATAATAAACAATATAAAAAGACCCCTACTACTCATCTCAGGGGTTAGAAGGATAGGCAAAACCTCAGTACTTCTAGTTTCACTGAACGAAGCTAAAGAAAATTACATACTCATCGACTGCAGGAAACTAAAAGAAAACTACGGTAGAAAAGAACTATACTCACTATTCTCTGAAGCATTATCCTCAAAAATTTCCTATTTGAAAGACGTCCTAGAGAAAGTCAAAGGGATAAGTATAGCAGGAAATTACGTTGAAATAAAATGGGGTGGAAAGAACTATATATCATTATCAAGCCTCTTCGACGAGCTAAATAAAAAAAGATTAATCATAGCAATAGACGAAGCACAGAGACTAAGAGGGCCATTAAGTAAAGAAATAAAAGATGCCATAGCTCACGCTTACGACTACGATAGAAACTTAACTTTCATTCTTACCGGTTCAGAAGTAGGTTTATTGCACGAATTAATAGATGTGGAAAACGAAAACTCCCCGGTTTACGGAAGATATTACCTAGAAATAACTCTGGACAGATTTAACAAGGAAAGGAGCAAAGAGTTCCTACAGAGAGGATTCCAAGAGATTTCAGTAAAGGTTGAGGATAAAATTATCGAAGAAATAGTAAATTATTTCGACGGTATACCAGGCTGGCTAACATTTGCAGGTAACGAATACGCAACAAAGGGAAAAATTGAAGAAGTAAAGAAAACCGCAGTAAAAGTTGCAAAAGGAGAACTAGAAAACCTAATCGAAGAAAAAACAAAAAAGGTATCTTACATAACGGGGAAAAGATATAGGAATGCATTAAAATGTATTGCAAAAGGAGAAAACTCTTGGTCTAAACTGCTCTCTTGCTTGGAAAAAGAAGAAGGTTCAACAATCTCCACAAGCGTATTAGATAATATAATACAAAACTTGGAAAAAATGAGCATAATAAAAGATTACGAGTTCCTAGATCCAGTATATAAAGAAGCATCAAAATTATTATAATAATAACTAATTCAACTACAAGTGAAGTTTAACAGTGCTAATTTCACTTTGTAATTAATTGAACGTTATTGTCTCTATATTTTATAGTGGTATATTTAGATTATAAAAACCTTTTTAAAATATATAGTTAAAGTTTAAATATTCTATTAAAAAATTGAGCATATGGAGTACATAAGACTCGAAGGAATTATAGGACTAATCATAGTAATAGGAATACTACTGGCAATAGTCGCTGTGGGTCCTCATTTTTCTTCAACCATACAAACTGGGCCAAGTAAGTTCAAAGTAATAAGTGCAGAGCTATTTCGCGTAGGCAATAATTATATTATTAATGCTACGATAGAAGCTTCTGGAATTCCTGGAAATAGCCACGATAACTTATATGAGGTCATACTTAATGGTACAACATATTATGCCTTTTATGAAGAAAGTAACGATGGACAAGTAGTTTGGTACTATAACGGAACTAGTACTTACGAAATATATTTATCAACTTCTAATACTACATATTCTCCGCCAACAAACTTGCCAAATGGCACCTACGAGGCTACTTTTGTTTCTCAACAAGGTAACTATACTATTACCATAAGCTTTGGAGTTGCTCCAAAGCCGCAGTTGAAAATTGTTCAAGCTGAAATACTTAATGTCAGTGGACTTTACGTTTTAGAGACCGAAGTTAACGCGAGTATACCGGTTGGATATATCTACTTTTATGAAGCAATATTAAACGGTACTACCTACTACATATTTTACCATCCTAAGGGCTATACATTATATCCAGTTTACTATATCGATAAGTCTGGAGTTTACAACGTTTCTTTATACATTTATCCAAAGAACTTCACTGCACCAACCAACGTAACTCCCAATAGTTTTGAAATAAAGCCTGGAATTTATGAAGTGACGTTTGTAACTAGCATAGGCAATTATACGATAACTGCAGAAACTGTAACAACAACTCCTACTCCTCAATTCTCTGTAGAAAATACTGCAAAAGAAGGTGTAGTAAATGGACTAACGCAACTTAACTTCACGATAACTGCTACTACTCCTCTAGGAGGTCATATCAATGTTTATGAGATTTGCGTTAACGGTCATAATTATACTGTTTACTATAAGCCTAAAGTCTCTACTTCAGCGATAGGAGTATACGTTTATCAAGGTACTGAGACTTACTCCTTTTACATAAACGGAACAATACCTGCAGGGACTTACACTATAAAGTTCTATTACAGCTATGAAGGAGTTAACTACGTGTATTCTGAGGAAATAAATATAATAAGCTAATACTTTATTTCTTTTTATTCTCCTAAATATATTTTTAATTGTATAAAAGTCACGATTTTTGAAATTATCATCTACTTGTAAAGACTTCATCTTAACTTCCTTTGCCCAGGCGTTGATTAATGCGTATAGAGTTAAGAGAAGAGTGGTTTTACCAGTGCCGTTATTCCCAGTTATAACAGTAGTCTTGTCCAACGAAAAACTAACGTCTCGGATAGCTCCTATTCTCCTTACTGTGACTTTCACTAGATACTCACCTCTTTAGCATAATATAAATATGACTGAGCTAGATTAAACGAGATCACGTGAAAATTTTTACCGAGGGTGAAAAAATCTTACCGTTTTTAATAACCCGCTATCCCTTAAAAAGTTATAAAAGGTCATGAATTAATTGACATCCTTTAAGAATTCTAGCTAAAGAGAGAGCATGATACAGATAAAAGTCTGAAACTCGCTAAACAGAACTAGTTAAAACTACTTAGATTATAAGGGGCTTATAGAGACACTTATACGTAAAAGATACTTCGATACTGTGTCTACTTTGACTTAAACCTACTAGCGTCAACATTCTTAAGCGTTTATCTCAAGAGAGAGTTGTTTAACTTCACGATAAATTATTTATCACTCTCTCTTCAGCAATGTACTCCTCTCTTTTCATAATCTTATTACTTATCCGCAAACCTACGGCTAAGAAGAGTATTTGATAAGCAGCCCAAAACATGTTAACGATAATTGCATAATAGCTGACCTCGTTTTTAACATTCGTCAACCACAAAAAACCCTTGATTAAAGCTAGGACTAGTAGGACTAACACTACTAAAGATGGAAAAATACTCTTTAGGTCGAACCTACCAATACCCTTTGGAGTAACCTTAAAGGGTCTTTTCCTCCGTAAAATCCATGAAATGAAAGAAAGAGTAATCGTGAAATACTCTAAAAATTGAAGGGACTGATGATAAAAGAAGCCCTTAACTCCGTACTCCCCTTTCCCCCTCATAAAGTATACAAAAATTATTATGGAAATTATGAGGTAAGGCATGTAGGTCATGAGATATATCAACGGGTTCAGGATTAAGAACGAAACACCTAAAAGGAGAAACACCATAGGGGCTAAGAACTCAATGGTGGCAAGTGGACCTACTTTCAACCAATATAAAAACCCTGAATAGTAGTCCATAAATTGTGAAAACGATAAATTACTTGTGAGTATCTTCTTAGTCAGTTGAAAGTATCCGAAAGACCATCTTGACTGTTGTGCTAGATAAGCCTTCAGATCTTGCGGCGGCTCACCGTACCATATAAGAGGGGCATCGATATATACAGAGGTGTAACCTTTCTCGTGTAGCTTAATGGAAGTTGCCGCATCTTCAGTAATACTCGACTCATCCATATAACCTACTTCCTTTAGTGCATTTATCCTAAAGACACTTCCTGAACCTAGAGAGAATGCTGAGGAGTACGATCTCCCCCTCATTATGACCCTCAGGAATGGTTCTTGTTGGTACTTAGAAGCAATAGATACCCCTGAGTATAGCTCAGAGTAGTTCTGAGGAACTTGGACTAATGCCACTTTAGGGTCTTCAAAGTAAGGAAGGACCTGCTCGAAGAAATTTTCTACGGGCCTTTGATCGGCATCGAATATCGCCACTAAGTCATATTTATCTCCAACAGCCCTCAACGCATCATTTATAGCTCCAGCCTTAAACCCTCTTCTGTTCTCTCTATGCAGATAGATTATCCCGTTTTTTTCGCAAAAAGTTCTTAATTCTTCAGATATTCGCTTGTCCGTAGAGTCGTCAAGTAAATACACGTCACCTCATTTTTTACTAGCCACTTTTACAGAGATCAAAGTGCCTTTAACTATTTCAGGGTCCTCATTAAACGAGGTGACGAATGAGGCAACTCTAAACACTTTTTCGGGTGAACTATACTTAACCTCGTAATATTTAGTAATTCTTGCAAGTCTGTAAAAGTCTAAGAAAATGAAAAAACCAACAACCATTGAAAGCCAAATTCCGTAAGCTAACCATACAGTGGGAAGAGACACGTAGGTGAAATAGGTAAAAATGAGAGATATCAGAAAGGGTAATAAACTATATACTATGTTGAGAAGTCTCAACCCTCGCTCCTCTTTATGTTGTATTTGCTTTCTTTGACTTCCACCACGTAGTCAACAAATGGTTCTAAATTCTCGCACTCATTACCTATTTTCTCACATATAATTATCACTGGTACATTACCTTTGAACTTCAAATTTGAGATGAACGAAGACCAGAACTCTTGTTTTTCCGCAATAACGTCGCAACAATTCGATGCTGGAGTTATATCGTTAGCTCTGTAGATCACGAGACAGGAATTATCTGTTAAAGCTTTCACAATTTCTGTCGAGAGCTTCTTGCTGACTCTTATGATTTCACTTATGTTTTTCAAATTGAAGCGGTCTTCTTTGAACTTATGCATAACGGTAAGGTTAGTGAATTTTATCCCTAATTTCTTAAGTTTTTCACTCATCTTTGGGTTTGTGGAAACTAAGATTATGTTCTTTTCCTTCCTAACCAATACTCTTGATACTAAGTCGATTTTACCGGCGCTAGGCTCGCCTATCACTAAAATCACGTTACTATCCTCAACCACCTTCTCGATACTGCTTGGTAGTAAGGTTACTTCCTTACTCTCAAAGTCCTCTGTAATTAGAGCGTTGACTAAAGGCTTAACTTCCTCAGTTATTGATTCTGGGAATTCGCTCAGAGTAAGGGAGAATTTAATCAACTCCTGATATATCGGTATTATTAAGGAAAACTTAGTGCCTATTTTTTCCTTAGCTACAGAAGCATACTTTTTAGCTTGTTCCATGTCGTCAAAGGTGCTAGGAACCATATTTACGATGAACGCTAAAGGGAAACCCTTATATGTAATACTCTTCTCCAATTTTACTGCATAATCTATAGTAGAGTATATAGAGTTCAAAGAGTAGTTTGTCACATAAACTCTGAGGTTGATCACATCACTTAAAACAGAGTAAAAGTCCTCTAATTCATCTATTATCAAAGGACTATTAGCTGTGACTCCTTGATAATTGTCGACAACGAAATAATCATAGTGTTGAGAAGTTAAGAAATTCTTGTAAACTTGAGAAAGTAACGTCCTCTTTTCGTGATTAGAGTGAAGAAGTTTGATATCGTTATAAAATCTCTCACCATCTCCGTAAAGCTTAAGAACAGTCAAACTTCCCTCTCCTAAGTTGAGCTTTGAAACGGAGTTCCAATAATCAGTTTCTCCATCAATGACTTTAGAAAGTAAACCTTTTCCCCTTATTCCCGAAACTGAAGAAGCGTAACCCAAAATATCTCTGTCGATTAAGAGAACGTTCTTAGAACTTTTAGCTAGGAGTAAACTTAAACTCAACGCAATAGTGGACTTTCCCACTCCTCCTTTAACTCCAAGGACATTAATTCTATATATATTTTTTGCCATTTGATTTTACACTTATACAGTAATATTTAACCCTTTCTTTAAAACGCTTATTACATATAAAATTAATCAAGCTAGAACCTTACTTAACGCTAACGTATGAATGTTATTATTCCAGACAATAATAAATTAAAAAGAGGTATCAACACGACAATACTCTGTGACTCCATGAAGCTTAAGATCTGAGTATTGATATCAAATACTTATGAAATCTAAATATAGCAGTTATGGGATTTCTCGTTAGGTGTAGCCTTGAAGTCAAGGCAATATCTAATAACTGCTGTAAATAGTTAAAGTATAATTACAGTAATGAAGACAATACTATAGTGAGCACTAATTAATATTAGCTTTTATTTTATAAAAATAAGACAAACTATTGAAACTAAAGAAAAAATAAAGGATATGAAATAAGGTAAGATAAGGCTATTGGAGGAGCCCAATAATAAAAGTAGTAGTGAAATAGCTGAATTATATATGAATGATGAGATAGAAAATATGGGTAGCCTATAATCACTTCGAATTATAATTGATGCTAGTAAGTTCAAATTTGGCGATATAATTCCCCATGCAAATTCAAAAAATAAGACTCCTATGAAAATACCATTAACAATAAGGATAAAGGATATTGCAAGTATGGAAAAAGCTATATATAATTTATTTTTAGTATCTAGATTAATTTTATAAGAGAATAAAGTACCCAAATTTAATATTATAATCATAATAGAGAGAAATAAACCTAAATCCTTCTCATGAAATCCCAAATTCTTCATAAATATCGGCCAAGTATATATAAAATAATTAAAAGAAAAATAAATTGATATATTTATAAAAATATATAAGATAACATTTCGAGAAAAAATTGAAAATACTTTTTTAATTTTTCAATATTTAATATATTAATGGTATTATAAGTATTAATTATTTTTTCTTTATTTCTAGAATATAAAGTTAGAATTAGTGAAGTTAAATACAGCACAATAGAAGCTGACAGTATTATTGTTAATGGCGATGAAACAAATGATCCAACAATTCCTGCCAGAACTCCAGCAATAGAACTGAAAACTCTACTTAGGTGGAATGCTTTGTCTCTTTCTTTTATTTCAGCTTCACTTATATATACAAATTAGGTATATGGAAATCAATGCGTCATCGGTTCCGATTAGAATGAATGAAAATAGAGAAGGATAAATGAGTAATAGCGAAAAACCTAATGCATTAAATAAAATACCCAAACTAATTAATAAAAGTTTATTATGTTTATATGATATAAATCCTATAAGCAATCTTGAAAAAGTATTACTAATCAATTGTATTGATCTGAAAATTGAAAGTGTATACAAAGAAATACCTTGATCTATTAAATAAATCGGATAGTAAGGACCTAAATACTGAGTAATGAAATAAAGTAACGTAGATATTGCAATATAATTTTTGGCTTTTACATCCATCTTTTACCCTCAATTAAATATTCCGAAAACTACTTAAATCTTAACTCCCATGGTCGAGAAGAACTCTTCAATGTATTCAAATCCAAAACGCGTTAGTCTGTCTTTGTATGTTATTAGGATAGTGTCGACGCTCCTTCCCTCAACAAGTTTGAATAGCCTTAACAATCCTTTCCTTTGTGTGTTTAACCCGCTTGCAATATCTTTCAGTACTTCAACTACCTTGTAACCCTTTGCCGTTGCATAATTCGTGAGATAGTTTATTTGCCTCTCCAAATCCTCTCTCTGGTCAGCCGAGGACACCCTTGCGTAAATTACTGCCCTTATTTCCTCCCTCCTTTCTAAGTACTTCTTTATCTCGCTGTAAGGTATCCTATACTTCCCTCCTTCAGTCGTTACTGCCCTTATCTTCCCTTCTCTAATCCACCGTAGGAGTGTTGAGTATGAAATGCCAAGAAGTTGGCAAGCCTCCTTAGGTCTCAGTAATCTCTCCACAAAATTAGTTGATAATAAATGAATATAAAGAGATCTCTGTTAACGTGAGAAAGGATTCAGCCCCTTCAAGGTCATGTCTGGCACTCTCTAAGGTAAGTTTTCCAGACTTAAACCACCGGTCGAACTCACCAGTGTAGAGCATCGGAGAAAATATGAGTCATAAAATTAAAGCCTTGTCCCGAGCTTTACTTGACTGTAACCATAGTGTCGTCACTGAGCTATAAAGTCTCTATCTGCTTGAGGTATGTTAAGTCCTTATCCCGCACCGTAGCTCTGGGAAAGTTCCCTTCCATGCGAAGTTTATAACTTAATAATGAGACTATGACTACGACAACATATTTTGTCGTAGTAAGCAAACTTGCTTTGTGGCACCTACGTGAGGGTTATTGACGGGCGGTGATCAAGGTACTCGTTTACAGTGTTTAAGGGCAAAAATCGTTTTCTATGAAGACTTTACTGGGGGCAAGACATTTACCTATTATGCTCTATTTGTCCTCAGGGTATGTTGTGAAGTTGATGTAACGAGTTAGGGGACCTCTAAGGGTGGGCTTACTACCTCCGTAGGCTTTAACAATAAGAGACAACTTAAATGTTTATAACGCGATATAAAGTTATGGCTAATAATATAGAGGAGTTAATAAAAAAAAGGGTATGAAGAACCGGACGAAAGAATTGAGGAACACTTCAGGGGCTCTACGAAAAATACGGTGATGACCCACGAGTTATTTACGAATATGCGAGCGTTTTAGATTACTTAGGAAAAGAGATAGAAGCAATACCTCTGTATAAGCGTTCACTGGAAAAGGGGCTGGAAGGGGTACGTAAGGACATGTGTCTCATACAGCTGGCGAGTTCGTTGAGGGTAGTAGGAGAACTAAAGGAGAGCCATACAATACTTGATAAGGTATATAGGAGGACAAAAGACCCGGCGTCCCTGCTCTTCCTAACCTTAACCCTCAAAGACCCGGGTATGGAAAACAAAGCGTTTTGTATGCTGGCCTCTTACATCTTGGGAGAGGGTAAGGGCCTTATACCGAACTATGAGAGGGCCCTAAAGCAGTATTATATAGACATTTGCGGTGAACTAGTTAGAGTGTATACGTCAGGTCTAAAGGGCGAACAAGACACCCGTTAACAATTAGTACAGCGTTTTTCCAAAAAGCGTAAATACGCAATCAAGTTGAGTAACCGAGAATAACTGAACAGTGGGCAATCCCTTTAATGAGCTCAAGGTCACTATTTAGACCCTCTCTTCCATTATCATCCTATATAACTCGTACATGTTTACCTCACTGACCTCTTCTATTTCACTACCGGAGTTTACCATTTCCTTAACAATTTCACTAATTTTCCCGTCGTACTTGACCAAAAACTTACCACCACCGTACGCCCTGATAATTTTCACTCCTTGAGGAAAGCTCTTAATGTTACCTTTAATATACACCAAGTTCTTTCTCAGTTCCTCTAGTTTGTTGTCCATTATGATTCTGCCGTCCTTAATGAAAATTATCCTTGTAGCGAAAATCGGTAAATCAGAGATGTCGTGTGTAGAATATATTATTATCCTACCCTCTTTAATCAAATTTATCTTATCGTATAACATCAACCTAAAGTTTACGTCCAAATTCGCTGTAGGTTCGTCCAGTATCAGAATTTTCGGGTTTTGGAGAAACACTCTGTAAAGGCTTAGGAGTTTCTTCTGTCCGCTACTCAACTTCTCGATCTTCATTTGGGCAGAAAGAGGAATGTCGATAGGCTGAGAGGACTCACCGTAGATTTCAGACCAGAATTTGATGAACTCCCCTACCGTGAGAGTAGTTGGCGGTGAATATTCAGCAGGCATATAGCCTATAAGTTTCCTCACCTTCTCCCCTTCTTTGGAGTAGAGGTCTATTCCGTCAATCTCTACCCTACCCTTAATCGGTCTCAAAACTCCGGCTAAACCTCTTAAAAGTGTGGTTTTCCCGGCACCGTTCGGTCCCACCAATGCGACGACCTCGTTCTCGTTCAACGTTAACGAACTTACTGTAACTATTGTCCTTCCACGGTAGCCGATCTCGGCATCTATGACACTCACTTTCACATGCTCAATAACTTTATTTTAGTTATTTAAACGTTCCTTTAAAGAGTTCGGCCTTCATCGTGACTAATAGTCACTTTTAATGACTATTAGTCACTCTGCATCATCACTCCTTCTCCCTCCCCATGCCGTCTACGGGAGCGGTAGTTAAACCACTCCCTTCAAGGACATGGGGAGTTTCATTGGGTGCCCTCCTCCACCTCACAACTGCTCATAGACTTCACAGTGGCACCTCCAATCTAACGTTAACGGAAATAATATTTATAAATCTTTCCGTAACTAAATAGCGTTAAAGGGATTAGAAGTAATTAAAAATAACGAATAGTTACGTAAACGTGTTACAGACTATTACGGACTTGTAAGTTGAAATGAACGACTAACCGTCAGCGACCAAGTCATGAAGATGGAAAAGATGAAGGAGAAAATTTTCGAACGAGGGTGAAAGAAGAGGACTTTTAAATTACGACGGTAAAGTTACGGTCTGTTGTGGGCGTATGATAAATGCAATGAGGAGAAATTGCTCGAGAGTGTCGGTAGTATCGAGAGAGTCTAAGTGAGATAACTAGCGAAATACACGGCGTGCCCGTTTGTCCCTACACTTTCATTTCAATCATTTTATGTTCATTCATGGTCGAGTGCAGGGACTTAGCCCTCAACCACCTACCAAACTTAACGATAGGTGGGTCATGGGACTCCAACGGCACGGGGCTCACATCTCTGCAATCACTCTCACCCTTTTGGGCATAGCCCACATCGGTGTGAGAGATCATCATTTATCAACGAAAATTCGTTATAAACAGACAAAAAGATTTCTATCAACGTGAAAAAGGATTCAGCCCATCTAGTTCACTCATTCCGAAAGACCTCAAATACTAGCTAAAAGTAGACGATAAACCAGAAATAAAGTAGCTTACGCAGGCGTGTTATTTACTTATAATGAAGTCCAGGCTAGAAACTACAAGAACTAAATATAAATTATGAGATAACCTACTATTAGATGAGGTGTTGATGAAGTTATCAATTGACCCCGTTCTTAAGGTGTTTATTAAAAGAGCTTACTTGGAAAATTATGAAAGAAATTTTTACAACGTGATGACTTTAGTTACTGGAGTTGTAGTTTTAATTTTCGTTTTTTCGCTCTTACTCCTCCCTTCTAACGACCTCAACGTCCCTAGTAACGCAGCACTATACTCGAGGATATTATACGAAACTTACGGAATCTCTTTACCCCCGTCTGAGGCTGTCGTAGTACTCACGTTAATACCAATTATCATATTCCTCCCTTCGGTATTTACTTTAATTTTATCCTCTTCTATTCCTTACTATTTTCTTTATAATCTTAGGATGAACAGCGAAATCGAAATATTTCTGAGTTACTTGGGAGGACCGAAAAGGGTATTTTCAATAATTACGAAAGCTTCACTAATATTCACCTTGATCTATTACACGATTTATTACGGGGTAACGACGGTCTTAATCCTCCTATTTATCCCCGTTCTTCTCAGTTCAATTCAGTTCTTAATACTGTTCTACATAGGCGGACTCGTGATAATCTTGCTGACATTACTGTTAATAATAATACTCAGTTTGAAATTCCCGACACTGTCAAAACCCTCCACGTCTTTCGGAAGAAGCGTACCACCGTCGTTATCTATAGCTTCTCTAGTAAGTGTTGCAGAGTTTGTACTTTTTGAAATAATAAACGCTATGTTCGTATCCTACTCACAAATTACGGCATTACTTATCATAGGCTTTAACTCGTCTATCGTGCTAATCTTAGCAGTGTTGTTCATGAAATTCCGAGGTAGCGTTACAGCAGAGGATTTCATAAGCAGGTAATAAGGTTCACCTCCTAAATTAGGACGAGTCCTGCTCTAGCTTTTGAGTCATATTGCTAAAGATAATGAGTCATACACGGGAATAACTGGAGTTTGTGAACGGGAAAGTAATCACGTAATGACACATCACGTCTTCACTTACAGTCAAACCCATTCGTAACGTTTATTACACCTTTAGGATTATAATATTACGTGATAAAGGAACCTTACGCTACTTTACTCTATAACATGCTTAAAATAATGAAGGAGGAGTTCAAAGACGACTTAATTTCAGTTGTAGTTTACGGAAGTGCTGCTAGGGGTGACAATAGAAACGATAGTGATGTTGACTTGCTAATAATTATGAAAAACCTTCCTAAAGACAGCATGCTTAAGAGGATAAGACTATTTGAGACCAAAGTAGAGGATAAGCTGAACTTAGACGAGTACTGGAAGATGGGGTATTACATATCGCTTTCACCCGGGCTAAAAACACCGGAAGAGGCTGAAAAATTCTCTCCACTCTATTTAGATATGGTTTATGATGCCGTAATACTCTACGACAGAAACTACTTCTTCACAAGAATATTGCAGAAGTTAAGGGATAGGCTAAAGGAATTAGGTGCTGAAAGGGTTAGGATGGGTAAGAAGTGGTATTGGGTGCTTAAGAAGGACTCAAGATTTGGTGAAACGGTTGAACTTTGACCAATTCGTATATTCTTATATTTCACAAGCTGAAGAAAGAATAAACTTGGCTAGGTGCCCCAAAGACGAAATACTAACTTATGTTAATACAGACCTTGGTAAAAAGGTACTATTAACACATTTTCTAAAGAATTATGGTGATGATAATGGACGAGGTAAGAAAGTTAATAATATTTAAATTTTTATTAATAGTTGCTGAGAATTCTCTAGGTTATTTCCTTTTGTGGCATCTTCTTGGGATAATAGGTCTGGTACTAACATTTACGTTATCCAGTATAATTAATTACATATTTCCACACATACAACTGTTTGTATCCCCTTTTATTGATAAATATAAAGATATTGTCAAATTACTGAAAATAGGTTACGTACTAGACATAACTACTATTATCTCGCTTTACCCTATATTTTTATACTTAGTCAAATTAAAGTTACTTTTCCTCACCGTGTTGCTCATAGGTAGTCCATTTATCAATATCATAAAAGCTCTTGAGTCAACTGCACTTGATAAACTATTTAAAATTCTTATGACTGATTACCAGAGGGGAATTTATTTAGTTAGAAAATATGAACTCGTAGCCTTGGCTACGGGTCAAATTTTAGGAACTTTATTACTCGATCTAAGCTTATTCGAAAACCTAACGTTAATCGTGACCATTACATTAATCGGCCTAGCGTTTTTGTTAAGCGTTAGGAGAGTAGATAATGTGGTGGCTCAACAGTCATATACAAGCACTTTTAAGGTAGGGTTTTTAAATATAATAAAAAATAATGTATTAAAAACAATTTTAATATTCAATATAATTTATTCCTTACCGGGATCCTTAATAAACTTGTTTATCGTATATCTAGTTTACTACGCTTTACATCTACCGCCCGTATTTATAGGCTTATGGAGCATTATTAACATTATCGGTAGCTTAGTTGGTAACAATTTAGGCTACAAATTTAGCATAAATAGCAAAGCCTGGATGACGTTCTTATTTGTGCTTTCAGACGTCTCAGATATTTCTTTAGTATTTTTCGCTAACGAGCAGTTGCTACCGATAATTTATGTTATTCTATTTCTATCAAGTATAGCCGGTTCTTTCACAAATTATTATTTTTCTTACTTAATGTATAGTTCGATCCCAGAGGAAACTTTCGCAACATCTTCCTCTATAATGGGCTCAATTTCCTCGGTATTTGATGCTGTCTTTACCATCATAAGTTCATTAATAATTTCTCTGATATCATATTTCTGGTCCGTATCAATAGCCGTAATTATCTTTGTTATTCTAGATATATTATTAGTGTCATCAATATTTAAGTGGAAGAAAATCAATCATTAAAAAACTAGGAACAAATTTGTTCAACGGGGAAAATATATGATTTTTTAATATATAAGACTGTAGATATTTTAGTTTCTACATCAGCTAAAGAATAAAAGAAGAGACTCACAACAAAACAAAGGATATACGTAGATATCTTGGCCTGTCCGACTATAACACGAGCAGGGAGCTCATTAATCTTTAACCTTGAACTAACTGAAAAATGGTTAAAAAAAGGGATTACCTTTCGAGCTACCGACTTCTGAAGACTTATTAAGGGAAAGGGAATGAAATATTATATCGATAGCAGTATTATAATAGCTCTAATTAACGAGAAAGACCCGAACCACGAAAAAGCTATTGCAAATTATCCCAAAGACGGAGAAAAGGTAATAAGCAAGCTTGTAGTTACTGAACTTTATTCTGTCTTTTCACGAACTATTAAACTCTCAGAAGAAGAGCTTAATGCCCTCGTAGATTATGCTCTAGAGAAATGCGGTTGTAAAGTAGAGGATGTAGAATTCAATAGAGTATTCGACCTTGCCTTGAGGATGAGTAACAGAGTGAAATTAAAGACATTAGACCTCCTTCACCTTTCAGCGAGTATCAGCATGGGATGTGAAATATTAAGCCTTGATAAGGAAATAATAGAAGCTAAGGAATTGGTATAAGAGCTTACGCCATTACTTTCTCTTTAAAACCGTGAGAAATAACACCTTTCACAAGTTTTAAAAGTAACAGTTTAAAACTCCTCATAAACATCAATAAACCTCTTATACACTCCTCATACTCCTTTCTGGTAACAACGTGTAGTTCTAATGGATCTCCAAACCCTATTTTCTCCTTAATTTTAGAAGATATTTGAGCCTTATCCCATATAGTCTTACCTTTTTCAGTTATTATCAGAACGTCTATGTCACTATCAACTCTGTAATTCCCCCTTGCAACTGAGCCGAATAGAATTACCCTACACTCCTGGTCGATTTCCTCAACACAAATCTTCTTAATCTCCCTAACGTAATCTCTCGCATGGGCCAAAATCTCCTTCCTTTTACTCCACCACTTATATAATTCCCAATACATGTAAAATCCCCCTAACTACATTTAATGATTTCTCAACGGTGTTTTTATCATATTTATAGGGTAAATACCTCGACACAATGTACGATTGTTCTAGCACGTCAAGAACCACGTACTCCTCCCTCATTATCTTTTCTAATTCTTTATTTTTTGACAATTCAACTACTTGACTTAAGAGCTTCTTTATATCATGGGTTTTCTCAAAACTACCTGTCAGTTGATATAAAGTGTGTTTCAACGAAAGTTGTAACGCTTGCTCAAGATTAAACATCGCTAAATTGTACTTACCCTTCCTCAAGTTTTCCTCAGCCTCCTCAACCGCGTTCTCTCTTAAATACTCAGCCATAATTATATTTCAGCTAAATCAAAAATAAAAACTGAAAGTGGTTTAGAGTTGAAACTTAGATTAACATTAATATGAGTGGTAAAGTATGAAAGGGTGCTGACGTGATATCGGTGATTTTGGCTTTGACAGACTCTGCTTGAATCTAATCAAGAAATATTCTAAAAAATAAAGATTACTATAAAAATTTAATTTAATATCCGTAACCTATAATATCCCATTTATCCTTAAATTCTGATAAAAACTCCAATTCGTTAAGCCAATAGCTTATTTTTCCATTCTTCTCCCTCCTATCTAATTTCCCATTTATATTCTCTTTCTTAAGTACAAAAGCCGACGGTTCGCTCTTAAGTTCATTCAGCAAAACTATAATATAAAATTCTGCAATTAGATTATCTAAATTCGACCCGAAGGGGACCGGATTTCGTTTAAATAGTCCCTTAACTTTAATAGTATGCCTTTTCGTTTTATCCTGACTATATATTACAATATCAACGCCTCTTGTAATTCTAGAAGTAATCTGCACATTCCATCCATGACGAGAAAGAATGTATGCCGTATAATAAAGAGCTATATTATGTATCATCCGGTTGTTATAACTCTTATTAGTTTTAGTCATAGAGAAAATATGTCATCTTCTAATATTTATTATTTAGCTTCGAGAGTCCAGAGTACCTCGGGTAAATGTTTGACTATGTACAACTTTTTATGAAGAGAAAGAAGGGCTTTTTACACAATAAAAGCACCCTGGGCCTACACTCTTCTGTTTTTCATCATTCAGCCTAACAGTAGTAGTTATACATAGCAATTGAATTTTTTCTCAGTAAACTGGGGAGTTTATACAATTTTTCTAACGAGAGTAGAAAGTCGGCTCCCATATATGCGCTTCCCACTGCTTACTTAACAATTTTTCAAAATTCGATAAGAGAATTCGATTAGCATATCGTTTTAATAACCTCTTTGCAGAGTTTATACATATGAGGAGCGGAAAAGACGGAGAATATTACTTCGTAACAATTGAAAGTGATGAAGAATTAGAGAAGTTAAAGGAATTAACGCTTAAGAAAATTAGGGCTAGAAACGGTAAGCTTTCTTATGCTTCCCAATCCTCCAAATGAATACAGTACAATTTTTTGGCTCAAAACTATAGACTACCCTTATATCTCCAGTAACTTCTATAGAGAATAAAGGCCTTCCGTCCTTATCAGTTTGGTTCTTTAATTTCTCCCTGGCATACCTTTTGGGGTCTTCTCTGAGCAAATACAATTTATCAAAGATTAACATTATAACTTCTTCATGAGGAAATTCCTTAGCTAAAAATTCCGATAATTCTTCAAGATTAGTTATCCTCTTCCTAAACATGAATTTCAATTCCCACTTCTCACAAACCATGATAAAAAGATTTAGGAAACGTATTTAAAAATTTTCTCTTTTCGTATATTATCATAAATATAAGCTAAATACTAAGCTAATATATAAGCAAAAATATTAAGCAACCCTAGGCCGGAGAGCGTAGAGCTTGGGGTTGAATTTTTTTGTGGTAAACTGGGGAGTTTATACAATTTTTCTAAGGAGAATAGAGAGCTGGGTTCCCATGAGTAGTGCTTATACTGCTTACTTAACAATTTTTCAAAATTCGATAAGAGAATTCGATTAGCATATCGTTTTAATAACCTCTTTGCAGAGTTTATACATATGAGGAGCGGAAAAGACGGAGAACATTATTATGCGGAGTTAAGTAAAGATGAAGTAATTAAGCTTAAGGAGATTGTGGAAAAGAAAGCTAAGGAGAGAACTAACGTCCGTAAACCTTCTTATGAGACCCAATCTCCCAAATGAAAACTATACAATTTTTCGAATCAACGCTATAAAGTATCCTTATATCTCCAGTTACTTCTATGGAGAACATTGAATTGCCATGCTTATCCTTTCCTAACTTTTCCTTTGAAGGGATTATCTAGCAATAATAAAACCTTATCTAAGATAAGCATAACTAACTTATCACTTGCAAAACTATCTAAAAGGTAATCAGCTAACTCATCAAGGTTACAAAAAATTGGGGTTAAAGGGGCGGAAAGCCTCGCCAAGGGGATGGATAGCCCCTTATATTTAAATACTTCTTTTTTCAGAAATCTTTCAGTGACGCTATTGATGCCCTCCCCAGTTTAATGGGACTGTAGGAGGAGTAACCGTTATCTCCTTTCCTTCAAAGGACTAGACGTAATTTGGATGAAAGTCCCCTTTCAAGTGGTTCTCTGACCCACTCGACTGCCCACCATATATAATCCCGAAAGAAATATACAAAGAATTTTATGGTGAGATTTTGTCACCATTCCCATAACTTCCCTTTTCTTCTAAACTTTTTTCTAATTTCCTTGTATTTTTCTAAAACATCGTTTTCAAATTCCTTATCTCCGCACAATATTTTACCGTCTTCTATAATTTCAAGAATAAACGTAGATCCTTCATTTAACTTCTTTAAAAAAACATGGGTGTTCATTGCTACAGGCATTACCTTGGGGAATTTCATGGTATAAGTCATTGCGAAACCTTCCCTAGGATCGCGTGGAAAAACGTCGGAAACAACCAAAACATCAATATCGCTCTCGTTAGTATAATCGCCTCTGGCATAAGATCCAAATAACACTACTAGCTTTGGATTAAACTTAGAATATTCCTTACAAAGTTCCTCCCACAACGTCCTTCACCCATGATAAAATTTTTCTACCACAATCTAAGCATCTAGTTGCATCGTCTTTATTGTAATAATCTGCAGGAGCACCTTGATCGTAAGCGTCAGGATAACGTGAGGGTATGTAATGTTTATCAAGCTCTTGTGCACATCTTAATATTTCACTTGGAATTTGAATAGATAATGACTGTAAAAGGAAGGTAATAGAATGACCTCTCTGTTCTTTATGAAAATAACTTAACAAAGCTTTAACAGCTTTTTCTGCTGTTTGCTGAGCTTCATAGCAAGTTTCTTCATAAAGTTCATTTTGATAATTAATTTCAGCAGATCTAAAATTTCTCTCAGCTTGCCTAATCCAATCGTTGACCCTGCTTACCACAAGAATATAGTTGGCTTAAGCATATTTAAGAAAATTTGAAAGCACACTTTTATAGTTAGAGGCTTAGCTATATCGGATAGCTTTTCTGTAGCCCAGTTTTGATTATTAATCGCCTCTTTTACCACGGTTCTGGCAGAAACTACTCCTATAATGTTCCCTGCAACCTTTACCTGAACTTTCCTTATTCCAGAAGACCGTCAATTCATCGGTTCGGTCTTTACGCTTAGAAAGTAATCGAGTGGCTTAGAGATCCAAACTCCATTTGAAATTAGGGGAATCCACTAGTCTAGGCCCGTTAATGAATGATATACCTACTGTCCTTCCACAGTCCCATTAAAAAGGACGTGATTAGTGCTAGTACGACACGTTGAATAGCTACATTCGTCTTTATAAGGATATTATTACCCCTTGGACTAGACTCTATGCACCTTAATGCATGAGATTCTATCTTCCATTCAATATATTAGTTTTATCATTATTCACTGATGATCCTCGCCACACTCGGCTCAAATAAACTTGTCACCACGTTAGACACAATAATGACGGAATTGTTCACGGGGGATCGGACTCGATTCCATCTTAGGTTATAATTTTCATATCGATTATTTCATTATTTTGCTATAGGAAATTTACATGTTAATTTCTAAAAATAATCTTAATAATTATAATCTTGGTATTATAGGACTTATTTAGACTAGTTTTTTATTTTTTAGCTAATATCATATTCTATGAACAGACATCCTCAAATACTTTCGGTCCATCTTTTTCTTTTGAAGGAAGGTAAAATTCTTTTGCAATTAAGGAAAAATACAGGGTATATGGATGGTTGGTGGAGTGTTATAGCAGGCCATGTTGAAGCTAGAGAATCTGCCACAAATGCGATAATAAGGGAAGCTATGGAAGAAGCTGGAATTAAACTTAGCCGTGAGGATTTAGTGCTTATCCATGTAATGCACAGATTTGAAAACCAAGAGAGAGTAGACTTTTTCTTTAGTGCAATTAAGTGGATAGGTGAACCCACAATTAAAGAACCTAATAAGGCTGAAGCTTTAAGATGGTTTGAGCTTAGCAAGCTTCCAGAAAATTTAGTTCCTTATGTAAGACAAGCAATTGACTTAGGACTATTAAAAGGACAAATATACAGTGAATTTGGTTGGGAAAAGACATAGCATTTGAAAATATAAGAATTATTACAGAGATTAAATCTTTATTTGTAAGTAATAGGAAATATTAATGAATACGTCATTCGATTCATATCTAGTAACAGTAATAATGAGTTTTATTTCATTCTTTAAGAAATTTAATCTAATATTAAAAACAATTTTCCTATTATATCTTATAAAATAATATTTTCAAATTCAATTATTATTGTAACTGAGAAAGGTTAAGAAGATGATGTGAAAACTGTAGGACTTATAGCATTTATTGCAGTTCTAGCAATTGAACTAATTTTTATGAACGCCTTGAACTCATTAAATCAAGGGATCTCGCAACTTTCCAACATCAATATTTTCAGTCAACCAAAGATGTCTTTCTTTGCAAAAGGTAATAAATTAGAAGTATGCATAAATAATCATGAAAATTTCCCTGTCGTGGTTTGCAGTATAAATGGAAAAGAAATAAGTTTACCTAGTTCAGCAGTTATTCCGGCACAGACAGCCGAGAATATTACGTTACAAGTCAATAATTATCATGAATTTTACAGTAATATCAAAAATGGTGATTGTATGGTCTTTATTAAGAGGAAGTTTCAGTTCCATAACCATTATTCGTACATTAAATGTTAACGAGTAATGCGTGATCCGGTTTCGAAGGGTCGCTAAATACGGCTACCCATTGACTCTAGGCGATCACAAGACTTCCTCACTTTAACCTAAAGAACCTTTTATTTACCCTAAGTAGTACGGAGAAAAGGAGGGAGCAGTGAGAAATCCCCATCTAAGAGACCCAGACCGCCAAAGACGATACCTGAGCTGGAGACGTAAAGTTCAAGTCTAGGTTATCAGCTCCTACTTGGTGTATATGTAGATGAGTAAGGGATGAAGAACCCATGCTGTTTGTGCAATTATGACCTATATTTATTATGTTGATTTACTGACAAATATCACACAACTCTTAAAAATAGGTAGTAATTCTACGAGGACTGTAGGGAGAAGGATATCGAGACCGATGAGACAAGAGCGGAAGCGATATACACAAGTTTGTCCGATAAGAAGTAGGATAAAGAAATCGATAACAGTCCCTGCGATGAGTAGTGACAAGCGGAAAACGAGGAAATCCATGAGTATTAACCTCCTTCAATTTCTAATCTTAATTATATTCGTGTGACGAGCTTTGTTTAACCGTTCGTCATTTTGTTTGGTGGTAAACTTTTTACCTATGGATCAATACATGGGTCTATGGCTTGGTATAACAAAGACGAAGTAAAAAAGTTCATAAATAGGAAGAACTCCGTTCTAGTAGTATGGGATGTTTTCAAGAAGTCCTGGTTAACTCGATATTTAACAGAGATGAGTTTCTTGCCAAGCTTAAGGAGTTAATCGACCCTGCTAGGCAATATAACGTACCGATAGTTTACACTAAGATAACACCCTCACCTGAGAGGTTTCAGCCCCCGTACTTGAGGAGGAGATTTGATCCGGGTGACATAGTTAAAGAGGTATACCCTAAGGAGAACGACATAGTACTGAACAAGAACACTACTTCTATATTCGTAGAGACTAACTTCGAACTCATGGTGAGAAATGCCGGAATCAACGTCATTGTTTTCACGGGGATCGCTACGGATATCGGCGTAGAAACATCAGCGAGGCACACCCAAGCCTTAGGATTCTTACCGGTAATAGCTAGAGAAGCAGTATCCTCGGCAAACAAACAAGCCCATGAGAGGTCTTTGGCTAACATGAGTAAGTTAATGGTAGTCCTAGACAACAAAGAAATAATAGAAAGGTGGAGTTGTGAATAACTAAAAGTCTTTTTTAAAATCTACTCCACACTTTCCAGAGCACGGTAGGCAGTCCTTAAGTCAACTCCTTATGGACAATGGCCTTGTCTAAATGGAGAATAAAGGAGGGATGACGAGGTATAGGTACAAAGTTTAAAATATGTTGCCATAGTTGTTAGTAGAGACATGAAAATAGAAATAGACGGTAAGTTACTACACATAACAGAAGGGTCAAATGAAAGAGTTAACGACTATCTGGATTTCATAAATAGACTCTCCCAAGACCCTGACAATTATACATTAAGTAGGTATAGTAAGATCGATGAACAACGGATCATTGAATGGTCTAAATCCTGGGGAAAAAGTACTATTATGATCTTAGCATACAATGACTCTACAGTTGTGGGCTTTTTCCATGCATCACGTGGTAGATATTTCGGTCCTGAGAGACAATTTCATGTTGCGGAAATAGCCTATGCAGTGGACAAAGAGTTCAGGAGTAAGGGGTTAATATATGTTCTCTTTAACGAGGCAATAAAAAGGCTCGAAGGTGTGAAAATACTTACTGCGTGGGTAGATGAAAGGAATTTAAGGTCTAGGAAACTTCTAATAAAGTTGGGATTTGAGGAAGCTTGTAAAATTAACGACTTCATGTATTCTCAGATAGAGAAAATCTTCTGTAATTTAATAATGTATGTAGGAGATGTAGAGATAGTCAAGACTAAATTGAAAGAAGAGCTGGCAAGGAAAAATTATAACGTATATGAAGAGTAATCTTATACGAAGGTTTAAAAAATTGAGGGTTAAGGGGTGGAAATCCTAGCCAAGGGGATGATAGCCCCGTGTTTAAATACTCCTTTGTTGAGTTCTAGTGGTGCTAACCACGTTCCTCCTCAGCTAGATTGAGGGCTTGATGGGACTGAGGGAGGAACATCTAGTATCTCTTTAAAGGACTAGATGTCACGGATGAAAGTTCTCTCTTTAATATGTCTGGTTCTGGCACTCCCTACTGCCCCTCAAGAGAATTAGTCATTATAGACTAGCTTTTGTAAAAGTCCATTCGTTAGAAACAAATTTATATTTAGAAACTAATAGTTCTACCCCGAACAAACATGAAGAGTAAATGGATTGCTTTGTCCAACACCAGCATTGCAATATTCATAGCCTTTGCAAATTACAACATGATAATTATCGCCTTGCCCCAAATATTCAACAGTCTAAGGTTTAATCCAACAGCTCCTGATGCACTGGGTTACTTAATTTGGCTAATTTTAGGATACATGATAGTTACGTCTTCTTTAGTGGTCACATTCGGCAGAATATCAGACCTCAAAGGCAGAGCAAAGTTATACTCCCTTGGATTTCTGATTTTTGCAATATCTTCGGGTTTCTTATCTACGGTAAACGGCTACGGTGACAGTGCAGTTCTCGAAATGATAATTTTAAGACTTTTCCAAGGTGTAGGCGGAGGCTTATTGATGGTAAACAGTGCAGCAATCCTTACTGACTATTTCCCGAAGAACGAATTGGGCAAGGCTCTCGGTCTGAATCAAGTATCGGGACTGGTCGGTGGAGTCGCAGGGTTAATTATAGGCGGTGTTCTTTCTGTGATAAACTGGAGATACATATTCCTTTTGGACTTCGTAGTTGGGATTATAGGAACTCTTTGGAGTTTCAAGTCCTTGAGAGATGTTCAGAAGCCGATCAAACAACCGTTAGACATAATCGGCAATGTCCTATTCGCACTTGGAATAACTCTACTCTTGATCTCAGTTACTTACGGTCTTTTACCTTACAATAACCAACAACTGGGTTGGGGAAATCCCTTTGTAATCACGGGTTTAACTATCTCCTTCTTGGTAATAGGTATCTTCGTGTTCGTGGAAAGGAAGGTTAAGAACCCTATGTTCGACTTATCCTTGTTTAAAGTCAAGGATTTCTCCGTAGCTAACTTCACTAATTTTATCGCCTCTATGGCGAGACAAGGAATACTTCTAATGATGCTCGTCTTATTACAAGGAATCTGGTTACCGCTTCACGGAGTGCCTTATTCCCAGACGCCTTTCTGGGCGGGGCTTTACTTAATACCTAACATGCTCGGATTTGCAGCGTTAGGCCCGATAAGCGGTATCCTCTCGGACAGATACGGGTCGAGAGTATTCACTTCGTTGGGCCTCTTCGTAAGCGCATTAGGGTTCTTCCTACTCTCCTTATTGCCGTATGATTTCCAGCTCTGGCAGTTCTTCGCAATATCTTTCCTTATGGGGGCAGGGATGGGATTGTTCTCTTCACCGAACATGGCTGATATAATGGCTTCAGTACCGGTACAAAAGAGGGGAGCTGCTTCAGGTATGAGGGCTTCGCTACAGAACACGGCATCGGCTATAAGTGTGGTCCTTTATTTTAGTGTAGTAATTACCGGTATGGCTGTCACACTAAACTCCTCAATAGAATCTGCTTTGTCCTCATACGGTATTCATTTAAATGTAAACTTACCTGCAGCAGTTGCTATATTCTCCGCTTTATTAGGCTATGATCCCCTTTCTAGCCTGACTTCTTCGTTACCCACGTCTGTAGCTTCACATATAGATACGCCAGCCTTCTTCGTTACAGCAATAGCCCCTTCTTTCATGTCCGGATTTAGGTTAATGCTAGATATATCAGCTGCGTTATTAATATTGTCTGGAATATTATCACTAGCAAGAAAAGGTGTTAGGGTTGGAGAAATGGGAAATCGTGTTGAAAGGACACAAAAAGCTGAAAAAGCTCCTGCAGATTGAGGCTGAAAAACTCGGGCTTACGTATACTGAAGTCCAGGTCTTATATCACCTCACTCAGGGAGAGAAGAACGTAACTTCCTTGGCTAAACTGGTAGACGTAAACAAGTCCACTATGGTGGAAGTACTTGACAAACTGGACAGATTGGGTTATATAAGTAGGGAGAGAGACGCAGAGGACAGAAGAGTTGTAAGAGTTAAGATCACAGAAAGTGGCGAGAAAATTCTTGAACAAGTTAGAGCGAGATACAAGGATTTGATTAACTCACTACTTGAAAAAGTAAAAGACAACGATAAGGTAGTAGAGTTCTTTAAAGTCGTCATGGAAGAAGAGTGTAAAAGAAGACCTCAAGTAAATGTAAAGGGAGAAGCGGAGTAGGAAATCTAGTTGATCTTTTACTAGAAAATTTCTCACTATTTCATATAGGTTCTCGTTATAGTGACAATAAAATTATTAATGCTATTAACGTCAAGACCATGTAAAGTATATACCATTGTATTGAACTATTGACGAAACTTCTTCCAAACACTTTTCCTATTTTTCTAAGATTTCTTCCTAACCTCAGTATTAGTGTCCAAAATATATCAGTAGAATCTGTGTTTACGTAAACGCTCTCGTGCTTCAGAATCTTTCTCAGCATTAATCTCACGTTATTAGATAACGAAAAAGCGGTGTAGTCCTCTTGGTCTCTTACACCGTTATTCCAAACGTTCACTCTCCTCACTTTAGGTTTTCCAAATACAACATAAGTATTCCAGATAAAACTACTATTAACATGAATACGTATAAGGGCGATATACCTCCGAAAACTCTCCCTTGATATTGGGTTACTATTAGACAAAACATGCCTAGAGAAGTCAAAGAGGTCTCATAAGGGTAAATAAGATGAGGCATTATAATTCCGAGCAGTAAAACCATTAACCCCGGAACGAATATTATCGAACTGACTCTTTTCTCACACTTTCCGTTATTCCGGATTGTCCTCTTGGAGGGCAGTTTTACCCCACTCTGCTTTACTATCATAGGGGGTTGAGTTATGTAAGGTATGCTGTGCCGTTGAGTATTGTTTACGCTATTGATGAGGCTAAGGTGAGGCTTGTGAGGGGATTATTACGTGTGGATTGTTAGGGATGTAAAAACTAAGGGAATCTTTCTTCATTTACTAGTGTTAGGAGCGGGGTAAATGTCTTGGTAGTTCTTGTGAACATGAGTAGGGTTGAGGAAATAGCAATGAGGGTGTTTAGGATTGATAAGGTAATTTACTTTCACGATGGGGGCTGCATACAACGCCTTCTCATGGTTAAACACGAGAAGTTCAACGAGAGGGATTATGCAGAACAAGGGCTTAAAACACTTTCATCAATGGACTTCCACTTCCCTTGGAATACTAACAAGTTCACTAGGTGGTTATCAACATTCTTCCTAATATATCCTTTACACCCCAACGTACTTGTTAGATAAGGGGGTGATAATAAATGTAAATATTTCAAATGAATGAAATTATTGTCCACACTCCGAAATTATCAAGTAATCTACAGATTGGACAACCATTTTGTTTTAATCCTTCATAAAATGATAGGTAATAGTATACCCTCACATGTCATTTTTACTCTCCCTTCTTTACATATTTAGAAAACATTTTCTCAAATTCTTTATATAATTCGCTCGCTAATTCTTTATCCTCTAATTTGCATGATGCTATTAGTCCAGACAGTCTTATTGTCTCTATTTTTGCCTCTTCTAATAATTGAGATAACTCAAATATTAATGAGGCTTCTTTAGATGACAATTCCAGCAGTTCTTTCAGTAATTCTGTGCATTCTTCTTCATACAAGTTATGGCTATCTGTTGGAGTTCGTAAATCTTTTTCAACTCTTCTTTCGTTTCTTCTATTTTCCTTCTCAGTTCTTCTATTTTCTTTTTCGTCTCTTCTATTTGTTTCTTTATTTCTTCTTCTTTTGAACATGGAATAGTCTCACCTCATATCATATTGTAATTATTAATGAAATTATTATTAATACAATTATAATATATACAATATACCATGAGATTGAACTATTTATTAAAGCACGTCCGAATTTTTCTCCAAAGTTTCTAGCTCCTCTGGAAAATTTATAAATATATTCCCAAAATATGTCAATCCCATAACTAGGGAGATATCCGCTTTCCTCTGGTTTTAGAATCTTCCTTAACATAAGCCTTATATTATTGGACATGGCGAATGCAGTATATTCCTCTTGATCGTTAACACCATTATTCCAAATCTTAACTCTTCTTATTTTAGGCTTTCCAAAAACTAGATAAGTTACTAAAGAAAACATACTTATAAGAAGGGTAATGTATAAGGGGGATATTGCACCAAAGATGTTGTTACTGTATTCAGTTACAATAAGCAAATTACCTAGAATTCCTAATTGAGATAATGAAGTTTTATAGGGATATAGTAGATAGGGCAAAATATTGCCAAAAACCAATATTAATGTTCCAGAAATTAATACTGGTATTGCTAGCAATTTATCTATTTTCTTACGATCAACTCTAAAGAGTGATAAGTATGTAATATATCTGACTAATAAAGCTGTGGCAAAACCGTCTCCCATTGCCATTATAGACCCGATAACAATAAATATAATAGAAATTAAACTATGTAATATATATGAAATTATGAATAAGTTTTCTAGGGTTAACCACGCTGCTATTCCTCCTAAATTCGGTAAAAGACCAGACATTGAGGAGGTTAAGAGAATTAATCCTAAAACATAATACTTATCTCTTACTTTTTCAGAGAATGATATGGCTTGTGCTTCCTGTACTCCAGCACTCATGAATAATCCACCTTTGGCTATCGAATGTGCAAATGAGTATATTATAATAGTATAAAATGCTATATTTTCTATAGAAGTAATTCCTAGTTGTTTTGCAAACATAAAGAGACCTATTGAAACTAACATTGCACCATTATTTTCTATTGTACTAAATGCTAATATCCCCTTTGTGTTCTCATTTACATATGCGTATAATGACCCAAAGAATACGCTGAATGCACCTATGATAGATACAAGTAATGAAAACGCTATAGGTATGTTTTGAGTTAAATCGGACATTTTCAGAATACCATATATTCCCATTAACGTCATGGTAGCGCTTAATACTGAAGAGAGGTTAGAGGGTGCTGTGCCATGAGCTATCGGTAACCACTCTGATACCATAAATGGTGTTATTCCCATTTTTATTAAGAATCCTAATGTGGCTAAAATTAACGGTAATGGGGATATTAGCTGAGTAAACGATATAGTATTAGTATCGGCTGAAGCTATTATAAAAGAAGCAAGCAGCAAAGCTGTACTCAGCTCTCCAAAAGCCATGAATATATATGCTGGTCTAAATTCCTTTCTTATGAGGCCAATTGCAACATAAGCTGGAATTGTCATTATCTCCCATCCTGATAAAAATTCAATATAGTTACTAGATTCTAATATTATCACAATTCCTAAAATTGTTATACCATATAAGGGAGATAGCCAATTTCCATAATCGTCATATTTTATAGAAAATATAGATGTTAAAATCCAAACTATTGTTGATATAGTAATAAATAGTGTATTTAACTCATAAGGGTATTTGTACAAAGAAAATATCAGAAGATATAGGGAAGCCAATACTATTGATAGATAACCTAACTTTCTATTTAAAATTGATATTACAGGAGGTATCAGAAATGGGGCTATTAAATATATCATGCTCATTTTTTTCCACCTTTCACCTTTATTAAGGCATCTAGTATTGTGTAAGGATTAGGAGGACACCCTGGAATTAAGACTTGTGCTTCTAATGGAATAGCTTCTCCTAGAATTCCTCCAGATATGGCACACGTTCCTAATAACACTACTAGCTTTGGTTCTGGCATAGCGTTATATGCTTCTTTTATTACTTCTTTCATTTTCTCTGTTAGAGTGCCCATTACTATAATAGCGTCTGCATGTCTCGGTGTATTAGTAAAGAATATTCCAAATCTAGTCATATCATATTGCGGTGACGAAATTAATTTTAGTTCCATATTACATCCTCCACAAGAACCAGCGTCAATGGGATAAAGAAAAAATGATTTCTTGAATAGTTTTTGTGTACCTTTTATAATTGAGATTTCATAATTTAAGTTTGGTTTATAGTCAGGATAACATCTCCTGCAGAATATGCACCGTTCAGCTATCCATTTTCCATTTTCTATTGCTTTGGTTGGGCAATTAACTACTCCTTTCCCTTCTATTTTAGTGCTCCATTCAGCAATATCCTTAGGAGTCTTTTCTGTAAGAATCCCTTTTCTTACTCCCCGTAAAAACCACCAGTTTTTCATTCTAAATTCACCCCTATTTCACTTATCCAAATTCCAAAACTTTCCCAATTAAATTGAAAATCTGTAAAAATCGTTCCTTTTACACTTTTCATAAAAGATATAAGATTAACATAGGATGGTGATAGAAGCTGGGCAGATGTTACTCTTCCCTCCTTAATTTTTACGTAATATGCTAAATCACCTGAAGGGCTTTCAACTCTGGCTAATCCCTCTCCTTCATCGTTTATTGCTTTATATTCTTTTGTATTAGTATTGTCTTTTATAATATCAGTTAGTTCTATTAACATTTTTGAAGACTCTATAATTTCATAACCTCTAACTAGAAATCTTCCAAAGGCATCTGCATCTTCTGCTTTAACTATTTTAAACCCAATTTCTTTATATGGAAGTATATTTAACTCTAACCTTGCGTCATATCCTAATCCCGCAGCCCTAGCTGCTGGGCCTATGCTATCCCTATCTCTTAATATACCATTTTGTTGCAATCTATCGATAAATATTCTACTTTCTAGGAGTCCTTCAAATATTAATCTAAACTCCTTAACTATGTCTAATATCTTAAATAATTTTTCAAAATTACAATTTACTTTATTAATATAGTTAACTCCAAAGAAATATCTATGCCCACATAGCTTTCCAATTAATCTATTAGTTTCCTCTATTAAATAAAGTAAGTGAAATGTGGGAACAGACAAGGACGCAGTTTCTGTTAGTCTAGCAATGACAAATAAATGGTTTCTTATTCTCTCTAGTTCAAGTAAAGCTATTCTTTTCAATTGGGTTTGATAATCTTGCTCTATATTCATTGCGTCTTCTATGGCAAGCAAGAACGCAATTGTGTGTGAGACGCTAAACGGAGCGTTTATTCTCTCTATTTTAAGTAGTGCATCTTCCCACGATAATCCAGTAACTTTTATTTTCCTAATTTTATAGGGGATGCTGTTTATATTTAGTATTCTTTCGCCATCTGTAGTTATATCAAATTTAATCGATTCTAATAACCCTCCAGCTGAAGGGCCATATACAAATTTGAATGTCCCATAATGTTTAACATCTGGGCTTATGTTTATCTCTTCACAACTCTCTTCCGTAATGACTTTATCATAAAGGCAATAATTCCCTATTTTCCCTATTTTTCTTCCCTCTCCCTTATCAGACCATTTATAATATTTCATCCTATAACACCCAATATAATTAAAATTATTCCTATTCCTAATGAAATAATTGATGAAATAAGGGAGACAAGCGACATTAATTGTGGTTCCTTGAGTAATCTATTATATTTTGGTTTAGAAAAAATTATCCTGCTTACGTTATAATTTATAGAAATGAAAACTAATGCTAAGAACATTATAATAAGTGAAAATTCTATTATGTATCCGGATTGAAATAGGGTTTTCAGTATTAAAAACTCTCCTATAAATGTCCCAAATGGAGGTGCCCCAGTAACTGCCATTGACGATAAAAGCAGTGAGCTAGAAGTTATTTTCATTTTATATAATCCATTTATCTCGTCTATTTTCTTTTCATTAAACGTTTTAATTATTACGCCAGAGGAGTAAAAAGCAGCCGCTTTACCAAATGCATGTGCTAATAGGAGTATTATAGCCCCGAATACTTGGCCTGTTACTAACCCTATCAGTGCTAAGTTCATATTTTCTATAGTAGAATACGCGAACATTCTTTTTATATGCCATTGTTTGAGCAATATTATAGACGCTGTAATAATTGACAAAGTAGAAAGCAGTACATATAGGTTAGTAAGAGGATAGATCTGGTAAATTCTATATAACACATACATTGCGACTGGCAAGAGTGAAGCCGAAAATAGGGCGCTTATCGGCGAAGGTGATTCACTATGCGCGTCTGGGAGCCATGTATACATTGGGAAAACCCCCACCTTTGTGCCGAACCCGATTAGGGCAAATGCTACTGCTAGCTTTATTATCAAATTGTCTTTAGGTTGTGAGCTAAGAATTGAAGTGACTGTTAGTGTGTGATATTCATAATAAATCAATATTACTGAGAATAATGCTATAGTAACCCCAGCAGATACTATAATTATATATCTCCATGCTGCTTCTAACGATATTTCTGAATACTCAGTAGTTATTAAAAGTGCCGAGGTAACAGTAGTAAGCTCAACTCCTACCCACATAAGACCGTAATTGTTTATTACCGTGGAAAACATCATTGAAGCTACAAAGAAATTCAATAGGATATAATACAATTTTTCGCTTACGATACCTCTACTCTCCTTGACTTCTATATATTTTAGTGAATACAACACAGATAACAAATATATTGAGCACACAATGAACAAGAAATATATTGTTACCTTATCTATGAAAAAGGTGCTTTCAACGGGGATTTTAAAGTAGAGCAGCAGCGATATTATGAGATCTAAGGACGAGGATGCCAGGGAGAGTGTCTTAAGTAACCTAGTATTAAAGAAACCAATGTTCGCAATAATTGGGCTTGACAATAAGAGGAGCTCTAGGAACATTTTCCTCACCCTCTCAACTCTTCCAATTTAGTATGCTCTAACTTTTCTAAGGTTAACAAAGAGGTTATTATGACTAGACCTAAGACGTCCAAGAAAATGCTTACCTCTATTAAAAACGGTATAGGTATAATTAAAATACCAAACAGTACGATCGAGTTCTCTTCTTCAATGAATCCGATAATTTGCGCTATCGTACTTCTTCTTGAAGCGATCAAGAAAAGACCTTGGAAAAACAGCATGAAAGAAAAGATTATTAACGTCGTGGTTCCCGCTTCAGTTGTTATGCCTATATTTCCTAAAACAAAGTAATAAATTATAAACACTGCAAGGAAGAAGAACGCTAGGTTTACAACTAATTCCGACGCTACTCCCCGAGTGTTTTCTCTAATTCCAGGTTTAGGTTTCAAACCTCTGATTAAGAAAAACGTAATGAGGAATGATCTCAGAATGATTATTGTAATACCTAGAATTATATAGTCAATTAGTTTTAACGCGAAACCTAAATAAAACGCTAGGATAGATATTAACGCAGACTGTATTGCCTGAACGTAAATAATAGGCTTAAAATACGCCTGACCTTGAATGTATAATGCAGATATTATAATTGATGTAGATATTAACTCTAACAACTGCGTGTTAATCAGACTTCATCACCCTGTTAAAATTACTATAATTATAGAAAAAATGGAAAGAAGAAAAGACACTGCCAAGAAGTCCTGCACTTTGAAGAGCCTCAACTTAGCTAATGTAGTATTTATTATTACAGATATTGAAATTAGAAAAATCCACTTTAAGAACATTATAAAGATATCAAGTAAAGCTCCTAAAGGACCAGTTTGCAATAGCCAGGGAAAAAGGAATACATTAAGAAGTACGGAACCTAATAGATACTGTTTAATATATGAACCCCACTTTAATATACCTAAAAGCTTACCACTATATTCATAAAGTAAAGCGTCATCTATCATGCCCAATTCACTTAATCCCGAACTTTCTATGGGTAATTTCCCAGTTTCAAATAACCACAACATAAAAAATGATATTGTTATAAAGAGGTGATCCAATTGAAGATAATGTGATATATCTTGTGAGACGTATTTTAATGTAATGTATGGGTTATTTGTACCCGTTATCAAAGCTACTCCAAAAAATACCGTTATAAGCGTAGCTTCTGATAGAAAGGTAAAAGATAGAACACGACTTACTCCTAATGCAACAAAATTACTTCCGCTTTCAACGGAGCCTATTAGTTTTAGGAAAGAGGCCAAGGAAAATAATAAAGCACCTCCTAAGAAATCCACAGTAGGAGTAAGATAAATTGGACTTGGATATACTACGGGGATTACAAATGAAATTAGTAAATAGATTCCAAAAATTACATAAGGTGAGTAAATGAATAAAAATGAAGAATTCTCAGTTACTACTACCTCTTTTTTTATAAGTTTAAATATGTCATAATAAGGTTGAAGGACACTAGGACCTAGTCTTCCTTCTACAAAAGCCTTAAATTTTTCATAAATTCCTTGATATAAAGGAGAAATTAAAATTACTGTAAATACCTGGATTATAGTTTCTATTACTAATGCCTCATTTGACGCCATACTTCTCACCTTTTAGAGAAGTAGGCGTCATCAGCCTCCATTAAAGGAGGCGGTTTGGGGGAAACCCCCAGGGGGACGCCATCCCCCGCCTCACGGGTCAGCAAAAATATCTTTATTTCACGTCTTAAATATGTTGTTTATAAACTCTAAAGACACCTTTTATATTTGTCATTGAGATTTATTTACTGCTTCGCCTTGACGTGCATTCATCATTTATCAGTAAAGACCAATTCGCACATCTTCAGAAATGTTCCTTTTCAAGACTAAAAAACTTCTAGTACTTATCTCCTCAGTCTATTCCCGCCTATACGAATCCCTTTCCTCTCGTTACTACCAAGTTGCGAGATCACCAAACCACTAAACATGATCCCTATCCCTAGAATCACCAGAAAGTTGACCTCAATTACACCCCTAATATAGTCAACTAACGTGCTGAATATAGGTATCGAAAATATTAAGACTACCATCTTACCAACCTTTTCCACCTTAAGCATCATATTCCATAGCTAGAACATTAACAGTCCACCTAAAAAAGTACTGTAAGAGAACGAGACTAAAAACGACGGTGAAGGGTCGAACTTATAGTCGAAAGGTATTATGATTAGAAAGAATAAAGAACCGAACCTAAGAGAAATTGGGATGCGTTAACGGGTTCAAGCCCCTCAACTTTCTGTAATAAATCGTAAACATCGCCCAAAGTATAGCGTTAGTAATCGTCATGACTGCACCTATCAATGAAACGTCCAGAGAACTGGCGTATACCATGAACCCGAAAAAGCCTATAATAATTCCGGTTACCTCATTAATTGAAGGTCTTTCGTTCAAAATGAAATAGGATATAGGAATAGCAAACAAAGGCATTGTATAGCTGAGTACTGCAGACTCCGAAGGGGGGACGTATAGTAACCCGTAACTCCACAAGGCTGTGTTGGTGGTCGTGAATAAGCTGAGTAGAAGTATGTCCTTACCAAGTAAATTTTAAATACGAACAAAATATGAATAAGAAATGAAGCATGCCGCGGTAGTCTAGCGGTCTAGGATGGGGGCCTGTCGAGCCCCTGACCCGGGTTCAAATCCCGGCCGCGGCGTAATTCTTTACGATGATTCTAATAATGAATTGAAAGGAGTTAGAATAATTGACTTTGATACAACGTCTTCTAACAACCCTGAAATTTCCGCAAGTGATTTACTCAAATTCGAAATCGCTTTACGTAGTAAGAATATCAGTGAAGAGGCAATAAAGAAATATATCTCGTGCGTTAAGCAAGGGAGAAAAGAATCGAATAATTGCATCAAAGCGTGGAGGAATTTCTACAAACTCGTGCTGAACAAAGACCCGCCTAAAGACCTGAAACCGAAAAAGACGAAACCGGACTTACGCGTGCCGACATTGGAAGAAGTCCGGAAGACCCTCAACGCGGTAAGGGATAACTACGCGTTATACACGTTTTACAGACTACTTTTAGAGTCGGGCGGAAGAGAAAGAGAAGTGCTTAAAGTCCTAAGCAATTATGACGAGAAACACGAAATTAATGAGGACGGCTTTAGTATTTACGTCCTCAATTGGGTCAGGGGGCAAAAGAAGAGTTTCTACATATTCCACGTCACGCCCCTACGGAAAATAAAGGTAACTGAAGGACAGGTTACCAGTGCAGTAAGGAGGTTGAACTTAGTCCCGTCTAAATATTTTCGCAAATTCGTGGCGACGAAAATGGCGGAATTGGAAATACCAAGTCAAGTCATAGATTTCATAGAAGGACAAACACCGAGTGACGTGCTAACAAAACATTATTTGGACTTATTCACTTTAGCGAAAAAAGAGTATAAGAAGTACGCAGAGTGGCTAAGGAGTAACTTCAATTGAAAAACAGACCCGTTTCAAGTACCTACCTTACGTGGAATTGAAAGAAAAATAACGTTAGGTACTTGGCACTTTTGACGCTTTTCCCTGAGTATAGCAAGTACCTCACCCGCTATTTTCGCCATTACCTTATCACGTCTTTTAATATATTCTTCATAAAGATCATTGGGCATTTCTCTTCTGAAGATGTCGTAATATTTTTTACATATTTACCCTTAAATTCCCCTTTGACTAATTTGATAGTCCTCTTGTAGATCCACGCAATTGACTGAGGATAGTTTCCTTTAGATTTTCCACTTTTTGTACTTGTACTGCTATCCATGCTTTCCCTCTCAAGAATTTTTGTAGGTCATCTATCCAAGGTGTAGTAAAAATTAGCGCAGTAGACCATGTCCTTGCTAAGTTAAATAACTTTGCAAATTGTATATTTTGTTCCTCATGCCATGCGTACTTAATCAAGTCAATGCTCGCGTCATCAATGATTAAGAACGGTAATCTGTAGTTTATATTACCTTGTGCATGTATGTCTACCACACTTGTTAGTTTTTCTATTGCCTCATCTAAAGAGAAGACCATTAAATTATACACCTGCCACCACGCGTCATGCTCGCTGAGGTCTGGATATAAATCCGGAGGATTTACCATCATTTTTGCAAGCTATAAAAACTACAACTCCCGAGAACCTAGTGATCTCTAAATATTTTAACGCTTTTTGCACAAGATGCTGTTTTAGCGGACGTAAGTACTTTAAGTGGTGATTATTATAGTGATCCCCCCAACTATATATGTCAATACGTTGGCTGAAAATATTGCCTCTGGTATAATTGATATAGGGTATGATTTTGGCGTTGATTTACCAAACGATGTTACAGTTAATATAGCTACTGTGGAGCTAAAGTCTGATGAGGTCGATGTTTTTGCGATTTTCGATTCTTATAATGAAGATGATCACGTCTAAAAGATATTAAACCTTTTTTGTAATTTTATATTATGGAAAAACGTTTACTTCAAGCACCTTATTGGTTCTCCCTTGAGAAAGAAGTAGCTATCTATAAATTTAAACATATCCCAAAGAGCTTTAGGATTAGGGAATTTCGTAGCAATATTATAGGTAAAGAGACTGAAGAAATAATCCTTATTCCGCTAGAAATAGGACCTAAGTATAAAATTGGTCGTTGCTATGTAGAAGAATTTGAGAATAAAAAAATAGGTTTACGTTATGTGAGAATAAAGCCTTTATGGTTTTACCCCTATTTCGATGACATAATAAGACGTCGTTATGCAAAGATATACATGGTAAAAACTATCATAGAAAGGTTAACAAGAAGGGCAAATGATCTGAGGTTGAGAACTTTTATGCCAGAGAAAACGGGTACTACTACAGATATTATCCATACCGCTGAAGAGCTCGATACAAAGAAGAGGATTTTTTTCCTTATAAGAAGGGGTAGGCCTTTTTAAACTCACTCTCTTTTTTATGCCTAATGAAGTGGAGGCTATCGTTACTACTACTAACCCTCTTAGTCTTACCTATCTTCCCCATACTATCGAACTGCGCTATTCGTTTCGGTTTTGGTGGCGGGGCTAACTACTTTACCTACTCACAGACCCTCATTCTTCAGCAGTCTTCGACTCAAGTGGTCCGGCAAACTGAGGCGGGTTCGACTTGGCAAAACGAACCGTGACTGAACCCGAGTTACGTTTCCGTCATAAATACTAACGAACTCCAGATAATCCCTAACAACGAGTACATACACAACAACGCGTCGGTATCACTTAATAGCGCAAACATAGCGCTAAACGTAACTGTCGAAGTTGCTTCAACATCGAATAGTAATCCTTCCTACGGCGGTTTCGCAATCGGTTACGGCATAAAGTTAGGAAAGCTGAGAGAGTAGTCTATATGCCAATAATTTAAAAGGAAGAGGCTAAAGAGGAAAAGCGTAAAGAGGAGTTAAAAGATGAATTTGAGCAGAAGTTTAAGGAGTTTGAGAAATTCCTTAATGAGCTAATATTCACTCAAGATAATTTTGTAAATCACGGGTATGTTGTTACTAAGCCTTTATCAAAGAAGTTATTCCAATATATTGATGAGTTAGTAAACATGGAGGGTACTCCACCAGAGGCTAAGCAATTGCTATTAGAAATGAAAGACCACTTAACAAAGTTCTCATTAAATGAGAAACGCTTTATAAACGGTATAGCCTCTATCCCTACTGGAGTACATAAAGACGAAATCGTGCCTAGGCTGACTAAAATAGAGAAACTCCTAAGCTAATCGTTTTTTAGCTGATGCATGAAGCAAGACCAAATTTTAGCAGCTGCATGCAGCAGCACTTGAATTTAGACAGAGCTGCTAAGTATCATATATTCAGTTTTTTGCAAAAGTGTGGAATTTTTATCATCTTCTTTCAACTCCACGCTGATCGTTCTATTAGAATGAGTATTTATACCCGCGTTACTTAACATTCTTAGAATGCCTTCCTTTTACGTCAATTCTAAATTCTATGTAAAGGAGATTAAAGGTAAGTATTATGTTTACTCCATAGAGAAGGATGATGGCGGTAAGCAAAGGCATCATTACATTGCACCTTTAGATAAGATAATTGAGACATACGTTAACATTGGGGGCGTGGGGGATATTCCCCCACAGTGCCGCGGCCGGGATTTGAACCCGGGTCACGGGCTCGAAAGGCCCGCATACTCTCGGCGCAGAGGCTTGACCGGGCTATACTACCGCGGCAATTATATACTACTACGAAAAGCCTATTTAAAAGTTTACGTAAGCACTAATAAGCATTCACCTTATAAAGTAATCGTAGTAAACGGGAAATCAATGTAAAATAAAGATAACTATAACGCGCTTGGTCTTACTAAATCTTTGTTAATATTATTACTAAGAATCGCTGAAGTACTTCCAGTTTTCACACACAGTTTCAGATTAGAAAACAAAATTAAAACAGCAAAATCTTGTTCACAATCTGTAAATTGGAAAATCTTATAACTACACTCACAGACTATTTGTTACCGTTTGTCCCTACACTTTCATTTCATTCATTTTATATTCATTCATGATCGAGTGTAGGGACTTAGCCCTCAACCACAGGTGGGTCATGGGACTCCTTCGAGCCCAACGGCACGGGGCTCACATCTCCGCAATCACTCCCACCCTTTTGCCCACATCGGCGTGAGAGATCATCATTTATCAACAAAAATTCGTTATAAACAGACAAAAAGATTTCTATCAACGTGAAAAAGGATTCAGCCCCACGTATTAGTCCATTAAAGCTCGTTATCGAACACGTTCTTAAAAACGTCATACGCATCTTGAGTATAAAGTACTACCCTTACTTTCTTAAGGGTTTTCGGAGCGTAGTTTTTAAGCACTCTAGCCATTACCTTTGCGCATATTTCATATGGATAACCGTAAATCCCGGTAGATATTGCCGGAATCGCTATACTTTCTAAACCTAACTCATCAGCCTTAAGCAAGGAATTTTTAATAGCCAATTCTAACTTATCCTCCCCCTCAACTCCATATCTTGGGCCTACAGCGTGTATGATATACTTGGCCTTCAACTTCCCAGCTCTCGTTACTGCTACCCCACCAGTAGGTATAGGGCCGTATTTCCTCACGTATTCGTCACTCTCTCTTTGAATTTCTTCCCCACCCTTTTTTACTATAGCCCACGCAACTCCTCCGCCATGCTGAAGGTAAGAGTTTGCAGCATTGACAATGGCGTCAACGTTTTCTTCAGTAATATCTCCTTTAATTACTTCAACGGTTAACCCGTTCTTTAGGGAGTACACATAAATGGTTTTCATAAGTTAAAATAAAGTTATATGTCTTTTTTCATGAGTTTAAATAACTGAAGACTTATACGTAGTAAAATGTGGAGTAACAGTGATATCGGAAGGGTAAAGGTAACTAGAAATTGCTAGATAACAATATCGCTTCGATAAGGGAAAAGATAAACCTCAGAGGAGGGGATATAGTAGAGGTTTGTTTAAATGGGGATGAGATTGTAAAGAACTAAGATGAGATAAGTTTTTATATAGAGAGCTTGAGGCCTTACGGGAACTTAACAGTTAAAGATTGTTAATCGCCTTTTAAATTAACGTACAAAACTGAAATCATTGATACATTTATTTGAAAGGTGGGAAAACATTAAATATTCTAGGACAAAAAATTGCTATTAGAACTTGTAATCTCATAAACTACTATTAATAGATTAGCCCTTCGCTACCTAGACAATGAACGATATCCTCCCACTTGAAAGAGTACTGTAATCCCACTTTCTTAAGCAAGGGGTTAGCAGAGAAGACATATACTAGTTCTATGTTATTTTTAGAAATTCTAGTATGGTGGGGATTTTCTTCTCAAAAGTAAGGGTATGAGGTAAAATAATAATGCTATTATAGTAAAAGCTAGCGCAAAAGTTAGTAATGTGGGCATTATTGAAGAATTTCCGTTTCCGAAGACTATTGGGAAAGGTCCTATCATTACAAAACCTACTACTCCACCATTAGTGCTTGTGGTTTGCTGAGTTATACTGCTAGCCATTATTAGGATTACTCCTATGAACATTAATAAGAAACCTAAAAAGATATATTTCATAACTACTATTTCCATCTTGAATTTAATAAATATTCCACGGAGCCCCGATAACCGAAAAATTTATAAATCTTTTTGTCGGTTAGTAAATAAGGGTTTTTAAAATTTTTGTGCTTTTGGTGGTGGTTTAATGGTGGAAGATTCAAAAACTTCTGTTCCTACTCCTTGTCCACCAGATAAAATAATTTTCGATGAGGAAAGAGGAGAGTACATCTGTACGGAAACAGGGGAGGTCATAGAGGAAAGGATTATTGATCAAGGACCAGAATGGAGGGCGTTTACCCCAGAAGAGAAAGAGAAGAGGAGTAGAGTCGGAGGACCATTAAATCTGACTATTCACGACCAGGGAATTTCAACAGTTATTGACTGGAAGGATAAGGACGCAATGGGTAGAAGCTTAGATCCTAAGAGGAGGTTAGAGGTATTAAGGTGGAGGAAGTGGCAGATAAGGGCTAGGATACAATCATCAATTGACAGGAATTTAGCACAAGCAATGAATGAACTAGAGAGGATCGGTAACTTGCTTAACTTACCTAAAGCCGTTAAGGATGAGGCTGCATTAATCTATAGGAAGGCCGTTGAAAAAGGGCTTGTTAGGGGTAGGAGTATTGAGAGTGTTGTAGCGGCTTCAATTTATGCGGCTTGTAGAAGGATGAAGATGGCTAGGACTTTAGATGAGATAGCACAATACACTAAGGCTAATAGGAAGGAGGTTGCTAGATGTTATAGGCTAATACTTAGGGAGTTAGACATTGAAGTACCAGTTAGTGATCCTAAAGATTATGTTACTAGGATTGGTAATTTACTCAGTTTGAGTGGACAAACCATGAGGATGGCTGCTGAAATAATTGATAAGGCCAAGCAATTAGGTTTGACCGCTGGGAAAGACCCTGCCGGTTTGGCAGCTGCGGCTATCTATATAGCTGCTTTGCTTAACGATGAGAGAAGGACTCAGAAAGAGATTGCACAAGTGGCTGGTGTTACTGAGGTTACTGTTAGAAATAGGTATAAGGAGTTAACACAAGAATTAAAGATACAAATCCCAAACCAATAAACAAAGTATTTAGTTTTGTTAATTAACTACTTTTTCCCCTCTTTCTTTTTTATAACTATATTTTTCCCCACCTCATTGTATTTTCCTTTTTTCCCCTCATTACTCAATTATTAAAATATTAGATTCGGGATAGCCCATTTTGATTAGTAACTCCTTAACCCTTTCTCTGTGATCTCCTTGTAATTCTATTTTGCCATTTTTAACAGTGCCACCGGCTGCTAATTTCGATTTTAATTCAGATGCTATTTTCTTTAAATCCGCATCGGTACCGCTTAACCCCTCTATTATAGTTACTTCTTTCCCGTATCTTCTTTTCTCCACCTTTATTTTTATGAATTGTTCTTCTTTATTTAATTGCTCACATATATCTGGGGGTAGACCTCCACAGAGATCAGACATTCTCAAAAGAATAAATTAATTCTTGCCTTTTTCAACTTTTCTGTTTACAGTTAGGTTTTTATTTTCCCTTTTATTACTCATTACTCATGGCAAGGTATAGGTGTGGTAAGTGTTGGAAAGAATTTGACGATGAACAACTTAAAGCATTACCAGGAGTTAGGTGCCCTTACTGTGGCTATAAAGTAATCTACATGGTAAGAAAACCGGTTGTTAAGGTTGTGAAAGCGATTTAAATATTAATGCTGAAGTCTCAAGAATTATCCTAGAGGCTAGTACTACAGTTATACCGCTGGGATCATATGGCGGAGAGACTTCAACAATATCAAAACCCACTACCCTTTTATCAACTATTAAGCTGATTAGATCAAGTACAGTAGTAGGATCTAAGCCTTCTGGTTCTGGCGTTGCTACTCCAGGTGCAAATGAGGGGTCAAACCCGTCCATGTCGTAAGTTATGTAGATTCTTTTACATTCTTCAAAGCTTTTTACTATTCTTTGCCCTATATCCCTAATCCCTAAAAGCCTCACCTGTTTCGGTGTAAAATAAGTTATCCCTTCTTTATTGGCGTATTCTATCTCTTCTCTAGATATTGCCCTAGTACCAACTTCAATAATTTTTACCCCTCTTTCGGAAATTCTCCTCATCACGCATGCGTGATCATATTTGTAACCTAAATAGTCGTTCCTTAAATCGAGGTGAGCGTCAATACTCAGCACGCAGTCCGCTTTAACCCCTTCTGTAGTCCCGACTGTTATTGTGTGTTCCCCACCCAGGCTTATTACTACTTTCCCGTTATCGGAGAAATATGAGACTACATCTTTTATCCTCTTTAAATTCTCCTCAACGTCTGATGGGTGCAGTGATATGTCTCCTACGTCGTTGAATCCTACATCACCCATGTCTACTCCCGTTCCAATTGAGTAAAATTCTATGTATTGTGCTGAATCTCTTATTGCTGAGGGTGCGAATCTCGAACCGGGCCTATAACTACTTGTTATATCCATTGGTATACCTACTATTACGAAGGGTGATTTAGGCCTATTGAAACCTGCAAAGGCTCTTGAGTTCTCATTTAGGTATAAAAGTCTTATATCAGCCATGAGTTGAAGTTTTTTATCCCGTATATATGCTTATCTCGTATGGATATTCAAACAAAAGTTGTGGAGCTTGCGAGAAGGAGGGGGATATTCTGGCCTTCATATGAAATATACGGAGGAGTTGGAGGGCTTTACGATATCGGCCCAGTAGGAGTTAAGATAAAGAACAAAATAGTAGATTTATGGAGGAAATTCTTTATTAAAGACCATTCAGATTTTGTAGTAGAGATAGAAACTCCTATAATTACCCCATATAAAGTGCTTGAGGCTAGTGGACACGTAGAGAACTTCACAGACCCCATAGTTGAGTGTACTAAGTGTCATAATGTCTATAGGGCTGATCATTTAGTTGAGGAATTCGCAAAAATTAACGCTGAAGGACTTTCTCCTTCAGAACTGGATAAGATAATTAGGGAAAAGGGGATAAAATGTCCTAAGTGTGGTGGTGAGTTAGGGGAGGTTAGGTTATTTAACTTACTTTTTGAGACTAATATAGGTCCTTATTCTGGTAATAAAGGCTTTTTAAGGCCAGAAACAGCTCAAGGGATGTTTACTTCTTTCAAGAGAGTTTTTGAGGCTTACAGGCAAAAGCTTCCTTTAGGCATAGCACAAGTAGGAAGAGTAGGGAGGAATGAGATTTCCCCAAGACAAGGTTTAATAAGGATGAGAGAGTTCACCATAATGGAAATAGAGTTCTTCTTCGACCCAGAAAGTAATATTGAACCGCCTTTTGAAAGACTCGGTAATTTGACGATAAACATATTACGTGGTGAGGATAAAGTTAAGGGTATCGATAGACCGACAAGCTATAAACTTGATGAGGCCGTTAAAGAAAAAATTGTTATTAATCCATGGATGGCGTACTGGATAGGAGTTGCCACCAAATTCGTTAACGCTCTTGGGATTTCTAATATTTATTTTGAGGAAAAGTTACCTCATGAGAGGGCCCACTACTCTAAGCAAACATTTGACCAGATAGCTGTTATAGGCGATGAGAAAGTTGAAATCTCCGGTCACGCATATAGGTCTGATTATGATTTATCAAGACATATGAAATATAGCGGACAAGATTTAACAGTTTTTAAGAAATACGACTCTCCTAAGGTTGTTAAAAAGAAGAGTGTAATAATAAAGAAGGATTTACTAGTTAAGGAGGGGAAGGACTTCCTAAAGGATTTCATGCAGTTCGTCCAAAACAAGAGTTCGGACGAGATTGCTGAAATGGTCAAACGTGGAGAGAAGTTTAACGGGAAGGACATTTCACTTTATGTAGAGATTACTGAAAGGGAGGAGAAGGTTAGTGGTGAGCATATAATACCCCATGTGGTGGAACCCTCTTTCGGTGTTGAGAGGTGTTTGTACTTAACCGTTCTAAACGCGTATAAAGAGAAAGAAGGAAGAATAGTATTAGCTTTACCGAAGTATTTGGCGCCTTATGATGTTGCTGTTTTCCCGCTTTTAGAGAAGGAGGAGTTAATTAAGAAGGCAAAGGAAGTCTATGATATGCTTAAAGAAAAGTATGATGTGATATATGACGATAGTGGTAGTATTGGCAAGAGATATGCGAGAGTTGACGAGATAGGTGTGCCGTATTCCGTGACCGTTGATCCTACGACTTTGTCCGATAGCACTGTAACTATAAGGGATAGGGATACCTGGGGGCAAATTAGGGTTAAAATAGAGGACTTAATGGTCGTTTTGGATAAGTTGTTTAAGGGTGAAGATTTTAATAAGTTAGGGAAGGTGATTAATAATAATGAGTAGCAAGAAACAGCAGGGAGAGGAGGAAGAGGAGGTAAAGGAGGAAAAGAAAGTCGATATAAAGACCTTAGTAAGTATTATTCCTCCCGCTTCAGCTTTGAAGAAGGAGAGACCACAAATTAAGGAAAAGAGAGTTAAAATGAGGAAAAGAGGCGATATTGATTCTGGATTTATCTTAATTTCTGCGAAATTGGCTAATGAATTAGGAATTAAAGAAGAGGCTGAGGTATCAGTTAAAGGAAAAAGAGCTAAGTTTAAGGTTATTATACAAGATGGAATACCGGAAACCGAAATATGGGCTAATGATGCTGATATGTTGAAATTAGGGTTGGAGGATAACAGTACTGTTAGTGTGAGGGCTCTGAAATGAGCGAAAATGAGATAAGGAGGGTCTTACTTTACTTTGAACAAGTAGTAGAGGAGCATCATGTAAACCTGGATGAATTAGAGAATTACCTTGAATTACCCATAATAAATACTGAGAAATTAGAGGTATTGCTAAGAAGATTGAGAAGGACAAGGAGGGAATTATTAAATGGTATAAAGATTATAGTTGATAATATCGATAACGTCAAAGACGAGAAACTAAAAGAGGAAGCCCTAGGCTTAATGAATTATTTTTATATAGTTGGATTTAATGATGAAGAGAATGCACTAAAGAAGGCTATGAATAAGGATAACTCCTTATCGGAAATAATTAATAGTGATCTCGATATGCTGAATAAGATAAGGTCGATGATTGTGAAATTTATTTTTTAACCATTACTACATTGTTATGTTAACAATGGGTGTTTCAGAATTAAACATAGAGGAACAAATACAAAATATAAGTAATCTAATCCTAGATCAGTTAAGGATACTTTACCAGCAATTTACAGAACAAAATGTGAATAATATGCAAGCGTATTCAAAAATTGATGGCATAAAATCCTCGGTTGAAGATATGAAGTATAAGACTGGGGAATATGTTTTAAAAGTGAGTGAAGGACTTATTAATAGTGGACTTTATTTAGAAATCTTAACACAGTTAGAGAAGGTCTCACAGAACTTAAGTGCTGCATCATATAGGTATAGTGTGCTTACCAACAAGGTAAAAATTGTTGACCAAATTTTACAGAACTTAGCCACGTTAATGGTCGAAAAATTAATTGCTGCAATAACTAACATCATGGAAGCTGTAAGATTACTTTCTATTAATGCTAAAAAAGCTTCTGAAAAAGCTAGAAATGTTATAAAGATTGAAGAGGAAATTGATGACCTATACAGGAATTTTGAACTCAAGTTATTCGAAAAGGAAAACATTGAAATGACGTTCTTAATGTTGAGTAAGGATATAGCTGATAGGTTAGAGGATTGTGCTGATTTACTAAGAGATGTGGCGAATAATATTCTATATATAAGCTTTCTAAGGGAGTGAAATGATTAATGGAGAGTTGATCGGAGATAAGGTAATAGTTAAGGACATAAATGAAGCCAGAGAAGTATATAAATTAGGTTTTTACGGAAAGCCATTAAATATTTCTAAACCTAAAAGTGCAGAGGATATAAATTCTCCAGTATTGTTATCACTTATTGAAGCCACTTACCTAGTGAAAAGAGGCTTAATTAAAGTTGTAACTAAGGATAAGGAGGAAAAAGAAATCGAATTAGGGTTTGATGAACTTTACAAAATTGGGGTAGAAAGTATACCGCGATTCTCGCTTTTATATCTTGTCTACGAAGATTTAAGAAATAAGAATTATGTAGTTAGGAGTGGTATAAAATATGGTGCGGATTTTGCAGTATATACAATAGCTCCGGGAATAGAACATGCCCCTTACCTAGTGTTAGTACTTAAGGAGGATGAAATTATTTATCCTAATGAGATTTTAGGTTTCGGGAGGGTTTCACATAGTACTAGAAAGGAATTAGTCCTTGCAATAGTTAATGCTAATTCTAAGAAGATTAGATACATAATATTTAAATGGCTCAAAATGTAATGATATGTGAAATATGCGGTAAGTTTGGGTGATAAAAGGTTTGAATGGTAAAGATTTTAGAAGAGGTAAGCAAGACTTCGGTATTCAAGAACCTAAACCGATGCCATTAGGGGATAAATGCAATTACTTATGCCCATTTTTCAGATGTAACAAAAAAGCATTAAATATACAGAAGAAGTACATAAAGGGAACACCCCAAAAGATCGGTTACTGCATGTGGGTTGGTGACGTGTGTATAGCTGGTGAGTGTCAATACTCTTACTGTGAAAAGAGAGCTTTATTACCTGGTAATAAATGTGCTTTTGCTGTTAATAAAATGCAAGGGAACGGCGACGATATGGAGAAAGAATTAAAGAAAGAAGAGGAGTATGACAGTAAGTTCAAAGACATAATAACTAAGAAATTTGGTCGCAAGGATTTAGATCTGATTTAGTATTATCCCATCTTTTATACAGAGAGTTTTTAATCCCTAACATGTCAAGGACTTTACCTACTATAAAATTTATCATATCATCAACACTTTTGGGATAATGATAAAACCCTGGGGAAGCGGGCAGAATTATTCCTCCGGCCCTTGCAACTTTTAACGCATTTTCCAATTCTATTACACCCCAAGGCGTCTCCCTTATTAAGAGCACTAACCTTTTCCTAGTCCTAAGGAAATTTAAAGCAGTCCTAGTAATGAGATTTGAAGCTATACCATTAGCTATTTCAGCTAAACTCCTTATACTACAAGGGGCTATAGCCATACCCTTAGTCTTAACAACGTAACTTGAACTTGAGGGAGGAGCCTCTATCTCCTCCTCACCGTATAAGGGTATATTGAACCTTCTGAGCGTAGAAAGTAAATCCATCTTACATTCTTTTTCAGCTACTTTTATAGCACCCCTAGTTACAATCACTTCTACTTTGTAACCCAATTTAACCAATGAGGACACAGTCCTTACTCCATAAATTACACCGCTAGCCCCCGTAATGCCTACTATAACAGTGCCTTTCTTTTCTGCTGCAGTTTCTGTTGCTCTTGCCTCTTTAGCCATTCCTTCACCCATGAATTATAGCACTGTCTACTACAAAAAACCCATGGTTTATTGTTACAACAAGTTTTTACAATTATTGGCTCTCCTCTTATTATATTCCCGCACCAACTGCACTTCAATGCGTTAACTTTTACGTCTAATTGAAATGGCATAATCTCATTTCGTACTCATAGTTAATAAATTATAGTATTTAAGGAAGTTTATAATTTACTTATTTGAAGAATATGTCAAACTCCATAAAGGTTAAGCAAGTGGAGGAGTCTAAGATAAGTAAATACATCATAAAGTATACAATGGAGGACTGGCTGAACTTAGTTGAGAACGATGTTGTCATAGTCGGTGCAGGGCCCTCTGGTATGACTGCGGCGTATTATTTAGCTAAAGCTGGGTTAAAGACGGTAGTTTTTGAGAGAAGACTTGGTTTTGGTGGTGGAATAGGTGGGGGTGCGATGCAATTCCACAAAATAGTTATTGAGTCCCCAGCAGATGAGATTTTGAGGGAGATGGGGGTAAGGCTTGAACAAGTTGAGGAGGGCGTTTATGTTGTCGACACTGCAGAGTTTATGGCAAAACTAGCCACAGCAGCAATTAATGCTGGGGCTAGAATAATTTTAGGAATAACTGTAGACGATGTTATATTTAGGGAGAACCCGTTAAAAGTTGTGGGAGTTGCTGTAGAATGGACTGCCACACAAATGGCTGGATTACATGTTGATCCAATATTCATTTCAGCTAAGGCAGTAGTTGATGCTACTGGTCATGACGCAGAAGTAATTTCAGTAGCTGCTAGAAAAATTCCAGAACTCGGTATAAGTATACCGGGGGAGAAATCTGCATATAGTGAAATTGCTGAGCAATTAACAGTTGAAAATACCGGAATGGTGGCACCAGGGTTATATGCTACTGGCATGGCAGTTACTGAAGTTAAGGGATTACCTAGAATGGGGCCTATTTTTGGTGCAATGGTTTTGTCTGGTAAAAAGGTTGCTGAAGAAATTATAAAGGATTTGCATAACTCTTAAAGCTCTTAATTTTTTATTATTACCGATGAGCCAACAGTTAAAGGTTAAGGTCTCGGATAAAATTGAGGGTGTAATAGAAAGAGAAGTGGTAAATAATGTCTTAAAGAGAAGAGAAGTCTATGTGAAACTCTATCACATTGGTGTTGGTACTCCGTCAAGAAAAGAAGTGATAAAAGCTCTAGCTAGCTTATACAACACGGGAGAAGATTTGATAGTGATAAAAAAGACTAGTACAATTTATGGTGCTGGTATAAGTTATGTTAGGGCAAATATTTATGAAAATAAGGAGATTTTACAGAAGATAGAACCACAATATTTAATAGGTAGAGATACTGGTCAGAAAGTAAAGAAAGGTGGTAAAGGTGGCCAAAAACAAGGGTGAAGGAGTAAAAGCGGTAGTAAGGACTTATTATGTAATTGAGGATGGAAAGATAAAGTTAAAGAATAAGAAATGCCCAAGATGTGGGAGTATAATGGCACACCATCTGAAGCCAATTGAGAGGTGGGCCTGCGGAAAGTGCGGATATACCGAATTTATAGGTAAATCAAAATGATTATTTTAGGAATAGAGAGCACAGCCCACACATTCGGAGTAGGAATTGTTAAAGAAGATGAGAGATCACATGAGATAACCATTTTAGCAAATGAAAGGGATACCTTTATACCCAAACAAGGGGGCATGAAACCATCAGACTTAGGAAAACATCATGCCGAAGTAGCAGCTGACGTTGTAAAAAAGGCTTTAAGTAAAGCCGGGATTGGAATTAATGACGTTGATTATATAGCTGTATCGTTAGGTCCCGGAATAGGTCCTGCGTTAAGAGTAGGAGCTACTGTTGCGAGGGCATTAGCACTTGCTTTTAATAAAAAACTTGTTCCAGTAAATCATGGAATAGCCCACATAGAGATTGGCATGTTTACGACTAATTCTAAAGACCCGTTGATTCTTTACTTATCTGGTGGGAATACGATTATTACAGTTTTTGTAGACGGTAGATATAGAGTATTCGGTGAAACCTTAGATATAGCTTTAGGGAATATGATGGATGTGTTTGTGAGAGAAGTTGGCTTAGCACCGCCATATGTAGTTAATGGAGTTCATCAGATAGACATTTGTGCTGAGAAAGGAGGGAAAAAGTTCGTTGAATTACCTTACATAGTTAAAGGCCAGGACATATCGTATTCTGGTCTCTTAACTGCGGCACTAAGAGCTGTTAAGAAATATTCATTAGAAGACGTATGTTATAGCGTTAGAGAGATAGCGTTTGATATGCTACTTGAGGCTACAGAAAGGGCTCTAGCGTTAACTGGTAAAAAGGAACTGCTAGTTGTGGGGGGTGTTGCTGCAAGTGTAAGCCTTAAAAAGAAATTAGAAGCTTTAGGAAACGAGTGGGGAGTTGAGGTTAAAATTGTACCCAAAGAATACTCTGGTGATAACGGGGCGATGATTGCTTATACTGGACTTTTAGCAGCTAAAAGTGGAGTTTTCATACCGGTGGAAAAATCTGTCATCCTTCCGAGGTGGAGAATAGATAAGGTCGATATACCTTGGAGATATTAAGAGAAATAAAGAGAGGAGCGGAATCCGTAATCTACGATGGGTATTTTGCTGGAATACATTCTATATTTAAGAAGAGGTTGAGTAAGCCCTATAGAGACCCTATAGTTGATAAAGAAATAAACAGTAGTAGGACTAAACTCGAAGCTAGATTAATGTTCAACGCTCTAGAGAACGGGGTTAATGTTCCCGCATTGCTTTTCGTAGACCCGCAGAACTATTTGATAGTCATGGAATATATTGAGGGTGATTTAGTTAAGGATTTGATTCCCAGCCTTGATACTGAAAAATTAAGAGAGTTGGGAGAAAAAATAGGGGAGATTTTAGGAAAGCTTCATAAGGCAGAAATAGCTCATGGGGATCCAACTACAAGTAATCTTATTCTATCAGATGAACTTTTCATAATAGATTTCGGATTATCCAAAAAGACAAATGACATAGAAGATTTTGCGACTGATGTTCATGTCTTTTTACGTTCATTAGAAAGTATACATAGCGAATTTGAGGAACCTATAATCGAGGGTTTTAAAATTGGATATGGAAGATACTTAGATGTTAAGAGCGTTTTTGAAAAGGTAAAGGAAATTAGGATGAGGGGTAGATATGTTGAAGAGAGAAGAAAAAAGAAATAATAATGAAATAATCCTAGTCACCTCTAATGAACATAAATATATGGAATTAAACGAGATAGCTAAGGAATATAACATCTCACTCAAGTGGGTAAATATCCCTAAACCAGAAATACAAAGTGATGACCTCCAAGATATAGTTAGGTTTTCGGCTGTAGTACTATATAATCAACTTAAATCCCCTTTAATTGTAGAAGATAGTGGGTTATTCATAGAAGCCCTTAATGGTTTCCCTGGACCATATACTAATTATGTTAGGCGAACTATCGGTTTAGAGGGTGTGCTAAAGCTGATGCAAGGAGTTAAGAACAGAAAGGCCTATTTCTCAACCGTTATGTGTTATATCTCTGAAAGTGACCTCAAGATTTTTGAAGGCAGAGTATACGGTAAGATAAGTAGCGAAATAAGGGGGGAAGGAGGTTTTGGATTTGACCCCATATTTATACCGGATGGCGAGGATAGGACTTTTGCTGAAATGAGGATTGAGGAAAAAAACAAGTACTCCCATAGGTCTAATGCTTTTAAAAAATTCATAGACTATTATTTATACCGCAAAGTTTCTTGAATACTTTCCTCATTTAAATCCTTAAATTTATCTAAGGAGAATCTAAGCAAGTAGTTGAATTCTTCTTCTGTCAAATCAGGTTTCTCTTCGATCTCAACAAAATGTTTTAGTTCCTCAAGGCTAGTTATGTTAGGCAATACTGATGTTACTTTAGGATTATAAAGGATGAACTTGAGAGCTAATTGTGATAAACTCATATTTCTATCTTTAGCAAATTGTAACAATGGTTTAGTCCTTTCTATAGCCTTGTTGATCCAGTTAATATCCTTAAAATGCCTATGAAGTTTAGGGTCGTAATTAATTGGCCATTTAAATTCATTAAGTGCATCTGAAGCGTGGGGGACTCTTATGAAATGCCCTATATCATATTTAAGGAAGTCTATTCCGGGCTTTAACTCTATAAGGTTATAAATGTACTCTAGGGACTCGTACCCTTGTTTTATCGCTTCTATTCCTTCTTCACCCCACCCTAAAGTAGGCCCTAAGGCAACTCCTATGATCTTAACCTTTCCCTCTTTCTTTAATTGGATAAAGAAGTCCAATATTTTTCGATCTTTAATATTACTCATCTTTGGATTATGAAGCATTAATACGTCAACATAGTCTGTGTTTAGTCTCTCTAAACTTTTCTTAAACGCAAATTCTAAATAATTAACGTCATAATTTCCCCTCACTTTTCCGTTATAAAAATCTAGTCCTATTTTAGTTAAAATTATAATTTTATCTCTTTTAGTTGAAAAGACCTTGGCTAATACTTTTTCCCCTAGCCCATTGCCATAGACATCTGCAGTGTCAAAGAAATTTATCCCCATCTCATAAGCCTTTCTCAAAATCTCTTCAGCCTTATTTATATTAGCCCCCCACTCCTCTGTTACTAAACTCCATACCCCTACTCCTATTTCGGAGACTTCAATACCAGTATGACTTATCTTTCTTAGCTTCATATAATACCAACCGTTAGATTAATATCATTTTTCTAAGTTTAAACGAGTTTTGTATTAATGCTTGTAAAGATACCAGAAAAGGTGTTTGATGAGGTTATATCTAAGTTAAAAGCAAAAGTTTACGAATATAACAGTAAAATAAAGGAGTTTGGAGTTTACTTGAAACCTTATCATCTAGTATACAAAAACGGAAAGAAATACGTCTATATAGGCAAGTATTGGTATAGGTTAGAGAAAATAAACGGTAAATTAAAGTGGATTTATTTAGGAAAAAGTAAGCCTATAGAGAGTATGCCAGATCCACCGTCAATCCCAGATTATACCATAATAGTTGACAATGATGGTTGGTATGTAGTTGATAAAAAGATTTTAGATGAGCTCAAAGGAGACTGAAGATTTAACCTTATCTACTGAATGCAATGCTAATCCGTTAACAATTGTGATTAAATCTTCAGTATCAAGCCTTATTAGTTCTGCTATTGCCATAACAGTGACTGGAGTAAAGGGAGAGCCCATAAACGCATTAAGAGAAGAATTTCTTGCGTTTATTCTTGCTACTCTTTTTAGGGAGGCTAAGGCGGAATATACATCTAACCCAGATATACTCTTTGAATAGGGAGTTCTCGTTAATAAGTCTAAAACTTCTTTCTCATTGGTAGAGTTTGCTATATCCCTTACAACATCCCTAGATATTTTACATGTTAAATCCTCTTGGACTTTTAAGTTATATGCTAAAGAAACAGTATAATAATCTTTATAACCGCAAATGATTTCATCTGCTTTACCTTTCCAATCCCCTTTCATTTCCTCAACGATCTTAGAAAGACTTTTGATAAAATAATACTCTAAGAACGAGCCTATTTCTGAAGGGGTCTTTTTCACGGACTTATCTATAGCATATTTTAGTGCATCCCTTTCTATTCCTTTTAATGAAGCTAAGACGTCTTCATAAGATTGTGGTTTTAACTCCATTAATTCTGTTAAAATGGAGAGTCTGGGTGATGAATTGTGAAAGTACGCAGATGCAATTAAAGCTTCTAAATCATCTAGTTTGAAAAAGAATTCATATAGGTCTACTATTGAAGAAGATATACTAGAACTTAAAGTATATCCCCTCAATTTCCTTAAAATTTCTAAAGACCTCCTCTTAATCATTATATCAAAATCTAATATTGAAGACGGAGTTTCAGATATGATCCCCTTCTCTCTAAGGATGGAGATTGCGTCCTTCCAATCTTCACTCTCAAGTAGTTCATTAATCGTACCCCTAGTAAGCGTTTGTGATTTATATACTCTAGCTAGAGCTGTAGCATACGCGTAAATACTCATTTGTATACCTCCATAACTTTTCTTAGTACAAAATCTACTGCTTTATCTAAATTCTTTTCACCATTTTGCTTTATTTTTAATAATTCTTTCTCTCTTTCTTGTTGATATTTTTGCGAAATTTCTCTCACTTTTGCATCTGAAGCCCTCTCTATTTCTTTTGATACTTCTGTAAACACTTGCTCAGCCACATTTCTGAGTTGCGAGGCTAGCGACTGTGATAATAAGACAAGCTTTTTACCATCATCAGCCAATTTTCTCTCCTCTTCCTTTATTTCGTTCTCATATCTTATAATTAGGTTTGCGTAAACGGCTATCTTTGATGACATCTTACTTTATTTTTATATTAACCAACTTTTATTGATTTTCTTCCCCTAATAATGTAACCAGTGTGAACTACACCAATATTTTTAGGCCTTGTAGCATTTTCCTTAACTTGATATTCTCTGGTAATTAATTCCTCCGCATGGACATCAACAAAGTTGAATTCTCTTAATTTGAGTACTGTCTTCTCTATCTGGTTTACTGTTGGAACGAAAATAACTATAGATCCAGAAGGTTTTAACGCTTCATAGACGGAATTGATTGCATTCCATGGATCTGGCATATCGAGAAATACGGCATCTACGTCCTTCTCTTCTATTCCCTCCCTAATGTCCTTTAATTTAAAAGTTATCCTATCAGAAAGATTTAATATACTCACATTTTTCTTTGCAATCTCTTGCATATCTTGCCTAATGTCATAAGTAATTACTCTTCCCTTTTCACCCAAAAAATATGCTAGGGCTATTGTAAGAAAACCAGAACCAGTACCGGCTTCAACCACTGTATCCCCAGGTTTAATTCCGGACACATAAAGCATATATGCTATGTCCTTAGGGTAAAGTACTTGTGATGGCCTTCTTAAACCATTGTATGCATCTAGCGGAGTAGGGTGAAGTAAATATGCTTTATTCCCCGTAGATAACGTGATTTCAGAACCGTATTCTAATCCGATTAAATTCCCTAAATCTATCGCTCCTTTATCACTGCTAAACTTACCTTTTTGCGTGACTTTAGTTAAATATACTCTTTTTGGATCTATCCAAATGACTACGTAGTCTCCTTCCTTTACTTTCATCAGAAAGAAATAAGGAATGGAATTTAAAAATCAGATCTGGTGTCACCTATCACTGTTCAATAATACCAGCTCTCATCACGTCTCATTACTAACCCATAATTCTTTCCTAATAAAATCATTTAATGCAGCTCTTATAACTTCACTTCTTGAAGTATACCTTCCAGTATTTACTAATTCATCTATTGCTTCTAGGAATTGTTCCGGCAATTTTACAGTTATTATTCTCATGAAAGGTCAAATAAAGTATTGTCTTAAACAACTTTTTTAAACGTTTCCCCTTTCTTGTATAGGTATATTCCATAAATAGTTAAAGTATACTTTCCCTATCTCAATAAAATAAGCATGCGAAGAATACAGTCCAAATAGAACTCCCTCAGAAGATTTTATAATAAGTAATATCCCTCTACTTGTTATTACTCCGCTGCCAAACATAGAATCCGTATACTTTATCTGAAGTGAAGGGGGGAAAGAGCCTTTTAATGTTTTTGAAAGAATTATTTTTACTTCACTCTTATAGGAGTTAGATTCGAGCAATTTAATCACTTCATCATTAAATAACTCTGGAAACGACAAAGCGACATAATAAATATTTGAAGGGGACTTAAGCATCTCGATTAAGGAGAAATAAACACTTTCTGGTGGTAAGAAAAGGATATTATACATTGATGGTTGCGACGTTAATAACAATGAGAGAGGGGTTATAATCTCTCTCTCAACCTTATCTAACGAGTCAACAATGTTCCTCTTCACATTAGACCATACTTCTAACAAGGAAATAGCTGTATAATAAGCTGGTTTTTTACCACTTCGTTTTATCCAACCCCTTCCTTCTAATCTTGATAAGAATGGGTAAACTTTTGTGTATGAAATACCTAGCTTATCAGAAATCTCTTTAGCTGTCATTTTACCGTTAAGCAAGAGGAGGAAATAAATCTTTAACTCATTTCTTGAAATACCTAAAGCGGAAGCGAATTTACTTATTCTACTAATTACCTCATCTATTGAAAAATCTTGACTCATAATGCTTAATATCCCGATAACAGATTATATTTTTGGTGCGAAAAAGTGGGTGGTGCATCAAAGAAACCGATTAGTACGGTTGAGAAAAGACTGAAAAAGATGCAAGAAGAACAGCAAAAGAAAGGACAAAAGAGGGCACCTACAAAAACTGGGAAAGAGTTGACTTCAAAGAGTATTACAATTGACAAGGACACGATTGTAAAAGTGCAAGAAGAATTGAAAAAGGAAAAGATTGTAACACCTTATACCCTATCTTCAAAGTTAAATGTTACAATTAGCGTTGCAAAGAAAATATTAGAAGAATTACAAAGACAAGGCATTGTGAAACAAGAGGCTAAAAGTAGAAGAACTGTTGTTTATGTGGCTTCGTAAACTCCTTTTTTATTCCTCTTCCTCATTTCCAGCTTGTTGAGGCATCCTCTTCTTTTCGGTACTCTTCATCTTTTTAACACTCTTACATAACCCTTGAAGAATCGACTCGAGATTATTAATTTTTCCGATCCTATCCTTGCTAGATTCTTGTAAAAGTACCGTAGTCTCAACGTATACTACCGTATCTTCGTCCTCGGCTTGCTTATATATTAACGAGCTAGTGTTCGTTACAAAAGTTGGAGAAGAACCTATGATTTCTCCGTTCTCATCTTCTATTGTTTCTCCAACTATCATATAGGGTATTCCGTTTTCTAAAGTCCTTGCTATTGCAACGTTTTTAACCACGTCATGGCCTCTACTATATGCTTTTATAGATCCTATAATCCCAACAGCATTACCCAAAGTTAAGACCCTATTTATTTCTGGTGAGAAAAGATCGTCCTCAGCAAGTATACCATACCTCTTGTCTAAAGACATAAATACTGGTTCTTTCCCCGCAGAAATACCTAACTTAACATCCTTTTCGGAAACGATTATTTTACGATATTTGCCTATTATTTCGCCTTGTGGTGATATAATTAGTGTAGTTAGAAAAATCTTAGGCCCTGCTTGCTCTAAGATTGGGCCAGCGATTAAGTGTACTTCCCCTTCAGTAGCTAAATTTATTAACGTATCAGTTGTGGGTCCAGGAATTTTCTCTGCAAGATTTCTTATAATACTTCTTAGTTTTTTATCATTCTCGTAAACCTCAAATACGTTACCAACTGGAAATAATGAGGGTAAAACTACAAGTTTTGCACCTTTTTCTTTTGCAGTTTTGATCAATTTTTTAGCCTTTTCTATGTTTTGCTTCTTACTTGACTCCTTCAGTTTTAAATGGATTAAACCTATAAGCATGATTTTCACCTTATTTCTTCTATCTCTTCATAAATTTGAGCAAGAACATCTTCATATTTTTCTTGGCCAGTTTCAATCATATCCATCAACTGTAGTAGTTTTCTTGTTCTTTCCTCTGATACAAACTTTCCATATCTTAAGTTTAAATACTTATTTACCTCTATTCCTAGATTAGTTGGAATTAACTTCTTTATCTTTTTACTTTCAATAGCATAATGTCTTTTAAGAATTGTATTTATAATCGTAGCATAAGTACTAGGTCTTCCTATTTCTTTCCTTTTCATTTCGCTAACTAAATCAGCTTGCGTATATAAATTCACTTTACTCCTTACAAATGAGCCTTGAAGTTGTAACGAGAATTCACATGGGAATTTTTCACATATTTGATCTAAACGGGATTTTATGGATTGGGCTATCTTTTTAACCGGTTGATATATAAATCTAGAGAAATCAATCTGAAGAGGAAGAGAAACATTAGTAACAAGTTCAATTACGTCTTGTTCAACCTTCAAAGGATTATCATCTTCATCCCTAACCTCGATATTAACTATCTCCTTACTAACCTTGAGAGGAACTATCTGACTTGACATAAATCTCCTAAATATAATATCATACACCTTAAAATGATTAGAAGTAAGTTTTTTAGCAAGCTCTATATCTCCCTCCTCGATCATTAGCCTTAATTGCTCTACATCAACTGGCTTTGTTGGCCTAATAGCTTCATGTGCACCTCCTTCACCCCAACTTCTGGGTTTAAATATCTTAGTGTATTCCTCACCAACAACTTGTTTTAAATAATTCTCAGCTATCGAAATACCTACATTAGATATTCTAGTACTATCAGTTCTATGATAAGTAATCAAACCTAGTTCGAAGAGGTCTTGTGCAATTCTCATAGTTTCTGGTGTAGGTAATCCAAAGAATTCATTTGCATCTGAGAGTAATGTATCAGTAGTGTACGGAGGTAACGGACCGAAATCTTCCGTCCTTTGCTCAATGCTTTTTATTATTAGTTTTACTTTGCTGTTCTTCCTAACACTCTCTTGCTTAGGTACTAATATTACTAAATCCTCTAAACCAGTAATTTTACCATAATATACTCTAGTTTTTGATTTATTGTAGTCTTCAAATCTGGTCACAATCCAATTAAGTACTGGAGTCTGAACTCTCCCAGCACTTAAATTCTTATTTTCTTTGCATTCTAAATTCTTGTTTTTACAGTATTCGTACCAAAATTCCTCTTGTAGTTTCTTTGATAATTTGAAACCTATCCATCTGTCCTCAATCCTTCTTACTATTTGAGATTTAACTAGATTAATATTAAATTCTCTGGGATTTGATATAGCTTGTAGAATAGCTTTTCTAGTAACTTCATGAAACTCAGCTCTTTTTATATGACTATTAAACGGTCTTAAGGCTAGGTAAAGATCCCAGGCTATCTTCTCTCCTTCAGTATCTGGGTCAGTACCGATTAATACCTCATCAGCTTCAAGCGCAAGCTTTCTGAGAGACTCTATTGTATAAGTTTTATCAGTAACTATTTCAGTAGTACCGCACTTAGGGCATCTGTTACCATCAGCAAAATCAGTAAATTGATGGCCATTTTTGCATTTTTTAATTGTATTGTAAAACGGAATGAAATACGTGGAAGTATTAGTTTTTATAACATCAATACCGTAAATCCCGATATCCCCACGTGTAGTTAAATCATAAACATGTCCCCCTGAGGCTGCAACCATTAGTATTTTATCCTCTAACACCGTCTCATAAACTCTAATATTCCCTATTTGTCTCACACTGGGTTTAGAGAAGAAATTAGAAATCGTTTTAGCCTTATTAGGCGATTCCACAATAAATAGTACAGTCTTAACTTTTTCGAGGATTGGAGATGAAGAACCCTCCTTCCTAACCTTCAAAATTTTTTCTCTTTCCTCATTTATCGTTGATAACACTGAATCTAATGTTAAATCCTCTAACTTCCAAGAATCTAAATCTAACTTCCTCCATTTAATATCATCTAAAACCAAACTTAGTTTTCTGTTAAAAATTCTGAATAAATTAAGGTCGTCGACAAGGAGTATTGAAAGGCCTGTAGTTAGATCTCCTCCGTAAATTCTTGAAGTACGTCCGCTTGCTTGTACGTACGTTAAAAAGTCTGGGATAAGTATACTATGGTTAGAAATCACAAAGTCTCCAGTCTCTGCTATCTTCTTTAATATTTCTTCGTTTTTTAGGTACTCATTAAGAACTTCATACCCTTTAAGAAGTAACTCGTCTTCAAGTTTACCTTCCTTAGCTTGTATTGATAACATAGTAAGTGCTGCTGGAGATAATCTTCTAATTTTACCTCTTATTTTACCCGCTAAAGATATAACTTGTTGGTCTTTAGTTATAAGTCCTATAACACTTAATAGCCGGCTTAAGGTCAATACATTGACGCTCTCACCTAATCTAAACTTAAATTTAGGTATTCCCACGAAAATAGCGTACTTTATCCTCCATGGTAAATCAATACCTCTAACTAATATACCATAATGCGTTGCTGAACCTATTAAAGCATAAATTTTGCCTTCTGCAAACTCATCTATTTTACTTGTGCTTGCAGATGTTATACTAGCTACTTCAAAGTCTTCTGAGAGCTTACTCTCTAAAAATTTTATATATTCTTGACCCTTATCGACGGGGACGAAAATTAGTCCTCCATCACCTAGTTTCTTAAGTAGTCTTTTTAATAGACTTATTATTTCATCGTCACTTTTAGGCATTTCAATATAGGAATCAATAATTTTTCTAAGATAAATCACGGAACTGCCTGGCCTAAATCCCATTAATGCGGAAAATACTGGATTCCCTCTCGTAAGTGTCGCTGAAGAAAATATTACGCTCTTATCTCCTAACTTTCCTTTTCTTATTTTTTCTATTTCAGAGAAAACTTCCTCATCGTTTTTCCTCAGTAATTCCTTTACTTTAGTAATATCGTCTTTACTAAATCCAACTAATTGTAAAACTGCCTGAGCGCTTTTACTGGACTTCATTGCCGTATCTACGTCATCTACGAAAAGGAAATCGTATTTTACTGCCTTTAAAGTATCTATATTATCTACTATATACCTATTCGTTGTTATAAAAATGGTGAAATCGTTAGACTCTAAAGATTTTAATACTTCGTCTCTTTGTGATTGAGTAAATCCAGAGTGATAATAAATTAACTTAGGGCTTAACTCGACAGATGAGGAGAACTTAGAGATTCTATCAACTGCTTGTCTAACTAAACTTTTTGTTGGAAATATAAGAATTGATCGTTTATTCTTTTGTGCATAATAAAGAGAAGAAACTAAACCGAACGTAGTTTTACCTAATCCAGGTGGGGCTATTATGGCAAAACTTTCACCTTGTAAAAGCCTTATTATCCAACTCTTTTGAGGCCCAAAAGGCGGAAATCCTACAGTTTTTCTAAATATTTCATAAAAAACATCAAATTCATGCATAACTTCAGATAACGTCTTTAGCTTGTCCAATTTCCCTTTTTCTTCCAGTACTTTTATCAAATCCCTAATATTATCAAACTTCCTATCCTCTTTCAGACAGTTAGAGCATACAGAACCTTCACTGAGTCTTGAAGCTGAGATTATATCACCGCAGTTAGGGCAAGAGGATAAGTACATTGAAGGTGGTATTTGACTCAAGCTTAACTCAATATTCAAGTAGAGTAAGACTTATTTAAAAGATTACATAGTGTCCTCATAATGAGTCAACAGATTAAACTTAGAGTAAGTGAAGCAAGACAGAGAGATGTAGGAAAGAAAATAGCTAGAATGTCAGAATTCTCTATGAAAAAACTAGGGGTAGAAACGGGGGATTATATAGAAATAAAATCTGGTGATAGATCCGCACTAGCACAAGTTATGCCGGCATATGATATCTCAGATGACGAGATTAGAATAGACGGTTATATTCGAAAGTCTTTGGGAGTTGGAATAGGTGATGAGGTAACAGTAGTCAAAGCTAACGTTAGTCCAGCTAATAAAGTGATATTAGCACCTACGCAGCCAATTAGATTTGATTATAGCTTTGTTGAGTATGTTAAAGATTACCTTGTTAATAAACCGCTGGCCAAGGGAGAAATAATTCAAATACCAATTTATACTGGGACTATAGATTTCGTGGTAATTAATACACAACCATCAAATTACGTATATATAACTGGAAATACCGCTCTCGAGATCAGAGAGGAACCAGTAAAGGAAGGAGAAACAGGGTTGCCAAGAGTCACGTGGGAGGATATAGGAGACTTAGAGGAGGCAAAACAGAAGATAAGAGAAATAGTAGAATGGCCAATGAGACACCCAGAACTATTCCAAAGGTTAGGTATTGAGCCACCAAAGGGAATTCTTCTTTATGGCCCTCCAGGGAACGGTAAGACATTGCTCGCAAGAGCTCTAGCTAATGAAATCGGTGCTTATTTCATAACAATTAACGGCCCAGAAATAATGAGTAAATTTTATGGAGAGAGCGAGCAGAGGCTAAGAGAGATATTCCAAGAAGCGGAAAAGAACGCCCCATCAATAATTTTCATAGACGAGATAGACGCAATAGCACCTAAAAGAGAAGAAGTGACTGGTGAAGTGGAAAAGAGAGTAGTAGCACAGCTACTTACATTAATGGATGGTATTAAGGGAAGAGAAAAAGTAATAGTAATCGGTGCTACGAATAGACCAGAAGCTATAGATCCAGCACTCCGTAGGCCAGGTAGATTTGATAGAGAAATTGAAATTAAACCACCAGATACTAAGGGAAGAAAAGAGATCCTCCAGGTACATACAAGGAATATGCCTCTAGCTGAAGACGTTGATATAGATAAATTAGCTGAGATAACTTACGGTTATACTGGAGCCGATTTAGCTGCATTGGCAAAAGAAGCAGCAATAACTGCCCTAAGAAGATTCATACAAGAAAAGAAGATTAACCTAGAACAACAGACAGTACCGGCTGAGATATTAAAGGAATTAAAAGTAACTATGAGAGACTTTTTGGACGCCATGAAAACTATTCAACCAACGCTTTTGAGAGAAGTTTACGTTGAAGTACCTAAAGTTCGTTGGTCAGATATTGGCGGTTTAGATAACGTAAAACAACAGTTGAGAGAAGCAGCAGAATGGCCATTAAGATTCCCAGAATTATTCGAGAGGAGCGGAATAACACCGCCTAAGGGTATTTTGTTGTTTGGTCCTCCTGGTACTGGTAAGACTATGCTTGCTAAGGCTGTTGCTACTGAGAGTGGGGCTAATTTTATTGCTGTTCGTGGCCCGGAGATTTTGTCCAAGTGGGTTGGTGAGAGTGAGAAGGCAATTAGGGAGATTTTCAGAAAGGCTAGGCAAGCAGCACCAACAGTAATATTCTTTGACGAAATAGACGCAATAGCACCAATGAGAGGATATGCACATGATAGCGGTGTAACCGAAAGGATTGTAAATCAATTACTTGCCGAAATGGACGGAATAGTACCGTTAAATAAAGTTGTTGTTATTGCTGCTACTAATAGGCCGGATATTTTGGATCCTGCTTTGCTTAGGCCCGGTAGGTTTGATAGGCTTATTTACGTTCCCCCACCGGATAAGGGTGCTAGGGTTGAGATTTTAAAGGTTCATACTAGGAGTGTTCCTTTAGCGGAAGACGTTTCCTTAGAGGAAATTGCTGAAAAAACTGAAGGATATACTGGAGCAGACTTAGAAGCCCTAGTACGGGAGGCTACCATAAACGCTATGAGAAAAGCCTACTCAACATGTGATTCGAAGGCAAAACAGCAATGTCAAGGTAATGATGAGTGTTATCAGAAAGTAATGAGAGATTGCATGAATTCGACAAATATTAAAGTTACTAAGGATGACTTTACTAAAGCTATGGAAATAGTAAGGCCAAGTTTAGCTCCAGCTGATATACAAAGATATGAAAGAATGGCTAAGGAATTAAGGAGGGGATTAAGTTGAAACAATATAAGATTTTATTTTTCGTAGGAGATGGGCTTGGGGATAGACCAGTAACTAAACTTCAAGGAAAGACACCCTTAGAGGCATCTGACAAACCAAACATTAAAGAATTATTAAAATCGTCAATCATAGGTCTAATGGATCCTATATCCCCTGGAGTAGTTCCTGGTAGTGATACTTCTCATCTATCAATGTTCGGCCTAGATCCACATAAGTATTATAAAGGAAGGGGAGCTTTTGAAGCAATAGGTGCTGGAGCTAGATTAAAACATGGTGATGTTGCGTTTAGAGGCAACTTTGCGACAGTAAACGAGAACTTCATAGTGTTAGACAGAAGAGCCGGAAGAAAAATAGAAGAAGCAGATTCACTAGTGAAAGAGCTTAATGAAAAAATTGGCGAAATAGATGGTATAAGAGTGCGCTTCTACCACGGTACAGAACATAGGGTTGCGGTAGTATTGAGCGGAAAAGATTTAAGTGATAAAGTAAGTGATACCGACCCTCACGAGACTGGTAAGAAAGTCCTCGAAAGCGAGCCTTTAGACTCGAACCCTCAGTCTAAGTTTACTGCTGAAATTGTGAATAAATTAACGAAAAAAGTATATGAAGTCCTCTCACAGTCTGACTATAATAAAGAGAGGATAAAAAGAGGGGAACCTCCAGCTAATATAATACTTTTAAGGGGAGCTGCACAGTACGAAGAACTACCTAGATTCGAGAGTTATACTAAGATGAAAGCTGCCGCTGTTTCAGCAACGGCATTAATAAAGGGGATTTGTGAACAAATTGGAATGAAAGTAGTAACACCAGAAGGTGCAACTGGCGGTTTAGATACCAATTATTTAGGAAAAGCTGAGACTGCCGCTAAATTGTTAAATGAGTATGACTTTGTATTTTTACATTTAAAAGCCACAGATGCCGCTTCTCATGATGGTAATGTTGATGGTAAAGTTTATGCGATTTCTATGATGGACAAGATGATAGGTAAGATTTTAGATTTGTATGGGTCAGATCTAATTATTGCTATAACTGGTGACCACACAACACCAGTAGAGGTAAAGGAGCATACCGGTGATCCAGTACCGTTTTTATTATATGTTCCTTATAATATAATCCCAGATTTTGTTTCTGATTTTAATGAAAGAGAAGCTAGAAAAGGTTCGCTGAGAATAAGAGGACTGGATGTGTTAAATATTTTACTTAATTACTCTAACAGGGCTGAAAAGTACGGTGCATGAAGAGGCTCGAAAGGGCTGAAACATGATGAGCCCGCGCAGGTCGGATTAGCATTTTTTTACTTTAAATCGTTTGAATAAGTCCTCAACATACTCTTTTATTAATGCATTATTTCTTATCATAACAATCCCAGCATTAGGTTGACCGTAAACTATTATATCACCATTATTGCTGTATAAAATAACTGGTATGACCAATAGGTCCTCCTCACCTTCAACAAAAACAACATTATGAGAATTGCTTGAAAGCAACTCTTTAATTTTACTCATCGCAGAGAGTCTTATTAATCCCGGTTCATTAAGTAAAGTTATTGAATAACTATCAGAGCTAATTTTTATAACTCTTTTTGTTTTTCCATCAACAAATGCTATAAAAGGCTTTATACCATGTTTAAATAAGGTTACTGTAACTACATCACCTACAGATATTATTCTTGAATTTACTCCTTTAATATATCGAATTAATAAGTCCTCGTTAGTAAAAAGAAAGCCATACGGCTTTATTAGTAGCTGTCTTAACTCATTAGGTAATATGAAGCAATAGTCTATTTGATTATTATCGCGTACCTCCAAGGAATATTGGCCCCAAACATTTTTGCTACTTCTGAATCTTGATTTAAGATTATAACCATACCATTCCATTCGTCAGTGAATGAGGTTGACTGACAAACTGGACATACAGTAGTCTCTGGAGTTACTAAAGCTCTGCAATTCTTACAAGCTTTAAATGCCTTCTTCTCAACCATTATTTACTCGCCTTTGAAATTTCTTTATTAATCCATTCAATTTTACCTAAATAAGGTTGTCTCATTGTTAAAGCTATCCTTGGCATCCTCCCCCCGCTGGTAGAAACACTAATTATCATAGCTCTTACCCTATCCCCTTTCTGAAGCGTTTTCTTACTTTTCTCGCCTATCAGAATCCCTCTATTAGGATCGAACTTAAAATTATCATCAGTTATCTGAGATATGTGGACTAGACCATCAACTGGCCCTAGGTTTACTTGAACTCCAAAGTTTGTAGCCTGATCTATCTCGCCCTCAACAACCTCATGAATTAATGGAATATAAACTAGCATTTCAAATTCCACTTCATGATAAGTTGCGCCATCACCAAAAATTATATACCCCTCTTCATTAGCTTTTGCATTAAGTACTGTAAGTATAATTCCTAAGTCTTTTAATATCTTCTCTTGGTACTCTTGTCTTAAAATCTGTAGGGCAACCTCATCGATTGGTTGCCCAAAATATTCTGGAGGAATCCTAACAATACCTTTAGCCCTAACTAGCTTAAACATGAAATATCAGACTAGATAATAATGTCAAGACTTATATTTTTACTCTTCTGTCTTAGATATATAACTTTTATCCCCCGGCTTAATGCCCTCTCTTTTAATCTATAATCATTAGTATAAAGTAAATACCCCCTCTCTTCACATAACCTAAGTAATACATCATCTACTAATCCATTATCTTCAACCTCAATAATCTCCCATAAATTCTTGTTTACCTCTAGGTACTTAAGCGCAACCCTAGCCCTTTTTTCCTTAGCAGGGTTCTCGTTCAAAAACTTCTGCAACTCCTTTAAAACTAACGACGGTATGTAAAAAACTGGCTTAAAATCTAGAGAGGAAATAACTAGTTCAAAAGGGTCTATCCTATCATAAACTGACATTAATACATTAGTATCTACTAATATTCCTAAACGGCTACTACTCCCCATCCTACTAATCTCCATCTTCCTCCTATTTGCTTGCTTATTACTATACGTAAGTCTTTACTCCAAACTGCCAAAGGTCTTTTTAATTCTATTTCTAAAGAATTAGATTTAACGCTTTTTACTACCCCTAATGTGGTAGCAGAACCTAAGGTTAACATTAAAGTTTCTCTAGGTTTAATACTGTCTACTTTTAAAAGATCCTTACTCCCGACCACTCTCTCAAGTAACTGATAATCTTGGACAGTAATATTCCAAACTACGGGTATATCCTCATTAGCTTTTACAACAACATTGCCCACTAAACTATCAGCCTTAACATAAGAGGGGTCCAGTTCGGTACCAATGGCTACTAACCCGCCTGGTTTAGCCTCATTTACTTCTAAATCCGTAAACCTAATTGATGTAATAGTTGAATGAAGAGGCACATACTCAACTTTACCTTCAGTTTTTTCTACTCTTATACCTGGTAATACCTTAATCTCATCACCCACCTTTAACTTCCCTTGTATTAGACTTCCACCCAGAACTCCTCCTTTTAACTCATAATAAGGAGTCCCCGGCTTATTAACATCAAAACTCCTTATAACCATCATTATAGGACTTTTACTTAAGTCTCTTTCGGGTGTAGGTATATATTCTTGTATCGCTTGCAAGAGTACATCAATATTAATCTTATGTAGTGCACTAACCGGGATTATAGGAGCATCTTCAGCCCACGTTCCTCTCAAAAACTCCTTTATCTGTTTATACTGCTTATAAGCTTCTTCTTTACTTACAACGTCTACTTTATTTTGAACTATTATTAAGTGCTTAACATTTATTATACCAAGGGCAACAAAGTGCTCTCTGGTCTGAGGCTGAGGAAATGGTTCATTAGCAGCAACAACTAGCAATGCACCATCCATTAATGCAGCACCAGATAACATAGTCGCCATCAAAACCTCATGGCCTGGTGCGTCAATAAATGATACTTTTCTTAGGAACTTTGGCTCTTCGGTACTCCCACAATGAGCACATGAGGGTTCCGTTACGTATGCCTCTACACCATTACAACTACTACAGTATCCTATACTGGCTTCAGCATAACCTAGCTTTATCGTCATACCCCTCTTGAGTTCCTCGGAATGCTTCGAGGTCCAAATGCCAGTGATAGCCTGAACTAAAGTAGTCTTACCATGATCTACATGACCAACTACACCAATATTTACTTCTGGTTGAACTTTAGGCCAGGGCAAAAGTTTTCTCACCTAACTAAAATAGTATTAATTTGGACTATTTCAGTAGTAATCATATTCCCTCTAACAGTTCTCTTCTTTCTCATACCATCCTCAGTTGGATAAAATCCAGGAGGCCCGCTTAATAGTAGTTTTCTTTTAGCACCACCCGGAACATCAAACCTCATGGGGAAACCAGAATTATCAGTACCTCCGGTTATCTTTAATTTTAATGAAATACCGGATATGTTGACATCAATAACATCTCCTATTTTAGCTCCTACTAAGTTCGGAATTTTAGATTGATCTACAGAGATTTGAAAGGCTTTAGTTCTATAAGCTTTTGCTTCAAATTCATTTGAGCCAAACTTTTCACCCATTGTTTGAGAAATCCATACCTCTCCTTGTGGCACTGAATTGTCTATTTCGATTTTAAAATGCCCTTTTACCTTAACCTTTTTATCTCCTTCTTGCTTAGTTATTTCCAGTGTAATAAACTGGTCTAAATTTAAATCTTGTTTTAACTTTTCATTAAGTTTTGCAATCGGAATTGCTTTTCCTTCTTTTTCACCCTGGTTTGAGGGCACTTGATCGGAAACTTTAGCCTTAACATTCAAGACTTTAGGCTCTTTGGTTTGAGGGTCAGAAATGACAATCTTAAAGTCCGGCATATTTACCCCTTCTTAAGGTAAATTAAAATACAAGTATTTAAAATCGTAGTTAATTATATCATGTGATTGGCATCTTATTAGTGCTCCACGGGAGCAAACTAAATGAATGGAAGGAAGTAGCAGTAAAGTACGCGGACTTGTTAAGAGAATATTTTGATCTCGTAGAATACGGGTTTATCGAGTTTAACTCACCAACGATAACTGACGCAGCAAAAACACTAATAGAAAAGGGTGCTACAACAATTGTAGTAGTTCCCTTACTTTTCGCTGCTGGTGCTCATTTTAGGAGAGACATTCCAAAACAACTTGAAGAGGTAGCGAAGAAAAACGTTAAAATAATTATCGCAGATCCAATAGGAGTAGATAAGAGAGTAGCAGAAATACTTAAAGAAAGGGTAGAAATTGCCTTAAAGAGCACCGCTGACCAATAACTCCGCTTTTTCTGGCTCGTACTTCCACTCTGGAGGAAGCTTACCAACAGACTTATAATATTTCACTAGCCTCCTTATTTTTGACTCTGTCTCTTCTAAACCTCTTTTTGCACTCTTATCTCTAGGATGTTCAAACAAATGACGTCTTATATTAACAGCCTTTCTTATTAAATTAAATAAGTCTTCTGGAATTTTAGGCGTTAAACTTTTTTCTTCTAAAATTTGGGTAATCTTTTTACCAGTAATTTGTCTAACTAATGGTATACCGTACTGATCCCTTAATATTAACCCTATCATACTGGGGGGATAGCCTTTTTTGGCTAACTCTTCTATTATCATCTCCACTTCTTCTCTAGTAAACCTTACCCACTTTGGGGGACCACTTCTTACTGGTCTAGTTGAATGGGATTTGCCCTTAGCCCTCTTCTTATTCAATCATCTCACCTATTAACTAAAGGTTTCAGTGATATAGTAGTATATCCCTTCTTTTTAAGTTCTTCTCTCACCATCAACGTCCCCTTAACCATATTAACGAGTTTTTGAAATGCAATCTTTCTAGGCAAAAGCTTTAAACCGCAATCTGGGTTTACCCACACATTTTCAGGCTTAAAGTACTCAAGTAACATTCTTAGATCCTTAGCTACCTCCTCCGGGTCTTCGATTCTTTTATTATGAACATCTATTACACCGACACCTATTTCTCTATCCCATTTCTTAAATAACTTTACTGGTTTATAATCATAGTTCTTTAACGCCAAGTTTATCTGATCAACATTAAGTTTATCTAAATAAGGTTCAAGATACGAATATTCACCATAACATACGTGCATTACGACCTTAACATTAATACCTTTAATTGACTCGTTCACAACATCTACGGCCCACTCTACATCCTCCTTTCTAGTATGAATCGCTGGTTCATCCACTTGTATGATCTTGGCTCCAGCCTCTACTAACTTTTTCATCTCTTGGTTTAATGCTTTAGCTAAATCATAGGCTAAATCTTGCTTAGTCTTATAGTACTCGTTATAAGACCACTCAGCAATAGTATAGGGACCAGTTATAGTGACCTTTAAGTATGGAGTGTAAGAAACACTTTTTGCGAAATTAAACTCGTCTAATAACATAGGAGATTTGTAAGTAATTTTACTTACTACTGAAGGCTTGCGATAATAATGATCTCCCCAAACCCTTACAAAACCGTAAAACCTAAATCCGCCTAGCCTTTCAGCGAAAAACTCAACCATCTCATCTCTTCTCATCTCGCCGTCACTAGGAACATCAACACCCGCAACCTGATGATCCCTAATTACTGTAACAACGGCATCATCAAAAGCCTCTTTTAGCTCGTCGTCAGAAATCCTACCAGCCTTATGCAATCTTATTGCTTCCCTTAACCACTTAGGCCTAGGATAACTTCCTATTACGGTTGTTGGTAATATAGGCAATTCATCCATTTAAGATCATCTCCTTACCCCTCTTGAGTAATTTAAACTTTCTTTTAACAATTACTTCTGGTATTAAATCATTAAATGTAGAGTTACCTATTATTACCCTTTTAGCACCTTTCTGATACGCAGAAAGAACTAGTCTCTTTATAGTTGAAATCCTTTCTAATTTTGTATTCCTAGAATCTAATACGCCAAAATAAACTTCTTTATCTTTAATAAATCTATAAAGTCTTCCGAGTTTTACCTTATTACTTTCAGTAACATCAAAACCATAAACGTTTATTGGTAGATTTAAATACGCATTAATTCTGTCAAACCTCAGATCAAAATAACTCAGTACATGAGTTTCGGCATTTATATCCATTAACATTGAATTATAGTATGTACGTAAAGGTTCTATCAAATCCTTCTTTATGCCCTTTGAAAAGATTGCGGGCTCATGGATTTCGATAACGTCATAGTAATTCCTAGCCTCCTTAAGCAATGTATTTACTACCATTGCATAATCCTCGAAAAGATTTTTAATATTTTTCTTATAATATAAATCGTCCGAAAGGACAGAAAACGTTAAAGGACCTAGGACTACGGCTTTAAGCTTCAAATTGCTCATTTTTCTAGCTCTCTCCAAATAGATAATATACTCGTTATTCTCATTGTATTGAAGCCTATCTTTTATAACTATTCTACGATAATAGAAATTATTATCGAAAAACCTTTCCAGCGCACCTTTTTCTACCCCTTTTAAAAAAGAAGTTGTTAAATCAGCTATATCATCCCATTCTATCATACTATCGGTCACATAATCAAGCCCACTATCTTTTGCAAATTGAAAGTATTTATTTAAAAACTTCTCTATCTCTTTTTCGGCTTTCTGTTTTTCTATTTTCCCACTTTTTAGTTTCGATAATACTTTAGCTATATTTACTGGCCTTGGATAGCTGCCTACTAGGGCTGTTTGAATTTGCATCAAGATAGTTTAGGTGCAAGCAAATAAGTAACTTTTCCCCCTCCTTCCATATTAAAGTCTAGTTGCAAAGGCTTTTGGTCAGAGAAGGCCAACTTAACGTAATCAGAGAGTTTTGTGAGGGTCAAAATGTCATTAAGATACTCTACATCATATGAAGCCGATGCCTCCTTATTGAACTCAATCTCCGCTAATGCACCGGTATCTTTGCTGAATTCGTTCTCTATCTTGTTTTCTCCTTCTCCCTTTATTATGATCTTATCTTCGGTGGCCGATATACTTACTGTGTCAGCAACAGTAGCTATCTCACTTATTGCAGTTTTAAATCCCTTAGAGGTTACTGATGCTCTAACATCAAATTCAAAATTAATTTCTGGTACTTCAGGTGGTAAAACTTGTAGATTATTTACTTTAAAAACCCTACCTAGAGCACCTAAAAGGGTTATCTTAACAACTTCCTCACTATCCGCATCTATACTGATTTCTTCTTTTCTTTTAGCAGCCTTTAGTAGTTTTGACATATATTGAGTATTAAAACCGAAATTGAACTCCCCTTGTACGTCATATTCTTTAAACATATCTTTAGGTAACTCTATTTTTATAAGCGAAACATGAGCTTTGTCAACTGCAATTAACTGTATACCATCATCTTTTATTTCAAAAAGAGCTTCATCAACAAGCTTAGTAAGTACTTGAATTATAGCCTTTAAATCCCTTACGTCATCATAAACAATATGCATAAGTAGATATAAACTCTAAAGCTCTTATTTTTTCCCATGGAATTTCCCCGTATAATCATTTCGTCTGATAGAAGCAATTCCGGTAAAACTCTCATAACTGCCGGTTTAATAAAGGCGTTAAGTAAAAAGTATAAGATAAGAGCGTATAAAGCCGGGCCAGACTTTATTGACCCAATGTATTTAAAGGTTGCTAGCGGCTATCCAGCGATTAACTTAGATTTGTGGCTGATGGGAGAGGACGGTGTTATAAAAACACTGAGTAAATACGCTAAAGGTTTTGAGTTAGGTGTTATTGAAGGAGTAATGGGATTGTACGATGGAGTTGGAATAAAATATAGTACTTATGAAATTTCTCAAGTGACAAAAACTCCGATATTACTAATTATCAACTGTAGTAATATAGGAAGTACTGCAGCTGCTATAGTAAAAGGTTTAAGAGAATATAAGAAGGCTAATATCAGAGGCGTGATCTTTAATTTTATAGGTTCTGATACCCACCTGAACTATTGTAAGGAATCCATCGAAACAGAAGTAATTGGATATGTTAAGTATGATAAAAAGTTTATTATACCCTCAAGGCATTTAGGGTTATTTACAGTTGATGATTTTAGACAAACTGAGAATATAATAAATGAAATAGCTAAAGAAATTGAAAGGAATGTAGACTTAGATTTGTTACTGGAAATAGCTAAAGAAAGTCCGCCTATCCCGCAACCAGAGGAGGAAGAAACAGGCTTGAAAAAAGGAAAAGCTTATATTGCTCTGGATTCCGCCTTTAACTTCTATTATGAAGATAATATAAACTTCTTGAGAAAGAAATTCGAGGTTGAGTTCTTTAGCCCTCTAAATAACGATATCCCAAAAGAAGACGCAGAAGTAATTTATATTGGTGGAGGTTATCCAGAGCTCCACTTAGAAGAATTAGAAAAAGCAACTGGGACAAAAAAGTGGATATTAAGAAACATAGAAGCGGGTAAAAAAGTTATAGCTGAGTGTGGTGGTTTGATGTATCTATCTAAAGAACTCGTATCGCCTGAGGAGAAAAGTTATAGAATGGTTGAAGCTTTTGACATTAGTATAAGAACGAAAGATAAACTTACTATAGGTTATACAGAACTAGAGGGGATAAGGGATAGTTTTATAGCTAAAAGAGGGGATACAATCAGGGGTCATGAGTTTCATGTTTCTAAGCCTATAAACGTTAATGATGTAACCTTTGCATTTAGGAACAAAATAGGTAAAGGAATTTGGGAAGGAAGAGATGGAGCAGTAGTTAATAATACGATTGCCCTTTACTCTCATTTGTATTTTTCAAGTATTAGAGGATTGTCTTTTTAATTCTATTCTTTTAACCCTATTCAATGCGTCCATTAACCTATCTAAATCATGTGCATAAAGCCTGATTTTAAATGGTAGTTTAGAGGTCTTTGAGTTGATCTCCACGTATTTCTTCTCTCTGTTCTCTACTATTTCGGCTTCGATTAAATGTCTTGAATGGAGAAAGACTCCACTTTTATCAGTTGAGATTATTCCCCTCTCATTAACTTTATAACTTGATGGTGCCATTGATTCCATCATTTGAACCTTTATGATTCTTCTATATACAAACATATTAAAAAGATATAGTGCTTCGAAATATATTATATAAATCGCTAATTTTTCATATTCTGTCACTGAATTGACTATTTTTAGTAAAACTAAATCATAAAATAGAAATATAAAGATTATATACAAAATCATTACACCGAAAGCCTTTAAATTAGACACCGCGACTTCTTGCATCTTTTGCATATATTCTTTATCCTTTTGAATTAGATCAGAAGCGTTTTTCTCTTCAAAAAAGGTAGGAGAATTTAATATTTCTCCCATATATTTCCTCTCTGCCAGCATTGGATTATTCCTCATCATCATTACACTCATTACTCCGAACATTACTAAAATATATAGAATATATACCGGCAAAAAGTACTGTGGATAGATTGATAGTACAAATGATAGTAGTATCATTAAAACTTGTGATACTATTATCATTTTCCAATTATACGGATTATACCCTTGCGGATAGGTTGACATGCCTAAAACATTTTATACGACCAGTAATAAATATGTATTGCTGAAAACTGATAATATGAGAAAATGTTACATATTCGTAATAATTCTGCTTTTAATTATACCGCATACTTATTCAGCTAATACAAAACAAACAGAAGAAGTAATAACACTACCAACTATAACACTTAATGTGAAAATATCCCAACAATATATAGATAACCCTTTGTACATAAACTTTAGTATAACCCCCACTAATTTACAGTTAGAAATAAGTGGAAATCACTCACCTATCACTGTAATATCCCCTATAAATTATACACCATTTTCTAACTCTAATTTCGTCATGATTAATTTTCCACAACAAGAAATTATAAATTGGCTAGCCGAAAATATGTCTTTAAAAATTCTCATTATATCAACCTATCAAAACGCTACAATAACCCTTTCTTATGTGGAAATAACTAGAATCTCAGATAATGAGACGAATTTTAACAATACTTACATAACAAATCTTACAACTACTAACAATAGTAGTAATAATAACTTAACTTTGTTTATAATCATAATGGTTTTGGGAATTTCTCTGTTTTTAATACTTAGAAGAATTAAAAACAGATAGTACATACGCTTAAATATTTAAAAATTATGTATTATCATACATGTTAGACAAATTGGAATTACGGAAGAACCTTGAAAGCGGAGTTCCAGTACTAATTTACGATTTTGACGGAAGAGAAGAAGAAGTTGACATGATGTTTTTCGGAGGAAAAATAAGCTGGAAATCGATAAATATGTTAAGAAAAGACGCTGGAGGGCTAATTTGTTATGTAACTTCTAGCGAAATAGGAGAAAAGTTAGGGATAAAATTTATGAGTGAAATAGTAAAACAGCTTTATCCACAGCTTTCTAAAAAGCCAGTTTACGGTGATGAACCTGCTTTCTCTTTATGGGTTAACCACGTGAACACAAGGACCGGGATAAATGATGAGGATAGGGCAAAAACAATATCAGAACTTCACAAAGTGGTAGAATTAATAGAAGAAGAGAGAGAAGAAAATGATGCCAAGTTAAAATTTTATAATGAGTTTTATTCTCCAGGACATGTGCCCATACTACTTTCAAGGGGTTTGAGAAATAGAAAAGGACACACAGAGTTAACTATAGCTTTACTAAATTTCGCTGGACTTCCGAAAAGCGGTGTAATAGCTGAAATGTTAGATGATGGGAAAAGCATGAAAAAAGAAAAAGCTATGCTTTACGCCAAGACTCACGGTTTTCTATTTATAGAGGGTAAAGAAATAATAAAGGAGGTTTTAATATGAGAAAGTACGGAGTTGCGGATACTACTTTCTCGAGAGTGGATATGGGAAATATAGCAATAAGAACCATAAGAAAAGAGGACCCAGAAGCTGAAATTGTAAGATATACTGTACCGGGGATAAAGGATCTGCCGGTTGCTGCAAAGAGGCTGTTAGATGAGGGATGTGATGGAGTGATAACCCTAGGTTGGGTTGGAAAAACAATGCTCGATAAGTATAGTTATTTAGCTGCAAGTATTGGATTAATAATGGTTCAAATTCTAACTTCTAAGCACGTAATTGACGTTACAGTTCATGAGGACGAAGCTGATGATGAGGAGAAGCTGAAAGAAATAGCAATTGATAGAGCCACTAAACACGCAATAAACTTAGTAAGACTAATAAGAGATGGAAAAAACGCTTTAACTCCCTATGCTGGAAAAGGGTTAAGGCAGGGGTATGAGAATGCAGGAACAATCGACGATTAGGTTGGCAATAGTAGTAGCGGAATTCAATTATGACATAACTTATTTAATGTTACAGAGAGCGTTATCACATGCTAACTTCTTAGGGGCTAAGGTAAAGGTAGTTGTTAAAGTTCCGGGAAGCTATGATATGGCAATAGCTGTTAAAGAGCTATTGAAGAGAGAAGATATAGATGCTGTTGTAACTTTAGGTGCTGTAATTAAAGGTGAAACTAAACATGATGAAATAGTAGCTACTCAAACAGCGAGGAAACTGTTAGACTTGTCTGTTGAATTCGGAAAACCAGTAACATTAGGAATTATTGGACATGGGGTCACCCATGAACAAGCTGTTGAAAGAATTGAAGAATATTCCACAAGAGCAGTGGAATCTGCTATAAAATTAGTAAAGAGGTTAAGAGAGTTAAAAACAGTGCAACTACCCGAAGATAAAACGGTGATTATTGAGTGAAAACTATATTATTAAGTCTAAAGGGGTACAAAGAGTGGACAGAAAGCTTAGGCTCTGATAGAGAGTGGAAGATACAGATTTTTCAACATAGTTTTTCTTCTTTACTATATGATAGATTCAGTAAAATAAATTCTTATGTTATTCCATTAGGATTTGATAAATACATAATTTTAGCAGATGGTATAAAAGAAACATATTTGATGAAAGTAATTGAAGATACAAGCCATTACGCTACTACACCCGTAGAAGTGTGCAAGGGATACGGTGAAAGCCTCTATCTGTCTTTATTTTCATGCGTAGAAACACTAGATAATTTTCCAGATGAAAAATTGTTAGTCGCTCATTATGACATAGACGGGTTTACAAAAAGTAACTTAAAGGAAGGAATGGAAAGAATAAATGAACTTTCCTTAATAATCTCAAAAATAGCTAGAAAGGTAAACGGCTTTTATCAGTATTTCGGAGGTGATAACTTTGGTGTGTTTGCCTCAGAAAAAGACTTGGATTCAATATTATCAGAAAGTGATATTAAAGGTGTAAAAATTGGCATCGGAATAGGAGAGAATGCAAGAAAAGCATTAGAAAATGCCACTAAGGCACTAGATCTGATCAGGGTGAAGAGGGACACCCAATGGAAAGTATTAAGATAAATTTGGGGGGTGCATTACTGGGAGATGAACTAGAGTTTAAGGAAAATATCAATATAGAAATAGATACTGTCACTAAGGAGATAGTACACATAGGTATAGGACACGATCCAAATGCTAAGGATTATAGGGAATACATAGCTTTACCGCCATTAGTTAATTCCCATACTCACACGGCAGACTATACTTTCCCAGAAATCGGTATAAATAAAAGTCTAAAGGAATTGGTAGGTGACCCTAAGAGTGAGAAATATAAATATTTTGAAATTTATAAAGATAGAATAGCTGAAGGAATAAGGAAATTTCTTCTTGATTCCTTAAGGTTTGGAATAAATACAGTTGTAGATTTCAGAGAGCAAGGAGTTCTTGGGTCTCTAATTGCAAGAAGTATAAAAAATAAGGTTAATAACACAATAAATTATATAATTCTAGGAAGATTAGACTTTTTTAATGAAGAAGAATTAGACAAGCTCTACGCGATAGTTGATGGTTACGGATTACCCTCACTTAACTCTAACTCGATAGAGGAAATTAAGAGCATTAAATTACGATTTAAAAATAAAATAAGAGCCGCACATGTATCGGAAACTTTAAAACAATACCTCCTTGACGATATCAAAGTTTTATTAGAATATTATGAGCCAAATTTGATAATTCATGGGACTCATTTCAAAAAATCTGATTTTGAAATTTTACATGCTCCGGTTGTCTTTTGCCCTAGAAGTAATTTATGGCATGGTATAGGAATTCCTAGAATAGCAGACGCCATAGAGTCTAATATAACAATACTTTTTGGGACAGATAACGGTAGCTGGATAACACCTAATTTGTGGAAGGACTTAGAAATAGCCTTATTATTAACAAGAATTCAAAAACCCATGTCAGATTATTCTCTTGAGATCCTTAAGGGGGCTACCATAAATGCGTATAAAGTGTTTGGATTAAATTATGGAATACAAGAAGGTAAAAAGGGATATTTTATTTTATTACACGCAGAGGAAGTGTTAAGAGCCCATAATAAGTATACTGCAATAATAAAAAGAGGTAGCGAAAATGGAATTTATAACCTAGGGGCAACCCAGAATATTAGTTGACCTCCAGAAGAAGCTGATGCCTCAATTTTCATAGGTATATTATTACCGAAACTTACCGTAACGTTTTCAGAGAAGGCAACTCCTTTTAGAGCGCTTTTTAGTACCTCAACACTATAAATTGCCTTGCCAGCGGATTCAATGTTTAAGCTCTTTAACGGTTTATCCTGTACTAAAACAGCCCTATAACTTTTACCACCTTCCTCAGTAGAAAATATTATTTCATTATTTTCTCCAGCAGAAACTTCAACCTCCTCACTTATAATGCTAACATCATTTATTATCCTCTTAAGAACCTTGCCCTCACACGTAAACGATACTGACAAATTTACTTTAGGTTCAGTAAGCTGATCTAATGATGTCTTCTCGCCTTTAACATAAATATTACTTCTTAACCCAGTCTTCTCATCTCTTACAACAACCTTTAGTCCGGCATCCGTTTCTTCAAGTTCTACTACTGCGTTTTTACTCTTTGCCTTCCCTAATATTTTCTTAAGATCATCTATTTTAACCTTAATCCCTATAGGCTTTTCTATCGTATATTCCTCTAGAAACTCTTTCGAAATACGTAAAATTCCCATTAGTGTTTTATCATCAGTCAGATATCTGGAAAAGATTCCATCCTCAGAAAAGTTTAATATAACCTCATCGACAATCTCATTAAGCCCGGACAATAAGGAGTGAAATTCTTTCGCATTAGGGTAAATAGCTTTAATCATTCCTCTTCCTCACCCACTTCTTCATTAGTCTTTTTGGATTTAGCCTTTTTAGCCTTTTTAGTCGTCCTCTTCTTCCTCCTATCGGTAGAGTATGAAGACTGTACCTCATCAAACATTTTCTTTGCCTCTTCTATGCTTATCCTACCACTGAGAAGTTTATCCCAAATTTCCGTATTTTTCATTAAAACCTCTATGTCAGCTACAGTCATAGTGGCGAACTCTTCTGCCGTCTCCTCACTCTCCGCCTCTTGTCCTCTGCTCTCCTCCTCTTCCTTAACCTCTAGTTCCTCCTTCTCCTCTTCCTCTTCGCTCTCTTTTCCCTCCTCCTCGTCAAACACCATTAGTATCACCTTTATCGAGCTGAACTAAATATATATGTCTTCCTAATAAATCTCTAGTCAAACAATAACCTCTTAATAACTGTGGCAAAGTCTCATAAATAGCTTTATAAACGTTCTGATCAGAACCACCGAAAAACTTACTTATATAATCGAGCTCTCTGGGTTCAACTACATTAAATGAGAAGAATAAACCCGAATTAGGAATTAAATCCTTAACATATTCAATACTCTGCGAAATTAGAACAAAACCGAAACCGAACTTCCTACCCTCAGCAAAAAGTCTTTCCAATAATTCTTTACCAGAATCCTTACTTAATATAAACGGTGCTTCATCAATTATTATTAACTTCCTTAAGGAATCACTCTTTTGAACCCTATACATAAAACTTTGAATAGACCTTAAAATAGTCTCAATAATTATATACTTCACTTCACTAGTTGGTAACATAGAAAAATCTAAAATATAATTACCGTTAATAATTTCCTCTAGATTGAGGTTATTTCCCATGAATATACTAGAAGATAAGAAAAGCAAATAAGGTTCAAGTGACTCATATTTGCTAATTTCTTGTGAAGTTAGTGCACTCCTCTTTTTCTTTTCCAATAGCATTAAAACATCACGAAAAGTAGGGGGCTGGTTATTCCAACTTCTCGTGTCATCTGGATCTATTCCTCTTTCTAAATAAGCCTCAAGTAAAAGGTTAGTTAACTCTATGCTTTGTATGTTCCCTAGATTAAAAATACTCTTTAACATATACGAAATTTCCAATGCCCTTTCCCTGGGGCTCTTACCAAATAGACTTAAAGGGTTTACAGAAAAGCTTCCCATACTAACTCTCTTAGTAGTGTTAGAAAAATACTCCCCGTGAAGATCAAAGATCAAGTAAGATACTTTCAGCCTATTTATTAATATTTTAGCCATTGTTGATTTCCCTGAACCGCTGGTTCCTATAATTACAATATTGTAATTTTTTACCTTTTGAAAATCTATACAGAAATCCGAATTAATAGTTAACCACTTATACTTAGATGGAGGGGTTAATTTGATGTTATTTTGCTCTAATATACTACCCCTACCTAATACAGCTCTTATTTTCCCAATACAGACACTCCCTTTTAAATTATGAATCTTAGGACTTAAGAGATAGGGTAAGGAAAACCATGAGAGGAGTACTAGAGGAGAGTAAGAGTAATCATTAAATAAAGATACAGCTATCCCAGAAACTAACGCTCCTGTAAAAATAAAATAATTCTTAAACAGTAAGATAAAAACAGTGATTGAAAGAAGAATAGATATTATTAAACTCGTGGGGGAAAAAGAAAACTCATAAGTAGAAATTTGATCAATCCACGAATCAGATATCTCTCTTCTTACGATCCAATTTAATAATGATGCTAATACCGCTATACCGAAATATGTTAAAACCGTAACTGAAAGAAAGAAAATTATTGATGACTCGTCTAACTGATTAGTTACTATTGAATACGCTAGAATAATAGCTGGATAATATACTATCGTTAAAACTGTCGATCCAGTTAGTGAGTAAAATAAAACTGCATCAATACCAGCTATAGCATTAAGTATTATGATCTCATTTATCCCAAAGTACGAAGGTAAAGGAACGTACTGGGAAAGAACGCACTCAAGGAAGATTAGAGTAAAGATTATAATGTGCTTTTTTAACATATCTTATATTAGTCCCTTTCTCCTATAATTAATAACCATATGATAAGCATTTCTCACGATTTCTCAAAGAAGTTATACGAATTAGGATACAAGAGTCTTACCCCAATACAGCAGTTAGCAATACCCATAATACTTAAAGGTAAGAACACATTAATAATAGCCCCAACTGGATTCGGGAAAACTGAGGCTGCTATTTTCCCAGTATTTTACATGATATTACGAGATAAACCAAATAAAATATCAGCACTCTATATTACCCCACTAAGGGCGTTAAATAGAGACTTAGAACTTAGGCTTAAAAAATTAGGAGAAAACCTAGGAATTAAAGTAGCAGTACGACATGGTGACTCTACCGCTTCTGAAAGAAAAAGAATACTCATAGATCCGCCAGATTTACTGTTAACAACCCCAGAAACCTTACTTTATTTACTTGTTAATGAAAGTATGAGGGAATTATTAACCAACGTGAAATGGATAATAATTGATGAACTACAAGAAATGTTAGATGAAAAAAGAGGCTATGAATTACTTTTGCTAATAGAAAGAATTAAGAGAATATCAAGAAATAAACTACAATTAATAGGATTATCAGCAACTATCGGGGACATAGAGATTGCTAAAAAATTTCTAGGAGAAGAAGTTGAAGTAGCTAAAGTTGATGCGAGAAAAGATATGGAGGTTTACCTCGATATACCAGAAGTAAAGAAAGAGTACGTAGACCTATCATTGAAAACTAACTTAAACCCAGAGACGATAGCAAGATTAAAAGAACTTGAGAGACTAATTAAGGAAAACAAACCAGTACTAGTATTTACAAATGTAAGAGAAACGACCGAATTTATTGCAAATGAACTAAGCAAACTCACAGATTTAAAAGTATTAACACATCACGGGTCTTTATCTAGAGAAATAAGGGTAGAAGCTGAAAGAGAATTTAAAGAGGGGAAAATAGATGCATTAGTTGCCACTTCAAGCCTAGAACTTGGGATTGATATAGGTGTTATTAACGCAGTAATACAGTATATGTCCCCTAGACAAGTCATAAGGCTTGTCCAGAGGATAGGGAGGAGTGGTCACTCATTATTTAAAGTATCAAAGGGTTTCATAATACCCTCTAATGACACCTATGATATTCTAGAATGTAAAAGTATAGTAGATAATTTGAAAGAGAATTACTTAGAGAAGCCATTAGTTGAAACAAAGCCTTATGATGTAATAGCTCATGAAATAGCTGGGTTAGTACTTGAAGGAGTAAATGATAAGCAAGAGATTTTTAAAATAATAACTTCTTCATTTCTTTTCAGAGATTTAACTGAAGAAGAATTCGATGAAATTTTAAGTATTCTAGAATCTGGTAAGATAATAAAAAGAAGTGATGAGAAAGTTTTACCATCTTTTAGGCTGTGGAAATATTATTACACTACTAATATGATACCAGACTCAATAAGAGACTATTTAGTCATTGATCATATTACAAATACTAAAATAGGGACTTTAGACTATGAGTTCGTCGCATCGCTAGATGAAGAGGCTGTATTCGTACTAGGCGGTAAGTTATGGAAAGTAATATCTATTGAAGACAATAGAATTTACGTAGAACAGACACATTATAAAGCGGGAATTTTACCAAGCTGGTTTGGTGAGTCAATACCAGTTGAAAGGGAAGTTGCACAAAAGGTATTTGAATATCTAGATAGAATTAACAAGAGTGACTCTTTATCTCTGCCTAAAGATAGCGTAGAAAAGATAAAGCAATTAATAGATGAACACATAAAAAGAGGCTATCCATTACCGAGTAAGAATAATATAGTTGTTGAAATTAACGGAGATCTAGCTGTAGTTCATTCAGCGTTAGGAACTAGAGGAAATAACACTTTAGGAGCACTACTCTCTTTATTCATTACAAGAATTAAGGGTGTAAAAACTACATATAGATCTGATGCTTATCACATAGCAATATCATCAGTAATACCAATAGATAAGACAGATTTTGAAAAAGCAATAAAAATGTTATTATCGCTTTCTGACAGAGAATTTGAAAGCTATCTGTCACTTGCAATTAAAGAAAGTCCTCAGTTTAAATGGAAGCTCCTAGTAGAGGTTGAAAGGTTTGGATTAATAGATAAGGAAAAGGTAGATATACAACTATCACAAAATCTATTGAAAGCATATACTGATACTATAGTTGGGGAGGAGGCTGTAAGAGAATTAATGGCCAAAAACTACGATAAGGAATTATTGAAGTATGTAAGGAATATGACATGGAAAATAATAGAAGTACCTTCTTTTTCACCCCTAGCTAAAGACTTCCTTGAAAAGCTATTAGTATCTACAGAAAATGAGGAAAAGGGGGTATTTCTAGAGATATTCAAGAGAAAAACTTTAAACAACAGAGTTAAGCTAGCGTGTATAATTTGTGGATGGAACGGAACTTATATTGTCTCAGATTCACCTAATAAATGTCCTAAATGCGGTTCAGTATTTCTCACGATAGTTGATAATGAAGAAGACCTAAACATACTTAAAAAGTTTCATAAAGGCCAAAAATTGAGTAAGAAAGAGTTGAAAAGACTAGAAACTCTTAAAACAATTTCATCTCTATATTCCCAATTTGGAAAATATGTAGCTATAGGATATTCAGTACCCGGAGTTAGTATAAATGGGTTATCAAAAGCGTTAGGTGAACTCAGAAACGGCGAGGATAAGTTTTTCGAAGCGTTACTAGAAGAGGAGAGAAAGTTCCTAAAGACTAGAAAATATTGGCACTAAGCTTAAATTTACCTTTATTTCTTCTTTTTTAGGTAGTATAATTATGCCGGCTATTGAAATTGGTAGGATTTGTGTAAAGACAAGGGGTAGAGAAGCTGGTAAAAAGTGCGTAATAGTGGATATAATCGATGACAATTTTGTATTAGTTACTGGACCAAAAGAAGTAAACGGCGTTAAGAGGAGAAGGGCAAACATATTACATTTAGAACCAACGGATAAGAAGATTGAAATAAAGAAAAGCGCTTCAGATCAGGAAGTAAAACAAGCTTTAGAACAAGCTGGTTTGCTAGATTTCATGAAGGAGAGAATCAAGGTCAACATTCCTGTGATTTAATATGTATGAATTTATAAAGTCAATAGATTCTTTTTGTGATTATAAGAATGAATGGCATATTTTAAGGGATGAGGAGACTGACGAGAAATATGGGTTCTATATCGACAAAAGACCGATAGAAATCTTAATCAAAAATGCGATAATAAATTTAGATAAACCCCCTGGGCCTACAAGCCATGAAGTGGCTTATTGGGTTAAAACGATGTTTAACGTAAAAAAGGCTGGACACGGGGGTACCCTAGAACCCGTTAGGCTTAACCTAACGGGTGGGGAGACCCCAAGGTTAGTGGGGTACTTCCGATCGGTTTAGAAAATGCCACAAAGTTAATGCCTTATATAAGTAAGGCTGGGAAAGAATACGTTTGTGTAATGCAAGTTCACTGTGACTTTGATATAAATGAACTAGCAAGAATAATTAAAGATTTTGAAGGGGAGATATACCAAAGACCTCCGGTTAGATCCTCTGTTAAGAGAAGAGTTAGGAGGAAAAAAGTGTTTTCGATAAAAATCCTTGAATTTGATAAAAGATTAGTATTAATGGATATTGAAGCAGAGTCTGGGACTTATATGCGAAAGATATGTCACGATATAGGAATAATTTTAGGTTGTGGGGCGCATATGAGGGAGTTAAGGAGAATAAGATCGGGAATCTTCACAGAAAAGAAAGGTTTAGTTACACTTCATGAAATTTCAGAAGCTTTATATTTATACAGAAACTGTAAAGATGAAAGTGAGTTAAGAAGAATTCTCTTACCAATGGAGATAGCAACTTGTGGAATCCCCAAAATTTTGGTAAGCGATGGTGCAGTAAACGCAATAACGTATGGTGCAACTCTTAATGTTCCAGGGATTGTGGCTTATCAAAATTTTAAAAAAGGGGATTCAGTTGCTATCCTAACATTAAAAGGCGAATTAGTTGCAGTAGGGGAGAGTTTAATTGATAGTTCGCAATTAGAAAATATGAAGAAAGGCGAAGTAATTAAACCTAAGAGAGTAATTATGGAGAGGGATCTTTATCCCAGAAGCTGGAAAGGAGGAAAGAAAAATTAATATTGTAACTGATGTAGTTGACGGTATACCATTAGTTTTGGAAAGCACATCTGGATTGTTTTCCAAGGACAAATTAGATCTAGGGACAAGAATTTTGCTAGAAAACTTAATACTACCAGAAAGCGGTACTGTGGCTGACGTAGGTTGCGGCTATGGTCCAATAGGAATTTTTATCGCACTGAAAAACCCGAACTTAAAGGTATATATGTTAGACGTAGATAAAAAAGCGGTTTACTTTTCTTCAAGGAATGTAAAGAGGTATAAATTAGATGACAGAGTCTTTGTAATAAGAAGTGATATCTTTTCCGCGTTACCGAAAGAAGTAAAGTTTAATGGTATATATTCTAACCCTCCATTAAAAGCGGGCAAGGAATTCATAATTAGGCTAGCGAATGAAAGTCACGAAAGGTTAGAAAAAGGAGGAATAATTGAATTGGTTATTTATAAAGGCGAAGAGAACGTCATTAACGAGTTTGAAAAATATTTTGATAGCAAAGTACTAAAAAGGGAGAAAGGTTACTCAATAATTTTAGCGGTTAAGTATTAAAGGGGAAAAGTAAAAATAATAAAGTGCCGGGGTGCCCGAGCGGACCAAGGGGCTGGCCTTGAGAGCCAGTACGGGTTTCCCGTGCGCGGGTTCGAATCCCGCCCCCGGCGCTGTTATACATTCACAAGCCCTTTCCCCTTCAGTTTGGAAAACACAATAAGTAACCCTTAACTTTCTAATACTACTATATGCACGTTCTTTCCTTGTTCTTGGGCTACATCGTCTGTAAAAACTCTCAAAACTACTGTACTTGCACATAATCATGAGTTATTTTTAATTACTTCTAAATTTGCGCTGATGTTGTTATGCTTATCGGAAATAATTTTGTTAATTATCTCTCAGCTGATAATGGAGGTGGAAGGAAGAAGATCAGCTGGAGGGAAGTTGTATTTCCCTTGAAGGTGGCTAACCTTAATCCGTGACAAAATTGAGAAAGTTATGCCATGGGTAAACGCTCCAGACCTTCCCTCCTAGCCTGGCAATTTTCTCAGCTAATTCTGGTGGGCTTTTATACATACTAATGATAACCTAGTCAAAAGTTCTTTACCAATTTGGAAAAGAAACTGAATTTTGAATAGCTCGCAAATGTTTATTCCAAACTTATATTTTAGCCATTTTATCTTTATCCACGACACTGTACAAAGATTTATTACTTGATCACTAGTTACCAGATTTTTTGGGTCAATAGCGCGGGATTTCATTCCTATCCATAATTAGCGGAGGTCATTCTTTGTCAATTAGAGGTTAAGTTAAAAAGTCATAAAAAGTGTTGTTAACAAGGAAAAAGAAATTCAATTATTAGTGCGGCCGCCGGGATTTGAACCCGGGATTACTGGCTTGGAAGGCCAGCGTCCTAATCCAGGCTAGACGACGGCCGCAAATTTATTTTTGCCTTACAAAAATATAAAGTTGATGATGAGAAGAGGGTCGAATGAATGATGATGACCGCTGGAAATTCTGATTAAGTCTAAGGTTTTTAAGAATTATTATACAAAAATGTGTATATGAAAGAACTTCTTGATAAACAAGCAAAAACACAATTTGAATTCTATGCAGCATATTATCCACCCATATATGCCAAATATAAAGCATACACTCTTAATGAATTAATAGACGGGATTAGGAAGGTAGATGGATTGTCAATATTTTACCATGTATTCCATCCATTATTCTCAAGTCACGTAGTACCAGAGGACATGCATAACGATTTTGCGACCTGGATAAGAGACGAGCTTGGAGATTCTCTGCTTGCACAGACTGTATCTGACATAGAGGGAAAAGAACCTAAAACAGTAGAAGATGTTAGGAATGAGCTAATTAATATTCTCTCGGAAGCTAAAATTGAAAGGAGGGCTAATAAACCCTTTTACTTTATAACTTGTAAGCCAGTAATTTATAAAACGGGAAAAGTAGCTAAAACGCTAGGGGAATTCATAGATATAATAGCCTCAATAAGTGTTAGATCTATAGCCTATCATTTTGTATTCAAAAGAGTTATGGGATATGAAGTTAAAAACGATTTTTCGAAATGGCTAGAAGAGAATTATGGTCTAACTAATGTCTCCTCTAAACTATCTTCGATTGATCCTCAAACACACACTGATGAGGAGAAATTAAGAGAAGATTTATTGAAAATTTTTGAAGAGGAGGTCGTAAGAAAATGATAGAAAAATTTGAGAGTATTTTAGGGGAAGAAGAATTAAATAGTATTTATAATATAGCGGAAAAACTCAAAGGTATCTCAGTACTTCATATTAACTCAACTCCAGCTGGTGGAGGGGTTGCTGAGATTTTAAGTAAATTAGTACCTTTAATGCGTGAATTAGGAATTCATACTGATTGGAAAGTTATCAGAGGAGACGTTGAGTTTTTTAAAGTCACTAAATCATTTCATAACGCTCTGCAAAACGGAATAGGCAATTTACCTCAGGAGGCATTTAAGATTTACGATAAATGGCAAGAGATTAACGGTAATGAGATAGATTTAGATTATGATGTTATATTTATACATGACCCTCAACCAGCTGGTTTAATAAGGTTTAGAAAGAAGGGAAGCTGGATATGGAGATGTCATATTGATATCTCAAACCCATATGAACCAGTATGGAATTTTCTGAAGAGATACGTCGATAATTATGATTCAATAATAATTTCGTCCCCAGTATTTGGAAGAAATGATTTGAATAAACCACAATACATAGTACCTCCTTCAATAGACCCATTTAGTTTAAAGAATAGAGATATACCACAAATTACAGTAGAAAGAATTTTGTATAAATATGACATTGATCCTAATAGACCTATAATTACACAAGTCTCAAGATTCGATAGGGCTAAAGATCCTCTGGGAGTAATAAGAACTTATAAGTTGGTCAAAAGACACGTTGATGCACAACTAGTTTATGTTGGTAGTCCAGCCCACGATGATCCCGAGGGCGAAGAAGTATACAAGGAAACTACTGAAGCGGCAGGTAACGATAAGGACATTAAATTGCTTATGCTTCCACCTAATAGTGATTTAGAAATTAACGCGTTTCAAAGAGGTTCTACTGTAGTTTTACAAAAGTCGATAAAGGAGGGATTTGGTTTAACTGTTAGTGAGGCTTTATGGAAGATGAGACCAGTAATAGGTGGTAATACTGGTGGTATTCCTCTTCAGATAATTCATAAGGTAACTGGATTCCTTGTAAACACTCCAGAGGAAGCTGCCCATTATACACTGTATTTATTGCGCAATAAGGAGGAGAGGGAAAGGTTAGGGAGAAACGGAAGAGAACACGTCAGGAGGAACTTCCTAATAACAAGAGAGCTAAGGGACTATTTAATGGTAGCACTTTTGTCTATGAATAGTGCCGCCGCGGGGACTTGAACCCCGGACAACCCGGTCACTGCACTTATTTTTTCTTCAGCCGGGCGCTCTCCCGGGCTGAGCTACGGCGGCAATATAATATTTGAAGTATGACTTTATAGGTTTATTGGTTAAATATTATTTAGGGACTGGGCGACACTCTATCGAGATCCCCGTGGATAGGGGGATACGATGAGATAGGGTCTCCAGAGGTCCCTACAAAATGGTGTCTCAAAATGACATATAATATACTTCTTGTAAAATTAACTTACCTTGATAGAATTGTAATAGATGAAATCATAGAACATTTAAACAACATAGGCTTTAATGTAAGCGTAAAAGAGGAAATAGAAAGTTTAGATATCTCCTTTTTTAATTGGAGTAGATTACAATATAACGCTGAATTGATACTAGAATATATGTATAAAAAATACTCCAGATATCCATATGATTCTATTTTGGGTATAGGAGACTTAGATGCATATGAGGGCAATTTAAATTTTGTTTTCGGATTATCAACTAATAAAATAGGAACAGTATTTATTTCAAGGCTTCATGAGAAGTTCTATAATAAAAAAGAGAATATTGAGCTTTTTTTGGAGAGGGTTAAGAAAGAAGTAACCCATGAATTGGGTCATACATTAGGTTTACCTCACTGTGATGATAAAAAGTGTGTTATGAGCTTTAGTAATTCCCTTGAAGAAGTCGACTATAAAACGCCGTATTTTTGCAGCAAATGTTTAGCTAAGTTAAATATCAACTACAAAGGTTAGCTCATAATGGTCGTCCTTCCTTTCAATTGCCATCTCATGGTAGGTCATAGCTTTGACCACAGTTCTTCTCTCATGTTTATCTGGGTCAAATTTCTCTCCCCATGCTTTTCCAATTAGTGTTAAGTTGTTCTGGTCTATGCTTACTTTAAACTTACTGAAAAGAAGTAATTCTGAATCATAGTAAACTAATAAACTCTCTATCCATCTATACAATAAATTTTCTAGGTCAATTCCGTCAACCTGTATCTCTCTCTCCTCTTTAGGCTCAACCTTTGAAGTATCTGTCATTACTTCAAATACTGCTAGAGCAGCGTTTTCAAAAGCCTCATTTAAGTCCTTTCCATAAGCCCTAATTCCTACATCTGCTGTATGGTCGAAAAACTCAAACCGCTTCATAAAAAAGAATATAAAATGCCATGATTTAATTTTAACCGATAAGAAATGGGTGGTAGGCAAAAGACTACATTATTTATGACTAAGGAAGTAAAAAAAGAGGCTAAAAAAGGAGTAACTACACAGCAAACTTCTCAGAAATAATTTTTATCGAAAAGTATATTAACACAGATAATACAAACCCTATTACTAAATAATTTAAATTTTTTTCGTATAACGAAACCAGAATTGAATCGAACAATAAAAGAAATATTACAATTTCGTAAGATTTCATTTATTTCCCACCCTAAAACACATCTACTATTATTGGTAATCTCGAACCATAGCCGGATACTAAACTTGATAATCCAGCACTGAACCCTAGAAGAATAAATATATAAATCGTTGGAGCTAAGAAATAGGCCATTATTATGCTAGGAATTACTTTCTCGAAATAAAACTGAATATATTGATTAACTGAATTAGGTGTAGGAGTTGATAGATATATACTTATTCCTAGATCTTGCATGAATTGAGGTAAGTATGGCAAACCTACGTAAAACACTATTGATGTTCCAATAAAAGCACCGCCAACACTCCTTCCTATTCTAAAAGGAATTGATAAAAATAGCACACCTAATGCTATAAAATATCCGGCATATGAATATATTAACTCAGAGACCGTTATTAGAATTTCAGTAAAGGACATTAATGACAATACTAAAGTAACTATTTGTCCTAATGGTACTATATAAACCATACTTGGTAATTCGAATATTTTTAAGATTGTAAGCGCAGTCTCAATTGTTAGATACAACCCTTCCTCAGCTGTCACCATTTGGTTAAGAAATGCAAAATACGTGCCCCAGTTAACACCTAGCATGGAAAGAAGTTGTATCATAAAATACAGTACCCCTAGATAAATTGAATTCCATACCATTACGTAAATAGAGTCTAATATAAGCTTCGGAGCCCATTTCTTTATACCATATACGGGAACTGGTAGAGCATAGATCAGGGCCCCTAAAAAATATGTGAGTGAAGCTAGTAATTGAGAATAGTAAAGTATTTGAAAAACTGATGGTTGCATCACTTTACACCTGAGATGCTATGTATGATATTAAATAAAATATAGTACTACCAATTGCTAAGAAGAAAGCTGCAATAATCGCGTCTTCCACAATATCTTGCCCTCCTCTTTTTATTCTAAATATTGGTATTGGTGACCCCCTTAATGCCCATCCTACAGCCCATGCTAAAATGAAAAGACTCCAGCCTATTTCAGTTACCGTACTCGTTAAGTTTTCAATAAATGTTACTAATGACATAAGCTCTCAGTCATTGCGTTAAGATATTAAGAAGGGGGGGTTTGCTGAATCTTTTTAATAAAAGTTATAATGAGATCAGCCACATCATTAGGTTTTAAGTATTGTGTATTTATTACTAAATCAAAATTTGTTAAATCAAAAATATCTATACCATAATATCTAAGAAACCTTTCCTTATGACTCCTCTCCCTTTTCATAATTTGTACTAGTGCATCATCCTCACTAATACCATCCCTTAGGGAAATCCTTTTAGCTCTGATTTCTAATGGGGCATTTAAGTAAACTGTTAAATCGACAAGCTGCTTAAATAACCAACCCGCAATATGAGATTCTATTATCAAATTATCATTATTTTTAATCTCGTTATAGAGACTATAATCCACGTATTTATCAATCTCGAAATTTTCTTCCGCTATTTCATTAAGTTTAATTAAATCAACGCCCATCTGTTTTGCTAATTGTCTAAATATTAGCCCAGCAGAAACGTACTTGAGTGACAATCTTTCAGATATAATTTTAGCTACTGAGGATTTGCCACTTCCAGGTGGGCCGCTTATTATTATCTTCATTATAATCCTCTAACAGCCTTCTTTATCAATGACTCTAAACAAGAATGACAGATAAACCCTCCATAATACCTTTCCGGCCTTTTCTCGGTTTTACTATACTTATAAACTTCGTTAGTCTTAACTCCCCTAAGAGGTTTCTTGCATATAGCGCACTTAGCTACACCGTTCTTCCTCCTCTCATAATGTATAACATTTTCCCCAGAGGGGAGCCTAACAAATACCTTTCTAAAGGAGCGAGATCTTTGCTGAGGTGTAGGCATATTTAGTAATGTTATATAAAGGTTTAAATAAGCTTCGGTCTTCTTAAAGATAACGGTGTGAATAACAAAAAGGAAACAATATAGATGAATAAGTTGTTAACAGTAGCTCTTCCATTTATTTCTGGTGTAAATAGGGAAGGATAAGGGAAATATGCATATGGTGGAGTAATATAGTATATTACAATAAAAAGTCCTATCATATAAACAAATATAAGGGTGAGAGATTGAATAAAAATGTAATTCCTTAACTTACTTTCATATTGCTTTAGATAAGGAGATACATTTCTTAAAACCTTATTACGCCTCTTCTCAGACCTTATAGATGAAAGTCTATCCTCATACTTCTTGATATATTCTATTGACTCAACTATCTTAGAATAAAGATAAAATTTGTACCATAAATATAAAAGAAAATTAAATGCAAATGAGATTAAAATGATATAAAAAATAGATATAATCATCACATTCACAACATAGAATTTATAATTTCTTTAGCGGCTATAGAGGGATCTCCTTCAACATTTATTACAACTTTCACAGTAGCACCTACTAGAACAGCAGAAGCCATAGCCGCATACCTGGCGAAATTAATAGTATCTATGATCACTTTTTCATCACTGTAATCTGACCTAATTCTAGTACTATCTCTTTTTTGCCTTTCTAGTATTATTTTGGGATCTGCTTCTAGTAAAAATATGACTTTTGGGTTAATCTCTTCAATTACATATTTTGGCAAACCTGGAAGATATCCGGATGGAGTTCTTATCACCGCATGAGTATCAATAAATAATAACCCTTCTCCACCCTCTTTAGCCTCTTGAGCAATTCCCCTAGCAGCCTCTATCTGAAGTTGCTTTTGCTTATCAACTGGCAATTTTCTCATTTCATCTCTATGTTTCACATATCCTAATTTTAGCGCAGTATTTAACATGAAATCTCCATAATTTATAATTTTGTTATTAATCTTATCATTATCTAAAATTTCCTTAACTTTTTGCAAAACTGTAGTTTTTCCTACACCGGGTATCCCAGTAACTATTCCTATTTTCAACCTCACTCACCTATAATTCTCTTTAATAATGGGTACATCTCTAATGTTCTCTCATAGGCTAATAAATTATAATATTGAATTGCAATAGTAACTGCTAATAATAACCCAACCCCAGTTCCATACGCACCTAGAAATGTTGCTAACACAGCAATTACTCCAACTATTAAAGAACTATAGAAACCTAAAGGATAAATATACTTTGCTAATATTGACTCAATGACTTTAGGATTACTCCTAACTCCGGGTATCTCTATTCCGGCTTCAATCATCTGTTGTGCCTGAGTAGCTGGATCCAACCCTGCAACATCTATCCATAGTATACCAAATATTATTGATAATACAATAAATACAACTGCATATATTGCTGCACCGACAGGGTCTAGAACTAATGCATAAACACTATGAGGGATGTTTTGTGGAGGGAAGAAAAATGCGTTAGCGATATCACTTAAAATACTCCCTGCTGAAGGAGATAAATTCGAGGCAATGGAAGCAAACAACTGAAAATCTGCGCCTAGCACACTAACAAAAATAACTGGAATGCTACTTACGTACAAGAAGTTTAGCGGAATAGTTGTCCTTAATCCTCTTAGCCTTTGAGTCGTTATAGGGATTTGTACATTTATGTTAGTAAGATATATTATTAGTATGATTAAACCTATTGTTGAAATAAAGCCAACTAAATCGGGTTGGAATGGTGTAGTTGTGCTTGTATTAACGATGAGATTAATAATATTTTTACCAGACACTATATAAGATATTAAAGACGGAAAGAATCCTATTGGTAGATTCTGATTCTGAACATTAGCAATTCCAAACATATCCCAAAACATCAGTTTCGTGACACCCGCTAAGATAAATAAGCTTATTCCGGATCCTAATCCCCAACCCTTTTGTATCATTTCATCAAGTAATAGGATTATGTAAGTTGCAACGATAAGTTGCACAGTAACTACTAAAGAGAGAATAAAACTATTAATTGCCCTAGTGAAAACATAACCGAAAAGTGCTGACTCTATTATTATAAATATGAACGCTAGCCCTTTTTCAGCCTCAGTAAACTTAATTTGATCCTCTTCCTTAGCTAAATCCATTTCTATTAGCTTAGACCCTACCAATATCTGCATTATTAAACCAGCTGTTATTACGGGGCCTATACCCAATTGAGCTAAAGTACCTTGAGAAGAAGCAAATATAATTTGTTCAGCTAAAAAATTGCCCAAAAAAGTGTTTGATGCTGAAGATACTCCGTACAAAGGAATGGAGGACATTACTAGATATATTATAACAGCTATGAAAGACCAAAGTAGTTTAGTAGACAAGGGAGGCTTCTCTTTGGGCTTTGTAACTGCTGGTAAATACTCACCTAATTTTTCTAAAACGTCAACAAAACCCATATCTAAAAAAGCCTATTCACTTGAGGTTAATATAATTTCTCCTCCTAACCGTTTCACCTTTTCAATAGCTTTTTCTGTAGCTTTTTCAATCTTAATTACCAGTGGAATACTTAAATTACCACTTCCTAGTAGCTTTTCATAACCATAAGAAGTTAAATCAACAACCTTCTTTCCATTCTCGTCAGAAATCTTAATAGTACCATTATTAATGTAATCTTGAAGCTGTCTTAAAGATATACTACTTACCAACTTAGTTGTAGGATTTCTAAAGCCGTGCTTACCATACCATCCTTTCCCGTATTTTACTAACCATGACCACTTCTCTTTATGCATTCCTATTTGTCTACTTCCTTGTGCACCTCTATCTCTATGCTGGCCTTTAGATCCCCAACCATGAGTTCTGTAACCCCTATATTTCCTACTCTTTTTCTCTTTCCTAACTACCATCTCACACCATCCTCTTAATTAATTCGTTTATTTTATCTCCCCTATAACCGAATTCCCCTTTAGCATTATATGGCCTATTTATTTTACCCTTAAATCCTCCTTTAGGCGGATGAAGTTTTATGGGGAGTTTAAAATAATTATCAAGCTTATTTAATTTTATTTCACCACTTTCTAGCTTTTTAACAAATCCATCTATGTCAACATTTAACGTCTTTTTGAGATATTCATTAGTTATTCTTTCATTATTAATAGTCCTTAGCCGAGTAAGTAATAACTTTAACCCTTCTTCATTTAATTCTCCCCATGTAATATAGGGGGAAGCTAACCTTAACATACCCTCTAGAGAAGGTGTTTTTAGATAAATCATCGCATTAAACCTCTTACCTAATCTTAACATTTCGAGCGTATCTTGAATATACCAGGGTGATGCCGCGTAACCTCTGATTCTTATAATACCAAGCAAAACCATTATTTCCTCCCCCAATCCATAGGAGTTACAAACCTGTAAGTATTATATAATGCCATATAACCCGCCTTTATAAAATTCTCTGAAGTATAGGTAGCACCTTTAGTCCTTGACCATACGTCCCTTATTCCAGCGAAAGTTAATAAAGTCTTTAGAGCAGGCCCTACCACAAGACCAGTACCTTTAGGAGCCGGAAATAGAACAACTTCTACGCTTCCCGCTTTGCCATATACTGTAAAAGGTAAGCTATGGGGCTCACCACAAGTACACTCCCAACTACCACAACCCCTTCTAACCGGAATTATATTCATTAGAGCATTATTTATTGCCTTCTGTATTGCAACTCTTAATTGCTTAGCCTTTCCAGTACCAAAACTTACATAACCATCCATATTACCCATTACTATAAGAACCTTATACCTAGAAATCTCACCCGCATCAGTTTGTTTCTGAACTATCTTAATATCTAATACTTCATATTTTAATTTAGGTAGTAGAACTCTAACAATTTCTGGTTCAGTAATTGGCAAATTTTTCTCAAATAAATCTTTAAGTGACGTTATTTTACCTTCTTTTACTAGTTGTCCTACTCTAGTTCTAGGCTTCCATTCTTCTGGGTTTAAAACTGGAACCTCCTCTGCCATTTAACTTCCCCCACTCTCTTTTATTTTCTTTAACACTTCTTCAAAGTGTTGTGGAAGAGTTTTAGGATCTAATCCTCTTTCCAAATATTTAGAGAATAATTTCTTAAAAAGCTCTGGATTTTCTGATTCTAATTTAGAAGCGTAATTTGCTATATGAATACCTTTAATTCTATCATCAAGCTTACCCAGATCACCAACTGGAATCTTTAATCCAGCATCTATGCCACCCTTTATTGAAGCAAATATTCTTCCTCCTTTTGTAGGTACAAATAGTCCAATATCTGCTACAGCCTCAGTAATGCCAGCTTTTATAGCCCTTAAACCGGCCAGATATCCAGTTAAATAAGCTGCTGGTGTATTATTAGTATCTCCCTTCCACCCATATTTCTTAACTAATTCCATGGAGTGAGCAACTGCAACCATCATATCGCCTTTAGGGTCAAACTTAGCTATTGATACTATAACATATTTATTAGTTAATCTCGGTACAAACCTTATAGTATTACTAATCACATACACATATCTCTTGTAATAATTAGTCTTACCTTCTCTTCTTCTCCTAAATTTAACTTTATAATTAGGCCCGTGAGCCATTCTACTCCACCTTATAACCTAACTGAGAAAGATAAGTCTTAACGTCAGATAAGTTCTTAAAAGTATTACCTTTAGCCTTTCTGTACAGTAATCTGTATGTTCTTCTATCAATTATATTATTATCTCTTAACCATCTTAGATATTTCCTAATCTTCCTAATCTTATTTACCCAAACCTCCTTTTTACCTACTCTAGCACCTTTAGGACCTTTCTTACTACCGTGCTTTCTACCTTCACTCCTTAATTTTCTCTTTAACTGTTTTTCCCTTGCCCTAGCCCTACTTACGCCTCTCGGTTTCTCAATTATTATCTTACCATCCTTAATTAACTTCTTTATGTCCTCTCTTGTTAAAGCATCGGCAATTTCATCCACATAGTCTACATTGAATTTTATATTATTCTCTCCTACTCTAGCTATTTCAGCAGCTAGCCTCCTCTGTAAAGCAAACTCTGGCAACCTTAATCACCCATTTGCCACTTTAAGTCCTAATTCTTGTGCCCTTCTTAATAACTCTAACCTTTTCTTTAACCCTAAAGTTGAGCTTAAGATTACTATAACCTCATTTTTCAAATTACTTAACTTCTCTAATTCCTTCTTATTCCTAACTATAACGGGTTTCAAACCAGAAGGATGAAGACCCTTAATGTCATTTAGAGAACCATAACCTACTTTAACTTTAAGTGGAGATCCCTTAAGTTCTAATCTCATCGGGTTATCTATTCCTTTGGGTTTTCTCCACGTTTCTTGCCTACCTATCCTGTAGAATTTATCCCAATCATATCTTAAGAACACTAGTCTTTTAGCTCTAATCTTCTTAATTTTCTCTTGTATTTTTCTTTTCTCAGAAAGATACTTCTTTCTCTTTTGTAAGATTTCGTTTAAATTATTCTGCTGACTCACTTCCGATCACCTCTTTTTTATAAATATAAATACCATCTGCAAAAACACGTCTATCATAACCCGTTATTTTTGTAGCAAGTTCGATATTAGCCGCAGTTTGCCCAACTTTTTCAATGTCAGCCCCCTCTACAACTATATCCTCACCTTTAACAGTAACCTTAACCCCAGGCAATATCTTAGCTCTTCTAATATTTTTCTCACCGATTAAATTAGTTACTTGAACTTCGTCACCAACAACCTTGACTGAAATTGGGAAGTGTGTGTAGATTATCTTTAGATAGTATCTATATCCGTTAATTACGCCAGTGAACATATTCTTAATGTGCGCTATTACTGAGTAAAACTGGGCTTTCCTCTTTCTATCCGCAAAAGTAGTCTGAAGAATGATCTTGTTATCCTGTAATCTTATCTCAATTTCCCTAATGTGACTAAAATCTTTTATGACTTCACCTTTAGGACCTTTAACCTTTATTGTTTTACCCTCAACACTAACCGAAACTTTTTCTGGGATCGGAATTTCCTCGTATAGATAAACGGCCTTCATACTATCACCTTAATAAACGTAACCTAATGCAACCCCACCAATTCTTTCCCTTATTGCATCTTTATGCGACATAACACCTTTATTCGTAGATATTATGAGTATTCCTATTTCTTTTGATGGCAAATATCTCCTTACATAATCTGGCAATTTTAGTAAATCACGGTATGTAAGTGGATACCTAGGAGTTATAGGCCCACATTTATTAATTCTACCCAACAGCTGAACAATTATCTTACCAGTTCTTCCATCATCGATATACTCAAACTCTCCAATATACCCCTCCTTTTGAATAACCCTTAACACGTTTATAATTAATTTTGACGCTGGATAAATGATAGCCTGCCTGTTTTTCCTCATTTCATTATTATATAGGGTTGCTAATGCGTTAGCCAATGTATTTAACGCGGGCATGACCCTCATCACCTGGTTTTCTTAAATCCTAAATTATATGCTACTTCCCTAAAGCATTGCCTACATAAATAGAGCCCATATTTCTGAATTACTGAATCCCTACTTCCACATCTTCTACAAACTTGAACTCCTTTACCAAATTTCCTTTCAGCCGGAGGCTTATATTTACCCATTTCCTTCACCCTTCAATAATCGTGACATTAAAGTTTTGCTTCATAAATTCCATTGCTTCTTCTTTGGTAACTCTATGTCTTTTCGGAATGTGTTGCTTCTTTCTTCTCCTCCTCATTACTCTATATCCAGGACGTACTAAAGTTATTGCTATATCCATTCCAAATATACCAACTTCTGGATCATATCTTGTTCCGGGGATTAATACATGCTCTGCTATACCAAAACTGACATTACCGTAATCATCAAAGCTAGAGGCCTTTAACCTATGACCTACAGCAGCTAGAGTCCTATTTAAGAACTCTATAGCTTTTTGCCTTCTTAGGGTTACTTTTACACCTATTAATTGCCCTTTCCTTATGTTGAATTCCTTAATAGTCTTTTTAGCCTTAGTATAAACTGGCTTAACACCAGTTAATTCTTGGAGTAGTTGATAAGCCTTTTGTAATCTTTCTCCAGATTCTCCTAACCCAATATTAACTGTTACCTTATCTAATATAACCCTTTTCATAACGTTCTGTTTCTTAACTTCTTGCACGCTCATGTTTTCACCCCTAAATTAGGATCTATATCGCTTTCTCCAATAGCCATAACGTTTATCAGATTAGTTTGAAAAGTAGAACTGTCCTTTCCCTCTAAGGTTACTATAGTATACTTTCTTCTTTTATACTTAGCCCACTGAATAGCTTTAATCTTGCCCATCAATCCTACGTTCTTACCTCTTACTACAATAGCATAATTACCTTCTTTTATATCATATTTATTAACAATATTTTGATCTGGTATCTCTATTTTTAGAGTAGTTAGTGTAGGATAGTTATACTCGCTTATTTTTTCTTTAGGAATTAAAATATTCCTTCCATCTTCTAAGTTAAGTTGCAAATTTCCGTTCTTAACAATAGTCTTATTAATTATCCTTACGAACTTATACTTTGCATCCTCTTTTGAGATCTTAATAGGAACTAAGAACCTAGTATTATCGGGTATAATTCTCAGATAAATATCCGCACTAGGTATCTCGACAATATCCATTAAGCCCACTGGATATTTATAATCCTTCCTAACTCTACCATCAACTAATACCTTACCGTCGAAAATAATCCTTTTAGCCTCTCTAGTGGTTTCAGCTATATTTAAGTAGTGTTTTAAGAGAATCGCTAACGGTATACTTTCTTGTAGTTTATGGGGGCCAGGATTGGCCCTAACTACCCACTTATATTCTTTCTTACTGGTTTTAAGGAACCAAGGAGCTTCAAACCTCGTGATATGAGCCATTTTAACTTGCCTCCTTACTTACACTTTTTGCCTTTAAATATTCTTCTCTAGCTTTTCTCTTCCTTTCAATAGCATTCATTCTCTCTTTATCACTGGTATCTAACTTAGTAATCATAACTTTAGAGGCATGAACCCATATGAAGACTGGAGTACCATCAGCTTTCTTACGAGTTAATCCTTCAATAGCAATCCTCCCCTTTTTAGTGTTTACAGCAACAACCTTACCTTCATAACCAGTGTGCTCTCCCCTCATAACTTTAACAGTATCTCCCTTTCTAACTGGAAGTCTTTTTATACCGTACTGTTTTTGTAAATCCTCTGATAGTCTTGCGGTTAATAACTTGTGCCTTAGATGGTTCGGTAAGTTATATAGAAACTTCCTTTGCTTTGAAGGCTTAGAAGAAACCATTTTTATACCACCATAGTGGCTATGCTGGCAACTTTAGGCCATCTTTCAGCAGCCTCTCTAGCAATTGGCCCTCTTATTTCCGTACCTTTAGGAGTCCCGTCAGGGTTTACAATTACTACAGCATTATCTTCAAAAGCAATCCATGTCCCATCTGGTCTTCTAAATGGCATTCTTTGCCTAACTATTACGGCTTTAAACTTTTGTTTTCTCATTTCCGGGGTACCTTTCTTTATCGACACCATTACTAAATCAGCTATATTTGCAAAAGGTATCCTCCTTAAAACACCTCTATAGCTATAAACACCTATTATCATAGCCTCTTTAGCACCGCTATTATCAGCTACAACAACTCTTGAATTGTGCTGTAATGCTGGGGTTAGACCTTTCCTACTCCCTAAAACTTGGAGTTTTTCAGGCATCTAAGTCACCCCTTCTTTCCTAAGACTACAAATGCTACTGATTTAGCTATAGGTCTAGTTTCACCAATTATAACGTTATCGCCCTCTTTTACATCAAGACAAGGAGGTATATGAACGTGGATTCTGCTCCTACGCCTCTCATATCTCTTATATTTAGGAACATAAAATAGATACTCCCTTTCAACAACACCGGTACGTTGAGCTCTAAATTTCAGTAATTTACCTTCTAATATTAATCCTCTTACTTTCAGACTGCCATGAAATGGGCAGTTCTTATCATCACAAGTTTTAGACGGAGTAGGGATTCCTTCTATTCCTACGTTTTTAACGGCTTGTCCCTTTTTACCCATTTAACCACCACCTCTTTTCTAACTTTCCAACAAGTTGCGAACCTGGAATAATAAGAGACCTAGATTTAAAATTTATCTGAAAAATACCATTTTGCTTTAGAACCCTTATCGATTTATTCCCTTCTTTAATTAAAAAAGTCTTTTGGGTCTCTAAAATAACTATACCTTGCCTACCAATTAAAGAAGGGTCAGAATGAGATAGAACCTTTATTGTTGCGCCTATTAGATCCATTACTTCTTACCACCACTCTTACTCTCTTTCTCCTTTAAGACAGTCAGAATTCTTGCTATATCCTTTCTTGTATTTCTAATTACTGCAGTATTCTTCAATGTGCCCATTCTGGCTTCAACCCTATACCTTAATAAATCCATTTGAAGTTGGTTTAACTTCTCCTTTAGTTCTTTAATGTCCATATTTCTCAGATCTTTAGGATTTAGTGGCACCTTGACCACCTCCTCCTTGAGTCTCATCAATAAAACTTACATTAGTTACAGTAACAGTACCTCCTTCCTCACTACTCTTTGGCCTCTCCCTTATTTCAATTTTATCCACGCTCTTCATAGGCTTAGTTATTAAGATTTCTACACCGTAAACACCAGGCTTTAACATAGCAATTGCAATAGCTCTATCAACAATTCTCTCTAACTGTTGACCACTCTTATAAACAACACCTTCCTTTAACTTCTCATATTTAGCCCTTTCAGAAGTAAGTTTACCACTGATTACTACCTCTGCACCCACGGCACCAGCGTTCATAATCCTACGTATTGTGATAAACGCAGCCCTCCTAAAGTGATAACCCTTCTCTAATGCTATTGCTAATCTGAATGCCATAACCCTTGCGTTTAATTCCGGATTTTCAGTAGTGGTTACTGTAATTTGTGGGTTCTCCAATCCGAAGTATTTCTCTAGCATTTGAGCTAATTGCTTAATTGTCTTGCCTTGTTTTCCTATTATTAGAGCCGGCCTACCGGCATAAATTACGACCCTAGTTCCAATTGGAGTCTTTATAATCTCAACACCAGCATATTCAGCATTATAAAACTGTTTAGCCAAGTACTCATCTACCATTACTCTTACCATAGATTTTTGGAGGAAATATTTCTTTATTAACACCATTATCCGTTCACCCCCTTCTTCTCTTCAGTCTCTTCTTCCTCTACCTCACCCAATACAACTTCAATATTTGAAGTATACTTGAACTTACGAGTAGCTCTTCCAAATGCTCTTGGCATATATCTCTTTAAAGTTACACCTTTATGTGCTGCAATATGAATAATTCTAACATTATCTAAATCTAAACCTTTATTAGAAGCATTATTTTCAGCACTTTCTAAAACTTTAATAACATACTTGATAGCCTTCTTAGGATATCTTCCACTTTTTACTTTCCATTTAGGTGAGATATTACTTCTATGAGACGCCCCGTGAGAATGCCTCCAAAATGGTAATGCCTCTTTCTCTTCTAATACCCTATTTAAGAAATCTTTAGCCTCTTTCAACTTCATTCCTCTTATTGCTTTACATACATTATATAAGTCCCTTAAAGAAGCATCGACGTTTCTTATTACAGCTTTAGCAGACCTATCTTCGGGCAGGGATAATATAGGATAAGTCCAATGAGCCATGCTCATCCCTTCATTGCTAGGAATAAGCTTGACCTAGTAGCCTTTAATCCAGGTTCACCGTGCTCAACTTTCTTTGTAGTTATCGAGAACTCTCCTAAATAATGTCCAATCATCTCTGGCACTACTTGAAACTCAACAAACTCCTTCCCATTATATACGGCAAATTTCAACCCTACCATTTCGGGTAAAATTATCATATCCCTAACATGAGTTCTAATAGTTTTATCGTATTTACCTTCTCTGATATACTTTCTTACCTTCTCTAACAATCTCCTCTGTCTATCACTAAAACCTTTCTTTAAAGATCTCCTCTGTCTGGCTGGTAATAATTTAATAAATTCATCCATAGGCATGTTTAAAAGTTCTTCTAAGCTCTTACCCCTATATCTAAATTTCTTCCACTCTGGAGAAAGCTCAATTGGCATAATCTCCCACCGTATTACTTAAAAGTTTAATATAAAAATTCATGCCCCTTCACGCCTACCTGTTCTTCTAGATGCGATATGCCCAACTTTCCTTCCAGGTGGAGTGTTTCTGGCTACAGTAGATGGCCTACTAACGCTTTGATGTAATCCACCACCATGCGGATGAGAAACAGCATTCATCGCAACACCTCTTACGTGTGGCCATTTCTTAGCTTTTACTTTATACTTCCAATAATTATTTCCAGCTTTCAATAGCGGCTTTTCAGTAACTCCACCACCAGCTACAATTCCTATAGTAGCTCTAGCAGTTGAGCTGACTTCCACTATTTTCTCAGAAGTTAATTTGACAAGAACCTTATCACCAGATTTCCCAGATATAATCGCATATGCACCAGCAGCTCTAGCATATCTTCCGCCATCTCCTCTATATTTTTCTACGTTTGAAACAACAGTACCTTCTGGGAGCTGACCAACTTCTACTATGTTACCTGTAACCACTGGTACATTTTTACCCATTTGAATGATCTGACCTACTCTTAAACCTTGGACTGCTGGAATGTAAAATTCTAACCCATTATCTAATCTTATCTTAGCAACTGGTGCATTAACACCTGGATTATGCACGATATCAATAACCTTCCCCTTATGCTCACCTTCAATATTAGGATACCTTGCCGGACCAACCCTTCTCCAACTTGGACTTCTGAAATTTATACCTCCTCTTCCAGCTCTCTGTTGAAGTAACTTCTTACCCATCTAAATCACCTCACAAAATACCTAACTTATGAGCTATATCACTTGCTTTGAATTCAGGGTTTAATTTAATATAAGCCTTCTTCTCCCCCTGGGGTGTAATTAGTGTGTTAACTTTTCTAACCTTCACATTAAAAGTCTTCTCTATTTCATTTTTTATATCTTTTTTGGTAGCGTTCCTATCTACTATTACAACTAAAGTATTCTGAGATTCAATCAATTTTATAGCCTTCTCTGTTGATAAGAACTCCTTTATTATCATATTACGATCCTCCCCTCAAATCTTTTACGTAATACATCCATCGCAGATTTAGTATAAATAGTCAATCTTCCGGGATGCCCGCCGGGCGCTAGATGAATAACGCTGATTAAATTTGCCGCTATTACATCTACACCTGGAATATTACTTGCCGCATTAACTATCGAAGCTTTAGGATTTGCGATAACGATTAGTGGGCCTTTAGCCTTTTTATACCTTCTCCCCCTCATCTTTCCCTTTCCTGCCCTTATCTTTTTCCTTTCCCTAACTCTTTCGATATCATCTATTATCCCTAGCTTCTCGAAGGCTTTCATAACATCTTTAGCTTTGTTTAGGTTTTCAAATTCATCAACAACAATTATTGGTAGTGTTTCAGTGGTAAACTTATGTCCCCTACCTTTAACAAATACCGGTTGTGCAGTAGCAGCTAAAGCTGAAATAATTCCTAGTCTTTTTTCTTTCTCGTTAACTTCTTCTACAATTCTCTTTTCTGGTGTTGGTGGGAATGCGAGCCTACCTCCTACAGTGTTGGGGGCTAATGCAGCTTCTCCAGTCTGTTTAACTCTTGGCACTCTAGCTAAACCTAAATTAATTCCAAAACTTACTGCGGTAGTCCTCTTACCTGCCATCGGATCTCTTCCTTTAGGCTGTAAAGATTTAGTAAATTCTGATATGAAAACCCTCCTTATTAAGTCTTTTCTTACTGGATAGCTAAAGAAAATGGGTAGTTCTATTTCTTCTTTTTTATTACCTTCTAAATCAAGTATGGGTGCTTTTTTAATCTCTAATTCAAGATACATACTATCTCACCCTTGTTGGCTAGCTAGGTTAACATAAGTAATTTTAGGAACGGATTGTGGATTCCACGAAGGCCTTATTGGATACCTTATGAATAAGGGCCTCTTTTTAGCACCAATAACTGATCCCTCAATTATTAAATAAGTATTTCTGACAATACCATAGTTTACAAATCCACCCGCCGGGTTTATTTCCTTAGGATCATCACCAATTTTTAGTATCCTCTTATTATATTCTGTCCTTCTGTGAAAACCTAACTGACCAGGCTGAGGCACGTAACTCGGAGTTGAGATTGAAGGACCTCTAGTACCGACCTTTCTGCTCCCTTTTCTATGCTTATGCCATCTAGGTAATTCTACTACACTAAACCTTTTAATTACACCAGCGAATCCCTTACCTTTGGTTACACCTATAATATCTATTAATTGACCCTCTTTGAACACATCCTTAACACTTATCTCTTTGCCTAAAATTTGCAAAGCGTAGTCTAATTGTTGTTTTATAGTACCTCCTCCTAACTGTATTTCTACTATTTCTGGCTTTTTCTTACCAAGTGAAGGAACTAAATAGGGTTGTGTGGCCACTAAAACTCTCAGATACTTTATATTATCCAGATTCTTTTCTATAACTTCTAGTTTTCCTTTCATCTTTTCTTTATCTAAAGTTAATCCCGTAATCTTCCTATTTTTAAGTACTTTAATAATGTCTTCCCTAACATCGCCCCAATATTCAGTTAGAGTTGAAGGTTCGCCTTTAGAATTTATAGCGTATGCTCTTATTGCTAGAGGAATTATAGGTGGAGTTTCTATTACACTTACTGGAACGTATATTTCTTTTCCATAGTTTGGTGACGTAGGTTTATCATCAATCATGAAGATATGAGTCATTCCCACTTTATAACCTACAAATCCTAGTAATTTAGGTTCCTTAGACTCAATTAAAGGCCAACTTTTAGGAGTAGGCAAAATTTCCCTAGCCCTTTTTCTCGGGCGTAAACTTGAAGATCCTCTCCTAGGCGATGCTAACTTACGATGACCCATTAAATTTCCCTCAGTCCCTCTTTTTTAAAGAAGCTTCGCTTATAAGTGTATCTATCCTATTCGAGGAAATAGTTTAGCAAAGTTAGCGATGCCATTAATGCTTCTTCTGCTCTAACATCTTTTACACCTTGTTTAGGTAAGAAATTAATTAAAAATCCATTAAACGAGTTTAGGTATTTAGCCAATCCCTCTTTTGGAGGTCCTATGACAACTCTAAGCCCTTTACTTTCATAAATTTCCTTGATTTTTTCGGATACTGTTTGAATATTTACTCCAATTCTACTTCCAATTAATATATTCGAACTTTCAATCTTATCATTCAAAATCATTAAAAACTGTTTTTTATCTATGAAATGTAATTTAAATCCAGTATAGTAAGGATAGAAGGGATAGCTGACTATCTCGCCACTCTCAGAATCTATGATTAGACAATATTTTTTATTACATAATTTTTCTTTTTTCGTATTTAACCCTATATCTCCGTTTACACTAATTCTTATCTCTCCTTCTGCACCTCCATTAATAACCACATGAGCCGGAATATTAATTGGTTCTAAAAGTCCAACTTTTTTCAGAGTTGGCCTTATAGGTATATATCTTTTAGCATACGGAGGAGCTAATGCATATTCAACTAAATCTCTTATAATTTTCTCTATTCCTTTTCTTTTTGAATCCCTAACCCACCATAATTCACTAACTCTGAAATCAACTAGAAATCTTATAATATAAGACAATTTAAGCGTAATTTCAGAAAGGGAATTTTCAGTATCAAAAATAGACGTAAATAAAATTACACTTAAATTCTTTCTCCTTGGGTATAGGAACATTAAATTACCTTACTTATACCTATTTTATATACCTCATCTTCAATTTCCCATTCTTGCACTACATCTCCTTTAGCCTCACCTATAACTATTTCCTTAGCCCTTGTCTCCTCTTGAATATACTTGCTCCATTTCCTAATTATTTCAGCTCTTTCTGGATCTGGTACTTCAATACTAATTTTAATGTAGTCGTTCACATTTAACGACATAATCTTCCTCATGAATTGTATCCTTCTTATTAAATCCCTTACAATTCCCTCTTCTTCCTCTTCCTTACTTATTTCTTTATTAATTACAACAACACCCTTACCAAATCTAGCTGAAACGAAACCTGGCATTGTTTCTTCCACTAAATTCACGTGATTAATTCGTATAGTAATTTGCTCACCATCAATTACAGCTTCATGGGAACCCTTAGATAGGATATCATTTGCAATTTGCTCTGAATTTTGTTCAATATACGAAACGACCTTTGCAGATATTCTCTTAAATTCTGGCCCTATACTACCTCTATTGGGTAAGGCTCTAACTTTAGTAAACCTTCTGAACCCTTCAAATCCCTCAATCTTAATTTCTTTCGTATTAAGTAAGAACTTAATAACATCCTTAACACTTTCAGCTGTCCTTAAATCTTTCTCAGAAACTAAGAATACATAAGCCTCTTTTATTGGCCATCTTAATTTTATCTCAGCCTTAGCTCTAGCGTTTAGCCCCGCTTCTCCGATCTCCTTAGCTAGACTAAAAGCTTCCTCAATTTCGTTATTTATAAACTCTTCTCTTACTGAAGGAAATCTTTCCATGCTTACAGAGTCCATTGAGTTTGGAACGAAATCTCTATATATTTTCTCTGCGATAAACGGTGTTATAGACGATAGGATTATTAGTGAACCTTTTAACACTTCATAAAGTACGGAATACATTGTGAGCTTATCCATATCATTAGTTTCTGTCCAGGCCCTCTTTCTTACCAACCTTAAATAGAATCTACTAACATCTTCTATTATAAAACTAGAAACTTTATTTGCCATTTCATGAACTTTGAAATCATTCATAGCTTCTTTTACTTCTTTAACTATCCTATAATATCTAGATAATAACCATTTATCTTCTGGTTTCAGATAATCTTTAACCTTATCTAATGGATATTCTGAAGGGTCGAAATTGTCTAAACTCATATAAGTTGAAGCGAAGACGTAAACATTCCATATAATATTTAAATCCCTTTTAGTCATATCAAGGGATTTCCATGAGAATTTAGCGTCTTCCCAGGTAGTATTTCTTAATAACCATAATCTCAACACGTCCCTCCCATACTTACTTATTACTTGTGAAGGCTCAACGTAATTACCTAAACTCTTATGCATCTCCCTACCTTGCTCATCCAGCATAAATCCGTGAACTAGAACTGCATTATATGGTGCTTTGTCCATAAGTATAACTCCAGCTCTTAAAAGGCTAAAGAACCAACCCCTTAGCTGATCATGCCCTTCTAAAACTAAATCCACTGGACCTATCTCATTCCATTTCTTTTGCCAATCCTCTCCTAAGCTCGCAAAGAACGCAACACCACTATCAAACCAAACATCCGCAACATCTGGGATACGCCTTGCTTCACCACCACACTTATTACATTTTACTATAACTTCATCAATCCACGGTCTATGTAAATCCTCTGGTACCTTATTTATTGCTACCTTTTCTAGCTCCTCTCTACTCCCTACTACGATAATATTATCACATTTCTGGCAAACCCAAATAGGTAATGGTGTCCCCCAGAACCTCTGCCTACTGATAACCCAATCCCTTATTTCTTTCACCATATTACCTATTCTTGTCTCACCCCACTCTGGAACCCACTTAACCCTCTCTACTTCGCTCAATAACTCTTCTTTTAATTTTGATACAGCAATAAACCATTGTTCTATAGCCCTTAGAATTAGTGGTGATTTACACCTCCAACATACCGGATATCTATGGACTATTTTACCAGCATAAAGTAGGGCATTCCTTTTCTTTAAATCTTCTATTATTTCATTTGACGCCTCCCTAACGTTTTTACCAGCATATTTGCCAGCTTCTTGTGTAAATTCACCTCTATCATTTACAAACATCAAGACTGGAAATCCGTGAGCCTTTCCTATTTCAAAATCAATATCACCATGACCTGGCGCAGAATGAACTAAACCAGTACCCTCGCTTAATGTCACGTTTTCTCCAGCGTCGACCACAATATGATATTCATCAACTTTTTGTTGGGCAGGTACTAAGTCCCTTAAAGGATGATCATATTTCAACCCTAATAGTTTCTCTCCCTTATACACTCTCAGAATTTTATAATCTTTTATACCAGCTTCTTTCATTACAGATTCTACTCTATCCTTTGCTATAACTAGGATTTCGCCCTTTACTTCAACGTCAGCATAATCATAATCTTTATTTATCATAACGAACACGTTAGCTGGTAGGGTCCACGGAGTTGTAGTCCAAATAACCAAGTATCTGTTCTCCTCTCCTCTTATCTTGAACTTGACATAAATTGACGGATCTTCTAAATCTCTATACTCTGAGACCTCATAGTCAGCTAATGTGGTCTCACACCTAGGACACCAATGAAGAACATGAACACCCTTATATAATAATCCTCTTTCATGGGCTTTCTTTATTACACTCCATGAGTTTGAGATGTACGTATTATCTAGTGTATAATAAGGCTTATCCCAATCCATGAAAACTCCTACGTTCTTGAAATTATTCGTTAAAGCTGATGCATTAGTAAGTGCGAATTCCTTACACTTAGCAACGAATTTATCTACTCCTATTTTCTCTGTAATGTCCGTTTTTCTCTGAACTCCAAATAATTTTTCAACAGCGACCTCTATTGGCAAACCGTGTGTATCGTAGCCAGGCTGGTCGTATGTGCGGAAGCCGTTGAGTCTCTCATATCTTAAGATACAGTCTTTAATTACCTTATTCCATACAGTTCCTATGTGAGGTACTGGACTTGACGGGTAAGGAGGACCATCTATAAATAAGAACTTTTTAGGGAGTTTACTGTTAACCTCTTTGAGTTTATTATAAATCTTATTTTCTTCCCAATACCTAAGTATTTCCTCCTCTGCTTTTAATGGGTCGTATTTACCAGATAGAGGTCTAACAGTACGCTGAGATAATTTAGACCACCTACCTTATAATTTAATATAACCTTATATAAGCGTTAAATTAGCTTCATATAAATTTCATCTATCATTTCATCTGTAGTCGCGTTACCTCCTACGTCCGGTGTCAGCTTCTTTTTCTCCTCATAAACCCTATAAATAGCGTTCCTTAGCGATTCTGCAGCCTTTAAGTACCTCTGATCATTTGATAGTTCGAACATTCTATCAAACATCATTGCTACTGATAATAGAAATGCAGTTGGATTAGCTATATTCTTTCCAGCTATATCAAAAGCTGCCCCATGCACTGGCTCGAATAGTGCTTTACTATCACCTATATTAGCAGAAGGAGAAATACCCAAACTTCCAGCTATTTGGCCAGCTTCATCACTCAATATATCGCCATAAACGTTCTCAGTTACAATAACGTCAAACATTTGTGGATTTCTAACTAAATTAGCCGCTGCAGCGTCTACATACATCTCCGAATAATCCACCTTACCTTTTAATACACTTCTACAAGCTTCAGCAAAAAGCCCATCAGTTACCCTCATAACATTAGCCTTATGTACGCACGTAACTTTTTTTCTCCTCTTTAAAGCTTGATTTAACGCAACTTGAGCAATTCTAACTGAAGCCTTCCATGTTATAATTTTCATACCAATAGTCACACCTTCAGTAGCTATATATTCAAACCCCTTATAGAGGTCTTCTGTGTTCTCTCTCACTACTAAAATGTCAACGTTACCGAACTTAGTTTCAACGTTAGGTAATGATTTAGCTGGCCTAAGATTTGCGTACATGTCATACATCTGCCTTAATTTAACTACAACGTCAGCAGCAGATTCACCAACTGGGCCTTTTAAAATCATATCGGCTTTTTCAATAGCTTTCAAACTATCTTTAGGTAAAGCCTCACCGTATCTAGCTAAAGCCCTATCTCCAGCTTCAACTTCTACATACTCGATAGGTAACGAATATAACTCATTTAACCTTGACAAAATTTTCTTTGACTTTACAACTATTTCTGGACCTATACCGTCGCCTTGAATTAAAGCTACTAAAAATCCCATAAGTAAAGTGAGATTACACACTAACTTTTAACCCTTTACTATTTAGATAATCGGCTATACGCTGAACTATATCCTTTAAATTAGGGGAAAGCCTCGAAATAGTTTTAAGCTCATATTCAATGATTGGTAAAAACTGTTTGAGCTCCGCATCTGAATAGATATCAATCCTCGATAAATGTACTAAAAAATCTATAAATAATGCGTCTCCTCTACTATAAGCTTTCATGTTACTGCTGTTTCTGATAATATTTTTAATTCTGTAAGTTATTATGATTGGATCTGAGTCTAATTTCTCGTAATCACATTCTGCAATAATAGATAAAGAATTTGAAAGAACTGGGATATCATCATATGTTTCCCAGTTACACTTACCAATAAAACAATAATAGAATAATAGTGGATCAAGGGTTACATTTATGCTACATTTTCTATTAACTTGCAAATTTTGGTAAGTTAATGTGCTCTTGTATATTTTGGATTTTAAAACGCTTTTTTCTCTTATGATACCTATAGGAGCGAGGTTAGGCCTTACTCCAGTTGTACCTAGAATTACCTCAAAAACGCCATCGTGAGGGAATATTAGATCAATAATATTATTATCCACATATGAAAGTAATAGAAAGGGTAAAAGAGCTTTCACGGTTTGGTGAATTAGTTACTGGAGATAAGAAAGAAAGGAAAATAGTTGACTTAATAAAGAAATTTTTTGAGGAAAGAAAAGATATTAGTGAGATAAAAATACATCCACAAGAAGTAATTAATTGGGATGAAAGAGTATCATTCATAGAATGTGGAAATAGAATAGAAGCCATAGCATTACCATATTCACCTAGAACCGATCTAGAGACTAAAAATTTTAAGATAATCGAAACAGATAATTTGCTGAAAATTCCAGTATATTATGCAAGATATCACTCATACGATACATTAATATTTACAATTGATGATAAAATGAGAAAAATAGTAGTAAAAGAAAGACCATTACTTAGTAATAAGCCTCAATATCCTCCAACAGTGCCAGCTTTTTTCGTTAGAAAAAGGGATATAAATAAAATTAAGGGACTCACATGCAGATTCTATAACGATTCAACTCTGAAAATAAGTACGGGATACTCAATAGAAATAATAAAGCCTGGAAAAACAGAGAGGGAAAGCGTATATATAACTACACATCACGACCATTGGTTTAATGGGGAGCATGATAACTTGTTATCTGTCTCCATATTACCAGAAATTAATAGTGAGTTTGAAACTCATATGATTTCCTTCACCGCTGAAGAAAGTGGATGTTTTTTCAGTAGTTTTTCTTGGGCTTGTGGTTCAAAAGAATTTGTAAAGAACCTACGCATAGGAGAGATAAAATTAACAATTAGTTTAGATAACATTTCACCCGCTAACGGAGTTCAAGCATTTGTAACTCCAGGGTATAAAACTAAATTAGAGGGCTTATTTAATGACATTATAAGCTCACCAAGTATATATACTGATAGTTATAGGTTCTTAAAGAAAGGAATACCCACGGTAACATTCTCTTCAATACATTATAACAATTATCATTCCGAAGACGATATTATACAACAAAGTGAGGAGATATTCATAGAAGATTTCATAAAAAAGGTAAATATTCTCCTAGCTAATACAAATTTATTAAATCCGAATTTAACAGAATTTACTGAAAGTTTAAAATCTGAAATGTTAGAATTACCATTAGAATTAAAGGAAAAACTTTCAGTAGTAATAGATGAACCAGAGAAATGGTACAGAAAAATTCTCACCATGATGGGTGGAATATTATATTCTAACGGTGAGATAAAGACAGTTTTATTTCCTTCGATTGTGGGAATAAAAGAAGCTAATTATACTGATTATTTAGCAATTGAAGATTTCAGAGAATTCGAATCAGACATGCTAAACGAAAATTCTAACTTATTCTTATCACGCTTAATGAAAGAAGAAATAAGTAAAATTTTGAGTGAATTGAATTAGAAAATTTCTTCTAATTCTTTTAAGTTTTCTACTACATAATCCGCATACAGTTCAGCGTATTTAACGTTTCCTTTTCTATCGACAAGAATAGACTTAAAACCGGCTTTTTTTGCAGCTAAACAATCTTTAACTGGATCATCCCCTATCATTATACACTGAGAAGTAGATAGGCCTAATTTTTCGCATGCAATTATAAACGGTTGAACATTAGGTTTGGGCTTTATATTATTTTCACCACCAATTATAATCACGTCGAAATACGAAATTAATGGAAATTTACTAATCCTTGCTTTTTTATCTCCCCATTCACCATCACTGTTAGTAATTAATCCGATTTTATAATTCTTCCTCTTTAAATATTCTATTAAATCTAACGCATCTTCATAAGGTGTGTTATTCGAAGCTATACTCCAATAAATTTGCGTCCATTCATATAAGTCGTCTATTTCTGCGGTTATCCCAAGTTTATTAAGTACTGCTTGCCACCAACTTTTCCTATCATATACCCCTTCTTCATCTAAGGACTTAGAAGTTTCTATTACTAATTTCTTAAGCTCTTCAATACTGATATTGACATTAGAGTAATTTTCTCTAATAAAATTAAAAATATCCTCGCTTACAGCCATTAAGGCCTCGTTAGATTTGTCATCAAAAGAGACTAAAGTATTATCATAGTCAAAAAATATGGCTTTAGTATCCCTAAAAATATTAATTTCTTCCATAAAATATCACGATAAGAAGTCTTCAACTTTAGGTAGTTGCTTAGGTTTCCCTTTCCTCTCTCTAATCTTCATTATAACATCAGTAAGCATTGCATCTGGTACTGGAGCCCATCTACTAAATTCAGTACCCCAAAATGCCCTTCCTGCACTAGCTGCTCTTAATTCGCTAGCCAACTCAAAGGACTCGGCTACTGGTATTTCAGCAATAATTCTAGCAACATTACCAGTCTGAATCATATCTAATACTTTGCCTCTTTTTCTAGTTATAACTCCAGTTACATTACCTACATAGTCCATTGGAACCCTAATATCCAATTTCTGAATGGGTTCTAGTAACGTTGGTTTAGCCGTTAAAAATCCAGCAAATATAGCGTTCCTAATCGCAGGATATAATTGTGCTGGACCTCTATGAGCTGGGTCCTCGTGGATTATTGCGTCATGAAGGACAACCTTTACTCCTCTTACTGGCTCAAAAGCCAAAGGCCCCTCCTTCATAGCTAACCTAAATCCTTGAATTAGTGTGTCCATGACTTCCCTTAAGTGCTGAACACCGCTTGTTGCATCTACGAAAACATTAATATTCTCATCAATGGCTACAATCTTCTTTGCCTCGTCATAATCCCAGCCAGCTTGCTCTTTTAAAATCTTAGCCATTTCTTTACTGTCCATATCTTCTTTAACAGTACCGTTTGCAATAAGTTCAATAGTCTCATTATTTAATGGCTCCACACTTATGTAAAGCTTATTATGTTTATTTGGTGATTTGCCCTCAAAAATCTGGCTCTTTGCCCTAATACTTTCTCTGTAAACAATTATTGGTGGAGACGTCACAACATCTACTCCATAATTCTCCTTGAGTAACTGTAATGATACCTCAAGGTGTAAGAATCCCATTCCAGACAATAAATACTCCCCAGTTTCCTCATTAATCTTTACTACTAAGTTGGGGTCTTCGATACTTAGTTTTCTCAATGCGTCAATCATCTTAGTGAGGTCTTTAGGATTCTTGGGCTCTACTGAAATAGTAACAACTGGCTCTGAAACGTAATGTAGCTTCTCGAACGAACCTACGTTAGCATCTTTAAATCCTACATCAATCGCTGTCTCTCCAGATCTTGCAGCGTCTAATCCTAATGCGGCAGCTATGTTTCCAGCTGGTATTTCTTCTGCTAGTTCTCTAATTGCACCCATGTAAAGGCTTACTTGTAACACTCTTTGTTGTCTCTTGGCATTAACTAACCATATCTCTTCTCCAGCTCTTAAAGTTCCAGAGAATACCCTACCGGTAGCTACTAACCCAGCGTGAGGATCAACTTTCATATCATTTATCATTAACACTATGGGACCATTAGGATCTGCATTTAGCATGGCTTTAGCTATTTCGCTATCTAAATCACCCTTCCATATTTTCGGAATCCTATATTGTTGAGCGTCTCTTGGATTAGGGACAAATTTAATAACTGCATCTAACAATGCCTCATGAATCGGAGCCTTGTTAGCTAATTCCTCAATTTTAGATTTATCACTAGATGAATAAGCTACTACTACATCACTGAATTTAACTCCTTTTTTAGCAGCCATAGGAACGCTGAACCCCCATTTATCTTTTGCGGATCCGAACACTACGTTTCCGGCTTCAGGCTTAATTTTCCACTGATCTTTAAATTGAGGCTCAGCATACATCTCAATTAGGTTATTAACTTCTATTATAATGTCGACTAATCTCTTCTGAATTTCTTGTGGACTAAGTTTTAATTCCTTTACTAGCCTGTCTACTTTATTTATAAAGAGGATAGGCCTAACTCTTTCCTCCAAACTCTGTCTCAATACTGTTTCAGTCTGTGTCATAACACCTTCTACTGCATCTACAACGACTATTGAACCGTCTAAAACTCTTAAGCTTCTGGTAACTCTGCCACTAAAGTCTACGTGGCCCGGAGTATCAATTAGGTTAATTACATATCCTTTTCCGTCTAATTCGTGATACAGGCTTATGTTAGCAGCCTTTACTGTAATACCTCTTTGCTGCTCAACTGATAAATAATCTAACGCAAGCGCTTCCCCCGCTACCTTCTGTGAAATTATTCCAGCTGCAGCCAGTAAGGTATCACTAGTTGTCGTTTTCCCGTGATCAACGTGCGCAATTATTCCTATATTTCTTACTCTAGTAATATCTTTCATTAAGCTAAGTACTTGTTCTACTGTCTTATATCGAGGCAAGGCCTAAATCACCGTATTGTGTATAGTTTGTCTGATTTTGAATATTAAAATGTATTGGAGATTAAATACGCACATAGGTGGAATAACCTAATAGATTTTTAAAAATCTCAAAGTTACGTTACTTACAAAGAAAATTGTAGTAATTGTTTTGTAAATTAATTTTTTATTATAAGAAGCGAAAATACCTCCCATGCAACAAGAAGAAATATATGATGTAATAATAGTAGGAGCTGGAATAGCGGGATTAAGTGCAGCATTATATTCGGCTAGGCAAAAAATGAAAACATTAGTAGTATCAAAGGATTTAGGAGGACAACTGACACTTACAGATCTAATAGAAAACTATCCCGCAATAGACGCTACTACCGGAATAGGTTTAGCACAGAAAATAGAAAAACAAGCTAAAAAATTTAGTGCTAAATTCATTTACGGGGAAGAAATTTATAGGATTGAAAAGAATGCTGAAGGATTATTTAAACTATATGGAATACAAGGACAATACTTGAGTAAGACAGTAATTTTAGCATTTGGAAAGACACCAAGAGAACTCAATGTATCAGGGGAGGCAAGATTAAAAGGGAAAGGAGTCTCTTATTGTGCAATATGTGATGCAGCTTTCTTTAAAGATAAACCTGCAGCAGTTGTTGGTGAAGGAGAGCCTGGCTTAGAAGCAATAGAGTTACTTTCACGTTACGCCAGACCAGCTTACTATATATCGAAGTCAACATCACTAGTAGGAGGAGACGAAGGAACTATAAAATCTATAGTCGAGAATCCTAATGTTAAACTGTATTTAGGCTATAGCGTTAAGGAGATATTTGGAAATAATAAAGTAGAAGGTATTATAATAGAGAATTTGAAGACGAAAGAAACGGTTGAAATACAATTAGAGGGAGTCATAATAGAAATGGGTTACGTTCTTAAAACCGATTTTGTAAAAGATCTGGTAAAGCTTAATGAGAAAGGCGAGATCATAGTAGATGAGTTAGGAAGGACTTCGCAAGAGGGAATATTTGCAGCCGGTGATGTAACAAATACTCCATACAAACAAGCTGTAGTTGCCGCTGCAGAGGGGGTAAAAGCAGCCCTTTCTGCCTATAACTACCTGAGAAGTAAGGCTGGATTGCCTCCAGTTAATGTTGATTGGAAGGCAGAAAAGAAGAAAGTTTCAGTATCATTTAGGCTCTAAGAAATCTAACAAAGAAACAGAAGAAGATTGATTATTATTCTTCTTTTTATTATTCTCCCCATTTTCTTTACTGTATTTTGAATGGATTATTTTATATATATCTTCAGCTCTTTTCCTACTTCCTATCACTTTCTCTAGCTCTATCACTGATGCTTTACAAATGTTTTCTATAGATCCAAACCTTTCTAACAGTTTTTCTGCTAATTTAGCACCAATATTAGGGAAAGACTCAATTACGTATAATTGCATATCCCTTAAGTTTTCGAACTTGGGTTTCTCATGTAGATTTATAGCAAAATGAGTTGTCTTTTTTGAAATTTTTTCAGCCATTTTAAGTAAAATTTCTGCAGTATCCTTTTTATCAGAAGAATATATTACTCTTATTCCCAGATCTACTGTTGCAGATAATAGAGCCGCGTTTATTGCTTTCCACCTAGAAGTTATTTCTTTTATTCTATCTAGATTTCCCTCAACTAGTAAGTAAGGTTCCTTATAAGCTTCAGACAATCTATTTAGTTGGTCAAAAAATCTTTTATCGAAAACAGAGTTTATGAGATCAGATACGTTCTTTCTCTCTATTCCTACTTCATCGCTTAAAACATAATCCGCCACACTTAAATTATCAAAAATAACAATGACTCCTAAATCCTTTAATAGATCTGGCACACCGCTATTCTTCTCCCTATAGTCAGCATAAATTCTTATCATAATTATCAAATACTTAGCTTATACTCTTTAAGCCTTTGGTGCTCCGCCACTCCCACCGGGTAGTAAATTGTATTTAGCCATCAATTCGTTAACTTTTTTCTGTCTCTCCTCAAGTTGTGACCTTAGTTTTGACTCTTGGTTTTGATAAGTTCTTGATCTTAACTCTAAAATAGTCTTCTGATCGTCTAGCTCCTTTTGCACAGTTTCTTTATCTACTTTTACTAATAAGTTACCTACTATTTTATATACTGTAGTCCCAGTAGGTAATTGTGAGAGCTCTTGGAGTACCTTATTTACCTCTCTTAGCTGACTATCAATTATACTTTTTTCAGCAACTACTCTATTTAATTGGTCTTGTAGCTGCTGTAACTTAACCAATTCTGCCTGTAATTCAGGTGGAATTCTTTCAGTCATGAATTTTTCACCTCACCGATAGTCCTCAATATTGAATAGATCCAAGATATATAAGAGTTCATTATAGCTCTTCCCCTGCTTATTGAATTAGCCTTTATAACGAATTTACCTAAATCCTTATTAATATTAACTAGTTTGTCATCTATCTTTTCTGGGAGAATTGAATTAAATATTATATCACTCAAATGTTTGTCGAAATCTATAAGCTCAATCTCTATCTTAACTTTCATATTATAAATCTTATTATAGGGCCTAATATATTATTAGTGGGATCTAAAAATTTAAGCTCATACAAAGACAACTCCTCCTCTTTAACGCGATAGCCATAGGCATAAACATTACAATTAGTGACACTATAAAAACCTATATCGAGTAAGAAATTCCTTATAACTTCGTTATCAACCTTTGATATACAAGCAAATTTAACCTTATTTTTAGGCCTTACAAGCTTAAGCTCCTTAAGTAACGTCACGCCACGGATCTTTAAAAAATATTTCTGTTCAAACGTGACCGAATCTATTACTCTAAAATATGAGGGATTCCCTTTTTTAATTCCGGTTATTACAAGATAAGATGCGCCTAAATACTTTGATTTTTTAAGTATTTCATTTATACTTTGCCTACCTCGATTTATTTTGATAGAATTAGGAACTACAACTGTAAGTTCATTCAAAAAACTCCTTACTCTTAAAGGCGCGTCACGTGTAGATGTAAAAATAACTCTAATATGGTGTATAGGCAAGCCCTGCCCACTTAGCACCGCACTTCTTGCAATACCACACCCCAGAAGCTATCCTAACTACTTTACCAGTAGTTTTGCAGACGGGGCATTGATAAGGTTTATATCTTTTTTCCATTATTTCTTTCCATTTTTTCCTTAATGAGGAACCATACCTAGCACCAAAACGTCCAGCAATACCCGTTACTTTCCCCATTTTAGCTCACCTATTAAAGGTTTATATACTTTTTAAGTTCATCGAATAATATTTGTGAAGCTGTTCTAGCTAAGTTCTCCATGGCATCGATTTCTTGTAACGTTAAACTCCCGTTAACACCTTTTTGCATTCCTACTATTCTTCCTTCCCTAGTATATGAAAATGAAACTTTCGCATCCAAGATACTTTCCTCAGTTATATTGGGATCTACTATTAAGTACTTACCAATTTTACCTACTGTCACTGTTACCACTGGTTGAACAATGGGAGTTATATCTGTTTTTTCCTCCTTTATTATCTTAACGTTTTCACCTTCTACTTCAACTTTTGGTAATCTAGTATTATACAATGCGGCCACAGAGGCTAAAGTACACACATCTAAAACGTTTCCGCCGTAATCAAAGACATATACATCTACCCATACATTCCACACTTTTTTACCCGGTATTATCACTAATCTAGATAAATCTACTGCTTTTGAATCCCTTAAACTTCTGTCCACAACTCTAGCTATCTCTATTGCATTCTCATCTGGAGGACCGGGTTCGAAAGTCTCGTAAGCCAAAGGCAATAACTCGACGTTAACTATTAAATTCCCTTGATTGGGCATGTCTTCAAAAGGTTCCCCTTCCTCTAATTTCACACCAGCTAAAACCATAGTGTCTCCTATTTTAACTAGAGCAGAGCCCTCTGCTTTTTTAATATAACCCAAAGTAATCGATATTGGTCTATATTCGCCTAATTTCCTTCCATCAATTCTTACTCCTCTCTCCAAAGAGGCTAATATACTGTCCTTCTTAATTAAAGGCACAATATTTTCATTTGGTGGAGTTACTGACATACTCACTCCTCCTTATATTCAGCGTATCTATTCCTTAAAGCTTCTTTTTCTATGTTATAAATTATACTAATTCCTTTTTGAACTAAATCCAATGCTTGCCTAAACTCTTGAGGAGTCATATTACCGTTAAGTTGAAGCAAAACTACCTGCCCTAACGAAGGTAACATGGCTACTGGCATATCAGCCTCTCCCCACATATCTTCTGGTTCATTTAAATCTAAGACTAAAACACCATCAGCCTTACCTACAGCTACTCCAGCTATTAAATCTTTCATGGGAATACCTGCATCAGCTAATGCCATCGAAGCGGCCATTAATGAGACAAGTCTTGTTCCAGCATCAGCCTGTAATACTTCCATAAATACATCTATAACAGTTCTTGGGAAAAGATCGACCAGTACAGTAGCTTCCAATGCCTCTCTAATAACTTTAGAGAGTTCTATCTCCCTTCTACTGGGCGCCGGGTTCTTTCTTTCATCCGTAGAGAACGGAGCCATATGGTATCTCACTCTCAAAGACGCTTTATCTGGCAATGCTAAATGTCTAGGATGCATCTCTTTAGGACCATAAACAGCTGCGATGACTTTTGTGTTACCCATTTCAAATATCGCTGAACCATCAGCATTCTTTAATACTCCCAACTCAATTCTTATAGGTCTTAGTTCATCTGGTTTTCTACCGTCAACTCTTAAGCCGTTCTCAAGTATTAGCCTTGGTTTCTGCACTTGCATCATTTTTACTCCCACCCAATTTTTCTCTTAATAACTTTCTTATTCTTTCTGTTAGCCCTTTAGTGTGTGACTCTGCTTGAATAACATTTATGGCTTCAGTTAAAGCGTCTTCTTGTGCACTGCTAGCACAACGAATTAGTATTCTACCGTTTTGACCAACTATTACTTCACAACCAGTTTCAGAAGTTAAAACCTCAAGCATACTCTTGTTTTTACCTATTACTCTAGGCACTTTAACTGGTGAAATATCAATTACAGTTCCAGATGCTATTCTACCCAATCCTTTGCCCTTAACTGTCAATATGGGGTTTATAGTACGATCAAAAGTCTCAACTTTAGCTAATACATAATCACCTATAGTTAAATATCTCCTTAGATCCTCACCTGGAGTCACTGGCCTACCAAGCAAAGAGAGCGCTGGTAAGTAAGCTGAATAAAATGATTTTATATCTACTACCCAACCGTAAATTTCAACATCCTCTATTAAACCGATTACCGTATCACCGACTCTCGGATAATAATGGGGGCCTTCTAATGGTATAACTTCAAATATATTCCCTTCTTTAATTGTAAACAATCCAGTAACAGAGGCATAATACTTATTTTCTATTCTGTAAAAATAAGGGGACCACGGAACTTGAAAATCTCCCTCAGCTATCAGATCTCCAGGAGTTACGATGCTTCTGTCTTGAAAGTAGATCTTAGTATTTGACATATTACTTCACCTGTAAGATCTTTACCTCCACTTCGCCTTTAGTTAAAGCATTTAACTTATCTATTACTTCTTGCTGTGCACCGGCGGGAATCTCTATCTCCGCAATTAAAGTACCATCTCCTAGCCAATTAGTCTTCTTTACCTCTCCTAAATTATGTAATTGCGCTTTCACTCTACTACTATACTTAGGATCTACCTTAATTTCAATTAAGGCTTTCGCGATCTTTATTGGAATTATCTTAGTCAACTCTTTCACGATCTGTAACGCTTGTGCCTCAACATCCTTATTAGGATCTATTTGCACCTTAGCCTGTTCCATAGCCATCTCAATCCTTGTTCTCGGAATAGGTAAATTAGTTTTAGGGTCTATCGCATTACGGGATATATAATCTATGATTTGTTTTCTTTTATTCTCTAGCATTTCCTTTCTTTGCTCAGCCGTTAAAGGTATTTCGCCTTTCAAAATTATTTGCCTAGCGACCTCTTCAAAATCGGTAGTTCCAAAAACCTTCTTTAGTGCTGATGGTGAAGCCTTTAACCCCTTTTTAACATCCTTATATATTGTATCTGACACCACTACATCACTTAAACTAATACTCTTTCCACTTCTTAATTCCATAGCTTCTTTAGGCCTTACGAGTATCTCGAATCTTTCTCCTCCATGTTCATATCTTGCAATTACCATTTCCTCCTTTTTAGTCATGTATCGCTTATCGCCCCCTCATAACTTTTGTAATATTGCAACTTTTTCTTCATAACTCATTTTTCTAAACAGAGCTGTGTTTACATCAGCGTAACCAACTTCTACTGTAGATGGCGTTAATTTTTCACCAGGTTTTAAAGTGGATGCTAAAGCCCTTAAAGCTAACAATATAGTATCTTCCATGTTTAAATCTTCCTTATAGTTTTTCTCAAAATATTCAGTTGCAGTATATCCTCCTTGACCAATGGCAACAGCATAATATGGCATAAATTGTCCACTTGGCTCGGTCATTAGGAGTTTAGGGACTCTCCCTTTATCAATACCGCCTATAATCAACGCAACACCAAAAGGCCTTACACCGCCATGCTGTGTATAAGCTTGTTTAATATCTGATACTAATTTGGTGAGATAATCGATACTTATAGGTTCGTCATAAATTAACCTATGTTGTAATGCTTGTGACCTAGCGTAATCAATCAAAATCCTTCCATCAGATGCTAAACCAGCAAAACTGCAACCCACATGATCGTCTAGTAAGAATACCTTTTCTATGTTATCAACGTCAAGTAGCTGGGTTGCTTTTCTCTTTTCTCCTACTAGTACAACACCGGCCTTTGTCTTTACTCCTAATGTAGTCCACCCTTTCTTAACTGCCTCAAACGCATAGTCTACTTGATACAAAGATCCATCTGGAGAAAATATTGTTATAGCTCTATCATATCCCATAGCTGCTGGTCCAAATGCCATTTCTTCTCCACTTAACACTAAATATAAATGTTGGTAAAAAGTGTTATTCAGTTCGTCGCGTGCACATCATAGTGCAGTCTGGAGCGGCTTCATCATCTAATTCCTATTAGTTTTTTAGCCTTTTTTAAACTTCCCGTAGTTCTTCTCGGTACTAGAAGTATTTCTTTACCATCTATTTCTCTAACATAAGGAAGGCTGGCTAAAACTATTTTATAACCAACCCTATTAGTACTAATAATCCCATAATTCTTGTATGTGAAAACAAGTTTAGGATTTGCGATCTCAAGCCAAATGTTGCCTCCTAATTCCTTAACAGCATTTCTAATTTGGTTTTCAATTTGCCTATTTTCGAAAGTGTTTTCTGGTATAATTTCAAAAATAACATATCTTTTAGATTTGATATCACGCTTATTTTTAAGTTTTTTAAAATATATTATTCTTATCCTAAGCATATAAATATTTACAATCGTAAGAATAGCTAACCAACCAAGTATAATAAAATCGAGTATCAAGGATCTCTACCAAATAAAACCAATGGTGAAAGATAAATCCACCTTATTGCATCTTCCTTATAAGCACCTAAAGAAGATAAAAGAGCTATTTTAGAAAGTGGAGACCATAGCTCATTAAACCTTGAAGCACAAGAAGAAAAGATAGGATACTCTATCCACTTATCGCTCCAATTAATTACCTTATATACAATACTTGTCTCATTTATGCAAACTTCTACAACTTTATTATATTGCCTTATTAGGTTAAGCATAGATTTTTTAAACAATCTTGAGTTTTCTTTGTCAATAACTATTCCATTGACATTATCATAAATTATTGAATATCGTAATGCTTCTATTGTAGTAGGTTTTACAAAATATATTGACGGCTTATTTTTCCTATAAAAATTGAAAATTTCCTCTTTGTTTCCACTTTTTAAAGTAGTCCTCTTTATTCCGAATTTACCGTCTTCCGATAGAAAATAATCATAACCCAAAATTTTAATATACGACGCCAGTTCGTAAGAGGAATTGTTAACTCTCGTTTCTATTAGCAAAACTTTTCAGCTCCTCCTCTAAATTCTGTGAATCCTTTAGAGTAATAATCACTTTTATTACATCATCACCATCTTTAAGGAAAATCTTCCCTTGGCTAATTAACTTTTGTTTATCAATCCTTAAATGTAATTTACCTCTATCTAGTCTCTCAGAAAGCGTAGATATTAATAACAGAAGATCAAATTTGTCTAAGGAATTTAAAATCCTTTGGAAAATAGAATTTGCTACCTTACCAGTAGCTTTAAAACTAATTATCTCTATTCTATTTCCATAATATCCACTAACTATATTGTCTTCAAATTTAGCTGACTTTATGTCACTATCAAAAAAACGTTGGATTGATGATAGTATCTTTTCTCTATCTTCGGTCTCGTGACAAAAGACCGAAATTTCAATGTTAATTGCTTTCATTTCCCGGGCTTCTTATCAAAGTTCTGTAATCTGTAGTACTTTGAAGCCTCGTGCCTCTTCTTTAGCTCCCTCTCTTTCTGCTTCTTCTTCCACTTATGCTCTACGGTACCCTTAAGTCCCCTACTCTTCCTTAACCCTCTAGCTTTCTTACCAGCACTTGTTAGTCCTCTAAATACTCTTCTCCTATTGGCAGGATCTTGTAACCACCTTAATTGTGGATCGGATTTGATTACTGGATGGTTTGGATCAACCATAATAATCTCGTAATACTTATACATACCGTCCTCTCCAACATAATAGCTTCCCAGGACTTCAAGATTGGGGAATTTCCTAGCAGCTCTCTCCTCTGCAACCCACCTATATCCTTTAGAAGGACTATAACCGTAAACACCCATCCTTTTAGGCCTTCTACCACTATTGGGCCTTGGTTTGTTTAGACCGCCTCTCCTAACTCTAACTCTAACCACTACAAACCCTTGCTTAGCTTTATATCCTAAACTCCTAGCTCTATTTAGCCTTGTAGGCTTATCAATCCTAACTACTGCAGGCTGACGTCTCCACTCTATAAGCCTCATTCTTAAGACTGTCTTCTTCCAGTCATCATTTTGCCAGGTCTTTTCTATATAGTGATACATTGATAGTGTCATAATTCTTCTACTCTTCTAATTAACAACTACTTAATAAAGGTGTTTGTCCACATTATCCTAAATGATAACGATAGGTTTAATTGGAAAGACGAACGTAGGTAAAAGCACGTTCTTTTCCGCATCAACATTAATAGATGTTGAAATAGCTAACAGACCTTTCGTGACGATAGAACCTAATGTAGGAATAGCATATGTAAAAACTAAATGTGTACATACTGAATTTGGTGTAAAATGTAACCCAAGGAACTCCGTGTGTATAGGAGATTACAGATTTATACCAGTAAAATTAGTTGATGTAGCTGGGTTAATCCCAGGTGCGCATGAGGGAAGAGGACTAGGAAACAAATTCCTTGATGATCTTCGAAAAGCTGATGTGTTAATTCATGTAGTTGATGCTAGTGGTTCTACTAATGAAGAGGGAATACCAGTACCTCCAGGGACTAGAAACCCAGAAGAAGATATAAAATTCATAATAGATGAAATTGATGAATGGTTCTACTCCATAATATCTAAGGACTGGGCTAAATTCGCGAGAAATATAGATTTATCTAACAAAGACCCAGTTGAGGAACTACTTGCAAAACTTTCCGGTCTCTCAATAAATAAAACACAAATAATAGAAACCTTAAGAGAAACGAAATTAGAAAACGTTAAGCTAATGCAATGGAGTGAGGAAGATCTAAGAAATTTCTCAAAAAAACTGAGAGAAATATCAAAGCCAATCGTCATAGCTGCTAATAAGATTGATATACTAGAATCAAGAAAGTTTATAGATAACCTTAAAAAGAAATATAAATGGGTTATTCCAACCAGTGCCGAAGCAGAATTAGCATTAAGAAAGGCATCAAAGGCCGGATTGATAGAATACATACCGGGGGAAAGTGATTTCAAAATCACCAGAGAATTATCTGGAAAACAAAAACAAGCATTAGAGTACATTAAGAAAAACGTACTCGAGGTCTATGGTAGCACTGGAGTACAACAAGCAATAAATACGGCAGTATTTGAGGCCTTAGGAATGATAGTGGTCTATCCAGTTGAAGATGAGAAAAAACTCACTGATCATAACGGCAATGTTCTACCAGACGCAATACTAATAAAAAGGGGCTCAACACCAAGAGACTTAGCTTCGTTAATTCACACAGAGTTAGCTAAAGGATTCTTATATGCAATAAACGTTAAAAAGAAAATAAGGGTTGGTGAGGATTATCAACTACAGAATAATGATGTCATAAAGATAGTATCGACAACCGCTAGGCCCTAAAGAATTCACCATATCCAACATCTCTATTTACAACTGCCCCTGGGTATATTCTTGCATATGCCCCTATTTTAACGCCTGGTAGAATAGTAACATTTATTCCAGTTCTTACGTGAGCACCTATAAATGCCCCAAGCTTTTTCCTACCGCTACTAACTCTTTGCCCTTTTATATTCACTTTAACTTCCTTTTCATCGAAGCGTAAGTTGGCTATTAGAGTGCCAGCACCAAAATTAACATCTTCTGCAATCACAGAATCACCTACATAACTTAAATGTGGAATTTTAGAACCCTCCATGATCACACTTTCCTTAACCTCAACGCTTGCACCTATTTTTACGTTTTCTGTTAGAACTGTATAAGGTCTAAGATAAGAGTTAGGCCCTATAATTGAATTTTTCCCTATATACACAGGTCCTTCTATATAAGTACCAGACCTAATCTCAACGCCATCCTCGATAATTACTTTGCCTTTTATTTTGACACCGTCCTCGATATTTCCAAAATTTTTACTAGAAACTAAATTATCCAATGCCCATTTATTTATATCTATGATATTCCACGGCCTACCTATGTCGATCCAATAATTATTATATTCTATTACCTTAATTTTTTTATCCTTAGCCATCAAAGTCACTGCATCAGTTAATTCTAACTCTCCCCTTGGAGAAAGCGAAATTTTCTCGAGGTAATGAAATATATCGCTATCGAGCTTATATACCCCACTATTTATGAGATTTGACGGTGGATTTTCTGGTTTCTCTATTATCTCTCTCAAACTACCGTCAGATGACACTGATAAAACTCCGTATTCTTTGGGGTTTTCAACCCTAACTCCCAAAACACTATTACCCTCATTTGAAATCTTGCATAGAACACTAAAATCACCTAAGAATACATCACTATAAATTACTAAAATCTCGTCTTTAATTCCCTTAGCGGATAAAAGAGCTTTTCCAGTCCCTTTACCTTCAGTTTGAAAAATTAAGTCAACCCCGAGCCTTGAAAAAAAGTCCTTATGAGAAGGGTTAATCACGACACTTATATCCTTTATTCCACAAGCCCGTAAGTTTTCTATCCAGTAATTAATTAATGGTTTATTAAGAATTGGAATTAAAGGCTTAGGACGAGTATGAGTTATAGGCTCTAACCTTTCGCCAGCACCAGCAGCGAGTATAATAGCTCTCATGAAAAATTTTACGAACTGGGTGTTTTAAGCACTTTCGTTTTCTCTATCTCAACTTTTCTTAGTGGATAGATCTTCTTTGCCTCCTGGAATATGTCATTAGCTATCTTTCCAAAGACTATATCTTGTATATATTGGTCAAAAGTACTTTCAGTGGCTTTCTTCGAAACAATATCCCATATTATTTTCCTAATTGCAGTCTTTTGAGATCTATGAGCTCTATATGTGGTTAATGCCAACCCTTTAACCCTCAAAACATAACCGTCTTTAGTTTGAACATCAATAATAGCATCTATCTTTGAGCTTTTCCTTCTAACTAAAGACCTAATATAATCTCTTGATAACTCATGACCAGCGAACATCGTTAATAATTTGTCACCGTCATGTCCCACAACCTTAAAGTATAAATGAACGTAAACTAGGCTAAAATCCCCAGTAAGGTCATAAAGTGTGGTCTCGACTTTCCTATTTAATGATTGAGACACATCATATGCTGGCGTCGAACCTAATACTACCTCACCAAATGTCTTAGGAGCAAGTATAGTAAACCACTTCTTAAGCTTCCACTTGTCCTTGATCGCTGAGGTCTTTGAAGACATTGTTAAACAGTAATTTGAATCCTTTATAAAAAGTTTTCACTCTTTTTTACCAAGCTTAACATATATCTTCCTTAATAAACGAACTAAAGCCATACCCTCCTCATTATCATTTACACCCTTTAGCAAAACCCTCCTAAAGAGAATTTTTATTTTTTCTATTTCCTCTTCACTTTTAGTTTCCATTATTAGTTCTGTTATATCTCTTGAATATTTCTCTATTAACTTGATAACATCAGCAGAAATAGAAGAAGTAGAACTCTTACTCTTTATTCTCCAAATCTCATATAAAACAATAGACACTGCATGAGATAAATTTAGAACGGGGTATTCTGGGTTAGCGGGGATGAACAGTAAGAAATCGCTTTTCATTATCTCCTCTCTAGTCAGTCCAACGCTTTCCCTTCCAAAAATTAACGCTGTCCTTTTGTCATTGCCTATAAATTTCTCCAAATCCCATGGTCTAATAGATTTACGGATCAAATCTCCTTTGTTATCAGCGATACTAGATGTTGCGATTTTTATATCAGCGTCCTTTATTGCGTCGTCAAAAGAACTTACTATTTTAGCTTTTTTCTCAAGTACTTCAATGCCTCTCGCAGAGAACTTTTTAGCCTCCTCTAAGTCACATTTGGGATTAACTATATAAAACTCGTCTACTTCGAAATTTTTTACAAGTCTAGCAATAAAACCTACATTGTAAGCACCCTCTGGTTCTACTATTACTAACCTAATCATTTTTTATCAACTCTAATGCTACTAATGTCTCAAACCCAAAAGTCCTTTCTTTCTTATTTATGATTTTAAAACGCGTTAAAGAGCTAAGAACTTTATCCTCATTAGTTAATGAAGAATAAAGAACATAAACGCGGTTAGCGTTTATTTCTTTTAAAAACCTAGAAATAACTTCTGCTCCACTTGTTCCCCCAGACCAACTATAACCTATCCACTTATTAAATTCTTCAAAAGGGAGATATGGTGGGTTAAAGATTGCGACATCAAACTTAAAATTCCTTAGACACGAGAGTAAATCACAATTTATTACCTCATAATTATTTATACCGTTAATTTTCAGGGTGCACATCGTAGCGATAGTTGCATAAGGGTTAATATCAACAAAATACACCGTTGAAGCACCTAAAGAATAAGCATGTAAACCTAAAATGCCAGTACCGCTGCCCATATCTAGAACTTTATCCCCTTTATTTATTTTAATGATTTCTAACAAAAGTTGACTATCCTCTGCTGGTTCGTATACCTCATCGTTTATACAGATTCTATACCCAGCAAATTTAATAATTCTATAATCTGCCAAGGCTTAAAATCCCTTACTTTTCTTTTCACTGCTTTACAGTTTTTATTTAGGTTACATATCTTAATCACCCTACTTAAATCTTTATTGCGATATTTTCCTATACACTCGATGATAGCATTTATAGTAGAATTGTATTTCCTAACTCTCTGAAATATCACTATTTGGGAGAAAACTCTAGGTTTAGGCCTAAAATAAATTGGAGGAATAACCTCTCTTAGCTCTATTGTATAATAATAATTTAATAAGAAGGAAATTGTTGTAGGAATAGAGAGAACTTTGTCTATGAAATCTTTCTGTAATACCAGTACTAATTTAGTGATATTGTCAAGTTTTATAATTTCTTTCATAAAATCTGATGTAATATAAAATGGTAAAGATGAAACTATCTGTCCACGATTAGTAGGAAGATAACGTGCATCAGAAATCACTAAATTGTACTTTTTAAGATAATTAATTAGACCGAGATCCAACTCAATTACGATATCGGGGTTAAGAAAAGATGTTAAGCCCCCTTTTCCACCACCTATCTCAATGATGGGTCTTAGCCCGAAATCTACATAAGAAACTATTTTCTTTATAATCCCTTCATTAACCAGAAAATGTTGACCTATCCTCAATTCCCTTACCTAACTTTTCTAAATAACCTACATAAATTGGATGCTCCCCCACTTTCTTTCTATCTTCTATCGGATATACAAAGAGATAATATTTTTCACCTCCTTGTAATTCCTTAACTATCCTCTCAACTATTATATTAACAACGTCTTTTATACCAACTCTTTGCTCAACATCCTTAAAGTCCTTAAATGGTTCCTTCTTCCTCTCTTCTAGGATTAACCTTAAAGTTTTCTTTCCAATATTTGGGAGAAGTTCCAATGAATGAAGTTTTAGAGTCAAAGGTTCGGCCTTATTGAAAAATTCTACGAAAAGCTGCTGTTTTACTTCAGAAACTATTTGTTTTAAAACTCTCGTAAGCTCGTCTTTAGCAACTGCAGTTAAATCCTCATAAGTGATATGAAAGTCAATTTTTATCGGCGATTTATCTATTTCTAATCTTTGTTCTAATTGGAAATCAAACTGGGGTGAAGTGGGAGAAGCTTCCATTAACATGAAATAATCTTCACCCAAAAGCTGAAGGACTGGTTTATTCTTATGCATAGGGTGTTTATCTAACGGGTTGCCTTGCCTTAAGTAGTCTAAAACGTAAACCACTCTTTCCATCTTTTCCTTTGCTGTCTTTTTCCTTTGCATATGATAATAATAGTTTTAAAAGTAAAAACCTCAACTCTCCATATATTTCTTTACTACTTCAATTATCTTTTGTACAACTTCTGTAGGATAAGTAGTACTAGTATCTAAAACTAATATTGAACGTACCTCTTCTATGGTTAAAGGGCATAAACTCGCAATAATAGCCCTAATATCTTCTCTTTTAATAATATCTTTTAACTCTTCCATAATTTTTATTGCATCGTCTGGAGAACACTTAGAGACACTATTTAAGTAATCGAAAGTCCTCTGTAAAAGGTTAGAAGAAATACCATTACTTATAATTTCTTGCAAATATTTTTTTGCAACAGAATAAGGAATAAAATGTTCCTCTTCTATCTTTAAAGAATAAGACAACCTATCACCCTGAAGACTGTTGCTTAACACCAGCGAATGGTATTAAATGTTCGGGTCTCACAATAATTAGTTTCTCTTTATTTCCTAAAGTCACCTTAACCTCATAGGCCCTTCCCCTTTTACCGACTATTACACCTACTTTTCCTTGATATCTCCTATGCGGCATACCTTTATGAATAGAGGGGTTAATCTTAACTACTACGTATTCCCCTTCTTTATATTCATGCATTAATAAACTTAGTTTAGGAATTGCACCCCTTTCTCTAACACTTTTTGTTAGTAATTTTCTGGTTTTAGTTCTATATCCCTTCGAATGTTTTACCATTATACGTACCCTTTACAAACTGTGAGAGCCAAAAATTAAGATTTTTGCTTTAAAAGTGCGGGGGGTGGGATTTGAACCCACGCAGGCCTTCGCCAGCGGATCTTAAGTCTGGGCCTTATCGTCCGCCCCCTTTGACCAGCTCGGGCACCCCCGCACGCAATAAAAATTAAACTCTACCAGTCTTAAATGTCTTTCCTTCAATTTTTACAACAAAACTATGCCATGCTTGACAATTGGGGAAAAATTATAATGAGGAGATCCTTTTAAAATAACCGTATGATTGAAGAGAAAATTATTAGACTAGTTGCTGGCATTACCGCTTTCTTTTGGAGCATATTACATTTAGACGTGGGATATAACGCCGCTATCATAGCAGCTAGCACAGTAGGTCATAAATCATTAATTTTTGCAATATATTCTGAATATTTTGGCTTTAACGCAGCACTTTACATATTTGCAGGTTATGAAATTATCACATTCACCAGAAAACTCCTTTTGCCATTCTTTTTACTATTTCTATGGAATACTGCACTCGTAATTTACACTCATGTCTTTGCATCACCATTCTTAGGAAAGCCTTTGCCTATCATACCACAAGTCTACCCTGCAATATTACTTGATATAGTACTTTTAACTACAGTGAGTATATTACTGGTGAGAAACATTGTGGGCCAGTGAGATTATAAAGTACTCAGACCACGTTTATAAACTACTTATAAGACCGGAATTATTTATACCCCTAACCTGGCACTTTCATATATTTCAAAAAAGATCTGATAGTGAATACGTTACATTCCTCTTCCCTTATGATAACATAGAGAATATTAAAGTAAGTGAAGCTCTGGCTCAGTTCAAACTTACATGGTCTAAAAGTATTGATGGTGTTAAATATAGATTAGAGGACTTAAAGGGTAAAATAATTTACACTTTCCAAATTCCGCCAAAACACGCTAATATTATAAGTATAATGGTAGGAGTAGAGAAGAAAGGTCTTTTCACACAAATACCCGTAGAACCTCAGCATTTATTAAACCACATAATAGAAAATGTAAAGTTAATCGAATAGCAAAGACAGTACAAAGAATAAAAATACAGAAAGTGCTTAAGATAAAAAAGCTAGTTAAAATAGAATCAAGAAGATTTTACAATAAAGTTAGAAACGAAATTTATCATTGTATTGAAAAGGAAGTTTCTGATAGTGAATTTGATAATATATTAAAAGAAATTGAAAACTATATTATCTGGATATGGTGTTATAACTAGCGGGGCTTATAACGAATTAATAGAGCTCGCAGAACTACTTGATGCACCAGTAATTACTACAATAAAAGGCAAAGGAAGTTTTCCAGCATCTCACCAACTTTTTGCAGGCGAAGGATTAGGTATAATAGGGACTGATATAGGCAATAAGCTTCTGGCAGAAGCCGATTCAATACTTTTCTTAGGTACTAGATTAACTCAATTGTCTACAGGAGGGTGGTCAATGAAATTCAAGGGATTTACAATGCATAATAACATTGATGGCGAAGATATAGGAAAAGTAATAATGCCCCATTTACCCATAGTGGCAGACACTGGTCTATTTCTAAAAGAGCAGATACTGTCCTGTGATCTTGTCCGCTCTCTTCTTCTCCTTATTCCATCTGCTGCTCATCTCATAGGCATAGTAGTTCTGTCCGGAAACACGAAATCTCCACTCCCTTTGTCTTGTATTTCTTCACCCAGTCTGGAAGATCAACCATATTACACAGCATACGTAATATGTATAAAGATCTTTCGGAGTTAAGAGTGAATCCAGTAAAATTGACATTTCGTGGAGATTAGAATGCTGAGTTATGCGATCCCTATTACATAAAAAACGTGGAGTTAAGGCTAAACTATTTAGAGGTAATATTATTACCTTAAACTCTGAGATTATTTCAGTTGTAATCCTTTTTCAGCTACCTGAGTAATTATGACGCTAGAATATAACCTATTCCGCCCCCAATGTAGTTAAAGCTTACTATTACCGTAGAGATCTCAATGGACTCAGTAGAGGAGACTAACGTGTTTATGAGAGACTCTAACGGACTACTCGAAACCGCTATGACAATGAGCGGTATAAAGAACGTGACTACACTGACCTCCATGGAGGAAAGTAAAATAAAAGTAAAAACTATTAAAGCGTAAATTGCCAATAAGCCAGAGACAACTCTTATTTTTGCAAGACGTTTAATCCCCCTCTTACTAATGACAAACTGGATAATCATGTAAATTGCAGTCTCTAACTCAACGCCTATTAGTATCAGAGAGCTGGGTATACCCATCATAACGCCGAGCTCAAAGACCATTCCCATCCAGAGGTATAGAAAGAACCAGTTGAAGGCTGCCAGTGTCGCAAGGGCCTTAGCTCTCTTGATTAATGATAGTTCTCCAGCGAAGAACTTCGGCTTAATTTCTGTCCTATTGAGGTAAGCAAAGTAGAATAAAAAAAGGAATCCTAAGCCTGTAAGGATAGAGAGTATTACCAAGAAAACTAGTTTATTCTGAGTCAAATATGTAACAATAGGGGCCAGGAAGAATGCTAGGGCCTCTGATCCAGAAATTAGTGAGAAAAACTTTGAGGGATCTGATAAGCGCTTAGACCATGTAACTTCCAAACTATATACGTAACTCCCTGTGTACACACTCAATAGGGAAGAAACCAATATCCCAATGAGGTAAACCGTAATGTTATCGAAGATTAAGGCCAGAGTGACCATTAGGAATAAGGCCAGTAAGTGAATGAACGGTAATGTTCTGAAGAGCCTTTCATTATGGAGAAATAGTGGGAAAAGCCCACGTGTAACTATTATAATTCCGTAGATTGTGCCGAGGATTGGAGTTGCATTTGTATAAGCAATGAAGTTCGTTGAATATATGGCAAAGGCACCTATCATAGTGAGTAGTGTATCTAGATAGACTAAGTATGAAGTCAGATCCCTCATTAATCTTCCCACTTCATCGCGATTCTCTTAATCGTGTCTAAATATTCCTTGTTAAGGGCTTTACGTATATCATCTTTTCTTACATTGTAGAAATATTTTACTCTACTAGGATCTTTTAATAGCTTAGGATAAACTGTTTCAAATGGTATTACAAATCCATCAGGTGTAATAACAATCTCAGTTATATCATTGCCTTCTCTTCCGTAATGAATAACTACATCAGTACTCCTCAAACCGTAAACTACGTCACTTAACTCATCTACAGTTAAAAGCTCTGAAGCCTTCTCAACAATCTCTTGTGGAATCCTTTGAATCTTCCCGTTTAGATAACGATTTAATGTTGACCTATCTACACCTACAAAACGTGAGACATAACTTAAGCCATGCTTTTCAACAGACTTTTTCAATATGTTAAGCTTTTTCTGGTCATCCAACTTTTCCACATTAATTTTTGACATAAAATCTCCCCACTATTTACTGACTTTTACACTGTTGCAAATGTAACCTTTACTGTTGCATTCACGTATCATTCTATCAAAAGAGTAGAGCGTAAAATATGGGCCCGCTGGGACTTGAACCCAGGACCTCCGCCGCGTCAGGGCGGCGTCCTAACCAGGCTAGACGACGGGCCCACTAATCTATACTTATCTTTAACTTAAAGGTTTAACTTTGGGAAAAACGTAAGAAATCATCGAACTATTACTAAATTATACTTTCTTTTTAATAAGCTATTAGAGTTTCTAAACTCTAATTTTATTAAATAAATTAGAACGGCGAAGTTAAATACTAAAATTGGTGTATAGCTTCGCTATTAGCTATATCTGACTAACTACTCTTAGAAAATGTTAATTATTGTAACTTTTAATCGAATTAGCCCTAGTAGCCGTTTGTCCCTACACTTTCATTTCAATCATTTTATGTTCATTCATGATCGAGTGTAGGGACTTAGCCCTCAACCACCTACTTACTGTAGGTGGGTCATGGGACTCCTTTGAGCCCAACGGCACGGGGCTCACATCTCTGCAATCTCTCTCACCCTTTTGGGCATAGCCCACATCGGCGTGAGAGATCATCATTTATTGACAAAAGTTTGCTACAAACAAATATAAAAAGATTTCTATCAACGTGAAAAAGGATTCAGCCCATAAGTAGGTTTTTCATATCACTCTTATACTATCTAGTATCTGAGGTGTGTATATCCTAGTACCTTTTAATCCTATTTTTTCTTTTTCTCTCTCAACTAATTTTCTAAAAGACTCTATTGATGCTGGCTCTCCGTGGTTAAGTATTAGATTCTTAGGTTTAACATTCAAATTACGTAAGTAGTTTAATAGCTGTCTTCTATCAGAGTGCCCAGAAAATCCTTCTACAGACTGGACTTCCATACTTATCTTTATATTCTCAATCCTTCCGTCCTTATCAATTATTTGGACCTCGGTAGTACCATCTCTTATTTTCCTCCCTAGAGTTCCTTCAGCCTGATAACTTACAAACACTATAGCATTCCTACTGTCCGGCGCAAGCGTCTTAAAGAATTCTACTGCAGGGCCTCCATTAAGCATTCCAGATGTAGCTAATATAATGCTGGGTTCTCCTTGAGCTATATCCTCTCTATATCCTTCAATCCTATGGAAGAATTCTGAAGTAAACGGGTTTTCGTCTTTGTAAAGTATTGCTTCTCTTACTTCTCTGCTGAGCATTTCTGGGTATGCATTATGGATTGCTGTTATTTCATCAACTAATCCAGTAACATAGATTGGTACTTCTGGTATTAACTTCTTTTTCATAGCGTCATTAAGTACTAACATTATCTCTTGCCCTCTTCCTACAGCCAATACTGGTATTAACACCTTTCCTCCTCTAGATATTGTTCTGTTTATTATCTCTATTAACTTTGCTTCAGCCTCATCTCTGTTCTCTTGTTCTTGCGCACCATAAGTCGTTTCCATTATCATTGTATCAACCCTTAAAAACTCGTCATTAGCCTTATCTAATAGCCTTGTTTTTGCGTATTTGAAGTCACCAGTGTAAACAATATTATGAGTACCTTCACCTATATGCAAATGTGCCATTGCCGAACCTATAATGTGCCCAGCATTGTAAAACGTAAGTTTGATATCCGGTGCTATATCAGTAACTTCCTCGTAATCTAATACTATTGTATGAAGCAATTCTTTCCTAACTTCTTTAGCTGTATAAGGTACTGGTCTTCCCTCTTTTTCCGCAACGTCTAATGCATCTAATTGCATTAACGCCATTATATCCCTAGTTGGTGCTGTAGTATATACTGGGCCTTCATAACCGTATTTAAAGAGCAATGGTACCATCCCGCAATGGTCTAAGTGTGCATGAGTAATAACTACTGCGTCTATGTCTTCTAGCCTTACTTGGTCTATATCTAATCTGGGGAAGAGTCTCTCCCCTCCTGTAACGCTTGGATTTAGGCCTACATCCAGAAGAACCTTACTCTCTGGAGTTTCTACTAGCACTGCTGACCTTCCTACCTCGTTAAAACCTCCCAGTGCTGTAATCCTTACATATCTGTCCTTAAACAGTATATCTCTATGTATCCTCTCTCCGAAGACTTTGAGCATTTTAGCGTGATACTCCGTTTCATTGTAAATGTGGGTAATTATACTGTCTAAAGTTCTAGATTTTATTGGAGGTTCCCTTACTATTATGGGTCTCCAATAGGTCTCAAAAAATATCTTCTGTTGTATTGTTCCTCCTTTACCTATTACCAACCCAGGCTTCTTAGCCTTTATAAGTACTTCTCCTAACTCATCATCAAACTTTATATCTACTATTTCAGCTTCTTTAGGTACTAAGTTCTTTATTATTTCTTCAGTCTCTTTTTTATCCTTTCTCGCTTTTTCATCAGCTTTTAAAACTATTCTCTTCTTTATATCTTTAGCTATTTTTCTTAATACTTCTGTCTTATCCGCTAGTATTGCTGGGTTTTTAACGTATATGGCTATTTCTGGGCCCTCAAACTCTATTTTACTTATCTGTGCTTCCTTTGGTAGGTTATTATATATTGTTGCTATTATATTCAATCTGACTGAGCTCACAAATTCCACCAACTTTGAGAAGTAGTCTACAAGAGTAGGTATGCTAACTTTTAATATTTAAACTCTTGCTATATAAAGGTGTGGAAATTAAAGAACATATTATAGATCTGCCCAAAAGGGTTTACATCGGAAATGATCTATTACAAAACGTGAATAATTATTTTAAAGACCTTAATTTACAAGAACCATTTCTTATAGTTACTGGACCTTTAGTAAAGAAAATTGTAACGGAAAAAATAACTGATAACTTAGCCTTCAAACACGAAGTTATAGAAGTACAAAGCGCTGATATTTCAGAGGCTTATAAAGTAGAAGAGTTCGCAAAACAAATAAAAGCGAACATAATTATAGGAGTCGGAGGAGGAAGTGTAATAGATGTTGCAAAATATGTTGCCCACAGGCTAGATAAGGACTTTATAAGTATTCCCACAGCACCTTCTCATGACGGGATAACCTCACCTTTTGCAGCAATAAAAGGACTAGGGAAACCTATATCTATAAAAGCTAAAGGGCCTTTGGCAATAATAGCAGACATTAATGTACTGTCCTCTGCTCCTAGGAGACTAATAAATGCTGGAATAGGTGATACAATAGGTAAGATAATTGCAGTAAGAGATTGGAAATTAGCCTCAAAGCTTAGAGGAGAATATTATGGAGATTATACTGCATCACTAGCTTTAATGTCCGCAAAGCACGCCCTTTCTTGTACTAGGATATTAAATAAAGATATTAAGGCGGGAGTTAGAACTCTTACAGAAGCGTTAATAAGTAGCGGAGTGGCCATGGGCATGGCCGGTAGTACTAGACCGGCAAGCGGTTCAGAGCATTTGTTTGCACATGCAATTGAAATGCTCTACCCTAATGTAGGACTACACGGCGAACTGGTAGCCTTAGGGACTATTTTAATGGCATATGTACACGGCATTAATTGGAGGAAGATAAAAAGGGCAATGAGAAGAGTAGGACTACCTACCAAAGCGAAAGAAATAGGAATCCCGGATGAAGGTGTTATAAAAGCTTTAACAATAGCACATACAATAAGACCCGAACGTTATACAATTCTAGGAGATAGAGGACTTACATGGGAATCAGCTGAAAAAATAGCTAGAGAAACTGGAGTAATTAGCTAAAAACTTCTTTGTTGAAATTCTCTATAAAGCTTACGTTTCCTTCCTGGATCACGAAGTTAATTATGTCTTTAGCTAACATATAAAGCCTTAACTGTAAGTCCTCCACTAGATAAATATCCTTAGGAATCGTGACCTTTACGTTCTTCTTATCTTCTGAGATCTCAACCACAAACTTCTGGGCTACCGAACTACCTAACCACCTTTCTATTAAAGCGTTTATCTTATCTTTTTCGTTCTCAAGCACTTTAACTACCTTAACTTTATAGACTAAAGTTTTCCCCGCTAAAGGGTGATTTAAATCCAGAATAACCCTACCTCCCGACACGCTTTTTACTACCGCATAGGAACCGTTAGACAACCTAATTATCATATTTGGATAAGGATTTACACCTTGCTTCCTTAATTCTCCCAAAGAGACTGTCTTAACTTTTGTAGGATCCCTATTACCATAAGCCTTTTCTGGTGGTATCTCGATTTCTTTTTCCTCTCCTACACTCATTTGATATAAGGCTTCTTCCAAACCTGGAATAATATTATGTTCTCCTAAAATTACCAGTTTAGGCCCGTATTTAGTTTCTGCATTATAAATATTTGATTTCTTTGCCTCTTCCTCTATTGTTGTATCAAAAACTTCTCCAGTATCTTTTACTCTAGCAACGTAATCAATATAGACGAAATCTTTGTCCTTAAACATTGACTATCTACAAAAACTATTGTTTGTGGTTTTTAAAGCTAAGTGGTTAAAGTTATAAGCGACTATATTAAACTCACTATGGATAAATAATGAAAGGTACACCGTCATTTGGAAAGATGAATAAATCGCCAACTCATATAAGATGTAGAAGATGCGGAAGAAATTCCTTTAATGTAAGGAAAGGTTACTGTGCGGCTTGTGGTTTTGGAAGAACAAAGAAAATCAGAAGATATAGTTGGCAAAACAAGAAAGTTAACGGAGTGAGATTAGTATAATGTTTGAATGGCATTGGCATACAGAATGGCAAACCCCTTACGAATATCATGCACATGCAATAAAAAGGGTAATTGCCGAGGAAAGAAGTGAATTCCAAAGAGTATTATTAGTGGAACTCTTTAGATTTGGAAAGGCACTAATAATCGACGGTAAGATACAATCTACAATAGCTGACGAATACATTTACCATGAAACACTCGTACATCCGTTACTAGTTTCTTTAAACAATCCTTCTAAAGTCCTTATTTTAGGTGGAGGAGAAGGAGCTACACTAAGAGAAGTATTAAAGCATAAAAGTGTTAAAGAGGCTGTAATGGTAGACATAGATCCTGTAGTAGTAGATTTCGCTAAAAAATATCTAACAGAATGGCATAAAGGAAGCTTTGATGATCCGAGGACTAGATTAATTATAGGGGATGGGTATAAATTTGTAAAAGAAAGTAAAGAGAATTTTGATTCCGTAATACTTGACTTAACAGACCCACTAAAAGACTCTCCTTCCCAATTACTTTATACTAAAGAATTCTATGAGGCAGTAAAGAGAGTACTTAACCCAGGGGGAGGAATAGTAACTCAAGCTACCTCCCCTTCTTTCAGTCTTGATACATTTTCTATAATATATAACACCATAAGACAAGTGTTTAAATATACTTCAGCTGGAATAGTTTATGTTCCAGCATTTGACGGATTATGGGGGTTTGTATACGCCTCGGATTCTGTATCACCAGCCAAACTTACAGCAAGTGAAGTGGATAAGCTAATTAACGAGAGGATTAACGGCGAATTAAGGTTCTATGACGGCGAGACTCACGAAATGATTTTCAGTATACCGAAACACATAAGAGTAGTAATAGAGAATGAGAAGAGAGTTTCAACAGAGAAAGAACCGGTTTATACTCCAGCATAATTTTATTTTTGAGTATAAAGTATTTTTATATTGCCGGGGTGCCCGAGCGGACTAAGGGGGTAGGCTCGAGACCATTTCCAGCGTTAAAAGCGGGCGACCTACTGCCCCTCTGGGGCACGCGGGTTCGAATCCCGCCCCCGGCGTTAAACCTTTTTAGCCATATTGAGATTTTTAATATTGCGGGGGTGCCCGAGCAAGGTCAAAGGGGACGGGCTCAGGACCCTTTAGGTGAGATCCCCGTTGGCGAAGGCCTGCGTGGGTTCAAGTCCCACCCCCCGCACTTCTTAATAATTATAAAACCTCGTCTTTACTGATTTCTAAAAGATTAAGGAGAAAAAGAAGACAATCCCGCCGCGGGGACTTGAACCCCGGACCACCCGGTCACTGCACCCTTCGCCTACAGCCGGGCGCTCTAAACCGGGCTGAGCTACGGCGGGACTTGCATTTTACATCTACTATATTTTTGCTAATAAACTTTATGACTATACCTTACGTGAGAAATAAGGTTTTGAATATGTAGTAGAAATATTTATATTAAGGCAAAAGGATTACAGATTATGGGTTTTCCCTTTTTCAGCATGAGCGGACAACCAACTTTTGGTTTTGCTGGCTGTGGTCAGCCGGTAGGACTTGGAGGTAAACAAATGACTATACCGGTATCATACCCAATTGATATGCAATACGTTGCTAGCCAAGTGACGGCTTACTTAAACGGAAGGGGGTTTCAAGTAAATCCAATGGTAAGCCCAAATATGGCTATAATTCAAGCTAGGCATACAAGTCTTTTCGGTTACTTAACAGATTCAAACAAAGCTTATACTATAAGGATTTGCCAAGGGGCTGGAACAGTATTTGTAGAAACTGGAATTTCTAATTGGTTGCAAGAATTATTACCCTTAGCTGCGGCTGGGGGCTTCGCCTTCTTTAGTGATATGGATTTACACAACAAATTATTAACGCTTCTAGGTATAGGAGGAACGGCTTTTGACGCTTATCACGTTTATCAAAATTATGCACAAGAGGAGCAATTACTTAATTTCGTAGCCCAAGTAGTAAGTTCAGCTCCTCCAGCCCAAGGATTTGGAGGACAAATGCAAGGCTATCCGGGAGGATATCCTCCAGGTGGAGGATACCCGCCACCATATTAACCCTTAATAGAAAAGCTCGTAACATAGTCATAGAGCTAAATTCGAGATTGTAATCAAATTAATACTTTTTTAATTCCTATATCGTAAGTACTAGAGCGAACCAAGCAATATAGTATGCCCAAAATTACTAAGTCAATGAGATAGCCCTTGTTACCTATTGGATATAAGGTTTTGTAAGAAGTTAGTATTTACCCCGTGGCGTGACTTCTCCAATTCAACCACAAGTTAAGGAATTATACACAGCCCCCTAGGACACCACTCTCTTCAAGCGATCATTATTAGAAAAATAAACTTTATTCCCATTATCCTCCTTGAAGACTATAACGCTTACACGTAACTATTAATTATTTTTGATTCCTTCTAAATTTTGGTGTGGATATGCTTAATATTATAGTGTTACATACTTTTTATTAGTTTTCCATCTTATGGCTGCTCATGGGGTTTGAGAATAAAAACTGAATGAGAGGATAGAATAGTAAACAAAAGATCTTTAAGTGGGCCCGCGGGGACTTGAACCCCGGACCACCCGGTCTCCCAATGAGAAGTTTATGAGCCGGGCGCTCTACCGGGCTAAGCTACGGGCCCACTATAATAGTAAAAAACCAATTTTATTTAAAAGAGTTATGGTTATAATCACGTACCATACCTCCATTGTTTCATATATTCAATCTGTTCCGCTGTTAATTTCTCAATTTCTATACCCATAGATTTCAGTTTAAGCATGGCTACTGTCTCATCAATTTCTTGGGGAACATTATAGACTTTTTTCTCTAATTTATCATGATTCTGAACTAGATGTCTGACGGAAAGTGCCTGATTAGAAAAACTCAGATCCATAACCTCACTTGGATGACCTTCAGCCGCTGCTAAATTAACTAATCTACCGTCTGCTAACAAATAAACCCTCTTACCGTTAGGTAAGGTATACTCGTCTAAATAAGGTCTTATATTTCTAACACTTTTAGCAACTTCCCTCAAACCTTTTACATCAATCTCAACATTAAAGTGCCCAGAATTAGCTAGTATTGCACCATCTTTCATCTTCATTATATGTTCTTTAGTTATTACGTTAATATTCCCAGTTGCGGTAACGAAAATATCACCTATTTCAGCAGCTTTACTCATTGGCATTACATCAAATCCGTCCATGACGGCCTCTAAAGCCCTAAGGGGTGAGGCCTCAACAACTATAACTCTAGCCCCCATTCCCCTCATTCTGTTAGCTATTCCCCTTCCAACCCAACCGTAACCAGCAACAACTACAATCTTACCAGCTATCAAAATATTAGTAGCCCTAAGAATACCGTCAATAGTACTTTGTCCAGTGCCTATTCTATTATCGAATAAATACTTTGTAAAGGCATTATTTACGGCAATTACTGGATAGCGTAAAACTTTTTCCTCTTCCATAGCCTTTAATCTTATAACACCAGTAGTCGTTTCCTCTGTTCCTCCAAGTATTTGCAAATCTTTCATGTTTTCATGAATATAAGCGTGTAAATCCCCTCCATCATCCATAACTATTTGCGGCTCATATTTCAGAATCTCCCTTATATTATCATAATAATCCTTCTCATTTTCACCCCTCCACGCAAAAACATGTATTCCCTCCTCCACAAGAGCAGCAGCTACGTCATCTTGTGTTGAAAGTGGATTACTACCCGCTAAAGCTACCTCTGCGCCTCCAATTTTAAGTGTTTTGACTAAAACTGCAGTTTCTTTAGTAACATGAAGCACGGCACTTATTCTAATTCCCTTAAGCGGTTTCTCTTTCTCAAACTGCTTTCTAATTTCCATAAGTGCCGGCATATGCATCTCTGCCCATTCTATTTGTTTCTTCCCTTGTTCAGCAAGACTTAGGTCTTTTACCTTATAATCCATAAGAGATAAAATTCCAATAAATATAAAAAGCCTTCTAAAGATTGATGAAAGCTACTTTATTAGCTCCTTCCTTGCAAATTATTGTATAATTTTATTAGTAGATACTTTATTGATCGTTTCATGAAAAAAAGAGATAAAAAACCAAAACTACTTGCTTTTCTAAATCTCGTTATTTCAATCTCCATAATAACAATAGTTTCAATAGAAACACATGTGAGCTTTATTTTACCGCCATTTTTAGCTACCGCTAGCACCAAATTCCCAGATCCGGAATGGAGATTTAGAAGAAGTATAGTGATTATTCTTTCTTATTTAATCTCTGCAATTGTAGCCGTATTATTCGTATTCTTAGGATCAAACATAATGATAGCCGTTTTGGCTGCAATAATAGCCTTTGGAATTGAGCTGCTCCTTGACATAGAACATCCACCATCAATATTAGCTGCATTTTTGGGAGTCCTTGAAAGAGTATCACCACTTTACATACTTCACCCAGTATTAGCAGGTGTGCTAACAATTGAAGGAGTAAACTTCTTGCTATCAAAGATGATAAAATAAGCCTAGAAATGCTAATATGAAAGGATTGAAAAATAAGAGAAATTTCCCCATTATATTAACCCGCTAGTTAATATAATAAAACCTATTGTGTAAAGTAAGCCTACTGCTACATTCTTCATTATCCTCTTAGGAAATTTTACCGAAATTATTCTGAAAGCAGTTAAACTCCATATAAAGCCCAGAATACCACCTATTAGAGCCCAAATATAGTCTCCAGTCATTATCCAAGAACTTACAATAAATATGTCAACTTCTATTCCTTCAGCAGTTATACCCAGCGCAGCAGTTAAAAATGCTCCTCTAGGTTCTGGATAGTCTCTGAAAAAGAATAACGTAGCCATTCCTATCAAGAGAAAACCTAAGGACATCCTTATTACGTATTCACTAGTATCCGTAATCAAGACAGGGAGAAAAATGTAAGTTAAATAAATGAGAGAAAGGACTATAAACACTCCAGTTAAAGTTCCTAAATTTCCCATCTTCCTATTATTTAAAGATGCAATATAAGAAAAAATAGACATTTCAAAACCTTCAAAACTGCAGGGTAGAAAAGAAGCTAAAAAAGCGACCTCGTCCATTTTTACCTCCTCAGTACATTCTTATATCTCTTTAACGCTAGCACAGAGGATATTAGGAAACCTATTAGAGAAGAGTAAACAAAATAGTCAGTAACAAAACAGTATATACTATTAGTGGAATTAACGTAGCTAGAAATTCCAAGGCTTATTAATAGGGAAAGCAACGCGTATAGCGTAAGATTTCTCTTCTTAAACGATGTGATAAGTAATATAAAGCCTACTAAATCCAATGGCAGGAGGATCTGAATTGCAGGCTCTGGATAAACTGACGCATAGCTAGGCAGAGGATGAATTACTGCAATATAACCGTAATGTACAGGATACTGCAGAGGTATCGGATAAGTCCAGTTATTTGGACAAAGTATTATAGGTGGCCTAACTCTCGAGAAATTGAAAGCATACAATAGTCCTTGAACGTCACTATTTTCTACGTATTTTGTTAACCAGGGCAAATGCCAATTATAATCTATAAATCCTAACAAGGTATACCCGCTCAGTGTATAATTATCAATCCACGCCTCTTTTGCATAAGGTGAAATAATCAGAAGAGGAATCCTTTGGCCTAGTCCGTAATTGTTTATTGCAGGAGGAACTACTTGGTCAAAATATCCTCCGCCTTCATCAAATGTTATAAAAATTACGGTAGAATTCCACTCTGGACTTCTCATTACCTCATTAACTATCTGAGAAATTTCTACAGCCCCAGCAGTTACATTATAAGGAGGATGCATATCGTATTTATCATCGTATCCGTTAATTAGCATAACCCAACTAACTGCAGGTAATGAATTATTCTGCAAATCTTCTTGGAATGCTTTAAGTCCGTGAAAGTGATTCATGTAATTTTGTATTCCTATAAACGCTCCCATTGGCCAAGGAATACCGCCAGAATAATCGTAAACGAAATAACCCCAGCTTATATTATTTTCACTGAGTTGGTACATTATTGTTTCATTGAATGGAATAACGTTACAGGCATCATCACTATTAAAGTTTGGGGGGAATCCCGTCATGTAAGCAACTCTGTTTGGTTCTGTTAATCCAAGGACTGGAGAGTAATAATTATCTGCAAGAACATATTCTTCAGCGTAATCCCATAATATCCCAACTTGCTGATAAGAGAAATAAGCCATTGATTGCGGCCCGGAATAATAAACGAAGCCGTCGTAAGTGCCAAACCAATAGTCTCCATGATATAAACACCACCCTTCGCCAGGGTCTACAGTATCCCACGCATTAGCATAATACGGATGACTACTGCCTAAGAAAGGCAACCAGGGGACATTTGGAACGGAAATCCAGTAGAGTTCTCCGTTCTTACTGCTTTCTAATTGAGTGTAATTCTCATAAAGGCCGTAGGGCCACATTACTGAAAGTGTTATATTATTAATTATAGGTGGCCAACCAAAAGGATAAGTTCCAAACATATTATCAAAGGAGTGATTTTCCTCAATTATTATAATAACGTGTTTAATTGGAGTTGCTGTTGTTGTTGAAGTATGAAAAGTAGGTAAATGAAAGAAGATTATTAAGAAAAAGGTTATGATAAGGGCTCTCCTCATTTCAGTATCCCACATAAGGAATACTTCTTCCGAAGCCGTAAATGTTTGCTAAGACTGCTAAAATTATAAGCCCTGCCATGACTGCAAACATTACGTAGTCGTATTTAGTGAAAGGTAAGTCTACAAGCATTGTTCTGCTTTCGTAAGCTCTAAAACCTCTAGTATCTACCGAAATTGCAAGATTCTTTGCTCCTCTAAGTAAGTAAACAATTGAAGGTATAATTGCCATTAACCCCGCGTAAAATAAATAAAATGGATATAACACTCTAGGTTTTCCGTATCCTAATCCTCTAATGAATTGCATTTTTATTGAAGTGTCTAGGATTTCGAAAATTTTTGGCACAGTTTTTACTCCAACCAATAAAGAGAAAGTTATTGCCAATGGAACTTTCATTTTAGTAAACATCCTAAAGATGTCAGACGTAGTTGTAGTTAGTATAAGTAATAATGAAGAAACTAAGACCGAAGTTATTCTAAAAGATATTTGCGCACCATATATTAATGCTTGTAAAGTTAATTGAGGTTCATAACCCATTATGCTCACAAAATATGAAGGCCATACCCAGACTACAGTATAACTTGATACCGGACAAGGGAATACCATTTGCAGTACTGAATATGGCGTATAGGGAGCGAAACTCCACGTTGAGCCTATTATTGTAATAAAGACTAGGAGAGAAATGTAAGCAAACTTCTTTTTACCGTCATTTAATGTCAAGTATAAGAACATTATCACGAAAGTTAAGATAGCACCAATCCACCATATAGTTACCGCTGCTACCGACATTACTACTATCCCGAAGAGTACCTTAGTTAATGGGTTAAGCTTGTAAAGGAAAGTTTTCCCGCTTTCGTACCTCGTTATTTCCATCAATCCTTTTAATCCTAATACTGTTAGGAGTAAGCCTATAGGTAAAGCTACTCCGTAGAAGAATAAGAACCAACTAATGATAGTCTGAGTAAAAGGATTCTCATAAAGAAAACTCCAGGGTACCAAGCTTGGTCACCACGTATTCAGTTGGGGGATAAATTCCTAGATCTTCTCTCAAAAAAGCTTCCTCTGGAGTTCCGTTAAATACAATTTTACCGTCTTTCATTACAAGCACTCTGTCGCAGAATTTATCAACAAACCTTGAATCGTGAGTTACTATGAGGAACGTGTAACCTTTTTCCCTCAAATCTTGAACTTCTCTTCCTAAGATCTCTCTGTGATACCAATCTTGGCCACTAGTAGGTTCGTCCATTAATAATATCCTTGCTCCAGAGGCAATGATCGACGCCATTGCAACCCTCCTCCTTTGCCCCATTGATAATAAAAGAGGGTCGTCATACCTTACTCTTTCTAAGGAAAACATTTGAAGGATATTGTTCAACTTCTCTTCAGAAAAGGTTTTCCTATTCTTCATTGCAAACGCTACTTCGTCTTCAACTTTCCTCTTTACAAACATTATATCAAAGTTTTGAGGTAAATAACCTATGTAACTTCCTCTTTCGACAAGTCCCTTCTTGCTTAAGTCCTTTCCTTCTACAATAAGTTTAACCTCGGACTTTAACTTTCTATCTAGCATCCCCATTATTGCCTTAAGCAAAGTAGATTTTCCTGCACCGTTATTTCCCATTAGCGCTACTATCTCTCCTTGTTTTATTGAAATTTCAGTATCTACAAGTGTCTTACCTTGTTTAGTCCAAACTTTAACTTTAGCGTAAAGCACCTCCCTCTCTCCTTTTCTCCTGCGAGGAGGAACGTACTTATATCCCTTTAGTAATTCTTTACTAAAGCTTCTCGCTCCTACTTTCTTTAAATAAAGATAATAATCTGGAATTTCTACTCCAGCTGATGCTAGTAAATCAGAACTTTCAACTAATTCCTCTTTTGGAACATCTAGAACTATTCTCCCTTTATCTATTAGGACTATCCTATCAACATAAGGTAGAACTCTCTCAAGCTTGTGTTCAACTATTATCAAACTCCTCCTTTCTTGCCTAAAGTTTTTTATTAAGGAGAAGATCTCTGCAGTGCCTTTGGGATCTATATTAGAAGTAGGCTCATCAAGTATTAATGCCCTAGGTCTCATTGCTAATATTGATGCTAAGGCTACTCTCTGCATTTCTCCACCAGAGAGAGTATTAGTGTCTCGATATAGCAAGTGAGAAATCCCAGTAAGTTTTGATGCCTCATTTACCCTTTCTATTATTTCCTCTCTAGGTAACATGAAATTTTCTGGGCCAAAGGCTATCTCGTCTATTACGGTATAATTAAAAACTTGAGTTTCAGGATCTTGAAGAAGCGTTCCTACGAGCTTAGCAGTCTCATAAATGGGCTGTTTTCTAGGGTCTTTACCGTAAACTGAAATTTCTCCAGTTTCTTGAGCACTTATCATATTTGGAATAACTCCGTTTATAGCATTTACTAGCGTCGATTTTCCTGAGCCCGACTTTCCGACAATTAGTACCGATTCTCCATCTTCTATCTCAAAATTATCTATTACTAAAGATGGTTTACTTCTACCTAGGTAAGTAACTTGAAAATCTTTGATTTCGACAAACTTCACGATCCCACCGCTCTAGCTACTAATATTGCTATAATAGCTCCAATTGCCCCAGCTATCGCGTCACCTGGTATGTAAGCGTAAATATGGTAGTATATATAACCCCAGTTAGCTATTTTAGCATAAATAAATGGCCTTAAAAAGCCGTCGTAAAAAACTGGATCTGGAAAAGCCCAAAGAGTTCCAATTATTGCACCTTCTATTACTCCAACTATAAAAGTTAACTTAGTAATTGATGTCGAGTGAGTTGGGGTATCTTCCTCAACTGACTGCATTGTGTCCTTTTGGATATTCTGTGTCGGCGGTTTTGTTGTAAATGAAGGTGCAAAGTTTGGCAATCCGAATATTCTTCCACCGGTCGCAGCTATCATTAAATCTACAAATAGCCCGTAGGTAAGTGTTTCGTAAATAAAGTACATTGGTTCTCCTCCAAAACCGTAATGAAATATGTCGCTTAGAACGGTAAAGATAAACAACGAGAGCATTCCTACTCCAACTTTCCTTACTAGTGCTGCAACGATGAACACTATTATAAGCCTTCCCCAAAAGCCAACAGATACAAAAGGATTTGACGGGATAAATCTGTCTAAAAAACCCGCAATATAGAATTCCCAGGCTACAGCAAAAGCTGAGCCTATTCCTATGTATATTAAATCTAGTGTATTAAATGCTTTTAACCCTCCTCCTCTTTTACCTAAAAGAAATGCGACAGCTAACGCAACTAAGAAATATAATAGAACGAGTTCCCAAGGTATTTCTCCTGGTTCATTTACTGCCCCTGCTATACCATTGAAACCCATAATTCCTCTTGATTCCTTTGAATAATGATTTAAAAAAGATTTCCTATATAGTTAAAGTAAAAAATTTAGATCTATATAGCTCTAATAAGAAATCTTTATAATATAATATTACGATAGCGTACGATTATCTGAAAACTTTTAAAGCGGACTAGACACAGAAATATACTTTAATAATTCTATAGCTTTTACATGTCCCAGCTTTTTCTGCCATTCTGTTATTCTTCTTTCAAATTTACATAGTAAATCTATGAAATATTTATTGCTTATTCTAACTATCTATAAGTGTGTACTGATATTATGAGAACTTTCTCAAATCCTTCTGTATTAAGCATTGAGATTCTTTTAGTTTTTATTGCAACTTGTGCAGACATAGATATAAATTCCTTAGTCGTAAAACAATAACTTGCTGCGTGGATATCTTTTAGGTTTATAAATTGTGAACATTCTTTAGCTACTACCCTATAATTTATAGTAGTTAATCCAAGCTCTTTAAGAAAAGTAGAAAGGACACCCTCAGTATATATATCTCAGAGTTAGATGTATGGAATGAGCTATTGTAGACAAGAGGCTGTGTTTACAAAAAGTAAACTATTTTACTTTACACGATAATATTAAATTATGGGCAGGAGTGTAGTAATCTCTGTAAGAATCCCTGAGGAGCTGAAGGAGGAGTTGGAAAAATATAACATTGACGAGGCCGAAGTTATAAGGAGAGCTTTAATAAATGAAGTAAAGAAAGCCAAGGCTAAAGAGCTGGAGAAGGAGTTAAATGAAATTAAGGGAGTTTTGATTAAAATACCTGCTGAGGAAGTAATCAAAGAAATTAGAGAAGACAGGAAAAGCAGGTGAATAAAAACATAGACTAAAGAGGATTATATTTGAATGTTGCTTCAAGGTAGATAACGCTTGAGTTATGTGTTTGATTCCTCGTCGATTTATACCTTGCTAACTAAGGGTAAAATTGAACCTCTCGGAGGAAATTATACAGTCTTTCTTGCGAAGTTCGAACTGGGAAATATAGTTTGGAAAGAGGTGTTTCTTCATAAGAGGATAACTAGGGAAGAGGGGTTAAGGCTCCTCTTTTTCATTTCCAAGGTATTGAACACTATGAACTTGGAGGACGTAAACTGTATAGAGGCAGAGGAGATTGCTATAGATTTTGGGATAACTTTTTACGACGCTTCCTACGTTTGGTTGGCAAGAAAGCTCGATTTACCTTTAGTTAGTGAGGATAATAGGCTCAGGGAAGCGTTAGGGAAGAAATTGGAAGTTTTGTCCGTAGATGAAATAAAGTGAGGATATAAAGGAGATTTCCGAGCTATTCTGTCAAAGCTTTAGTTAGCTAAAGATGTTTGGTCTTAAAATGCGGGACTCTTTTAATCCCTAAAATATGTCAATTTGCCTAATGATCTGATGTTCCCCTTCCTATAACGGTAGACCCAAAATCATATTAGAAAAAATATTTCTGATAGGATAATATTGAATTTATAAAAGATAACGGAATTTATAAGAGTGTAAAGAATTGAAGAAAGGGTTGATAGTGTCGTCATTAGAGTATAAATTTATTAAACGTTGATTCTACATATAAAGAATTAACAGTAAATTCGAATATTATATAAAGTCTAAAAATTATAGAAATATAAATAAGCAAGTGACGACACTATCAAAGGGTTTAAGGTGAGGGAGATGAGGTATTACTACGTGACATAGGAAGATGGTAACACCAATTCTCCCTCACCAAAATAACATTCAACAAATAGGATATAAATTACTTTCCATGCTAAACTTTAAGGGAAAGAAAGGAGAAGAGGTGGCAAAAACTCTCATCTCCGCGTGTTTGTGGAACGATTCAGTAGAGAACAAGTCCGGAGCATATGACGTATCCCCACAGACCGTGAGGAATTACGTAGAGAAACAAGGGATGGAAGTGATTGAAAAACTATTGGAAAGAGCTAGGAAAATATCCTTAGAAGTACTGAAGGGGGTAAAGGAGGTAGACCTCTCAATAGACTGGACAACAAGGACGTGGTATGGGAAACCAGTGAAAGAGCTCGGAAGTTCAGAGAAGGGAAGCTCTTGGAACTACGCAACTGCAACAACCAATTATAATGGGAAAGTACTTTTACTTGCCTGCAAGTGAACGGTATGACTAAGGAAGAGATAGTGAAGGCCCTCGTGGAGCAAGTTATGGCAATGGGATTCAAGATAAGGTTGATAACTCTTGACGCTGGTTTCTACACGATTGATGTGCTCAATTTCATTTCACAGTTTAAGTACATAATTGCTGTCCCAGTTGGGGATGTGAAGGATGAGGAGTTTGACGGGGATTATAAGACTAATAGTAAGAGGCATAGGAGGGATGAGCAGGTTAAGTTCAGGCTTCTCGTGTACAGCAAGGAGAAGGTTAGGAGAAAGAAGAAGAGGCTTGTTTATTTTGCTAGGGCTACTAACCTCGAGATACCAAAGAGGGAAGTGTTGGATTTGTACAATAAGGTAAGGGGTCCCATAGAGACCTCTTATAGGAACATTAAGGCTTTTCTTCCATTTACTAGTTCTACTAAGTTTGTTTTCCGCACGTTGATCTTCGTTCTTGCCCTTGTACTCTACTCCTTATATACCATATTCAAGGGGGAGGTGGGGAGAGAGGAATTTAGATTATTATTAATTCTTTTATTTCCTGATTTATTCAATCCGGAGAATTTTACAATTAATGTAATTGAAACACTTATTTACACTATAGATTTATTTTTAAGGAGGTGATTTTGGGTCTACCGTGGAAGGGCGAGGATTCCCTTCTCATCCTTCCCATCATTAATTCGAGCTTATATTTCTCATTTAGCGGGCAAGTCGGGTAGCTCAGAGCTCTCCACACGAAAAGTGATTTTCACTCATAACCTCTAGTCCCTTGAGAGGAAAGCGAGAGATATATCAGCATTTAGTGCCCTAATGTTATTTTTGCCGTAAAATCTCCTTCACTATTTACTAACTTTTGTGTTGTCACAAATTTAACCTTCACCAATACATTTACGTATTGTTCTATCAAAAGAGTAGAGCGTAAAATATGGGCCCGCTGGGACTTGAACCCAGGACCTCCGCCTTGTAAGGGCGGCGTCCTAACCAGGCTAGACGACGGGCCCACTATAATTTTATCTTTAACCTTTTTTAAACTCTTCTCCACTAATTATACAACTTGTTAGTACAGCTAACATAGCTGTTGCTGGGAGATCGCTTGTGAAATTGGGTAGTTTATATGCTTCGCCTAGACTCAATTCGAGTTTATTAAAACCGCTTTCCAAACCAGAAAATACTAGCATTATTCTTTTCTTATTTTCAAACTCCCTTTGTGAAATCTCCTTTTCAGCTTGCTGTGTTATTAAATATACTGCATCGGGAGATAATAGATCTATTGCGTCTTTTAAATCTGGGAAAATTAGGAAGGATTTATTTAATTTATAAGCAATTTTGCTGACCTCAGCTAAACCAGCTTGTGCTGCAACTCCCCCTACTTTAGTTACTACAAGATGCTTTATGTTTAATTGAAAAGCTAGCTTTGCGAAATCTATTAATTTTTGTGAACTACTCACATTATGAAGTACTATTATCAACTCAACCATTTATTACTCCCAATATTTCACGCGCAATTGCAGTAGATAAGACTACTGGAACCGCTTCTCCAACTTGATTATATTGCTCATCCCTACTCCCTAAAAATACGTGGGTATCTGGATAACTCATTAATCTGGCTTGCTCTCTTACAGTTAAAAATCTGTTCTCAAAAGGGTGGACAAACCTAGAATTACCCATGACGGTAGGGGCTAAATCATATGGGTTAAGCCTTATATAGAGAGGAATATTTCTCCCAGAGCCTCCCCTAAACATTGTTAAATAGTCATCAAAATCTAGCTTTGCGATCTCTTTTATTTTCCTCTCATTTAACTCCTGAATTTCATTATTTGGAACTAAGGTGTTACCCTGAATATCTTTAATAACGTCCCATACAGTTACTTTTCTCTTAACCTTTGGAGGGTTAAGGGGAATGTTAGATATGAAAACTCTAGTTCTCCTTGATGGGTTGCCATAATCTTCTGCACTAAGGAAATTAAAATAAATTTTCTCATATCCCACCCTTCTGAATTCAGCTTCTAAAGACTCCTTTAGACTCTCTGTACCAACAAGTGAAGGTACATTTTCCATGACGAAGACCTTAGGTTTTAACTCACCTACAAGACGTATATACTCAAGTGTTAGTTCTCCTCTCTCGTCTAAATAAAGCCTGTCTAACGGCTCTTTCATCCTCAACGGGTTAGCACCTGTAAATGGTTCACAAGGCGGACTTCCTATCACAATTTCTGGGTTCTTACCTAACAAATAACGTATATCACTAGCTGTTATATCCCTTATATCATCTTCAATGACAACTGTTTCTGGGAAATTTGCGGAATAAGTTCTAGCCGCCGCGTGATTTATATCTATTGCTAATCCTATTTTAAACCCTACTTTTTTAAACCCTAATGAAAAACCTCCAGCTCCAGAAAATAAATCAACTACTGTTAGCACCACGTTTAGTCTCTCTTTCTATTTCCTCTTCAAGTTGTTTAATTTTTTCCTCTAAAAATTTCCTAGCTTTTTCCGAATCGTAGTATTGTAATGCTGAACCGCATTTAGGACATTTAAACTCGTTTTCGAATGCCTCGTCCATATTGTATTTTATGTTATCTTGTGGGCAAAAATAAAATAAATTATCCTTCTCTTGTTCATATTTTAATCTGAGCTTCTCTAGTATTAACCTTTTTTTATTAAGCAATATATCATTAATCTGATCTATGTTTACTTTCCAGTAATATATATACCTTGGAGAGTCTTTATCTTTAGTTCTCCTATAGGTTACAAAACCATGTTCAGATAAAGCATAAAGTTTTTTCCTTATATCATTAGGTTTTTCATCTAGTTCTTTAGCCAAATCTTCATCGGTAATTTCCACTTTTTTCTGCATCAAATATTTAAGTAAATTTGAAGCGTCCTCTCCAGCTAATTCTTTGGCTAAATTTAAAATAAAATCTTGGACGTTAACCAAGTTTAATCACCTTCTTCCCCCTCTCTTGGGGGAGAATTTTTAATTTTGCATCACTAAACTGTATATTTAGCTCTTCGCCCTTATATAATTTGTCTAAGAAAATCGCTAACGCTGCAACCTCTGAGTGAGGCTGATTTCCTATCGCTATATTATAGTCTGAATTATAATAATACCACCCCTCAACTTTCTGAGAGCCAACTATCACGAGGAGTGGTGAGTTAATTTTTCTAATTTCTTCAATTTTATCATTGATGTTAATCCCATACATAGTGAGGTGAATAACTTTACCTCCTTCTTTCCTCCATTTTTCTACTAATTTTTTAGGATTTTTTATGAACTCTATTGAAAAATATGATTTCCCTCCCCATTCATTTATTACTTTTTCTATAGTATTCTTTATTTTCTCGTCTTCACCTTCTATGTAAACTCCTTTAGCACCAAACGCTCTAGCAACTAAAATTACGTGAGTAGTAACTCTCTTGTCCCTTTCTGGTCTATGACCAAGCCTTAATACATATACTTCTCTTAACTCAAAATCTCCGATAATTTATCCCTAATTAAATTAATATTATACCTTTTTAATGCTGAGGCTGGAATCACATCATAAATTGGAGAATACATTTCTTCGCCTAACCTTTTTACGATATTTATTTTTTCATTTAGTTCCCCATCCTTTACTAAGTCCACTTTATTCATTACAATTAGCATTGGCTTACCAGATATTCCTAACTCCCTCAAAACTTCCATTGAACTTGTAAGCATCTCAATAAGCATTGTTTGACTAATTGAAGCATCTAAGACTAAAATTAATACATCAGCATATTTCGCCTCAGATAATGTTACGAAAAATGCCTCTATAATCTGTGGTGGGATACCTCTTATAAACCCTACAGTATCTACTAATAACACTTTTTTACTATCATTCAATTTTATCCCATATCTTTTAGGAGCAGTTGTAGTAAACATAGAAGTGTCTGTTTTCTGATTTAATCCAGTTAATGCATTAAATAGCGTTGTTTTGCCAGCATTTGTGTAACCAACAATTGCTACACTCTTCATTTCACTTCTCCTTATTTGATCTTCTCTTGCTTTCTTCAGTTCTTCGAGCTCTTTTCTGATTTTAGTTATCCTCCTTTGATACAACCTAATCGCTGATTCTACTCCATAAACTCCAGCTCCTAAAGGACCTTGCTGTTCTGATATCTTAGTCTTTTTATATAGATCTTTAATTATTGGTAACTCATATTTTAATCTAGCTAGTTCTATCTGGAGTTTTGCCTCCTTAGACCCCGCATGTAATGCGAAAATTTCTAACAGGAGGAGAACTTTATCTAGTATTTTTTTGCCAACTAATTCCTTACTTAAATTCACAAAATACCTAGACTTGAGAATATCAAAAATTATTATAGCTTCAATTTCCTCGTTATTTTTAAACTCATTCAGCTTATCTTTAGGAATATAAAAATTAGGATTGGGCTTTTTTGGAAGTTTATATATATGGGTTACTTCATATTCTGCTGATTCAGCTAATGCTAAAGCTTCATCTTCGTATTCACTGTCTACGAATAATACAGCTTTCACTTCTTCCCCTCTCTAATCTGTGCTATATCACCTAATGTCAGCCAAAAGTCCTTCTCTCCACCTTCCTCCTCTTCACCTTCTTCTACCGGTACCAGAAGTTTTACGTTTAATATTTTCTCTAGTTGCTTTGCTTGTTGGAGAGTTGGTTTAAGTTTTCCTGCTTCAAATCTCTTTATAATATTTTCTGAAACTTTTAATTGCTGTGCTAATTGTTGCTGTGTTAAACCTAGCCTCTCTCTGGCTTCTTTTATGATTTTGTAATATTCATCAACTACTTCGAGCTCCACTTCAGTAGATAACTTCGGAACACTAGTTTTTATCTTTTTCTTCTCTTCTTTTTTCTCTATCTTATCTACGATCTTAGCTGATTTCTTAATCTTTGTATAACAGTTTTGACATACGGTAATTATACTCCCTTCATAAGATACGGTTATACCATTACCTTTAATAGGAGCACCGCATAGTTCACAGTATTTTATTGCTTGGCTTTGCATAGTATTATATTGGCTATTACTACTCTTAAACATTTTTAGGGTAATTACACCAATAATAATACCGGATTAAATTGTCTGGAGATATCGACAGCTTTAAATCTCGCAATTATACAAATGATGAAACTATAGTGAGACTTTTAGAAGAAAAAATAGAAGCTTTAACAAAAGAGCTCGAGAAATTAAGGCAAGACCTCAATTGGTATAAGGGTGAATTAGAAAAATTATTGTCACCACCATTCATAGAGGCTACCGTCCTTGACGTTTTACCTGACGGAAGAGTTGTAGTTAGAAGTTCTTCTGGACCCAATTTAGTCGTAACGGTTGCTTCCTCAGTTGATATCAATAAATTAAAGCCTGGGATGTCAGTAGCACTAACACAGAGAGGCTCATCAATAGTTGAAATATTACCAAATAGAGAAGACGTATTCGTAAAATCATTCGAAGTAATTGAAAAACCCAACGTTGCGTATTCTGATATTGGAGGACTTGAGGAGCAGATCAGAGAGTTAAGAGAGGTTGTTGAGTTACCTCTTAAAAACCCTGAGCTGTTCAAGGAGATCGGAATAGAGCCACCCAAGGGAGTATTACTTTATGGCCCTCCGGGAACTGGAAAAACAATGTTAGCTAAAGCCGTTGCAAATGAAAGTAATGCCACTTTTATCCAGGTTGTAGCGTCTGAATTCGCACAGAAGTTTGTAGGTGAGGGAGCAAGAATAGTAAGAGAGGTCTTTGAATTAGCGAGAAGAAAAGCCCCTTCAATTGTTTTTATTGACGAAATAGACGCTATAGGTGCTAAAAGAATAGACATGGGGACTAGCGGCGAGAGAGAGGTTCAGAGAACGTTAATGCAGTTATTAGCTGAGATTGATGGATTTAAACCTCTTGATAATGTAAAAATAATAGCTGCTACTAACCGGATAGATATTTTAGATCCCGCTCTTCTGAGGCCTGGTAGATTTGATAGATTAATAGAAGTCCCGTTACCTAATTTTAGCGGTAGGAAAGAGATTTTCAAAATATATCTAAATAAAATGAAAATTAGAGGCGAAATTAATTATGACTCATTAGCTAAACTAACTGACGGATTTAGTGGCGCTGATATTAAGAACGCGTGTACAGAGGCTGGATATAATGCTATTAGACAAGGGAGAAATTATGTTACGATGGATGATTTATTGCTAGCAATAGATAAGATCAAAACGAAGAGAAATAAGAGTAAGTCCAGTGAAAGATATGAGAAATACGTATAATCTTTCTGCCCCTTATAAAGCCTCAGAGAAAGAAATTTCATATCTATATGATATAGCGAGTTACCAATTTTCAGAAACTGTTTCCTCCTGCCTTTTTTCAGCTTACCCTTATTTTTTAATCCAGAGATCTATAACTACAAATAAGATAAGAAACATTTTAACACCAGATAATAAGCTGTTTTTAGTACTAAGAGCCCAGGATAATCTATTCTCATTGACAGAAATTAGCGGTATGCTAATAAAAAACTGTACACAAAGGCCAGAATTTAGGTTTGTAGTAAGAAACGAAATTTCAAAATTTATACGAGAAGGTAAGAACGTTTTTTGTAAATTTGTAGTGGATGCTGATGAAAATATAAGATATGGTGACGAAGTGCTAGTAGTTAATGAGGATGATGAGTTACTAGCGATAGGAAGGGCTAGGGTTTCTGGTGAGGAAGTTAAACAATATAAAAGGGGTATTGCTGTAATTGTTAAGAGGGAGATAAATAGTGAGTATTAAAATTCTCTTAAAAGGAATAGATGAAAATGAGTTGAAAAACGTCACATTTATATCTGGATTTAGAACTTTAGGTGAAGTAGGGTATATTGCTACAAGATACATGGTATTAAAGCTTAATATGAAAAGGGTAGGATTTGTGCTCACTAAGTATTTGCGTGATGTAACTTTTCTTGACGAGTATGGTTTAGCTACTCCCTTTGAGCTCTTTTATGATAAAAATAACCATCTGTTAGTGCTTTTAAGTCATTTATTGCCATTCCAAAAAGAAATGAATGAATTTTCTGAGAAAATAATTAAATGGTTAAAGAAACTTGAGGTTAACAATGTAATATTAATTGGAGGATTAGACAAGAGATATAAAGGAGAAAATGAGAATTACAACCTTAGATGGCTTAAAACTTCAGCGAGTAAAATTACTCTTAATTATCCGTTAATGGAAAAGCAGTTACTTATGATAGGTCCTCTTGCGTTATTCACGATATATTCTGAGATAGAGGACTTGCCGGCAGTGGTCTTATTACCTTATGCGGATAGAGATAGAATAGATCCAGCTGCTGCAGCTGTTGCAATAGAGGAAATTAACAAATTACTCAACTTAAAAATTGATGTAACTGAATTATACGAAGACGCAAGAAAAATTGAAGAGGAATTGCAAAGACAACTAGAATTGATTCAGAAAGAGCTCAACAGGAACGTTTCTGACAGAGTTTATATGTAAATTTTCACAACCAATAACAGTAATTGTTTTATATCCTTTTTCTCTTAGAAATTTCTTAATTTTTTCTTTCAAAATAACCCTAACTGAATCATTAATTAGCAGTGGATATTCTGTCTGAAAATAGGGATATGAGAAGAATATATTATACGGTACAAGGCCATAAAATGGGTGTAATATGTACACGTCTTCATGATCTCTTATTCTTTTTAATTCATCTTTTTTATCTATACATAATATTAGAATTGAATCATTCTTTCTTTTTATTTTATCTACTAATTTCTCATGTCTGAGAATCTCTGGTCTTAAAAGGGATAATTCATCATAAACAAAAATTCCTTTTACATCTCCTTTTACTCTAGGATCGAACTTCTCTATGTAACTAGCATACTGTAAAAATTTCTTAAATGCCGAATATACTGCTGGATGTGAGTAAGCCTTCTGTTGAAGATACTCAAACAATCTCCCTTCCTTTATTGACTGTTTAATCTCGTTAATTTCCTCCTTAATCACATAAAGGTTATGGATTGCTAAAAGTTTTGTTCTTTCTTCCTTACTCATTTCTAAAAGCTCTTTGGGAGTATATTTACTACATACCGGACATGAACAAGGAAAATATTCTAAGTCTTCTAATCTATATACTCTTTCCCTAGTCATGTATCTATTATCTCTAGCGTAAAGTATGTAAGATGCGGAATCAAAAGAGTCTACCCCTAATGCTACCGCAAAAGGCATTATATGAGGGACTCCTCCTCCAAATAGGTGAAATGGTTTACCTCTGCTAACGTTTACTTTTGCAGTATAAATCATTTCAATTAGCGGTACATATTCATATCTTTGCATTAGAACTGTTGGACTACCTAACGCTAGCATCTTATAGTTCTCATTATTGTTAGCTTCCTTAGCAGAGTACTCTAAGAGGTCTAAGAACGTGCCCCCTTGAATCGGATGAACCCAGATTATTCTATCCGAGGTTCTCTTAATAATTTCCTCAACTTCCTTAGCCCTTCTTAAGGTCTCTAATACAGTATGCTTTGCTTCTTCCTTATCCTTTACATCTCCTGTCGGAATATCCAATATAACTCCTATATCTGGTTCTATAGTACTTTCGAATTCAACTATTTCTCTATTACTAATCTCTATTTCTCCATATTGAAGTACTTGATAAGCACCAGAATCAGTCATTATAATACCGTTAAATTTTAAGAAATCATGAATTTTAGTTCTGATATTAAAATTCTTTTTAATTATATATGCATTAGTAATGATATTATTAAATCCAATAGATTTTATATCCTCTATTGTAATTTCAGATTTAATAGGGTTTATAACTGGGAAAAATGCTGGAGTCTCGATTTTACCATGTGAAGTTTCTAATATACCTATTCTACCGGCCAAATCCTCATCTTTTATTTCGAAATCTCCTATCATTTTATGCTCCTTTCTTTTTCTTTTCGATATATGCATTAAAAACGTCATATACTTTTTGAGCTAATGGGCCACTACCTTCAACTCCGTTCTCGGAAACCTTTATCCTATCTAGAATTGTAACTATTCCTACTTCTTCATAAACCTTTATATCTGAAGAACGAAGATTCAATTCCTTAGATAATATTTCTGCGAATTCTCTAGGATCAAACAAAGGAGCTGTTTTTACCAGTATTTCAGTAATAATATTACCATTTAAAATAACTTTATAATAAATATTGTTCTCGTTGTCCTTAGCATTTGTTAAAGCTATCATAAATGGTGTTAGTTCAAAAGAACTTAGTACACCCGAGTATGTCTTATTATTTGATAACTTTACTATAACAGTCTTATCAACTAGGCTTGCTAAGTCCGTAAATATTCTTTTAGCACTCATATGGATAGGTATGCTAAAATGGTTAATAATATTTAACCCATTATCACTAAAACATTTATGGCTATACAAGCTGAAGGAAAGCTGGAAGCCGAGTGTAGTATCAATTCAATAGAAGCTGGAACTTTAAAGAACTTATATATTGTGAAAATGAATTGCGGCGTTTATGACGTTGAATTTGATATAGTAGACGTAATTAATATATTTAATAAAGGAGACAAAGTAAAGTTAACCATCTCTAAACAAAGACCCGAATACAGTAATAGAGACTTTTGTGCTCATGGTTATTTATTTTACGAGAAAAAACAAGAGAATAATAAAGTGCTAGATCAAATATCACTATTTGGATTAATAGTAAAAATTTATTCAGATCAAGGCTTAATACAGCAGAAGATATTCAATATGATGGATCACGTGTACTATTGTGTCAAAAAATTAAGTTAATTTTATGAATTCTTCTTCTGTGTTATCCTTTTTTATAATTAGAATATCTATACCATCACCAGATGTTACGTCTCTCTCTATAGCAGCTTTCATAGCCTTAGTTACAATTTCTTTAGCTTTATCAACAGATAAGCTGGGATCGTATTCGGCTTCTAATACGCCTATTGCAGTTCTTGCCCCAGATCCTACCGCGGCGTATGAATCTTCAATAAGTGAACCTATAGGATCTAAAATGTATAACTGTGGGCCTTGATCATCAATCCCCCCAAAAAGTAATTCAGATATATATGGCATCCATTTATTTTGATATAATATAACTGAGAGTAACTTGGCCGCCGCTTTAACACCTATTTTTCTATTATTATAAAGTTCATAATATTTAATTTCTATGTTCATTATCCTAGTTAAGGTCTGGACATCGCCTATTATTCCAGCACCAGCTATTCCAAATCTATCAATCTTAAATACTTTTTTTGCTGATCTACTTAATACATATCCTCCGTAACTTAGCCTCCTTTCAGCAGATAATATTACACCATCGCTAACTTTTACACCTAAAGCTGTAGCGGGTAATTCTTCCATAAAAATAACCCTACCTTTCACTCCTTTTTCTTTACTTAAATTATTTGCTTAACATAATCCTCAAGTTTGCTTTCATCAATTGTAGTTTGTTCTTTTGTATTAAGATTTTTTATTGTTACTTTTTTATCCTCATATTCTTTGTTTCCCACAAATATTGCTAAATTGTATCCCTCTTCTACATAAGTTAAAAGTGCTTTAGAAAGTGCTGATTCTTTAAGATTTAACGAAGTAATAATTCCTATACTACGCAATTTACTAACTATTTTAATGCCATATTCTATTAACTTTTCATTATCGTCCAATACAAAAACTACAGCTTTCTTGTAATTATTTTCTTTTATTTCATTAAGTACTAGTGAAGTTCTCTCTACTCCTATAGCAAACCCTATGGCTGGGGTTTGAGGTCCTCCGTAAAGCTTTATTAAATTATCATATCTACCTCCACCCGCAATACTAAAAGGAACCTTAGGGTGATTTACTTCAAAAATTATTCCAGTATAGTAGGCAAGTCCTCTTACAAATCCAGTATCTACGACGACATTTATGCCTAGATTAGATAGTATTTCAGATATTTTCTTTATTCTATGAACATCATCAATTAATACGTTATCAACTTTTTTAACCTCTATCAAAATCTCATCCCAACTTGAATCCTTTAATTCACCGTAGTTTAGTAAAAATGATAGTAAATTAAAAAATGGTGAATTATTGTCTAATTGTTTTAGTGCTTCTTCCTTTCTCCCCTTATCTATCAAATGTAGTAAATGCTCTTGTTTGTCCTCATTTACTCCAAGTTTAGTAAAAATAGTTCTAAATATTGCTATATTATTAATTTTTATTTTTATATCTTTTAATAATCCTAATTTTGCATATATTTCCGCTAAAAGAGAAACTACTTCTACGTCAGATAATAGACTTGATGAACCTATTAGTTCAACTCCAGCTTGTCTAAATTCCCTATATCTTCCAAATTGAGGTTCGTCATATCTATATACAGTACCCGTATAGAAGAGCCTAACTGGTTTAGGCAAGTGTTGCATATTATTTAAATACGCTCTTACAACACTAGGCGTGAATTCTGGTCTTAAAGCCACTTCCCTCTCAGCTTTATCTTTAAAAACATACATAGTATTCCTTAGCTCTTCACCGCCCTTAAGAGCAAATAGTTTAAAATCCTCTACTAAAGGGGTATAAATCTCTTTGTAACCAGCCTTTATGACAGAGTCCCTAAATACATCCTCTATGTACTTTAACTTCTCTAACTCTTTGCCAAAATAATCTTTCATACCTCTTACTGGCTCATAAGAGATCAGGATAATCACCTCTTATTCAGTTTTATTTCTGATATGGAGTAATAAGTTACATCACCATATTTATCTACTATCGCAATTACACCTCTTTTTTCGATTTTAGACGTAAAAGAGACAAAATCCTCAATTTTTTTAATAGATAATGGTTTGTTCTCGTTTAATATCATAATAACATAATTTTCATTATTATTTGTAACGAAAATATATCCGCCACTACTTTTACTCTTTTTACCTCTATATTTTAAATCATTAATTACTATAAACTCGTCTATATTAAAACTTTCGCTCATCTACCACTCTCTAGTGTAATTACTACAATTCACGGAAAAATATATTTCGTGCACATTTTAAAATCATGAAATGCCCAAATTGTGGATTTGATGAGTTAATATGGGATACAAAGTCTGGTAGTGTAGTGTGCCCAAATTGTGGATTAGTAATAGATCAAATCTATGAAGATAGTGTAGTTAACGTTGACGAAGATATTATAACAGGAAGTTATAAGCCTGGCCACTATTTAACTTTAAATAAGAAAGAAACTGAAATTCTTAGAAATATTATCACAAAAAATCTAAAAAGTAAGAGTAGTAGTAAGAAAGCTATATATTACAATGGCAATATAATAAATAGTGACTCTCTAAATGCTATTAAATTTCTTGAAAATAATGAATTATTATTGATTATATTTGATATAGTAAATAGTATTCCTAAATTAGCTAGCAAACATCTAAAATATAAAGTAGGTATTTCAATTTATTTTACTAACAAAGAATTATTTAATAAGGTTTATAAAAACCTTAATATAAATATTAGATATTTTAATAGAATATTGAGTGAGCTAAATGCAGTTGAAAAAATGACATTGAAAGAGAAGATTTATAATACTATCAAAGAGCATTCCATAAAGAGCAGAGAACATGAAGTGATCTTAATTAGATGATAAAGCTTTCTATACTTAAACAATTTTTAAACACTACCACTGAATCCTAGACTCAAATTGTAAGCAATTTACGTAAGAAAAATTTTTATATAACCTCTTCTTATGTGAGCAAGAACGGGTGAGTTAATAAAATGTCTTCAACTGCTACAGTAGCTACTACACCAGAAGGTATTCCAGTCATTATATTAAAAGAAGGATCAAGTAGAACATATGGAAAAGAAGCATTAAGGATTAATATAGCTGCAGTTAAGGCAGTAGAAGACGCTTTAAGAACTACATATGGGCCCAGAGGAATGGATAAAATGTTAGTTGATAGCTTAGGTGATATAACAATAACAAATGATGGTGCTACAATACTTGATAAAATGGACTTACAGCATCCAGCTGCAAAACTCTTAGTTCAAATAGCAAAAGGACAAGATGAGGAAACAGCAGATGGTACTAAAACTGCTGTTATCCTTGCTGGAGAATTAGTTAGAAAAGCAGAAGAATTATTGTATAAAGAAATCCACCCAACAATTATAGTTAGTGGATTTAAGAAGGCAGAAGAAATAGCGTTAAAAACCATAGAGGAGATTGCGACTCCAATATCTATTAATGATACAGACGTTTTAAGAAAAGTGGCAATAACTTCACTATACAGTAAAGCCGTTGCAGGTGCGAGAGAGTATTTAGCAGATATAGTAGTTAAAGCAGTAACACAAATTGCGGAATTAAGAGGAAACAAGTGGTACGTTGACTTAGATAACGTACAGATAGTGAAGAAGCATGGAGGGAGTATTAATGATACTCAAATAGTTTACGGGATAGTAGTAGACAAAGAAGTTGTTCATCCAGGAATGCCTAAGAGAGTTGAAAATGCAAAGATAGCCTTATTAGATGCTTCACTTGAAGTTGAAAAACCAGAGCTAGATGCCGAAATTAGAATAAACGATCCAACACAAATGCAGAAGTTCCTTGAGGAGGAAGAAAATATACTTAAAGAAAAAGTAGAGAAAATAGCTCAAACTGGAGCAAATGTAGTAATTTGCCAGAAAGGTATAGATGAAGTTGCACAGCATTACTTAGCTAAGAAAGGAATATTAGCAGTAAGAAGAGCTAAGAAGAGCGATTTAGAAAAATTGGCAAGAGCTACTGGTGGTAGAGTAGTTTCTAACATAGACGAGCTAACAGCACAAGACCTAGGATATGCTGCACTAGTAGAAGAGAGGAAAGTAGGAGAGGATAAAATGGTATTCGTTGAAGGTGCAAAGAATCCCAAATCCGTTAGTATATTAATAAGAGGAGGATTAGAGAGAGTAGTAGACGAAACTGAAAGAGCCCTAAGAGACGCACTAGGCACTGTTGCTGACGTAGTAAGAGATGGCAGGGCTGTTGCCGGTGGAGGAGCTGTCGAGATGGAAATAACCAAAAGACTTAGGAAATATGCTCCACAAGTTGGAGGAAAGGAGCAATTAGCAATAGAGGCTTACGCTAATGCATTAGAGAGCTTAGTCATGATATTAATAGAGAACGGAGGATATGACCCAATCGATCTAATAGTAAAGTTAAGAAGTGCGCATGAGAATGAGGCTAACAAGTGGTACGGTATTAACGTATTTACAGGACAGATAGAAGACATGTGGAAATTAGGTGTAATAGAGCCAGCATTAGTTAAAATGAATGCCGTAAAAGCTGCAACTGAAGCTGCAACGCTTATACTAAGAATTGATGATCTAATAGCTGCCGGAAAGAAGAGCGAATCTAAGAGCGGAGAGAAGAAAGAAGGAGAAGAAAAGAAAGAAGAAGATTAAACCACTTTTTTAATTTTTACTATTGCATGTTTTCTTATATTTGGAGCGACTAATAGTGCCTCTCCAATATCAAATTTATCTAGCCATTGTATAATACTCTTATCTAAGGAAAGTGCTTCACTTATTACTTTTTTATCTATATTGGATTTAATTGAATGAATTATTTTAATACTCGTATTTTTCATAACAGTATCATCAATACTAGACGGAGATTGAGTAACAATACATAAACTCACATTATATTTCCTAATTTCTTGTAATGCCGTCTTTAGAACGCTATTTTTACCGTTAAAGTAGTTATGCGCTTCTTCAACAACTATCATAATTTTTTTACCTTCATCCTTAAATTTCTCATAATATTCAAACAAGAATTTCATTAAAAACAATGAGTAAAGTCTTTTTAGCATATTGTTTTTAATAAAACTTAAATCTATTATATTACCACCTTCCAGTTTATCCCCAATCTCATAAAAAGTATAACCATAAGGAGAAAATAATTTACGACCTAATGGAGTAGTTAAAAGATAAAGCTTTCTACCCAAAGCAAACTTAATATCTCTAATCATATAACTCTCTGATGAAATTTGTTCCAAAACGGATCTTAACGTGGAAGTTGAAAGTTCATCAATACCTTTCAGTTTTTCTAAGATTAAATAAAGTAGAAACGTTTGCGGATCAGTTAGTTCTAATGAATCCTTCATTATCTCTATAACCTCATCAAGCTCATTATCATCAAATTGAAACAGATTTAAAGTAGGGATTGTATATGAAGAATAATATTTAAATTCTGGGAGTAATTCTTTATACTCTCCATGCCAATCCAGTATTACCACGTTAAACCCTTTTTTAAATAACTCCTTTGCTATTAGAGCGGCAGTATTAGTTTTACCACTTCCAGTGGCACCAAATATTGCAATATGCCTAAAAACGTCAGCGGAATTAATGCCTATAGGTATCTCATAATTATCAATTAATTTCCCTAATTGGATATCAAACTTCGCATCTAATATTTCAGATTCTGGTATATCGTATCTCTTGTGAAATACATACCCATTAAAAACTACTGCAGATCCTATTTTAGGAAATGGGAAATATATAGACGTATCAAAATTAGTTACCTCTAGTGTTATATGTGGTGCTATACTCTCTATAATATTTTTTAAGCTGATCACATTATTTATAAATTCTTCTTCATTAAAGTTGCTATTAATTTCTTGGTAAAAAATGAATCCACTACCAGGTATAGGATCTAAATATGTTATTACTGCTATCTTAATTTTTCTGTCCTTATGTCTTTTTATAGTTTCTATTACTTGTGACAATTCTTTATTGTAATCCACTGTTTGATCAGCTTCTTTACCAACTATTTTAAAAGCGATATAAGCCACTTCCTTTCCGTTAATTTCTATCCTATTTACGGAATTAGATATTATTGATCGTACGACGATTCTGCGAATTTTATAACCTAGCTTAGTCCTAGTAAAAGTAATAATAATTACAATGATAGAGACAAACATTGTAATAATAAGAAACAAATTGAATTCGAATACATGTAATGATTGAAACAATAACAAAAGTCCTAATAAAAACACTAGTATAGCAAAATACCTACTCTCCATGACTTAAAAACAAAATATTTTAAGAGAGCCAGTCAATCGAATTTATCGCATTAAGCGAAAGTAAATATCTAACTCTTTTTTCAGAAACGCTTATTTTTTCCATTTGATTACTAATACAACACTTAATTAAATAACGTTCATTCCCATTCTTGCTAGCTTCAATTGCATCATTTATATTACGTTTATTAGTAAGTAATAATAAGAAAAGAATAGGCAGAGATTTAATACGAGTTACTCTGTTCTCTCTTATTATATAATTGATAATTTCACAAGCTTGCTGAACAACCTCTCTTGGTGGTAAAAAGTAAACTACTTGATATACGCACTTTCCATCAAACCTTATTACTTCTTTTTCATTGATATTTTCGCTAATTTTTTCTATTGTAATCAAATTATCCACCATGATTAATAGGCAAAATTTCTATTATATCACCATCTTTTAACTGACTGGTATTAGACAACCTATAATCTTTACCATTTATCAGTATAATATAACCAGCTTTAATTTTCTTATCTTTAGAGATTATTATGTTTTCATTATCTATTTTAAAAAGAATATCCTCTAAGCTTGAATTTGAATTAACTTCTATTTTCTCCTTTCCAAACCTAGAAATTAAAGGACCTTTAAAAACTATTGTAATACTCATATTTCTTCGCTTTCTTCTATCTCCTCCTTTTTCTCGCTTTTCTCCTTGATTAACTTAGCATATCTGGTTAAATAACCTGCAATTCTATTTCTCACTTTCTTAGACTGGACATCAACATATTCCTCCACTAGTTTCTTATTCTTTGCAAAGTCTGTTGTAACTTGATCTTTAAGTTTACTATACAACTCTATTGAAACCCTCTTAATATCTTTAGTATACACATTACCCATGAGCAACCCCAGATAAAAGTAAAGTAAAGGAGTAAAAAATTAATCGTGTGTAGCCTCTTGCGCTTTTTCCTCTTTTGCGTAAATACTCTCCTTAACCTTATACATGTCTGCTTCCTTCTTAAATCTAGGCCTTAATTTCTCTAGTATAAGAGGCAATGTCGTATACTCCATCTCTGTTGGTTCTAATCTATGAGGCATAAATGGACCGTGCCTCCTAATGTAATCAGCTATAATATTGGCTAGCCTCCTAACCTCATCAAATGCTGGATCATCAAACAAGTCTGAAGGACCTACTAACTTACCATTTTTAACATTAAATCCTAAACCTATAAGCCTCGGAGGACCGTCAAATCTTGTAGCTTTAGCATCCCTTTGAGACACAGGCATTAAAGGACCATAATGACTCCCTCTCATCCATCCTGGAACTAGGTGCGGAAAAGTGAAAGCTTCTAAAGCCTCACCTAATGCTGGTAAACCATGTTGTAATCTAACTATCATTACTGGATCATCCTTACCAACATATTTACCCGCGATTAAGTTTAATCTCTCTATAGATACTACAGCTGCTAACATATTATCTTCGTTCCTATAAACTCTTCTAATTACATATCTTGCTGGAGTTCCAATTAAAGCAAGTAAATCATAAAGTTCTTGCGGAGCAGATAATGTTACAGCCTCCCCTTGATAGACGTCTAGTACCTCAAATTTAAATCCACCATGCATGGTTGGATCTATCACAAGCCCTGGAGTATTAAACGGATCTGCAAACATTTTATAAAGAGGTAAATTAAAAGCACCTGGCTCTGTCTTATCTGCCATAAATATTGCTATAGGTTCAGAGGGCCTTTCTTCAATCTCCATTTCTGCAACACCGGGTCCTAGACCTCTTACATTTCCAGAGAAAGAGTCTGAAAGCAGATCTTGACCAGCAGCATAAAGCCCTAGTTCTTTAGCAACTCTAGCAGCCTCCTTAAAGGCATTCCATGCAGTCTCATGAACTTTAGGATCTAATTCCCCCCTGGTATGTGTCATTATTAATTGTAAATCGTCACCAACATGTGTAATATAATAATCTATTAGAATTCCCTTACTCTTTGCGTCTGCTAAGATCTTACTTGCTGCAGCCATAGTATCTGGGTGGACTACATGATGACCGGCTAAACTACCTATATCTGCTTTTATAACACTTATAGTGGTCTTCATTGGAGTATAATTTAACTATCAATATAAAAAACTTACGTGGAGTCTTCTTTCAAGAACTTCATCGAATAATATTCTCCAGTCTCTTTCTGAAGTCTATCAAGATAACTTCCTGGTTTATTAACTCTAGGTCTACCAGTATCAATATCTCTCCTAAACGTAATACCAAGCTCCTTTAAGAACTCGTTCATCCCAGAGCTCAATGTCTGGGGTTTCTTCCCATAACCTCTACTTCCGGGGATTCCGCTGAATACCATTATTCTATCCGCAATATAATCGTGAAGGGATAAATCATGATCTACCATAAAAGTAACACTCTTTCTTTCCCTAGTTACCCTCTTTATTGCTTTAGCTACTATATATCTTTCTTCAACATCTAGATATGAGGAAGGTTCATCAATAACATAAATATCGGCCTCTTTGGCCAATGCACCAGCTATATATAATTTCTGTAACTCTCCACCACTTAAATCCATTACATTAGATTCTAAAATTCTATGCAAATTAAGTCTTTTAATTACTTCCTCAAAGAACCAGGAGGATGAAGATAAAACGTCTTTTCTAACGTTCTCTAGAAATTGTTGAACAGTACCGTCAAAATTAGGAGCTAATTTCTGCGGTTTATAGGATAAGCTTAGTCCTTCGGTCAGAACACTACCCTCATCGGGCTTTATTTCAGACACAAGGATCCTCATAAACGTAGTCTTACCAATACCATTAGGCCCAACTATACCTATTACTTCCCCCTCTCTTGCAAAACCTTCCTCAACTCTTAATTCAAAACCCTCTAATTTCTTATAAATATTAGTCCAAATCACTTTCTGTTGAGCATGAGGGTTAAGATCTAAGTCAGTTAAATCCTTAAGGTTGAACTTAATTTCATCTGGCCTTATCTGCACATTCTCTGCTGGCAAATAACCGCGTAAAAAGTTATTAATTCCTACCCTATTACTATACGTTTTTGAAACCCTTCCGTAAACAGAGCTCTTACCATATATAATATTTATTAAATCCGCTAAGTAATCTAGTACTATTAAATCGTGTTCCACAACAACTACGTATTTACCCTTTGTGAGCTCTCTGATAGCATTAGCCATATTAATACGCTCTCTAATATCAAGATATGAGGAAGGCTCATCAAATAAATATACGTCAGCTTCCTTTAGAAGTGCTGCTGCAATTAATAATTTTTGTAATTCTCCTCCACTTAAATATTTCACGTTTTTATCCCAAAAAGATGAAAGATTCAATAATTCCTTAACTTCATCCACCTTTCCCCTCTGATCTGCTTTAGTTAGTAACTCCTTTACAGTTCCCTGTAAAAACTTACTAGCATATTCAACGTACTGAATTTTGTGCACCACTTTAATCTTATTATTATATAAAGAGTAAAAGTAATCATATAATTCTTTTCCTTTAAACTTCTCTAATACAAACTCTTTAGTAGGTTTAAGATTAGGATCCCCAAAATTAGGAATTAATTCTCCACTGAGAAGTCTTAAAATAGTGGATTTACCAGTACTGTTCTTTCCCAAAAGACCTATTATATACCCTCTTTTTGGAGTGATCATACCGAAGAGTTTAAATCCATTAACCTTATACCTATGTATCTCATCTTTACCATACTCATCTGGCAAATTAACTATATCTATCGCATTAAAAGGACATTTTTTAATACAAATACCACAACCTATACAAGCTTCTTCATAGATTACTGGTTTACCTTTTACAATCTCTGCTAATTCAATAGCCTTACCCCCAGACCTATTTATCGGACAAAAGGATACACATTCTATATTACACTTATCCGGTTTACAATAGTCATAATTTATTACTGCAACTCTCACTTTAATCCCCTAAACTAAATTAGAGGAGAAAAAATTTGAAATTACCATTCCTCCTCTTCCCAATCCTCTTCCTCTTCCCAGTCTTCCTCCTCGAAATCCTCTTCCCAATCCTCTTCAAAAACCAAAGCTTTCACCACTCATCTCACCATCTAATTACTTAAAAAAATTTCCTACTAACTTATTAGTAGAATTTACAAATAGAGAATTAGGAAAGGGCCCGTAGCTCAGCCAGGATAGAGCGTGGGTCTCCGGAACCCAAGGTCCCGGGTTCAAGTCCCGGCGGGCCCGTATTTTACCACGAGTTTAAAGGAATCCTTAACCACAAATGCAAGAGAATTGTAAGATTCAAATTGTTCAGTTAATTTTAAGCAGATGTCTCACAAGCCTATTTATTTCGTTAACGTCATTTATGATAACTGGGGAAACTTCTAGGAAAATGGGTTTAGTTAAATGTCTATACACTCTCGATTGATACGTACTTTTTAATAAACCCCTCTCAATCTCAACATTAACCTTGTTACCAAAAAATATGTAATTACATTTCTTACATCTAAAACCCTTACCTTTCCCTAAAGATTCGCTAGAGCCACCACACATTGGACATTTCGGATTCATAGATTTAAAAGTAGATAGAGAGATAATTGTGAATCTTTCAGCCTCAATTATCTTACCATACTGAATAGAGGGCTTTATTGCACCTATAACTTCTATTTCATCACCATTAATAAGTTGCTGTGCTGCTAAATTTAACTCCCCAGTTTCCTTATAGAAAATTATATGATCTCCATTTTCACCAGTTACTATGACGTCGCCCCCTTTAAGGATCTTGACCTCTTTAACCTTAACTCGCGTTATTGCAGTTTGATATAAAGTACCAGAGACTACTATATGGGAGTCCGTAGCTTGATTACTCTTAAATATCATCGAGTTTTCAATTTTATTCTCAGTCTTGATCTCCTCAAGGGCGTTAAGTAAAATATAAGGATCTAAACCCCTAACACCATATAATACAGGGTCGTTACCATGAGGAGAAATTAACGCTTTACGCTTTATAAAATCATAATTCGCAAATACTTTAGGAAAATATTTTTCCTCAAAAGCAATTACGCTTTCTTCATTAACTTTCCTTTCTTCATCAATATACCTGTAAGTTAATAGTTCATAAGTGAATTTATCTGAATTAAACCCTAAAGCTGCAATACTGCCTATGACTCCTCTATCTCCCCTTATTAAAATATTATATTTCTCCGCTATTTTCTTAGCTAAATCTATAGGTATTACGTCTGTTAAAGCTTTCTTGTAAACCCAATTAATTCCCTCTAAGATAGATGTGTTAAATTCTGTTAATGCAGCACCGGGCTTGCGATTAAACTTGTCAGCCTTAGATATTTCTGTTGTGTATTCAATGCTTTTATCCCATATAATATCTAACAGATCGTGAATATCTCTACTACTTTTAAACACTATTTTTACACTTCCATTTCCTCTAGTCTTCCATGGAATATTAGGATTAAGCCTTACTAATGAAGGAAAATCTACTAATGAAATTCCCTCTTTTTCAATTAGATATTTGATTAATAAAGTAGAGAAATGAGTAGTGCATCCGCCTATTTGTGAGTCATGGTCATCTATTCCTAAAACATAAATCATTTCTTCACTACACTTTTCCCCTCTACAATAATCATAGTTAATGTTGATCTCACCTTTGGAAGCTTTCTTATTGTATTAGTAACGAAATCTTTTAACTTATCTAAAGAGTCCGCCTCAACTTTCGCAACTATATCGTATACTCCATAAACTACATGAACTTCCGATACTTCTTTCATTTCCCTTAATTTTTCGAAAACTTCTTCCTCCCCTCCCGCATCCGTATTTATGAGAACGATTGCTGATGCCATTTTAATCCGAGAAGGTTTATTAGAAATAAAGTTATAAGAATTTTATGAGTATTAATGAAAATATATATTATAGATTATCATAAGGATGACCCAAAGAAATGTACCGGAAAAAAACTAGTTAAACTCGGATTAGCTAAAAAGACTATAAAAGGTTATGGTATTATACTCGATCCTTATTCTAATATTATTCTGTCTATTAAGGATAAAAACATGGCTGAAAAAGCCGGAATAACTGCAATAGATACCTCATGGAATAATAATAATGTAGAAGAATTTAGATTAAAAGGAGCCCATAGAAGATTACCGATTTTATTTGCCGCTAATCCAGTTCATTATGGAATTGCTTATAAACTCTCTACATTAGAAGCAATAGCTGCCACTTTGTATATATTGGATTATGTTGAGGAAGCCTTAAAAATATTAAATACCGTGAAGTGGGGTCATACTTTTTTGGAATTAAACCGCGAATTATTAGAAGGATACAGAGGGAAAGACGATAAAGAGATTTTACTAATAGAAAAGGGCATACTAAATAAAATTATGGGAGCCCAGCAATAACCCAGCTTCTGTATTTAGGGGGATTTGACTTAGCGTTCTCAAGGGAGTCGGATCCCCCTACTCATCCTCCCTTTACTTTCACCTGGGAGGACTACCATTTCAACCAGTAAAGCGGGTCTCATCTATGTGACCCAGTTACCTAGGTCACAATGGACTCATCTTCATTTCCCGCTTTACTGGGAATGTTTCTGTGTAGTTGCCTGGGGTACTACCCCAGCCTTTTAGGCTCCCATGGGGGTCTGGTGGCTGGAGTTTCCTCAGTAACCCGTGACCCCCTTGCTGGGCTCCCATAAATATCTTTATACTGGTGGAGGAATTAAAACCGACGCTAAAATAACTCCTGCTATTAAAGCGATCCCGATAATTATTAACACTGTAGGCGAAATTTTAACCTTCTCTTTCTCTTCCTCATAATATCTTATTAATCCAGCCATGGACACTAGGGGAACAGTTTCCTTCTTCTTTTTACTTGATGGCATTTTTTCTCACACTTTTTATCGATTTTATAATTTTTAACGCTTTCTCTGAATCTTGTTCAATTATATTTCCCGTTACTATTATATCAGCTCCAGCATTAGCTAAAGTAATAGCCCTATTCTCATCCCTAATACCTCCCCCAACTATAATTATAGCGCCATCTACGTTTGCCTTAACTATTTTAATTGCCTCAGGTTTTACAGTCTCCGGAGCACCTGAACCCGCTTCTAAATAAATAAACTCCATCCCCATGTACCTAGCCATAAGAGAATATGCTAAAACAAGCTCTATGTTATCATAAGGAATTACCCTAGCCCTACCGACATGGGCTGCTGTACCTCCAAAACCGACTATTATATATGCTGTAGGTAAAGCTTCTAACCCCATTTTTTTAACTATTGGCGCAGCAATCAATTGAGCACCTACAACGTAATATAGATCATCAGAGTTCAATAATGATAAGAAAAGAATAGCGTCAGCTTTATTTGATAATAAGTTAACGTTACTCGGGAAAATTATTACAGGTAACCCAAAATCTTTTAAAACTGAAATTATCTCCTCTAATCTCTCTTGCGAGACACCTAGTGTTCCTCCAACTAAAAAAGCATCAGTTCCAGCCTTTACTAGTTCTCTCGCTATTTGGTAAGCTGATTTGTCTACTTTATCTGGATCAAAAAGTGAAAAATGTAGAACCTTGCCTTCACTCAGAAGATCCATTATGTACTTCTTCACTTTCCCCTTCATTTGAGGCCTCACTCTTTTCCTCCTCTTTACAGGGTTCCAGCTTATTTTCAAAATACATATCTATGAATTTACCGTAAACATTAGCTTCATCAAATACAGAAGGGACTTCAAATTCTGAACATAAACCGCAATTACCACATTGAATTTTTGCTTTTCCGTCCTTGATTGTAATCGTAACTGCAACCTTACCACATCTCGGACATTCAAACACTTTAGGTATTTTTGGTTTTGGTCTTAGTAGTAATTGCTTTCTTCTTTTTCTTCTCCCTCCCACTCCTTCTTACACCACCTATTTTTATTTTAAAACCAGTATTAAACACTTCTACAAAGGTAACATAAATAAAACCGCCAATTAACGTTCCTATAACACCTAAATATATAACCTCAAATGCACTAACCACTTTAATAACCTCTCCTCATTATTAACTTTCTTAATATAAATGACTTATCCATTGTATAAATTTCGAATATTATATCCTTAAAAACATCTTCACTGACGTAAATAGTGAAAACAACATCTCTCTCAAGAGCTTTATTTAACGCTAATAAATGATAACAACCCCCTAAATCTTTTTCAGTATATAGAGATTTAAAAGCGAAATAAGGACAAGAACAGTAATTCTGATACATTAAATAATCTTTATTTTTACCAAGAAAAACATAAACACTAATTCTACTATTTTCTAATGATAAACGTATAATCCTACCTTCCTTTACACTCCTCTCAGCCTTCCTTTCCTTCCTTAATAAAGACATTCACAATTTAATTTTACCAAATATTACCATTTTAAATTGTCTTAGTAATCAGATTTACAATGGCTCATCACAGCTCAAGCCGCCCATCGTTCATCATCCTTTAGCTAAAATTTTTTAATTTGAATATTAATAGGTAATGTTGGGCCGGTAGCTCAGCCTGGAAGAGTGCTCGGTTGGCATCCGAGAGGTCCCGGGTTCAAATCCCGGCCGGTCCACTCTGGGGATTCCCCCGGGCTCCCAATCTTAAGATCGTTTCGATTATCTTATCTAAAGGTCCTACGTAATGGTCCCTTAAGTTACCCTCATTATCCTTCTCTATGGTGTAAACATAATACTTTCCCTTAACCTCACGAATCCTTATATCACCAAATGTGAAAATCTTATTACTCATTCCCTCGGCCCATTTATAATTATCACGTGGAGAATTTAAGGACTGTTAATTATCATATCAAACTTGAAATTGAAAGATTCATGATAACAATTACTCAATCCTGCAAAAAACTGAATTTTACGCTTTAATAGTTTTTACTTTTATTTTACTTTCCTCCATGGAGGTCAGTGTAGTCACGTTCTTTATACCGCTCATTGTCATAGCGGTTTCGAGTAGTCCGTTAGAGTCTCTCATAAACACGTTAGTCTCCTCTACTGAGTCCATTGAGATCTCTACGGTAATAGTAAGCTTTAACTACATTGGGGACGGAATAGGTTATATTCTAGCGTCATAATTACTCAGGTAGCTGAAAAAAGAATTACAACTGAAATAATCTCAGAGTTTAAGGTAATAATATTACCTCCAAAAAGCTAATTTAAAATTTCAAAGCTGAAAAATAAAATTATCTTTCCATTATTCCCAGGCTCGTGAGCTTAAGTGATATGGACAAGTAATAAACTGAATAACTATTTTATACCCGTCTCTATAAGCAGTAATAGGGTTTCGTTTAACTCCCCAGTTAAATTAAACACCCCTTCATTTCAACTGGAAAATCTCTAAAAATGGGTAAAACTTTCTCTAAATATACAAACAGTTCACAACATTTGAGAAAAGGTAAAGGTTTTTTCTGATTTATTTTCCAGTTGAAGTATAGGGGTGGGGATTTTTCATAATACATTTACTTTTCCAGTTGAAACAGAGGGGTGTTTAACTGGGGGGTTAAAGGTTAAAAGTCTATCAAGGACGATATTCATATAAATGAGTGATATAATTGATGCTGTTTTGTCAAGCTTAAGTAAGGGCAAGGTGTTTAAGGCGAGGGAGCTATTATTACCCGACTATGTACCTGAAACATTGCCTCACAGAGAGGAGCAGATAAAGAAATTAGTGGAAATTTTAGCCCCACTAGCTAGAGCTGAAAGGCCTAATAATATTTTCATCTATGGTTTAACTGGTACTGGAAAGACTGCTGTAACTAAGTTTGTTCTTAAGAACCTTCATAAAAGGTTTCCAAATAATTTCATTTATATATACATAAATACCAGACAGAGTGATACTCCTTATAGAATTTTAGCGGATATATTGGAGAATTTAAATAGTAAGGTGCCATATACCGGTCTCTCAACAGCAGAACTTTTTCGTAGGCTTTTAAAGAAGTTAAATGAAATAAAATCCATTATAGTCTTAGTATTAGATGAGATTGATGTGTTAGCAAAGAAGCATGGAGATGATATTCTTTACCGCCTGACTAGGGCTAACAATGAATTAGGTAAGAGTAAGATATCGATAATTGGTATAACGAACGACGTAAAATTTACAGAGAACTTAGACCCCAGAGTGGTAAGTAGTTTAAGTGAAGAGGAGTTAGTCTTTCCACCGTATAACGCTGAGGAGTTAGAAGATATACTTAAACAAAGGGCTTCTTTAGCGTTTAATGAAGGTGTAATAAGTGATGAGGTAGTAAAACTATGTGCTGCATTGGCTGCGAGGGATCATGGTGATGCAAGAAGAGCTTTAGATCTTTTAAGGGTGGCAGGCGAAATAGCTGAAAGAGAGGGAAGAAACGTTGTTACAATTGATGATGTTGAAAAGGCCAGGGTTGAAATTGAAAAGGATAGAGTTTTCGAAGTTGTTTCTACACTCCCCTTCCATTCTAAATTAGTTTTAATGGCTATTTTGTTAGGACTTAAAGGGAAGAATACTTTAACCACTGGTGAGGTTTATGAAATTTACTCTTCTCTGACTAAAAAATTAGGGATTGAGAGCGTTACTCAAAGACGTGTTAGTGATATATTAAACGAATTAGATATGATAGGTGTGATAACTGCTAAAGTTGTTAATAGGGGTAGGTATGGTAAAACGAAAGAAGTCAGTATAGCAGCTAATAAGGATGTTGTTTTAAAGGCTATAATTGAAAAAGATGAAAGACTTGCTAGTATGTGGAGTTGATGATGGTTATTTCCCTCTTTCATACAAAGGTAGGAGAGGTAAAACTGTTCTACTCTCAGTGATGATGTCAGAGTATAAATTAGTTGACGTAAATTTCAGCTTTATTACGATAGATGGAGATGATTGTACGGATGCATTAATTCAAATTACCCCTGAGTGTAATATAATTTTATTAGATGGTGTGATCTTTGGTGGGTTCAATTACATTTCAGTTGATGATATTAAAAACGGTAGATATATAATATTTTATTCTCATAAACCAAACTTAACTGAAATACTCAGAGCTTTAAATAAACATTTTAGTTATGATAAAAAGAGGATTAACTCTATAGTTAACGTTCTATCTAACCTGGTTAAGTTACCTACTAAACGTGGAGAGGTTTTCATTTATTCAAATTTAGACAAGGTGTTAGTAAAATTGTTAATAGAAAAATATCAATTATTTAGTAAAATACCGTATCCATTGTCTGTCTCTCATGAACTAGCAAGTAGTTTATCAAGATTTTTACTCACAAGTTTCTGACTCCTGGACTTTCCTAGACATTTTTATTCTTTCTTCTCTTTCTTTTAGCCTGAGCTCAAACAATGTTTTCTCTTTTTCAGTAGAAGGAATTATTTTTAGTATTGGTTTTGGTTTTGCGTTTTCGTCTATTGCTACAAAAGAGAAGACGGTTCTTGTTACCAGTCTTTTTTCTCCGGTATAATGGTTGATTGCAAATACCTTAGCACCTACATCTAAAGACGTATTTCCCGTGTACTCTATTGCACCTTGAATCTCTAGAATATCTCCTATTCTTACTGGTGTTAGGAAATTAGCGGCTCCAGCTCCAGCAGTAAATACGTTTCCTTTACTATACAATTTTGCAACGATTGCTAATGCCTCATCTAACATAGTATACATTTTGCCAGCGTAAAGTATGCCGTTTCCAAAACCGTGTTCTGGATAAATTGTCCTAATATAACTTCTTCCGAAAGTCATGCCAGGTAAAAGGTCATCAACATCCTTCATGTCCTCTTTCTTTTTCTCGAGTCTTCTTTCTCTCCTCTTATTAGCCTCTTCATCGGCGGATATCTTAACGGGTAATTTCCTGGGCCTATTATTCTCGTCAACTGCTACATAAGTCATTAATCCTGCAGCTCCTAGTTCTTCTTTCTCTCCTCTTTTTATACACGCTTTTACTTTTATCTCTACTGAGCTTTCCCAACCCGCGGTAGTCTCTGCAACGACTCTTACAACTTCTCCAACTCTTGCCGGTTTGAATAAGTAAAGGTAATCTACTGAAGCTAACAAATAGTTTCCTTTACTTACACTAGACATTAATAATCCTCCAGTGTCAATTAACCAGTTCATATATATTCCGCCGTGTAAACTGCCAAAATGATTTGCATGCCATGGGAATACGTTATAATACGTTTCTAATTTATACATGTGAGAATAAAGGAATTTAAAATATTTAAATTATAATATACCGGCTATTGATCTAAGCCTCTCATCTCCTCTTATTTCAGTTATATATTCCAATACTGGTTTAGGGACTAATTCTTTCCATTTCTCATCTCCTTCTATTATCAGCCTACGTATATAAGTTGAGTTATATTTTTGCCTATCATAGGGTGGGGGGACTATTGTTTCAAATCCAGCTTCTTTAAAAAGCCTTAACACTAGTGGATTTCTACTTATAACTAGGTTAAAGGGTGGGGTGAAAGTTTTTACATGGTACACCCAAACGCTATTCATTAGTATATCTGGTACTGGAATTAGATAAATAGTAGATAGATCTATCTTATCGTATAATAATGTTCTCCTAATCATTTCTATTCTTTCTCCAGCAGTAAATGGGTTCGATAGTGTGTGACTTTCTTGCGCACTTCCTATTAATATAATTAGTTCATCGACTTGCTTTAAAGCCCACTTTACTACGTTATAATGACCTAGATGGAATGGTTGAAATCTTCCTGGATATAAACCTCTACGCAGATATCATCACCTTCTTTGACCTTAAGAATATTAGACGCATCACCTTTATTTATTCCGACCTCTATGAAGAAATAACCGTTTCTATAAATTAATACTTCCTCCCCGCTACCTTCTCCAAAAGTTCTAACAATTTTAGCTTTAAATTCTTTGTTACTAACAAATATTTTCCCCTCCTCACCGACTTTAAGGTTATTAATTCTTATTGATGTAGTAACGTTACCAAAGTGGTCTATGTAAATTACTTTCCCACAAGCTTTAATTTTATCCTTACTTACTGTTTCTTTGGTATAATTAAACAATAATTTTGCTAATTCCTCTTCTTTTACTTCTTCTCCAAATATTTCGATCCTTACACCAGTTGACAAGAAAGCCGCTGCGACAGAAAAGATGTCCCTGCCATGGAATGTATTTGAAATCTGTTTACTTAGGTATAACTTTCTATTAGTAATAGAGACAATTTTGAGTATGCCATCTTCAGATGCAGAAGGGTATAAGATTCCGTTATCTGGTCCAACAAAATAATAATTTTTAGTTTTAATAATGATAGGTTTTCTACTTGTTCCTACTCCAGGGTCTATTACAGTAAGAAAGATAGTATATTTTGGAAAGTATTTGTATGCCGTGTATAATAAATAAGCTCCCGCAACTATGTTGAAATTCTTAGCGTTAGGCGTTATATAGGTTACATTTACATTAGGGTTTATTTTTCTTATTACACCTTCCATTACTCCATTATAATTGTCGGAAATTCCGAAATCAGTCAATATTGCTATTGTTTGTCTTCTTGTCAAGCCTCTCTATAAGTAGTTCTAAATAGGACTTAAGAGTCTTTTCCCCTACTATATTATTCTCTTTTAGAAAATTATCTACGAAATCCAGCAAGTTCTTTTCTTCAGTATCTATGGCCTCTATTTCTATGAAATTTCCCAAATTCTTTACATAATCAAGAAGAATAGTGAAATTTTTATATTTGAATTTTTTCCTAATCTTTTCTACGGTAAGAACCCTGACAAAACCCAGTTTCTCTAATATCTGAGCCATAGGGTCTAAGTCTGCTATTTCTACTTCTATTTCTAATCTCGATTTAGACATAGAGGAGATTTTCGGTCCTTTGTATGTTATATAATATTTACCGTTGTCCTCTCTCAATCTTAGAGCTTCATCAGTTGTTCTGAAATCTCTGATTGGACTATTATAATAAATGTCTCTTTGCCTCTCCTCTTCTACGAATGTATATTTTGACCTCAATATCTTCTCTAGCTCGTCTAACGAAGGACTTATAACTTTTATTTTAATTTCCCTTTCTATATGAGCCATACAATGATGAGTATTAATGATTATATTAAAAAATATTCACACTTGTTTGAGGTTTCACCTACCTATAAGGCAAGAGAATTATCTGTTAAATACGGTTTTTTAGACTACATGATAGAGAGGTATATGAATATGTTTTATGATGACGAACTTGAAGATTTCTTATATCATTGTAGTGTACCTATAAGAAAGAGTATAAGATGTAACGACTTACTAATAAATTGTAATGATCTAGTTAATAGATTGGAAGATAAAGGGTTTAAACTAGAAAAAGTTAGCTGGTTACCTCATGGTTATAGAGTTATCAATTCTCCTAAATCACCTTCTTTGGGTGCTACAATAGAGTATTTATCTGGATATTATTATATTCAAGGAGTTGCCTCAATGGTTCCTCCTTATGTTCTTTCTCCTACTGAAAAGGATATAGTCCTTGATATGGCCGCTGCACCTGGAAGTAAAACCACTCAACTTTCTCAATTAATGAGGAACAAGGGAGTTATATTGGCGGTTGAAAAATCTAGGGAAAGAGCGAGAAAATTATTTTCAAATTTGAACAGAATGGGGGCAACTAACGTGATTATCTTGAGATCGGATGTAAAAGTGTTAAGTAAGACTAGTTTAAGGTTTACTAAAATCCTTTTAGATGCACCATGTAGCGGTGAAGGTTTAATTCCTATAGATCCTTCTAGAAGGACAAAGACCACGTTACAAGATTTAAAAAATTTTTCTGTGTTACAACTTGAGCTAATTACTATAGCCTCAGAATTACTAGAAGATAGAGGAATTTTAGTGTATTCAACATGTAGTATAGCTCCAGAGGAGGACGAATTTATTGTAAATTACGCGCTGGAATATTTAGGTTTAGAATCAATCCCCATCACTGGTTATCCTGCTGAAAAAGGTATTGAAGAGTTTAGAGGAATTAAGTTTAATTCCGGTGTTAAAAACTGTATAAGATTTTATCCGCATAAAAATGGTACTGAAGGATTCTTTGTATGCATGATGAGGAAACATGATAATTAAGGAAATAAAAGTAGAAGATATTAGAAAATACTTAGATAAAATATTTGATAAATATAATTGTGAAAAAGACTATTCTTTTCTTGGGAACAAAATTATAATAGAATATGATGCGAAATTTAGGACGATTGAGATATTTGAAAAGAACGAGAATGCAAATAAGATTATTAAAGAGCTTCAAAGACTAGGTTTTTACCCATATTCTATTGGGGAACCTATTCTAATTATCGATAGGAAATACGTCAAACCAACATTACCTTTAGCAAGACACTTAAAGGGTTTATGTAAGAACATTTTAATTATAAAGGAAAAAGAACTAGCTTATAAATTAACTTATGGCAAAGAGGTCGTGGTAAGGGAGGAAATTCCAAATGGTTTTTATTTAGCTTTTGATTCAGAGAATAATTTTCTATCCTATGTTAGAGTAAAAAGAGAGAAGAGATATGTAAAGATAATACCAGAGTTAGATATAGGTTGGTATTTAAGAAAGGGAGGTTAATATTTATTAGTTATTGTGAGAAGAGGATGTGTTAGGATATTTGAATGGGTGTGATATATGTCTGATGGGAACAACAAAAAGGTAAAAAGTTTATCCGATTTACCTGGGATAGGTCAAGCTATACTTAATAAACTTGTAGATGCTGGATACTCTACGTTAGAATCAGTAGCTGTAGCTTCTCCGCAAGACTTGAGCGTTGCTGCTGGGATTCCATTGACTACCGCTCAAAGAATAATAAAGGAAGCTAGAGAGGCGTTGGACATTAGGTTTAAGACTGCGTTAGAGGTTAAGAAAGAGAGATTAAATACTAAAAAGATAACTACTGGGAGTCAGGCATTAGACGGCTTACTTGGTGGTGGTATAGAAACTAGAACTATGACAGAGTTTTTCGGAGAGTTTGGATCTGGTAAGACTCAACTATGTCATCAACTAAGTGTTAATGTTCAGTTGCCTTTTGAAAAGGGTGGGCTAAACGGGAAAGCTGTATATATAGACACTGAGGGTACTTTCAGATGGGAGAGAATTGAGGCAATGGCTAAAGCTTTAGGATTAGACGTAGATAATGCAATGAGTAATATATATTATATGAGGGCAATTAACAGTGATCATCAAATGGCTATAGTGGATGATTTACAAGAATTAATATCGAAAGATCCAGCTATAAAACTAGTTATTGTTGATTCAGTAACCTCACACTTTAGGGCGGAATATCCAGGAAGGGAAAATCTTGCAGTTAGGCAACAAAAAATGAATAAGCACTTACATCAGCTTGTTAGGTTAGCAGAAATGTACGATTTAGCGGTAATAATAACTAATCAAGTTATGGCTAGACCGGATATGTTTTACGGAGATCCTACAGTTGCTGTAGGAGGTCATACCCTATATCATGTTCCAGGGATAAGAGTTCAATTAAAGAAGAGCAGAGGTAATAAGAGGATAGCTAGAATTGTTGATGCGCCTCATTTACCAGAGGGTGAAGTTGTATTTGCTATAACTGAGGAAGGAGTCAGGGACGCTGAGGAATAAAAGCAGAGTTTATTTTTACATAAACAATTTTACCAATATGGATGTTCTGTGGGCTCCCTGGAGGTCTAAGTACGTTTCTGAAGCTTCTAAAAAGAGTAATAATATTTGTATTTTTTGTGAGTTCTCTAAAGATAAAAGTAAAGATGAAGAAAATAAAGTAGTTTTTAGAGGCAAGTATAGTTATATTGTGCTCAATGCGTATCCTTATAACCCTGGTCACGTGATGATAGTTCCATATAGGCATACTAGCAGTATAGAATTACTTAGCGATGAAGAATTATTAGAGATGAGTAAGCTAGTTAAGATTACTATAAGTATTCTCAGAAAGGTTTATTCGCCAGATGGTTTTAATGTAGGTATTAACATTGGTAGGGTAGCTGGTGCGGGAATTGATCAACACGTACACATACACGTTGTCCCCAGATGGAATGGAGATGCTAACTTTATGCCAATTATAGGTTCAGTAAAAGTTCTTCCAGAATTATTAGAGGATACTTATAATAAGCTGTATAACGAGTTTAATAAAGGTGAGGTAGCCCTCGATCTCTGATTTGTGATGAGTGCAGGGTTTTCCCGATGTCATATCTTAAATATTTTGACGAAATTGTAAAGACTTATGATCTAATAAAGAAATATATTCATGAAACTCCATTAGACTACTCTACCACATTTTCGCGTATGGTTAATTCTAATGTGTATTTGAAGTTAGAGAACTTACAAAAGACTGGCTCCTTCAAAGTTAGAGGTGCTTTCTCTAAATTAATTAGGCTTAAAGATGAAGAGAAAAAGAAAGGGGTTATTGCAGTATCCGCTGGTAATCATGCTCAAGGAGTTGCGTATGCAGCTAGCGTTTTAGGAATTAGATCAACTATTATCATGCCAGAAACAGCGCCAATATCTAAATATTTAGCTACAAAGTCTTATGGAGCTCAAGTAATTTTATATGGTAAATTTTTGCATGAGAGTATGAAGAAGGCTGAAGAACTTATTAATGAATATGGAATGGTTTTGGTTCATCCTTATGATGATATAAATATTGTGCTAGGGCAAGGAACTTTAGGGTTAGAGTTATTAAAAATTGATGTAGATAAGGTAATAGTTCCAGTTGGTGGCGGCGGTCTTATTTCTGGTATATCAATAGCGATTAAGGCTAAAAGACCTAATGTAAAAATTATAGGAGTTCAATCTTCTGCTTCTCCATCATTAAAGGTTTCTAAAGATTTAGGAAGATTGGTAGAGATAGATCCCTCATTTTCAATTGCTGACGGAATTTTAGTTAAATCCCCTTCGAAACTAACATATGATATTATTAACGAGTTAGTTGATGATATTGTGTTGGTGGATGATGAAGAGATTGCGTCAGCTATAGTTTACTTACTAGAAAGAGGGAAAACTATAGCTGAGGGTGCTGGAGCAGCCTCATTAGCTGCCTTACTCTCTGGTAAGGTTAAGGTGAGCTCAGAAGAAAAAGTTGTGCCAGTAATAAGTGGTGGTAATATTGACTTGTCTTTACTCGCACGTTTGATAGATAAGATGTTATATAAGTTTAAGAGAATTGTAAAGGTGAAAGTTATAGTTCCCGATAAGCCTGGATATTTAAATAAAGTATTAAGTAGGGTTGCGCAAATAAGAGGTAATGTAATAGATGTGATTCATGATAGAGTAAGTAGTGATGTAAAGCCAGGGTATACTAAGATTTACGTCATGTTTGAAATTCCTTCTGGTGATGCTATATCAGAATTGTTATATAATTTAGCATTAGACGGAATTGAAGCAACATTAGTAGAGTAATTTTAAAAGCTAAATTGAGGTTTTATTAATGATCCAAATGGAATTTACTATTTAGGCCCTAAAGGAAGTTTTTCGCATGAAGTAGCTGAACTTCTTGATGGTAATAAAATAGCAGTAAAAAGTATAACTGAAATCTTCGAAAAAGTTAAAAGTAATACTAATAGTATAGGGGTTATACCAATAGAGAATAGTAGGGAAGGTCCTGTTCATGAATCGTTAGATAATTTGTATAATCATGATCAAATTTATGTAAAATATGAAATAGAGAAAAAGATTGAATTAGTATTGGCTGCTAATCCAGCAATAAATGAAATCCATGAAATTAAGAAGGTTTACTCACATTATCATGCTATTCAAGAGTCTAAAGAAACGCTGAGAATGTTAGGAATTAGTAATATAATTCCAGTGGATAGTACGTCTACTGCAGCTTCAATAGCTTTAGAAGAAAGAGGATCAGCAGCCATATGCTCTAAATATGCTGCTAAATTGTATGGTCTAAAGATTTTATTAGATAACATACAAGATGGAATAAATCTTACTAGATTTCTAATAATTTCAAGAGACCTCTCACTAAATGGTGATAAAAGTATGCTATTCTTTACAATTCCGCATAAACCAGGGAGCCTATATCATGTGCTAGGAAAATTCTATAAATATAACATAAATTTAACGATGATATATTCTAGACCACTAAAGACTGTTCCTTGGCAATATTACTTTTATTTGGAGTTTGAAGGAGAGCTTGAAGAAGAAAGAGTTAAAAAGGCGATTGAAGAGTTAAAGGAAGTTACAACTTCATTAAAAATTAAGGGCTCATTTTCTAGATTACAATACCAGGCTTAAGATTTTCTAAGCTGAATAATAACATATAACTTTTTGCATTTGTTATTTTTGCTGCTTTTCTTGCAGTTTCAAATATTAATTGTTTGTTTCTAGCGTGAATCATTGCATAGCACAAGTAATCCCATCTCTTATCAGATTCCCTCAAGACTACATGGGTTGCCTCTCTCAGATCTTTTGCGAGGCTATAACATGAAGACTCAATATCATCAGAATTAATTAGCATCATCGCATTTTCAGTTATTCCTACTTTTTCACCATTTACTGTAGCTCCATAATCTTTGATTACTCCTTTCTCATACAATTCCTTTATGAGTTCCACTAGTTCGGATTCACTCATGTAAAACTTTTCAGCTATCTTTGAAAAAGGTCTTTCACTTACTGTCAATGGATATGATAATTCTTTTAGTAGTTCTTTGGGGATTCCCAATTCTTCAGCTGTTGGTATTCTTTCATGAATTTCAGTGTTTTCGCTGTAAGATATGCCCCTTATAACGTCGTATTTAACGCTTAATTTTAGTGATTTCTTAGAATATAAAATAACATAATCTTTACAATTCACTTCATCCATAAGCTTTTTTATGTTCTCATTTAATTTCTCCCTATTTTCAGCCTTTATTACGTACCAGACATTATATTTAGGGTGGTTTCTGATGTAATTATGTGTTAATTCTTTTATTCCGAGCGCAATTTTTCTAAATTTTTCCAGGTTATCCAATGAGATTTGAGCGGCAACTAATGCACTTTCCATACCTTTAGCTCTAAAACTCACATACATTCCAATCCTTTTAACTACTTCATTATCTATTAATTCTTTTACTTTATATACGATTTCCTCTTCTCTTAATCCTAATCTTTCAGCTATTATTTGGAATGGTCTTTCAGAGAAAGGAAAATTATATTCTAGTTCCATTATTAATTTCAATGTTTTTTCGTCATTCATATTGTAAAGTAGGAAATGGTAAATAAAAACTTGAATTATAAACCTAATTTACGTATAATTCCTCTAGCTGCTAGTATTCCAGTAGCAGCGGCTACATTTATGCCTCTTGATAGTCCTACACCATCTCCAGCTACAAATAAGTTGTCTACTACGGTTTCCATATTGCTATCTACTACAGCCTTCATACTATAGTATTTTATCTCTGGTGCATAGAGAAGCGTATTTGATGAGTAAAGACCAGGGGCTATATTATCAAGCCTTTCTAATCCTTCTATCAAATTGCTTACAACCCTATAGGGCAATCCCATGCTTATATCCCCTGGTGTAACATCTCTTAGTGTAGGTTTTACTGTAGATCTATTTATTCTCTCCCAAGTACTTCTTCTACCTTTCTCGAAGTCTATTAGACGTTGAATTATAGGTTTTTCACCACCCAACCTAGTCATTAATCTAGCTATGCTCTTTCCATATTCTATCGTATCCTCTAATGGATCTGAAAGCTTAATGGTAGTTAAGAAGGCAAAGTTCGTATTATTACTTTTTCTATCAGCAAACGTCTGTCCGTTAACACCTATAGTTCCATCGTCATAAACTTCTTTCATTACAAAACCTCTTGGATTAACACAAAACGTTCTAACCTTATCATCATATTTTTTAGTGTATAAGACTACTTTAGGATCCCAAACTGCAGAAGTTAAATCTTCCATTACGAAAGACTCCACCTCAACTCTTACTCCGATATCTAAAGGCCCAGGAACCATATCGACTCCCAGTTTCTTGGCTTGATCTAAGAACCATTTGGCGCCAGCCCTTCCAGGTGCTACAAGTAACGTTTTAGTCTCTAACTCGCCTTTTTTATCGGTTTTTAATACGAAATGATCAGCTTTCTTTTGAATTTCTAAAACTTCAGTCAATTCTTCTATTTTTATTCCATTTTTTTCTATGTAATTCAGCATATTTTCTATTACGATTGGGGTTTTATCAGTACCTATGTGTCTTTGTCTTATTGGTATGAGTTCTGCTCCAACTTTAGCAGCTCTTCTTTGTATCTCTTTTACTTTCTCCATATTCGGTTCAAATAGTCTATCTTTTGGTGCACCGAATTTAACAAATATTTCATCAATGTAATCAATCAGCTCTTGTGCTTTGTCCCAACTTCTCATGAGCTCATGAAGTTCTCCTCCAATATCTGGTCTTAAATTTATTATTCCGCTACTGAAAGTTCCAGCCCCGCCTATGCCATAAGTTATATTGCATGGGTTGCAGAAAGTGCACTTCTCTTTTGGTGTTAATAGAGGACAAGTTCTCTTTAAAGGTCTTGTTCCTTTATCTATAAGAAGAACTTTAAGATCCTTGTTGACTTTTAAATTGGCGATTTCATATGCTGCAAAAAGCCCCGCCGGACCAGCTCCTACTATAACTACATCATAAATCATTATTGTTCACCTAGTTTTTCTTTTCTTAAATCTATAGTTTCTAATGAATCTTCACCAGTTCCTATTAGTGTTATCGGCGTTTTTAGTTGATCCTCCAATTCTTCTAACCATTTTCTTGCCTCATAAGGCAATTTCTCGTACTCTCTAACCCCTTTAGCTTCCTTAAAAATTGCATCTAATTTGGTTATTGCAACTTGGGTAGCTCCATTTATTTTTATTGCATTCTTAGCTAAATCTATGTTAAATGGCGCACTTCTACGCTTTCTTCCAGTAACTGTTGCTATTTCAGCTATTCCCAGTTTTTGAGCTTCATCCCAACTCAACTCTCCTTCAAGGGGACCTTCACCTACTCTAGTTACATAAGACTTAAATACGATAATTACATGCCTAACGTATTTAGGTCCTATTCCTATCTCACTTAAAATGCCAGATGACGTAGTATTTCTACTTGTAACATATGGGTAATCTCCATGATAAAGACTTAAGTAATGACCTTGAGTACCTTCTACTAAGATCTTATCTCCATTTTCTATTCGTTCTATTAGGAGTTTTGGTACATTAGTCAGATATTGCCTTAGTTCCTCAAAGTCTCTAGCTAGTTTTAATTTTCTTAAAACTCTTTTAGCTTCCGCATACCCAACGCCTTGGCCAGTACTTCCAACAGTTTTCATGAGGTATTCATCTTTTCTTTCTTCTTCTATTTCGTTTTCTGTGATAATCCCAACATGAGGATCTATATAAAGTCTTGATAGGCTGTCGGTTTCTTTTGCCTCATTGATTAATACGTTAATAGACGTCAAAGCACCTGGTGCTAAAACTAATTTAGTGGTTTTATTAACGAAGGCTGAAGGAATTATTCTAACTTTCCAGCTTTTACCCATATAGGTTACAGTATGGCCAGCATTAATTGATCCCGTTCTTACTGCGTATTGTGGGGAATCCTTTAAGGCTAAATAAGAGGCTATTTTACCCTTTCCTTCATCGCCGTAAAAGCCACCAACGAGAATATCTAGCATAAAACACCGTTTTGATTAATCTCGAATATAAGTATATAAACTTTTATCACGCTAAACTATAATTATAAATTCGAAGAAATTACTAAATGTAGTAATCCATAGAGCGTTAAATTATAATTACAGTTTCACGTCGTTATTAGATTGAGTTTATCTTGTCTCTCAGCCTCTTTAATTTCTATTGCAATTCTCCTACCAAGACTTATCGGTTTACCAAAGTATAATTTAGAGTATTGGCTTCCTATCCCCATATGCGCATTAGTTCCACCTCCAATTCTAGGGGCTACGTCAAACACTACTAATTCCAATTCTGGTGTTACCATTAGCTGTAATGTAAAAGGACCTATGATTCCAGGGGGTTCTAGCCTTTTAGTAGCTTCAACAAATGCATAGCCTATTTCGAATATTTTCTCCAGTAAACTTTCTCTGATAGTAACTGGCTCATGACCAACCTCTATATATCTAGGTAGCCTATTTAATTTAAGTTGTATTTCTGCTGGAAGTCTATAAAACGAATCTAAGTCACTTTGAATTCTTCTGTCAATGCTTAATAACTCAACTCTGTTAAATAAAGGACTATAAAAGTAGTTCACATTAAAATGCGCTCCAAGGACGTATTCTTCTATTATCATACTTTTAATACTCTCTTCATCAATTATACCAGCTTTCTGCAGTTCATTTATTTTTTCTTCGAAGTCTTTTCTGCCAACTGCTATGAAAAACCCTCTTTCAACTCTTCTTTTAGCTTCGGGTAACTTAACTATTACTGGCCCTTCTACTTCTTCTGGTTTTAATGTTATAGGTCTTTTTATCTTTGCCTCGTCAAGTAATCTGTAATAATTTTTGTCACCTAATCTTTCCTCCCATCTCAACATCTTTCTATTTCCGAAGTACTTAGTTTTCATTTTCTCTATGTTATCGTATCCCACATAAACTGCTAAACTTCTATTAGGAACCATTATTGCATTTTCTTCTACTAACATATTGTCTATTTTCTCAGATGCAATCTCTCTGAAATCATCTAATAATATACATTTGTCAACTATTCTATTAAATTCTCTGTACGGTCTTTCTCTACCTTTTTTGCATAAAGCTATTGTTTGGAATCCCTCATCCTTTGCTCCATCAAAAACATCTAAGGCAGAGTGGCTTGCTAATGCTACAATCTTAATCATGTTAGGATTTTATCTAATTTGTTCATATTTAAGGCTAGCTTTATTTCTCTAGCTATTCTTCTACCAACGCTCATAGGTTCGTCCCAATAAAGCCAACTATAAGGACTTCCGTAAATATACAAATTAGTTCCAGCTACAATTCTTCCGGAAAATTCGAAGACTACTATTTCTCCCGAATCCTTAGCTACCGATTCTAAGCAGAAAGGTCCTATCATCCCAGGTGGTACATATTCTCTCACAGTATTTACAAACGAAAGGCCGTAATCATAGACTTTTGGTAATAAACTTTCTCTTGCAACTGCTGGAATATTTCCTACGACTACAAATGTGGGATCAACGTTTATATCGGCTGGAAGTCTTCTTAGACCGTCAATATTAGTCTCATACCTTATGTCAATCCCAGTTATCTCAAGTCTATTCATTATCGGGCTATAAAAGAATTGAAAGTACATAGGCACTCCAATTACATATTCTTGAATTATGACTTCATCAATGTTATTAATCATTTTAGAATCTAAAAGCTTTTTAAGTCCTTCTTTTAGCTGTGCCTTATTTTTAGCAATAAAGTATCCTTTACCTCCCTTAGCCCCAGGGAGTTTTACTATTACCATTCTATCGACGTCTTCTGGATTCTCAAACTGTTCTGGTATCGGTATATTTGCGTATTTAAGTAAACTCATCTTCTTTTTCTGATTGGCTTCCCATTCGAACAAATTCCTATTTCCGAAAATCTTTGTCTTTATTCTTTTCACTCTCTCACTACCAATATATTCTACTAAACTACCGTGAGGAATAAGCACTCCGTTATTTTCATACTCATTTATCTTATTCACAGCTTCGTCCTCATTATCATACCCTATTACAGTATCCATAAAAGGGAATTGATTATAGAAATTCACTCTATTTTTTTGTGTTATCTGGACTGTTTTAAATCCCTCTTTTTTAGCACCATGAAGTATTTGTAACGAAGAGTGACTGCCTATAGTTAATATAGTGTCTATCATACCTACCTAACGTTTGTTAAATAAAATTTTAAGTTTTAATATTTTTCATATACTCGTGAGTAATGAAGTTTGTGTTTTAGAATGGAGATATGGAAGCAAAGAAATGAGAGAAATATTTTCTAGGTTAAATATACTTAAAACAATGGCAAAAGTCGAGGTAGCTTTGCTTTACGCTCTTGCAGAAAATGGGTTATGTAAATTAGATGACGCAAAATACGTGGAAAAAATTATAGATAAAATTAACCCGAATAGAGTTGACGAGTTAGAGAAAAAATTAGGTCATGATGTTATGGCATTAACAGTACATTTAGCAGAACTTTCTGGAGAGCACGGTAAAATGATTCATTTTGGAGCAACGAGTTATGATATAGTTGACACAGCTAATGCATTAATAATTAGGGATGCATTACGTATTGTTAAGGAAAAGTTAAAGAAGATAATTCTAATTCTCTCAGACTTGAGTATAAAATATAAAGATACGATAATGGTTGGTAGGACTCATGCACAACATGCCTTACCTATAACTCTAGGTTTTAAATTTGCTAATTACGTCTATGAATTATCCCGTTCTTTAGAGAGATTGTGTGATACTGAGAAAAGAATTTTAAGAATAAAATTTTCTGGCGCAGTAGGTACTATGGCTGGCTGGGGGGATAAGGGTTTAAAAATAGAGAAAGCAATATCGGAAAAACTAAATCTTCCTCCTCATTTAATCACGACTCAAGTTGCACCTAGAGATGGTTTTGCTGAAGTAATTTCCGACCTAGCTATACTAGCTTCTCAACTAGATAGGTTTGCAGTAGAAATAAGGGAATTAATGAGGCCCGAAATCATGGAACTTGCTGAGGGCGAAGCGGTTAATAGGGTTGGAAGCAGTACTATGCCTCATAAAGAAAATCCAGTAACCGCAGAGAAAATTAGCGGGCTTGCAAAAGTAATGAGAGGGCTTGTCATAACTGAGTTAGAGAACATTCCTTTATGGCATGAAAGGGATTTAACTAATAGTTCTTCGGAGAGAATAGTGATATCGCATTCATTTCTTGTTATTGATGAAATTTTAGATAGTACTATAAAATTACTAGAAAGACTTAAAGTTTACCCAGAAAACATGATGAGAAACTTAGAGTTAAGCAAAGGTCTTATAATGGCTGAAAGTTTAATGATTAATTTAACATTAGCTGGCCTTCCAAGACATGAGGCACATGAGTTAGTTATGAAGCTATCTAGGGAGGCTGAAAGTAATAACACTTCGTTATTAGAAGTTGCATTAAAAAATGAGACTATAATTAAGCTTATCGGCATTGAAAAATTAAAGGAAATACTAGATCCTAAAAAGTATTTGGGTGTGTACGACAAACTAATAGATAGGAGTCTAAATTACGCTAAAGAAGCAACTGCTAATTGTATATAATTTTAAAAGTTTTTTCACATATACTTATTTTGCCGCCGTAGCTCAGTTCGGTAGAGCGCCGGCCTCGTAAGGTAGTATACTAAAGGACCCAGAAAGCCGGTGGTCCGGGGTTCAAGTCCCCGCGGCGGCTTTAGGTGATAAAATGATTTCAGAGCACGAATTTATATCTAATATTATCTCTAGATATACTAAGAACACAAATGACGATGTATACTATGACGGAAAATTACTTTATAAAATAGATGGTTTTCAATTATCTTATAGTTTTAATTTTATGACGTTCTATGATTTAGGTTGGAAAGCGGTAATAAGTTCTGTTAGTGATGTTATTTCGCGGGGCGGGATTCCTAAGACTTTCTTAGTTTCTATAGGGATTCCAAAAGATAAAATCTCTAAATTAGAGGAGTTAGTTCAAGGTGTTTCAGATGCAATTGACTATTACACTGGAATCTATGCGGGTGGTGATTTAAACTCCAGTGATGGTAGTGGATGGATAGATGTGAGCATTATTGGTGAAGCTATTTGTTATAAACCTCCTAAAATTAATGAGGACGGATTGTTATTGATTACTTCTCCTATCGGTTATACATCCCTTATATTTCTATCTTATTTAAAGTCCTGGAGTATAAAATTACCCGAGAAAGCAAAAGGTAAAATTAGACATCCAATAGTGAATAAGCAGTTACCAGAATTTATTAAGAACTATTGTGACGAAATTTATTATTCCACAGATGTAAGTGACGGATTACTTATCTCCTTGTACAACATTATGGAAAGGTCGGGAAAGGGAATAAGAATATATAATTTTCCTATTGCTGATGAGGTTATGGAAGTTAGTAAGGAGTACTCGATCTCTCTAATGGATTTAATAAAATATGGTGGCGAGGAATTTGAGACGATTTTTATTGTAAAAAAATCTCAAGCAGATAAAATTGTTGATGAATTAAAAAATTTAGGTTATAATCCAATAATTTTCGGAGAAATAATAAATGAGAAAAAGATAGTTTATAAAGATAGAAAAGTAGAAAAAAGTGGTTGGGACAACTTTTTAGGTTGGTTTTAACTATTTACTCGGTTAATTTGGTGAAATTGTTTATATATAGCATTACTTAATTCTTTATGAAGGTGTAATATGACGGAAAGCGTGCAGACAAACGAGCAGTCAAAATTTAGGCTTTTGCCTGCTCCTTCAAAATATGAGAACGGCATCATAAAATTTGGTGACAGGGAAATTAAGGTAGGTGGACCTTTACCTAAGCTTGCAGATAGTGAGAAATTAGTAAGAGTAACTAGTTCACTGTGTCCAGTTTGTTATAGGTTGATACCAGCAGTAATATTTGAGAAAGAGGACAAACTCTATATTAGAAAAATTTGCCCAGACCACGGAGAGTTTGAGGACCTGTATTATGGCGATGTAGGATTATATTACAAATTCGATTACTGGGAGTATGAGGGTAAAGGGCCCAAAGTACCTTATGTTGACCTTAAATCCCCTTGTCCTTTCAATTGTGGTTTATGCCCTATGCATCATCAGCACTCTGCTTTAGTTAATTTAGTAATTACTAATAGGTGCGACTTGTCTTGTTGGTACTGCTTCTTCTTTGCCGAAAAAGCTGGATATGTCTTTGAGCCTACGTTAGAGCAGATAAAGTTTATGGTAGATCAGTTAAAGAGACAAGACATTACTTTAGTTATTCAAATAACTGGTGGAGAACCTACATTAAGAGAAGATTTGATAGAAATAGTTAGGACTTTAAGAGAAAGTGGAGTAAAACATATACAACTCAACACATGGGGTGGTACTTTCGCTAAGATGTATTTAGAAGATCCAGAATACGCTATTAAGTATGCTAGGGAGCTAAGGGAGGCTGGTGTTAACACCATTTATATGAGTTTTGACGGCGTAAGTAGGAGAACTAATCCTAAAAATCATTGGGAGGTACCGTATACTCTAGAGGTTTTCAGAAAGGCTGGTATGACTAGTGTAGTATTAGTACCCACTGTGATTAAGACTGTTAATGACCATGATTTAGGTAATATAGTAAAGTTCGCAGCATATAATCTAGACGTAGTAAGAGCTGTTAATTTCCAGCCAGTAAGTTTAACTGGAATGATGAAAAGGAATATGAGGAACAAATTTAGGATAACTATACCAGAGGTTTTAAAAGCGATTGAAGAACAAACAAACGGAGAAATTACCAGAGATAGTTGGTATCCCATTGGGACTTCCGTTGTGTTCTCTAAACTGATAGAGGCGATAACTGGTAAAGAACAGTTCGAGATGGCAAATCATCCAAGTTGTGGAGCTGGGACTTATGTGTTTATTGAGTGGAGAAATGGTGAACCACATTTTATACCATTATCCAAGTTTATAGATTTAGAAGGACTTCTAGAATATTTAAAGGAGAAAACTGAAGAGTTGAAGGAGGGTGGTAATAAATACTGGATAGGAATAAAATTACTCTATAACTTAAGAAAGTTCATCGATAAAGAGAAAGGACCTAAAGACTTTGACGTTTATGCAATGTTACGGAATATAATTATTAATCATAGCTATGAGGCATTGGGAGAATGGCATTATAGAACACTCTTCTTAGGCACAATGCACTTTATGGACTTATACAATTATGATATTCAGAGAGTTATGAGATGTGATATACATTACGTAGTACCAGATGGTAGAGTAATTCCATTCTGCACATATAACGTGTTAAACGACTTATACAGAGATAAGATATTAAAAGAATATCAAATTCCCTTAGATAAATGGACGAAATTGTACGGAGAAGACAGTATAGGTGATAAGATGAAATACAAGAGAATTGCAAGTAAGTTAGAAGAAGGAGAAATATATAAAATAACTTATAAACCGTTTATGTAATTTTTTTATAAATTAAGTGAACTTCTTGTCCGCATTCACATAATTTCACATCCACCAGTTTTAGTATTGGTGATCTAGCTCCTTCAAATCCTTCACCGTTAGCAAATGAAGTCCCATTTCCAAAGATTCTAGGCGAAATTGTAACTCTAATTTCATCAAAACATCCATACTTTACAAAGTTCCATATTGTTTTTCCTCCACCTTCTATCATTACTTTTCTTACTCCTCTCCTATAAAGATCAGCCATTATGTTGCAAGGCGATAAATTCTCCAAAAGTACTATAGTTATACCGGGTTTTCTTTTAAGTTCTTCTAAATTTTTCTTCTTTAATTCATTGATCTGGTTACTAGTATATACAATAGTAGCTGGAGGTGTTGTGAATATATTTGAGTCTGGATTTAAGTTAAGTGATGAAGAGATTACTACCCTTATTGGGTTTTTCCCTTTAGCATATTTTAATGTCAACCTAGGGTTATCTATTCTTACAGTTTCAGCACCAATGAGAACAGCATCAACTTCGCTTCTTAGAATATGTTGCCTTCTTTTATCAGCGCTACAACTTAGCTCGCTGTAATGGTCTTTAGCCGCTAATTTACCATCTATTGTTATTGTACTAAAAATGATTATATAAGGTCTCATTTTACAATCTTTGTAACTTCTTTTTTAGGTATTAAATTATGCAGCCATACTCTTAAATTACATTTACTTCGTTGTTTACATAATAGGCAACAATCTATGCAAACATTAATTTTTCTTATACTACAGTACTTTAATTCTGTGAACCTTCCACAACTTTCACATCTCTCTTCATAAACCAAGGTTCTTCCACTTTTTCAAATTTAAACGCATTGCATATATATCTAACTTTTCCTATAATACCGCTAATATTTAAAGCACCAGAAAAGATAACGTCTTTATACTTTAGAATTATACCGCCTCCCCTAATACTTTTGGCAGGAATTACAAGTATATCAGTCTCATCAATTCTATTTCCTTTTAACTCAATACTAACGTTTACGGGTGGATAAGAATCATTTTCACAAATCCCTTTTCTTATAGAAGGGGCATCAAAACTAGAAGCTAATACAGGGATATTAAAGAGGTTTGATATAAAAGATGCACCCCCAGCTACTTCCTTTTTGCAACTGGTTAATACCAATAGTTTAGGCTTTGATTGAAGTTTCACTGATAGTTCTATTATTTCATTTATAATAAATGAAGAGTCACTAGAGTCACTGGAATCTATTATTATTAAACCATTAGAATTTATTAAATACACATAATAATTTCCCTTGATTGCGAAGATATTATCTTCTATTTTAGCTATCATAGTTGAAATATAGGTACAATTGTTATCGTGCTATTATTAATTTTTTGCCACTCCTTTCCTACAGCCGCTATAGTTAATGCTCCTACAATTTCTGCGTTAGCCTTTTTCAGTAATTTTGCTGTTGTTAAGATAGTTTTGCCGCTTCTTATCACGTCATCTATTATAAGTATTTTGTCTCCGGGATCTATGTAATCTTTTCTCAGATATATAGATGTCACTACACCCTCACTCTCCTTTAAACTTTCATCTAGGTAATCAATGTGGATAGAATCCTTATGTTTTTTAACTATTATTAGTGGTTTTGCTAATGCTTCTGCGGTCAACGTGGCAAAGGGTATACCATTAACCGCTATAGTTACAACCTTGTTAACTTCCTTATTGTTAAAATATTTCTGATAATAAATCTGTATCAATATTTTGAGTAAATTAGGATAAAAAAGTAATTGTGAAGTATCTATATACCCGTCGTCATAATAAATTATTTTACTTGATAAGAATTTGATTAAGAATTCTTTACTCTTAATTTTATCAAGTATTTCCTTAGAATGAATATCGCTAGGAATAGTAGTACCATTAACATATCTACATAGTAAACTCTCTTGAATGTTAAAAATTTTCGAGAGCTCCTTATAAGTATAAGCGTTTTTCAACTCCCTTAATAGGTCGACTACTAGTAATCTAGTACGTGTTTCGTTAAGCCTGGAATTGTGGTTTGAAATAAATATCACCACTAAATATATACTAATTGATGAACGAGGTTTTAAGTGCTGAGTGGTGACGACAAACCCACGCTGTGATCTAGATTCCTAACACTTTCCTTATAAGTTCGTTAGTAAGTTGTGGATCCGCTCTTTTTCCAGTCTTCTTCATAACCTTGCCTACAAGATAGTTTATGACTTTAGGATCTTTCTTAGCTTTTTCTGCGGCTTCTGGTTCCTCAGCTATAACTTCTTTTATAACTTGTAGTAAGTAGTCTGTATCACGTAAACTAATTAGACCTTTTTCTTTAATTATTTGAGACGGCATCTTACCTTCTAATACTATTTCTGGTAAGATTTCTTTGGCTATTTTTATAGTAATAGTGCCGTTATCAAGTAAGTTAAATAATTCTACGAGGTGTTTCGGAGTAGCTTTTGACTGGGAAGGACTAAGGTTTTTATCGTTTATCCATCTTAGATAATCGTTAATAAGAAGGTTAGCCAGTTTCTTATAATCGTGGTATGATTTTGCAGTTTCCTCAAATAAGTCAGCTAGGGCTTTGTCTATGACTAGTACTGTGGCATCATATTCTGAGATCCCATATTGTTTAATCATTCTCTGTATTCTCGCATCTGGTAATTCTGGTAAAGTAGATTTAATTTCGTTTATTATCTCCTCTGTTATAGGATAGGGTGGTAAATCTGGGTCTGGAAAATATCTATAGTCCTCTTCTTGCTCTTTAGTTCTTGTTGGAACAGTTACTTTTCTTTGCGAGTCCCAATGCCTTGTCTCCCTTTCAACTTTTAATCCTTGTGATAATGCAGCTTTTTGCCTTGCTATTTCATATTTTAAAGCTTCCTCAACTTCTTTTGGAGAACCAATGTTCTTGACTTCTACTCTTTCTCCACCCTCCACAGAAACATTAGCATCAGCTCTCATTGCCCCTTCTAATTCACAATTACATACTCCTAAATGCTCTAAGATAGAACGTAGCTTATCTAAGAATTCTCTAGCTTCTCTTGGTTCTTCCATGTCCGGTTCTGTTACTATTTCGAGTAATGGGAATCCAGACCTATTATAATCAAGAAGTGTATATTTGCTTGTTAGCATAGATCCAGTAGGATAGACAATTTTAGCTGGGTCTTCTTCTATGTTTATTCTCCTTATTCTAACCGTTTTTCCGTCCTTTAACTTTATATATCCTCCTTTACTGATGGGAACACTTCCGGGTCCATCATATTGTGAGATTTGATAATTTTTAGCCATATCTGGGTAAAAATAATGTTTCCTAACCATTACCAGTTTATCTGCTATTTTTCCATTTAATGCCAAGGCAACCATTATTGCGCTTTTTACAGCATTTTCATTTAAAACTGGAATAGCACCAGGTAATCCTAAACAGACTGGGCAAGTTACTGTGTTTGGATCTTTGTCAGTATAATCAGTTGGACAAGAGCAGAAAAGTTTAGTTTTTAGGGAAGTTAAGTGAACGTGAACTTCGAGACCTATTTTTGGCATAATTAATACGTTTTATAGGAGGTAAAAAATAATTTTTATTATAAATAGGGCTTCATCCAAATGCCCTATCTCCAGCATCCCCTAAACCTGGTATTATATACCCTCTATTATCTAATTCTGGGTCTACAGATATTGTAAAAATATTAATATCTGGAAATTCTGACAAAATTCTTCTTAATCCATATTCAGAAATTATAACAGAAACTACATAGATTCTTTTTGGGTTATAAGGTTTTATTAAATTAATAACTTTTCTCATCGTACTTGCAGTTGCTATCATTGGATCTGCTATTATTACGTTATCTTTACTTGATATTTGTGGTATTTTACTATAAAATATCTCTACTTCCATATCTTGCGGGAAGCCGTTTGATACTTCTGTTTCTTTTCTACTGGCAGCTACTACCCCTAATCTGGCCGTGGGCAAGGCTTTTAGTAACCCTTCAACTAAAGGCGTTGCTGCCCTTAAGATATTTATTATTACAATATTTTCAAGATCGTAAATGTAAACTCCCTTAGCTTTAGTACCTAAAGGAGTTTCTACTTCTACTGTTGTATAATCTAGTGTATTAAGTATTTCATATCCTATTATTCTTCCTAGCCTAACTAGTGTTTTCCTAAAATTTATTTGATCTGTATTTTTAGATCTTAATTGAGTTAAAAAATGCAATGTTATAGGTTTTGAGAGCAAATATAAAGGCATATCTTTACCTCTTAGTACTTAGCTTCCTCGCCTCTCTTTCAGTCTCTCTAAGTATTAATATGTCACCTAACCTTACTGGCCCCTTTACGTTTCTAGTCAGTATTCTTCCTTTGTCTCTTCCTTCTAGAACTCTAACTCTAACTTGTGTTACCTCTCCAGTGACTCCAGTTCTATCCAGTATTTGAATAACTTCCGCTGGGAATCCGAATTCTTCTATTATTGATGATTGTGAGGTTTGAGCTTTTTCTTTCTCACTCATCTTTCTACCCTAATAATTGACATACCAATTCACTTAAATACTTCACTCTCTTTGTATTTACATAACCATGGTAGCAATAAGACAATGCAGTTTTTGTGGAAAAGAAATCTTGCCTGGAACTGGGCTAATGTATGTTAGAAACGATGGGACTATACTGTGGTTCTGCTCGAATAAGTGCAGAAAATCAATGTTAAAATTGCACAGAGATCCTAAGAGATTAAAATGGACTAAATTCTATATGGGTGCTAGGAAATGACAACCCAAAGAACCTTTGTTATGATAAAACCAGACGGTGTGAAAAGGCGTTTAGTGGGAGAGATAATATCTAGATTTGAAAAGAGGGGATTAAATATAATTGGCTTAAAAATGGTTCAGATGGATAGAAGTATTGCAGAGAAATTGTATGAAGAACACAAGGGTAAATCATTTTTCGAGGAGTTAATAAATTATGTAACATCTGGTCCAGTAGTATGTATGGTGGTTGAGGGAGACGAGGCCGTAAGTGTTGTTAGGAAAATGATTGGGAATACAGATCCTAAAGAGGCTCCCCCAGGTACTATAAGAGGGGATTACGCACTGTCTAAGGCCGAAAACGTTATTCATGCATCAGATAGTGAAGAAAAAGCTAAGAGGGAAATGAGCATATTTTTCAGCGAAGATGAACTGATTAAATCTGTAGTCCAAGTCCGTATGTAGGGTCTGTGGTTCTTTTTATATTAATTATTTCTTTTATTACCTCCCTCATATCATCTGTTATTATATCTTTATATTTCTGTACCAATATCTCTAAATCTTCCTTAGGAACATCAGTGTATAAGATGTCCCCTTCATCAATTTGCCTGCCAACCATTACATTTCCTTTTATTGAAATAGCGACTTCCATTCCCTTAGTGGCTTTATCTATACTTTTCTTGTTATCTTGAATTTGAAGTACTTCTCCCACTCTTTTACCATCTTTCTTTATTAATGGAGATTTAGACTTTAATATTCCTCCTACTACTTCTATTCCTACTATTGCTGGGTCACTTCTTCTAAAGACATAACCTGGTAAGATCTTTATTTTAGCAGGTAAAACTAAGCTTTCTAACGTTCTTCTCTTCTCACTTTCTCTCACTTCATTTATATACTTTTCTATGTTATCAATAAGCTGATAAATTATTTCGTCATAAATTAATTTAATCTTACTTGGTATTTCTATACCAGGTAAAGGCTTTACCCTAAATGCTGCTATTATCCCGTATTCCTTAGCTTCTTGAAGGGTTAATTCAGCTTCAGTTATATCACGTTTAGTTATTGGCCCTATATCTGCGAGTCTTATAGGTATTTTTTTCTGCTGTAATGCATTGACTATTGCTTCTAAACTTCCCAAGCTATCGGCTTTAACTACGATTCCAGCAATATTAGCGTTATAATATTTTACGCTAGAAATCTCTTCTTGAATTATCTTTTTATACTCTTCAATTTGGTTTTCATTCTCTGCAACAAATATTGGTGAGCCAGCTAGTGCGTCCTCTAGGTTCGGTGCGTATATTTTAACTCCAGCAGCTGCATAAACTTCGTCGATAGGCATTAAGTCGGTTTTAGCTAATTTTATATCTTGCAACGGTTTAGGTACAAGGATTGACCTAACTTTAGTTATTATAACTCCATTTAATCCGCCTAGGACTATCGTGTCGTTTTTCTTTAATACACCATCATATATGATTACATCTATTGTATGCCCTAAACCTGGTAGTTCCTTAACTTCTAACACTACGCCTTTTGCGGGTCCCTCGGCAAATCTTAGTTTGTTTTTCATATAATTCTGTGTTAAACCGGCTAATAATGCTAATAGTTCAGCTATCCCTTCACCAGTTTTAGCAGATACTGGTACTATTGCTACTGTTCGAGTGAAGTCTTTTATTCTATCAAATCTCTCTGAGTTAAAACCTTGTTCTGCCAATTGCCCGACTAGGTTATATACTAAACTATCTAAATATGCTAGAACTTCTTGTTTTTGATACTTTATACTTTCTAAGAATGAATAAGTTTGTTGGGCTTTCCAACCAGATATTTTATCAATTTTATTTGCCGCAACTAAGAACGGGACTTTTCTACTTTTGAGTATTTCTATAGATTCCACTGTTTGTTTTTGAAAGCCTTCAGTTATATCTACTACTAATATGGCAATATCCGCAACACTTCCTCCTCTTTTTCTTAAGTTACTAAAAAGTTCATGGCCGGGCGTATCTATGAACAATAAGCCTGGAATTTCTAGTTTTATAGGAAATAATTTCTTTAAAGGTTCTGAAAGTTTTTCAATAACGCTTGTTGGTACAAAGCTTGCACCAACTTCTTGTGTCATTTCCCCGGGCTCTTTTTTCACTACTGCGGTTCCTCTTATTTTATCAAGTAATGTAGTTTTTCCGTGATCTACATGTCCTAGCACTACTACTATAGGCTGTCTTAACTTCTTTTTCTCTAATTGCTGTGTCGTACTCATTCACCTAAATCACATTATCTTTATTATGCTTAATTAAGGTAGCGGTGGACGATCTTGAAAAAATTTAATCTTATCAAAAATTAAGATACTGGTGCTATTAGTTTGAGTGAGCTCGACAAAAAAGCTATAGAAGTTTCATCGAAATATAAAGGTAAAATTCAGATTTTACCTAAAGTTCCAATAAAATCATTAGAAGACTTTGCTATACTTTATACCCCTGGTGTTGCCGCAGTATCTAGGGAAATTGCTAAAAATAAAGAGTTATCATTTCATTACACTTATAGATGGAACGCTATAGCAATAGTCACTGACGGTACAAGAGTGCTAGGCCTCGGGGATATAGGTCCGGAGGCGGCAATGCCAGTAATGGAGGGAAAAGCGCTGCTTTTTAAGTTTTTAGGTGGAGTTGATGCAATACCAATAACTTTAGGGACAAAAGATCCAGATAAAATAATAGAAACAGTGAAACTTCTTGAGCCATCATTTGGAGGAATAAACTTGGAAGACATAGAATCTCCAAAATGTTTTTATATTTTGGATAAACTGAGGGAAATGTTAGAAATTCCTATTTGGCATGACGATCAGCAAGGTACTGCTGGTGCCACGTTAGCTGGGCTCATAATTTCTCTCGAGCTTACTGGTAAAGATCCCAGAAACGTTAAGGTTGTGCTTTTCGGTGCTGGTGCCGCAAATATAGCTACTGCAAGATTACTGGATAAGTACGGTATTCCATATAAAAATATGATAATTATTGATAGCAGAGGTCCTTTATATAAGGGGAGGAGCGACGAGGACGAGATTAAATTAGAAAACCCATGGAAATATGAACTACTAGTAAAAACTAATAAGGATAACGTAACAACCGTAGAGGAAGCATTCAAAGGTGCGGATATTCTAATAGCAGCTTCCAGACCCGGCCCAGGAGTAATAAAACCAGAATGGATAAAGTCTATGAATAAGGATCCAATAGTGTTCGCTTTAGCCAATCCCACCCCAGAAATTTGGCCTGATGAGGCTAAGAAAGCTGGGGCTAAGATAGTTGCAACGGGTAGAAGCGATTTACCTAATCAAGTCAATAACTCTCTTATCTTTCCAGCAGTATTCAGAGGATCTCTTGATGTAAGGGCTAAGACCATTACTGATGAGATGGTTATTGAAGCTGCAAGAGAGTTGGCAGCTTTTGTAAGAGAAAAGGGAGCTAACGAAAATTATATAATTCCTAAAATGACAGAGTGGGAAGTTTATCCTAGAGTAGCAGCTGCAGTAGGTATAAAGGCTATACAGCAAGGCATTGCAAGAGTTAAGTTAAGTTATGATGAGTTATATCAATCAGCAAAGACTATGATAGAGAACGCGAGAAGGCAGTTGGCGTCATTAACATAAAGTTTTATAAAGTGAGTAGTACTTTTTATTTACACAATACAAGGATGGTGAATTTTTATGCGTTCTTCCTCTAAAAAGAAAGTTGACATTACCCAGTATGGGCTAATTCCTAAGCACGAGATTGTGCCATTGGAGGAAGCATATAAATTGCTTAAAGAACTGGGGGTTAAACCAGAACAGTTACCTTGGATTAAAGCTTCTGATCCTATGGCTAAGGCTATTGGTGCTAAACCCGGTGATATCATAAGAATTACAAGGAATAGCCCATTTACTGGGCAAACAGTAAGCTATAGGTATGTTATAAGTGGGTGAGCCTTAGTGTCTTTAAGTGTTGAAGATAGATGGACAATCGCTGAGTCGTTCTTTAAGGTAAGGGGGTTAGTAAGACAGCACTTAGATTCGTTTAATGACTTCTTAAGGAATAAATTACAACAAGTAATAGATGAGCAAGGAGAAATATCGACTGAAATCCCTGGGTTAAAAATTAAATTAGGGAAAATACGTTACGATAAACCTGGAGTTAGAGAGACAGATAGAGGGCCAATAAGGGAAATTGCTCCAATGGAAGCTAGATTAAGGAACTTAACATATGCTGCACCACTTTACCTAACCATGATCCCTGTTGAAAACAACATAGAAGGAGAACCAGTAGAAGTTTACATTGGTGACTTACCTATAATGTTAAAATCAATAGCAGATCCCACTGCATCGATGTCTGCAGAAGAACTTATAGCAATAGGAGAGGATCCAAAAGACCCAGGCGGATATTTTATTGTAAATGGTACTGAGAAGGTCTTAGTGGCACAAGAGGATTTAGCTACTAATAGAGTTCTAGTAGATTACGGTAAAAGTGGTTCAAATGTAACTCATGTTGCTAAAGTCACTTCTTCAGCCGCTGGTTATAGAGTTCAAGTGGTTATTGAAAGGTTAAAAGATAGTACTATTCAAGTATCTTTTGCCACAGTCCCAGGTAGGATCCCGTTCGTAATAATGATGAGAGCACTAGGTTTTACAAGAGATCAAGACATCGTTTATGCGGTATCATTAGATCCGCAGATTCAGAACGAGCTATTACCTTCACTTGAACAAGCCAGTTCAATAGCGACTGTAGAAGATGCTTTAGATTTTATAGGAAATAGGGTTGCCATAGGGCAAAAAAGGGAAAATAGAATTCAAAAGGCTGAACAAATAGTAGACAAATATTTCTTACCCCATTTAGGAACATCTCCAGAAGATAGGAAAAAGAAAGGCTATTATCTTGCCAGTGCAGTAAATAAACTACTAGAGCTTTATTTAGGAAGAAGAGAACCAGATGATAAAGACCATTATGCTAATAAGAGGGTTAGGTTAGCTGGAGACTTATTTACAAGCCTCTTTAGAGTGGCTTTTAAGGCTTTCACTAAAGACCTAGTGTATCAATTAGAGAAATCCAAAGTTAGGGGTAGGAGATTATCCTTATCAGCATTAGTTAGAGCTGATATAATTACCGAGAGGATTAGGCATGCTCTAGCCACAGGTAATTGGGTTGGGGGAAGAACTGGTGTAAGTCAACTTCTTGATAGAACTAATTGGTTATCAATGCTCAGTCACTTAAGGAGGGTAGTGTCCTCTTTAGCTAGAGGTCAGCCTAACTTTGAAGCTAGAGATTTACATGGAACTCAGTGGGGTAGGATGTGTCCCTTTGAGACGCCAGAAGGGCCTAATAGTGGACTAGTTAAAAACTTAGCTCTAATGGCCCAGGTGTCAGTAGGTGTTAACGAGAAGGCTGTAGAGAAGGTGATTTATGATCTAGGTGTAATTCCGATAGACGAAGCGATTAGGAAAATAACCGAAGAAGGAGAAGATACTAGTAAGTACCTTAATTGGAGTAAGGTTTATTTGAATGGCAGTTTCTTGGGCTATTACCCAGATGGTAAAGAGCTTGCAGAAAAAATAAGACAGCTAAGAAGGGAAGGAAAGATAAGTGATGAGGTAAATGTCGCTCATATCGTAACCGATTATATTAATGAAGTTCATATTAATTGTGATGCTGGTAGAGTTAGGAGACCCCTAATAATAGTTAAGGATGGTAAACCATTAGTCACTGAGGAGGATGTGGAAAAAATTAGAAGGGGCGAGATTACTTTTGATGACTTAGTAAAACAAGGTAAAATTGAGTTTCTAGACGCGGAAGAGGAGGAAAACACTTATGTAGCTTTAAACCCAGAGGATTTAACAGTAGAGCATACACATTTAGAGATTTGGCCTCCAGCAATAATGGGAATAACTGCATCAATAATTCCATATTCTGAGCACAATCAGTCACCGAGAAATACTTATCAGTCCGCAATGGCAAAACAGGCTTTAGGCTTATATGCAGCTAATTACCAGATAAGGACTGATACAAGAGCGCACTTATTACATTACCCACAAAAGCCACTTGTACAGACTAGGATGTTAAATGTGATCGGGTATAATGACAGACCAGCTGGAAATAACGCCATATTAGCGATAATGTCTTTCACAGGCTATAATATGGAAGATGCTATAATAATGAACAAATCATCCGTAGAAAGAGGAATGTATAGGTCTACGTTCTTTAGGCTTTACTCTACTGAAGAAGTTAAGTATCCTGGAGGCCAGGAGGATAAAATAATGGTTCCAGAGGCTGGTACAAAGGGCTATAAGGGTAAGGAGTATTATAGATTATTAGAGGATAATGGCATAGTTCCTCCAGAAGTCGAAGTTAAAGGAGGAGATGTATTAATAGGAAAGGTAAGTCCACCTAGATTCTTACAAGAATTTAAAGAGTTAGCTCCAGAGCAGGCTAAGAGGGATACTTCAGTTGTAACTAGGCATGGAGAAATGGGAATTGTAGATTTAGTTCTAGTAACTGAAACAGCTGAAGGTAATAAGCTCGTAAAAGTAAGGGTAAGAGATTTAAGAATACCAGAAATAGGAGATAAATTTGCTACCAGGCACGGGCAGAAAGGAGTAGTAGGGATGTTAATTAGTCAAGCCGATATGCCGTATACAGTGAAAGGGGTTGTACCAGATATCATACTAAATCCTCATGCACTGCCTTCAAGAATGACCATCGGGCAAATAATGGAAGCTTTAGCAGGTAAACATGCGGCACTATCTGGTAAATCCGTAGATGCTACTCCCTTCATAAAGTCCACAAGTATTGAAGAAATAAAAGAAGGGTTACTTAAATTAGGTTATTTACCGGACGGTACAGAAGTAGTTTACGACGGTAGAACCGGGCAAAAATTAAAGAATAGAATAATGTTTGGAATAGTTTATTACCAGAAACTACACCATATGGTTGCGGACAAAATGCATGCTAGGGCCAGGGGACCAGTACAAATATTAACTAGACAACCAACAGAAGGTAGGGCAAGAGAAGGTGGATTAAGGTTCGGAGAAATGGAGAGAGACTGTTTAATCGGTTTTGGTACTGCAATGTTGATTAAAGATAGGTTATTAGATAATTCGGATAAGGCTACAATTTATGTTTGTGATCAGTGCGGTTATATAGGGTGGTATGATAGGAATAAGAATAGGTACGTCTGTCCCATTCATGGGGATAAGGCAACTTTATACCCTGTCACAGTATCTTACGCATTTAAACTCTTAATTCAAGAGTTAATGAGTATGGTAATTTCTCCAAGGATAATTCTAGGTGATAAAATATCTTTAGGAGGTGAGTCAAATGAGTGAAAAAATAATAAAAGGAATAAAGTTTGGTATCTTATCTCCAACTGAAATAAGGCAGATGTCAGTTACTGCAATAATTACATCAGAAGTCTATGATGAAGACGGCACTCCTATTGAAGGCGGTGTAATGGATCCAAGATTAGGTGTCATAGAACCGGGACAAAAGTGCCCAGTCTGTGGTAATACCTTAGCATCTTGTCCAGGGCATTTTGGTCATATTGAATTAGTAAGACCAGTAATTCACGTAGGTTATGTTAAGCATATTTATGATTTCTTAAGGGTCACTTGTAGGAGATGTGGTAGAATTAAAATAAAAGAGGAAGAATTAGAAAGATATAAAAGGATCTATTATGCAATAAGAAACAGATGGCCTTCTGCAACGAGAAGACTTATTGATTATATAAAGAAAGTTGCAATTAAAAACATGGTGTGCCCCCATTGTGGTGAGAAGCAATATAAGATAAAATTAGATAAGCCCTACAACTTTAACGAAGAAAGAAAAGATTCGATTGTAAGACTTACACCCTCAGAAATTAGAGAGAGACTAGAAAGAATACCAGATAGTGACGTAGAATTATTAGGATATGATCCTAAAACTTCTAGACCAGAATGGATGGTGCTAACAGTATTACCAGTCCCCCCGATAACAATTAGACCCTCAATAACAATTGAAAGTGGTATTAGGGCTGAAGACGACTTAACACACAAATTGGTAGATATTATAAGAATTAATGAGAGATTGAAAGAGAGTATTGAAGCCGGTGCACCAGAATTAATTGTAGAAGACTTATGGGACTTACTCCAATATCACGTTTCAACGTATTTTGATAATGAAATTCCTGGATTACCGCCCGCAAAACACAGATCTGGCAGGCCCTTAAGGACTTTAGCCCAAAGACTTAAGGGTAAGGAGGGTAGGTTCAGAGGCAACTTATCTGGTAAGAGGGTTGACTTCTCTTCTAGGACCGTAATCTCTCCAGATCCTAACATAAGTATCGATGAAGTTGGTGTTCCGCAAGCGATTGCGAAAATACTTACAGTTCCAGAGAAAGTAACTAAGATGAATATTGAGAGAATGAGACAATACGTAATTAATGGCCCAGATAAGTGGCCCGGTAGTAATTACGTTATTAGACCAGATGGTAAGAGAATCGACCTAAGATATGTTAAAGATAGGAAAGAATTAGCGGCAAGCTTAACCCCTGGCTATATTGTAGAAAGGCATCTTATAGATGGTGATATAGTGCTATTTAACAGACAACCATCGTTGCACAGAATCTCTATGATGGCACATAAGGTTAAAGTCCTCCCTGGAAGAACTTTTAGGCTCAACTTACTAGTCTGCCCGCCATATAATGCAGACTTTGACGGAGATGAAATGAATCTTCACGTTCCACAATCCGAGGAGGCTATTGCTGAGGCTGAGGAAATTATGCTAGTTCATAAAAACATAATAACGCCAAGATATGGAGGGCCAATTATGGGTGGTGCACAAGATTATATAAGTGGCGCTTATTTACTCACTGTAAAAACTACATTATTGACTAAAGAAGAGGTAACTACGATTTTGGGCGTTACTGACTTTGCTGGTGAGTTAGGGGAACCAGCAATTTTAGCTCCTAAGGAATATTATACTGGTAAACAAGTCGTAAGCCTATTCTTACCGAAGGACTTTAACTTCCATGGTCAAGCTAATATTTCAAAAGGACCTAGACAATGTAAGAATGAGGTTTGTCCTCATGATTCATTCATAGTTATAAAAAATGGTATTTTACTTGAAGGAGTATTAGATAAAAAGAGTATAGGAAACCAACAGCCAGAGAGCGTTTTACATTGGCTAATTAAAGAATATGGAACAGAATATGGTAAATGGATATTGGATAATATGTTCAAGATGTTTATTAGGTATGTAGAAATAAGAGGATTTACAATGACGCTTGATGATGTGACAATACCCGAGGTTGCTTTAAAGGAGATAGATCAAATCATAGCTAATGGGTACACTAAAGTAAATGAACTTATAGCGCAATTTAATGAAGGTAAACTAGAGCCTATTCCAGGGAGAACGCTAGAGGAAAGCCTAGAGGACTACATTTTAGATACTTTAGATAAACTTAGAAAAGATGCCGGAGATATTGCTACTAAGTACTTAGATCCGTTTAATAATGCATATATAATGGCAATTACTGGTGCTAGAGGAAGTGAGCTAAATATTACTCAGATGACAGCGATGTTAGGGCAACAGTCAGTAAGAGGAGAGAGAATAAAGAGGGGATATATGAATAGAACATTACCTCACTTTAAACCAGGGGATAAATCTCCAGATTCTAGGGGATTTGTACATAATTCGTTCACAAGAGGATTATCACCAATTGAATTGTTCTTCCACGCTGCTGGTGGTAGGGAAGGACTAGTTGATACTGCGGTTAAGACTTCACAAAGCGGTTATATGCAAAGGCGTTTAATTAATGCTCTTTCAGATTTAAGAATTGAATACGATGGTACAGTAAGGACATTATATGGTGAAATAGTTGAGTTCGCATACGGAGATGATTTAGTACATCCAATGTATAGTGCTCATGGGAAAAGTGTTGATATTAACAGAGAAATTGAAAGAGTAATAGGTTGGAAGAGGTGAGGTTATGTTATCTGATCAATTAAAAGAATATTTAAATAAAAGATTGGAAGAAGTAAAAGCTAAACTTCCCGATAAAATAATAGAGGATTTAAGAAATGCAATACTTTCCATTGACATAGATGTGACAGAGGAGGAAATAGATAGAATAATAGAGCTTACAATTAAAGATTACGAAGGATCACTGATTGAGCCTGGGGAAGCTGTAGGGATAGTAGCTGCTCAGTCTATAGGAGAACCTGGAACACAAATGACGTTAAGGACATTCCACTTTGCTGGAATTAGAGAGTTGAACGTTACATTAGGTTTGCCAAGGCTTATAGAGATCGTTGATGCTAGGAAAACTCCCTCTACACCAATGATGACTTTGTATCTCACAGACGAATACAAAAAAGACAAAGAAAAAGCATTAGAAATAGCAAGAAAAATTGAGTATACAAAAATAGAGAATGTTGTGGCTTCTGTTAGTATAGATATTTCGTCAATGTCAATAACTTTACAATTAGATGAGGATATGCTAAAAGATAAAGGAGTCACAGTAGATGATGTGAAAAAAGTTATTTCGAAGCTTAAAATAGGAAGCATTAGGATTGAAGATGTCGATGAATATACCTTTACGATTTACTTCGAGAACGTTGATAGTATTATGGGATTATTTAAAATGAGGGAAAAGATATTGAATACTAAAATTAAGGGAGTGAAAGGCATAAAAAGAGCTATAGTTCAAAAGAAAGGTGACGAATATGTTATAATTACCGATGGTTCCAACATAGAGGGAATTTTAGGCGTTAAGGGGATTGATATTTCTAAGATTCAGACAAATAATATTCATGAAGTCGCAGAGGTATTTGGTATCGAAGCTGCTAGAGAATTAATAATAAGGGAAATAAAGAGAGTATTAGATGAGCAAGGTTTGGACGTTGATATCAGACATATAGTTTTAGTAGCTGATATGATGACTAAAACTGGTATTATAAGACAGATAGGTAGACATGGTGTTACGGGTGAGAAGAGCAGTATTTTGGCTAGGGCTGCGTTTGAAGTGACAGTTAAACATTTATTAGATGCTGCAGCTAGAGGAGAGATAGAAGAATTTAAAGGAGTGGTGGAAAACATTATTATCGGACAACCCATTAGATTGGGAACAGGCATTGTTGAGCTCACCATGAAACCTAATGTGAGGTGATAAAAAGTGTCAGAAGGTTCAACGTTTGAAGGTGAATTAAAAGTTTTACTTAAGACTGGAAAGGTAGTTTTAGGCACTAGGAGAACATTAAAGATGCTTAAGGTAGGTAAGATAAAAGGAATTATAACGGCTTCAACGCTCAGAGAAGATTTAAAAGAGGATCTGAAGGCATATGCAAAATTTGATAACATCCCAATTTATGAATATAGCGGTAGCGGATATGATTTAGGAACTTTGTGTGGAAAACCTTTTATGGTTTCTACCATAGGCATATTGGATGAGGGGGAATCTAAAATACTTGAATTGGCTAAAGAGAAGAGGTGAGCAATTAGTTGCCGGAAATTAAACTTACTTCTGACGAATTAAGATTTATGTCACTTTTTCAGGATATTACTAGAGTAACAGCTAAGGACTGCGTTATAGATGAGAAAAATAATAGAATAATATTCCTTATCAGCCCAGAATTTATGGGTATTGCAATAGGTAAGAGTGGGAGTAACGTTAAAAAGCTAGAGAAATTATTAGGGAGGACCGTGGAACTTGTAGCTTATAGTGATAATCTTGAGGATCTAGTAAAGAATTTAATGGCTCCTGCTAGAGTAAAGAGTATAAAAGTTGTACAGTCTAACTCAAAGAAAACTGTATATATTTCTGTTGAACCGCAAGATAAAGGTTTAGCTATTGGTAAGAACGGAAGAAACGTAGATAGGGCAAAGTTAATATTAAAAAGGTATATGGATATTGATTCAGTTGTCATTGTGTGAGGTGAATAAGTGTGGCCGGTAGTAAATCTCCGAAGGGATTATTTGCTGCTAGGAAGTTAAAATTAAAAAGGCTTAAGTTTAGATGGCATCAAAGATCATTCAAGAGGAGAATGCTAAGACTAAAAGAGAAGTTTGATCCGTTAGAAGGTGCACCGATGGCTAGAGGTATAGTACTTGAAAAAGTTGGTATAGAATCAAGACAACCGAATTCAGCTGTTAGGAAAGCAGTAAGGGTACAATTAGTTAAAAATGGTAGGATAGTAACAGCTTTCGTTCCTGGAGACGGTGGTGTTAACTTTATTGATGAGCACGATGAAGTAGTAATTGCCGGAATAGGAGGTACTTTAGGTAGGTCTATGGGTGATTTACCGGGTGTTAGGTACAAGGTAATTATGGTAAATGGTGTTTCGTTAGATGCTCTATACAAAGGTAAGAAGCAAAAGCCAGTAAGGTAAGTAAACAAAAAATTATCTTTATAAATCCTCTCCTCCTCTTCTTTCTTCCTTTTCTTGTTCTTCTACGAGTTCCTTCTTAACATAGATCGGTTTATCACATAAAAGAGCTAATAAAACAGCATGACTAGGAATTAATTTCTTTTCTATTATTATTCCATCAAATTTAAATTCAACTGTTGCAACATAAACTCCGTATTCTTTTATAATATCGTCTATGATGACTCTGTTAACCATATTCTTTAAATTCTCCTTTATATCACTAGAAAATGTCAGAATATCATATAATACATCATATACACTTTCTCTTCTATCATTACCCATGAATTGCTCATAGTCATTTTTCCCCTGGATTTTATTAACTAGGATAACTATTTCTGGAGGAATTTGAAACATTTTAAATTCTCTATCATCTTCTAAGTAGAGTACCATTGTAGGAATACCGTGAACTGGATAAAAGAAGGCTTCGACTTTTTTTACCCTAATTAAGTTCTCGTCAGTATTGCTTTGCATTATAAATATTTATTACACAAACTCTATTAAACCCTTCATAAACACATTTAAGGGAAAAGTCCTTATAAAAAGGAGAGTGAAAGAATGGAAGCTACAGAAATATCAAATTTAGATATAAAAGTGTTCGGAAAGTGGGATACTAATGTGGAAATTAGAGATCCCAGTCTAAAGAAATATATATCCTTAATGCCAGTATATTTACCTCATACTGGAGGAAGGCATGAACATAGAAGATTTGGCAAAGCCAAAGTACCAATAGTGGAAAGATTAATAAATAATATTATGCGTCCAGGGAGAAATAAAGGAAAGAAGATGCTTGCTTATAATATAGTAAAAACAGCGTTTGATATTGTAGCACTTAAGACCGGTCAGAATCCAATTCAAGTTCTAGTTAGAGCAATTGAAAATGCGGCACCAAGAGAAGAAGTTACTAGGATAATGTACGGTGGTATAGTATATTATGTTGCAGTAGACGTTTCTCCTCAGAGAAGAGTAGACTTAGCTTTAAGGCATATAGTTTTAGGGGCTAAGGATTCTTCATTTAATAATCCCAAACCGATAGAAGAGGCTCTAGCTGAAGAGATAATTGCCGCTGCAAATAACGACCCTAAGAGCTTTGCTATAAGAAAGAAAGAAGAGATAGAGAGAATTGCATTAAGCTCAAGATAAACTTATAGCTAAACTTTTAATGTTTACACTGGTATTAATGTGTAAGAGGTTGAACGCATGTCACAAAAGCCCCACCTTAATCTGATCGTAATAGGACATGTAGACCATGGCAAAAGCACGTTAATAGGAAGACTATTGATGGATAGAGGATTCATAGACGAAAAAACAGTTAAGGAGGCAGAAGAGGCTGCTAAGAAGTTAGGTAAGGAATCAGAGAAGTACGCATTCTTATTAGATAGACTAAAGGAGGAAAGGGAGAGAGGTGTAACAATCAATCTGACCTTCATGAGATTTGAAACAAAGAAGTACTTCTTTACAGTAATTGACGCACCAGGACATAGGGACTTCGTTAAAAACATGATAACTGGAGCTAGTCAAGCTGATGCAGCAATTTTAGTAGTCTCTGCAAAGAAAGGTGAATTTGAGGCTGGGATGAGTGCTGAAGGACAGACTAGAGAACACGTAATATTGGCAAAGACTATGGGGATTAACCAGATCATTGTAGCAGTAAACAAGATGGACTTAACAGAGCCTCCATATGACGAGAAAAGGTATAAAGAAATTGTTGACACCATGACAAAGTTCATGAAAAGTTTCGGATTTGATATGAGTAAAGTTAAGTTTGTACCAGTAGTAGCACCTTCTGGAGAAAACATAACTCATAAGTCTGAGCACATGGGATGGTATAACGGTCCTACTCTTGAGGAATTACTTGATTCATTTGAATTACCACCAAAACCAGTTGATAAACCATTAAGAATACCAATACAAGAAGTTTACTCAATCTCTGGAGTTGGTGTAGTCCCAGTAGGAAGAGTTGAGAGTGGTGTATTAAAAGTAGGTGATAAAGTAGCATTTATGCCAGTTGGTAAGATAGGTGAAGTCAGATCTATTGAAACTCATCATACTAAGATTGAAAAAGCTGAACCGGGTGATAACATCGGATTTAACGTTAGAGGCGTTGAAAAGAAGGATATAAAGAGAGGTGATGTGGCCGGTAGTGTACAGAACCCGCCAACAGTTGCAGATGAGTTTACTGCGCAAATAATAGTGATATGGCACCCCACTTCAATTGGTGCTGGATATACTCCAGTAGTTCACATACATACAGCTAGTGTTGCGTGCAGAATTACTGAATTAGTTTCAAAATTAGATCCTAAGACTGGTAAGGAAACTGAGAAGAACCCGCAGTTCTTAAAAGCTGGTGATGCTGCGATAGTTAAGTTTAAACCGATTAAAGAACTAGTTGCAGAGAAATTTAGAGACTTCCCAGCATTAGGAAGATTTGCAATGAGAGATATGGGTAAAACAGTGGGGGTAGGAGTAGTAATTGATGTAAAACCTAAAAAGGTAGAGATTAAGTAAATTTTTACTTTATTTGAGTGATTTTTATGCCAACTAAAGTTAGGATTAAATTATGGAGTACAAATATCGATAATTTAAACTTTGTAATAAACCAAATAAAAAGTATGGCACAGAAAACTGGAATTCAGATAAACGGCCCAATACCTTTACCGACGTCCAGAATGGAAGTTCCGGTAATGAAATTGCCACACGGAGAGGGTAAGAAGAAGTGGGAACACTGGGAGATGAAAATTCATAAAAGGATAATTGATATAGCAGCAGATGAAAGAGTTATGAGACAATTAATGAGAGTTAGAGTCCCAGATGACGTATATATTGAGATTAGATTAATATGATTTATTTTAAATAGTCATTTTGTGTATTTTTATATTGCCGGGGTGCCCGAGCGGACTAAGGGGCTGGCCTGGAGAGCCAGTGGGGGTCTCCCCCGCGCGGGTTCAAATCCCGCCCCCGGCGTTAGGTGATTTTTATGGATTTCCTATGGTATTTTGACATACAAGATGATAATACCTTTCACTCTCATGCAATAAAAAATGTAATATACAGAACCCCTGGCAAACAAGAAGTAGTTATTTTAGACTCATATACATATGGTAAAATTCTGGTAATAGACGGCTTAATACAATCGGCTCAATATGATGAGTTCATTTATCATGAATCTCTTATACATCCTGCAATGATTTCAGCTGAAAATCCCAAAAGAGTTTTAATTATTGGTGCTGGTGAGGGTGCTTCAATAAGAGAAGTTTTAAAATATGATGTAGATGAAGTTGTTGCAGTAGATATTGACAAAAACGTTATTGAACTGGTTAAGAAGTATCTATCTGAGTGGCATCAAGGTTCCTTTGATAATCCTAAGGTTAAGCTTGTTTTTGAAGACGGCTTTGAGTTCGTGAAAAAATATAAGGGGGAACAATTTGATGTGGTAATATTAGATCTCACTGATCCACATGAAACTTCTGCGTCAAGGAATCTATATACAATTGAGTTTTACAAGGAAGTTAAAAAGTTAGTAAAAGATATTTTAGTAACTCAAGGTACTTCTCCTTATCAATCTCCTCACTCATTTTCAATAATATATAAAACATTAAGGCAAGTGTTTAATTATGTTTCTGTAGGACTTTCTTTCGTTCCATCCTTCGATACTATCTGGGGATTCTTCTTCTGTTCTGATAAGATAAATGTAAAAAATGTAAACGTTTCTGAGAGGCTAAGTAGGGTTAAAGGAGTTTTAAAGTACTATGATGAAATAACGCATAAGTCTATGTTTAGTTTACCTAAAAACGTAAGAGAATTGTTGGCAAAAGAAGAAGGCATATCAACACTCGAAAATCCAGTTGTTTTCTCTTAGTCAATTTTAAATTCTGCTCAATATTCCTTTTACGTATGAAAAGTGTAAAGTACCTGATGACTGTTAAGGTAGAATTTACTAAAAAAGATGCGAAAATTAATGAAGAAAAACTCAAGGACTTACTATATTACAGATTTTATGATAAGCACTTTGATGAAAACATTAAAAAGCCAATGACAAAGCGTAAAGCAAGACCAGATACTAAGCCCGAATGGAAATTACAAGATCATACAATAGAAGTAAGTAATATTACCTTTAGAAAGAAAATAAACGCTAGGAAATTCATAGATGAAATTTCTGAAAAGCTAGGTGCTGAAAAATGCTCACAATTAAAGGAGGAGAGTGGTGTTTTATCTAAACAATGTGAAGGTGAAGATGTGAAAATTTATTTCGAAATAAAAGTACAGAAGATTAAACCACAGAAAGCTGAAAAGAAGGAAGAGGAAAAGAAAAAGGAGTGAGTTTTAGTTTATTATAACTATGTATCAAGTAACGGTAAATTCTTACCAGATATTGGCAGTTAATTTAAATACTATGGTGTTTGCTCTAATTTAAATCTAGTATCTTTATGTTAACTTATTAGTTCCTCTTTTATCAATATTAAATTCCCTTTTTTAGGCTAGTTAAGAATGAGAGATACAGGAGGTCTAATATTATAGTTATTATTACTGCTATTATAATTGACCAAAAATATGATATTAACGAAATTACTATCGCACTGGCTATAGAAAATACAACATTTACCGTAGCGGAAATAGAATAGATGATTGAAGATGTGGTTACAAATCTCTCTTCGGGTATCAATGAGCACGTTATATATGAGTAGTAATAATCATCATTCCATTCATGTATCATTCTATCAAAAGAGTAGAGCGTAAAATATGGGCCCGGCGGGACTTGAACCCGCGACCTCCGCCGTGTGAGGGCGGCGTCCTAACCAGGCTAGACGACGGGCCCAAGAATTATTTTTATCCAAATCTTAAATTCCTATCGCAATAGCATATCCTTCTTTAAAATCTGCTATATCTGGGTCTAAATTTATAGCTTGTAGCCTTTCCTCTATCTTGCTTAAATCTAGTATTCTAACTGTTAACTCTCTAAAAATTTTTTCCATATTATCTCGTATTCTTTTTGCTTCATCGTAATTGGTCGTATAAGCTATTAGCCCTCCTCCTTGCAAAATTGTTGAACCTAAAAAGGATTTCATCTCAATAATACTTTCTCTTATCGTTTAAAAGTATTGCATGACTTAGTTATGTTATCAGAATGCTTAAGATTATTATTGGACAAAATAGTGAGTTAAACATAAGTAACGATGTAATCGAATTCCTAAGGGAGCATAACATATTGTTTGAATTAGAATACGATTTGCTTTATGATAACCTCGCAGAGTTAGAGTATGAAGGTAGGAAGATTATCATATCCCCATTTGATGACATAAAGAGTGCAATAATTAAGATTATAAAAGGGGATGAAGGGGGTAAGAGGGTGGATATTGCTATTCCAAACGTTAAGTGGGATAGAATTTTATCCTCTGGAGTTTTAATTTGACATATGAACGTTGTTTTAGGTGGAGGTATTTCTGGGCTTCTCATTGCGTCTCACATCCCTGGTTCTTTAGTTATTGAGTCTCAAAACAAAGTCGGGGGAGTATTTGCATTTGAAGAGATTTTAGGTTATAAGGTACCTCTCTATCCTCCCATTCTCTCTAATCAATGCCATAGTGACTTGTTTAGCTTTAAGGATTTGGACTTTAATGTAGTTTATGAAAAGGAAGAATATCTAAGGGAGAAATTAGGTGTCGATAAAATACCGGATTGGTTAATTTTTAAAGATAGTAACAAGTACTATTACGTTAATAATCTTTACGATATCTTTGATTCATTGCAAAAAAGGGTTAGGATTAAGTTTTCAAGCTCATTCTTTATTAAGAATGATAAAATAGTTTTAGCAAGCGGAGAGATAATTAGGCCGGAAATAATTTACTCCACCATTTCGAGGAAGATGCTCGGTGATAATGTAAAAAGTATTAGTCTAGTTGAAGGGGTATTTGTAGTTAACAAAAAGAAGACGAACTGGGATGTGATTATTGTAGGTGATAAGGGTTTCTCGTTCTCTCACGTCCTTAAAATTGGCTTTATTTCGGATGAGTTTGATTTCATTTATGTTCTAGCGCCATTTACTAAAATACCTTCATGGGATAAGATATATAGTGATTTAAAGAGGAAGAGAGTTTTAGAGAAGAGCGAGATTATAGCTTTTCGGCATAGGATAATTTCTGACGGAATATTAATAGAGAATGAAAAGTTAGAAACCTCTAGGGGTAATATAGTCTTCTGTGGTAGGTTAGGGAAATGGAGGAACTTTAATTTATGTCAAACAGTAGACGATAGCCTTCAGTGCTAAACCATTCCACGAACTTACCAGCTAATATTGTGGATTCTCTGATTGGGTAAGCGTTTAGCCTATAAATGAAGTAACTTGCTAATAAGACATCTCCAGTTCCTATTTTATACTCTCCTATATTGGCTGGCTTATATTTTACACTATTCCCACTGCTCGTGTAAACTTCAAATCCATCTTCGTCATACGATATAATTACTTCCTTGAAGCCTAACTCTATTAAATTTTCTACCGTTACGTTAGAATTGATATACTCTTCGTAATTCGCATGTAAGATCAGATAGTTAGTGTTTTTTACTAAGTATAAAGGCTTATAGCTAACTTCCTCTCCCTCGTTGCATTTTCGTATAAATCCTTGAACATCTAGTGCGATGGGTTTTTTGTAGCTTACGTACTCAATTTCTCCGCATACAGGGTTTAGTATAATCCCATCAGAATTCCCTTCATAAATTAGTTTCTTATCAGACTTTGCTTTTAATATGAGTTTTCTCTTACCATTTACATTTTCGATTTTAAATGTCGTTGTTTTTTCCGTAATCTTGATTCCTTTTTTAGGTAAAAAATTGGGTATTTTACCGAAATCTTTCTTAGAAATAGATGAGCTTAATTCTATTTCTCCTCCTAACATATATATTGCAAAACCAGAATATAAAGGGGGCCCTCCTATTTTTTCTGTTCCGTTCAAGTCTAATGTGAAATTCCCAACAATAGCGATTCTTTTACTACTCTTCATTTTCTTCTTCCTCTTCTTCAAGTACTTTGACCTTCTCCTCTTCTTCCTCTTCTTCAACTTTAATTTTTTTAGTCCAGTAAGCAGTGCCGTGAGCTATTAAATGTTCTTTTAGGTCATCCACTGAGAAAAAGTAAGTACCATAGTCTGGTATTCCTCCTTTTTTGCAAATAGGTGTGCATAATGGGCATGCGTAAAGTTTACTTACTTCATCAAAACATACTTCTACTTTCTTATCATCTATTTGTATCTCGATGGTCTTCCATCTGGGTATCCATCTACTTGACATTGGGATTATATTATAATTTTATTTTTAAACACTTTTGGCTTTGTAAGAGATAATATTTTTAAACCTAATACCTAATAATCTATCTGGAGAAATAGTTTGTCATCATCCCCCTCTCCCCTTCTTCAAGCCCCTATTAGTATTAAAACTATGTACGATATAGCTGAGTTCATAATTAGGGCAACTCAAATGATTAAGGTTGATCAAGTTGAAAAGATGATAGAAGCTTTAGTAGATTTATATTATAATAATAAGAATGGTAAAATTTTAGTAATGGGTGCTGGAAGAAGTGGATTAGTTGGAAGAGCATTTGCGATGAGGCTTTTACATTTAGGTTATAACGCTTATGTTTTAGGAGATACTATAGTTCCAGCAATAGGTGAGAAGGATATTGCAATAGCTATTTCTGGTTCAGGTAGGACAAGGCTTATTCTGACCGCCGCTGAAGCTGCAAAAGAGGCTAAAGCAAAATTGGTTGCAATAACCAGTTACCCGGATAGCCCATTGGCTAAGATAGCGGATATCGTGGTAGAAGTCCCCGGTAGGACTAAATATTCTACTAATGAGGATTATTTCGCTAGGCAAATTCTTGGTATTACAGAACCATTAGCGCCCTTAGGTACTTTATTTGAGGACACAACGCAAATATTCTTAGATGGTATTGTAGCCGAGCTAATGAGAAGGCTAAATAAAAAAGAAGAAGATTTGAGAATGATACATGCAAATATTGAGCTTTAATAGTTTCTTTTGCCCCTCTCTTAATTAATTAATAAGTCAGTTTTCATGAATAAGCAGTTTTTGATAGTTACAGTTATTTTACTCTTTCTTGGCATTATTTCTAGAAATTTAATATTTATTATTTTGTCCATAATATCTATAATCCTCGTGGATCCATCAATTATTATTAATTATATTAAGAATATAAAAAATTTCGATTATATTTTCACTTCAAAGAAAAGAAATAGTGAGGGTATTACAATTGAAGAGGGGGTATTTACAATGGACGGTAAAGTATATAAAGCAGTTTTAATAATAGATAATATACCATTTGATTACAGGGATTTAAGTCCAGAAAGTTTGAAAATAAAGACAGTATCTTTTCACAAGGTTTTAGACATTGCTAAAAACGTAGAGATTGTCTTTAGGAAGAAGACTATTGATAAGGGTAAATTATTAGAGAATTTATACAAAAAAGCACAAAATTTGAAAATAATTGTCGATTCTGACCCCTCAAATGAAAAAGCTAAGAATGAATTGCTAATGGTTCAGGAGATGATAAATAGAATAAATGAGGGAGAGGCCCCCTTTTATTTCTATGTTTATATAATACTTTCTGAAGATAATAAAGAGAAAGCTATTGCTATATCACATTTAATTAAAAAAGGCTTAGAGAGTTTAGGCATTAAAAGCAGGATGGCTTCTAAGAAAGAAATAGAGGAATTGTTAGAGGATAAGTTAAGGTTTAAAAGAGAATTTGTTTTCCCATCTCAATTACCTTATTTAACTATATTTTCTCTGACTAAATCACCAGATTTTGAACTGATAGATAAGGGGGTTTACCTGGGTCAAGAGCTTTATACTAAAAGAGCTATATTCTGGAACGTAAATAAAGCCATTAATCCTCATGTGCTGATAATTGGTCCCACGGGGGCAGGTAAGACTGAATTTTTGATTTCGTTGGGGTTTAAAATGGCGTATTCGTTAAACATTCCGATAATATTTTTCGACGTGAAGAATGATATAAAAATTAGGTTGAGGAAGTATAACTTGCATTATAACCTTTTAAACCCGTTAATTTATAGTCTTAATTTACTTAACTCTAGTATAAATAATCCTAAAATATATGTAAGTCAATTGGAAAGTGGAATAAGAAATTCATTTAGATTAGACAAATATGCCTCATCAATAATGTATAAGGCCATACTAGATACTCTCAGCCTTTATAAAAAGCCCAGTTGGGATCTGATAGAAGATAGGATTGAACAATATGACATTAGTATGGACATTAAATTTTATCTTAGAAGAATAATAGAAAATATTAAGATCTTTGATAACGGGTATGATGATATTCTAAGCAAATTATCTGATGGTATTAATGTTATTGATTTATCTCTAATTAAATCTGAAGAATTAAGGAGATTTATAATGTACTCAGTCTTAATTAAGTTATTGAATAAATATAATGTTGCTGATGATAGACTGAAAGTGGGAATTGTAATAGATGAAGCATGGACTATATTAAGAGTAGAGAATAATATTGATTATTCAATAGTAACAGATATAGTGAAGAGAGGAAGAGGCTACGGGATTTCTCTGTTAATGGCTACACAAAATATTCAAGACTTAGGAGAGTCTGCAGACATTTTTCTAGGTAATATAGGTTTACTTCTGTTCATGAATAATGGAGATAAGAAGTTCTGGGCTGAAATAAGGAGATTTGTGAACATAAACGAGGAGGAAATTATTAACGAGTTAACTTTTCTAAAAAAGGGTGAAGCCCTTGTAAGGTTTATAAACGATCCAAGGCCTCTGTTAATAAAATTAGATGTATTAGTAGGATAGCCTTTCTATTACTGGTTTTAGTCCAGCCTTTATTTTGTTATATAATTTTTCGTCTTGGACATTTTCAATTATTATCTCCTTCAACTCGTCTTTATCAAATGAGAGATTATACTCTATTTTGTCTGCATTCTTTTCATTTTCCAAAAGTTTGTTTATAACATTAAGATATACTCTATTGGGTTGTATTTTTGACCTAAAGACTATCTTTATTATAGGCGGAGTGAAGAAAATTTGTGCTATTATCTCGCCTTTACTATTTTTAATAATTTCTTCAGTTCCCTTATTTCCTTTAACGAATCCTTTATATCCCTCAGTCTCTAATAAACTTAATAAATATTCATAGTACTCTAATTCTTTCTTTAGTTCGTTTATTTTATCTTCTAGGAATTTTTTCAACTCGTCAATGTTATTGCTACTCATAGTTATGATTTTACAGTTTAAACATTTAATAATCCATTTTCCATCTAAGTATAAGAATGGTAAGAGTAGCCGTAATAGGCGGTTCTGGGTATACTGGAGGAGAGTTGCTTAGAATTTTAGCGACGCATCCTAAAGTAGAAGTTACCTATGTGACTTCCAGAGAATACGCTGGAAAACCAATATCTTTAGTGCATCCTAATTTAAAAGGGTTTTATAACTTTAGTTTCTCTCAATTCTCATGGGATAAGGTAGGTGATAAGGCTGATACAGTATTTTTAGCATTACCGCACAGAGTATCCTTAGATTATGTTCCTAAGTTGATAGAAATGGGATTGCAAGTCGTAGATTTGAGTGCTGACTTTAGACTTAAAGATCCAAATCTATATAAGATTTGGTACGGATATGAGCATCCTTACCCCGATTTACTTAAAAAGGCAGTTTATGGAATTCCAGAAATTCATAGAGAGGAGTTGAAAGGAGCAAAATTAATAGCTTCACCGGGGTGTAATGCTACCGCAACTGTCCTGGCAGCCGCACCCCTTGTGGTTTCGGGAGTTTTAGATAGTTATAGGTTAATTAGTGATGTAAAAGTTGCCAGTAGTGAAGGTGGTGCAAAGCCGAGTGAAGGTAGTCATCACCCAGAAAGACAGAATGCAATAAGACCATATGAGGCAGATGGCCATAGACATGCTGCTGAGGCGGAACAAGAATTAAGTTTGTTAGCTAAAAAGGAGGTTAAAGTGAGTCTTATCCCTCATGCAGTCAGTAGCGTTAGGGGTGCTTTAGCTTCAGTTCACGGTTGGTTAAATTCTGAAGTGGAAGAAATGGAGTATTGGAAAAAGGTCATAGACTTTTATCGCAATAGTAAATTTATAAGAATCATAAGAGGTAATGTACACCCATATCCAGATCCTAAATATGTAATTGGTAGTAACTTTGCTGACATAGGGTTTGCTATAGAGAAGAGAATTTTAAGAATTACAATGTTCTCAGCAATAGATAATCTAGTAAAAGGTGCCGCTGGACAAGCGGTTCAAGCATTTAATGTATCTCAAGGATTTGAAGAGGATTTAGGTCTTAGATTTCCGCCCTTGAGGCCTGCATAAAAATGATAGTAGTTAAGGCTGGTGGGAGAGTTATAAAAAATAATTTTGATAATGTTATAAAGAGTATTATAAATGTTAACGATAAAGTAATTTTTGTTCATGGAGGCGGGGATCAAGTCACTGAGACTTCTAAGAAATTGGGAGTTGAACCGAAATTTGTCATCTCACCCGAAGGGATTAAGAGTAGGTATACAACAAAAGAAGAACTTGAAGTATTCATAATGGTAATGAGTTTAATATCTAGACAAGCACTTGCAAAGATCTCTTCTCATAAGAAAGCGATAGCTATTACTGGTGCTGATGGAGAAGCAATAATCGCAGAAAGAAAAAAGAAGATCATCATAATTGATGAAAGGAATAGAAAAAGGATAATAGATGGCGGTTATACTGGTAAAATAAAGAGCGTTAACGTTGACTTATTTAAGAATTTATTATCACAATTTGACGTTATAATTGTAGCACCTTTAGCTTATGATAAAGAGGAAGGTACACTTCTAAACGTTGATGGTGATCAGATGGCTTTTGCGATAGCTAGCTCGTTAAAATCAGATGTATTAATACTTTTAACTGACGTGGAAGGGGTTTTAGTTGACAATAAAGTAGTTCCGAAGTTATCTGTTGCAGAGGCAAAGGAGTTGTCAAAAAAAGTAGGTACGGGTATGAACAGAAAACTATTAATGTCAACAGAGGCAATAGAAAATGGAGTGAAAAAAGTTATAATTTCCTCTGGTCTGTCCCCCTCTCCGATAGAGGATGCCTTAAAAGATAGGGGTACGGTGGTGGAATGAAATGGTGGACATAGATGAAAACGACATGAAAATCCTTGAGATATTAAGAAAAAATGCTAGGACTCCATATACCTCGATAGCTAAAGAACTTAAAGTGAGTGAGGCAGCAATTAGAAAGAGGATTGAAAGGCTAATTAGGATAGGCGTTATAAAAAGGTTTACTATTGATTATGAGTTGGAAAACGAAATAAGAGCAATTGTAATGGTTAAAACTAATCCTCAAATTCCTACTCCAGAAATTTCTAAGAAAATAATAAAAATTTCTGGGGTTGAAGCAGTTTATGAGACTACTGGAGACTATGATATTCTTGCATTAATTAGAGGGACTAACATTTCCTCAATTAATAAAACTATTGATGATATAAGGAGTTTACAAGGCGTTATAAGTACTAACAGTACAATAGTACTAAGAGTATGGTTCTAAATTCGAACCATTCATTTTCATAAAAACTTATCAACCTTTTACTCTCTATTTTTAACTTGACCCCAAATGGTAACACTTAAATGCCCAGTATGTGGAAACGATGTAAATGTACCAGATGACGCATTACCAGGCGAAATAATAGAGCATGACTGTGGGGCACAATTAGAAGTATATAGTGATAATGGTAGACTTGCATTAAGGTTAGCAGAGCAAATAGGAGAGGATTGGGGAGAGTGATTTTAGGAGTAACATATGATCTAATTAGGTGGGAAGAAAGAAATTTAATTGAAGAAGCTAGAAAGTTAGGGCACACCATAATACCAATCTACACGAAAGATTTTTTTACATTGATTGGAAACGAAATAAATAAAATAGATGCTGATGTGATAATTCAGAGAAATACTAGTCATTCAAGAGCTTTATTGACATCTATAATATTTGAGAATATGAACTATAAGGTGATTAACGATTATCTAACACTAATAAAATGTGAGAACAAATTACTAACCCTATCGATTTTAAGTAAACATAACATAAAAACACCGAGGACTTTTATAGCTTTTTCTAGGGAAAAGGCTCTAGAGCTTGCAGACAAAGTAGGATACCCAGTTGTTATTAAACCAATTGAGGGAAGCTGGGGTAGAATGGTTGCTAAAGCAATAGATAGGGATTCATTGAACAACTTCCTTGAATACCAAGAATATACGACTTCACAATTCAGATATGCTTACTTTATTCAAGAGTTCGTTAAGAAGCCAAATAGAGATATACGAATATTTGTAATTGGCGATGAAGCACCGGTTGGTATTTATAGAGTTAATGAGAGAAATTGGAAAACGAATACTGCTTTAGGCGCTAGAGCAGAACCGTTAAAGATTAGCGAAGAGTTAAGGGATCTAGCTCTAAAAGTTAAAGATGTGTTAGGAGGATTTTTCTTAGGTATTGACATCTTTGAAGACCCTGAAAGAGGATATATCGTTAATGAAGTTAACGGCGTTCCAGAATACAAGAATACTGTTAGGGTAAATAATTTTAATGTATCCCAATACTTAATTAATAAGATTTCAGAGTGGATAAGGAAATGAAACTCATTCAACTTTACGGGGATAGAGGATTAAAAATAGTTAGAGGAGAAGGGCAGTACGTTTGGGATATTAACGGAAAAAAATATTTGGACTTACATACTGGAATAGGTGTTGCCTTCTTAGGTCATAAGAATCCTGTCATTGTTGAATATTTATCTAAACAGATGCAAGAAATCATGACTCTATCAACTTCGTTTTCAACTCCTATTAAAGACGAGATGTTAAATGAATTAGACAAAATTAAACCAGATGGTATGGACAACGTAATTTTACTGAATAGTGGGACAGAAGCTGTAGAGGCTGCTTTAAAAACTGCAAGAAAAATAACCGGAAGGAAGAAGATAATAGCGTTTAAAAATTCATTTCACGGTAGAACTGCTGGTTCTCTTTCAGTTACCTGGAATAAAAGATATAGAGAGCCCTTTGAACCTCTCATGTCTCCAGTGGAATTTCTTAACTTTAATGATATAGAGGATCTTAACAAAATAGCCGATGATACTGCAGCAGTAATAGTAGAACCAATCCAAGGCGAATCTGGAGTTATACCGGCTAAGGAGGAATTTATGAAGGCATTAAGAGAAAGAACTGAAAAAGTTGGTGCATTACTAATAGTTGATGAAGTTCAAACTGGTTTTGGAAGAACAGGTAAAATATGGGCTTACCAACATTACGGTATAAAGCCAGATTTGTTAACTGCGGGTAAAGCAATAGGAGGTGGTTTTCCGGTTAGTGCATTATTTTTACCAGACGAGATCGCAAAAAAACTAGAAGAAGGAGATCACGGAAGTACTTTCGGTGGAAACCCATTGGCGATGGCCGCAGTTACTGCTGCATGTAAAGTTTTAAGGCAAGATAATGTTGCTGAACAAGCCTCTGTAAAAGGAGAGTTGTTCATGAAGATTTTAAAAGAGAAGCTGGCGGATCTAAAATCGGTAAGGGAAATTAGGGGTAAAGGCTTAATGATAGGAATTGACTCTAGATTTCCCCCCGCAACTGCACTAAAGGTTATGCAAGATATAGGAGTCTTAGCTTTAAAAGCTGGGTCTACTGTAATTAGATTCTTAGCACCATACCTAATTACTCAATCAGATATGGAGGAAGCTGCAAATGCTGCAAGAAAAGGATTATTTGAAACGGAAAGCAAAAGAACTTCTACTTGAAATTTTATCTATCTATACTCCTTCTGGAGAAGAACATAAAGCGTTGGACTTTTTTGAAAAAGTTTCTAAGGATTTAAATTTAAAGTTAACCGTAACTAGCTCAAATTCTTACTTGCTTGGTGAAGGAAAAATACTATTAACTTCCCACGTTGATACAGTTCCGGGGTTTATAGAACCTAAAGCTGAAGGCGAGGTTATTTATGGCAGAGGTGCAGTAGATGATAAGGGCCCTTTGATAGCTATGCTTTTAGCTACACACATTCTGAATGAGAAAGGGTGTAAGGTCATGTTCGGGGCATTGGCAGATGAGGAAAATAAGAGTGCTGGTGCAAGGGAACTAGTGAGAAGTGGTTACTCTTTTGACTATGTAATCAATGGAGAACCTACAAATACTACGGGTATAGTAATCGAATATAGGGGATTATTACACGTTGATATAAGGTGTAAAGGGGTCTCAGAGCATTCTTCATCTTCAAAAGACAATTTAATATTAAATTTAGCTAGAAAAATTCTAGATATAAGTAAGTTACCTAGTGATTATGATACACCTTCTATTGTACCTACTATTTTTCATGCCGGTAATTATGTTAATATTACACCCTCAGAGGGAATGATTCACTTTGATATTAGGTATTCAGCTAGAAATTCAAAACAAGATTTACTTTCTATTTTAAAAAAGGAGTTTAATGACTGTGAGATTGAAATAACAGAAGACATTGAGCCTATTAAAGTAGATGTTAATAATGTTCTCGTAAGAGCTATAATGAGGGGCTTGATTAAACAGTCATTAAAGCCTACAATTCTAAGAAAACAAGGCACTAGTGATATGAATATTTTAGCTAAAATTACTAATAATATCGTAACTTATGGTCCAGGGAATTCCAGATACGAACATACTAATGAGGAAAGGATTTCGTTGGAAGAAATATTTATATCGATAAATACTTATATCAACGCGATTGAGGAGTTATGCTTAAAGAGAAAATAAAGAGAGCTATTCTATTTCCTGCTTACAAGCTCTATGAATATATGCTATGGAATGAGATTAAAAATGGTCCTTTTCCACAACACGTAGGTATAATCCCAGATGGAAATAGGCGATGGGCTAGGCATAATAGTTTATCTGTTCACGATGCGTATCATTACGGCTATAAAAAATTAAGGGAAGTTCTGCTCTGGCTCCTCGATATGGGTGTAAAGAATATAACAGTTTTTGCGTTATCTACGGAAAACTGTAGCAAGAGGAACGAGGTTGAACTAACGGCAATTTATAAGTATATAAAATTAGGGTTAGAAGAACTCCTTACTGGGGATATTATTTATAAATATAAGGTCAAGGTTAGAGCTATAGGTCTATTGGACAAAATACCAGAGGATGTAAGACAAATCATTTATGAATTGTCTAAGAGAACAGAGGAATTTAATCAACGAAAATTAACTCTGGCAATTTGTTATGGTGGAAGACAAGAAATCGTAGATGCAGCAAGAAAAATGATTCTAGATTATCAAAAGGGTCTACTTAGAGTAGAGGATATAACAGTTGAGACTTTTAGAAAGTACTTATATGATAGTGAACTAGAAGATATAGATTTAGTAATACGATCTTCCGGTGAAATCAGAATAAGTAATTTCCTTTTATGGCATATTGCATATTCCGAACTCTTTTTTGTTGAGGCTTATTGGCCAGATTTTAGAAAAATAGACCTTTGGAGAGCTATAAGATCTTATCAAAAAAGGAAAAGAAATTTTGGTGCTTAAATTTATATTCCTTTTCTTTACACACTTTTCATATGAGTTATTATCAAGGTAATGATTTGCGCAAGATAACCGGTGGTTTAAAAGGTAAGCACAGAGACAAGAGGAAGTTCGAATTAGGTTCACCACCTACAGAGACAAAAATCTCAAATGAACACGTTATTAAAAAAGATAGAGTAATGGGGGGTAATACAAAGTTAAGAGTAGCTTATGCATTATATGCAAATGTTTATGACCCTCAAAGCAAAGTGGCAAAAAAAGTTAAGATATTAAATGTGTTAGAAACTCCAGCTAACAGAGAATATGCTAAGAGAGGAATTATAGTAAGAGGTTCTATTATCCAAACAGAAATAGGAAAAGCTAAAGTAACGTCGAGACCGGGCCAAGACGGTACCGTAAATGCGGTGTTACTTCAAGGATGAGCTTAAGAGATTATAAAGGTGAAAAAATAGCTATTTGGTTAGCTTATTTTACTGCAGATAGTAGAAGTAAGGGTAGGAAAATTAAGAAATTACCTAAAAGAATTGATCTAAATATGCTTTTTGATACAGCTAAAAGATTGGGTTTATCACCAGATCTTTACCCAGATAAGATTCATCCGCCCTCGGGTATAGCTGGTCTAATTATGGTTAGTAAACCAAACGGAATGGGAAAATATAAAGTTATAAAACTCATTTTAAATGAAATTAATAAACAACAAGGTAAATAATTAAATATTCAATTTAATAAGGCCTTCCGTAGAACGTTAAAATTGCCGAATTAATTTCCTCTGTAATATAAGGTCTATAATTTTAATAAAACTATTAATTATTTATTTTAAATAATTTTTAACACAAGTTTATCAATAATATTTAAAACTAAAAATAATTAAGAAATGAAATTTTTGGAAAATTTCGCCATTTAAATCAAGACAAGGGATCAGCTTAATATAAATCTTCTATGAATTAATAACGGAAGCTATAAAAATAAAGCTAATCGTGATTTAACAGTCAATTTTTTATACTTATTTTCATGTTTGTTTTTTGCTGGGCCCGTAGCTCAGCCAGGTAGAGCGGCGGGCTTTTAATCGCGAGGGTCGCGAGAAGCGACCCGTAGGTCCCGGGTTCAAATCCCGGCGGGCCCGCGTATTTTTAAATATGTGTGGAATAATTACCCCATGGTTTATATAATAACTGGTGGTGCAGGTTATATAGGAGGGCATTTAGTAGATGAACTAGTAAATGAAGGAGAAGAAGTAATTGTTATTGATGATTTTTCAAACGGGTCATATATTAATCGTCATGCAAAATATATAAGAAAAGACTTAAGGGATGACTTAAAAGACTTGTCGATTCCTAAAAACTCTATAATTTATCATTTAGCTGCTAACCCAGATGTTAAAACTTCAATGTTTAATGTAAGGGAGCATTTCGAGAGAGATGTTCTAGTAACTTTAAATGTAGTTGAATTAGCTAGGAAATTCGATGCGGAGAAAGTAATTTTTGCCTCTTCCTCTACAGTTTACGGGGAGACAGATAGAATCCCTACTCCAGAATATGAGACGTTGAAACCTATTTCTAATTACGGTCTGTTTAAACTTTTCGGAGAGTTAATGATGGAATTTTACTCTAGAAATTATGGAGTTCCTACTGTCTCAGTTAGGCTTGCGAATGTGACCGGTGGGAGAGTAACACATGGGGTTATTAAAGATTTCATAGAAAAATTAAGGAAAAATCCCAAGAAACTAGAGATATTAGGGAATGGTAAGCAAAGGAAAAGTTATATTTATATTTCTGATACAATATCAGCATTCAGAATAATAGAGAGAAATATAAGGAGTGGGTATTCTGTGTTTAACGTGGGGAATGAGGACTGGTTAACTGTTGATGAGATTGCGAAAATAGTTGAGGAAGAAATGGGAGTAAGCCCAGTTCACGTTTACATAGACGCTGGAGAAGGAAGAGGTTGGATTGGTGATGTTAGGTTTATGTTGCTTGACATATCTAAACTGAAGCAATTGGGATGGAGACCGAATTATTCGTCTGCCGAGGTTGTAAGGTTAGCAGTGAGGGACATAATTTATGGTTACAAAGGGTAGAATAAGGCTTCTTGGTTTTTTATTGATTTTAGTCTCCCTTTTTATTATTTCTCTTTCGTTTGCTATTATGTTTCTTAATTTTAAGATAGATATAGCTAATGTGAAAATTTCGTCAATTTTTATAAAAATTATAAATTTCAGCATAATATTAATAGTTTTTGGCTATTTAGCATATATAGGATATATAATGTTAACATCAAAAAATGAGTGAAATTTCCTAAACATTTTAGGTTATAACTAATTATAGTTTGAATTATGTTTCTAATAGTCAATTTTTTATACTTATTTTCATGTTTGTTTTTTGCTGGGCCCGTAGCTCAGCCAGGTAGAGCGGCGGGCTCTTAACTAATGCAATAAGGTAGAGGGGGTAACCCGTAGGTCCCGGGTTCAAATCCCGGCGGGCCCGCGTATTTTTAAAATAAAATTGATTGGAAATTAGGATCTAGTTTAACATTAATTACGTTGATCTTATTCTCTTCTAAATTATCTAGAGCATATTTAAGATCACTAACTCCTATAACAGTCTTTGCATTTAACTTCCTTTCCAGAATATCATCTACGTCTACTGAATAAGCTGTTGAGTGCACTATTGATGGTATATCTGATGTTGTAGTATCAATAGTAGATTGCCCATTATCATTCATTACGAGTAATATTCCCTTACCCTTACTTATGCGAGGTAGTAATACGTTCAGGTTATCAATAACTCCTTTAACATCAGTTATAGCGATGGTCTTAGGATTCTTTGATCTAATAATTCCTCCTACTGCTATACTCCTCTGTATGAGGGATTCGCTAGTTATCCATGTAAAGGGTTTTTCTACTGGTAGTCTCACGAAGTCTAAAGTTGCTGGTGTTAAATCTATAAATATTTTCTCAAACTGAATCTGTTGAATAACTCTTACTACATCGTATGGCCATAGGCCTTCATGTGAGTTTAAAATGTATATTTTTCTATAAGTTTTTATTTTTTCTTTGCTCCCTCTGTCTATGTTCTCTTTAAATTTCTGTTTAAGTAATGTGAGCAACTCCTTGAGGAACAAACCGGAATCTGCTACTACTGGTACATGCGCAATAAATACCTTGCTTATATCCTCACCATCTATGTTATTGTGTACTAAGTAACCCTTAATTTTCATTGACCAACCCGCGGTAGTAAGTTGAGTAAATCTTGACCCTAAAGCAAGAACTACATCAGCTTCATCGAGAATTTTTGAAGCTTCAGTAGTTGCAAATAATCCTAATCCTTCTCCCGCATATAAGGGATGGGAAGCTGATATTACACCTTTACTTCTAAAAGTTGCTATCACTGGAATATCAAGTAATTCTGCTAATTCCTTGAGTTCATTATATGCATTAGCTGCTAAAACTCCATATCCTGCTATTATCACCGGATTTTTAGAGTTTGAAAGCAACTCAGCTACTTTTGCAACTGTTGTTTTATCTGGAGTCCTCTTTTCCGGTTTTTGTTCGGCCGGTGATAAAGGATAAGCTTTGAGTTTAAATAAATCTTCTGCTATTTCTATATAAACTGGTCTGTTTCTGTTACTTAAAGCTTCTTTGTATCCTTTTTCTACTGTTACTGTGAGTTCTTCTATGCTAATTATTCTCTCCCTTAATTTAGTTATTGCTGATAAAGTTGACATTAAATCGTCTGGTGTTTTAAGTTCTTCTATTCTATTTCTGCCTACATCCCTGTAAGACCTAATAGAAGAAATAAGTAATAATGGTATTGAGTCCATAAAGGCTTGAGTTATTATGTCTACTGCTTCTAGTATATGAACGCCGGGGATTTGGATAACAACGCCAATATCGTTATTCTCTCTAGCATAAGAATCGGCTAGTAATATTGCTTCTCTCGCAGAATTAGTTATAGTAGTATTTACTTCATATTGTTTTAATCTCTCTATCAAGAATATAGGTACAGTGTACGGTACGACTACTTCTTTTATTCCAAGTTCTTTTAATTCGTAAGCTAATGCCTCATCTCCTTTCATTTCTTTTCCTATCGTTTCCTCCTTCCTCTTAGGTTGGCTCACAGTATAAATTGTAATATTAAAGTATAAATTTTTTAAAAAGCCGGGGGCGGGATTCGAACCCGCGATTTAACGGGTTTCTGCATAAGATTCTGCGGCCCGCCGCCTTTGACCGCTCGGCCACCCCGGCATTATAATATTTGCGTCAATGCCTAAAAAATATTTAATGGTTAAATATCATTTAATTCCGTGAGAGCTTGATTCCTTTTTCTAAGGTTGGAGAGATACTAAAAGAGCTTAGGACCTTAACAGATTTTGTAATAATAGGTGATACGATAGTTGATATAAGCTTAGGCAGAAAAGGTACAGAAAGCGATATTGACTTATTCGTTATAGGGATAAGTGTGTTTATAGATGAAGATAAAATACGTGATTTCGCTTTTGAAAAAGGTTGGGATTTCGGAAGAACTCCCATAGATACCCCAAGGCTAGTAGCAAATGTTGATGACGATCAATTACAGATAGACTTATATGAGAATATACAGGATTTTTATGTACCAGAAGAGATACTAAATAATGCAGTTGAAATAAAATTAGGTGATGAATATTTTAGAAGTGTTAGGTTAGAGGATTATATATTATTAAAGGCTAATGCGTTTAGAGAAGAAGATGAGGACGAGTTAAAAACAATAGTTTATTTGATCGGTAATGGGAAATTAGAAATTGATAAGAATTATCTTAAGTCCCATATATCCTTATTTGATGAAAACGCAAAAAGTATTGAAGAAAGGTTAAAAATGGTTGGAATAAAAGTTTAGCCTTTCTTAGTTGGTAATTCCTTCTTTTTAGGTCTTAAATTTTTACTATGACATCTTCTGCATTTTGTAGCCCTAATAGGATTTAATGCCCCACATTCTCTGCATACTTTCTTAAGAAATACTCTTTGTTGCACTATCTGTAGCTTTACTGGATCAGTCAGTGGCATTTTTAACCCCAGTTGTCATATATCTGACAGTTCAAAAAAATTTTTGCTGTAAAGCGGAGTTGAAATAAGATGAAGATACCATTAGACTATATTTGTGTTAAAAGCGGTCTTTTGTGCAATCGTTGTCAATCCTTAATAGATAAGGGTGAAGTAGAGAATTTTGAAGTAGAAGTTATGAAGATTTTATTAGAGCTAGAAGAAACTCAATTTAAGGAGTTAAAAGATTCCGTTTATCATAAGGCGCTAAAAGTAGATAATTTACTCATATTAATCGTAACTAGTGGCCCTTCAATGACTTATCAAAAATGGATAAAAATAGCTAAGATTCTTCAAGAAAGGCTTGGGATGAAAGTAAGAATACTAGAGAAGAGTAACAGTATAAAGTCCACTGCAGTCCAATTACTTACCCCAGCCAGAGTATTAGGAGTTAACACTGTATGGTTACCAGATGGTACGGTTCAATATGTGGTTAGAGTGTCAAAATATGAAAAGAAGTTTTTACCCGCTGATGAGGCATCGTTAGAAACAGTATTATCAAAAATTCATTCAACACCTGTGAGGATAAGGGTGGAGTAAAATTGCTCAAAGAATACTACATTTCCGATATAAAACCTGAGTTTGATGGAAAGACCGTTATAGTCGCTGGTTGGGTTCACAATGTAAGAGATTTAGGTGGTAAGAAATTCATTATCTTAAGAGATAAAACTGGCTTAGGGCAAGTAGTAGTAGATAAGTCTAATGAAGAAGCATTTAAAACAGTTTCTGATTTAACTCAAGAAAGTGTTATACAAGTTAGAGGTGTAGTAAAGGCCGATAATAGAGCCCCCCGAGGTGTAGAAATCCACGCTAATGAGATCATCATATTGAGTAAGGCTAAGGCTCCATTGCCTTTAGATGTAAGTGGTAAAGTTAAAGCAGATATAGATACAAGACTGAGGGAGAGAGTGTTAGATTTAAGAAGGCCAGAGATGCAAGCTGTGTTGAAGATTCAATCAGTTGTCCTAAGAGCTTTTAGAGAAACGTTATATAAAGAAGGTTTTATAGAAATATATACACCAAAAATCATAGCTGCGGCAACTGAGGGTGGTGCACAATTATTCCCAGTTATATACTTTGGTAAGGAAGCTTTTCTTGCACAAAGCCCGCAGTTATATAAGGAGTTAATGGCTGGTGTTATAGAAAAAGTTTTTGAAATAGCTCCAGCATGGAGAGCTGAAGAGTCAGACACTCCTTACCATTTATCAGAATTTATAAGTATGGATGTAGAAATGGCTTTTGCCGATTACAATGACGTCATGTCTTTAATAGAGAAATTGATTTACAATATTGTAAAGCAAGTGAATGAAGAATGTAAGGACGAACTAAAACTTTTAAATTATACTTTACCAGAAGTTAAGCTTCCTCTTAAAAGAATTAAATACAGAGATGCAATAGAAATTCTTCAAAGTAAGGGATATAATATAAAGTTTGGTGACGATATTGGTACTCCGGAACTGAGGATTCTAAACCAAGAAATAAAGGAAGATTTGTACTTTGTAATAGATTGGCCTACCATGGCTAGACCTTTCTATACTAAAGTAAAAGAAAGTGATCCAGATGTTAGTGAAAGTTTTGATTTAATATATAAATGGCTTGAAATAGCCTCTGGTAGTACTAGAAATCATAAAAGAGAAGTATTAGAGGACGCACTTAGGAAAAGAGGGTTAAAACCAGAGAATTTCGAATTCTTCCTAAAATGGTTTGATTATGGTATCCCACCTCATGCTGGTTTTGGTATGGGTTTTGCAAGACTTATGGTAATGCTAACTGGTATTCATAACGTTAAGGAAATTGTACCATTCCCGAGGGACAAGAAGAGGTTAACACCCTAAGTGAACTCTCTAGGATCTCCTCTAGAAATTTCTCTCAAAAGTATTGTAGCATACATCCCCCTCTCTAAGCTAAAAAGTATTTTTTTGTCATCAACTTTTATATTCCTAACAATGGTGAATGCATTTCTTTTTAAATCATTTAATTTAATTTTTAAATCATTTATATTAAACGAATAACCATCTATTCCTTCTTCATAAATTATTTCTTTTAAGCTCTGGTCAGTAGTTTTTAAATCCGAAGGAATCACTATAACTGGATTATCGGATTCTCTTCCTCTCAGCTTATCTGCAATTCTTGAAAGATACTTATTGTATAAATAGGACTGATAAGCTTCTAGGAAGAATTTTATTGGTGTTTTCATTTGTTTTAATGCTTCAAAGCAACTTTTACCTTTAATCAATTCCTTCAGAACGCTCTTTTCATCTCTAAATTTATTAGGAAATAGCGATAATGCTTCCTCATATTTTCCTCTTTCAAATAAGGATCTTGCTTCTCTAATTATTTCAGCTTCTGAGGGAAACGGGTGACCTATTAACCACTCTACTGCCTTGCACCAATCTCTTAAAAGTAGCTGTTTTCCGATTACATGTGTTACTGGTCTCCTAGTGCCAAATCTCTGATATCCAATATACGCAAAAAGGTATTTTATATTGCTAATCTTATTCAATCTATGGCTTAATTCATCTGTATTTTTAGTTTCTAATTGAATTTCGAAAATATTACCAGTATGATTTAATTTATGAGACGTATATCCGAGGAATTTAATAGAAAAATTTTCAGTCTCATAATTAGTTATTAGTGGATCTCCCTCTGTGTATATCAATTGCTTTGTGATTGCATTAGTATCTTTAATGCCTATATAATGTACTTTTCTTTTTAATATTTTTTCAATTTCCGAAATAGTAGTAAAATGATCTATTCCTTTTTTAATAAGTAAATAAACTGAGTATTTCCCATGACTCTCTCCAACCCACTGATCTGCGGGTTTAAACGAGATTTCTTCAATTACTTTAAATCCTTCTGGTCTAGGTATTGAGATCTTTATTGGTTCCCAAGACTCTTCTATATAGTACTTCTCTAAACCTATAATCAAATCTATATGGTGTGGAACATTAATTTTGTTCACCCTTCTTTATAGTAACTTTAAATCCCCAGTAACTTTGTCTATTATCTCATTAGGTGCTGGTCCTATTCCTAAACATGTGATAGTACCTGGTTCTAGTTGAGTCTTTCCAGCATCTTGAATTACTACTGAAGGTAGACCTAATTTCTCAGCCATTTCTTTTCTCGTTAATAACTCTTCTAGATTTCTCACTTTTACTACTATCTTCGGTTGTCCCTCCTCAAGCCACAATTTTAGCCAATTTTTCCACTCCCCATTTGCGCCGTTGATAATTTCAAGAACTAATGAAACGGCGGCGTGAGCTACTTGTGCAGCAATTTTTCCTTTCCCCATATCGATATCAGTCCTTACAACTATGACCATTTTAATTGCCATCAGTAAAGAGTGAATTTATAAGCTTAATAAAAAGTATTGTATGCAATGGCATTAAGTTTTAGATTGAGCTTAAGGGAAGAAGTCTTACCACCTATATGCTCAAGTTGTAAGAGGCTTCTACATCCAAGAGAAAAAGGAGTAGAATTTATGTGCCCAAGTTGCGGTGAAGTTAAGATAATCAGATGTTACTATTGCAGAAAGCAAGGAGTAACTTACGTTTGTCCGAAATGCGGATTTGAAGGTCCATGAGGTGTTAGTATGGCAGATGTGTTGGTTATAGTCAAGGTATACCCAGAGAGCGATGAAGTTAACCTTGATAAGGTAAGTGAAGAAATCCAGAAGAGGTTACCTGAAGGATACAAGCTGGTAAGAAAGGATACTGAACCGATAGCTTTTGGGTTAAAAGCATTAGTTGCTTATGTGCAAATGCCAGAGAGTACTGAGGGTGGGACAGAGCAATTAGAAGAGTTAATAAACGGTATAGAAGGCGTTAGTCACGCTGAAGTAGTGGGAGTAACTCGCTTAGGTTTTTAACAAAAATTAATGCTTAAGCTCTTATACCTCAAATTATTTAATAATTGTTTGGAGATTACATTGAGTAGTGGTGCTGAGTATTCTCCTTCTAAGAAGGAGCTAGTGCTTAGGGTAGTAGAAGCTAAGCAAAAAGATGTAGGTAGGGGTAAAGTTAGAATAGACATTGATTTACTTTCACAGATTGGTGTTAATCCGGGAGAAGTGGTTGAAATTGAAGGGACTAGGAAAACGGCAGCTATAGCTTGGCCTTTGTCCCCTGAAGACACCTTAGGTGAAGAAGATAAATATATTATAAGAATGGATGGTATAACTCGTAAAAATGCTGGAGTTTCAATAGGTGATAAAGTAATTGTAAGGAAAGCCTATCCTAAAGTGGCTACAAGTGTCAAATTGGCCCCATCAAACTTCTCAATAACAGTTGATCCGGGGTTCATATCTTATGTAAAGAAGAAATTAAAAGATACCCCATTGGTTGAAGGGGACACGGTTTTAATCCCAGTCTTGGGTCAAGCAATTCCGTTTACAGTAGTCCAGGTAAGACCTCAGGGTATAGTCATTGTCTCAGATGAGACAAGTATAACGATTTCAGAAAAACCATTTGAACAAGCTAAATATCCTAGGGTAACTTATGAGGATATAGGTGGAATGAAACATATTATACAGAAAATTAGAGAATTAGTAGAATTACCGTTAAAACATCCAGAGTTATTTAAGAGATTAGGCATAGAACCACCTAAAGGGATCTTACTTTATGGACCGCCTGGTGTGGGTAAGACATTATTAGCTAAAGCTGTAGCTAATGAGACAGAAGCGTATTTCACCTCGATCAATGGCCCAGAAATAATGAGTAAGTTTTATGGTGAAAGTGAACAGAGGCTAAGAGAAATATTTGAAGATGCAAAGAAACACGCACCTGCCATAATTTTCATAGATGAGATTGATGCAATAGCACCTAAGAGGGATGAAGTTATAGGAGAGGTTGAGAGAAGGGTAGTCGCACAATTGCTAACATTAATGGACGGTTTGGAAAGTAGGGGAAATGTGATAGTTATTGCAGCAACGAATAGGCCTAATGCAGTAGATCCAGCATTACGCAGACCAGGAAGATTTGATAGAGAAATTGAAATACCTCTTCCAGATAAACAAGGAAGATTAGAGATTTTGCAGATTCATACTAGGAGTATGCCGTTAGCAAAAGATGTAGATTTACAAAAACTTGCAGATATGACACATGGATATACTGGTGCTGATTTAGCTGCGTTAGTTAGAGAGGCGGCTATGAATGCATTAAGGAGATATTTGCAAATGATAGATTTAAGCCAAGATAAGATTCCTCCGGAAATACTAGAAAAAATGGAAGTTAACATGGATGATTTCTTGAAGGCATTCAAGGACATAGTTCCTAGCGGGTTGAGAGAGATTTATGTTGAAGTACCAGAAGTTCATTGGGGAGATATTGGTGGATTAGAAGAAGTTAAAGAAGAATTAAGAGAGGTCGTAGAATACCCATTAAAATACAGAGAAGTATATGAAACAGTAGGAATTGAACCGCCTAAGGGTATTTTGTTGTTTGGTCCTCCTGGTACTGGTAAGACTATGCTTGCTAAGGCTGTTGCTACTGAGAGTGGGGCTAATTTTATTGCTGTTCGTGGCCCGGAGATTTTGTCC
>JBBHKV010000072.1:0-3375 GCA_037389275.1 Sulfolobaceae archaeon RB850M
GGCATATAATTAGGTCCGCCCTCGTTTATACAAACTTTTCTACGAAAAATCTTATTCTTTCGACTTTTTATGTATTTTATTCATCTCATTTTTTACGCTAAAAAAGAGATTCCCATACTGATTTAGGAATATAAATTTCACCTAGGGGTCCTAGATTGCAGAACTTGGAATTTAAATCCGTCTTTACAAGAGTATTATCAAAAATTAGTAAATGGCTATAAACTTGCGTTATAAAAATAAAATTTTCATCCTAAAATTAAAGTAATTTAAATAAATACGCTTATAAGTTGAAAGACGCTATAGCAATTCATGTCCTCGGTCTCAAGGGTCGCGATTTTAGGACTGGTAGGAACTACTATAGAGTGGTATGACTACTACTTATTTATCTATGCCGCTCTACTAGCATTTCCTGAACTCTTCTTCCCTTCATCTAATTACCTAGTGTCAATATTAGCCTCAGTATCATCATATGCAATAGCGTTTTTCGCAAGACCTTTAGGTGCGACAGTTTTCGGTCACATTGGTGATAAGTTAGGAAGAAGACACGCACTGAGCTTTGACTTAGTATTAGTGGGGATAGCTATGATAGCGGTGGGACTAATGCCTGCGTACTCTACGATCGGATTAATAGCACCGATAGCAGTCTTCGCTTTTAGGTTCATACAAGGCTTAGGGGTTGGTGGCGAGTGGGGAGGAGTAGCTACATGGGTTTCAGAACACGTATCTTCAAAGAGGGCTTTAATCACGTCCCTTATTGAGATTGCCTCACCTTTAGGCTTTATTGGTGCAGCCACAGTACTCCTAGTTTTCAGCAAGGACTTTGCTACAATAGGCTGGAGGATAGGCTTTATAGTAGGTGGGAGCGTAGCGTTTTTAGGTGCATTATTTAGGTACTTAGCGACGGAAAGTATACCCTTTGAGAAAATAAAGAGCGAGGGCAAGATAAGTAAGGTGCCATCGATAGAGGTCTTCAAATACGCGTGGAAACCGATAATACTATTAATGTTATCGATAGGTAGTGTCTTCATGGCCGTTTATATTCCGGCCACGGTAATGCCTAGTCTTTATCTGAAGGTTGTAGGGAAGGAGTTGCATTACCCAGAATATGTTGACTTCTTGGGAATTCAAGTTCCTCTGACTTCAGCCCTAGTTTACTTGTTCTCAATAGCTGGCCTAATATCAAACCCGCTGTTCGGTTATTTAGGCGATAAATTTGGTAGAAGGACTTCACTCATCATAGGTGACTTGTTAATAGCTGCCCTTGCGTATCCTTACGTATACGGGTTCCTGAGCGGTAACTTGACTCTAGCCTTCGCCATGGAGTTCTTAATAGGTTTTGCTGCCTATGCACCATATGCATCAATGGCGGCCTTCTATCCAGAAAGTTTTCCCACAAAGTATAGGTACAGTGGAGCCAGTTACGGTTTGCAATTGGCTGCCGCAGTAGAAGGAGGTTTGATGCCTATATTACTCGTAGGACTTCTAGGTTTGCCCTCCCAGTATTTAGTACACTCATGGATAGTCACAACGTTCTTAGCGATATGGGGAGTAATATCTGCCTTAGCTACTTTAGGTTTGAAGGAAACCAAAGGTGTGGATTTGACTAAGGAGGAGGTAGTAGTTAAGTAAGTTCTTTTTATTATTATTTATTTTTAAACTATTATGAAACCCTCATTCACTTCTTGTCCACAATAAAATTGGGAGGAGAAGTAGGACCCTAGACTTCCATTATCTAATAATGAAGAAGATAGCAAGAAGGATTGCTGAGGGTAAAGAGGAGTTTTACTGTGTATTTGCTGTGTCCTTTAAGAGTTGCGACTCAACCGATGTTATGACTTTAACAAGTGAGGTTATACAAGGGGATCACACAAGGAGTAATGTAAGTGTTTACCCGTGGTTTAACTGGAGAGTTGCCCGGGGTTATACACCATTAGGGCGAAACCATCGTAAGCATTCGCCAGTTGAGAGATCACCAATATAAAGTACTTCGGTTCAGTAATACTGTTAAACGTCAAAAAGTGCGGAAGTAATTAAAAAATAAGTATTTACTAGAAGAGCCCATGTAAATCTTTTTCATCTAATCTGGGAAATTGTCTTATACAACGCTTTAGGGTTATCACTAGCTATTAACTTCTTACTCTTTTCGGAAATGTTAATGGCCAAGAACTCCTCTAAATTCTCTTTAATCCCTTTTACCCCTGGGCCTCCGTAATCGCTACCGTAAATCGTTTTGTAACTTATCTCCTCAATCCGGGGAAGATACTCAAGTAACTTCTTCGGCGGTATTGAGGATATTTCAGCGTAAATATTTTTCCTTATCCTCACCAACTGGAAAGCTGTTTGTACGTAATTGGGCCTACCCATATGGGCCATAACTATCTTAAGCTTAGGGAAATCTACCGCAACGTCATCTACGTAAATTGGGTCTGCGTATTTATTCCTAGCCTTGTTAAACATACTGGTCCCTGTATGGATTATAACTGGTAAACCGTGGTCTTGAGCAAACTCATAAAGTAGCTCCAACTGCTTTAACCCCTTCTCCTCTGGTCTGTAATCATTTGGCTTAACGTACATATGGACGGGATGAAGCTTAAACCCAGCTACTCCTTCCTCGTACTGTTTTTCAATCCAGTATCTAGCCTCCTCGATAGTGAGCTTGTTTGGCTCTATCCCACCGATAACTGAAAACCTATCACCGTAGTCCTTTAAGAACTTAATAGTATTCACTGCGAAATCCTCTTTAGTGTGCCATACTTCCCTACAAGGGTATGAGATTATTACTATATAATCTATATTCGCCTCATCCATCTCCTTTAACACTTGTTCAAGTGAGGGGTGTTTAAAATCAAAACCGGATTCATTATTGAAGAACTCTTTTGGTAATGTTTCTTTAAACCAAACATGGGTATGAGCGTCTACATACATAATTTTAAATTAGGCTTATAGTTAAAAAGCTAAGGTAGTTAGTCCTCCTAGATAAAAATTGAGTGGTCACTATTTAGCTGGAAAGAGTAACAACGCTATCTGCTCGGGTATACTTACAAGAAACTGTTGGCGACGGCTAAAGTTGATATAGTTCAAACTGGTGAGAAATACTACGAAGCGTAGGGAAAAAAGAATAGAATTATTTTCACTAAGAAGGAAAAATTAAACCAATGGAAAAGAGTGTACCCACGTTATCATACTTTTAACGTGATGTAATACCCCATTCCTTACAACGTTTAGTAAGTTCTTGATGACACTATGGATGCACTCTGGGAAGAATGATGATATTGTTTCATTTCCTCTACTCTGTTAAAAAACAATTACTCTTAATTAAGATGAAAAAAGTAAAAAGTGAACATTTCACAACTTAGCCTTTTATACTAATTTTTG
>JBBHKV010000073.1:0-84622 GCA_037389275.1 Sulfolobaceae archaeon RB850M
TAAGGCAAGTGTGAAACTTCAATTACAGAAAAGGAGCGGGAAAAGCCTTGCCAGTGGAATAGCTCTTATTTAAATGTTTTTAAAAACATCACTTAATGATGCTAACGTCGCTCCTCCGGCTAGGGGGCATCTATCGATTCTCCTAAGGGACTAAAGCTCGGCAATGAAAGCCCCTTTGACTATCCAAGCTGTCTACTAAATACAATCCAGAATAAATAAGGGGACGATGATGAGGAAATCTTCGCCTTTGTGAGGAGGGGTCAGTTGCCTTGTTATATCTTTGTTTAAATTGATATTCTATAGAACTCCTTTACCTTCTTTTATTATTTTATAGATAATTTCTGGAGCTATAATATTATCTTGCCTTTATCATGCACTGACTCGGTAACTTCCTTGTATGGCAGTATTACCGTATCTTTATTGATGAGCACTGTGTCATATACTGTTACCTCATCTCCTAAGATTGAATCTTCTATTCTGCTCCATTTGCCTACAGTGTTTTTATCCCCTATTATGCTCCCCTTAATTAATGTAAAATCACCTACTCTTATATCGTCCATTAATATGCTCTCCTCAATATAGCACCCTTTTCCCACATTTCCGCTTTTTCCTATAATTGAGTTCCTTATTATTGTATCCTCACCTATTACGCTACCTTCTCCGATATAGAAAGGTGGTTTTAAAATGGCCTTTTCACTTACTTTCGCATCCTTATCTATGTAACCTTTAGGATATTTTAATGCCAAAAGCTCTAAGTTAATACGCATATAATCGCTAGGTACTCCTATATCCATCCATAAACCTCTATAAGGGTAAACGGTAATACACGTGCCATTGGTTAATAGTCTAGGCAGAAAGTCCTTACTTATGCTCATACCATCTATTTTTTCCAGTAATTTCTTCTTAAATACATAGACTCCAGCATTAATAAGGTTACTGATTGGAGCCTTAGGCTTTTCTATTATCTGTATAAGCCTATCACCATCAACTAACAAAACACCATACCTTTTAGGGTCTTCTACTTGAGTCCCTACTATTGTTGCGTCACAGCCCTTGCTCTGATGGAAGTCTAGGAGTTTATTATAATCTACCTCGTTATATATATCTCCATAAACTACGAGTACGTCGTCCGATAAATCGTTCTGTTGAGTTAATATATACTTTAACGCTCCAGCATCACCTAACCTTGTTGGTTCTATTACTGGAATGACATTCCGTTTATCTTCTCCATCTTTTCTTATATGCTCTATTATTTTATCTGCCATTACTCTTAATGATAAATAAATTTTGTCTATTTGTGGTGTAGACTCTAAAGAGGAGAGTATATAATCTAGAAGAGGCATACCTAAAATAGGTAGTAAGGCTTTAGGCTTTGTTAAGCTTAAAGGCCTAAGCCTTGTTGCATATCCTCCAGCTAATACTATTGCAGAAACCATATCTAAATTATGTTAAAGATATTAAAAAATTTATTTCTGGAGGTATTTCTGTAACTTTTTGTCTGCCTCATCCCAGTTTACTACGTTCCACCAGGCATTCACGTAGTCGGCTCTCTTGTTTTTATATTGCAAGTAATATGCGTGTTCAAACTCGTCAAGAATTAATATTATTGGTAACTCAGCTATATGGTTTTGGAAGTGGTTTTCGAACGTCATTATTTCTAGATTTCCAGACTCTATATCGTAATATAATACTGTCCATCCAGTCCCTGGCAAGCTGTTTGCTGCTTCAGTAAATAATTGTTTAAACTTTTCAAAACTACCAAACTGCTTATCTATCATGTCACCTAATACTCCGCCAGGCTTTCCTCCACCCTTTCCAGCTGGAGCCATGTTTTGCCAGTATAATGAGTGGAGCTTATGTCCATTTATGTTGAATACTAACCCTCTTAATATTCCTTGAATATCATATTGTCCAGCACTTATTTGTCCGTTTATTATTTTCTCCATTCTTTCTAGGAAGGAGTTTGCTCCGTTTACATATCCTTTATGGTGCCCGTTATAATGTACATCTATTATTTGTGCACTTATATACGGTTCTAATGCATCTATTTTATATGGTAGGGGTGGTAGTTCGTATTTCTTGAATTGAACGAGTTGAGCCATATGAGTAATGGTTTCTAATCGGTTAAATATTTTAATTAGAATAACTTTGCGTTAGAAAGTATTATGAATTCTATGTTTTCTAATTTTATACAGAAAGTCTCATATATTAAGCATAAGAATTCTTATAAATTCGAGTACAGTATATATAACTAATGAGTAGTCTTAGTAGTTTAATTGGCGATATAAAGAGCTTTGTTAGGAGAGTCTTATTCATGCTTATAAACGGATTTTTATCCTATGAAATGATCGTATTGCTCACTGGTAATAATCAATTAGGGGAGATAGTAGGAGGATTTATTTTAGCGATATCTTTTCTGGTGGGGGAGATATTAGCTCCCATTATTGTTATAGCTGATATAGGAGTAAATTATAAGAATTTAATACTAAATTTAGCTACAAACTTCTCTTCAGTTTCCATTTCTAGCATAGAAAGTTTAGTAATTACAATAGTTTTCGAATTTATCATACCATTGATTACTGTAATCCTATTTAGAAATTCTAACGCTTTTCTATCAGCGGGAAGTCTCCTCCTAATTAAATATAATCCTTTATATTCTATTTTACTTTTCTCTGGAGTATCTATACCAGAGCAGAATTATGTGATACCCATATTAGCCTCATTACCTTTATTTGCATTATATCCTTCTGTATCATTAGAGTATGTAATAATAATAGTCTTGTTCACGTTGATTGGTGCAATAATATACAGCCTAAATATGAATATTAAATATGTTAATCTATTTGGTTTTTTGCCATTGGTTATATCTAATTATTTGCTTGATAAAAACTATAACCCAATAGTTCCATATTCGTTTTTACCATCCATAATAAGCTTAGTAATCTTTGCAATTATTTTCTCTCAAAACATATACAGTCAGATAGTAGAGAACAAGAAGGAATATGAGTCATTAAAGTCAGCATTATCAGAAGAAATAAATAATATCATTAATACTTTATATTACGTAAGGAATAATATTAAAAAAGGTAGTTCAGATAATGGAAATAATGTAATAGAAGTAACGAATAAATACGTAAATGCTTTTACGACTTTACAACAGAAAATAGGTTCGTGTAAAAATGTGGCTTGTCTTAATGAAGTGAAAGAAGAGATTACTAATAATAGAAGGGTAATAACAATAGAGCTTAATAACTTTATATTTGATGAAATAAGAGAATATAATGAATTTATAGATTCCGTTAAATTCCTAGGAATTTATGCAGATTCTATTCAGTTTCCTAAGGATGAGGTTAAGATAGAAGATTTTGTAGATTTCTATAATAATTTAAAATCTATCATAGATAAAAATACATTAACAATAGCTAATATACTGAATAAGTTCATAGATAATATAAGGGTAATACTTGGCTCAAATCTCCCTAAACTAAATATAATTAATAGAGATAATATATTAGATTTAATAAAGAGTATAAACGCTAATGAACTGAATACGAATATTAATTTGTGTTTAAGTAGGGCCAGTGAAATAGCTCAAGTATTATTAGTTAGTAATGAGTATTTCGAGATAAAGAAAGATTTAGCTACTTTACCTTTACAACAATTTACTATAAATAAAGTTAGTAATGCACAGAAGATATTAGAAAAATTTATCAATCATTTACTTACCGAACTCTCAGTTCTCTCTAGTTCTATTTCAGATATTACTAAGAGATTTGACATAGACGAAATTGTCGGACTTAATTCCATTTTATCTACATTAATATCTATTGTAAGTTCCAACGAAGTTCCTTACTGCGAGAGAATTTCTAGAGTTTATATGTCTTTAGCTAATATCTCTACTGCATTAGAATATGCTAAAGAGAAGGATGTATTACTTAAGTTAGATGAATTAGTAAGTCTGTTAATGCAAGAAATTATTACCAACGGGTACATAGACCTAAATGACTTTGGAATAAATTCCAAGTATTCAGATTTCATTGTGAAATTATTGAATAAAAAGGGTATAATGTCAAAGGCTGAAGGTACTAGAATAGTAGTTATAAAAAGCCGAGCATCATCATTTTAAAAGCTCCTACCTTAACCTTTTAATGCTTATTTCTGCATGATCCCCTACTATATCCCCTTTAAATAGAAACCTAGGAGTATTTCTTAATAGCTGATGTGTACATATTATTCTATCTGGATCAGCAATTATATTTAGTACATCTCCAGGCTTCATTGCAACTAATATTTTAGAGATTTCTAAGATAAATTCCTCACAAGGTTTTCCTCTCAGATCCAATTTGTATTCTTGTGTCATAAACAATACTATCTTTTAAAAGTTTAAAAACTTACAAATCTAATTTGCTCTTTGCTCTTTTTTGCTAACTCCTCTTGCTCCTTAATTATCTTGTCCCATAAGGAGGATGAGTTTGAAAGCATATAAACGTAAGCTTCACTAATCCTATTTAAAGTGTCTTTTTCACTCAGCGGATGAATTCTTAAGCCTACCCTACCTACAGTACCACCTCTTATCATTAACCAGTGGGCAAAGACTTCTAAAGGATATCTACTCATTATCTCCTCATTACTTAACTTTCTCTCATAAAGGAAATATAGCTCTCTTATGAAGTTAGCAGCTATAACTCTGAGCATCTTATCCTTCCATTCCTCTAGATATTTCTCTCCTTCTTTTACCATAACGTTCCTTAAATAATTATAATATTCATTCGCTGTTTGTTGATCCACAAGGGATAATGATGTAACAGCTAATACGAAATCTCTTTGTGCCATGAACGCATCAAAATCTCTATTTACATAAAGCCATGCTGTTGCAGCAAACGAATTAATAATTCCGAACATTAACTTCTGCACTAACTCATCCTTATTTATGGTGACTTTTACATTCTCCCCCCTCAGTAATTTTTCCAATTCCTCATAATCAACTACTCCAGCAAAAACTAATTTTCCATCTATGAATACCGAAGGTGTAGATATTACACCTCTCTCAAAGGCTATGAAGGGGTAAAGCTCTGTGTCTATTACAGTTACTTTGCCGAGTAGGCCTTTTTGCTCTAGAAACTCTAGTAACATATTACACTCTGTGCAAGTCCTATGTGTGAAAATTTCTACTTTCATAGCCTCATCTTAGTTGCATTAAAACAATTTAGGTTTTTCTTCCACCAAAGAGAATCAAATCTCTTATCTAAAAGCCAAACCTTAGCGTGGTCGTCAACACCCCTTATAGCCCTACCAATGGACTGCTTTACAGTGATTAATGCGGGAATTTTAAACAAAAACTCCTCCTCCTTTCCGTTAAGTTTCTCAGACAATTTTTGAGCAACTAATTTCAAGTAGTCATCCGGTGGTGGATAAGGTATTCCGGCTATTACCACATCACTTATTAAGCTTTTGCCTTGTTCAGTAAGCTCTATCCCTTCAGAAAGTTTACCCCTTCCAACAGCACTTATAATTATTTTATCATGTTTTCTTATTTCTTCATAAACCTCATCAATTATTGTGTCCTCTTTTTCTATGTATTTAGGTAAATCGATATATTTCATAACCTCATTCATCATAGCATAAGAAGGAAAAATCGCTAAAACGTGTTTTTTAGCCTGGTAATAGATTTTCAGAAGGTAATTGGAGTATTTTTTCCATAAAGTTTCGCTTCTTAAATCATATTTTGACGTAATATCTATTCCTATTATACAGTCATATGTCCCAGAAATTCTTTTCTTAACCTCCTTTTCAACGTCCACATAATAAATCCTTCTACTTACTCCCCATACTTTTTCAATATATTCTTTAGGGGGTAAAGTTCCAGACATTAACAAAAAGGAATAACTTTCGTCATTAAGTATTCTTAAATACTCCCCGATATTGGGATTCTTTAATACTATTTTACCCGAGTGTGAAAAAGGTGCGAATTCACCCGTGGAAAGGAGAGTATAAAACCTAATTACAGCTCCCAAGTAGATCCTTTTTATTCGTTTGTTTTGGAGCATTCTTTTCCTTAAATCCTCGTACTCATCTGCTAATATTTCGAGCTCAAGGGTTGAAATTTGAGGAACCTTATCTAATTTAATATATTTTTCATCCGGTAGAACAATCTTCTTTAATTCTTCCTTAATCCTTTCAAGTGTGTTTATTGCTTCCTTACTTTTAACCTCTTTAATCGCCATATTAATAGTAAATTCGCTTAATCTTCTTTCCTCTATTTCTCCAACTCTATCCAGATTGTGGGCTTCATCTACGATTACTAAATAATCCTCAAAGTCTATTCCTAGAGATTCTCTGAACCTATCAATGAAAAAATACGGATATGTTATTGCTATTACGTCAGCTTCTTGTAACGAGTTGAAAAGCGAATAATAAGGGCAAAACCTCTCCTCTATTGCATTCTTTTTTAATTCCCTTAATAGCTGGAGCGGTGGTTTCTCGTTAGTATCTACTTCCCTTATTCCCTCTTTCAATTCACAATATTTGCAGTTTATGTCTTCTGGATCGACATCCTTATCGGCAAAAGGACAAGAAGCGGGTTTACCAACAATAAAGGAGAAGCGCAATTTCGTGTCGATTTTCTTTAAATCTCTATAAATTGGAAAATATTCATTGTGCGTTCTTACAACATATACTCCCTTTTTTTGGAGTATTTTTAGAATTAAAAGAGAAAAGATTGTCTTTCCACTCCCGGTCGGGGCGTTTATTGCTACTAAAAAATTTTCTTTTATCGCTTTTGCGACTTTATCCTTCAGCTTCTCTTGCCATTCCCTAAGTTCCACATTATAGGAATTCTTCAAGCTTAGCTAAAACTTCTTCTAACATTATGAACTTTACGTAGTCTTTTCCAGTAAGTGAAAGTATATCTCTAACTTTTCCTTGTACTTTTATGGTCGACAAGAAAGGCATTACCATTATAACTTTAGCTACTCTCTTAACATCTTCTACTATTTCATTTGATGGAGGCTTAGAGGTTATCACGAGTACTACAACTTCAGCAGTGGGAGAGATACTATTTATCTCTATTAAACGATAGTCGACCTTATTTGCTAGCCCTTCTTCAATTATATTCATCTTTTACACCTCTCTTTTCTAACTATAATTTCGTATTCTGCCATTATAAATCATTCGTATATGATTTTTGATATGTGCTTAAAAACTATTAATGGTTTAAAGAAATCAAGGGGGAACAAGTAAGATTAGCCTTAAATCTTAAAAAACTTATCGTATTAGTGTTAAAACTTAAAGCTGGAGAATTAAAACCCGGGGAAAAAAAGAAATTAAACGTTAACGGTAAGGAGATCCTCTTAATATATCTAGGTGCTGGTAAGTATTATGCATTTGATAATAAATGCCCTCATTTAGGATGTGACCTTTATAAGGTGGGTGTGGTAATAAGAGAGGAATTAATATGTCAATGCCATTTTACTCACTTCTCATTAAAAACGGGGGAAGCTAGAAAGGGGGCTACTAAAAAGCCACTAAAAGTTTACCCAGTAAGAGTGGTGGGAGATGAAGTTATAATCGAGACGTAATTCAAAATTTTCTTTAGATCTTTATAATGCATCTGACCTTTAGCAGTCTCCTCCCCTACGTGTCCATAAACTAAATTAGAACCAAGTAAACTGAAAGCAATTCTCTCCAACGGGTTACTTCCCATAGGCATCACAGATATATCGTGGAAGTCTTCTAATAACCTAGCCAATAACTGTTTATAGCCAGGTTTCGCAATAACAGCTACTTTCCTTATGCAGTTAGTAAATTTGGAAAGGATTTCTTTCACTTCTTCATACGGTGGAACTCTGTCGAAGTAATGAACTGACACAATCTTTCCCTCGTAGGGTATATTATATTTTAACGCGAACTTAGCCTCAACATCATAAAGGTAATTTAATTCTGAAAGTTTCTTTAAGAATTCACTCTTGACTTTAGGGTCTATACTATTCACTCCTCCCTCATCCCTTTCCCTAATTGTGACTATAATCTTATCCTTATAATTTTTAGTAAGTTCAACGAAAGATTGTATGTCTGGTAATCGGTTCATATAATCTAATCTAAGTTCTACATAATCAGCGTCAGTTAAATCTTTAATTTTTTCTAAGTCACTTAGCTTTCTAACTGGTAACGAGGCTACTATAAAAGTCATACTAGTCTTATATCTCCTCCTAGGGAAATTAAATCTTTCCAAAAGTAAGGGTTACTTTTATTCACGCACTCAGCATTTTCTATTTCTCCACCAGAATATAAAGATAATACTCCAGCCATCATAGCAATTCTATGGTCGTTTGGGCATACTATTTTCCCGTATTTAGGCATAGAAGGGTAAATTATCATTTTCTCGTCATTAAAAACCTCAACATTTACAGCAAAACTTCTAAGAGTGGTAGATATTGTCTCGATTCTATTACTCTCTTTCGTCTTCAGTCTACTAATGCCTTCAATTATTGTGTCACTTTCAGCGAATGGTGAAATTGAGGCTATAGAAGGAGCCAAGTCTGGCATATCATCGATATTAACTTTTATTCCTCTAAGCTTTCCTCTATTTCTCACTACCCAGCTATTTCCTTCAACCTTAGAGTACGCGCCCATTTCCTCGAGGATTTTCACTATACTGTGGTCTCCCTCGTAAGACGGCGGGTTATATAAGTTCTGTATTATTACGCCTTTCTCATCATCCGTTATTATCGACGCTATCGCGTAAAATGACGCTAATGCATAATCGCCGGGGATTTCCCCTTCATATTCTCTGAATTTCCCTTCATTAACTATTATTTTATTGCCTTGAATTCCGATATCTCCCCCTAGCGAATTAAGTAAATCCGCGGTAATATAAATATAACTTTTTGATGAAACCGGGGGGATTAATTCTATCTCACCACCACCTGAAATGGAAAACGCGTACATAAATCCAGAAATATATTGACTGCTTTCATTTCCCCTTATCGCTATCTTATCACTTTTTAACTTACCCTCCATATAAGTCGGTAATGAAGTTGAGGAGAACCTAACTTGGTCTTTTAGTGCTTCTATCACAGCGTTAATAGGCCTCTTCCTTAAGCTTTCATCTCCGTCAAGTAAAATTTTTCCCCCTAAGACTGAGAGGATTGGTATGGTCATTCTAAGGGTAGTTGCAGAACCTCCGAAGTAAAGAGAGCTTGGTGTAATTAGGCTGCCTTCTCTTAGGAACTCATTCCCTTTTTGTTTAACTCCCAGACTTTTTACAACGTTAATGGCGACCTTTATGTCTTCTGAAGGGTTAATCTCTTTTAGCTTTACTTTAGAAAGTAAGCTATATAGGATAAGTCTAATTCCGAAACTCTTTGATTGAGGAGCTCTTATAATACCGTGTATTTTAGATCTTCTAACCTTTGCTTGCATATCCCTACCACCCTGGTTACTATTGGGTTATCGTATTGTTCAAAAACGTCAATTATTGGTCCTTCATCACCCGGTTTAGTCACTGCAAAAACTGAAGGACCGTTTCCGCTTATTCCAGCCGCTAAAGCTCCGGCCTTTAATGCCATCGTTGCCGGTTTTAGATCATAGCCCAATATACTTCCTACCGCTAACCCGTTTATTTTCATAGCCGTTACTATATCCCCCTTTCTCGCCATATTAAATACCTCTTCAAATAAATACCTAAACTTTCTCATCTCATCTACGTTAATTGAAATGCTCCTATTACCGTAAGGCAATAGTATTACGGAGAGCTCTGGGGGTTCCCTTACCTCTAATATCTTAAATTCCTTATTGTATGTGAAAGAGACACCACCAAAATAAGAAGCTGTAGCGTCATCTAATGCACCAGTTACCGAAACTTTTGCCATTATAGAAAGCATAGAAGAATAGATTGCCGGGTTTATCTTTATATCAAATTTTTTGGCAATTTCAGCAATTAATGCAGTCGACACAGCACTACTGCTCTTTAACCCACTTCTGGGTGGAATCTCAGAATTTACCTTAACTCTCAGACACGGTATATTAAAATACTCCCTGAAATAATCAACGATTTTATCTACTAATGGTGTATGTGAAATACATTCTTTACTTTCCTCTATTGTCACTTCTACCTTTAAATCAATTGCCATTGAAGAGCCGTACCACGAAGGTATAGCGTTAACTACTGAGACCCCTGCATAGGTTTGCATGCTTCCATATACTTCTTCCACCTTTCCTCTATTAACTTTGCTTGTTCCTCACTTAGTTTAACACTCGGAATATATCCAGCTCTCATTGCGTGGTCTGCTATTGTTAATGCGACCATGGCTTCCGCTACCGAAACACCCCTTATTGCGACTGCTGGATCATGCCTTCCTATTACCGAAATAGTCGTTTCCTCATACGTTCTTAAATCAATCGTTTTTTGCGGTTTTCTTATCGAACTAGTTGGCTTAAACGCACAACGTAAGATTATATCCTCACCGTTTGATAACCCGCCTAGTATTCCACCGGAATTATTATACTTCCATCCTAGCTTACCGTTTTTAAGAACAATCTCATCATTTGCCTCACTTCCCTTCATTTTAGCCATTTTAAAACCGAGCCCATATTCAAATCCCACAACTGCTGGGATTGAGAGTAAAGCCTTAGCCAAATCTGCCTTTAGTTTATCAAATACTGGTTCACCTAAACCTATGGGTGGGTTTTTGACTATAATTTCTGCCACTCCTCCCCAACTATCACCCTCAACTGTAGCTTGTTTTATTAACTCCTCATATTTCTCCTCTAACCACTTCTTACTTGCCCTTACTGTACTGTATTTTGAACAAAGTGCTTCTTCGAAAGTGACATCCTCATTTAATTCTATAGGCCCTAGGCTCTTCAGATGACCCGCAATCCATGTTTCAGTTAGCATTAGCAATTTTTTAGCTATCGCTGCTGCTGCAACTCTAGATGCGGTTTCTCTAGCACTAGCTCTACCTCCACCTCTGTAATCCCAGTTCTCATAACCGTACTTCATTATATAAGGTAAATCTGCATGTCCGGGTCTCGGTTTATAATGTACTTCCTCGTACAGTGATGAGATAACGTCAGTATTTTTAATGATGATTGTGATGGGTGCTCCAGTAGTTCTTCCATTATAAATCCCACTAACTATTTCCGGCTCGTCTTTTTCCCTCCTCCCAGAAACCATTCTTTTTCCCGGCCTTCTGAACTCTAGTTCAAAAGCAATGTCCTCTTTGCTTAAATAGAGCCCGGCGGGAACCCCATCAATTACTACTCCAACCATAGGGCCGTGACTTTCGCCAAAGGTCGTTATTCTGAACAGTTTACCAAACGAGTTTCCTGGCATATAAGTAATTCACCACTTCAATATCATCTAACGATTTACCAAACCAAATCTTTTCAGCCTCCATCGCCTGTCTTACTAATATTTCCAGCCCGTTTATTATCTTTAAACCGTTCATTTCAGCCCTAGAGATTAGGCTAGTTTTAACTGGCTTATAAACGAATTCCACTACAAGTTTCTTTGTCTTGTTAACACATTCGTCCGGTATAAAATTAGGGTCTGGTGTAGTATTTATCAAAACGTCAGCTTCCTTACACGAGCTCGTTATAGATATGCTTCCTAAATTTGAAAATTCCTTTACTAACCTCTCAGCCCTTTCCCTACTCCTATTGATTATATCCACTCTACAGCCTAGTTTTAATACTGCGAAAACCGCGGCCTTTGCTGCTCCGCCGGCACCAAACACGGTACAAGAATCTATTCTGTCCACTTTTTCTCTTATTAAGTTTAAAACGGCCAAGTAGTCAGTGTTATATCCTTTTCCGTTGTAAATAGTATTTATAGCCTTTATTTCCTTAGCCTCTTCAGTAACCTCTACGTACTTCATACTCTCCTCTTTGTAAGGTATTGTAATGTTTAGCCCATAAGCAATATTAAGCAGACCGGGAAATGTCTGACAAAATTTATCTCTCTTAATATCGAAGGCTAAATAAACTGCATTTATGCCCAGCCTCTGAAAAGAGAAATTATGAATCGCGGGGGAAAGCGTGTAAGGGATGTTTTCACCAACTACTCCAAGAAGTTTTGTGTTATAGTTTATCTCAAGCATTGTTCAGCAAACCCCTTAAGTGTTTCTATTGGTACTTCTACTTTTTTCCAATCACCTATCCTAGTAGGAAACGGCATTAATATCACGTCATTTCTCACTTTTTTATCCTTGCTTATCGCTGATAATGCCTTCTCGACATCAATTTTCTCCCCCAACTGATCTACTGAAATTGGCAAATCGTAATGTGATAAAATCCATGCTGTGTCTTCGACAACTCCTTCTTCAGAGTAACCCATTTCCTCAGCTATTTTAGCCTCACAAATCATTCCTACAGATATTGCATAACCGTGAGGTATTAAGAAATTAGAACCAGCTTCAATCGCGTGGCCAATTGTGTGACCGAAATTAAGTACTATTCTTATCCCTTTAGTTTCTCTTTCGTCTTCCTTTACTACCGAAATTTTATTAAGTACTGATTTATAAACAACGTATTCCATCGCTTCAGTGTCTTTATTCAAAACTTTTTCCTTATTCATCGCTAGGAAATCATATAAGTCCTTATCTAGTACTAGCCCATATTTTATGACCTCAGCTAATCCTTTTCTTATTTCTTCAAGCGGTAATGTTGAAATAAAGTCCAAGTCCTCTATTATGTAAGACGGTTGATAAAAAGTTCCTATCACGTTTTTCACGTTTTCAAAATTTATCCCCGTCTTTCCTCCAATTGCAGCATCAACCATTCCAAGAAGTGTTGTTGGAATGTTTACTAAGTTTAAACCCCTCATGTAAATTGAAGCCACGAAACCTACAACATCTGTAACTGTACCTCCGCCCACAGCTATTACGTAATCACCTCTATCAAACCCTTTCTCAAAGAGCTTTTTTACTAACTTCAGAGCATAAGAAATTTCCTTTGCTTCTTCACCGTCATCCATGGGAATTTCTATATAATCTCCGATAAGATGTTTTTTCACATTCTGTATGTTTATTTTTCTAGAGTAAAATACGGCTTTTTTTTCCTTAATGTCTTCTAATTCTTTTAGTGCACCAGAACCTACTACTACTTTTGTTTCAGTATTACAGAACTTTTCTGAGAAAGTTATCATACCGTTCTACCTAATGCTTGTGCTAACGCCTTTACCCTATTCATCAGGACTTCAAATGATTCTGGTGTCAATTGTTGTTCAGAGTCACTTAAGGCCTTCTCAGGATGAGGGTGAACTTCTATCAATAGCATATCCGCGCCCGCAGCAACTGCAGCTAATGCTAGGGAATGAACTAATTCCCTCTTCCCGGCTGGGTGACTAGGATCGGCACAGATTGGTAAGTGTGTTTGTAATTTCGCTGCTATCATACCGCCAATGTCCATTGTGAATCTAGTAGCTTTTTCAAAAGTCCTTATTCCTCTTTCACATAACACTACGTTGCCGTTACCCTCTAACATGATATACTCAGCGGTTAATAACCATTCCTCAACAGTATTTCCCATACCTCTTTTCAGAAGTACTGGGTACCCGCTTTTCCCTACTTCTTTTAATAAATCGAAGTTCTGTGCATTTCTAGCACCTATCTGCATCATGTCAACGTATTTTTTGAAAATTTCTGTTTGCCTAGTATCCATGATTTCAGAAACTACTGGTAAACCGACTTCATCTCCAACTCTTCTAAGTATTTGTAACCCTTTTTCTCCTAAGCCTTGGAATGAGTAAGGACTTGTTCTGGGTTTAAAAGCCCCACCTCTGAGTAATTTAGCCCCGGCTCTTTTCACGGCTTTAGCAACTGTCAATACTTGTTCTTCATCTTCAACCGCACATGGCCCAGCTGCCACTGTAATTTTGTTCCCTCCTATTTCAGCATCTTTAACTTTTACTACAGTGGGCTCCTTCTTCCACTCATTGCTTACTAGTTGATAAGGTCTTTTACTTTTCACGCTAAGCTCAATACTGGGGTCTTGTATGTTTTCAACATAAGTATCTGGCCATGCTACGATCACCTTTTTGCCGTATAAGTCAAGGAATTTGTAAGACGCTGAAGAACTATTTAATTTCTCTTTTAAGGTAGAATAACTCACATTTTCTTTTAAAATAAATATCATGTTTTTTCACCTATCTCTTTGTCTAATTCTTGGAGTTCTTTAACACCTATCTCTCTAACCTTATAAGCGTAAGGGTTACTGTTCTGAATTTCTATAATTACTGGGTAGAGCTCATTAACCCTGTTAATTATCTTTAAAATCTCCCTAAAATTAGTTGTCTGTAGATCACTAATTTTATCTATTTCTAACTCTCTCTTCGCACTTTCAATACTTCTTGAAAGTCCTAAAATGTAAAAATGGGATAGGACTTGAACGATTGCCATCGCTTTTTCGTGCTCTTCTACTGTTGTAATTACGGGGACTAACCCACTCTCTTTCCAAAACTCCACAACTTCTTTAAATGAGTCTTCACTACTTTTTGAGGGTATAATGGCAATTCTTTCTCCCACGGGGTAAAGTATAGGGCCAAATAAGGGGTGAGTGGACACAAATTTAAATGAGTGTTTTATTGACATTTCCTCCAATTCTTTAAACGCCTTATCCTTGGAAGAAAATATATCCATTACTATTTTATCTCGAATTACGGGTTTTGATAGAATTGAACGAATGTACTCAATTGCAACAGGCGGTAGTGCTAGAATTATCAGTTCGCCCCATTTTAAGGCGTTTTCCAGGTTCATATAGACGCATTTAAACTCGTTAGCTAGTGCTGAAGCTTTATTCCTATCTCTCCCTGTTACCACAACGTTGTGGCCAGCTAATGATAATAACGATACTAATGATCTGGCCATTCCTCCATATCCTATAATTGTCACGTTTCTCTTTTGTCCGGGGTTTATTTGATAAAGTTTAGAATAAGAAAAGATAAGGGGTAAAATAGAATTAACTAGGGACTCGGGTAATCCAAAAATTTTTGCGTTTTCAATCCAATAATTCTTTACAACTTCTTCTCTTTTTTCATCAGTTACACTCTTTCCTATCTTATTCTTTATCTCACCAATTTTCATAGAAATTTTTAGCCTTTTAGCGAGTAACTCAACTATCTGTTTATCTATGTTTTCAATTTCTTTTCTTAGGTTCTCTAACTCACTACTCATTCACTTCACTAATTCGAGTACAGCATTTATAACTGATTTGTAATTGATCCCGTAAAAGTCCAGTAAGTCTCTCTGACTTCTCGCACTCCTACCGAAGGCTGTAGCCCCTATAAACCTCATTGGAACTGGGTATCTCCTAACTAATACTTCCGCAACTGCAGATCCTACTCCCCCATAGATTGAGTGTTCCTCAATAGTAACTATTCTACCCGTTTTCCTCGCATAATATTCTATTGTATCCTCATCTATTGGCTTTATAGAGAATAGGTTTATTACAGCGGCACTAATCCCCATTTTTTCTAGCTCGTCAGCAGCCTTCAATGCGTCCCATAGTACTACTCCAGCCCCCATTATTGTAACGTCTTCCCCTTCCTTAAGCACGTATGCTTTTCCCAGTTTAAATGTGTAATCATAACCGTTAGTTATTGGTGGTGAATAGTCCCTTCCCATTCTGTAATACAAAGGCCCCTTTAACTCTTCAACAACCACTGGTAGACTTCTCTCAATATCTGCAGAATCTGCTGGAACTATTACCTTCATATTAGGTAGAGTTCTCATTAGTGCTATGTCCTCTAGACTTTGATGACTTGAACCGTCGCCGTGGTCACTATAACCCGAATGAGTTACTAGGAATTTTACATCCAAGTTCATTCTCGCAATAGTATTTCTTATTTGCTCCCAGGCCCTCATAACGAACATTGAGAAATTAACAACTAACGGTTTTAATCCCGTAGCTGCAAGTCCAGCAGCAAAATTCACCATATCTTGTTCAGAGATACCTACGTTAAAGTATCTATCTGGAAATTTATCTCTGAAATACATTGCCCTAGTTGAATCCCCTACATCAGCAGTAATCACTACAATATCTTTATTTTTTTCTCCTAGTTTAGCCAGCAATCTGCCGAAAGTTTCACGCATTGAGGAGATACTTCCTTGCATCATCCGGAGTCGACCTCTGTCTCTTAGAGTTTTCTATTGGAGGGAAACCTTTTCCTCTAACTGTCTTTGCAAAGATAACCACGGGCGATTTAGCCTTTAATGCTTCCTCCACAGCACCTATTATGCTTCCGAAATCATGGCCATCACAATGAAGTGTCTTCCAACCAACGGCCTTCCACACTTCGGGTAGGAAGTCTTTAGGCTTTACGTTAGCTGTAGAGTCATCTAACTGGAACCCATTTATTTCTATGAAAGCGATTAGGTTATCTAATTTTCTGGCAACTGCGTGAGTCATTGCTTCCCACACTTCACCTTCATCTTGTTCTCCATCACCCATTATTACGAACACTCTACCACTTCCTCCCCTCATTTTAATCCCTTGTGCTACACCTATTCCAAAGCTTAAACCTTGGCCCAAACTACCTGTTGCCATATCAACCCCCGGTATGAATATTTCTGGATGTCCTTGTAGTATTCCAGAAATATCTTGAATCTTCCATAATTCGTCTTCGCTTATATATCCTTTCTCTGCAAGGACTGCATATAAAGCTGGAGCTGCATGTCCTTTACTTAGTATTAACCAGTCTTTATTTATTGGATCTTTACTCTCTCTTAAGTACCTGAATATTAAAGTTGTTAATATTTCTATACTACTCAGTGACGAACCCACATGGATTGTTTGATCATAGAATAGCATTCTTATTACATTTTTCCTAGCCCTTTCTGCTATGGCTTTTAACTTATTTAATTCTTCTAATGATATTGGAATTCCATCACGCCCACCACCTGATTCCATTGGCGCAAAATCAAGCCCCCACCACTTTTTTCAAATACTTAATTATAAGCTTTGTTATAACTAATACCTTGTGGAAAAGTACTCAAGACAATTGCTAGTGTTAGGCTTAGACTTACAATTAAAACTTAGAGAATTAAAAATAACTATTGTAGGCTGTGGTGCTCTGGGTAGTGCATTAGCCGAACTCCTCACAAGACTTGGGGTAGGACAGATAAAGATCATTGATGCTGATATAGTTGAAGTAAGTAATTTGCATAGGACCCACTTATTTGACGAGAATGATGTTGGTAAGCCTAAAGTTTTGGCTTGTGCTGAAAAGTTAAGGAGAATTAATTCTGATGTTAAAATATTTCCAGTTACTGATATAATAACTAAGGAGAATGTAGAGGAGTTAATTAAGGGCAGTGACTATGTTTTTGATGCGTTAGATAATTTATATTATAGATTACTGCTTAATGATGCGTGCGTTAAATTAAACATTCCACTAATTTACGGTGGAATTATGGGTGAATATGCCTCTGCCAAATTAGTTATTCCTAAAATATCTGCTTGTCTCTCTTGTTTTATGAGTTATGAGGGAAATGATGAAAACGCATGCGAGACTGTTGGGACTTTAGATACGGTTGTAGACGTGATTACTGGGATTCAAGTGCAATTAATGCTTAACCATTTAAGGGGTATCGAGAACGGCGAGTATTTGTATTACGTGGATATGAGGACTTTGAGGGTTGATAAAGTTCTGATAAAGAGAAATGAAAGGTGTGAAGCTTGTAGTCTGGGTGAGTATAAGTACTTAAAATTTAATTTTCCTCTTAATTGCGGATTAAGGATTGTGAAAACAGATTATGATGGTGATTCGATCAGAATTGAAAAAGATGATAATTCTTTCATAATTTGTTATCCTTATGGAAAATGTTTTAAAAAAGTATCCCGTTAATTAACCCGTGGAAAAGAAATTTCTATTTACGGTTTTCCTTCCTATCATTGTTATAGTAGCTTACACGCTAATATTTCACATAAATCCAGCGAATGTCTTCCTTAAAATGAACCCGTATTTTGTGGGGCTTTTTTTCTTATCCTATTTTTTACAAATAGGGTTGTTAGCATATAGAGATTCAAAAATTTCTGGGTTACCAATTTCTATTACGTATAGATCAAGGCTCTTTGCAAACGGCGTGAGTTTAGTAATGCCCGGGGCTTTAGGTCCAGATTTAGGTAGGGCCATATTTTATATTAAAGGTAAGAAAATGGGATTAGATAAGGCGTTCTCCATTTCCTTATATGAATCTTTTTACGACGTAACAGTTTTATCGGTTTTATTTCTTATCCTTATATGGTTTCATTTCTCGCCAGTTGAACTAATTCTAGTTTTAACTGCATTAGCTAACATAGTCCTCTGGATAGGAGGTATCGGATATGTCTATGGAACTTCTCATAAGTCTTTAAACAAAATAGAGAACTTGATATTTTCTATAAAGTATATAAAGCCTCTTCAGAACGCTTATTTGAATGGAAAAGAAGCCGTAAAAAGTAGGATGTCAGATCCAGTCCTTATTACTTTTTCAGTTTTTCTAACGGCTTTAGCATATATAATACAATCAATTCCTTTTTACTTACTTTTTAATTCATTCTTCTTCTCAATCACTGTAAATACTACTTATCAAGTAGCTCTATTAGTGCCTATCCCTTCTGCTGCCGGAGTTGCAGAATTAGCTCTAACCGCATTGGTTCCTCCACTGCTTGTTCTTCAAATCAGAATTTTAGAACTCGTATCTTTTGCGTTTGGTCTGATTTATGTTAAGGATATAAAGTTAAGTGAGTTAAAAGATGAAGTGAAAGCAGTATGGAAAACTACTTAAAGGAACCTTCTAAGGAAGATTTAAGAAAGTTGATAAGTGAAATACTTATACTTGATCATATCTGTGTTAAAGCGCATTATAACGTAGACGAGTTAATCTTCTCATTTCTATTAGCTAAGTACGCAAAGGGAGATTTCTCTTTGTCCTTCACATTAGATAACTGTAATGTCAAGTTAAACGCGACTAGCCAAGGAAAGTCTATATCGTTTAAAGGGAGGGAGTATTTTATAGGTTGGTCAGCTTTCTCATCAATTTTTCCCATTTCAGTTGATGACATAATTCCCATTCTAACTGGAATCTTCTCTTCATTAGAAATAGAGAGGAGAGGGCTAACAGAATTCGAAAGGAATATAATAAACGATATGGTAAACTTAGGGGTAATAATAGAAAAAAATTTAAAACTACCCAATTATAAGAATTTACCACTGTTTTTTTCGATAACGACTTCAATAGATCCTTATATCCCAGAAATGAGCGGTAACAGAGAAGTTACTATAAAAAATCTCAAAGAGATAGGAATAAATGAGACTGATAAGCTAGAGGAAATTGATGAAAAGAAAACAAACACGCTCATTTTCAAACTTATCACAAATATTTTGAAAATTAACCAGAAATTTACGCGTGACGATTTGGTTACAGATAGGGTTTATTATCTTGAATACGACTCGTTAGAGTTAGCTTTAGCGTCTTTATATTTTCTTGACGTTAAGGGAATAGGTGATATTTTCCAGCTAGTAATAACACCTAACTACGCGGAATTGTTAACGTCGAAGTACAGAGAAGAAATAGGGAAGGGGTTCAAGATTGGTAATATTGTCGAAAAAGGCTCATACGTTATTGTGGAGTCGGATTTAAAGTCGCCACTTCTATTACAATTGATATTGTTACAGCAAGGTAAGACACGTAAAGATAAACCCGTATATGTTAAAAGCAATGATGGAGTTTATACTAGTAGATACTTTAATCCTACGAGTTTAAAGGAGGGATTAATAAAAGTTGAGGATGAGAGTATCAATAAGGGTTGAGTCGAATAACGCAAGTGTAATAGCTAAAAGTATAGAAGTTGATAACATTGACTTACCCATGGGCATGGAAATAGTTACTAGGAATGAGGGTTCTGAAATAGTAGTTGTCGTGACTATGGAAATTAAAAATCCCTCGGATATCATGACTTTGAGAAATACTGTTGACGAGATCCTGCAACATATAAATACTTTAGAAAAGACCCTTTCAACTGTTAAGTAAGCAAAACATTTAAAATAGTATGACTTAATCTCTACACATGCCACTAAGACCCGGTCGTTGCTATAGGCATTTTTCTGGCCCAGCGTATACTAGAAAGGAGTACATTCCAGGTGTACCAATGCCTAAGATAACCAAATTCACAATGGGTAATCCTAATGGTGATTACGATTATGAGGTGAGATTAGTTAGTACTGAAAAAGGACAAATTAGGCATAACGCTTTAGAAGCCTCACGTGTATTAGCTTTAAAGTATCTAACTAAAAAGCTAGCCTCAGAACAGAACTTCTTCTTAGTAGTAACCAAATACCCGCACCACGTTATAAGGGAGAATAAGATGATGGCATTTGCGGGAGCGGACAGATTGCAAGACGGTATGAGATTGTCCTTTGGAAAGCCTATAGGTACAGCAGCTAGAATTGAAAGATTGGGAGATATTATAATGTACGTGAGAGTCAAGAAGGAACATCTACAATTTGCTAAAGAAGCCCTAAGGATGGCAGCTTCAAAAGTATCGATAAGGACTAGGATAGACATAGTACCCTTAAAGAAAGAGGCAGTAGCGCAGTGAGTTACGATTTCGAGATAGACAAGGTAGTAGATGAGTTAAAGAGAAGAAATGTTAAACGTGTTCTCTTACAATTCCCAGAAGGTTTAAAAATTTTTTCTATTAATGTAGTAAAACAGTTGAAGGAAAGATTGCCAGAAGTAGAATTCATAATATCCTCCGAACCAAGTTGGGGAGCATGTGACATAGCAGAAGATGAAGCGTCTTTACTTAAAGTGGATTTAATAGTACACTTCGGTCACACTCCTTATACATGGTATTATCCTAAATTTCCTACATTGTTTGTGGAAGTTAAGAGTAATTTGGAAATAAATGAGAAACAAATTGAGGACTTAAAGTCAATTTTTCACAAGTACAACGCTAAAAAGGTATCGTTAACTGCCACTGTTCAACACGTGCATTTGCTTAAGGACTTGAAGGCTAAGCTAAAGGAATTCGAAGTAATAATAGGGAAACCATCGTCACCATTTATGTATGATGGGCAAATATTAGGGTGTGATTATAAGGCTGGTGAGGTAGATGCTGATGTTTACGTTAATGTATCCGGAGGATATTTTCACGCTTTAGGATTAGGCTTAGCTGTTAATAAGCCGGTAATAAAAGTAGACCCCTATACTCAGAAAAATGAAGACCTTACGGAGGAGGTTTATAAAATTATTAAAGTCAGATATGGTAAGATTATGAAGGCTATTGACGGAAAGTCTTGGGCTATTATACAAGGGGTTAAAGTTGGTCAGAATAGGCCTTTAATGGTTAAGTACTTCGAAAAGAAACTAAAGGAAAAAGGATACGAGGTGATCGTTATTTCAAATAGGTCATTATCCAAGGAATCTTTAAGAAATATAGATAATGGTGATATAGATGTCTTTGTAGTAACCTCATGTCCTAGACTGCCAATTGACGACCTTTACGATTACGAAAAACCAGTTTTAACCCCGGGCGAGGCAAGAATGATAATTCTTAATCAGTTTGATAAATATATATTTCCTTGGTGAGTGAAATGAGAAAGCAAGGAGAGTTAATACTCCCTGGCGATGAAGTAGGAGTTATAGAAGAGTTTACTGCTGGTGAGGGTACTTATGAACAAGACGGTAAGGTTTATGTAAGTGTTGCTGGTAAGGCATTTTACGACATGATAAACCGTAAAGTTAACTCTATAAGTTTTAAGAAGCCCAGTCTTCTAGCTCTGAGGAAGAGTAAATACGTAATAGGTGTTGTAGTAGGTTTAAAAGAAGATTCGGCATTGGTTAATATCTTAAGTATTGAGGAGAAACCCTTGGGTAGCCCTTTGAGCGGGTATGTGCACATCTCACAGATTACTAATAAGTTTTTGGAAAAAATTACTGATGCACTTAGAGTCGGTGATATAATCAAAGCAAAGCCGATAAACTTTTCGATCCCGATAGCCTTAACGTTAAAACAGAAAGATTTAGGAGTTGTTTACGCTAAGTGCTCTATATGTGGTACAAAAATGGTTAAGCATGACGAAGAACATTTAAGGTGTCCTAACTGTGGAAATATTGAAACAAGAAAATTAGCTGTACAGGTGAAGAAAGGTGGAAGTTAAAATAATTAAATCAACTAATAATTACTTAGAACTCCAGATTGATGGCGAAGACCACACTCTAGGGAATTTAATAAAGGGTATGTTGTTAAGAATACCGGGAGTTAAGTTCGCTTCTTATTCACAACCTCACCCGCTAATTGATAGCATTATAATAAAGATTTTGACGGATGAAAGTATCACTCCCAAAGACGCTTTACTTAAAGCAATAGAACTAGCTGAAAAATATACTAACCAGTTTATTGAGGAAGCTAAGAAATTATGAAAAAAGAGAGCAGAAAGGCAGTAGTTACATCTTCTTCGAATACTTCTCTTTTTGCTCTTTGTGTATTTAGGGGTAACTTTTTAGAAAAAATTATGTTCGCTAGAAGTAAGGAGGAGTTGTTGAACTTATTTAATAACTCTTCATTAAAAGGCGAGGTAAAGGCTTTTGTGAATGAGGGTGAAGAGGTCGAAATTTGTAACATGATTGTAGACAAAATTGGAAGAAAATTAAATAAACTACAAAATAAGTAGGATAAACTATTGGTGATAAATTATGAAGTTCTGTCCTAAATGCGGTTCAATTATGGTTCCTAGAAAGGAGAATGGGAAAACCGTTTACAAATGTCCTAAATGTGGGTATGAGGATACAAATGTTCAACAGTCCATAAAGATAACCACTACAGTGAAGCATTCTGCTAAAGAGAAAACTTTGGTATTAGAAAGCGAAACTCCGCCCACTGGTGCACAAATAACTAAAGGTGTAATTTGTCCTAGCTGCGGTAATGATGAAGCTTATTTCTGGATTCTCCAAACTAGAAGAGCAGACGAACCGCCTACTAGGTTTTACAAGTGTACTAAATGCGGTAAGGTCTGGCGCGAATACGAGTAATTTTTTCCTAACCGAAAAACCTTTAAGTGTTTTATTAGATTTCTTTTTAGTTGGACCCGTAGCTCAGCCAGGACAGAGCGCCGGCCTTCTATTAAGGGCCGGTAGAAGTAAGCCGGTGGTCCCGGGTTCAAATCCCGGCGGGTCCGCTATATTTAAGGCTTCAAGAAAGCGAAAACGTGAAGTAAAATGCTAAATGATTTACAACCTCAAAGACAATTTTCAAATTTATAACAAGAAAATTGGAGAAACTAACAGAGCATAATTTAGGTAAAATTTTAAAAAGGGTGTGGAGGAGGTTGTAAATATGTTACACATATGGATGATCAATATTTCTCTAGTTATAGTATCTGTCATAATTGCCGTCCTTATATCCTTAGAACTTTTCTCAACCAGAGATGTGGTAAAGAGTAAATTAACTGCCCTACTCTTCTCTTTAGGCCTAATCTTAGTATTACAAGAGGTAGTACTTTTAGCCTCATTTATGGTGTGGTCAGAATATGATAATCCAATTTACGCTTACCCGTCAGCAGTTATAGCTTCGCTAGACCTAGTGGGACTTATAATACTCTATTTAGTTATAAAAGTCTAGATAAAAGGAAAACCGATTATAAGGCTTAAAATGTATCCTAGGGCTATAAATGGAATTACCGGTACACCCCACATTACCCAAATATACTCATCACCGTTGATTAATCCCTTCTCCATGTAGTCTTTGTATTTCTTTCTCCACTCAGCATCATCTTCCTCTACTGAAAAAGTAGTCCTAATGCTCCTATTCCCTTTTTCATCTATTTGGGTTAAAGGGAACAGAAATTTAGAGTTAATAAAATCCTTAACTTTCATCCTCTTAGCGGAAAACGCTAGGACAAGCTTAACTGATAAAGGCTCATTTTCATTTAAGTATTTCAAGTTCCTTACGGCATTTATTATCCCTATAAGGACTATTAAGAATGTTGAATAAAGTAATATTATTAATGGTTCCATACCACGTTCCGATAAGTAAGAAGGGAATAAGGGGTAGACCACTGAATTACTAAAGGAGAGTATTAGGGATAGGAATAAATCCGCCCCACCCATTAAAGACATTCTGTAAAATATATAGATTAACAAGTTAGTAGACACTACGGCATATATGAAGAGGAATAAGTTAAGTTTATCATAATCAAAATAGAAGAAAGCAACTAAAGGCATATAAATGAGCCAGATTTTTAAGTCCACTTCTCTGGTTTTAATGTCTAAATAAGAAACGTGGGCTAACATTATCAGAGTTAAGAGAATTTGTATTATATATATTAACACGGCAGGAAGCCCTCCTCACTCAGCCCTCTGCGAGGCAGTCAGAGGGCTAGATACCCCATAGTTTTTAATTCCAACTTGTCTTTATAAAGTTTAGGGCAAAGGAGAGAGGGAGTCTTTGCTAGTAAGTATGTAAAGACTGTAATGCTTCTACGTAACTACTCGTTATTTTTAATCTAAATATTGTTTTGACAAGTCCTGTTTATATAGTATTACTGAAGTAGTTTTTGTTGATGATCTCCCTAACTGGTGACGGGCACTGCTCACGAGGTTTGGGGAGTGATAAAAGTGGATGGGAGGGTTGGTGTTTCCCTCGACTAGCCCCAATGATTTAAGGGTGAATGTGTATGATCCCTTAAGAGGGGTGCCCGTGGTGGAATTAAAAGTAAGGAAAAGTTACGCCACGGGTAAACACACCCATTCGTCCTATTCTAATTGAAGGAAAATGCTCTGGATCTTTACGAGAAAGGAGTACTTTCGAAAGTTCAAGGAGTTAATGGAGGGGTGTAATTTACCTCAAAGGTTGCTAAGGACTGTTATGGGGATGCCGTCGCCAATAGTTTTCGATAAACCGTGAAGTTTATATACTTTGTATGAGAGTTTAATTACAATGCTTAAACCTAAGGAAGTGTGCCAACGCTTAGGAATATCATATCGTACACTACAGAGCTATGTTAAGAAGGGTTACATAAAACCAGTAATATTACAAAGCGGGAAATGGAGGTTCAGAGAAGAGGACGTAGAAAGACTCATGGGAATTGTTAGGAAGAGGAAAGTGATACTCTATGCTAGAGTATCATCAAACAAACAGAAAGATGATTTAGTAAACCAAGTAAAATACTTGGAGGAGAACGTTAAAGAATACGACCAAGTAATAACTGACGTCGGGTCCGGGCTGAACATGAAGAGGAAAGGGTTCCTCAAGTTGTTGAGGATGATTCTGAATAACGAAGTGTCGAAAGTTGTCATAGCCTACCCGGACAGACTAGTTAGGTTCGGCTTTGAAATAATAGAGGAGGCATGCAAAGCACACAACTGCGAGCTCGTAGTGCTAAACAAGGAGGACAAAACACCAGAGCAAGAACTAATCGAAGATTTGACCTCTATACTAGTCTCCTTTAGCGGAAAGTTATATGATATGAGGAGCCACAAATATGAGAAGGTGAAGAAGTGTGTCGAAGAGCTTAAGGCTTAAATCGTTCCAACCAGAGGAGGAATACGTCTACCTAACGTACTCTCTGAAGAACGATAAGAAGGAGGAGAGCAAGATATTACTGGAGAACTATAAACACCTACTACAGAAGGCTTTAGACTGGTTATGGGAGAGGGTAAAAGTTGAGAGAAAAGAAACGAAGAAAGGTAAGAAAGCCACTAGGATCAAAATAACCCTGCCTAAGAAGAAGGAGGTTTACAAGACGTTAAGGGATGAGCTTGAGAAAGTTAACAATCTAGCTTCACATTACGTTGACAAGGCTATAAATGATGCTTACTCAATATTAAAGGGGTGGAGGAGGAGGGCTGAAAAGGGGCAAGCGTCATTGAGGAAACCTAGATTGAAGAAGGTTTACGTTAGGGTAAAGTCGACACTTAGAAAGGTTGAGGGTGAGAGTGTAAGGGTTACAGTAAGATCTTTCGAATACATCACCTTCTCTTGGTCTCACAAATGGTTCTCTAGACGGGTTAAAGGGCTAGAATTAGGTGAGCCCATAATTAAGGAGGACAAAGTTCACCTACCATTCCGTTATAAGTTACCTTGGTTTACTCCCCTAGATTTCCTAGCAATTGATAGTAACTTGTACACATTAGACGCTTATGATGGGGAGAAGTTTGTTACATTTTCAATTAAGGAGTTGTACAGTCTAAAATTCGGTATGGAGTTGAAGAGGGGTAGAATACAGTCTTTTGCTTCAAAGCACGGTAAGAAAGGGAAGGAGTTGATGGAGAAGTATTCTCATAGGGAGAGGAACCGCGTGCTGGATTACGTTCACAAGTTTGTGAATAAACTGTTGGAAATGTATCCTCTCACTATGTTTGCTGTTGAGAAGTTGAATAAGCAGTCAATGTTCCAAGACGCTGATGACAAGCTGTCTAAGAAGGTTTCAAGGACTGTGTGGAGGACTATACACCGTGTGCTTAAATATAAGGCTCCTTTATACGGTTCTTTCGTTAAGGAGGTGAGCCCGCACCTCACTTCCAAGTCCTGCCCCAGATGTGGATGGGTTTCCCGAAAGGTCGGCAGGACTTTTCATTGCGAGAGGTGTGGGTTCACTCTGGATAGGCAATTGAACGCATCTCTCAATATTTACCTCAAGATGTGCGGGTTTCCCCACCTCTTTTTTACTCCCACTGGGAGTAGGTGGGTCGGGGTTATCCCGCTAAAGGGGCGGAGGGGTATGAACGGGGCAATGCCCCGTGGCTCTGGTGAAGCCCAACGGCTGAGAATTGGATACAAATTCATGAAAATTCAATGAAGCCCAAACCCCAATATGGTACTTCATTATTGGTTTATCAATAAACCGGTTCTTCATTCACTGCTTAAAAATTTAAATTGTTTAAAATACTTATACACGCAAGATGTTTGAATTATCAAAGGAATTAGAGGAGTATAGGGCTAAAATAAGGGAATATGCGCAAAAAACGGTAAGGGAATATGCAAAGCAAATGGACGAAACGAATGAGGGAGGAGATAAGATACTAAAAGACTTAGCAGAAATGGGTCTTTTAGGAATGAAAGAACCACCAAAATACGGAGGATTAGGTTTAGGAGAAGTAGCTTTCGCAATAGCAACTGAGGAGCTCGGTGCTGAGAGTGGTGGTGCTGGGCATTCATTACACACACAACATAATGCATTACAATTACTAATGTCAGTTGGAGGAGATTCCGCGCAAGAGTGGATAGAAAAAGGAGTTAAAGGTAAAGAGATTTACGCTGTAGCTTTGACAGAACCTCAGGCTGGATCAGATTTGGGAGCGTTACAAACCACTGCTAAACCTGATGGTAACGAACTAGTCTTAAATGGTGAAAAGATTTTTACTAGTGCGGCCTCCTTCTCTACAAAGATGGTCGTGCTCGCCAGGACAAGTGGTAACCCCGGCGATAGGCAAGGGATTTCCTTACTTTTGGTTGACTCAAAACTTCCCGGTATTGAAATCCACAAACTCGATTTGATGGGAATTAGAGGTGCTGGAGTATCTTACGTTAAATTTAACAACGTTAGAATTCCTAAGGATAGTATAATAGGGAAAGAAGGAGATGCATATAGAGGTGCATTAAAAGCCTTAATGATAAGTAGAAACGGTTATGCGGGGATAGCGGTAGGCATTGCGAGGGGTGCATTGGAAGAAGCAATAACGAGGGCTCAAACTAGGAAACAGTTTGGTAAGCCAATAATAGAGCAAGAATGGATAGGCTTTAACTTAGCAGATGCATATATAAAGGTTGAGGCTTCAAGGTTATTAACGTGGAGGGCAGCTTCTTTATTAGATAAGGGTGTTGAGGCACTAACTGAGGCTTCAATGGCGAAATATTATGCTGCAGTTACCGCGACTGAAGTGACTCGTCTGGCATTACATATTTTCGGTGGTCACGGATTAAACCGCGGTTCTAAGGTGGAAAGGCTTTACAGAGATGCTAAGATAATGGAAATAGCCGAAGGTACTAATGAGATGCAGTTAGTAGCTGTATCAAGGTTGTTCCAACCAAAGAAATGAATAGATAAAGCACAACAAAGTTAACTAGGAGTACGGGCAACGAGTATTTTATAAATTCTATAAAGTTAAAACTTTTTCCTCCCCTAATTTCTGAAGCCTCTGAAATTATTACATTACTTGCCGCACCGAGTATTGTAAAATTACCCGCAATTGTACTACCAGCAGCTAAAGCTAACCAGTTCAATAAGGTCCCAACACCTAATTCTTGCATCTCTGGAATGTAAATCGCAACTAACGGTACGTTACTTAAAACTTGGCTTAATAAAATGCTTGAGACCATGATAGTTAATACGTTGGTAGGTGGTGGTAGGAACTCGTAAATAAATGATATTACTCCTCCGACGAATAAGCCTTTGGTAAAGATGAATAACCCTACGAAGAAAAGTATTGTACTCCAATCAACTCTCTGAATTATACTTCTTCTCTCCTTAGAGATGAGAAGTAAAAACGATGAGGTAAAGAGAGAGGCAAGTAGTATGTCTATCCTTAATGTGCTCAAAACGAAAAATAGAATAACCGTTATTACTAAAAGTATTAAGGCTGTATAGGCCAACCTTTTATCTTTTATATCCTCGTCCTCTATCATATGATTAGTATAGTTCTTTATTTTATCTTCAAAGAGAAATAGTATAACATAATACGATGCTATCAGATTAATTATTGTTGGTATGAAAAGCACTAAAACGAAGAGAGTAAAAGGTACTTTCGCTTCTAAAAGTATTAGCAAGTTCTGTGGATTACCCGTAGGCATCATTACGCTACCGATTGTTACTCCGAACGCTAAGGTGTAAAGAAACGGGGTTTCATCAATCTCCATCGCTTTAGATGCCTCTAGTATTACTGGCGTCCAACTGGAGGCCACACCATCATTAGTCACTAAATTTGAAAGCAGTCCAGAGTATAAAAGTATAAAGAACAAAACCCTTTTTGGTTCTCTGTATTTCTTTATAAGCTTATATGCTAGAAATTTTAAAAACCCGGATATTTCTAGAGCGGAAGAGAATACGAAAAGGGTTATTAAGAATAATATTACGTCAAGGTTAATGCTTTCTAATGCTTCATCCACAGATAAAACTCCGGTTACAATCATTAGAATTCCTCCGAACAGCATTGAAGCCCATGGGGGTATTTTAGTTATTCCTCTTAATGCTATCATTAAATACGTGAGTAATGCAATTACTAAGGTTACTATAAGCACTTGAGTTAGATCACGTCAAAAGTTAAGAGTTTAACTACCTAATCGCTTATTAACAAAACGTTAAGCAAGTTATAAAACTGTGAGGATCTTCCTAGGACAAACGTTTTTAGTAGCTGGATTAACAATGCTTTCCTTACTTTATCCTATCTCTATATATAATACTACACATTCAACAGCATTACTTGGACTAAGTATAACTCTTAACAACATAGCTTTAGGAATAGGGTCTTACGTATGGGGTCTAGTATTGGATAAAACTAGGGAAAGATACTTTTTCTCTTTACTATTACCAATGAGCGGTCTTATCATCTCCTTCATTATATTCAAAACAAGTTTAGGTATTGCGGGTTATGCCGCACTAGGATTTTTCACAGCACTAGACTCCCCACTCTATTCAATCCTCTTATTAGAGCAGTTCACCCAAGAAATGGTTGTTATAGGCAATTCTAGGCTTTCACAACTGTCTTTAGCCGGAAACGTTATTGGTAGTATTATTGGTGCATTATTTCCGCAGTTCAAGGTAGCTATAGCTTTCTTTGTTATTTCACTAATTCTTAATGCCACTTTAGTCCCCAGATATAAAGGTGAGATTAGAGAGGATAAGAGGGAGAGGATCAGAGAGTTTAAAGAATTAGTAGAACCTTTACTTTCGTTTTCCCTCTTTAATTTATCTGCGGAAATATTTTACGTAATGTACATCCCATTACTTACAATCTTCGGATTGCCCTCTTGGGTATATTTCTTCAGTTATACAATCCTTTACGTCCTTGACGAGTATGCGTATTATAAGGCACCAACACTAGTAAAGGATAACGAGATATATTACGGTTTTTTAGTGATAATATTAAGGTCAGTTATCGTTGTAATTTTGGGGTTGTTGGTCTTCTTCAGATTGAACATAAGTTATGCGCTAATCTTTGTGTTTCAATTTTTCGGGAGTAGCTACGCAATATACAGTACGTCTTTCTTCTCTGTCATGTTTAAAAATCTGAGTAAGAACAGAGGGGCTATAATAGGTTTATTTAATGCTGGTGAGAACTTTGCGAGTGCTGGGGGAAGTATTTTATCAAGCTTTGTTAGTCCCACTTCTCTCACTCAGGCTTATTTCATAAGTTTCTTTGGCTTTTCATTATCCTTCTTCTTGTTTTATGACTTCCTCACTAAGAAAGGGAAAGTAGTTTCCTCCTCCTGATCAGTGCATCTTCATATGCCTTCTTTTCTTTTTCAGTCTGTGGAGTATATGGTTGTACTTTTGTTGGCTTACCATTATAGTCCACCCTTACGTAGTTAAAATATGCAGTAGTCACATGCTCTTTTACTTGACTTTTAGGGTCTATTCTTATTACGTTAATTACAGTCTCTATAGACGTGTTCCCCACATAAGTTATTCCAGCCCTTATTTCAAGTATATCCCCTAGTCTCACTGGGGTGTAGAAACTCATACTATTTGCTGATACAGTTACTACAGTACTGGAGTTCTCTTTATATCCTTCATAACCTATATAACGTAAAGCGAGGGAACCACCTAAATCATCCATAACTTTCAGCAATTTTCCCGCAGATATTATTTTTCCGTCGTACGTCATTTCTGGTGTTACGTAAATTGTAGTTGTAATCCTATACCTCAAACCCTCTGTGGGATCCGAAACGTCATATCTTTTATTTAACCTATCTTTGATCCTTTCAGCCCTATTTTTCCTCCTCTCTAATGCTTTCTCGTAAATTAGTTTCTCCTCTTCATTAGGGTTTAGTCTAGCGGTAATGATTGATGGGCGTAAAAGATCGTCGACCTTAACATAAACTCCACTTGCCTCAACTAGAGTTTCACTTCCCTTTTTAGCCCTCATTGTGACCTCCATCGAGGTATTGCCTATATATTCAACTTGTGCCTCTACTTCAATAATATCACCCAAGAGTACAGGCTTTTTGAAAACTACGTCATCTAAAGAGGCTAAAACTGCTAGTCCATTAGCGACTTTCATTGCAGACAACATTCCAGTATCTACTAAGAAATTGAGCATATCTCCTCCATGAAGCCTTCCCATAAAGTTTGAGTTTTCGTAATGCACAACTCTTAAACTTGTAACTTTTGTATCAGAGATTCTCAAAGATGACACTGTTTACTTCATCAGCTAGTTTAATATATCTTTTGTCTATCTTACCGTAATCAAGTAGGTAATCCCTTAATTGATCAAGTATTTCCTTCCAATTATCTTTTACCTTTAAGAGAACATCTTCCGGAATATCTTCCAGTTTTATTCTCTTTTCATTCGCGGAAAAATAAGGTAAGTACTCGTCTTCAGAGAGGCTAATAATCGCTACTCCTCTTCTATCCAGTATATATTCGTGAACCCCTTTTTTAGCTAGTGAAATCCCGAAATCGTCTGATGGTGGCAATAGTGACGAGACTTCTTTTAAGAACTGTAACACGGACTCCTTATCTCCTTTCTTAAGCATTTTCTTTAAGGAATCACTGAGCATCTCAGCTCGCCTTTGATAAGTCATAATGTCCTAAAGGTGGTGGAACTGGGACTTTTATTTTTATCTTCCCCTCTCTTAACCAAGGGGAGAGTAAATAAGCAACACCGTTTTTCTCCCAACTTAAGATTCGTGCCTCGCTTTTGGAAAGCCCCAAAGTTTCCGCTACTTCGGGTTTTATTCTAAAAACTACCTTAGTGTTTGCCAACTGTACTATGATATCTGAAAGGTCTGACGGATTATGAGTAGAAAATATAAATCCTATTTTCCTCCTTCTCCCTAGCCTCATCATAGTAGCTATTTTTCCCGCTACCCTCCTCACATAATTTGCATCTTCTTCTCCTCCTCTTGAAGACGGAAAGAATTTATGGGCTTCATCTATTACTAAAACAAATCTATCCTTTAATATTCCCTTTTTCATTTGGGATTCCCTTAGTTCGAATATCCTATCTAACACGTAGTACGTCACTACCTTTTGTGCAAAGTCATCAAGTTCACTGTTATACAAATCCAGCACGAGGATCTTCTTGTCACTACTTAAAACCTTTGTGAGTGGGACTCTATAAGCTCCCACATCGAAAAGCCCAGTTTCCCTTAATAAGTATAATCCCCTTATTATGTTTTCCTTTGTACTTCTGTGGATGTTTAAGTTCTCAAAACTATCGTTTTCGAATTCTTCTATTAGTTCAGTTAGTGACGAAAGTTTATTGCCCTCCTTCTTTAGTAGGATTTTGAGGAACTGAGTTGCTTGTTCAGAAAAATATGGATTAAGTCTAGGCAGGACTTTTTTCACGTCTTTAAACCTGAAATAAAAGGGATAAATTGTTGTAGTGCTTTTCCATTCACTATTTGATAACACTATTTCTCCTTCGTTAATTGAGACGTAAAACTTAATCCCCTTCCTACTTAGATAATTTACAATTGGTTCGACGTAGAGTTTATAATAAGCAGTAGTTATTGAAAGTAGGTCTTTTTTCCCATTAGTATACTTTTTTAACCACTTCTTGGAAACCGGATAGATTATTCCCATGTCAATATTTGCAAGTTTTGAATAAAGGGATTCAAAAACGCTCAAACTCTCTTGTACAGCTTTACTCGTCTTATCTGGTGGTAAAAACATGTGATAATAATCACCAGTTGCATCGAAGACGAATAGTTTAGTATCATCTGCAAGACTGTAAATTCCGGCAATTAAATCCTTGACGAATGAAGTCTTTCCAGCACCGGTAGTTCCTAAAATTAGCATGTGGTAATTTAAGTCATCAAGGCTTATACTAACCCTTACTTTATTACTCTGCATATCGAGATAACCCAGTTTTAGTAGCCCTCTATTTGTGTCTAACGACCTTTCAATTATTTCTGGTCTGGGAATTATCACGGGGGATTGCGGTTCAAGTATAATATCTGCTGCTTCTGGTTCCGTGGACTCTAAAACGTTAATCTTAGTGAGCATTTCACACTTAATTACTACATTAGAGATGAGTGAGCCGGGTTCTTCTTCCGTTGTCTCATTAGTGGATAATATGGGAGATTCTGAGAATAAAAGGGAGGAGGCATCACTCCTCTCATAACCAACTACACGTAGCAGTACGAAATACAGTGATTTTATGTCTATTGCACCTAATAAAATACCGACCTTTCCTAAGAAGGGATACTTATAATAAGTCGTAGTATCCACTATTACGTTAGTGACGTTGTTTTCCTCATCAATTTTATTAGGCATACTTCTAGCTACTTTACCTATAATTTCGCCCAATGTTATCGCTAATGCTTTAGCCTTCTGTATTCTGTCCTTAATCTCATTAGTTATATCCTCAGACAACGTTTAGCACCTCAAACTTACCCTTGAAGCTCTCTTGAAGTCCTATCTTCTCAATGGAGAATACTATATACCTCATTATCCCTGCCGAGAGCTCTTTAGACGCCTTATCTGCTAAAGCTAGTATTGACGGTATTCCTTCCGTCGTAAACTTTAATGAAGAAATATAAGCAACGGCTTCCCTATTTAGTGATTCCACCCTTAGAATGGAAAATTTAGGTAAATACTTGTGGAGCGGGAAGATGAGGTAGTTAACGTATATCTTTACTTTGTCATCAACCTCCTTAAGTAACGGCCCTACTGAGATAATGGGGTAAGGAGGATTAAAGTTAAACCTAACCAGTTGGTAAAGGAAAGCTTCATCCGATAAAAACCCTCTGGGATCAACTCTATATCTTGATATTAACTCGGGATTGTTTGAAAGAGTCTTTATGAGCAAGTCAGACTTATCTAATCTCTTTACTACCCCTATGTAATTGTCGTCTATTATTTCTATCCTCCGCTTGATGATAATTTTTTTCGCTTTCTCTGGCAGAAAGGTATACGACGGGAATAGGGGGCCATCAACTAACACTAAACCTTTGCCTTTAAGCTTCTTTAAGCCTTCAGTCTCTAAAATAGCCCTTAACTCGGTCTCTATCCTTTCTGGTTCTTGTGTAGATTGAAAAGGAGTTCCGTCAAGTGATACTGTTGTTACGTACTTTGAGGAGTAAAGGTATGGATTTAAGCTTCCCTTAGAATAAGCTGACGGAGCTAAAGCTATGAAAGGTTTATCTAAATCTAGGCTTCTCATTCCGAAAAGTGATGGGTAAACGCCATAAATTGGAAATGATGAGGAGGAAGAGGCTATAGTTGATATGCTAATTATACCACCAGCTGAAGTAATACTCCTACTACTTCCATCTATTGCAAAAATCTCTTTATTTACTTTTTTCGGTACTACCTCGCTTACTAAATCTTTATTTATAACTACAGCAGGTTTTTCAGAGTACTGTGCCTTGGGTACATATACGTTAAAGTATTCTTTTATATATTTGTGAACAATTTCGTTAAGTATTACGGTAAGCTCATTAGTATTACTCATTCTTTGATAAATTTTATGAGCGATATATTTAAATATGGCGTATTACCCATGGGTATTACCGCATCTCATTCATCCCTAAGCAGTTGCCTTATTGCCACTATTACTGGATCCCATACTCTACTTATTGCCGGCAAATAACCCATCTCAGTGAAGAATACGTCCTCTATTGTAAAGCCTTTATACAATGCCGCTGCTAACATGTCTATCCTTCCTAACACCTCCTCTTCTCCAACTATTTGAGCACCTAAAACTTTCTTGCTGTCCTCGTCAGCTATTATCTTAATATGGATGTCCTTAGCCCCGGGGTAATATCTAGCTCTAGTCTTACCGCTAATGGTGGCCGAATAAGCATGAAATCCGAACCTCTTCGCTTCTTCTTCTTGCAAACCAACTCTAGCAATGTATAATTCTTTATATTTAGTAATTTGCGTATTTACAACCCCTGGGAACTTCAACTCTTTTCCGCCAATATTACTTCCAGCCACATAACCCATTTTGTTAGCAACTGGGGCAAAAGGAACCCATGCCGGTTTTTTAGTAATAATGTTAACGCTTTCAGTATTATCACCCGCAGAATATACTTCCCTATAATTAGTCCTCATGTATTCATCAACCTTTATTGCCCCGGTTTCACCTATAGTTATTTTATCCTTTACTAACTCGACGTTAGGTTCTACTCCTATGGCTACTATAGTACCATCTACTTCATATTTTCCTTTATCAGTTACTATTTCTCTACCGCCATTCTTAATCGAGACCACGCTTTCTCCTAGTCTTACCTCAACGTCTCTCGAGACTCTATCAGTTACTATCTTACCCAGTTCTTGGTCAATCATTTTATTTAGTAGATAAGGCCCCTTATGTATTAGTATAACTTTCTTTCCCCTTTCTGACAAGGCTTCGGCACTCTCAACACCCAATATCCCCCCGCCTATTATCGCAATCTTATTTAATGACCAGATCTTATGCCTTAATTCTACAGCCTCAGCAGGGTGATGAAGGTAGAATACTCTGTCTTCTAACCCGTCATCTGTACTTATCTTTTTTGGTTTAGCACCAGTACTTATAACTAAATAATCATACTCGCTTTTCACTTTACCGTCCTTACCCTCAGCGTAAACTATCCTAGCACTTAAGTCAACTTCAGTAACTTTCATGTTAGTTCTTACGTTTATCTTTCTCTTCTCTCTGAAGAATTCTGGAGTATAAGTCATAAATAAGTTTTCGTCGTTAAACAACCCTTCCATGAAATATGGTATACCACAAGGCGCATGACTTACCATTTTTGTTGCTTCGAAAACCTCTATTTCCATCTCTGGTTTTAATCTTCTAGCCCTTGAAGAAGCACTCATCCCAGCTGCTCCGCCGCCTATAACTACGAGTTTTTCCATCTCCTTATATAATACTGAGAAGACCTTTTTATACTGTTCATAGAGTATCTTTTATGGAAGCTACTCTTTTTGAGGGGATTATAAAAAGATTAAGTGAAACAAGCGAAGCAGGATTAAGTTTTAATGAGATAGAAGCCCTAAAGTTCTTAAGGGAAGAAACGAGAAAACAGGCAGAGATTTATAAAGCCTTTACTGATGGGATTAACTCCAAAAAATGGGACTTGGCACTATCTAACTTTATTTTATTTACCCAAAGGGTTAACATGGTTTTACTCTATCTACTACAACCCACTAACGTATCTTTACTGGTCGGAAGTAAAATATCAAACCTAATTGAAGAGTATCTATCTACGGTCTCATTATCTCTTTCTTCCTCATTGTTACTCTTAAGACCTTATTTAAAAGAAATGGGGATAGAGAGTATTACCGCTTCTCTTTCATCAAACCCACCATCCCTTAACGTAAGCATGGTGATAAAGAGTGCTTGACATATACTTGAAGTGGGTTGATTTTTACAAAGAAGCATTAAAAGAACCTTTACCTTCGATCAGAATTGAAAAACTCGTATATTTAGGAATAGGAGGTAGCGGGATTCCCGGGGAAATTCTAAAGATGTTAAACTTACCAGTGGAATATCATACCTATAGGGGTTATAAGGCTAAAGCAGATGAAAAAAGCACTATTATAGCTGTAAGTTATTCCGGAAATACTACTGAAACTCTAGTGGCTTTAAAAAACGTTGAGAAGTACACTAATAAAATAATAGTTATAACATCTGGTGGCAGACTACAAGAATTGGCTAAAAATAGGGGTTATCCCGTATTAAACTTACCCAAAGGATATCAGACACGGTACGTTTTTCCTTTTATAATCACATACCTTATAAGGTTAATTAATGAAGGAGTTGGGACTAATTACTCAGTTAACGAGTTGATAGAAGGTGTTAAAGATACTTCCAGCATTAATGAGAAAGCAAGCGTCTTAGTTTCAAGAATCGCTGGCAATATTCCAGTATTTTATGCGTCAGATTACTTGCCAATTGCCGAAAGGTTTAAACAAGAAATTAATGAGAATGCGAAATACCCCGCGTTCTTTGCTGAACTACCAGAGGCTAATCATAACGAGATAGAACTTTATTCCACTTCAGTACTAAAATTCCCGTTCTTCCCTATCATAATAGCGAGTGATAAGATCGATTACTTAACAGCGGAACTACTTAAAGCAGAAGTGATAAGGCCTTTGTATGATTCAGTTTTAAGGAACATCTCCTCACTTACGCTCTATGCTGGTTTGCTTTCGGTTAAGCTAGCATTACTCGTAAACGCAAAACCGGAAGAGTTAAGGTTAATTCCTAAAATAAGGGAAATGACCTTTAAGGCGATGGAAAATGAACTACTCAATTAAGATTTATAATACTATGGGTAGGAAATTAGAAGAATTTACAACATTTGAGCCTGGACTAGTTAAAATGTACGTATGTGGGCCTACGGTACAAGATTATATCCACATTGGTCATGGTAGGACTTTTGTAGCCTTTGATTCAATAGTTAGGTATCTCAAATTGAGAGGGTACACAGTTATTAGGGTGCAAAACATTACAGATATCGACGATAAGATAATTAATAGGGCTAAGGAAGAGGGTAAGGATTGGACTGAGGTAGCTGAGTTTTATATGAAGGATTATTTAAAAGACATGGAGGAGCTAAAAGTACAAATTGATCAACACCCACGGGTTACCCAGCACATTAAGGAGATAGTTGACTTCATTCAAGGACTCATTGATAAAGGTCACGCTTATGTTGCTCCAAGTGGTAGTGTTTATTTTGACGTTGACACGTTTGACAGTTACGGATTATTGTCTGGAACTAAAAAAGAAGAATGGAATCAGGGAGAGGAGTTCGTAAAAGAGAAAAGACATCCTTATGATTTTGCATTATGGAAGGCATGGAAACCTGGGGAACCATATTGGGATTCCCCATGGGGTAAAGGAAGACCGGGGTGGCACATCGAGTGTTCTACTATGTCTACTAGGTATCTCGGTGATCAGATTGATATCCACGGTGGCGGGATAGATTTAATCTTTCCTCATCACGAGAATGAGAGAGCACAGAGTGAAGCACTATTAGGTAAAACTTGGGTAAGGTATTGGGTTCACGTATCTTATCTGACAATACGTAAAGAGAAGATGAGTAAGTCTTTAAAGAACATTATTCCGCTTAATGAGTCTTTAAAGAAGTGGGGTGCTGATGTATTAAGATATTGGTTCCTCTCAGCCAGTTACAAAAGTAGTATTGACTATAGCGAAGAGGCACTAGAACAAGCTAAGTCCTCGTTATCAAGGCTAAAGGACGCCATGAGCATAATAAGGAGTATAATAAGTGAAGGGCCTAAGTATTACTCTAAAGACGAGGACGTAAAGGTGCAAAGGGAGATAATAGCCTTGATACATAAGTTCCACGAGGCTATGAGCAATAATTTCGATACAGCCACAGCTCTTTCTCACATACATAATATAGCAAGTCTGGTTTTCGACAAATTACAATACTCTAGAGATTTTATGGGTGCAATGCTAGCTCTTGAGGCTTTTAGGCAATTCAATTACGTATTCGGTGTAATGGATGAAGAATTTGCCCCCACATATGAGAGAGTTTATAAAGTTATAGATGCGGTGGTTGAAGTTAGGAATATACTTAGGGCTAAAAAAATGTACGACTTGAGTGACCAAATAAGGTCAGTTTTAGCAAGTGCGGGAATAAAGGTGCTTGATGGAAAAGATAAGTCTACTTGGCGTTTTGAGTAACGTCTATTATATGCAATGGTAAAGTCAAATTTTCATCCTCTCCTTTTATTTTAAAGTATTTTTCGAGCATCTCAACTGTTGATGGGCTAACTTTTTCCCTCTTTATCTCTTCTAAGCTCAGAAATCTAGCGTCTAAGGCGTCACTTGCCGGTTTTAATTCCCCTCCTATCACTTCACATATATAGTCTAAAATCACGTAATGAAAACCCTCTTTTATTATCTCCACAATGGCAAGAAGTTTAGTGGGTTTAACTTCTAGCGAAGTTTCCTCCTTTAATTCCCTTTTTATCGCTTCATCTAGTGTTTCTCCAAACTTTACTTTACCCCCTGGTATAGCCCACATACCTTGGTTTGGAGGGTTTTTTCTTTTCACTAACAAGACTCTATCCTTATCATCAAATATTACTCCTCCGACAGCCACTTTAGGTTCCATATAAAAAATTTTCATGGGATAAAAGTTAATATACACTATAGTTACTCATCTATCAATGAAAACATTACAACTGGTCTTACTCACACTCTTATTAACCTTACCATTAACGACTATAGCTGGGCTAAACGTTAATAATTATCACACACAACAAGTGAGTCAAGTAACTTTATTCCAGAAATTACAGTATATTATGAAAACTGAAACAAAGGTAAAGAATTCAACGTACGTTAATTACTATGAAGTAAATTACACAGTAGTTCACTATGAACCGTCAAATTCTACGATCGAAGTTTATACAAAAGGTAATTATACGTACGTACAAATATCAAACACGACATCAAGTAAAAATGAGAGTAATACTACGTCCACTTTTAACGTAAGTAAAATTATTGGCGAAGGTAACTTCTCGGTTAATATCTTCAACGAGATCTTATCACTACATTACCCCTATATCTTTACTTACTTCCTTGCCAATGACACTTATGCCGTAATACTCTCTCACGGAGAATATGTGTTACAGTATTTAGGCACTAAAAAAGTGGACTTTAACGGAACTAATATTACCGTTTTGATGTACAACGTTATTTTCAACTATACGTATTCTCAAGAATACGAGATTTTACCTAACGGCCTAATTTTTAATACTTCGTTTACTACTAATAACGGTACCAATGTTGTACTCACTTTAACAAACTATCAGAACGAATTCTCAATTCCTTTTAACGTTACTGATTCCCCTGGTGTAGGTGTTCCTTACCTTTATATTTTCTATTTATATAATCCAGCTGCAAAGACTTTGACCCCACAGATTTATATAGAGACTTATTACCCGTTTGAAATAGGCAATTACCTAGCACAAGTGCAGTATTTGTTATATCCAGCTTCCGGTAGTAAGATGCTACAATCAAACTATATTTACGGTATACCCACAGATTTCTCAATATATTTCAAACCATATAAGGACGAACTCACCGGTTTTGTGACAAATGTTGGAAATAAAAACATAACATGGGGAGGGAATATGTTCACTTTGCTTAATGAGTCCACTGTATTAACCGCTAATAATACTAAGGTCGAGGCATATTTATACGAGTTCTCGAATAATTTCTCAACCGTTTATCTATATGTATTGCCTAGCGGACTAGTATTGCAAGAATACAATTTCTCTAAAACTTTAGGAACATACGCTGAAGGATTCCAGTTCTTGGCTAATGAATACGTTCCGATGAACGCAACATATCCTACGCTTACTTCTCCTACTTACACTTCCTTGCCATTTAAATTGGTTAACTTTAATACCGCATTAATGGTTACAATAGTTTTTACTATCGTTATCTCTGTTATAATTCTTTTATTCCGGCAGAGGTAGTCGTAGGTTATTTAAGTATTTTTTATTATTTGTTATTTATCCCCATCTTCATATACTTCTTGTAAAATGCTTATGCGTGATTATTAGATAACTTAAAATTTTAGGTAACAAAAAAGAGAATGAGAACATGAGTTCTGCTTTAGAAGAAACGTTAACTTCGGACCTTTATGATCAACAAGTAAAGAAATTGTATAAAGTAGGAGAAATTCTAGGTTTGTCTGAAGACGTGCTATACACGCTTAGCCAACCAGAAAGGGTCATTCAAGTGAAGATCGAAATAAAAGGGAGTGATGGTAAAGTAAAAACTTTCATTGGTTGGAGATCACAACACAATAGTGCGTTGGGCCCCTACAAAGGAGGAGTGAGATTCCATCCAAATGTAACACAGAATGAGGTTATCGCGCTTTCAATGATGATGACGTGGAAAAATGCGTTATTGCAATTACCTTATGGTGGAGGAAAGGGTGGTATCAGGGTTGACCCTTCAAAGCTCTCAAGAGAGGAATTAGAATTATTGTCAAGGAGATATATCGACGCGTTGTATAAATATATAGGTAGTGAACTAGACGTTCCAGCTCCAGACGTTAACACAAATCCCCAAATAATGGCTTGGTTCTTGGATGAGTATGTTAAAATCACTGGTAAGGTAGACTTTGCCACTTTTACCGGTAAGCCCGTAGAGTTAGGAGGACTCTCAACCAGGAACTACAGTACTGGTCTTGGAGTAGCTACTGTAGCTAAGGAGGCTGCAAAGAAATTCTTAGGAGGTATTGAGGGAGCGAAAGTAATAATTCAAGGGTTTGGAAATGTGGGTACTTTTACTGCACTATTCATAGAAGAGATGGGGGCAAAAGTAATAGGTGTTAGCGACTCAAAAGGTGGAGTAATTAATACAGATGGTCTTGATGTCAAGAAATTATTAGAAGTAAAAGAGAAGACCGGTTCGGTTATAAACTACCAAGATGGAAAAAAAGTTACTAATGAAGAGCTATTAATTTCAGACTGTGATATCCTAATACCTGCAGCATTAGAGAACGTTATTCACAAGTTCAACGCCCCTAAGGTTAAGGCCAAACTAATTGTTGAAGGCGCTAATGGACCATTAACTGCAGATGCAGATCTAGTAATGAAGGAAAGAGGAATTCCCGTAGTTCCGGATATTTTGGCTAATGCTGGAGGTGTTGTGGGTAGTTATGTGGAGTGGGCAAATAATAAGATGGGAGAAATAATGGAAGAGGAAGAGGCTAAAAAGTTGATTATTTCGAGGATGGAAAAGGCATTTAACGGCGTTTATGAAGAGTATAAGAAATTAGGTGATCAAGACTTAAGGACTGCAGCTATGGCCATAGCGATTGAGAAAGTTGTAAACGCTATGAAGGCTAGAGGTATGATATAAGGAAAAGAATTATAATAAATAGGAAAATAACGAAGGCTATGATTAGCATTGTTTTTGCAATGTCCTTATTACTTCCGAAAACGATGGGTATTGGGCCTATAAAGATAACTCCACCATATTCACTTTTTCTTTGTTGCTGGTTTCTTTGTTCCTCTCCTCTAATCATTTCTAGTATAAAACCTATTATTATTACAAGTAAGCCTACGAAAATAAGAGTTAGTCCAATACTGTAAAGCAAGGAATTCATATGATAAATTACGTCTCTAGGGATTTAATTTTATTTGCTAAAATCTCCATTTCCTTAGGCATCTCCATTCCGTCATTCATAGTTACTAATTCACCTATACTATTTCTAAATTTCTCGTAGTCAATACCCCTCTTCTTGAAAACGTTTATTAGCCAATGGTATGTATCTTCTTTTGTTAGCTCTCTTATTTCTTTATCGTCGGGGTAAATTCCGAATTTCCTTATAACGTCTATTAACCTAGACTTTGTATAATAACTCTCAATTTCTCTTCCTAAAGGTACGCACATGTCCTTAAATTTCATATCTAGCTTGTCACAAATACCGAGAAATATAACGTTCAAACCTAACGTTTCTTTGAGCTGTAACCATAAGTGAAGCTCAATATCATTAGCCACTTTATAAACACTTAACCCTATTTCGTCATTTGATATTCCTATCCTCTTCAACCAATTCAGCACTACGGCTGGTTCAGCCAGTTCGCTGGTTAAGATAATGACTTTGCTAAATAATAAATCACTCATGTTAGCTCGAAGTAATCCTAAGACCGTTTTTAACTGCTCATCTGGCTTAACTACTATTGCTGAAGAAACTCCTTGATTTTTCCTCATAATTATATAATTGTCAACTGTTGATGAGACTATATATGGTGAATGAGTAGTAATAAACACTTGAAATATTCCCTTATCAGTCCATTCCTTAATGAGCTTCATTATTCTTGATTGTAAAGTAGGGTACATGTTGACTTCTGGTTCTTCGAGTAAAAGTACCTTACTTCCGCTTAACCATAGGATGAAGAGCATTAGGACTACTCTTTGAAATCCACTGGCAGCTAAGTCTATGTATATTGGTAAGTTCTGGATGTTTAGGACTAACTTATTACTATCCCAGAACTCTAACCCCTTTATTTCTGGTATCGCGTTACTTACAAGGTTTACAAAATCATACCAACGTCTCTTCATGTTTATTGGGCTTCTGTTCATCTCTATCATCCTCTTTAACACAGCGTCAAAGTACGTTTGGTCAAAAATAGGAACGTATTCAACACCTTGAGAGGCAATAGAAAATAACTCCCTAAGCGTTTCTAGTTCATCCCTAGTTGGTGGTGAACCATTAATAGTTAAGGTGTCCAGGCTCCATTCTATAAACTTATTACTATACCTCAATTTGTTGATCACTTCTACTCTGATTTTCTTAGCACTTCCTAGAACTTTTGCAGTTTCTTCCTCATTAAATTCTACTACACCACCTATAGTTATAGGCTTATTTATATCATAATCCCTCCATAATAACACATATTCTCCATCTCTGTCTTCAATGCTTTTCTTCTCTGTACCAGAACCTAAATTCTTTATGAATAGGTAAATTGACGTTAATAAATTAGTCTTACCGTAACCGTTGTAACCAACTATGACGTTTAGCCCTCCCAAATTTTTTAATCTAATAGAAGAAAGACTGCGAAAGTTGTCAACGTAAAACTCAATAAGTCTCATCTTTTAGTCACTCTACGCATATTTACGCATGCAAACATATAATCGTTAAAAGCATCGGCTCCACTATTTCTATTATTAGAGAAAAAACGGTGTATTATTAGTCTCAAGGGTTTTAAAGGATAGCTTTTATTATACCACCGTCTACTGGAATTAACGCGCCGGTAACGTAAGTAGCTAAGTTAGAAGCTAGGAATATAATAACATTAGCGACCTCTTCTGGGTTAGCCATTCTCCTTAACGGTACGTCTTTGACTATATCATTAATAATCTCATCCTCACTCCTATTTTCCCTCCTAGCCCTATCCTTTACTAACTGTGAAACCCTATCAGTTAAAGTCCAGCCCGGCATTATGCCGTTAACCAGTATACCTCTAGGCCCTAGCTCTCTGGACGCTACTTTAACTAAGCCCGCTAATGACAACCTCACTACATTAGATAAATCCAAATTATCAATTGGCTGTTTTAACGTCATTGAAGTCGATAATATAATCCTCCCACCAGATTTCATCCTCTTTCCAGCTTCCCTAACTGCTATTACCGCACTCATTAAAAGTAAATTTACTGCAGTATACCAATCGTCGTTAGTCAACTCAAATAGGTTACCCGGCTTAGGGCTACCAGTAACATATGCCAGAACATCAAGCCCGTTAAGTTTTTTATATCCTTCGTCTACAAGTCTCTCAACGTCTTTTGGGCTAGTCAAATCAGCTACTATATAACTTACCTTATCGCTTATTTCTCTTAACTTTTCATAAGCCTTCTTTAAGTTATTCTCGTCATGAGATGAAATAATTACCTCTGCACCTTCCTCCAAAAACCTCTTAGCCGTTGCGAAACCAATTCCTTTACTTGCCGCCGTTACTATTACCTTCTTCCCCTTTATCCCTAAGTCTATTTTGAACACCCAAGAAGTACTCAATCGTAAAACCTTTTGAGTTTTCCTTTCCAATCTCACTCCTAATCTTCCTGAAATCCTCTTCGAGAACCTTTCTTAATGAGGGGTTATAAAGGGCGGCTGCTGGGTGATAAGTAGGGAAAACCTTTATTTCTACTTCTTCTCCTTTCTTCCATACGTACCACTTTCCTCTAACCTTACTGATGCTAGTAAAAGTAATTGAGGCTTTAGAGAAAATATAAGAAGTTGAGTGTTTTCCTAACGTCACAATGATTTTCGGTTTGATAACTTCTATTTGAGAATCGAGATAAGGGCTACACGCCAGGATTTCCTCCTCAGTCGGGTCTCTATTATTTGGTGGTCTACATTTCACAACGTTGGTTATGAAGACTTCATTCCTCTTTAACCCTAGGATTTCTTCTATCAACTTAGTAAGGAGCTTTCCAGCTGCCCCAACAAAAGGTCTTCCCTCTAAATCTTCATTTTCTCCGGGTGCTTCTCCAATAAACATAATCTTAGCATTTGACGGCCCTTCACCTGGTACAGCGTTAGTTCTGCTTTTCCATAAGTTGCACTTAGTGCAAGATCTAACTAGTTTAGCAATTTCTTCTAAGTCCACAACTCTATTATCCACTTTTTAGTTAATCAGATTATCGACCCGTCTTCATCAGTCCGTTTATGTCGGCGTCATCATGTACCCCACCCGGCTAGGGATCCTCATTGTGGTTACTAAACCTCTCAGATCCCGGCGAAGGGTGGGGATTATTATATATATTGTTGTTACGAAAATAAAGATAATGAGTGAGGCTAAAAAATTTCTTATATTACAAGACCTCATCCTAGCGAAGACTTCAATAGAGAAAGTACTACTTCATATAAACTCACGTGAGAAACCGATATTTAGTTGGATTAAAAGGGAACTAAATGAGACTATCCGGAAATTAAGTAAGGATGAAAAATTCGCTCCTAAAGTTAAATTAGTAAATGAGGCTATAGAAAGTCAAGACTCAGAAAAGCTCAGAAAGAGCCTAGAAGAGTTAAGAAGTTTATTAGAAAAAGAAATAACAGAAATTTACAAAAGTCTAAAGTGATGCTATGGCATAGTAATTCTGGTACATTATATATATCGCTACAGCAATTATGATGATTGCGAAAACTTTCCTTAACATACCTCTAGGCAAACTTGAGGCTATTTTTGCCCCAACGTATCCCCCTGCAATACCACCCAATAGGTACAATACACTAATAACTGGGTCTATTTCACCAGCTAATGCGTACGTTAATGCACCGGTCACCCCAAAAGTGCCTACTGAAATTAACGAAGTCCCAACTGCTTTAATCATACAGATTCCAGTGCTGAAGAGTAACCCTGGCACTATTAGGAACCCTCCTCCTATCCCGAAAAATCCAGAAGCAAAGCCTACACTGAAACCTATAGGTATTACTCTTGCGAAATTAATTCTCCTTAATTCAGCTTTAAGACCTTGTGAGCCTCCTCCATTCAGTTCCACTCTCTTTGCTTTCGTAGGCCTGTCTTTTCCTTTATAGACTAAGATCGCTATAGCTATCATTAATATGCCGAACAAGAACAATAATAAGCCCCCATGGACTATTAAACCTACTCTAGCCCCAACGTAAGTACCCAAGATACCGGGTAAGGTAAACACAATACCTTCCAATATCCTTACATTACCTTTTTTCCAGTGTATAAAGGCATTAATATAAGCGTTCAACCCTACTGCTAGAGCAGTAGTACCTATCACTAAGTGGTCAATGTAATTTTCATCAACACTAGGTAAATATGCTAGCCCTACAAAGTAGAGTAGTAATGGTATAGCTAGAATTGAACCCCCTCCACCTATAAGCCCTAAAGAGAAACCAACTAGAAAACCAGAAACTACTGATAACGCGTATTGTAAAACAGTAAGTTCGAGCATGAATAGTAATTTTTATTTTTAGTTTAAAAAGTTTTGTTTAATTAAAAGTTAGTAAAAGGTATTTCTTCTCCGTGAGGGCATTTTTCTGGTTTTCCCAAATAATTGTGAAGTTTATCAATTATTTCTTTAGGTACTACATAATCAAACTGGGTTGAGTATTTACATGCGTCATCCGGTGAGAAGCCTATAGCGACGAGTAATGTTTCTATAACCCTGTGTGCTCTAATTAACTCGTCTACAGCTTTTCTCCCTTCATCTGTTATCGTGATTCCCTCCTTACTTTTCTTCACATAACCCTTGTTCTCCAAATGCTCTAATTCCTCAAAAGCGCTCGCCGTAGATATTTTCAAATCTCTAGCTATCCAGCTCAGTTTTGCTAATTTTCCCTCATCGTTATACTTCTTTATTGTGAGTAAGTATGTCAATTCACGACGCGATATGCTCACAAGTATATGTTAGGTGAACTAAATATTTAAGTTATTGTACCCTTCATATCACATGGAAGAAATTATACCAGCAATAGTCACACCCTTTACTGGTTCAGAAGAGATAGATTTTAATGCCTTAAAAAACTATTTGTATTTCCTTAAAAGAAGTGGTATAGAAATTGTCTTCTCTTTAGGTACAACGGGAGAATTTAATATGCTAACTCTTCAAGAGAAAGAGGAATTCATAAAGAAATTTAGGGAGTTAAGTGACCTTAAAGTAATATTTAACGTAACTGAGAACTCTCTGACTAACGCTCTAAAACTTGCTAGATTAGCGGTAGAAGTGAGTGCTAATGGTATAGCGTCTTTGCCACCAATTTATCACAAACCGTCCAGTAAGGGAGTTATAACTTATTTTGAAGAGCTATCTAAGACCGGATTACCTCTCTTTCTATACTCTTACCCAGACAAGGTAAGCATTGACTTCGATACTGTTAAGAAGTTAGTAAGTGAGGGGATAATAGATGGTATTAAACTCACTACTGATAGTCTTCCTCTATTTAGGAAATACTTAGAATTAAAGGAAATTAACAAGTCGATAAAAATCTACATAGGTAATGACGAGCTAGTCCTCTTTTCATTAATGATAGGAGGAGATGGTGCTATTTCTGCAGTAGCGAATGTAGCACCGGAATTTATGATAAAGCTTGTGAAGCTATTTAAAGAGGGGAAAATAACTGAAGCACTAGAAGTTCAGAAGATGGTGAACAAATTAAATAGTGTTATTACGGTTGGTGACTATCCCTCTGGAGTAAAGGTTGGATTAAAATACCGGGGAGTTTATGTAGGTAGTGTTAGAAAGCCTTTAGAGGAAAAAATGGAAGAAAATTCACTTATATATGCTACGCTAAAAGAGTTAGGGTTATGATGAAGGTCGATGTGATTGATTTGATGATAGGATTATCTCCGGCTGATTACTTTAAGTTCTTTAAGATCTTCTCTTTAACAGACTCGTCTAGTGAGTTAAGTACTTCCATAACTATTTTTTGATCCCTTTCAGCTAAATTCTTCGGAAAGGTAGAAGCAACTTTCATTCTTAAGGCTAACACGTTCCTTACCACACTATCGTCATACATTGAGAGTAATCTCATAGTAACTTCACACCAATTTTTATACTCCTCATCGGTAGCTTTACTTGTCAGTGCAGTTAAAATTGACTTCAATGCGTTTTCAGCTGTTGCTGGGTCAAGGGCTAGAAGTTGTTGTAAGAGTTGGTTTATAACTGAAGCCCTAGAGGTATATTGTAGTCTTGCTATTTGGATTGGGTCTAACTGTTGGCTCATCATTTTATTTTTTTAAAAATCATATATATTAAATTAAACGGTTATGATTACCTAAATATTTATCTGGATTTATCTCAGCTTCTGCAAGATAAGGTGTGAAATAATGATGTTTTAAATGTTAAGGCATATATTTATTGGGAAATTACTTCTTTCATTGAATAACTCAAATAATGAATATGACAACGTATTCTACCTCATATCCATCAACATCCCACACGGGCAACAAAATAATTGTGCCGGATTTTATATTACCTAATTTTATTGTAACATTATACATCTGAAAATTACTGATATTTTGTACGAAAGTGACCGATACATTTTTAGTATATCCTTGAATATAATAAGTATAAACTGGGTCATTTAAATATGAATTATTTAAGAATAGATAGAAGTAAATTGTAGAGTTGGGTTCAGCTTCTATATATGTAGGTGTCACATAAAATACAGAATGAAGCTTTGTCGTATTAGAATAAAACTGCGGTTGGAGCGTGTAAAGGCTAGTAAAGTTAACTTTAGGTACCACTACTATATTATCACTTAGATTTTGTATGAGTAATGGCTTACTATCATTCTCTAATGTTGATACATTAAGGTTGAAAATGTAAGGTCTAACTTGTTGTGGTGGTGTGCTAGTAGTCGCTGTTATTGGCGTCTTTGTCTCTCTCATACTACCAAATTGTACATTGATACTGGTAGTGTATATAGTTGCAAAAGCAATCGCGAGTGAAAATAATATGCCAGCAATAGTTGATATTACTAGTTTATTCACGAGACTATCTTTTTCAGAAATACTTTATATATCTATTCCAATGCTGAAGGAGGAAAAGTTTATTTAAAGCATGTTTAAACTAATAATATGGAACTCGAATTATCACCACCGACTCGAAAAGTTTACTATTATTTACTGAAGAATAGAAGTGGTGCTACTTTGCGTCAAATTCAAGAAGACTTAGGATTTGCATCAACTAGCGCCGCGAGATATCACATAAAGAAACTAGTTAACGCTGGCCTAGTGGAGGAGACCTTTGACGGAAAATACGTTGTAAAAAAGGTAGTTATTGATGATGATTATCTCCTTCTCTTTAACTATATACTGCCTAAGAGTGTTTTCTTTTCCTCATTCTTCTTAACGTCGTTTATTCTCATTCTTCTCTTCCTCTATTCTCATCCTTTTGCAATGGAAATATTTGGCGCGATTACGGCTTTTATAGCTGGGATTTTGTTCCTCATGGATTCTGTGAAGAAGTATTACAAGCTAAATAAGGTCACGTATCGTGATGAGAAGAATGAAGAAGATTAACTTGTGCAGATGGGGTCTTAGTAAAAAGGCCTCTCCCTCTCCTTCAGAGTTTAAAGATAAGAGCGTTCAAATCCTCCTCATAATTTCTCAGTTCTTTGTCTATTGTTTTCTCTATCTCACTAACATCTACAAGTTTATTATTTTTCACGAACCAATAAGGTAGAACTACCTCATTCTGTTCATATACTCCAACGCTTTTAGGAACCCAAACCTCCTTACCGTTAATTACTAAAAGGTAAGCCTTTTGCGTCTCCACCTTAAGTTTTGCCGGGATCTTGATTAGCTCTTCATTATACTTTTTCTCTATTTCAAATCTTATCTTACGAACAATGTAATTTAATAATGTTGTTTTGTCCTCAAAGTATTTTCCGTCATAAAGGTATAGGCTTAAGTCTTTATGTCTACATACTTGTATCTTTTCTCCTCTGATCTCAATCCCGTCATTACAATTAATTACAGTTAATTCACCTTTTTCTAAAACATAATATTCTATTACGGTCTTTTCATTACTCTTGTAAACTCTTTTTATCAAAGTTTCCTCTTTTTCATCCAATTCACCTTCTATATATTTTATGTTTTTTAGAGTGTGTATTATTTTGTCCTTGAGCTTTACCTTTCTCCATTTGCTGTTTTCGTAAGCAAAGTAATACTCCTCTTCATTTTTACTAATTTTCCCTATCCTGACTCTCATGGTTTAAAATTTTCATTAAATCACTAAAAAGGCTACCACTAGAAGAGCAATACTTATAGTAAGGAGTATTGTTCCCAAGTTAATTGCCCATTTTTCCTCGAACCCGGGTAGTTTAAGCTTATAAAAAATAATGTGAACTCCCCCATAAAATAGTAAGATTATTGAGATTGTTGCAAAAATAATTCTTATTAACAATTCTGAATTTATATACACGATATAACTATTCCCCGTTCATTTTAAAACTAACCATTAACTTAAAAAATATACAAAAAGTGTTTGAAAAGTATATGACATTACAAAGAATCTAGACAGACCAGATTACTTCTTTAATTCCTTCAAGTTGTCTCTTATATCATCTACAATATCGAGAGCTTCATCAATTTCATCCTTTATGTCCTCTCCTTTATTCGCTAAATCTATTAGTTCATCAATTTTATCAGAAAGGTCGTCCACCATATCTTTAATCTCTTCTAATATCTCCTTTTTCTCGCTCATAAAATAAAGTAAATCCCGTAGCTAATAACATTTTACTTTTTTATCCTCCCTTCCACTTTTTGAAACATGGATAGCTTATCCAAAAAGCTTGAGCCAAAGGAAAACACTATTAAGCCTTACCTTGTTTATGCACAATCTTTAAGCTCTATAGCACCTCTCGGTTCAGTTTCCGCATATCTAACTTATGCCTTCTCATCCTCCCTATCATCAACTTTCTTAGCCGGAATTATAGGAGTTCTAATATACTTCTTATGGGTTCTCATAGGGTATAGGTATTCTAAAGTTATAGCAACAACTGGTGGGATTTACGATTTCGCTAGGAGTGGAGGAGGAGAGCTAATAGGCAAAATAGCTGGATGGCTATACTGGATAAGTTATGCCGTATATCTTTCATCCGCGACCACTTACTTGTCTGGTATTGTAATCCCTACAGTATTTAATGTAAATCCCATGTTATTAGAAATTGTAATTCCACTTGCCCTCACTCTCCTTATCTTATCTGGGGTTAAACCACCATTATTTTACGCCTTAATTACCTCAAGTATAGAAGTAGTGTTAATAATTATACTGGGCGTAAAAGTCCTCAGTAGTACCGGACTTTCCTTATGGGAGCCCTTAACTGTAAATGTTAGTCTTTCCTCTTTCTTTTCTGGTGCGTTGGCCGTGGGCTTTACGCTAGCCGGTGGCGGTGCGTCATTCTTCTTAGGTTATGAGGCTGAGGGGAAAGGTAAAACAGTGGGGAAAGCCTACATACTAGCTTATTGGGTAGCCTCTCTGTCAGTACTATTTGCTGCATATTTTGAGACTGCGGCCGTTGGTTATTCTAATGAGGGAGTGTTAGAGCTCTTAAATACTACTCAATACCCTGGGTATTACATTGCGGAAAAATATGTTAATCCAACGTTTGGCCTTATAATTTTTATATTTACTGCCAATAGCCTAATAGGCTCGGTGACTGCTGCATATTTAGCATTGTCGAGGCTAACTTATTCTCTCCTTAAAAAAGACATGCTAACTTCAGTTTTAGTAGTAGCATCGCTTTTCATTGGAATAAACCTAATAGCATCGATTACGCAGCAGTACTTAATCGTCTATACACTAACGACTGAAGCATCTTTAGTCACTCTTTATTCTTCCCACCTTTTAGTTTCTTCAGTCTTCCCATCTTTTACTAAAAAGGTAATAAGGTTAAAATGGTATGACTTTGCGTTAGCACTCTCTACTGTACTCTTAATGGGTTATGGGTTGTGGAGCAACCTTAATCAGATTTCATTAGTTACTGAAATAGGAATAATCTCATTAAGTATAGGAGTTATAATTGGAATTATACACTGGTGGTGGTATAAACGTTTGAGGTAATAGAAAACTTAGTTAAAATGGGAAAGACTCTAACTGCTCTGAATTACATTAAACAACTAGTCAAAGATAATATTGATAAAGTAAGGGAAGACGAGGAGTGTAAAACAATTATAGACTTAGTTTTACGTTTTCCATCTCTAAATGACGAGAGTTGGAGGTATTTTGTTCCGAGACTAGAAAAAGAAGAGGTAATTGCGTTAATAGAAAAAATTAAGGATTGTCTTAATTTTTAAACTCCAGCATTAGCCTCATTAACTTTTTCTAGGCTTTGTCCGATAGTATTTGGTAATACGAAAATTAGTACAATACCCATTATTACCATAGGGACTTGGAATAAAGTCCAAATAAGAATTGAGGAAGTAGAAATTCCAATCGATGCAGATAACCCACCTATTAATCCTATTATAATTGCAGTAGATATTGCTGCACCTAAATGGGCCGCACCGTCTGAGAACGCGAAAGCAGTAGCTCTAGCATAGGTTGGTACGTTCTCAGTACCGTTAAGGTAGTTCAATTGGTTACTCCATCCAACGCCTATAAAATTAGTTAATAACATCCCGGCAAAAGCTGCTGGTATATTATTCTGCACTGTGAAATAAATTGTTATTAATACACCCAATAGCATTCCAACCCCATAAGCTATAGTTGTTAAGACAGCCCTCCTTACCCTCTCTACTATAAATCTCAGCCCTATCGCACCTAAAAACGTGGCAACTCCCGCTAGCCCAAAGAGGAATGTATAAGTGTTTGCGTCTTTTGATGGCACCACGTTACCGCTCCACAATAGATATTCTGTAAGATAAGGATATTCACCGAAGTAGAAGAAGAATATTGATAACATTACTGAGATTATCCTAATGGCGTAAGTTTTATTCTTGAATACTGTAAACGGATCTTTTTCCTCAACTCTATAATTTAACGGGTTATAGGGAGGTAGTTCGTTAAGATGTGCTTTCACTTTCGCGTCCTCCTCCATTTTTCTCACGATCCTTTCAGCCTCGTCTAACCTGCCTTTAAGTGCTAACATCCTCACGGTTTCATCGGCGTGGGATCTGATAATAAGTACTATAAAGGCTAATGTAGCACCTACTAGGAATATAACCCTCCAACCTATTGCTGGATTGAGTAAGTCTATTACTGAAGCTAAGAAAGGCCCTAATCCCAGTCCAGCCCATCCAGCAATATAGACTAGGTTAAAATATTGCCCTCTCTTCACTGCTGGAACCATTTCTACTATATACGTGGGTACTAGAATTAAGTCTCCTCCAATTCCCATGCCAGTAATAAATCTGAAGATGATAAACATTGGGTAATTAACTGATAGTGCATTTCCTAAACTCCCTACTGCTGTGAGCAATGCCGTAAACATCAGCATCGGTTTTCTTCCATACTTATCCGCGAAATAACCTAACAGTATTGCTCCGGGGATGTAACCGAATAACCCCATAGAGACTACTACTGATGCCTCAGATGAAGTTAGTCCGGTATACTGTAAGGAGGTTGGTGAGAAAGCGATCCCTATATCTATTACGTCGTACAGTGCTATGAAATAACCAAATGCTAATGCTAAAATTACTGAAATAGGTAGTACCATAGTCGGTAGCCTATCTATTCTAGCAGTTAGCTCAGCAATTTTAGAGTAAATATCAGATTTTGAGGGCTTGCTCATGACAATATAAATAGTCTGTGACCCCTATTTAAGCATTTCATACCTACTTATACTTGTTTATACTGTATTTATTATACAATTTGTTGAAATACTGATTGTCACTGTTCTTAATGAAAATTTTCTATATATAAAGACGATGTAATGATAAAACGAAAAACATTTTTAGTTATCTATTTGAACACTTTTTGTGGATAAGGTAAGGTTATGGAACAGATATATTTTACGACTTTTAGAAATATTTACTGCACCGTATTCAGTCCTAAGAAAGATTTACCCTCAGCTTATTACTCTCTCAATAGTAGTTTATGTAATAGCATTAGTATTCGTATATTATCAACATCTTGACTGGATTTCAGCAATTTACGCTGCAGTAAATGTGATAACTACAGTAGGTTTATATGCGCCAGATATTAACACTATGCCTTCTGATGAGAAATTGTTTTTAACGATCCTAATTCTATTTACGGTAGGCTTATTTGCCTCAATGGTACAATCATTAATAGGTACTATAGTTAATAGGGCTACCTGGATAGACGTTAGGGCGAGGTGGAGAGGAACACACATGAAGTCTCATATTGTGTTGATAGGAGATTCTTTAAGTATACTTTCTGCAGTAAAGAAATTAAACCAAATGGATAAGGATTTTGTGGTACTTACTCCATCCAAGGAAATCTATAGTGAAATTAAGAGTGATAAGGTAATTTTAGGAGACCCTAAAGATGAAAATAACTTAATTTCTGCCGGTATAAAGAACGCCTTAGCCGCAATAATAGCTATGGATAACGATTCGGAAACACTTTTAGTAACACTTAAAGTTCAGAAGTTGAACCCGCCACTTACTGTGGTTACTGTAGTAAAAGATCCCTCGCTTGTAGATCTGATGAAAACAGCTGGTGCAGACGTTGTAATACCTTATGAAGACATAATAGGTAGAATTTTAGCCTTTACCTCAGTATCCAAAAATTTTGCTGGAATAATTTATTCGCCAGAAAGAAAAGGAGATTATTCAATAGCAATATTTGATGTAAAAAAAGAGGTTAGACTCAAAGACTTACCAGATAAAGTAGTCCCAATAGCTATTGTTAGAAATGGTAATCTGGATCCTTATTTCACTAAAGATACAGTTTTAAAACCTGGCGAGGCACTTTTTGTATTAGGTGACCCTTCGTATTTCAAAGAAGTTGAGAGAATTCTAGGAGGGTAATAAAGACAACTGTATGTTAAAAATTGAATTTGCTGTATTTTACTTTCTCTTTAATTAGTTTTTATCAGTAAATCAAACTTTAGTCGCAAGAACTAATTCTATTAGTTTAAGTTAAGAAAATTGATTTCACATGAGGCGATACGAACGAAAAGCTTATAAGTGTAAACATGTAATACTGTATTAATGTCAAACAGTCAAGACGAAAACAAAAAGAAAACGGTTACGATAAGGGGAATAGATATGTCATTATATGAGAGATTAGTAAAGGTTGCTAGGGATAGTGGGAAAACAGTTGGAGAAGTCATGAACCAAGCTATGAGCACTTTTCTTGGGGTGGCTGGAAAGGCTGGAGAAAAAATAGATCAAGCAATAAGTATGAGTAAGGATGTGGGGAAATCGTTTATTGAAGGTTTTAATGAGGCTAAAAAGAATATTGTTATAATTTCGGATTTGGAAAGTATAGAAGTAAAAAAGGAAGAATTAGTAAGCTTCGGAAAGCCAGTGTCATTTAGGAATATCGGGAAATTAGTTTTAGTAGATATAGACCAAGACACTTTTAATACCTTTATAGATTCTATAATCTCTGTGAATGAATTAGTAATACCAAGAAACTTAAATAAGTTTTTCGTTTTACAAAAATGTAAATTCGTTAAAAAGATAACTCAATCTTGATTTTCTCTTTTTTCTCCTCCCTCCTTTTCTCTTTATCTCAGCAGAACGTAATAGATTAATGAAGATACGATTATCAATATGCTACAAATAATCCACAACAAGAGAAAGCCGAAATTAAGAATGATTATTGAGGCAATAAAAGGTGCGACTATTCCGCTACTTTGCCAGAAGAAATTCGCAAAACCGCTTACACTACCGGCGTTCCTACCGCCGATTAGGGACACTGCAGAAGAGTTTGCTGGAGTTATTATAAACCTAACGAAACCCATTAATACTGATACTATGAGAATTACATTACCTATAGATAACAAGGCGGTTAAAACGCCGTAGATAAACTCAAAGAAGGACAAGGTATTTCTAACACCGATTTTAGAGATGATATAGCCGGCAATTATCGTAGAAGGAATTCCGGCTAAGGCTAAAGAAGAATAAGCAAACCCAGCAATTATAGGGTTTAAGCCTATGCTTAGAAAGTATTTATAAGCATAAAGAGTAATTACCCAGTAAGAGAGGAAGAACAGAAAGCCGGAAAAGGCTAAAGTCAGTACTTTCTTATCTTTTATGATGGCGAATTGGGTGGACGAAGTCGTATAACTCTTGACTTTTAAATAAGATAAGGCTAGGACTAGAGAGCTCAAAGCGATGAGGTAATAACTCCAGTTCCACCCGAATGAAAGACTAATGATCGGTAAAATTAGTCCAGCAAGGACTATGGACAACGGCCAGGCTAAGCTATAATAACCTATGGCTACGGGTAGCTCGTTTTTATCGAAACTGGTAGATAAAATCTTAATAGTCACTGGGTAAATCCAACCAGCGGACAAACCCATTAAAAAGCTAGCAATGTATTCAACCTCTATGCTTATTCCTAAACCACTTAAGAACGATGAAAAGGAAAGGCCTAAAAGTGAAATGAGTGCAATAATGTTAGGTTTAACTTTATCTGAGAGAAAACCTGCCGGAAGTTGGACTAGGATATAACCTATAAAAAACAAAGAAAAAATAATACTATCCTCTATTTCTGTAGGCTTCAAATTTGAGTAAACAGAGACGATACTCCAGGCTATACGTGAGAAATAACTCATGAAAAATGAAGCTGACGTAAGGAATATGATAAACACTTTTTTCATTATTCCACCTAAACAAGGCTTATTAAGGGTTCGATTATCGGTATGATTAGTGTTAAGATAAAACCGTTAATCATAGCACTTATCGCATATTCTCCACCATTAAAAATTTCAACGTAAAGGGGTAAAGTAACGTCCATCGAAGTAGCACCCCCCACAGCAATAGCTCCAATAGGGCTAAACTTACCCTTTGAGAAATTTGGCAAAAAGACGAAGGCTAACTGCTCTCTTAAAAAGTTAGATAGAAACCCCACAAGCCCAAGCGCGGGGCCATAAAACTTAGCAACTAATGGGCCGGTATAGGAATACCACCCAGAACCTAAAGTTATCATCAATGCTACCTTAAATGGTATTAATAATGAAATTAGAAGTGAGGATAATAACGCACCTATAAAGTCAACTAATACCGAGACTATAGCAACCCTAGTAACACTCTTTAAACTTTTCTTGTTCAGAGATTTTGAAATGTCAATACCTATTACAAAGGCTAACAAGTAAAGTTCATAATCAATAATAATGTCAAAGGAAATTTGAGAGTAGTCAAGTGGTATAAGGCTTGCCAAGAAGCCGGCCAATAATGGGATTAAGTACTTAAGTTGTGATTTAAAGTTGATCTTACTTTTTACTTCACCATGCACTTCGTCTTTCAATATAAGAAACCCAGTGAAATACGTGACGAGAAGTACAACGATAGATATTAAGACTGAGATACCTAAATAGTAAATTACTCCCACCTTAACTTGTGAAAATCCCCAAAAGGAAATTGTAAAGATAAGGATTACGATTATCGCATCAGTAACGTAATGAGGTAATCGCAAATATTTTCCTATTATAAGAGAAAGTAAATAAAGCGACATAAAAATCTCTAGGAACATACTACTAACGTAGTTTCAGTTCTTAAATGACTTACTCTAGCTATTTGTAGAAGCTAATGAATACCACGGATAAACATAGAAAGAAAGTACAGTGACTCCCCTTATAGTTTCGCATAACTTTCACAGAACTGTTCGCTTATATTAACTTCTTGATCCATCTTTACTACCTTTATAAACCTACTATACTTATTTGACAAGGTCTCGTTCCCTCCTTTTCGCTTACTTAAATTTTTACCCGTTATGTAGTTTTATAAGCGAACCGAACTAAGGGCACAAAATGAAGTTTATAAAAAAGAAAAAGAACGACGATGAAGTCCATTCAGTATATGAAATAGTATCAGAACTTTTCTCATCGAGGTTAGGCATAGCACTAGGCTTACCGGTATTAGAACTTAGATTAGTTGGTGAAGGGCTAGAAATGGAATACTTACCCGATTCCCTTGAGGTTAATAAAATAAGTAATTTGAAACAATTACAAGTATCTTTACCCTTTGAGGAATGGTTGCTCAACATTGATTTAAAGGAAGATCACGTTAGAGCTAAAGATGGGAAAGGATATATCATAGATCACGGACATACTCTTCTTTCGTGGAAGCCCCTTTACTACGTGATGCAAATTATAGATAAGCCGGTAACTAGGTTTAAACTCTGGAGCGATAAAGAAAGTTTTTATGAAGGCGTAGAAATAATTAACTCAATAGACTGTCACTCCGTTAAGGTATTGCTCAATGAAACACTAGATGAGGTTCACAATTTTTATCCTCTGAATAATGATGCATATAGAGATTTCATGGAAATAAGCTACAAAATCCTTCAACATAGAAAGAAGATAATTAAAAACCTATTCATTTAAACACCTATTTCATTCGACTTAACTCGGTTATTTTCTTGAGCTGAAAAGCGGTTAATGATGATATATCTCTATGAGAGTATATCTTTTTATTTAATTATAGGAATAAACACAAAAGGTTAAGATAAATGTGGTGAAATATATAACTAGAGTTATACACTTCTTTTTTCTTTGTTACAACTCGTATTTATTCTAGTTTGTAGTCCTTCAGATCCACGTTATCTCTTGAACAGTTCGTCCTAAATTAACTTAAACATTCGTGTTCCAAAATTTTAGTTTTTTAACTGTAGAAAATTTGCCATAGAGCAATCACACTCAACTTATATACTTATTTTCTATTTTGCAATTATGGAAATTATCTCGCCTATTTTAACTCCTTTCACAAAAAAGGGTGAAATAGATAAAAACGCGTTAAAAACCCACGCTGAGAACTTAATAAGAAAAGGAGTAGATTACATTTTCCTTAACGGCACTACGGGATTGGGGCCCGCATTGTCTAAAGAGGAAAAGAAAGAGACGTTAAAAGTTGTATACGACGTTACCGATAAGGTTATTTTCCAACTTGGTGGGCTTAACTTAAATGACGTGGTTGAGTTGTTAAGTTTCTCTAAGGACTTTAAAATAGTGGGTGTAGCGTCTTATTCACCTTATTATTTTCAGAGGCTTCCGGAAAAGTGGTTAGTAAAATATTTCAAGACAATCTTAGAAACTTCACCGCACCCCGTGTATGTATATAATTATCCCTCAGCTACTGGATATGACATCTCGGTAAGTGTGCTAAAAGAGATAGGTGAAGTTGCTGGTATCAAAGACACTAACCAGGATTTAGCCCATTCTCTTGATTATAAAATTAATTTCCCTAAAATGAAGGTGTATAATGGTTCTGACAGTCTAGTATATTATTCACTTCTCTCTCTAGATGGTACTGTAGCTTCCCTAACTAATGTGGTACCAGAATATATAGTATCAATGAAAAAGTTCATAGAGGAAGGAAATAGAGAAAAAGCGTTAGAAATACAAAAGGTTCTGAATTCATTGCTAACAATTATGAGGAAATATGGGCAATTATCAGCTACTTATTCTTTAGTAGAAATTTTTCAAGGTTATAATGTGGGTTATCCCAGGCCTCCAATATTCCCGTTAGAGGATTACGAGATAAAATCACTGAAATCTGAAGTTGATGCTATAAAGAGAAACCTGGAGAGTATAGTAGGGAAATAAAATGGCGAGGCTAGTAACTTTAGGGGAAATATTAATTGAGTTTAATGCGTTAACTCCCGGCCCTTTAAGACACGTTACTTATTTTGAAAAACATGTTGCCGGTAGTGAGGCAAACTACTGTGTAGCGTTCGTTAGGATTGGGAACGAATGTACTTATATAGGCAGGGTAGGTGATGATGAGTTCGGTTATAACGCCATAGAGTGGTTAAGGGGTAAAGGGGTCGACGTTTCTAACATAAGGATAGACCCATCCGCACCTACCGGAATATTTTTCATTCAAAGGCATTACCCAGTACCCTTCGCCAGTGATTCAATTTATTACAGAAAAGGTAGTGCAGGCAGTAGGCTTTCTCCAGAAGATGTGAAGGAGGAAGTTATAGAGAGAGCGGATTTAGTCCACTCTACTGGAATAACCTTAGCGATCTCAGATTCTGCTAATTCAACCGTTTATAAGGCCTTTTCTCTAGCTAGGGCTAGGTCTTTTGATACTAACATAAGGCTAAAATTGTGGAGCCCAGAAAAGGCGAGGTATGAGATTATGAGGTTACTAAACACTTTTCACCTAAACTTTCTAATTACAGATCCCGGCGATACTAAGATATTTCTAGGTGAAAGTGACCCAGATAGGGCAGCAAAGATCCTTTTAAATTACGCTGACGTTGTGGTAATAAAATTGGGCTCTAAGGGTGCTTCGGTATATTATGAGGACAAAAAATATTTCTCCCCAGCATATGAAGTACCAGTAGAGGATGTAGTTGGTGCTGGTGACGCTTTAGGAGGTACATTTCTTTCTCTCATATATAAAGGCTTTACTTATGAAAAAGCGTTAGATTATGCGATAGTTGCCTCTGCGTTAAACGTAATGATAAGAGGGGATCAAGAAAATTTACCCACAATAAGGGATATTGAAACATTCATCTCCAATTTAGGTAAAAAATAAAATAAAGTATTTCGAGTTTTTTATATGCCAAAACTTCCCGAATTATCTAATGAAATTAAGGAAATATATTCTTTAGACATAGATAATGTACCATCTTTCAAGACATATCTTGCCGGCACGTGGACTTCCTCTAAAGATGTTGAGGACGTTAAATCCCCCATAGATTTGGAAACTTACGCGAGAGTGCCAAAGCTAAATTATGAGATGGTTGATGCTGTATTAAACACTGTTTATCAAAGAGGGAGGAAAGAAATTAGGGATTTCCCCGGCGAAAAGAGGTTAAAAGTATACCATAAGCTCGCAGAATTACTGGATAAGTTTAGAGGGGACTTCGTCAACGTTTTAATGATAGGTAACGGTAAAACTAAAAGCGCGGCTGAGGGCGAAGTAAACGCTGCAATCGAAAGGCTTATTAGGGCCGACTTGGACGTCAGAAAACTTTACGGTGAATATGTTCCGGGTGATTGGAGTAGCGAAAGTTTAGAGTCTGAGGCAATAGTTAGGAGGGAACCTTTAGGAGTAGTCTTAGCTATAACTCCGTTTAACTACCCGCTTTTCGATGTTGTTAACAAATTCGTTTACTCTACAGTTGCTGGAAATGCCTTCGTTTTGAAACCTGCAAGTGCAACACCATTACCCGCCATAATGTTCGCGAAACTTTTAGAGATGACTGACTTCCCTAGGTCTGCTTTTGCGGTAATCACAGTCCCTGGAAAGGAGATGGATAGAATAGTTCGAGATAAAAGGATAAGTGTAATATCGTTAACTGGAAGTACAGAGACTGGGGAGCATGTGATAAAGACTGCTGGGATCAAACAATATGTAATGGAGTTAGGTGGAGGGGATTCCGCAATAGTACTGAGTGATGTAGACGTTAATACTGCGGCTCAAAAGATTGTTTCTGGCATTACGAGTTATTCTGGCCAACGTTGCGATTCAATAAAGTTTATTTTCGCTGAAAGTGAGGTTTATGATAAGCTGAAGGAGAGGTTGATAGAAGAGTTAAAGAAAGTTAAGGTCGGTGATCCAAGAGATCCCTCAATTACAATGGGTCCTATAATTGATCCGAAGACTGTAGACGAATTTGAATTTGCCGTAAAGGACGCAATAGAGAAGGGAGGGGTGGTACTGTACGGTGGTAAGAGGTTAGGTCCTACATATATTGAGCCTACTCTAATAGAAATTAGTAAAGATAAGGTGAAGGATTTATATCTATATAAGAAGGAAGTATTTCTATCAGTTGCAGTTTTAGTTAGGGTGGATAACGTAGATGAAGCTATTGAACTATCTAACGGTAGGAGGTACGGTCTAGATGCTGCTATATTCGGCCTCGACATTAATAAGATTAGAAAGGCCATAAGGCTTCTTGAGGTCGGTGCGGTATATGTTAATGAGTTTCCTAAACACGGGATTGGTTACTTCCCCTTCGGTGGAAGAAAAGACTCTGGAATAGGAAGGGAAGGAATAGGGTATACGATAGAATATGTCACCTCCTACAAGACTATAGTTTATAACTATAAAGGAAAGGGTATATGGGAGTACATCTGATCTTCCTCTTCTTTCCAATCTTTGTTATAAAGTTTATAGTCCTGCAATTAAAAATGATAAACTCCTTTTTATTTTAATAGTATAATTTACTTAAAACTGTCGATTCCCTATTTGATAAAAGACCAAAATTTATAAAGTCGTAATTTTATACTTTCAATTATGTCAGAGAGAAAAGGTGTCAGAGGAGCAAGGGATTACGGTATAAAGTCGGACAAACTGTTAAGGAAGAGTTTGAACAAATTTGAACTGCTATACTTATCTTTAGGAGGAATAATAGGTTCAGGTTGGCTATTCGCATCTCTTGCTACTGCTACTTATGCTGGTGGTTCTGCAATATTATCCTGGATAATTGCTGGAGTTTTAGTAATGTTCGTGGGCCTTGCATATGCAGAATTAGGAGCCGCAATACCCAAATCCGGTGCAATAACTAGGTATCCTCATTATACTCATGGCGGTCTAGTAGGTTTTATAATAACATGGGCATATTTCCTTTCAGCTGCCTCAGTTCCCGCGATAGAGGCAGCCGCAGCAATTGAATATATAGGTTCCTATTACCCTCAGCTGATCACGACCGGAACATTTAACGGTGCGACTATCACAATTTTAACACCTTTAGGGATCGCTCTTGCCGGTTTATTATTGGTTTTCTTTTTCCTCTTAAACTACTTAGGAGTCAACATTTTAGGTAAAGTAACTCACGGTGCTGGCTGGTGGAAACTTTTAGTACCCACAATAACGGTATTGTTAATAGTATCACTTGATTTCCACTCATCAAACTTTACTGCTGGTGGTGGTTTCTTCCCTTCAGCGTCCAATGTAGTTGGGGGATCCTCTGGAATTGTAGGTTTCAGCGCAGTTTTATATGCAATTCCAACTACTGGCGTCATCTTCTCCTACTTAGGATTTAGGCAGGCTGTAGAATATGGAGGTGAGGGGAGAAACCCACAAAAAGATATACCGTTCGCAGTTTTAGGAGCATTAGGGATAGCACTAGTACTTTATACATTACTCCAAGTTGCCTTTATAGGTGGTATAGACTGGAGTAAATTATACCTTAATGAGAGTGTAACTCTTAACGAGTCTGGTAAGATGGTGACCACATATAAATTAGTCCCAGTAACACCGGGTAATTGGTCAGCCTTACCAACTGCAGTAACGAGCTCTGGAGTCCCGATTTCAAGTGGGCCTTTCTTAGTATTAATGCATATAGCACCACTAATAGGAGTAGCTGCGGCAGTCTTTGCTTTCTGGGGTTATATTTTAACTATTGATGCTGTAGTATCACCTTCTGGGACTGGCTGGATTTATACTGGCACTTCCGGTAGGACTTTCTACGCCTTCGCATCAAATGGCTATTTACCCGAAATCTTCCTTAAGATCGGTAAGACCAGAGTTCCAGTATTTGCATTGATAGGGGCATTAATAGTAGGTTTTATATTCCTATTACCGTTCCCCTCTTGGTATGCATTAGTTTCTTTCATCTCATCTGCAACAGTACTAACGTATATAATGGGCGGAATTGGGTTAGCTGTATTAAGAAAACACGCTCCGGAACTAAAAAGGCCATTCAGACTACCTTTAGCTAGTGTAATTGCACCTATAGCGACCTTAGCTGCTGGACTAATAGTATATTGGTCTGGTTTTGCAGTGCTCTTTTACGTATTTACCGGGATAATTATAGGATTACCACTGTTCTTCAGTTATTATGCTACCAAGGGGTTAGGAGTTAGTAAAGGAGTCAGCGCTGCTATAGGAGTTGTTGATATTGTAGTTGCAATTCTCTCTTCATACTTCTTCTTCGAGGACACTAGTGGTTTAACTGAAGCGAACAATATAGCGTTCATAATTTATATCTTAATTTACGCTGGGTTGCTAATAGGGAACGTGGTATCCTTATTGTCTTTAGTTAGGGATGAAAATGCGAAGAAGGAAATAAATGCAGGCTGGTGGTTAATAGGTTTCCTTATTGCAATATACGTGTTATCGTATTTTGGAGGGTTCGGGTTAAACCCGGTGATTCCCTTCCCTACTGACACATTAGTTGCCGCTGTAGTAATCCTTGCCTTCTACTTTGCTGCAGTATACAGCGGTTTTAAGACGGAGGCATTAGAGGAAATCTTAAATGAGACTAGAGAAATAGAAGAATAGTGGTAAAAATTGAACCCAATTTCAATTTTTTACATTTTTTTAACTTATATGAAGCCCATAACTAGTAACTTAGTATTATTAGTATTTCTCACAATTCTAATTTTGTTCATACTGTCTATAATATTACTTTCATTATTTTAGCAAACTTTTTAATACATTATTCTCAGTTTCGTATTATGAGATTACTACTTCCATTACTCCTTATATTGTCTTTATTTGCACAACTAAGCTTAGTGAGCCCTCATAACGCTCTAGTCCCTAAAGTTTACACAAACACTGGGGGAACGGACCCTTATCCTATAGGGGTATCTTCACTGGGAATGACACAATACGGTACACCAATATCAGTTAAGACTAACGAAGTATTAGGTTATGCTTTAATAAAATCCATCCAAACTTCCGGTGCTTCACTGCAATTAAACGTAATAGTTGTAACAAAGACCTCAAGTGGGGAGCAAGAGTATTGGGTTCAGAACGCAATTCAATTCTCAAATAACCAGATGAGATTCATTGACAACGTGTGGAACTTCACGTCAATTTATGCAAACATGAGCCCAGAACTTGTTTCGGGTTTTGGGAGCGTGCAAGAGGCTAATCTTAACGGAAAAATTGTCACGTTCTATGAGTATGCAACGCCTTTTTCAACGTTCTCTCTACCTATGTGTTACATCTTGCTTGTTGACGTCACATATAGCGGAGCAACCATAACCATCTATATTGGTTATATGGTATATGGAGGTACGACAATTTATGATGAGGTTAGTATTGTTGTAACCAATTTGCAACAAGCTTATATTTATGTAGGGCCGGGAAAGACAGGTAACAACGAGTACTTCGATGCTGAATTAGTTTGGGGAGGTGAATATGGCGGACAAGAGGGATACTTCGATTCCCTTACTTCCCTTTTAGCAATATATTATCAAGTTGAACCCGGTATTTATTCCCCCTTCCCCACAGTTTATAACTACGGTTTCGACACTGGGGAGACTGCTGGGAATTTACAAGCCAATATAGGAAATGATGGTATGGTTTGTGTGACTGTTGGAACTCCAAATCCGCAATTCTTAACGGATTATTTCACACCATGGATACCAGGATGGACAATGGTTACTGTTCTTTCTAACTATACTTACTATGTAAATGGGTATAATTTTACTGCTAATAACAATTTTAATGTAGACCAGTCTAACTACGGTTTACCGTATTATGTATCTTTTATAACCCAGAAAGCGATTAACCTAACTCTACCTACTTTCATTTATTCGACTTATAGATATGTACCACAAGAAGAGATTTCTGTGGACAACGAAACTTTTAAGGGACAATTACCTCTACAGACTAAGACTTACTTTAACTTATCAAATGGTTACTATTTCATTATAGTTAACTATGTGAAAATACCGAACTTAGTTAGGCTTATAATTAACGTGCCAATTTGGGGCTTAGTAAACGGAAAACCCCAACTAATCACTTCTGGTAACTACCCTTACGGAACGGTCATTCAATTGGAAGTTAATTATACTTACTTGTCTTCAACGGAAAGAATAGCTTACATACCTAATGTTACGTACATAATACTAACGCAGAACATTACGATCCACGTTACCGTAGTTTCCCAATTTCTTATCAACGTTAATTCAACTTACCCACTACATGCATTCATAGATGGTAAGAATGTGAGTTTTACTACGGGTTGGTACAATAAATCTTCTGTAATTATAGTTCCGTTACAGTATTATTATGTAAACAAATTCGAGAGAGAGATGCTACTAAACCCTATCACGATAGAAGTAAGTAACTCAACGAATTATACTGCAAAATGGATTACTCAGTTTTACGTTTTAATAAGTTCTGAGTACAAGCTTTTAGGAAACGTTAACGGGCAAAATGAGACATTAACAAGTAACTGGTTTAATGAGAGTACCGTGATCCTTATTCCAGAACAATACGATTATCTCAGCAATGTGGTAAGAGAGGCACTAATTAACCCAATTAAAATAACTGTCAATTCACCAGTTAATTACACAGCGATTTGGGGAATACAGTATTTTGTAACTTCAAATACTTTCCCAGCTTATATTAACGGGAGCATAGGGAACTTTACTACTGGCTGGTATTTTAACGGAACAGTAGTTTCAATTCCGAATAAGTATTATTATATTTCAAAGTTCGAGAGAGTGAAATACCTAAACTCCACGCCTATTAAGATTGTAATAACTAGTCCTTTAACGGTCACAGTTGTCGCGGTTTATCAGTATTACGTTAATATTTCCACACCTCTACAAGGGTATGTGAATGGTACTCAAATGAATATAACCTCTGGGTGGTATAATAAAGGTACCTCATTAAAGCTTGAAGCAGTTTACTATAAATACATTACGCAATTTGATAGGTGGGCATTAGCCCCTAACGTTAGCCAGGTAATAGTTAATAGCCCTATCTTCATTAATGTCAGCTTATATAAACAGTTTTACATTGTAATTAATTCAACAGAGCTAATATACGCTATTATAGATGGAGAGAAGGTCAACCTAACGACTGGTTGGTTTGATGAGGGCACGATAATTAATATCCCTATTCAATACGTATATCTTTCCAGCGAGGAGAGGCTAATGTTAATTAACAATATTACATTTAAAGTGACTTCACCCTTTAATTACACTCCAGTTTGGAAAGTACAGTATTATGTAACCTTTATATCTAACAAGCCAATAGACGCAATAATAAATGGTGCTTTAGTTGAGAATATATCCTCTGGTTGGTACTTTAACGGGAGTAAGTTAATAATCCTTACTAATATTACTTACCCTATAGACAATTATAGTAGACTGGGAATATTTTCAGTAACTCCTTCAAACACTTTGGTATTAACTTCACCCCTTACGGTAAAAGTAGTTTATGAGATACAGTATAAGGTAATAATAAATGGTAATACGAGTTGGGTATTTAATGGAAGTGAAATAAGACTTTATTCGTACGAACCGTTTTATTATCAAGTATCATGGCAAGGAACTTATAACGTTCCCAATGGTTATGTAATAACTGTGAATAAACCCATAATAGAGAGGGCAATAATCTCAATAAACTATATCAATGTTGTTTCTGCATTACTTTTTGTCTTAAGCCCGTTGTTAATGTTATTGGCTGTTATCAGAAGAAAATAAGCGAGTAGTCATTTTTCCTTCTTTGATACATATAACTGTTTCTTATCCATAGACTCAGCTTCTTTATAGCTCATGATAATACTAAGTAGCCCTATTATGCCCACGACGCTAACGACTAAGATAAAACCAATATCTATTGCGTCTAAATTGGGTATCTGAAAACCAGTGCTTATACTGAAATTGTCTATGATGGGGAATGCTATGATTAACAGCCCGGCCAGTACGAAGACCCAACCACCGTAATAAAGTACTCTTCCCGCACTCTTCCTAGCAATATACGATATTTCCTCTTCACTCATCTTCTTAGCCCTTAACAAGTTTCCGAAAATTGCACCAAAAATTATTTGCATTATCATTGTTCCGATTCCGAACATTAAGCCCGGTAAAGGTGCATAGATTACACTAGGTAATTGTGGAGCCAGAACGAAAGTAATGATTGTCGCATAAGCACCGAAACCGAAACCAGCAATTAAACCGTGGACTATGGTCATCTTTAACGGTACATCCTTTGGGTTATCGTGAGTCTTACTTCCTAAAATTGCATCTATAGGTAAGTGAAGATATTTCCCCTTGAGGATGTAAGAGCCTGCAATAGCCATTACAAATCCGACTACTATGTAAACTGGCCCGTCTAAGTTATACTCCTTATAAATTTCTGCTAAACCAACGTAACCGAGAGTTGTTAAGAAAGCTCTTTGTATTGTAAACCCTAAGGAGAATAGGAAACCGGCTTTCATTCCCCCCTTAGTGCTGTACTTTCCTATGGCATAACTGAACGTTATAGGCCAAGTGTGCTCATCTGGAGTTGCACCATGTAACATGCCCAATATTAAGGAAAAAACGAGTATTTCAGTGAGACTTAAACCAGTTGGTGGATTTAATATTTCATTTAAGCTTATCATTAGGGAAACCCTAAAAATGATTATTGTTTTTAGCTTAAAAAATCTAACTGTAAAAAAATCTTGCTAGTTTAAAAATTACTTCTTTATTAGACCTCGTACTAAATCCCAGATCTGAAGTAGTGCTCCTACTATAGAAAGTAAGATTCCTTCTATTTCTACTTGACTTGATTTCACAAAGGCTCTGGCATTGCTGATTTTAATAAACGCCGTAACGTTAAGAAAAGGTTTAACCATAGTCGTCTTATTAGTCTCATTAATTACGAAAATAAACACACTTTCACCACCCTTTATATAAAGCGTCACTGGGAGGGTTAAGTTGTAAGTTTTATTTGCGTAAATCACCTCCACTACTGTCTTCACACTGCTCTTGTTTTGGACAACGGTAATAGTTGCACTATTCACGAATGATGGGACAGTCACGTTCTGTTTAACGAAATTTAATACCATCGAGGAAGACGAGTTGATACTAACACTGTTTAGAAAGATTAGGGTTAAGCCAATTGAAAGTAATAAAAGTCCTATGCGTATCAAAACTCCATCACCTTAAACCTGAGAAATGAGATGAGTAATAAGATAAGGGCTAATGCAAAGTCAGTTATTATACCACTATTTACGTAGTTGAGGAGGGGCGAGAAGTAAGTGGGTTTTATAGAGTAAGCTAAGACTAAAGGATAGGGGTTCATGAAAGCTGTAAAGCTTAATGCTGAAGGGGAGGAGGTTATAAGCTCGTAGTTTCCAAACCCGCCAACTATGAATATTGATCCTAAAGTGAAGAGTGATGCTAAGGTCGATGCACCACTACTTCTTAGAATGATAGTATAAAATAAGACTACTGATGTAGAAAAGAAATAACCAGAGGTAAAGATTAAGGCTAAAGTTATCACTAAAGAGTTAAGGTAGTTGAACTCATAAAAATACCACAAGTAAGTTATTATCCAAATCGTGTAAGGGATTAGGACGTCGCAAGTATAAGTAAATAAAAAGAATGTAGTCCTCTTAATTGGTAACATAAGAAATGAGACTATACTTCCAGAGTTCATATGGTCTCCAAATACGAAAATTATATTCCTTAAAGCTATAGAGAATGTTACGCTCTCTGGTATGCTTATTAGCGGTATGCTTCCTACCACTAGTGCGTAACTTAAAAAGTCACCCCTAATTAGGAATGCAGGTACGAAGAGGTAGCCAGAGATAATCGTTGGTATTATGAGTTGTAATGTAGGGTCTTTATACCTTTCCTTAAAAAGGAGTTTAAATATTTGTAAACTTCTTGAAGACATCCTCAAGGCTCACCTTCCTTACGCTCAGCACCTCTACCCCATTATCATCGAGTAAGTCTAATATAACCCTCATTTTTCCTTTCACCCTAATGTATTGTCCATCAGCTATAGGATTGAACTCCTTGAGGACTTCTAAAGCCCTCTCCTTATCATTAGTGAGTATTACAACCTCATCACTGTCAGCCATAGCCTCAATTTTGCCGAGTTCTCCTTCAGCGATCACTCTACCGTTGGAAATAAATATAACGTGATCTATCACCCTCTCCAGTTCAGTGAGTATATGTGAGGAGATAAAGAAAGTAGCATTGAACTCTTTATTTAACCTCTTTACCAGATCATAAAACTCTATCCTAGCCTTGGGATCTAAGTTTGCCGTAGGTTCGTCAGCTATAATGAGTTCTGGGTTTTTAAGTAATGAGGCAATTAATTGTATCTTCTGTGCTTGGCCGGAAGAGAGTTGGCCTATTCTTTTCTTTAAGTGCTCCGTTAGGTTAAAGTCCTTGACTAGTTTTCTAACATCTCCTCTAAATACGGAATTAAGGTCGTTTAAGTATTCCTCCACAGTGTCGTTAACTGGGTAGGGTAGTTTCGTGAAAATAACTGATACTCTCTCTTTTAGCTTGGGGTTGTCCCACGGGTCTTCTCCCAGTACGTAAACTTCTCCTCCGTCTCTTCTTAAGAGTCCGGAAAGGATTTTAATAGTAGTAGTTTTCCCAGCACCGTTAGGTCCTATAAATCCCGTGATAGAACCCTTTACAACAGTAAAACTAATTCCGTCTAAAACTCTCTTCTTACTATAGGCCTTTATTAGCCCTTTTACTTCAATATCATACACTGTTAAAAAAGATTTTGATAGCTTTTTATTATATTTTTTCCTCATTCGGGTGGGATCTCTTTATAAATCAAGTTCAAGTCTATTCCTCTAGCCTTATTGTAGAAATACGCCAATACATATACAATTACTGAACCTACTAAAGTACCTAATACGAACGTCAGAGTTATGAGGTTAGGAGTACCGTTACTGGTCATGAAACCAAAATCCGGGTTTGTTGCAGAAACATAAGTTAAATATGCAAAATACCCAGAGGAGAGAACACCGGCGATAAGGGTATCAAAGCGTTTGTTATAAATTGAGTAAATTATTGTTGAAACTGATACTACTAAGAAGTAAAGGGCTCCTAAAACTGTAGCACCGTATAATGATAAAGCGTTTTGAGAGCCTAGGAATACGATTACTCCCAGAAACATAGTCACTAACCCCAAATCCAGTAGGTGTGTATATACTGGGCTCCCGTTTTTACTCACTGAGGCGAAAATTTCCGGTAAAACTCTATCGAAGGCCATGGCGAATATGTACCTTGAAAACACTACTACTCCGTAAGATAATATGAAGAATTCCCACACTATTAGGCCTAGCCCGATTAGCCACTCTAGGATTATATTGCCAGATAAGCCTATAGCTACTGTCCAGAAAGTATAGGAGAACCCATTATTCATGAACTCTGCGGTAGTAAAATTGTAACCACCTATATAATACATTATACCGTAACCACTAATAACTATTATAAAGGTTAAAATCAAGCTTATAAACACGTTATACTTTAATGCATCTTTTCCCTTTATTTCAGCTGCAATAGCCGGGCCGGCTTGCATCCACGGAAATGTGTAAAGTGCTAAGAACGGTAACATAAAGAGTGTTGCGTTCCAAGAAAATGATGGGCCGGAATACGTAGCACTACTCGCATTTATTGCGTTAAGTACTGTGGGTATTTTGCTTGAAAAGGCCGGAGCGTTGACGAGTAATATCGCCATAGCTAGGATTGTTGTAAATAACGAGAATATTCCTAGAATGGAGATTAAGGAGTAACCCCATTTCGCCTTGAATATATTTATACCAACTATTATAGCCATCACAGAGAAGGCCAGGATAAATGAGGGTGTAGGTGAAGCAAGCGTATTTCCTATTGATGATAAGTAGCCAATATTGTTTAAACTCCCTATTTCGCTAAGTACTTGTTGTATGGCTGTTGAGGCGAAGAACGCTGTTAAAGCGAAATAAGCTACAGATTCTATCATTAGTGACAAAGCCATTACCACTCCAAGGCCTCCGTTTAAAATCCTCGAAATCCATATGTAGTCCCCTCCAGTTCTCGGTATCTTTCTAATGAAGAATGTGTAAATATAAGCTTGTGGTAATGCGAAAAGAAATGCTATTAAAGTAGCTACCACTAGATTACTTCCCGGTTGTACGTAAGGAGTGATTGTATTGTAAAGTGCTAACCCGGCAGACATATTACCTACGTTAAGCATGATAACGTCTAAGAAGGAGACTTGTTTTATTAAGCCCGAGGACTCCCTAACGAAAAGGTGAGTTTTCTCCACCATCGTTTCTTAATGTGAGAGAACTACCTAATAAAGTTTTTACTTTACTGAGGAAATATAATGATTAATTATTACGATATAAATTTACTTAGCCAAGTAAAAGCCAAAGGTTTAAATAAAAATTGATTAAATTTGTGATTGTGTACGTGGGTAAAAGGATAAAAAGGAAGGAAGACTTAAAGCTAATAACCGGAACCGGAAGATATGTAGACGATATTGAACTACCCGGCATGCTTTACGTGGCGATCTTAAGAAGTACCGTATCACATGCAAGGCTTAAGAAAGTTAATGTGGAAGACGTTTTGAAGGTTAATGGTGTTGTAAAAGTCATAACTGGTTTAAACTTAAAAGTGGAAAATAGGCCTAAAAACTTCCCTATGGCTAGTGATGAGATACTTTATGTTGGACAACCAATAGCCGCTGTCATTGCTAACGATAGATATACGGCATATGATGCTTTAGAATACATATCTTATGATTATGAGGACTTACCGGCCGTGGTAGACCCAGAAGAGGCGTTAAAGGACGAAATAAAGGCGGTTGAAGGGAGGAATAATATAGCGTATACGAGAACTTATAAGGGAGGTAACCCAGAACAAGTTTACGAACAAAGTGAGGTTAAAATTGAGGAGAAAATAGAGATCTCAAGGGTTTACCCATCGGCAATGGAGCCAAGAGGGTTAGTAGTTGATTACCAGATGGATAGGATTACGGTTTATGCTTCTACCCAATCTCCGCATTATATGAGGTCTTACCTCCTTTCAGCTTTTTCAGATAATGTAAAAGACATAAGGGTTGTTCAGGCTGATGTGGGTGGTGCCTTCGGTTCTAAGCTCTTCCCCTACCCGGAAGATTATATTGCGGTATATTCATCTCTAATCACCAGGAGGCCGGTTAAGCTTGTACTTACCAGGAGGGAAGATATGCAGTCAACATACCATGCGAGGGGGCAAATACATAATGTTAAATTAGGTGCTTCGAAGGACGGTAAGGTAAATGTTGTGATAGACGATATAATAATTGACTTAGGTGCTGCGTGGCACGGCACGTATCTAGCAGATATAGCTGGGACTTTAATAACCGGTCCCTACGATATAAAGAACGCATTAGTTAACATTAAGGGGGTTTTAACGAATAAGACTCCTTTAGACCAATATAGGGGTGCGGGCAGACCTGAGGCTGCATTCGTTTATGAGAGAATGATGGATATTTTGGCTGACGAATTGAAGATGGATCCAATAGAAATAAGGAAGAAGAACGTTATTACTCAAACACCCTATAAGAACCCCTTCGGATTAACATACGATAGTGGGAATTACTTAAACCTTCTCAACAAGGCTGAGAGTTATTATAGGGAAATGGAGAAAATAGCTGAAGATTTAAGAAGACAAGGTAGGAGAGTGGGCGTTGGCCTCTCATTTTACATAGAACAAAACAACTTCGGCCCTTGGGAGAGCGCTTCTGTAAGGTTATTAGCTGATGGTAGTGTGGAAGTTATAATAGGTGCGGCACCTCATGGTCAAGGTACTGCTACCGGTATTGCACAGATCGTGGCTGACGAGTTAGAAATTGATATAGAAAAAGTAAATGTAGTATGGGGTGATACAGATAAGATTTCTAACGCTTTCGGGACTTACGGTAGTAGGAGTTTAACTTTAGCGGGTAATGCAGCTTTACTAGCCGCGAGGAGGTTAAAGGAGAATGTAATTAAATTGGCCGCAGCATTTATGAAGAGTGATGTTGAGGAGTTACAATATAAAGGCGGAAAAGTTGTTAATCCTAAGACTGGTAAAGAGATGAGTTTGGCAGAGATTGCTAGGAAAGCTACAGCTAACTTAGGAGGTGTATGGAGGTATAAGGCAGAGCCTACCTTAGAGGCTACGGGTACTTTCGGTTTAAACAATTACACTTTCCCCTATGGTTCTCACATAGCGATGGTAGAAGTTGACGAGACCGGGAGGGTAAAAGTGCTAGATTACGTTGCTATAGACGACATAGGATTAGTAGTAAACCCAATGTTGGCTGAAGGGCAAGTCCACGGTGGTGTAATCCAGGGTTTTGGTGAGTCATTGTTAGAGGAAATAGTTTATGATAAGAGCGGGAACCTAATCACCTCCTCATTTGCTGAGTATCTAATACCCAGTAGTGTGGAAAGTTTCAATATTAAATGGTATTACTCCGAGGAGGGTAAGTCAGAAGCACCGTTACCAGCTAAGGGTATTGGAGAAGGAGCTACTATAGGTGCTCCTCCGGCAATAATTAGGGCTGTTGAAAGGGCTGTGGGAAAGAGGTTAACTAGGTTACCGATAAGGGCTGAGGAAATTGTTTAGATAATAAGCATTTAAATAAAAAAAGATTATTACAAAGATTTTTAACTTATGAAAAGTATAATTAACCCATGCCAAAAGTACTCGTATTAGGAGCTAGGTTTGGTGGATTAACTGCGGCATATACGTTAAAAAGATTGGTAGGAAAAGCAGCTACAATAAAAGTAATAAACAAGAGTAGGTTTTCTTATTTCAGACCAGCTTTACCTCACGTTGCAGTAAATTATATGGATGTTGACCAATTAAAGATAGACTTAGCACAAGCTTTACCAGAGAAGGGTATTCAGTTCCAAGAAGGCGAAGTATTAAAGATAGATGCTAGGAATAACAAAGTGATTTATAGGACTCCTACTGGCTCTGAAGTTGAAGAAGAGTATGATTACGTTATCGTAGCCATAGGTGCTCACCTAGCTACTGAGCTCGTAAAGGGATGGGATAAATACGGCTATAGTGTCTGTGAGCCCGAATATGCTGTAAAGTTAAGGGAGAGGCTAATGACATTCCAAGGAGGTAACATAGCAATAGGTTCCGGTTTCTTCTATCAAGGTAAGAATCCGCCTCCAAATGTGCCTAAGAACTTTGTGCCAAATGCAGATGCAGCTTGTGAAGGGCCAGTGTTTGAAATGTCTTTAATGCTCTCCGGCTATTTTAAGAAGAGAGGGGTTTGGAATAAGACCAAAATCACCGTGTTCTCACCGGGTGAGTACTTATCAGACTTATCACCGGCTTCCAGAAAGGCTGTAGCTGAAATTTATAAATCAATGGGCATAGAACTAGTCCATAACTTCAAGATAAAGGAGATTAGGGAGCACGAGATAGTTAGTGAAGACGGGAAGACAATACCCTCAGACCTAACAATATTAATTCCGCCCTATACCGGAAACCCCGCATTAAAGAACTCTACTCCAGACTTAGTTGATGATGGTGGCTTCATACCCACAGACCTCAACATGGTTTCAATTAAGTATGATAACGTTTATGCTGTCGGAGACGCTAACTCATTAACAGTTCCTAAACTCGGTTATTTAGCAGTACAGACTGGCAGGATTGCAGCCCAACACTTAGCTAGTAGGCTTGGCTTTAACGTAAAAATCGATAAATACTATCCCACTATTATTTGTGTAGCAGATAACCCGTATGAGAACTTCGCAATAGCTGTAAAAGATGACACGTGGTATGGAGGGCAAATATCTGAAGCAATCCCATCACAAGCTAACCACTTAAAGAAGGAGTTGTTCACTAAATACTTCATGTGGACTAAAGGAGACATGGCGTTAGAGAAGTTCTTGGCGAGCTGGTGAAATATGTCAATCGAGGTGCAGTTAGACAAGTTACTTTCAGAAGATAGGCTTTCAGCTTTAGTTCAAGTAGTTGATGTACTATCCGCGGCTGAAAACAAGTACGGATTATTATCAGCGTTAAAGGGATTAATTGAGGACGAAGAACTAGTAGGGAAAATATTGAATAGCGTTATAAATGACCAGACCCTTTCCCTTTTTTCAAAATTTAATAATTTAGTTAAGTTAGCAGATGTTTTTTCCAACGACGAGACTATAGAGAACTTAAACAGTATATTAGAACTAGTAGGACTTTTAAACAAGGTAGGGATACTCGACCCTATAAAGGGAATGCTCACCGATGAGGAGACATTAGGTAAGGTTTTATCAACAGTTGTTAGCGATTCAACGTTAAACCTTCTAAATAATTTACCCAATTTAATAAAGTTAGCTGAAACTATAAGTAATGAAGAGACTGTGAGTAATATTACGGAGATTCTTGAAATTTATTCTAAACTTAAGAAGCTGGGGATCATTGATACTATAAAGGGACTATTAGATGATGAGGAGACAATAGGTAAAATAATGAGTGGATTAGTAAATGATTTTACGTTAAACGTATTAGCACATTGGGGTGAAATGATGAATGATTTGTCAAAGTTAGATCTCACTAACTTTAAGTACTATACGTTACTAGTAAACGAGACTGGTGAGGCGTTAAAACAAGAAAAAATTGAGGAAATTAAACACTGGTGGGATTTACTAGGATTATTAAAAGACCAAGAGGTAAGGGTAGGGTTAGGCGTAGTTATAGCCGTTCTGAAACACATAGGAAGGTATCATATGAAGTATATCTCCCAAACAAACAATACTAACACAAAACAGTAACTATTTTTATTTCCTCTTATTAGTTAAAGTAATGAAGCTTGTAACTCATTACGTTTTCTCTGCTGGCTTACTTACACTCTTATCATCATTTTTCCTCAACTTTTATACCGCCTTTTTCCTCTCTTCAATAATTGCAGTGTTAGGCAATTCATTGATTGATAGGCTGGGGCATAAGGAAATCCAGACCAGGAGGGGGTTGATACCGGTCAGGACTCCCCTCACTCACACCTTGCCGAGGAGTGTTTTGTGGGGTTGGGTACCCTCACTAATCCTAATACCACTAAACAGTTATGAGGTGATAATAATTTCGTTAATAGCCTTACTTAACGGCCCATCACACATGTTACTCGACGTATTCACGGAAAGGGGAATATACGTAAAGAGGAACGGTAAGTGGAGGAGGGTAGCCCTAGCCCACTTCTCTTACGACAACCCGGCAGTAAACGGTTTAGCAATTCTCCTCGGAATACTAATGTTGTTTGCAGCAACACAACTACATATTTATCATTACAACTATTATCATTATTTCAACTATCATTTCTGAAGAGATAATAATTGCGTAAAAATAAAAACAGTAAGGTTTTTAAATATGTTTTTACAGCAGTAGAAATCGGGGGATGAGGGGATGATTGACGCAACACGAGTTGACCTATGATAGGAGACCGTTGCTCTGACCTGACCCCCTCATCCCTTATTCATTACTTATCTTTTCAACTATTAAGCTTTTCTTCTTATTGAATTTTTGAAAGATGTACAGGGATCCAAATGCCGTCGCCAACAGTTACTACTTTTATCTTACCCTCCATTACACCGTTCTCTTCACAAATTATTAACTCTATCATGATACTTTGTGTCCTTTCCTGAAAATGCAATCACTCTTTTCACTTCCTCTACCCTTAAGGAGTCTTATCCCTTCAACTTCCAGTACAGTATTACCTTCCCTTTTTCATCCATTATACCGTAACCCTTAACAAGCATCTTAACTGCTAATGTTTGTAAATCAAGTTTCTCACGACCTATGTGAATGGAATAATAACCTTGATCCTTCATTAATTGAGAGAAATAATGAGAAAGCATGATAAAAAAGGGTATATCTTAAATAAAACTTTTACGAAGCTATTGCTGTTTCATTAGGTGGTACTTCAACGAAAACAGTCGTATTATACGCTGATATTTGAAGGATTAAGGGTAAGTTATAAGCGGCTTCTGGCACTGTAAAATTATATGTTAGAGGCTTGGGAATACCTCCTACCGCTTGACCTTGTTGATTTATTGCTTGAACTTCTTTAGTTATATTTAATATTTTACCTTGATACATGTAATAAACCCCAGTTAGCACAAAATTTTGGCTTCCCTTATAAACTAGGATTAAATTATATTTGGGATTAATTGACGAATTATAAAACACTATAACGTTACCTCCTCCAATTTGTAAATTGGCAACAGTTTGATAATTTATGGGCTTAGACGACGGTGATGATACATCGAGTAGATAAAACATAAGGGGGATTAATAAGGCTACTATTATTATGAGAGCGAAGATAAAACCTATGTATTCCGATTGGGCCCTCACGAAATTCACCCCGTTATAATTGCTGATATACCTCATCAACTCCGTATTGAACTGTTATTGTTCCAGGCTGAGTTAGGTTAATTATAATTTGACTGTATTCAGTATCCCTCCATATTAAATTATTATTGTAGAACACATTCACAGGACCTATAGAGTATAGTGTAATACCTTGAATAAATAATCCAGTAGGATCCGCCACATACTTTCCCGCTAATATCCAGTATGACTGACCATAGTCATATACTGTTTTGTTAAGTATGAAGTAGAAATCTCCGGTATAAGGATAAGTCTCCCCCGTACATACTAGTTTCACGTGAACATAATATCCCTCCTCAGAGTAGTAAATTGTTAGTGTAATTGAAGAAGTCTGCGGATTTACGAAGAACACAAAGCTAGGTGATAAATACTGAGTATTGTTTACTTCAGAATAGTCGTACCCGTACAAGTAAATATATCCATTACTTTCTTGTAGGGTATTGTTAAACTCTAGGTATTCCTGCGGTATGGTAACAGACACGAACCCTGCCAGTACCTTTACAGTACCTGGCACTTGATAATTCTTACCATCTATCTTTACTGAAATGGACTGGACTTGTGGAGCATTAGGCTCTATAACTTGCACATTGAGACTTATATACGTAGTTACTTCAGTGTAATTGGCAATAAGCACAACGCTCTGCCTTTCTAAAGTTACGGATATCCCCTCAGTTTGTGTTGAATTAACTATCGCATTCCCTTGTATAATCCAGTTATGGAATTGACCGGTTATTATGGTTCCGTTTTGGAACTCGTAATATACGTATTGCGGTACTTTGGCTTGGAAAGTCCCGGTAATATTAGGGAAAGCTACCGGCATAGAATAGTTTTTGAACTGCCCGCCCATTATGTTAGTAGTCACGTTAGCTACAGGTGCGTAAATGTTGTTCTTAGTCCATATTTCCGCCAATATTTCTACTCCACCCTTACTGGCCAACGAGTAAGGACCTATTGAAGTGTTAGGAGCTAAAAAGAACAAGTTACCTAAGCTAGTTACTATTATTATTGGATCGTTAGAGGCATATGAAGGTATTTCTATAGACTGTGAAGAATTAATGACAATCGGATATTTATATGTAGTAATGTTTTGCCACACCCCGTTATTCAAGTATAATATTCCAGTTATAGTCAAGTTAATAGGAGGGATGAATGTACCGTTAGTGTATTCAAATATTATTGAACCTTTTTGTGTTCCTCCCGAATAATAAATCGCAGGATGGCCGCTAATTACCGACTTATATTGTAATTGCTTTAAAGTTACGTAGTTATTAACTATCGCACCAGTGATTTGAGTATTCTGCCTCATATATTGCAAGTAAAATAAGAACGGTACTACTAACGACATAATAATTACTATGAGAATGAAAATCGCAATTGCAGAGCTCAAACCTCTTTTACGTAGTAATGGTCCGACCATCTGACTACCCCCCTATGGCGGATTTCCTCCCCATTCCCACACAGAATATACCGTAATTATAGTAGGTGAATAAACAAAGATTGAAGGTAAATACACATTTTGATATGGGTTATAGTAATACTTGTAATATATACCTTGCAAGATGTAAGTCGCATTCTTTACTACGAAAAATTGTGGTTTAGATAGTAAAGATTGAAATGTTTCTTCTTGAAATGGCGGTGGTAATAATAATGTATATTTCCCAACAATCTGATCGAGATAGAAATAAGTCACTGTTATGTTAGTACCATTAGGTAAGTATAACATCCCATAAGTATAGTCTTTACTTGGACCTAAAGCAAGAACTTGAGAGGGTACACTACTACCTTTGGGAGGTATTACGCTAGCATTTAGGAGACATGCCGCAATATCTCCAAGAACCGGAGAACTATTCGATATTAGTTTAACGCCTTGAGGTAAAGAAAAACTATTGTTTACCATGACTAGATAGTAGTAAACGGTAGGCTTGAACGCAATATATACTGTCCCGTTATATTCTACTTTAAACTCGTGGTCATTACAGATTATTATACCGCTTGCGTTACTGCTTTTCACATTAAAAATTGTGTATTGTATTATCTCCCCATATGGAATAGTGGTTTTACCTAACGTATAGTTAAACATTAGATACATACTTGTAGGGTAGCTTACGGTATGATAACCGTACGTTAATTCTAAAGTTATAGACGGATGTGTATAGTTTATCAAATAAGGTTTATTATCCACGTAAACAGTTAGTGACGAATTCACGTTAGTCAAAAGAGCACCAGTGTTGGGATCAATAGTAGTCCCTTCAATAGGCAGAGGCGTATTGTAATTTTGCAAACTAAACTGAATAACGACTTTATAGTGTTTCAATGATGTGTTATATAGAAGTGTCACTATAGTCGGTCCACTAACTGTTAACGTTGTTGAGGGTGAATCAGCTGAAGATAGTGTTCCGTAACCAGCTACAGACCAGTTAAGGAAGCCACCCGTAAGTCCGTACTGGCTTAGGAATATCTGCTGATCTTTTGCGACTAGACTATATGTCCCAGGGTTTACGTAAAGTATGAAAGGTGTATCCATTAAAGTTCCTCCAAACTGAACGCAAGTGTTAACAGGGATTGTAACGTAACCATTATGAGTCTTATTAAGAGCTAGAGCTACTACGTATACAGGGACTTTTCCTATCGGGCCTGCAACTGCAGATGTAGTAGTAGAGGTATTTGGATTCAGGTAAAGTATGTTTGACATCCCCGTTACTATTATAATAGGTTCATTAAAAGCAGCTTTGGGTAAAGGTATAATCATGGAGCTATCCACATTTATACTGTTATTAAGTGCGGGAACCCACATCGTACCGTTGAAATAATAAATCTGAGTTATATTCATCGGCGTTTGAACAGTTTGAACTTTTATCTCTACGTAAGGTGAGGTACCAGAACTGTAGTATATTAAGGGATTCCCTTTGAGTATGTTATTTAACTGTAAGTCCTTCTCTTCCTGATAAGCTTGTGCAGCAATATTTCCTTGATCGGAGTAATAAGGAGTGTTATAAAGAATGAAGAATGCTGGAATTAGGACTGAAAGTAAAATAATGAGAAATATAATTAATGCAATCGAGGTAGCTATTGCTTTCAATTTCATCACCCCGTAGAAGAGGGTAAACCGGTGTATGCATATTCTACTCTGAACATATATGACCCGTAGTTAACCATCAACCATATTACTATATAGTACCCTTTCCCTTGATTAGGTACATTATACAAGTCTATAGTCACTGGTGTATTTGCGGGTATTGAATAGACCGAAAGCTTTCCTTGATACAGCTCGTTCCCGTTGATGTCATATATTTGAGTCCCTGTAATTGTAGAAGCTTGTATTTTATTGGGTAAATAAACTGTGAAATATACGTTATCGACAACTGGCGAATTGGGTGTAACCTCACCTACGGAAGTAACGAGATAAGAGGGAATGAGGAATACGTATAAGGTATAATTACCGGAGTAGGAAGGATCATAAGCCTCAACTACCACACTTCCTACTCCGTTAGAAGATACCAACAAGGGACCTGGTGATATAGTAGTTTGGGCGGCTATTTGTGCAGCCTGCTGTTCGGCTATTGTGAAAGCCTCAGTAGGGGCCAAGAAAGCGGAAGTGTATCCAAATATAGCTAAACCGAGAACCATCACGGCTATAACGATGATCATTGTTTGCACAACACTTTCGGGCATAACGTAAACTCACTTTACTTCTAACTCGAAAAATATAAATATAAATTTTACGACAAAAAAGTCATGGGAACAGCGATAGTAAATATGATGTTTATTGTGGCAACCATTCTCATTTCTATCGTGGCTTTAAGTCTTTATTCAATTTACATTTCATACACTAACTCCAATTTATTATACATAAATACTCTTGAATCTTTTTCTAAATCTATTCAGATTTCTATATCTGCATTGACGTTTTATTCCTATATAAGTAGAAACTCTATAATCTACAATGTTTCCTTTTTAGCCATTGTAAGTGTAAAAGGTTACGACATTAACCAAGGTCAACTTATCATATATCCGTTCGTCACCAATCCAAATCCTAATCTTTATCTTTACGTTCCTAACGGAGTTCAAAATGCTGTAATAAACGTGAGTAATTCGTTACCTATATCTGGAAACGTCTATCTACCTGACGGTGAGTTATTAGGTACTGTAAAAGGACAAGGATATGTAGTTACTAACAACCAACCTTTCCTAGTAAGTGCTAATGTTACCGGGAATGAAATTATAGTATTATGGGTCCTAGTAAATATAAATAATCATTATTATAGGCTAGGTTACACTTACGTTACTCCGCTTGACTCCGGAATTGGAGCATTTGTAACTACTGGCTCTGGTAAGTATACAGCATGTAACCAACAATTAAACTTGAATCCGCCATTAATATTTTCTAGTAATAAGGGTTTAGTATTCGGGTTATGGTTTAATCCATATGAAATATCCAATAGCAAGTCGATGCTATTCAACATTACTTTCAATCTTGTCTCTTCAGGAGGAGTGAAAGTATCATTTGTATTTTACACACAGAATACAACTTTATTTGTAAACCAAACTATTTATATATCTAAAGGATCTAAAGGCCTAGTACCACCTGAAGTAGCTCTAATATATAATAAATTGACTCAAGGTGATTGGTATTTCCTCAATTTTAGCACTGGTTCGCAGTTAAGTAGCCCTAACTTGAATATCCTAATTACACTATATCAATCAAATGGTAGGTTAATCACTGAACAGCCATTTACCCCTATAGGTGTTTCAAGCGGTAACGGTTATGCTTCCATAATAAAGTTCGGTAATTCATCTTCTACAAATCTCATATCCCAAGCAGTTTTATCTGCTGAACAGAGTCAATCTTCATCAAACGCACCTATATATAACGTCACTGATCAGTTACTTGAAAACGGGTACTTATTCAACAATACTTATAATCTGAAGTGGATAATATCTCATGCACAGAATCAGTTATACTCTATAGCTTACTGGTATTTCATAGCTAATTACTATCCTCCTCCATCTCAGGTTCCGGCAATAGTTTGGTATTATGAAAGTGGCAACCTTGAGCAAGCTTACATAAACGAGATTGGATATAATACGTGGATATTGACATAACAACTGTTAAAATAGAGTGATTTTAAGTGTTTAACGTAACAGACTCAGTAAAAATGGAATATTGTTGTTTTACTAATGATATCACTCTATATCTTCTTTTTTACTGAAATCAAATTATATAAATTGAGAAAAAATAACGTAATTAAATCCTTATCATATAATACATTAACAGTATTGAAAATTCTATTAGTAATAATATTTATGTCATTCTCGCTTGCACTAATAGAATATGGATTGTACCTTTTGTCTTCGCATAGTTAATTAATAAAGTGATGCTTTTCGTCCTCAACTATTTTCGCAATTTCCCCTTTAATTTCAAAGTTCTCATAGTAAAATTTTATCGCCTGTTCTTCTACCTTATTCACCACTTTCCTAATAGCCTTAAGCCCCAATAGACCTATTATAACACCTAGTACTAGTAACAAAAAGTAGGTGGGGAGCTCTAGTTTGCTAGACTTAAATTTTTTGAAATAATTCCAATGAGATAACTCATTTAAATACGCGTTCTTAAACCTCTCCTCCTTCCTAACTATATAAATACCCTTAGCTAGACCCGTCGCTCCGGCTTCTCCTAGAAGTGCTAACAAATATTTGTCCATAAGTGAGAACTCGTTGTCTCTTGTTAAAATTATTTATTTTATAATTTAGAACAATTACTATTTGTTACCCTCCATTTTGATGAATAGGCAAGTAACATCTGCTACATTACTCTCCTTTGAGGGGTCGGACTTTCATTGAGGTTTCATGAATATTCAACCTCTCGTCCTCATTCCCCTTATTTCTCTCCCCATGCCGTCTACGGGAGCGGTAGTTAAACCACTCCCTTCAAGGACATAGGGAGCCTCATCGAACCCATCCTCCCCCTCACATTGCTCCTCGGGTTCATTGTAGGGTTCTCTTCTACATGTCAACATTAACGGAAAAAGCTTATAAATTTTCGTTAAGGGATAATTAGTAATGTTAAATGATATCAAATGACATAAACTTCACGGCTTATAGGAAACTGTTGACAGGGCGACTTATAGAGTAGGGGTTTTAGTGTTTTACCCGTGGCGTAACTCTCAAATAAACACTTAATACATTTTCCTCCTACTTTCTTTTATGAGTGCAAGGGATCATTTGGCGGCAAAAAGGACCTTTCTAGCCTGGGTTAGGACTTCGATAGCATTAATGGGTTTTGGTTTCGTAATAGCCAAGTTCCAGATTTTCTTACATGTGCTTGCACACCAACCTTTAACTTCCTCATCGCTCTTAGGTGGGG
>JBBHKV010000074.1:0-7285 GCA_037389275.1 Sulfolobaceae archaeon RB850M
AAGTAGACGTTTGGCTTAAGGACATAGCACCTAGTGATGAACTAAGGAAATGGTATAATCACGATCCTAACAAATGGGAGGAGTTTAAAAGGAAGTACTTTGAGGAACTCAGTAGAAATCCTAAGGTTGAAATACTCTTACAGTTAATTAAAAAGGGGAATAATGTAACCTTACTTTATGCCTCAAAATCTCCATATAATAATGCGGTGGCATTAAAAGAGTATTTAGAGAAGGTATTAAAGGTTTGAACGCTATTTTATAGATCATGTATAGATCTCCCTTTGAAGTAACATTACTAGTAGAGGATCACCCTTGTGAAGTAATGAAAATAATATCATTAACGGGACTTAAGGCGAGTGTGGAGAACGTTAAGTTAGGAGAACAGACTACGGATCATATAGTTAGTTTCGAAAAGGAGATAGGGAAGAATGAAGTCCTAAAATTAAAGTCAAATAACGTTAAAGTGCTAAAACTCAGTGAAACTAAAGTATGGGTGAGAACTAGTGGATGTGCAGTATGCAGGATACTTTATACTTCTGATGTAGTTGTAGAAAAAATTAAAGTACTAAAAGAAAGGACTTTACTCTACACTTTACTTGTACCTGCTAGCTCATCATTTAAAGAATTTTTAACCAAATTATCGAAAGAAGGAATAAAAGTAACAGTCTTGAACGTCTCGGAGATATCTAGCGCAGAACTAACTAAGAGGCAGATGGAAATTCTCCAATTAGCATACAAGCTAGGCTATTTTAATGACGAAAGGGGCATTACATTATCTCAGTTAGCGGATAAGTTGGGAATAAGTGCTCCGACTTTAGAGGAGATATTAAGGAGAGCTCTTAGAAAAGTTGTAAAGTATTATTTGGATAAACACTGATATAATTGAAAAATGATGACATTGACTAAAAAATCATCTATTACTATACGTACTTAACAATCCTTTCCTAACATGACTATGTAAATTACTTAGGTCTTTAGTACGAGAAATAATACTATAGGCTGAACAAGTGACAGAATTACTATGGGAAGGAGTCAAAGAAGAAATCGTATCAAGGAAGTTATGGGGAGTTTTATTGGCTAAGTATACGAGGAATTTTGAAGCCCTCTGAACATTATGTAAACCCCTGGGGGCTTTACTAAGGGGGTATTCGAGGGTCTACACGCGTTTTATGGCTAAAATTTTATGGTATCTAGGAGTTGATTGAAATGCTATGTATAACTCCCGTCTATTTAAGGTTTGGATAGCCTAAAACATTAGGTATGTTTTATTAAAATGCCCCCGTTATAAAGGATGTTGTATGAAAGTCATCACAGTTGGATTCGTGTGCAATTCGATATCTGGCGATGAACTCGTCCCAATAGTTTCAGTTATTAATGCTCTTCAGAAGAGGGTCTTAATTAGACCTCCTCATGCTTCGTGTTTGATATTAAACTTAGAACAGTTGGTAAAAGTCTACATACGATCATGGATTATCATTACCGGTTTTCCTATTATCTACATCTTTCCAAGGTATGGAATTCTATTGTTTTTTATACTTACTTTAAGGCAGGTAATTAAATGAAAATGAGAGTGAGAAATCACGCCTTATACTTCATAGGAATCTTGTCTTATATCGTTTCACTAATTCCATTCTTTGGAGTTAACGTAACCAGAGCTCTACTGTTGATCCCAGTAATAGCATATACTCTGCCTATACTTGAGCACTTACAACCTAAAATCATGACTTTAAAGATTGACTATAAGGATATACTGTTAATACTTTTAGCTGCAATTCCCTACATTTTTATTGAAATTAATAATGTAATAATGTACATAATTGTACCAATAGTGTTATTAATAGTAACATTAACTTTCTATTTTAATAAAAATACGTTGTGGGGAAACGTTCTTGGCACGACATTTGTAGTCTCATTATCCCTAGTTTGGGCTTTATTTGAGGGCAACCAGTTTCTTATACCCGATATTTATTGGATATTATATATATTCGCGGGGGCCTTATACGTAGAATATAAGATACCTTATAGGAGACTCGATAAATCTATAGTCCAAGCATCTTGGATATTATCGTTAGTAATACTTACTTTGATTAGCTTAAACACTCCCCTATTACTTGTGTCGTTGATAGAACCTTCAACGAGGTTTTTAAGACCCGGAGAAAAGTTAAAATCACCTAAAGAAATAGCACTTCTCGGTAGGAAGGGTTCTAAAAGGGATGTGATCTTTGTGGTCTTATTAATATTATTGTCCTTGTTGTCACTTCTTCACTATTAGTCAGTAAGCACGAACAAAGATCTGATAGAACGGATTTAACCCTAGAGGTATTGCGATAACAATCCATATTATAAATCCATAAAGTAAATATAATGCCATATCTTTAAGATAGGAGTTCTGCTTGTCATTCCTTAATAAAAAGTACATTATTAACGAACCTATTGGCCCTACAAAATAAAGTAACCCTAACCACCTTTCTGATCCTTTTCTAGCAATTAATAAATAAAAGGCCCCAATAATATAACCTACACCAGCTAAAGCCCCACCTAATAACCATAAAAAACGATTACCTTTAACCCCTACTCTCATAAATTATAATTATTTTTTAGTAAATTTAAACTTTTACCACCAATTATGTCCGTGATGCATCATCATTGGATAATAGTGGATAAGTTAGTAACATCTCCCAGCCTCAGAATACTCCCTCAAATACAGAGAACCTACTCCATGACCATTCATTAAGGTACCGTGCGATAATAGTTGGTTTCGTAGTTGCGTCATTTGAGCACTCAGATTCTCAGCAATTTTTTATATGTTTTTAAAGTAATGGCTCTTATTTTAGTTGATAAAGAAACATTATACATACTGAAAACAAAACTCGATCTATCTATTTATACAATTTGTACTTAATTGGCTAAATTATCACCAGTACTCCGTTATCAAATAAAAGGACTGGATATAGATAAAGCATTTATTTACATTTTCAATAATATTAATTGTGAAAGCCCCGTTAATGTTGAGGATACATACAAAGAGAGGAGATAAGTTATTCCTCTACATACAAATTATCTTTTGGCTCGGATACGTTTTGGTTGATGTCGGGATTTTCTTGAACAAAATACTTTTATTTGGTGTATTAGCTGCAGCTTTAATGTCAATCTCAATTATCCTAGCCGTAAAGTCATACTCTTATATAAACCTCAGAATAACACCGGAACGAGTAGAAGTAGGTAGGTTAAAGATACCTTTAGACAGAGTAAGGGAGATAAAAATATTGAGGAGTAATGACTCTACAGCGGATTTGAGTATAGTTTATGAAGGAGGAGAGAGGACTATTGAGGATGTGAAGAACTGGAAAGAAGTCTTAGAGACTTTTGAAAGATTTAAAGAGAGTGTGATCTGAAGTTCATGAGGTGATTAAAATATTAACTACAACACATTGACTTAGCTCAGAAGTACTCCCGATTAAAAACGAAAGCTGAATTATTTAGCAAGCAAGGGAACGTCAAATAATTATTATGTTTGTCAACCTAGTTAATTTATCCTTCTATCGCCCTAAATGAGATTATCGAGGTTTCTAATAGTAAGCCTAAGTGTTTACGCTGATATAAAACGACAGTAATGGTATTACAGTGGTTAATCTAAATGAGATAAAGTCTCTGACCTTCTCCACTTTTCCTATGATGAGAAATTAGGAGTCAATCGGTAAAGAAACCCTCACAGCCAGGTTGGAAGACAGTTCCTCTTAGTTTACAATCAATTATTCTAACCTTGTAGAAATAAAGTGAATCATGAGGAACTATATCCCTACCAGAGCCATCACTAAACATGTTGCTAAGGTCTCAAACACAGTCAAGAGAAAGGTGGAAAAGTATATTTAGTAGAAAAGTATATTTTAACTTGTGGTAACTACAATAAAAGTCAAGGACAAAACCAAGCTCGACCTTGAGAATTTAAGGGCTGAGATTTTGCTGAAGTCAAATACTAAGCTGACTTTGGAGGAACTACAAGACTACCTCATATCATTTGCAATTGATAATAAGGAGACATTTTTCGAGTATGTGATGAAAAATTTCAAAAAGAAAAATTATGAGAAAATGAAGGAGGCTATAAGAGATTGGGGTATTGATACTAGTAATATTGACGTCGACAGTGTAATATATGATAATCCTTGACACGAGCTTCCTAATAGCTTTTTATAATAAGAGAGACTCAAGACATAGAGAGGCCCTTAAAATCTTCGACGAGATAGCCAACGATAAGCTAGTTATTTCAGATTATATCTTCGACGAGGTAGTCACGTTTTTAAGGGCTAAGGTGCCATGGATAGCTCAAGAAGTAGGTGAGAATATTTTAGAGAACTTGGACGTGATAAGAGTTAATGATGAGGACTTTAAAACAGCGTGGGAACTGTTTAACAAGTTTGATGAATTAAGTTTTACCGATTGTACTACCTTATCCCTCTCGAAAAGGTTAAAAATTAGGAGAGTAGTGACTTTTGATCAATCGCTAATAAGAGCATTTGAAAAAGTTAAGAGAAATAGCTGAGTTCGAGAAAAGGCACTTTAACTTAAGACGGCTCTGTGTTATCGTATTCATTTAGTCGTCTTTACAAAGTTTAAAAGGATCACTGAAGATGAAGGTGAGAGGTTATATCAATTTTTACTTAAAGTCCTTGAAACTATGAATTTAGAAGACGTAAATTATTATGAAGTTGAAAAGATTGCCATTAAGAATGGAATACCATTTTACGATGCATCTTATGTTTGGCTTGCAAGGAATCTAAGTTTGCCGTTAATCACTGAAGGTGAGAAATTGAGGAAAAAGCTAATGGGTTTATAAGCTTGATGTCCTTGGAAGAAATTAAATGAGTTAGTATTTACTAGTAAATTTTGCGAAAATCTTTCTATTTACCTCTTAGGGTACTTTCTTTATTAACTAACAACTTCAAATGATGAATCTCTTTAAGGGAAAAACTTTCATTAAGGTTTCATAATTCAACCTCTCGTCCTCCTACTTGCTTAGTGTGGTTCGTGGCCACGACAAGGAGAGCCTTATCGACTCACATTGCTCACCGCGTTCGCTGTATGGCCCTCTTATACATGTTAACGGAAAAAGCTTATACCCTTTAGTTAAGAGAAAGCTAATAATGTTAAACAATATCAACTAATATAAAATTCACGTTTTATTGGAAACTATTGGCAATAGCTTATTTTACTCTCACTTGACCTCACTCTGTATACTTTTTATCTCACTATAAAATAATAGCCATTACTAATGCTTTTCCCTCACATAGTCTATTCGAGTCATGGCAAACTTGTGAAGAGAATCATCTTAATACATCTATTTTAAATAGAACACCTCCTATAATTACCGTGAGTGTGAGTATGAAGAGAATTCTGTAATTTTGAGTTGTCTCTCGGTTAATTAGTGTGGATAGACCTAGTAGTAATGGTGTTAAGTCTATCAGGTAAGAGTATGAAAAGCTGGATAACGCATCAATCACTAATATAATAGTCCATAAAGCAATCATGAGCTTTTCATTATAGTTTATAAACTTGGGCAATATTCCGAAATAATATATTGACGTAGGTATTAATTCGTAAATGTTATAGTGAATACTAACAATTGACGTTACGATTAAGTAAGCTGGTAAAACTGAATATACGAAAATATTCCCGTTAAGGTAAAACGCATAAGGGAACAATATTGACAAGAATATCATAGCATTTTCTAAGCCCTTCACTTCTTGTGTATAAAGGAAAAATGCTGATGCTAAAAGGAGTATTATCGAAACGGAGTAAATGATGTAAAATTCGTGGATGTGGGATAAGAGTCCTCCTGCTATAAATAGGAAAATTAGTGATGCAACTGCCAAAAATTGAGGCAAATATTTAGCATATTCAGAGTCTCTTTTATCACTTCCTAAACTAAGCATTATTTCTACTAATTGCCTTCCCTTTTCATTAAGCATATAATACTCTCCTTCTTTTTTTAGTAAGGGTTGGAGAATTTTGAGATGATAATTTAATTTACCAGTTGATAAATTCAAATCATGTAAAATATCCGAATATGTAGCTTTATTTTTATTATAAAGGTAAATTAATATTTCTCTTCTTGTCTTATCTTTTACAATTCTTGTAAAATTGTCCTCCATGTTTGTCTTTGAGTAAAATATTCCTTATATATTTGTCCTTTGAAAAGGCTTTTCAAAGCATTTTCTTAGTACAAAAATCAATATCGTTAAATTTCTATATATTTAATTAAAATCACTGAAATAATAAAAATAATAATTTATCAGTCTAATTATATTCTCTCTATCTATTAATTCACACTATTATCAATAAATGAAATAAAGTATATATTACAGTGAAAAATAATATTGTTCTTGCCATAGCCATGCTAGGAAGAAGTTCCTAAAAGCCTCGTCCTTCTTAGCCTTAATAATTACGCTTATAGCCGTTGTTGGGTCTACGTCAACTGTCTTAAGCCCGTAGAGTATATGTCACTTAACTCCTCAACTGTTAGAAGATCTGAGGCTTTCTCAATGACCTCGTCAGGTATTTTCCTTATTTTACCGTTCACGTAACGGTTTAGTGTTGATCTGTCTACACCTATTTGGCGTGAGACGTAACTTAAGCCTAGCTTTTCTATTGCCTTTGTTAGTATTGCCATTTTCTTTTGCTCATCTAACTTTTCCACGTTTACTTTTGCCATAAATTATATTCACTATTTTCATGTATGACATTGTTGCATAAAAACCTTATATCGTTGCATTTTAGTTATTTCTAATCAGGAGAAAAACGTGAAAAGTACGTAATTTTATGGCGTAAAAATAGTCTCACATTCTCTTAAGGGATCATACACATTCACCCATTGGGGCTGGTCGAGGGAAACACTACCCTCCCATCCAATTTTATCACTCCCCAAACCTCGTGAGCAGTGCCCGTCATCAGTTAGGGAGATCATCAACAAAAACTACTTCGGTAATACTATATAAACAAAACTTGTCAAAACGATATTTAGGAGTAATTAAAAAAACGAGTAGTTACGTAGAAGCGTTACAGTCTGTGCCTTGTCACTTAGACAGACTAACGCGTACAATCAGGGAAGTCAATAAATTGTCTTGATAAGATATGGGAGAATTGGAATGTAAATAATCACTGTCAACCCCCAATTACCTTCTCAGCGTTCTCTAGCAATTTTTTAACCCCTTCTAGGTAAGGGATTACGTCATTTGTACTAAGTTTAGACTCGTGAAAACCCCAAACGTGAAGGAAATATGCACTACTC
>JBBHKV010000075.1:0-5407 GCA_037389275.1 Sulfolobaceae archaeon RB850M
TGATCACTAATAAGGAGGTTTACATCAAAACCGTGACCGTATGCAAATTTTTCGCCCCTTGAATGCCTACCGAAGCCGAAATACGTGAACACAGTATCCTCCCTTATATCGTCTGTAACCTTAACTTTGCACCTTACTTTTCTACCGGTAGTTAATGACACGACCTCAACTTCATCATTATCCTTTATACCTAATGCCTCGGCCCTCTTCCTACTCATCGTAATTGGATTATCCGGTACTAGCTTTATTAACGTTGGAATATCAAACGTTACGCTATCTTGAGTATGATACAACGTGTGACCGCTCGTTAAGTAAAACTCATCAATATCCCTTGGTGCTATATTCTTTTCTATGTAGGTTGGAATCGGGTAGTAACCGTATTTGTAAAGTAAGGTAGAGTAAATCTCAACTTTACCGGAGGGAGTATTTAATTCCTTCTTATAAGGGTAAACCTCGTAAAGTTCTGTGTTAAGCTTCACACAACCTCTTGAGTACAGATCCTCCTTGCTTATCCCTAATTGTTGTAAAATCTTACTCTCAACGCTCTCAAAAGTATCGTTAGCTAATCCAAGCCTTCTCTCTAATTCAAATAATATCCACCATAACGGTTTTGTATCGTATAAGGGGTCTACAGCCTTTTGATGCACGTCTATCCACGGCTCTAGTGTCCATCCTACTGGTAAGGGTAATTCGTCCCTTTCTAAGTAAGTTGATTCTGCAAGAACTACATCGGCATATTGTGTTACGTCTGACGGCATTATATCAATGACAACTAAGAAGTCTAAAGCTTGTAAAGCCCTCCTCACCATGTCAGAGTTAGGGTCTCTGCCATCTAAGTTCGTACCAACTACCATTAAAGCCTTTATTGGATACGGTGTTCCAGTGAGGATGGCTCTATAAACCTCCTGGAACGCCGCTTCAGTCAAAGGATACCTTATTCTATCCAACCTTTTAACCTTTGCCCTATTTTCATCGTAAAGCTTAACCCTAACTTTCTTAGCAAATACAAGTCCGCCCTTTTTGTCCAGATTACCAATCATTGCATTAATTATATATGCGGCCATCCACGTGTAAGTTGAGTCATTAGAGAATGAGGTATGCCAACCATCATCAATTACAGCCATAGGTCTATTATCCCATAAGTTTTCGGCCACATATTTCACGTCATCGTAATCAACACCAGTAATCATTTTTAACCTTGGATAAACTTTCTCACCCTCCTTCATAAGTAAGTAAAATGCTGTAGCAACCCTCCTTCCGCCTTTAACCCCTTCATAGAGTAAATCGTCAGAATATTCATTCGTGGGGGATAAGTCATCTTCATGTACTAATAAACCAGCATTACTATATCTCCTTAGAAAATCTTCATCATACATCTTATTCTTTATCATATAGTAAATTACGGAAAGTAAGAATGCTGTGTCAGCACCGGGTTTGATAGGGATCCACCTATCAGCATACCTCTGAGCTATTGCTGACTTCCTCGGGTCTACAACTGCTATTTTCATCCCCTTTCTTCTCCCCTCTTCTATCCTCCTCACAATATCTGGAACTATCCCCTCTAATGGATTCCTACCTATGAAGACTACGAACTTTGAGTTAGGATAATCGGGGTCTATACTTCTCGGCCCCTCAGCCCCTAAGACTAATCTAGCTGCAACGGTTCTCGGGCCGTGACAAACGGACTCATGGCCTATTAAATTAGGAGTGCCGTAAAGAGCCGCAAACCTCTCTAATAACTCTTTGCCATAATCATGAAAAGTTATTGCTAAATACTCTGGGTGACCCTCGTCTAATAACTCTTTGAGCCTCTTAACTACTTCGTTTAACGCTGTTTCCCAATCAGTAGGTACTAGTGAATCCCCTTCCCTTATCAGCGGTGTTTTTAATCTATCTGGATGAGTTAATAAGTACGGCCCAGCGGCACCCCTACCGCAAATACCAGGCTGTGGGTGATTTTTATTTGGTGCAACTCTTACAGTTTTCCCCTCAACTGTTGCAATTATTCCGCATGCGTTTTTACACATGTAGCATCTGAGAAATGCCATAGTTAATTGAAACTCATGCAGACTAAAACTTTAACTAATAAAAAAGGGGAAGGAGGATTTTAATCTTAAATCTTAAATCATTCTATTTAGCTAAAATGTTTACTATAGCATTGAGGGTCTTATGGAACGGCGGGGTTGCCAGGATAGCCGTTGAAGAGGCTAGGAATGCTAAAGCAAAACTTTTCGTTTATAGAGAATCATTTTATGATTACGATTTAAGCGACATAAACGTCACATTTATGAGAAGAAGGGGACAAAAAGGGTTTTTCACCCCTTTATTTAAAAAGATAACCGAAATTTACGCAAAGAATAGGGGTGATGATGCTACAGTAGATTTAGATCTTATAATTAAGGCAAGTAAAATTATAAAAGGGCCAGCACTTTTTCACGATCAATTTGCAGGGATAACTGGTTATTTAAGAAAGAAGTTTTACGGCGAGGAATATGCCTTGTATTTACACGAAACTTCATTGCCCCTAAAGGGTTTAAAATACGCATTGCCGAAGGCGATGGAGTGGAAGGTGCTAAAGAATGCGAAATTCATCTTTACTAATTCAAAGTGGAATAAAGAGGTTTTACAGAACAGAGGAATATCCTCTGAAGTCCTTTACCCCGGTTGCTATCCGGAGGAGAAGGTTTATGAGAAAAAAGAAAAGTTTGTCCTAGCAGTATCTATGTGGGATTCCGGTAGAAAGCCGGAAATTTACGGTGAGATCGCTAAGAGAATTAAGGGGAAATTAGTAATGGCCGGTTCTTGGGCTAGACAAGACACTATGGAGGAGTTTAAGAGGAAATACCCAGAAGTGATAGTAACTGGTAGAATCCCGGAGGAAAAATTAAAAGAGCTCTATAGGAAGGCTATGCTCACTATACGTTTTGGTTTTGACGAGAGAGGCCCGGGGATGGCTGTATTAGAGTCATTATGTAATGGAACTGCTATAATAGTCAATGAGGGTTTGGGCGGTAAGGAGTTTGTTATTAACGGTGAAAATGGTTTCATAGTTAAAGACATTCATGATAGTGTGGATAAAATTAATGAGGTTTTGGAAAACAATGAGTTAATGTTAAGGCTTTCGAGGAACGCCCTTGAGAGTAGTAAAAAATACTCTTGGAAGGTACATGCCGATAAGTTGAACGAATACATGGATAAATTAAAATAATGAGTAGTCCATTAATGAGAGTTAAACTATATATCCCTTTGGAACCTAAAAACTATAAAAAAGGGAATAGAATAGAAGAGATAAAACATCTCTTTATTAAAAAATTACTTCATTGAAGTCTCTCCTTCTTCAGCCCACAGATTCACGGCTTTACCAGCATTAGTTAATGCCCACGGCTTCTTAAACTTCAAGTATAACGCATACCCTGCAGCACCACCGAGGTAAACGAGAGATACTACAGCTGCTGGTGTTTCTGGGAATACTGGGGGCCATATTGAAGCATATAGTGCATACCCTAAAATTCCAGTCGCTGCGGCCGGTGCAACGTAGTGCTGTAATGTGTGAAGTATTGCATGTCTTAAGTCCTTATGCCTCTCCTTCAGCCTCTTGTAAAGAGTAATTACTGAAGTGTTTAATAGGAAATGTGTTAAAACCATTCCGAACAAAGCCATAGTCGTTAGGAATCCGAAAGTGTCTGAAAGTGCTGTTAACACACTAGCGTTTGCAGTATTTAAATAGAACATTTGTATCGGTGATATTCCGTTATACCAGAACATGAAGAAGGCAGTTGCTATGGCACTAGCAGTGGAAATCGTTCCGATGAAGATCAATGATACATAAGGACTATGATACTTTGGATGAACTTTAGAGAACTTTTCCGGTATTATCTTATCCCTAGCCATCGCGAAGTATACTCTCGCTGCATTACTTTGCATTGCTACAGCGTCTGAAAATGCGGAGTTCATAGCAACTAAAAATAGTCCTAATGCACCGAACATCCCTAAGTAAAGTCCCATTACAACAATCCCTGGAATAGTTGAAACGTCTGGATTAGGATTGTTTACTAAGCTCTCTAGGTTATTAACACCCCAACCTACAGCAATAGCATAAGCCATTTCAGTCAATACAGCACCAACAATGAACACACCAGTCATTAAAGCCTTAAGTATTTGCCTCGGGTGTTGGACTTCTTCACCTAAAGGAGCTGAACCGCCGTACCCTATGAAGCTAGTTATCGAGAACACCATAGCCAATCCCAAAGCTCCTCCAGGACCACCATATGGTGCAAATTCACTAGCATATTGGGGCCACGCAAATGGGTTAAACACTGCTAAAGTGTTATCCGGTGCTTTAGCAATTACTATTGCACCTAAAACTGCTAAGAATGATACTTCAAAAAGGGAGGCATATTTTAACGTTGTTATTTGCGGTCTAATTCCTAAGATCGCCAGAGTTATAGGAACCCAGATAAACACTAAGATTAACGGTAACCAAAGCCAGGCTGGTAATTTGATGTGGAAATAATAGTCGAGAAATGCAGGCAAAACAGCCCCTCCGATATATGTCGGAATTGCTCCAGTACTCGTTGTCTGGTAGAGAACGTATAACCAACCGGCCATAGTAGCGGGTACGGGCCCAAATGCATTAGCTATGTAACCGTAATATCCGCCGGCGCTAGAATGCCTTTTTGCCAAATGATATAACGTATTTACCTCAAGGTACATTGCGAGTGTAGCTAACAAGAACGCTAACGGAGTTAAAGCGAACGCGAAAGCCATAGCTGATGTTATGAAAGCAACGACATCGCAGGCTGGTGCCATTGCCGCTATTTCCTCAGCTAGTGCACCTAATGTATTAACTTGCCCTTTCTTAAGGCGGGGCACTTGCTGTTGGGACATTGCAATAATTAGGGTAACCCTATAATATTTAAGCTTTTCGGGTACCCCTAAGGATTTGTTAATAAGATTCTGAAGGAAAAATTTAGCTTAACGTGAAAATTTTATTAACGAAAAGAGTGTAAGCGACACTACTTTTTAATACCATAAAATATTTTGCAACATTAATCTTTTTTCAAAAGAAGCGTAAAGCCTCGCCAGGGGGCTGAATCCTTTTTCGTGTTATAGAAATCTTTTTGTCTGTTTATAACGAATTTTTGCTGATAAATAATGATCTCTCACACCGATGTGGGCAAAAGGGTGGGGGAGATTACGAAGATGTGAGCCCCGTGCCGTTGGAGTCCCATGACCTATGGGCTAAGTCCCTACACTCGATCATGAATGAAATGAAAGTGTAGGGACAAACGGATAAATAGTCACCTTTCTTATTATACTCAGTGCCTTCATGCCGTGATCCACTACCCCCATTGAAATCAACTCGTTTCTTAATTCCTTAGTCAATTCATCTATCTTCACTACGAGA
>JBBHKV010000076.1:0-8644 GCA_037389275.1 Sulfolobaceae archaeon RB850M
AGAAGTGATCAAAATAACTATACTATAGTTTTTATATATAATTTATTCACTTCTCATTAGCTTTCGTCATGAAAAGATTAAAGATTGTAGAAACTTTTGTAACTAATAATTATCAAGAAAGCTAAGTACATCTTTTGCTGATTCTAAAATTTTTCTTAGTATGTTTTCATCTATTTTAACATTCTGAGTGCGACCTTTATAGGGATGGCTAGTTAGTGTTACTTTGGTCGGGTTTAAAGTATAATGGTCTACTGCTACACGATAAACATATAAGAGGTATATTTGCGGATCGAGTCCGCTACTGGCTAAGTCTTGAATAAATTGAGTGTGAGGAAAACTATCATTGTTGTCACCCTTACCCTTATTCCCTTTACAAATATTTTTTATAGACCAATAGTTAAATAGAGAGAAATACACTGCGCTAATTATTCTCCTTATAAATACCTCATCTAAACTATTGCTCAAAAGACTCTCAAAATAATTTAACAGTTTATGGGGCTTTAACTTATTTGCATTGCTTGGTTGCATACTATTACCACTTTACCTGCAATGTCACCTAGACCTTCTCTATTTAGAGTATCTTTAGTATACTTTGCTAGGTACTTCCATTCTTCCCAATCACAATTGTTTATGCGAATTTCTACGAATAATGGTTGCGAGGATTCTACGTCTTCTGTAATACTAATGCTAGAAATATTAATTGGAAATGTATTAATCAGCCATAAGACTATTGATGCTAAACCCCTTAGATCTATAAAATTACTGATACTGTTCACGCAATCCTTATCAATATAAGTTTTCAATATTTCAAGAGCTTCTTTCTTATCAATCATATTAAAAATACTACGGATAGAATTACTATAGGTCTCAGTAGTAGTGGTTATATTATCTGGAATATACTCAGAGGAAATACTGATTTGTGTTTGCTCCAAGTTAGAGTATATAATGAAATTCTCCGTCATGTTTTCTCACCTATTTTGTGCCAGCTTATCTTTGGGGTCCATTTTAACGCATATAGAGGCCCTTGTTGCATCTTAAATTGAGTATTTTTAGACGCCATTATTGGTTCTATCTCAAGTCTAATTAAATATTCACCAATTTTCGCATCTTTATAAATTACTTCTTCATAAGCTGAGACTTTATCGTCTATTTCCAATTGTATCCAGCCTTCATTAACTTGTTTACCTGGCTCTAGGATAGGTTTATCCTTGACCTCATTTAGGGCCCCTTCAGAAGGACGCAAAGATATTCCAACGATAAAATTAACATTAAATTCCACACCAAAAGGCGAAGATACTTGCAAAGGTATAACGTCTACAATTGCTGCACGCAAAATAATTATACTACCATCACTGACTTTCACATAACCTCTAACAGAGTTCCTAAAACTTATATTATTTAGTAAAGTGCTCATCATAATCAGCTGTCAACAATTTACTATCTACTACAATGATAAAAAGCTATTTCTTAATTTAAATGGGATAGTTCTAGGATAACCTAGATTTGAAGTTCACTTACCTAACAGTCATTGCTTTAAAGTCTAACTTAACCTATGTGATAACCAAACAGTTGGGGTTTGGGCTTCATTGAATTTTCATGAATTTGTATCCAATTCTCAGCCCTTGGGCTTCACCAGAGTCACGGGGAAACCCGTTACCCCTCCGCCCCTTTAGCGGGATAACCCCCAACCCACACCCGTGAATGTGGGGAAACCCGCAAATCTTAAGGTATATGTTGAGAGATGCATTCAATTGCCTATCCAGAGTGAATCCACACCTCTCGCAATGAAAAGTCCTGCCGACCTTTCGGGAAAACCACGTCTGGTGTGACTTTACTCATTAAAGTAATATAAACTTCACGGTTTATCGAAAACTGTTGACTACGGCGAGGCTTTACACCCCTTAACCCTCAAATTTGTAATATAATTAGTACCCAATGATGGAGGAACTTTACCTTGAATTTTTATACTTTGAAATTCACAACAATTGCGAGAATTAAAAGGTAAGAGTTATTAATATTATATAAACCATACTAGTATAAATAACCTTATTAATTTAATATAGATTTTTGTGACTAAAGAGATAAAAGAGTTATTTTCAAATAAAATAGTTATTGACAGTTATCTTGCCCTACATATGTTATTAAACGTTTACGCGCTTCGCGTAATCCTTTAGCCTATCCCAATCCTTATCGTTAGATAGAACATTAATTCCTTGCCTTTTAGCAATTACAGCAAGGATCGCATCAACTGCATCAACGTCTTTATCTTTCATTACTTCAAATGCCTCAACAAAATCCTTTATGTTCGGATATTCCAATTGAATGTTTTGCTGATATAATATCTTCAAAAATTCTCGACCAAACGCAAAATATTTATTTGCAACTTCCCGTTTATTTTTCTTCAGAAATTCAAGTGCATTTTTCCTTATTACCTCCATAACTTCTGCAAGAACAAGATCCAAATATATTGGATCATAGCTCCCAAGTAAGTTAAATAGCTTATTTCTCTTTTCTATAATTATATTAGTATCAACGAGTACTTTCAATTTCACCACTACTTAGAAAGCCAATACAGTTGTTGTAAGAGGTGCTCCTTGTATTTATCCATTGTGAACTCTCCGCATACTGGAATAATTTCTTCACCTAAGCCGTTAATCAGAGTCAATGAAAGAACAACGTACTCTACTCTCTTTACCAATCTACAGTCGCTTAAATAAAGGATCTTTGTCTCTCGGTCTACAGGGGTCAGGTTGTGCTTTATTTCTATTTTATATTCCCAACCAAGGTCTTTCATCACTTCTTCCAGGTCTAATGACTTAACGTCAGGTAAAACTATCTCCTCTAAGTCGGAGTCCCTCACGTATTTCAACCAGTCGTCGAATGTGGTAAAATATATTGGATTCCCTTCATTATCATAATCTATACGCAACACTCTGAAAGGTGGAGCATATACACTACTGATAGGATATGAAGATTGTAAATATGTAGTAGCCATTAATAATATATTATTTAGTATTTCAGTTGTAGATCTTAAAGACTCTATCTCGCGCAACTTTTCTCTAGTCAAGCTTAAGCTAATTTTTCATCACCTCTTACTATCTTCTCTATCTCATTTATTAGACTTTTAATTACATCTACGCTTACTTGCCTATTCCTATAAATTATTTCGACTAAGGATTTCCTCGAGTCGAGAACATAAGGCAAAACATTTATTGACGATAAGTATTCTGACTCTCTTAAGTCGCCTTCGTTACTATAGTCCAATAACACGTAGCCTGCCCTTTTATATTTAGATAATCCGCGTAATTCTACGTCCAAGACGTAAATTAACATAACCTCAATTAAATAGTCTATATTTAACAATTTTCCTAGCTCAGATAACTTCAAAATAGCGTCCTCAACTTTCTCGTCAGTAGTTTTACCTAATGCTGCCTGCAAAATAATTTTCTTCTTTTCTGTAAAGGAAACCTCATATATCAATAATTGCAAGTCATCATAAGTTATGGTAGTAAGAAGGGAAGAAGGAACCGGGACATTAGGATACAACGACTCACTTACAGAAATTAAAGGCAATTTTAGGTTTACTTTATCATTAGACAGTACCTTCAAAATCGCATCCTTACTAGAATTAGTAATAAGCGAGGCGGAAGCGTAACGAAACTCAGTCATAATTAAAATTTAGAGTCAATTCTAATAAAGGTTAATTAATAATTAGATCCTAGTGTCACCATTTTAAATGAATTTTGCCTTTACAAAAGATTGAAAGCCTCGAGAATGGGCTGGGATGATGAAAGTTCAAATATCTCTTTATGAAACTTTCTCTTAGTGGCGCTAATGACGCTCCTTACCGGCTCGATCGAGGGCTTAATGGGACTGTGGGAGGAGCAGCCATATCTCTTTCCTTCAAGAGCTATGCGATGAAAGATCCCTATCCATGTGGGGGGTTGTCTGACTACCCCGACTGCCGTTGACAACGGTTTCCGATAAACCGTGAATTTTATGTCATTTGATATCATTTAACATTCCTATCTTTCTTCCCACGAAAGTCTATTAGCTTTTCCGTTAACATATAGAAGAGAGCCCTACAATGAACTTGAGGAGCAATGTGAGGGGTTCGATGAGGCTCTCCATGTCGTGGCTGGCTCCCTAACCTAGGCGTAGGGAAGGAGTGATGAGGCCGAGTGATTAATAGTCATTAAAAGTGGCTATTAGTTACGATGAAGGCCGAACTCTGAAAAACTACAACTCCCATTTATTAGATTAAGATATTAAGTTTAATTCTCAATTCCTCAAGAGAGAAAATAAATATAAATAAATTTAAGAAATTTTTAGCAAATGCAAGCTAACGATATAAATGGACTTAAATCTCTAATCTCTATCTGTTATGATAAAGCTCATAACACGACTTTAATTAGACGTTGCTTTAGCGCAATTTATTTCGAAATTATACTCTTTATCGCTCTTAACTCTCCTAATTTAAGAGATGAGATTTTTAGCAATCAGAACGGAACATTTAACGGGATCAAAGAAGGTAAAATTGTATCAATATTAAAGGATAAGGTATTAGCCAATGCAGTAAGTAGTGGGAAAATCAATGGGGAAGAAGCTAATAATTTCTTAAATTACATTAGGTTAATCGAAAAACTTAGAACTCTAGTGGATCATTTCGGCGGTTTTAAAGATGAGTTGCTAAAAATGGGAATTTATAAAATCCGTATTAAGGGTAAAGATCTTAACGTGCAACAGCTTGATGTTGAGAGACTTTCGAGAGAGATCTTAGTAAACCTATTGAAGGAAACAGAAATACGAAATTAAATAGACTGTTTTCTTCCTCCACCCACATCTAATACTTTCCTCATATACTCCTTTATCTTATCTACAGAATCTATCATTCCAAATACGTCTCCAACTTCCGCCGAAACGTCTACATTATACTTTTTCTTATACTCCTCAATTATTTGATCCCTTATCTTCATTTGTTCTTCAAAGCTGGCGTTAGTGTCCAACAATAAGTCTCCGTAAAAATCATTTAATTCCACATGATACCCCTCATTTCTAAGCTTCAAGGCGAATTCCAAAAGAATTAGCAACTCTAAATGCGCCTTATCGAACCCTTCACCATTTATTTTCTCCCTCAAGAAGTCTATTAGCTTAGGATTTAGTATAATATTCTCAAGATTATTTATAAATTTGTTCAAAATTTCGAGTTTCTTATCACAGATCTTAAGAGCCTCATACAAGCTTACGATTCTTGGGTTTAACGAAAGTAAAGTTATTGAGTACACTACTTCTCTTGGTGAGCACTGAATTTTCAAACTTGTAAGCCCCATCTCATTTTTATTAGATATGTAAAGTATGTAATCTAACACCCTTAACTGCTGTCTGGGTGTTAAACTAGATAATCTGGACAAAAGAAGTTCGAAATGCTCTCGTAAGAGTCGTTTATCCTCTATCATAATTTTTAACAATGAGCTTACATAAACATCGTCAACGTCTAGATCTATATAAGATAGTATTAAATTCAAACCCAATCACTCAGAGAGATGGTACAGAGAACTACCGAATAAGCTAGCTAAAGTGTCTACAATCTTACCTTGCGACGCATAATACATAGTTCCAGCAGTAGAGTATATGAGATGACCAGCGGAAATTAACTTCCTAAAATTTCCATCACTAAAGATCTCTGCCACAGTTAGACCTATGTTAACTCCATGTATTACAACTCTTGGTAAATTCATAATTTGAAAGTAGTCAAAATTAAATAAAAAACCTATCTCTCATTTTTCAGTTAGGGCGATTCAAGACTCCTTTGCGAATTGTAATATCTCTGTTGATTTGGACTTATTCAATGGAGGAATTACTGAATGTAATTGATCATTTCACGAAGGAAATAAAGGTTATTGTCAAGGGGGAGTGGCACTTGCAGAACTCTCCAGAAGGGAGTAGAAGGGCTGGTCAGGTTGTTCGAGGAGGAGCAAAGAGGTAGGAGAGCCTCGGGTGGGGTAGGGAGAGGAGTCAGACTCTTCCCTTACCCTCCTACTTCGTTTGAGGTGGAGCAGGCAGGTCTGCCTCGCGACCTGGATCCCAGAACGGGAGATGGCCTCCTTATATAAAACATATTAGTCAGATCTGACTAATACAGACCTCCGTTTGTCCCTGCACTTTCATTTCATGATCGAGTGTAGGGACTTAGCCCATGGGTCATGGGACTCCAACGGCACTGAGCTCACATCTCCGTAATCTCCCCCACCCTTTGCCCACATAGGCGTGAGAGATCATCATTTATCAAGAAAAGTTTGTTATAAACGGACAAAAAGATTTCTATCAACGTGAAAAAGGATACAGCCCCACAGTATCCTCTAACAGCGTTTTAGAGTTAACGTACCAAGAGTCGAAGACCTTACCCACGACATTGAACTCCTCCTCAAGTTTTGGTAGTATTTCCAAGTATGCTTGTATTTTTGTTTTGAATTTTACTTTTCTCTCCTTTTCTTTAATATTTCTACTTCCTTTTGTGGTATGTATGGTATTATTTAGACTATGTATGTTTCGTTTGTTTTCAAGTCCTTTACTGTTATTATTAGTATCTGCTGGCTCGTTGTGTACTTTGCAGTAGTATACTTGTGTTGCGTTTCTTGATACTGGTATTGCGTATTGTTTATGATTGTGTGTCGTCTATTATGAGTATGACTGGGTGATCCTTACTATGTTTTTTACTGCTTTCATTAGGTTTTGCTATCTTGTCTAAGTTTTGAGTAGTGTCATGTAGTCCATGTTTATCTCTTGTGATATTTCGTATGCTCCCTTGCCTATTATTCCTCCTAGTAGTAGTCTTATTGCACTGTCTTTTCTTATGTCCTCTAGTGGGGCAAGTGCAGCATCATTTAAAGCTTGGTAATACGCGTCGTTACTGAGGTTTTTATTCACATGATATTTTCTAGGGATGTTTTTAAAAAGTTTTCAAGCTTCCTTCAGACTACAAGGATTTTCCAATAAATGCTATTCTTAGATGTTAAACTATTGAATTTTCTTAAATTCAAAATCAAACGTTGATTTAAAAATAAGTTTAACGTTGGTTCTGATAAAAATTGAAACAACTCACAAAACATGTGAAGGAGGAAAAATTAAATGGAGAAAGGCTGAGGGTTTCATTGACATTTAAGGAATTCTTTAGCTGAGCATAATTGTGATTTCATGGGTCTATAACTTCTATTTCATCCTTAACCCTTTCGAAATCCTTATCCGTTGTAATTATAGGCATCTTAAACCTCTTGCTTAAAACTGCAAGATAAGCATCAGTAGGATCTAAACTTTTCTCAGTTACATAATACACTAGATCTCTTATTTCGTCACCCTTTATCTCAATTACTTCATTTATAGTTAGCGGAAGTGAAGTTATAAGATTTAGGTAACCTAAAGCCCTCAATTTATCACCTTTTTTACTATGTTCATTATACTTCCTTAAAGCCCATTCCATAATTTCTATTAGCGTTACTACACTAACTTTCCCCTTTCTTCTCTTATTCGATATAAACGCACTTATATCTATTAGGACTTCGTCTTTTCCCATAAGGCTTCCCTAAAGGCTTCCTTTAACTCCTTAGGCGATATCGACTTAAGGAATTCCATTAACTCCTCTACATTCTTCACCTTTTCTAACTCCTCAGCAAAAGCAGTATAAGGGGTTAAAATTATAACTCCACCCAAATCCACAACATAAATTTTCTTATTAGCATACCATTTACCTAAATAAACCCTCCCTTTTGAGTCAGCAATTTTAACATCCATAGATGTAAGTGGGAATATAAAAAATAAAAATTTTTCCCACCCTTAACTTACTTCACGACAATTAACACATTATATAGAAAATCATTATACTTATTAGATTTTCTAACGTTATAAGCTTAATTTTATACTTGTTAAGGGGGATGTTCTCATACAGTCATCTTATTCGATATTGAATAGTAAAAAATATTAAATATGTTAAGATTACAGGTTTTCGTGAGAAAACTTCTTGTGTGAGGGTGACGGGATTGTATAGGGGGTCCTAAATTATGAACCTCGTCATCCTCATACAATTAATAGTATTGGTTTTGAAGAATTTAAAGGTTAAGCCTAGAAAACACGATCTAGAGATCTCATTAGCAATAGTAACATACACATAGAAGTAGTAACTAAACCTGGAATACCATCATCAACATTATAATACTAAACAATTGGGAGTCAGAAGAAGGAAAGGAATAAGTCAAGCTCATATTATAGCAGATAAGGTAATTAAGAATGGTTCATCAAAGGGTAAGGTAAAGTATAATGGTAAAAAAGGCACAGAGATAGCACTTGCATTTAGCATTAAGAGTGTGGTGATAGTGTCGTCACTTGCTTATTTATATTTCTATAATTTTTAGACTATATATAATATTCGAATTTATTGTTAATTCTTTATATATAGAATCAACGTTTAATAAATTTATACCCTAATGACGACACTATCATGAACTTATAACAAGTTAGCTCAATTAAAAGAGTGTGGTGATAGTGTCATCGTTAAGCTACAAATTCTGGGATTAACCTTCTCTCCCATAAGACTAGGGCTATGGAGTACATCATGGTGCGAATGCTCCTATTTACTGCCTTCGTTGCTCTC
>JBBHKV010000077.1:0-282849 GCA_037389275.1 Sulfolobaceae archaeon RB850M
AGCCAACTCGATTTGTCCTTTTTCGTTTGGCATCTTTTCAGTAGGAAGGCGTCTAAAATTAAAAACTTCTCGCTAATACCGACTTCTTGGTATTACCTCCCTAAGATTCCCATAACTGCTGCATAATGATAATTTTTCCCAGATATAGACTAAATTTAAATGTTTATATACAGCTTGTTGCTATAAACAAATATGGGTAAGGATATTCTACCATTATTGTTTCTCCTAATTCTAATTTTAGGAACTGGAGTAAATCTAATAATTGCAAACTCAGAAATTGAGGCAACTTACATAGGACCTACAACTCAGGCTAACTTCATAGGTTACTTACCGCAATCGGATACGATATGTATAGGAATACTCATTCCACCTAAAAATCTAAACTTACTTTACCTCTTAGCACAAGAAGTAGCATTTCATCAGATTAAGCAACTATCTAGAGAAGAATTAATTTCTATGTTCGCTCAAACCGAAAAGGAACAAGAGATTATAAACTACCTAGAATCAAAGGGATTTACAATAGTTTACAAATCTCCATTTGCCTTAATAGCTGAAGGAACGGTAAATGATGTAGAGTCAGCATTTAATGTGAAGCTAGGATTGTATGAGTCTAATAATGGCATATTCTATAAGGCAGTCTCAGATCCTACTTTACCCTCATTCTTTTCTGGGGTATTAATCCAAGGACTTTCCAATTATACAAACATTTATTTCGAGACTAATACTATTACTCTAGGCAAAATAATAAACGGAAAATTGGTCTTGTCCTCTCCGTTTAATTTTTCTGGTTACTTGTCATTCGCAGCAAATATGTATTCCCCACAAGATATAATTGGGGCTTACAATATAACTCAAGGAGGTAAAGGTACCACTATAGCCATAATAGACGCTTACGGAGACCCAACAATATATCAAGATTTACAAGCGTTTGATAAAAAGTTCGACTTACCACCTGTTAACTTAACAGTAGTTCCAATAGGTCCATATCATCCAATATTCGGATTATTTACTGGTTGGTACTTAGAGACGGCTTTAGACGTTGAAACAGCCCATGCTATTTCACCCTATGCAAAAATTGTCCTTGTAGTTCCATCATCCCCCGTATTCATTCCAGAAGCGATCGACTATATTGTAACTAATGATATTGCAAACGTGACTTCAATGAGTTTTGGAATCCCAGAAAATGTGCTGGGAGATACTGGATTCTATTTTGTTCAAGATGGAGTATTATATCCAAACTTACCTTATTGGGACTACTATTTCGAATTGGGAACTGCTGAAGGAATAACTTTCCTAGCAGCCTCTGGCGATGAAGGAGCAACTGCTGGTGGATTAACGACTTATGGAGGAGTTTCTTATCCAGCTACAAGTCCTTTCGTTACCGCGGTTGGTGGGACTACATTATTTGTTAACGTAACTTCTGGCTATCTATCCATGCAAAACTCTACTGCAATGTATGGCTATGAGACTGCTTGGTCCACTGATGGGATGTTTTTCTTCCCATATGTTGCATCTGATGGAGGGTATAGTACATATTATCCTAAACCATGGTATCAGTACTCATTAAATGGGACGACAAGAGCGGTACCAGATGTTGCAGCAGATGCGAATCCTTACACTGGAGAAATAATATATGCATTAGGAGTTGAAACGGTAATAGGTGGGACTAGTCTTGCTACACCTATATGGGCGGGTATGGTTTCTGATATAATTTCAGTCACGAATAAGCCAGTAGGGTTACTTAATAACATACTTTACTGGATTTATTCTAATACTACCCTATACAATCAAGTGTTCCACCAGATCACGTTAGGATATAACGGCTTGTATTCCGCCATTAAAGGTTATAATTTAGTGACTGGATTAGGCAGTGTTGATTGGTATGGATTACTTAAGGCCGTGGAAGAATACGAGTCAATACCTAAATTATCGATATCAGTTACAGCTACAGAACCGGGAGTACAATATCCATGGTTTATGTATAATAACACTTTCTCGATATTAGCCAAAGTCTCTTACCCTAACGACACAATAGTGACTTCTGGCGGATTTACAGCCTATATTTATTCCACAGAAGGATTAGTCGGCGAAGTACCTTTAATATATAATGGAAGTTATTGGATAGGTACTTTTACGATTAAGGCCGGAATGCCTCCAAATATTTGGTTAATAGTTGTTAATGGCACCTCTGGTAAATATAGCGGTAGTGGAGTCTATGAAATAGATGTGGGACTCTCAATCGATATAATAGAACCAATTCCGTTCCCATATGCACCGTCAATACCCCCTAATCAACCTTTTACAGTACAAGCTTGTATTTACTATCCTAATTTAACACCAGTTAATTTCACATCATTTACAGCCCAATTTATACTTAATGGTAAAGACGAGTTTAACGTTACATTACTACCAACATCAACCCCAGGCTTATATAGAGGTAGTTACGCCTTAATCCCACCAACGCCAGAAGGAGTTTATGTTATGGTGATAAACGATACTTATGGTAATGCGTATTTATATGAGACGCTTGGAGGGCTAAATTTAGAAGGGTTGGTCTTTACTCCGATAGATGACGGGTTCCCCTCAATTGCCCCCGGAGAAAATATAACTGTCCTAGCCTTTACCTTTGACCAAAACGGATTAGCGATATTTACATCCAACGTCTACGTATTTATTTATAATCCACAAGGAAAGTTAATTGCAAAGCTTAATACAACATTAGCTACCGAGGCCACACAGTTTGGTGTTTATGATTTGTTCGGGTTCCATGAGGTTAATTACACAATACCCAGAAATGCTACCCCAGGCTTTTATAAGGTAGTAATGGAGGGGTGGTATAATAGTTCAATAGGAATAGAGGAGATGAACTATACTGATTATTTCTATGTCGCCCCAGCCAATGCAGTAGTGCATATTAATGGTATAAAGGAGTTAATTCAAGGCGAATATATTAAAGTATTAGCTAACATAACATATCCTAACGGTACCCCCATTACTGAAGGGTTATTTACAGTGACTTTAGAACCGTTACAGTTAATTAATGAACAAATATTCCTAGAATTCAGTTACGGTCTACCGATGCAATACAATTCTACGTTACACGGATGGGTTGCATTAGTTCAAGTACCTGGAATAACAAATAATATCTCATATCCCGGTGATCCAGTTTATGCTTACGTAGGCCCTTGGAAAGTAGCCATAGTAGGCAACAGTTTCTCTGGCTATACAGTGCCATCTTACGGAGTTTATACTTATATTCAACCTTATATATACATGCCAACTGAGATAATTACTAACAGCAATATTAGTCAAATACCGTTTATCGCCGGTAACACAATGAATAACGTCTACATGAACAAACTTGAACTAAATGGAGTTAGTCTAGTAATACAAAACTCAGAAATAAATAACTTGATAATTAAAGGTGGAAGCGTAACAATAATCGATAGTAAAATTGGAAGTATTGAAGCTCAAAACGCTACAGTCAAGATAATAGGATCACAGATAGTTAACGGTGGAGTTAATGCCGTTAATTCTAATATAGATTTAGTATCCACAGTATTTGAAAACACAACATACGCATATAACTTAACTTACAGCAATGTCACTACTGAAGGAGTTAACTATATTAATGTTGAAGAAATGAGCCTACAACCATCTCCAACAATATCTTATGAAGAAAACATAACAACGACTGTAAGTAACATAACGTTGACGATAACTAACCCATCAAATAACAGTAATATTATAGCGATAAAGGAAGTCGAGTTGGACGGTAAACCCGTAAGTTATATGATTTCAAAGACAAGTAGTGGTGTTAAAATAGTAATACCATTCAATTCGGCGCAAGAACCACCAGGGTCTAACACAATAACTTTAGTGTTTTCAGACGGAATTGAATATCACTATACGCTCCAAATTAATAATGAATATCCAATAATGACTTTGAACTCATCTATTTCAAATCTAAAAATTATTTCAATCTCATTAGGTATAGTAGGTATAATTTTAGCTCTAATTGCGCTAATTTTAATCCTTAGAAAAGGTAAGGGGGTGAGAAAAGAATGAAATTAGGTAGTCTGTTTTTACTCTTTGTAATTTTATTATCACTAACCCCGTTTTTGTCTATAGCATATACTCATCAAGCGAGTAGTGGAGAGAAGCAATTGATCCCCGTATTCCCAATATTCAATATAACCTCAACTTTCCTTAACGGATACGTAGATCCAACTTACTATTCCTTCGAAGCTTATCAAATTAAACCACCTAATGTTACACCGGTTGAAGTAAAAGTAGCGAGCAATGTTATATTTAATAATACTGGTCTGAGACCAATTAATGAAACAGTCTACATCCCTCCAGGGAATTATAGTATGATTTTAATGAATGTAAGCATTTGGGAGACAAACGGTACACAGTATGATAGGGCTGCCTATATATTTGTAAATGGAGTACCAGTGTTCTGGGGTTCAACACAAGAGTTAGATAACTCTACAGCAGAAGCAGACTTAACGCTTTTCGAAAACTTGTTACAAGGAAATGTGACTTTCCAACTAGTGATTACCAATTACTATGATGCTAAAATAGGAATAACTGGAATTTATCACATGAACGTTACGTTATACCTCTACCCTGGGCCTAAACCGCAAGGATTACCTAACGAGTTTATACCACTTTTCTTATCTAATTACGGCTATTCTTATGTAATTCTTAACTCCATTCAGCCTTCAATTTCTTGCCCACTTACGATACCTAATGGTACTTACAAAATGGAAATGTTGTTATACGAGGAAGGCGGAGGACTTGATGAGTTCTGGTATGCAAATGAACCCGCAACTAGGAGTATATTAATTTTTTACAACAATAGCCTAGTAGGAATAGTTAATCCTTATGAGACTATTTACACTGGGGGGATAGACTTATTTTGGTGGAAACCTCTGACATCTATAAATACATTATCATTCCACTCACCTTATCTCATAGATCTAACACCAATGCTAGCACTAGGGAATCACGCAGATATAACTGTGTGCGTAACAAACCTTGAAACTGCGTACCAAATAACTGGATCACCGTATTTTGATTGGGACATTGCTGGTGTATTGTTATTATGGGTGAACCAATCAAATCCGCTAATTGGGGGTAAATTACTAACAGCCTACTCGCGTTACTTAGATTCTACACCTTTATTCTTTACAGGTTTCTCTGCAATATATTACCAAGAAACTGGGAATTACTTACTTAATTATTCAGCACTTTTATACTTCGAACACGGTAAGGAATATAGTGATGTAGTTCAAGGAGGGAAATTTGCCGCATACCAGACATTTAACTCTATATATGAGAAGGCATATTTAGATGAGAACTTTTATGAGATCGCTGTTGAAAAAGGATCGTTATATAACTCTTCATTATCCATTAAAGGGAATTATCCGATACTTCTCCAAATAGGTGCTTTTGCTACACCAATCTCTAATCCTCACGTAATTCCTTATAATTTGAGTTATATTCAAAACGGCACATTATCTCTAGGGCTTTTCTACTATTATAGTTACACGTTTAATGCTTATAACAACACAATTTATACATTGGAAAACGAAACGGCTGTAGGGGGATTCAGTGGAATAATTGAGATTATTAATAAATACGGCGGAGCAGTACTAGTTGCCTTAACCTCTAATAATGCTATTACTACAAAAACTTTAACTTCACTATTCTTGATAAACGGTAAAGGATACGAAGAAACATTTTACGGAGAAGGGTTACAAAATAGTACTACTAAACTTCAAGGCTATTGGGTAAAAATAAGTGAGAAATTCAGTCAAGTTGGATGATTTTTCTTAACTATTAATTAGATTATTTACAAAAGTTAACTGAATTTTTTCCAAGTTCCCTTAACAACCCATACTGGTTCTTCAACAACTCCTAACTCTTTAGGCTCAGCTCTCATATTCTCAATAGCCTTCTCATTAATACTTACTCCGATTCCAGGCTTATCCGGAACTTTAACGTGTCCGCCTTCGACTGTCGTCTCGTTATAAACTATATCCCTCTTCCATTGGGGGAACCAGTCATAAAAATTCTCTAAGAGGTACAAATTAGGAGTAACTGCACTCAATTGGAGAGAATAGGCATTCTGTATAGAACCAAAAGCATTATGAAAAGCTATTTCGACATCAAAAGCCTCGGCTAAACTTATCACCTTTTTACCAATAGTTATCCCACCAATATTACATAGGTCTGGCTGTAATATGTCCACTAATCTTTCTGATACATAAAACATTGCTTCCTTAAGGCTTATTAACCTCTCACCTAAAGCTACTTTTAAAGTCTTTATTGAATCTTTATATTTTCTTAAGCCCTCGACATCTTCGTGGTGAACCGGCTCTTCCATGAAAACCGGATTATATTTCTCAAGACTTTTGGCAATCATTATAGCACTATTAGCATTAAATCTACCATGATGTTCAATTAAAATATCTACGTCTTCCCCTACAGCTTCTCTAACAGCCCTAACCCTAGCTTCTGCCTCCCTCAAACCCTTTTCATCAATCCAATCGTAATAAGGACCAAAAGGATCGAATTTTAACGCCCTATAACCCTTATTTATAACCTCCTTAGCCTTTTCAGCAAAATCTTCTGGTGTAACCGCGTCTTGATACCAGCCGTTAGCGTAAACTGGGATCTTGTCCCTAACCTTACCACCTAAAAGCTTATAAATTGGAGCCCCTAGTTCTTTTCCTAAAATATCCCATAATGCCTGGTCTATCGCACTTGTAGCAGTTGCAGATTCAAAAGACCTTGCCAAATAAAAATCTTGCTTATACCACTCATGATAGTTCTTCTCTGGCTCTTCAGCTTCTTTACCTATATAACCTTGAGCTACTTGCTTTATAGTATTATAAACATTTATTACTCTTAAGGTAGGTACGGCCTCACCGTATCCTACCATTCCGTCAGAAGTTATTACTCTAACTATCACCATCGAAGACGCCCAAGTAGCGCTACCTTTCTCTGTCTGTGCTATAACAATAGGCTCTATTTGAGAAATTTTTGACATAACTTATAATACTACTCCTTGTTTATAACATTTTCACAGTAAATGAAGTTTTAAAGCTTTCATTGTATAGTGTTAATTATGTCAAATATACAAAAGAACGAAAGGATCTTTGAAATAATGGAGAAAGCTAAAGAATTGTATAAACAGAAAGGCCCATTTTTAGGAGTTTATAACGCTGACAAAGTAGTCTTTGTTGGTGACACTCACGGGGCTGTAGAAATAAGTAAAAAAGCTTTCGAGTGGTTTTATGACAAGGTAGATTTGATAGTATTTTTAGGCGATTATGTAGATAGGGAGCCACCGAATGGTGTTGAGAATTTACTATTTGTATTAGAAAAGATGGTAGAGGGTGAGGAAAAAGAGGGGAAAAAAGTCATAGTACTTAGAGGAAATCATGAAAGCCCTATAACCAATTACTATTACGGATTCGTAGATGAAGTTAGAGAGAAATTCGGTGATGAAACCGTTTATGAAAAATTTAAGGACTTCTTTTCCTATATGCCTTATGCAGTAGTCGTGAATAATTATTTTTGTGTTCATGGAGGATTACCAGCTAAAATAGACAACGATGGAAGCCTAGTGTTAGGAATAAGGAACCCAGAGGAGGTTAAAGACTTACCCTATCCAGATGTAGAACCAAAAGACCCTATAGCAATGCAGTTATTATGGAACGACCCTAGAGAAGGGCTAGATGATTTAGCTTTTGTGCCTAATATTAGGGGTGAAGGAATTTATTATTTTGGTAAAAAGGTCGTTGATGAATTTTTACAGAGCTCTAAGCTTAGCGGTATAATTCGAGCTCATGAAGCAGTAGATGGGTTTAGAATAGATATCGGTGGAAAAGTAATAACCGTGTTTTCTAGCATTTATCACGGACAATCTGCCGGTATACTATATATGGATAAAAACGGGTTCAAAAGGATATATATTTCCCCAGACGGCACGCGTTATGAAATACCTGGATTGTAAAACTAATCTGTAAAAAGTGTTTGAACCATAGTGTGACTTTTAATTCCACGACTGACTAAGGGATTAACACAATCACCCTTTTAGGAAAACACCATTACATTATAAACAGACATTAGTTAGAAGAGTAGTACTAAAAACTGTAACACTTGTAGTAACTACTAGCTGTTTTTAATTATTTCTAAATTTGTCTTGATTAGTTATGTTTAATAGCATTACAAAAGCACGATCGTGTTACTGGAAATCCTTGACCACCTTAACGTAAAGCTCAGGATAGACGCGATAAGTGCAGTAATTCCCCAATTTACTTCCAGTTTGGAAGACCGCGTACGCTTAGGTGGGATTATTTTGCATGGTCAGTTATATATTATCGAGCTAATAGCAGACGGTGAAAGTGCCGCCATAGATATGTACAGAAGTGGAACTATCATGCTTTACGATGAGAAGGAGCAAAAACCTCGTGAAAATATTTAAGCCAACTATTTATTTTTATATTATGAGTGAATCTGTAGTAACGGAATTCTCACCACTTGGCTCTAAGTTAGTAAGTATAGCCAGTGTGGCATCCAAATTTTCAATAATAAGTGACATAGCAATAACTGTAGCCGTTTCGGCAACACAAGCCACATGTTTAACAAATGACATCTATAACCGTATGCAAAACGCATTTTCAACAAATATGTCAAATATACGACAAGCATTAGCAATATACCCCGCAGCATGAGGAGGAATTAAAAGTTACGCCACGGGCCAAATGCTTTGATATCGGCATCAAGATAAATTTAGAGGCAATCAAAAATAACGGAAAATTGCGTAAAAATGTTACAGTCTTAAAGCTAAGAAATACTCCTACTACCATATTGCTAAATCTAGTGCTATAACACCCACAGCTTTTATAACATCAGTAATGGAAATTACCCCAACAACTTTGCCCTCTTTATTAATAACAACTAAATGCCTAATCCCTCTTGAGGTCATTAGAGCTAAAGCTTCACTTATATCAGCATTACTGTCAATAGTCACTGGATTAATACTCATTATTTCTGCAACTTTAGATTCCAGAGGTATTCCATCAGCCACAGCGTAAACAATATCCCTCTCAGTTATAATACCTATAGGCGAGAAGTTTTCATTTACTATAACAAGTGAGCCTATACCCTCTCTCTTCATTATTTTAGAAGCCTCTCTAATTGAAATATCTGGTCTTGCCGTTATTACCTTTCTTTTGATTAAATCAGATACTATCATAATTTATCTATTCTCATTCTCATTTTTATTTACTATGTATCTAATCCTATTTCCTTCCCTAACTTCCTTTACATAGCCCAAATTTATAAGCCTTTTAACTCTTCTATATGCCGTCGTCCTAGGTAAGCCGGTAATTTTAGAGATTTTTGCCAGAGTATCAGCACCTTTTTCTATTGCGCTTAACACAACTTTATCTCTTTCATCTAACTGGTTTGCATTACTAACTTCTACCTCCTCTTCAATAAGAATCTTTTCTTTCTCTTTTCTAATATTCTTTATAAATAAGTAGGCTATGAATGAAGTGACAGCAAGACTAAGTGCTAATAGGATTAAAATTATAACTAGGAAAAAACTATCGCTGGGAGTATTTGACGTAGTTTGAGGACTGACAACTTGTTGAGGAGCTATTACGTAAATTAGGGTCAGATTAGACGTCAAAAAGGTAAGAGTTAGGTAACTTGAATTAAGAGTTGCAGAAATAGGTGGTGGGTATAAATATTTTATCGAAGAGGTATAAGGTAAAATAACCCTTATTGTAGCATTAAAAGGTTCTGAGAACGAGATTACACCCTTTATTGACCCTACATATGTGACTGTAGTGTTTTTACTCGATAGTACTAACTTTTTACCCTCTAATATAAACGCTGAAGTAGAGTGAATAACTGAAACGTTGGGTATAGGTAAATATATAATGCTTTGATTATACGAATTTATAATTACAGAGCCATTATAGAAAATTATAATAGATGGTGATGCCGGAGAAATATTTGTTGAAGCATGAATAGATAATAGAAATGGTAGTAAAAACGTTAGCAATATCAATAGTCTCATTATAAGAATGATTGGAAAGCTGGGATAAATTTCTGACTTCCTTTGATTTACCTTATCATAATCAAGATAAATGTGAAAGAGTCTAAAAGCCTCGTAAAACGCTTTTAAAACTGGAAAATAAAAGAGTACTGATAAAGCTTTTATATACTGAAAAAAGCCTAATTTTATTACATATCTATTTGCCTAATAATATCGGTAGTATAAATATTGCAAACATCAGATTAAAAAATACTATTATGGTTATTACAGCATATAGAACATTGTGTTCTCTAGCGAATTGTATAATACCAAGTAAAACTCTAAGTATTGGAGTTGATATCAGAACCATTAGCCCTAACCATATGAAATCCAATCCTTGGAAATTTGAAAGATTTGATACTACTTTTATTGGAGGAAATGATGAACTATTTATTATAGAATTGGGAGATGATAGTTGAGATACAGTAAAACCATTTGAACCCTGATTTAAGAAGATTAAAATCACACCGACAACTATTAGAACCGCACTTATTATTACACCTATCCTTAACGCATAACCAATAACGTCTTCAAATTCCATAACCTAATCCCCTTAGGATCATCTGAATTCCTAAAAATACCAGAATTAAAGTGAAAACATATCTTATTGTTTTATTGGTCACCCTCACTAAAATCCTGGTACCAATCATCGAACCTATTAGAACACCTATTGCGGTAGCTGCAGCTAAAAAAGGCTGAATATATCCGAATAACCAATAAATAGAACTTCCGGTAGCGGCTGTAACTCCTATCATAAAGTTGCTAGTCGTAGTGCTTACCTTCATGGGCAAGTTCATAGCCCAGTCCATCCCTAACACTTTGAGTGCTCCAGAACCTATCCCTAACAAGCCAGATATGAAGCCGGCAAAAAACATTATAATCTCACCTAACCACCACCTAACACCTATATATTCTACTTCTTTCTGAAGAACTTTATCGTAATATTTACCATAAAGTTGGAACACTCTAGTAGTCCAATCTGGGCTCATAGGTTTAGGCAATTCGAACTTTGATTTGATTAGTTGTACATAAACTTGTGATAATAATACAATACCAAAAATTATATAGATCAAATACTCTAGATGGTGAGAATAAACATACGATAGTGTTAAAGCCCCCACTATAGATCCACTCGTTGTAGCAATTTCTAAACCCATACCTATCCTAACGTTGGTTATTCTATCTTTTACATATGCACTAGCCGCACCACTAGATGTCGCAATAGTTGATATTAAGCTAGCTCCAGAAGCATATACTATGGGTATGTCGAAATACAACGTATAAATCGGTACTAAGAAAGTTGCACCACCTAATCCGGTTAGGGACCCCAAAACACCAGAAAGCGCACTGACAATTACTAACTCAAGAAAAAATAAAATTTCAGCAATCATATAAGTTGCTAAACTCCCATACAATAAAAAATTACTTATTACCATTGCATATATTTTCTTAAACCCATTTGTTATTTTCAAAATTTTTTATCATAGAATGAATAGATATATCTTTTAATTATCAGAGTAACCTAGATATATAATTTGTACGTTTATATCATTCTCATCTAAAGAGCCTTGATAACCAACTACGAATTCTTCGTTTACAATATAAACCCCTTTCTCCAGATGTATTTCTACCGTAGTATTATCAAGAGATAAAATCAGAGTTTTAATATGTTTGCCCGGGTGATTGATAAACGATATAATAACTAGTAAATAAGTCACATTACTCGTATTAACATCTAGTTTAACTAAAACTAAACCTTCGTGATGAACAAGAATTGAAGTAGTTCTATTAAACGATAAAGAACTCTGTATTACATTCTGATTTTTTAATTGAGAATTAACAGTAGTAGATACAGAGGATTGTTGAGTAATTGAAATTGTATGAGCCAACAAGTAAGCTAGGTAAATGTTAGAAAGTACGGAGATTAATAAAGCAAAGGCCAAAAGCTTAGTATTCATTATTTTTTACTTCTTTTTCAGAGTTTATAAGGATATGAGCAAAATAACTGTAGGAATACCCACAATTATTAGAAAATCATTAACTAAAACATTAGAAGCTTTAATGAATCAAAAAGAGGACGATTTCGACGTTTTAATCACATATAGGGGAAATTTAACCAGAGAAATAGAAGAGTATGAGAAAAAACTCAATATAAAATTCATAAGACAAGAAAGTGGATTTTTTGAGGATGCTTTGGAATTAATTCTAAAAAATGCTAAAGGAAAAATTCTATTAACAACTGATGATGATGCTATACCTAATGAGAATTGGATTAAAGACCACGTTAAATTTCACGATGAAAATAAAAAAGCAGGGATTGTTTCTGGTGAAATTGAGGGAAGAATGTGGATAAATTACCCTAATGAATTAAAGAAAAAATTCGAAGGAACAACATACATGGAAGAATATAACGGAACTTTCAAGGATTACGTTGCATATTTAACCAAGACTGGCCTAAGTATTGACAGAGATGAAAGAAGATACGGGTTAAGCCTTGCTATTGCAGGAGTTAATATGAGTATAAAAAGAGAAGTTTATACCAATTGTAAAGTTATAAAGTACTCATTGCGAGGAAGTTATAATGAAACCCTTTTGGCCCTACAGGCTATTAAAATGGGTTACTCTTCAGTAAAGGCAAAAATAGGATTAGTTTCACATTTGGATACAAATTCCCTCTCGAGACCTAAAGTCTACGATTTTTCTCTGAAATTAGAAAAATTTACGCTTCCTTATGCAGTAAATTTCATCTTTCCGCTAGATATTCAACTTCTGGAAGAGTTCAAAGAAAAAATAGGGGGAGAAGCCAGGATAGGGATAGATTTAGCTGTTAAGGGAATAAAGGAGAGTTTAAAACCTGAAGAATTTAGGAGAGAATTAGGAAGGACGATTGAAGCTTTGTATAGTAAAAGAAGGCATAACAGGAATTGAAGATGAAGAGGAAAAGGAGATAATATACATAAAGGATGGGAAAGTAGAAAAGGCTAAAGAATCTGAGGCAACTTACTGCTTTAAGATAAGCTTTACATTGAAAGGCAATGAAGCTTATTTTAATGAAAAGTTGAGGATTCCGTTACCTTTTTCCATCAAAGAACTCAATTACCTAAGGGTAATGTATATAGCTTTAGGGAAAGTAAAAAATGACGTATATTACTTTAAAAATGCAGAAATTCATATAGAAAAAGAACTGAAGGAGATAAAAATTACAAAAGAAGAAGAGATAAAGTTTACTAGATTTTGTGGAAATTATGGACTTTTGTTTCCTCAGTATTGTATAGGAAACGATGATTTCTCAATCTTTAGTAGAAGGAAAGAAGATGTTAAGGAAGCATTTGAGGAGTTTAAAAAGCTATTAGAGGAAATCCGAAAAAATTTATTAGAGATATCAAATTACATAAACCAGTGAACGGAAGACAGACATTAAATTATTACTCTTATGTTCTAGGGGTAACAATACTTCTAATAATTGTAGCATTAGCACTGGGCCCATTAGCACCCATTGACGAACCTACTCAATTCCCTCAATATGATTTAGAAGTTCCCGTATCTTTGTCCTTTTCAGGCTTTATACTCTTAATGTTATTTATAATTTCTACGGTAATTTTCTGGGGTAGTAAAAACTTGTTGTTAAACACTATAATTGATTCTTCAGCTCTTTCCTTCATTATTATAAATTACATAAATTTTTATGTAATATATTCTATATGGAAGCCCACAATGTATTTACTCCCTTTTTTCATTTACATAAAATATGGAAATACACCCCCAGAACTAGTTTTTGATTTTGGACAGGTTGCCTTAATAATTTTTTTCTATAGACTTTATAGAAAAATAAGACCAACTAAGAATGAACAAATTAAATAAAAAGAAGTTAATAGCGTATAGATTATACTATTATAAATTTATTAAGATTTTTCTTCATAGTAAGAATAGATAATATATTGATTCATAGGGTGTTAAAGAGTTGAAGGTGGAAAAAGATAACTAGAAAGGATCAGTTGAAAAGCTTTACAAATACGAAAGAATTAGTTTTATAATTTGAAATATTGGTCAATTTTTTATACTTATATTTCGTAATCTTCTTTATGCAATGGAAAAATGAAGCAACAAAGCTACTAATAATTATAGTAATTTTAGGCATAATATCTTATTTAATTTCTGTCTTTGTGAAAATTTTGATAAAATATATACCAGAACTTTCGACTTTCCAAAACGATATAACAACAGCAATAGATGTTATTGTCGTAGGGGTTGGTGGGTATTATATTATAAGAATAATCCAACAAGTGTTATCTTACTTTGTCCTTTCTAGAGTTGAAAGAGGACTTGCCGGCATAATAAAATTTACTTTAGATGTAATATTTTACAGCATATTAGTAATTGCGATACTCGCAGTGTTACACGTTAATTTAACCGGCGTAGTAGTGGGAGGCGCTGTTGGAGGTATTATAATAGGTTTAGCAATACAGACTGTAGCACAAAACCTACTTTCTGGACTCTTGATAACCTCGAGTAAAACACTAAAGCCTGGTGATGCGGTGTCAATGATTTCATGGATATGGGGTAGTCCGATAATAGGGGAAGTGACTAAAGTAAGCTTACTATTTACTGAGGTAAAGACGATAAATGGAAATCTTGTCAAAATACCTAACTCAGCATTCTTAGGGAATACGGTATTTCAGAAACTTGAGGCTGAAAATAGTTTAATATACCCGCTACAAGTGACTGTTAACGCAGATGTAGAAGCCAAAAAAGTCATGGAAAAAGTTAAAGAGAAACTAAAAGACTATTTTGATGATAATGTCCCACAAATATTCTTTACAGCAAAAACTGGCGGAACTAATGTCTTCACGGTCATAATACATCTTAGTGAAATTAATAAGCTAAACCAAATATTGGATATAATAAATAAGACCTTTGACGAAGCCTATTGGGAAGCCAAAAAGTAATTACCTCCTCTTCGTTACCCGATATGCTACATAACTTACAATCGCTATAATAAATAATATTAGTATTAGTTCACTTATCCTTTCTGCGAAGGTTATAATATAATTTATCTGGTAATAAAATAAGTATCCTAACCAACCTAATGCAAAATCCCATATAAAGTGACCTAGAAAAGTGGGGATAACAAACTTTACTAGCCTCATCTTAGCTATTCCAGCGGGAAAAGAAATTAATGCCCTAATTTCTGGTACAAATCTGAAAAAGAAAACCGCAAGAACTCCGAACCTCGAAAACCAAATTATTAGTTTTTCTAGTTTCTTGTCATCAATTAGAAAATATTTCCCATACCTTTTAAGGAAAGGATAACCCAGTTTATAACCTATAAAGAAATCTATTAAGGAACCGGAAAGGCTACCCAGAGTCCCAATTAAGATACCAGTCAAAAAATCTATCTGACCTTGTCTTGAGTAATAGCCCACTAAAGGAATTATTACCTCACTAGGAACAGGAAACCCAATCCCTTCTAATATCATGAGCAAAAAAATGCTTAAGTAACTTAACATTTCACTCTGGCGGAATCTCTTCAAATATTATATTTAAATCTATTCCTCTCTGCTTGTTATAATAGTATGCAATCAAAAACACCAAAATACCAGAACTATAAATTATCCCTAGAGATGCTAAAGTGGGGAAATTGATAGGCAATAAGACTGGATTGCCCCATGTATAAGCCAAAATAAAGGATAGAAATGCAAACACAGCAAAACCTATAATGCTTATTATTGGAATACCGGCAATCTCCTTTTTAACTACTACGGCATTTTTATATATTTCCCTCCTCAGATAAGGCATTAACGCTACCGAAAGGGCAAAAATTGCATAGCCTATTTCAAATATAACAGTAGTATCAACTAAAGCTACTGGGGTGTTAAAAGCATATAATAATACCCCAATCTCCCCTAAGACGCCTACTAGAATAGTGGCTTTTAATGGAGCTTTGAACTTATCATTCACATCAGCCAACCATGAGGGCATTAGGCGATCGAAAGACCAGGCAAATAAGTATCTTACTAACGCCACTACTAACGGTGGGTTGCTGTAAAAGTTGGGAAGCCATAAGGCTATGAACATTATAATGAAAAGCGGAAGGCTGTGGGTTACGATAAAAGCGAAATAAGGTGTGAAATCACCGATGTTAGATAGAGTGTTATATACCGTATCATTAATGCCTTGATTTGAAATATAACTCCATGCAGTAAGGAACTTGTATCCAAAGGCGTTAAAATTGAAATAAACGAAAGCCATGTAATAAATAGCTATTATCACGATGGCTACAATAACAGCGTATAATACATTAATTTTAGGCTTTTTCATTTCACCACTCCAAGACGCGGGTAAATTGTACCATGTATAATAATACCAAACTACTGGCCCGGCTAAAATAGTAGCATATAATGTTGGGTAAAACTGTAAACCATTACTTTCTGCATCATTTATTACTTCTTGGTAAGCATTTGGTATACCAGTATTTCTAGCTAATGCGACAGCAAACTGAGAAGGAGAAATTTGTGCCAGAGCTATAAACATTATGATACTCATTATAAGAGTTATAATCCCCCCAATTAGTACAAATCTCCACTGAAATCTAGGTATCGTTGCTAAAACAGTTGATATAAGAACTACTACAGTCCCGAGAATTACCTCAGCTTGAACAGTACTTAAATCGCTACCTAAGTTTATAAAATACTGATTATTATAAGCTAGACCGATTCCAGAAAGTAAATACGCAAACCACTGTGCAGCTAAATAGCTGTAATATCCTAACGAAAGACCAAAACCAATAAATAAACCCCAGTAATTTACAAATCCAACCATTGGGTTAATAGCTCTACTATTAAAAACGTAATCACCTCCAGACCTAGGCATAGAAAGCCCGGCTACGTAAAATAAGAAAGCCATTCCAAGTGTTGCGGGTAAAAGAAGTAAAAAAGATAATATCCAATTAGCTCCAGGGGCCGTAAAGAGCCATGATACTATAAGTATTGGTACTCCACCAGTTACTAATCCAAAGGTTGCAGAAAGTGATGCCCAAGGACTTACTTCTCTTACTAACCCAGAGCTTTCCCTTAAGAATAAGGATTTTTTCTCTTGGGCCATCTCTCTATGAGATGACCCCACTATGAAGCCTAATAAACTTAACTAGGTATTTTAACCTTTAAATAACCTCAATTTTATTCTGTAAAGTTAAAAGATTTTAAAATAAGATGGGGGAATAAAAACAAGGAATAAAAAGAAAGAGGATTGGATTTTCAAAAAGAAATAAAATGCTTAGGGGAGTATTATTAAGATTTTTATGATATAACGAATGTTGCATTAGCCTCTCTAGTTGTCGAGATAGCTGGAGTGTATAACTTCACGTAATATTCGCCCGGAGATAAGTGAAGCCCCTTAATTAGTAAGTGGAACTGACCCTCACTACCTAAAATTATAACAAAACCCGAGTACCAGTTTACCTTATCTTTCTTATTAGCATTCCACGGTGCTTGAATTATTTTTACAGTATCGTTAGAGATTTCTGAAGAGTTAAGGAATATATGCCAGGTTGAATTATATATTTCCATTAGAGGAGCTGATGCAGGATAAGCATCTGGACCATCAATGTCAGTAATATTCATTATAAGGCACAAGCCTTGTGGAGTATTATATGCGTTAATGTAAGTAATGTTTAACTTAGGAAGCTTTGAATTATTGACTAATGGCCCAAATACATTACCATAAGCCCACTGACCAGTCGCTAGAATCCAACCAGCAACTAAGATACTGAAAACTAAACCTATTATAAAAACCTTCTCCAAGCTGATCACCATAATTTAATCCATTTGAGTATTGGCACATTAGCTAAAGGTCTATCACCAAATTTCTTATAGAGGAAGTAGTCCAATCCCCAAACTCTACCAGCAGCCGTTAACATTAACACAACCGATCCGGCAGTCAGTAAAGAACCTATCTGCCACTCATCTTCGCATGTAGATCCCAACCAGTATGCTGGGGCAAAACCAACAGACATGGCTAAAGCTCCTAAAGCTGCTAATCTAGTTAATAAACCAACAACTATCAATATACCTACAATTATCTCTACATAACTGAAGACCGTCAGGAAAGTAACGTCAAGGGAGCGGTTCTCTAACGTCATTAATAGGAAGGGCTTAAAAGGACCGGCATGAGGTAAGAAGTTAACCAGTTTTCCTCCTACGAAGGATGCTGAATTAGGGTCTAATTTAGCTGGCTTCAAGACTGCTTTTCTTAAACCACCATCTAAAAACATCCAGCCCACAGCAAAACGAATAGGCCATATATATTCTAGCCTAGTGGAATTACCCTCATTAAAGCTAACTTTTGCCATGACTTTCAATTCACCAATCTTTTAATTTGTATTTTCTTTTATAAATTTATCTTATAAAAAGTTAATTAATATTTATTACCTTACAATTTTTTATAATCATAAAACAATTTAATCAACTAATTACTTTATTTTAAAAAATTAACTTTCCTGATTCTAATCATCAGTTTAAGTTAGTAAATTAAAATAAATGAATTAGTAAAGAAGTTTAATCTTTAGTTCTTTATATTTTAAAATTAACTAACTCTCCCATAGTGGAAAATCAATTCTTGTCTTTGACAAACCTCTCAGCGATCTTAACTGCTAGATCCTCTTGTTCCTTTACGATTTTATAGTATAATTCCATGCCTTTAATGATATTATTAATACCCTCAACAACATTATCTGCCCTAGCTTTTATTACTAAGCATTCCTCTATAGTATCGAATTGAAAATCTGAAACAATATCATTAACCAAATCATAACCTGGGAAAATGTCTAAACAATTCTCTACAGTAGTCATTAGCCAGTCATCTATTAGATCCAGAGATAAAACGTATCTCACATTACCGGGTTTTTGTAAGAGTTCGAAAAGTTTGTTAATATCTATCTTCTCTAAGCCCATCAACTTATTTAATGGGAAATTATCAGAAACTAAGACAGCATAGTTCCCAAATATTCTATAGTAATACTCACCTTCTACCCCCCTTATCTTAACCCAATTATCTATTTCGCTAACAATATAATAAGAGGAGATCGAGGATCTAAATTCAAGGAGATTAGTATAAATTTCAATCCTCCTAACGCCTAACTCTTTTGACATAATCAAAAATTGATTATATCAGAATCTTTTAAACAATCCATGAGCAAGAATTTTGAGAAGATGAAGCTCAGCTAAGGAGAGAAATGTTTAATTGTGGGGTTTGGGCTTCATTGAATTTTCATGAATTTCTATCCAATCCTCAGCCGTTGGGCTTCAACAGAGTCACGGGGCATTGCCCCGTTCATACCCCTCCGCCCCTTTAGCGGGGTAACCCCACCCATCAGAGTGTTACCATCTGATGGGGAAACCCGCACATCTTTTATTCACCGTCACACCTCGTCGTGATATAGCCACCCATCTGGTGTGACTGTACTTAAATTTACATACTAAGTATATAAACTTCACGGTTTATCGAAAACTGTTGGCGACGACGTAACTTTTAATTCTGCCACGGGCTTAAGGGGGTCATACACATTCCCAATGGGCTGTATCCTTTTTCGTGTTATAGAAATCTTTTTATATCTGTTTATAACGAATTTTTGTTAATAAATGATGACCTCTCACGCCGATGTGGGCTATGCCCAAAAGGGTGGGAGTGATTGCGGAGATGTGAGCCCCGTGCCGTTGGGCTCGAAGGAGTCCCATGACCCACCTGTGGTTGAGGGCTAAGTCCCTACACTCGATCATGAATGAACATAAAATGATTGAAATGAAAGTGTAGGGATAAACGGATAGTTTAGGGAAACACATTACCCTCCCATCTACCCTTGTGAGTAATCATCAGCTGGGAGATCACCAATAAAACTATTGTAATACTATTTGACATAACTAATCGGGACGATATTTAGAAGTAATTAAAATGACTAATAGTTACGTGTATGTGTTACAGTCTTTTCTTTCCACCTTCTTTTAGCAACTTTTAGTGCAAATTTCCTACTTAACATTAATTGATATCTAGCCATAAAAAACCTCCACCTACCTATGTGATAAAGTCTTGATTTATAACCCATATCTCATTACCTTAATCATAAAAATATAAACCTATTCAAACACACACAAATAGATAATGAATAATAGATTATCATTGTTTCTCTTTATAGGATTCATAATAATGTCCTTTAATTCCCTCTACCAGTACTCATGGAACGCATTATTACCGCTCTTACAAAAGGGGTTTAACACAGACATTGTAGAACTGGAAATAGCTTTCACACTCTTTACAATATTTTCCACGACTTTTCAAATAGTAGGAGGGAGCATAGCTGACTATAAAGGGCCTAAAAAAATAGGGATAATCTCTTCAGTACTCTCAGCTATAGGCTTCCTAGGGACATCGTCAACCAAATCAATTTACTTATTTTATATATACTGGTCATTAGGGAGTATAGGGGAAGGAATACTTTACGGAATAGCAGCAAATTTGGCAGTGAAGTGGTTCCCCAAGAGAAGAGGATTTGCAACAGGATTCGTGTCACTAGGATTCGGATTAGGGGCTGTAATAGCCAACCCAATTATCTTCACCTTTACTAACTACCATACCGTCACGTTATTAATAGGGTTAATAGAAATAGTTGTACTTCCACTCCTAGTATACTTTATAGATTATCCTATAAAAGCTAAGGGAGAAAAACCGACAGATGTGGTTAGAACCTCTACATGGTGGTTAATTTATGCGTCTTTTGCAACATCCGCAGTACCTCTAACAGTTCTCTCGTCCTCACTAGGGTATTTGGCTAAAGAAAACATTGAGCTCTTAGTCACTATTTTCCCGTTATTAAGCGGATCTAGCAGGCCGATAATAGGGTATTTATCTGATTATTTAGGTAGACTGAAGATAATCAGTGCAGTCTTAATTTCAATGATTATGGGAAGCTTACTGTTCTTTTTTGGACTTCTGATCCCAACAGTACTAATCGTGGGTTTTTTCGGTGGTTCATTAATAACCTTATATTTTACTTTGAGTGGAGACATTTTCGGCGAAAAATACGCTACAGCAAATAACGGCATAATTTACACGGGAAAAGCAGTAGCTGGAGTATTAGGAGGTGTTATTTTCAGCATGTTATACTTTTACAATCCATTTTACGCTAAAACATTCGTTCTAATAAATGCTCTTATTGGATTTCTACTAATTTATATCGTGATAAATCAGAGGAAAAGGAGCAAAGTAACACAAACAAAACTTGAACGTGTCTTCTAGCTATACAAGGTGTTTACCCGTGGCGTAACTTTTCTTCTGATTCCACCACGGGCACCCCTCTTAAGGGATCATACACAGTCACCCTTAAGTCCTTGGGGCTGGTCGAGGGAAACACCACTACCCTCCCATCCAGTTTTTCACTCCCCAAACCTCGTGAGCAGAGCCCGTCATCAGTTAGGGAGATCATCAATAAAAACTACTTCAGTAATACTATATAAACATTACTTAATCAAAACAATATTTAGAAGTGATTAAAAATAACGAGTAGTTACGTAGAAGCGTTATAGTCTATAGTTAAAAAGTTATTACCTCATACCCTTGATTAACAAACTTCGAAATCCTCTCACCCATGGGTTCAAGTCTTAGACCCAAATCCGTAAGTTGCTCTACTAAATCGTTACTCTTAGCAACACCTATGCAAGCGGAATCAACAACTCCGTTTTCTAAGAGCTTCAGAAAAATATCTTTAATGTCGCCTTCTAAAGTTAAAACTCTCTTTTGACTAGGGCCGAAAAGGACTACCTTTACATCATCATAGAGGTGCTTATTGTAACTGTTGTATGCCAACCTTATAGCTAAATCAAACTTTTCGTCACCAGATGAAATAACGAATAAAACTTTTGCCATATATAAATTATTTTTTAAGGAAATTAAAAATTTTAATGTAAAAGCTGGAATCTGAACATTATCACAATAAGAACTAATGCAAAAATCTGAATTAAGAACCATTTTACATTACCATAATAGCTTCTCTCTAATTGTTTCATGGTATTAAACCGCGAGACTGTTCTCGTTCTTATTAAGCCATTATAAGCAGTTTCCGATGGTTCTTCCGCTTACTCGTGAAGAACCGCTTATGTAAAGGGTTTAGTAATATATTTTCGAGAACTGATCAAGAAAAAGTACCATAAAATGGAGTGTCGTAAGAAAGAGTGTGAAGTGGATCGCTCATCGAATATAGGGTAAACTGGCTGTTTACTCTAAAAGAAAATATCCTAATAGATCTTAATGTTACTAGAGTTATTTTATAATTTTTAAAAGCAACAGCTCATTCGAAAATCTTTATCTTAATTATTTTGTTAGAGTGAGATAATCCCTTACACAGCTTAAAAGTAAACAAAGAAGAGGCGAGAAAATTTCCCATTAAGCGCCGCGGGGAGGACTCGAACCTCCGACCACCGGGTTTCTGTACTTCCTTTAACAGCCCGGCGCTCTGCCAGCTGAGCTACCGCGGCATTTTTTAATACTTCTTTCTCACTTTTATTTTTTTCTTGCTCAACGTAAATAGGGTAATTTTTTACTCGCTTGAAAATCAATAAGTCAACCTTATTTAAAACGCGGTTATAACCTAGTCCAAAAATATATTAATACCGAAATTCTGGAATATTGATCATTTAACTTCAGTGATAAATTTATTAATAACTTTTTTCTATAATACTTAATAATGTCTAAGGAATTTTTTACTTATAAAACCTGGTATATCTTCAACATTACTTTATGAATTAGATAAATATCCAATAAAATAGATATCTTAGAAAAATTACTATAGTAGGATTACAACATTGCAAGCTGTCTATGATGCCCAAGATATGCATCTGACTTCCTAGAAAGTCAGAAATTCCTCCTGCTATTATCATTGCGGGTATTCCTGCTAAATTCATGTAAAATGCATACTTGCCAATTTCTGCTTGAGTTAAGTGAAGATATTCTCCAAAGAATACTGGAGCGAATTGCGGTCCTGCATAGATCATCATCCAGAATCCTATCATTACTAATATGGTCTGCCATATTGGTTTCAAGCCTTTAATTGGGTTATCCTTCTTACTCTCTACGTATATTTTAGGTTCTGTCATTCTTGATCTTATGAATACTGCAAGTCCTGCAGGTAGAACACCGATAGCGAAAATATATCTCCAACTATTAAGTACAAGGCTAGGTATGCTAGCAAAATAAGCGAAAAGGAGGTCTATTATAACAAACCCAACTAAAGTTCCAGACTGCATTATCCCGCCAAATAGTCCCCTCATCTTTCTAACGCTTTCCATTGCAGTAGCAAAGCTTGAAGATACGTCTCCGCCTATAAATATTCCTTGTAAGATTCTAAGTAATGATAGAAGAATCGGTGCTAAAATTCCTATTTGATAATAAGTAGGTAAAATTGAAGTTATTCCTATAGACAATGAATATCCTAAAACTGTAAATATTAATGTTCTTTTCCTTCCATATTTATCAGCTATATATCCAAAAATAAAACCACCTAAAGGCCTAAATAATACCGTGAAAACTATTGGTAATACTGCACCTAATGTTCCTAAAGTCGGGTAGAACAACTTTTCTGGTAAAGTTGAAGTTATAACTACTGCCCCTAGGTCATAAGAATCCATGATCCACGATATATAGGAACCAATATAGTGGAGACTGGTCTTTCACTCATATTAAGACGCTTTGGTGTTTATTTAAAAAATTATCTTTCAATCTATTGAAAATAGATTAACAGATTTTAATCTAATTGTAGAAAAATAACTTAAAATACGACATAGTGAGATAAGATGATTATAATGATAATTATTAATCTAACTTATCTATTTTTGTTTATACATTACGTAGGTAATGCTTATATTTAATTCCTAGAATACTATATACCGACCCGTATGAGTATAAGCAAGACGTTTAGTGGTGTTACTTCATTTATAGCTTATACTTTGGCCACTTACGTAATGGTAGCACCAGCATTTACTGTGAAACAATTTGAATTACCAGCATGGTTAGCTTTTTAATAGTGTCTATACCTTTTGGAGGAAGAGTTATTGGATCTTTGCTTTACCAAAGAATTGTTGCAATCCTAGGATCTAGGTTAACTTTCTTATCTTCAATGGTAGCTTTAGGAATATTATCAATAGGAAGTAGCACTTTAAATGTTCCTATATTAATACCTTTAAGGTTATTAGTCGGCGTTGCATTCGGTATAGCTACTTCTTTAGCAGTTGAACAGGCAGTAAGATCTGGAAATAGGTTAATAATTGCTTTAACAATGAGCGGTTGGGCTTTCGGATGGATAGGCGGTGCATTATCTTACTTAGCTTTGGGAGAATGGCAATTAATTGCATTAAGCGGAGCAATAACTTTGCCTTTCTCTATGTTGTACAAGAGGGTAAGTGTATTTTCAGTTGAAGTAGGAAAGCTCGGAATACCTTCAATATCTTCAATTTTGATATTTTTCTTCTCCTTTGAGCCAGCATTCGCATTGCAGTTAGCTCCAGCAATTGTGGAAAATCAAGGAGGAATAGTTTGGCTAATAATAGGTTATATAGTAGCAATACCAATGTACATTTTCGTTCCAGTAATATCTCCACTATTGGGTGAAACAAGAACCGGATTACTTTATACAATGACTTCAGCAATAAGCGGAGTTACGTTTTTCCTCACTGGTTCCCCTTACGTTCTAGTAGTTTTCACTGCCTTTGGTTTAGGAATTAATTCAGTAGCGCCCAGACTAGCAGCATCTTATGGAGCATCTGCAAGAAATATGGGAATAGCTTTGAATACTGCGGCATTAGGAGGAGTTGCGGTTCCGGTAATAAGTTCCTTCGATATTAAGTTCTTAGCGTCACTATTTACTGCATTATCAATGGTTATACTTCTAGTAATGAGCGTTAAGAAACCAAATGCTCTACTAGTTAGGTCTGCATAAAGTTATTTTCTTCTCTTCTTCTTCATTTCTATGATATTTGAAGTAAAACCTAGATATGTAGTAATATATACTCAGTCGATATGGCATCGGGTTTTTATGCAAATGACTCAATTCCCCCCAGTGAAGTAATTGATGATATTAACAATATAGTTAAAGCGTGAAATCTAGTTAACGTATACACTTTAACTTATCATGACAAGTTGTAAAGTTTACATTAGATTATCAGATGCTCACAAATTTTTTATTTACATAGATAAAGAGCTATAATGATTAAAGAAGGAGAAATGCTTGCTCATATCTTTAAAGTCCCTAGACTAAACAAGAGGATGAGAGGTTGATATAATGCTGAAGTATAACACTCGTAAATGAAAGTAGTGCTACAAAATCAGCATGGTTATTTTGTGTTTATGGCATAATATTACATTCTGACTATAACACGATATTGTATAATTAAAACATAATGTTTATTACTATGTTAAGATCTATTCAAAGAGAAGTTGAAAAACATAAAGATCGACCCATGATTTGGTAAAAAGTTTAAAAATAGTGTGGCTCAATTAGAACTGACCTAAAGTGAAAGGACAAACAATAGGATTCGTGTTAGTAGTAATAATTTTATTAGCAGCTGCGGTAGTAGGTTTTTACGAATATTCCTCAATAAATAGTAAGTATTCGTCATTAAGTTCCTCATATTCTGCGTTAAATTCAACGTATTCAGCTTTAAGTGCAAATTATACATCGCTAATGCAGAAATACTCATCAATATATAAGAATTATACTACTCTCGAACAGTTATATCAGAGCCTAATGCAAAAAGAAAAACAAGTTACTACTGTAGCCCCACCTATGGAAGGTGAAGCATTAGCAACTGTTATGCAATTCTATGATGGAATCGCAATCGAATCTCCATCAGATGTATTACCCTTCTTAGCCTCAAACTTCACTGCAACAATAACCGGTGCTCCGTTCCCAGGGACTTATAGCCTTTCAACTTTTAACACAACTTGGTTAGCTGATTTCTTCAGCACTTATGAGACTGTATACTTCTACACAACAGCTTTACCCACAGTTACTAAATTGTCTAATACAACTTATGAAGTAACTGATGTAGTACAATACTTCGTAGCACCTACGAATGACCCCATCTATTTACAAGTATTCAATGCATCTAACACAATAACCGTACAATATATAGGAGGTAAGATGCTAATAACCAGTTTAACATGGAAAGGTAATGAAGTACCACCCTCAGCTGTTATAGCCGGTTATCCATCACAACATCAATTAGAAGCTAACCAAGTATTAGAAGAATACTTATACGAGGTAAACGCTTTAGGTGCTGAGTTCCCTGGACAAGTAACTGCAAAATACTTTGCTCCTAATGCTGTCTTACAAATTAATGGCCCATTACCAGGTAGTCTAAAGAACGGGACATATCAAGGATTGAGTAACATAGAGAACTTCTTCAACCAGTGGGATAGTGACTTTATCTTCGCATTAGAATATTTACAGAACTTATTACCTAATGGTACTGCAGTACCACCAACAGTTCAAATTAATTTATCTCCAAATGGTGTTAATGCAACTTTAGACGTAAATGACACTGTAATTTTCGTATTCTTAAACCAAGGTCAACCTGGATTCCCAGCAATATATGATATGCATGTAAATGTAATGACATACTTCGTTTATAACTCTACAACCTCAATGTGGGAGATAACTAAACAAATATGGAACGTACAAGAAGTTCCAATACCATCAGATACTATTTACTACCCGTTAGGACCAGCAACGTTTAATGTAGTTACCGAATCAACTGAGACTATAAACGCTACTAAAGGAGGAGTCCTAACAGCCGGTAACTTAGTCGTAATAGTTCAACCCGGTACTTATGCATATAATGCAAAGACTAACATGACTTACTCAGTTTACAACTTCTCAGTAATAATATTCAGCATGACTGGAGTCTACCCACCAAATGGCACAGATTTGACTCCAATGTACGCATTCGCCTTCGCAATTAACGGACAAATATCTCCTGTATGGAGCTTAGTTAACTCACAAGGAAAGCCAATGCCAGCATACACAGTTGTTTTAGGCGCCACACCTTACTGGACATCATGGACATGGTTCGGAGGAACATTTAATGGGACAACTTATGTTGGAGGTTCATATAAGTTCGCGGATCACTGGGTTTATGGACAAGACGTAATGGTAAACATACAGTTCTTCAAACCAGTAATATGGATATTTGTTTCCTCACCTACCCCCTTAGCAACACCACCAATGCCAGTACAACTAAGTAGTGTTACTCCACAAGCGGGATTAACTCCAGTGAACATATACACTTATTCCATCAACGGCCAAACTGGTGGAGTAATAATGACCGGTAACATTATAGTAGTAATTAAGCCTGGTACAGCGATAACCTTTACAAACGGTACAAAGTTAACGAGCTATGACTTCTCAGTAGTCTTCTACGCTTTAAGTAACGTTCCTAATGCTCCTAATGGAGAAACGCCAGTACTAGCTTTCGCCTATGCAATTAATGGCTATGTGGGTCCAGATGCTGTAGCTAACCAGTCATTTATAACCGTTATAATGACACCAACTAATGGAGTTACAATGTGGACTTACATTAACGGAAAGTACTTATATGAAGATCCAATACTTGTAACTAACGGAGTTCTAATTAACTTAACATTTGTAAGACCAGTACCATGGATAGTGACATTGCCCGAATTAGTGAGCAATACTACGACAACAACTAGTAGTTCATCCTTATCGACTTCAACTTACTCATCATCTATAGGTTATTGGGGATAAAATAAATAACACAAAGATAATTATTTTTTGTTTTAACTATTTTATTTTTAGTTTTAATCCCTTTCTTCTTCTAATTAAGTTCCTTACTAAATATATTACTTTATTTTTGAATATTCTTTATTAAAGTATTTAAAGATTTATTCAATTTTTGGAGCAATACTTTTTCATAACTTCAGCCAGATTTTTTAGCACTTAAAAGAATAGGGGATTAGGAGTGGTTTGACTACTCTTATACTTACACTTTCAGGGGAAATAGCAATTAAATCGGAAAGGACTAGAAAAAGATTTGAACATTTACTCCTTAATAATATATCGAAAGTTATAAACATTAAATCGTATAAGTTTGAGCAAGGGCTGATTTTAATTGAAACTGAAGATGATTTCAGAAAATTAGAAAAAGTATTCGGAATTGCCCATTTTTATAAAGCTGAGAGAATTGAGTTCGATACACTAGAACGATTAGTGGAAAAATCTAAAGAGTATTTTAAAGAAAAAGTTAAGGGGAAAAAATTTGCCGTCAGAGTAAAAAGAGTAGGGAGACATAATTTTACTAGTTTAGACGTTGCAAAAATAATAGGTAGTGCTTTATACCCATATAGTAAGGGTGTAGACCTAGAAAACCCAGAAATTGAGGTACATGTTTATATTAGAGATAATGAAGCCTATTTTTACACTGAAGTCTTTAACGGACCCAGAGGATATCCAGTGGGGTCTACTGGTAAAACAGTGGTATTATTTAGTGGTGGAATAGATTCACCAACAGCAACTTGGCTAATGATGAAAAGGGGTGTTTTACCAATTATCTTAAATTTTAAACTTGGTGGGGAACTGCACAAAAATATGGTAATAAACGAGTTAAGAGTCTTGAGGGAGTGGAGCGGGGGACATAAATTAAGGGCGTACTTCATTGATGCTATGCCTATTTTATTACAGCTATCAAAAGTTAAGGAGTACTTGAGGGTTGTGATGTTGAAAAGGATAATGTATTTAATCGCTGATAAATTAGCTGAACGTGTTGGTGCATTATCTATAACTACTGGGGAATCATTATCACAAGTGTCTTCCCAGACTATGAAAAACCTTTATGTTACTGAATATGGAATAAATAGGCCAGTTTTCCGACCATTAATTGGGTTTGATAAAAGCGATATTATAGATTTAGCAAAGAGAATAGGGACTTACGAACTGTCAATCAAATTACCCGAGTACTGTACTTTAGCCGGTAAAAGTACTATATCCGCAGATTTGAAGGAGGTGTTAGAAGAAGAGAAGAAAATCCAGATAAATTTAGAATCATTAATAGAAAACGCGGAGAAAGTGGAAGTGTAATAGATCAGTCCTCACACGGCTCTATCATCGATCAAGCCGGGGTTCTGTCATCACTTTATTAATATACTCTATAAGAGCCTTTTTAGCTTCATCTATTGAACTGTAAATTTTTGGAGGACTCTTAAAATAGTAACCACAAACCTCTTTTACCGCACCACCTATACCTTTATCCTTTAGCATCTTCCCTATCCTAACTAAGTCCAAAAGAGGGACTACAGCATTAGGGGAATCAAATGATTTAAAAGAGATATCTATCCTTATCGGAACACCGAAAGAATAAACCCCTTCGATAACCATATAACTAACCCTCTTGTCCCCCAAAAATTCCACATAATCTGAAGTACCGGCAACGACTTCAGCACCGTCTGAATGGCTAGAAATGAAATTACTCTTTATTCCCTTCTTCAAATCTTTTCTCCAATCTTCTAGTGTTACAAGTGTTTCGGTAGTCCCAGAAATATCTATCTGGTAAGTCCTAGTCACCCTCACTCCTCTACTCCTCAGAAACTCTATAATACCAGTATGTAAAATAGTACCGCCTATCTGGCTTAGCAAATCGTCTCCTAAAAGGGGAACTCTCCTCTCTCTGAACTTCTCTTCATAGACACTCACAATCCTTGCTGGTGTGGCATTTATAAATGCGGAGTTTGCCTTAAGCGACTCTTCCGCATAAAACTCACTAGCCTTTTGAACACCGGCGGGAAGTAAGTTAATTACAACATCTATTTTACTATTTTTTAAAACTTCTGAAACGTTAACTGGCTCCTCATCTGATTCCTCAATTATATTACCTAAGATACCCTCTTTGCTATCCATCGTAACACCACGTTTAACTATAACGTCATTTTTAACTTCAACGTATTTCGGTGTAACGTTAGGTTTTTGGAATATTGCTTTTGATAAAGTTAAACCGACCTTTCTTTTATCTATATCGAAAGCCTCAACGACCTCAATTTCCTCAACTTTATAGGGTAAGTTTAGTACTCCTTGAATTTCTTTGCCACTTTTCGCAAGCTCTAGGGCTTGCAAAAACGCACTCGCTACATTTCCCACTCCTATTATTCCAACTCTTATCAAGTTAAAACACCCAATATCAATGGTGCTATTATACCCAATATTATACTTAAGATTGACGCGACTATTACACCATCCCTTTCACTTGACTCCACCATCTCAAACCTTCCTTCTTTAAACATCTCCCTAATAGGAGGAATATAATAACCGGCTGATATGGCACTGTTAATAAAACCTATTAAAGTAAGCCAAGGTTGAGAGAAGGAAGACTCCAACACGAACAACTTAGCCCAAAATCCGACAATTGGAGGTATTCCTAACAGGCTAAGTAAGAGAATCGTCATTGAAAAAGCTAAAGTTTTATCAGCAGAGGCTAACCCGTTAAGCCCTTCATAACTACTGGTTCCGCTCACTTTTTCTATATGCGAAACACCTAAAAATAATCCAGCTTGGGCTATTGAATATGCTAAAATATACACTGAAAGAGAATCTATTGCCAGAGAGATATTATAGGGAATCATTGAAATCGCTATAAGCATAAACCCTACCTGGGTTATACTACTATAAGCCAACATCGAGGCTAACTCTTTCCTTGAAAAGGCTGAAATATTGCCAAATATTAGACTTGAAAGTGTTATAATTACGAAAACAATAAAGACTATAGCACCTAAATCCCCTTGGGGTTTTAAATAGTAGAGTAATACTATTAGTGGTGCTAATCCTACAATCTTACCTACGCTAGATACAAATGCAACAGAAACCCTACTGGCCATTGAGTAGACTTCTGGTAACCAACCTTGAAATGGAAAAGCTCCTATCTTAAACAGAAACGCTATGGAGAAAAACAATATCCCAGTGTACACCAACAAAGGATAGCTGACAGTGGCGTCAAGCGAAAGAGAGTTTATTCCAAGAACGTAAAATGCTAGACCTATTATCATTAACGAGCTAGATAATATACCCATTATCAGATATTTTACACCGGACTCGGTAGAATTATAATCCTTACTCAAGAACGCAATAACGTAAGTAGCCGCAGAGGCTATACCCCAAGAGGCTAGTATTGTTAGTACATTATACGAGAATACTAAATATATTACACCTATGTTGGTCAATAAAATAAGGGATAAGAAAGACGACCTAGTATCCCAGTTTTCAAGTTCTTGTTGTCCACCAATAATTACTATTATTGATGCCAATAAGGATGAAATAGAAATGAAATAACCGAATGGGGTTATATAAAGCGTTGAAGAGAATAAGGCATAGTTATAATTCCCCGTTAATAGAGAATAAAGAAATATTAGTAAACTTACTAGCATCACAGAGACCGTAAGCCAAAAAGCTGCTAGATATCCTTCTCTCTTTCCATTGTCTAAGTAGAGTACTCCTATTGAAGATAATACTAAAAGGATTGATGAAGTTACTATTGGGATATACATCATTAGATCCATCATAACACCCCTATCAGAATGATTATAACCAAGATTAAGACTAGGATACCGCTTATATATAAAAGTAAATAGTCTCTTAAAATACCGGTGAAAGTGCCCCTCACTATATCCCCTCCTAGCTTAACAATACCTTGTGGTAGCCTTACGTTAAGAGTTAGATCTATAACACCGTATTCGAACTTATTATAAACGCCTTGAAACGCCTTGAAACCAGAGAGACCTAAAAGATCTAAAATGGGGTTAACGTACCAACCGTAATATAAGAAATAAACCAATGGCTTCACATAAAGTGAGAAATCTACACCGTTGAGATATAAACCAAAAGCGAGGACAAGCCCTATCATCGCGGCTATTAAAGATGTTAGATCTAATGAAGAAAGTGAGGAAGAAAGGCTTAAGTGCTCAAAACTCGTAAGTAAGAAGAACGGAAACACTGCACCTAGGATTATCGAAGCCAAGATAAGAATTGCTGGCGAAACTATCATAAGCGGACTAATATGACCCTCTTCTTTCAGCTCTTCACCCTTCCATAAAAAGGTCTTAACTATATATCTTATAATATAAACACCTCCTAAGAACTCCACTAAGGAGTATAAGTAGAAAAGCATTGGCTCTTCACTTAATATATTCCCTATTAAGTTATGGGCCCAAAAACCAATTAATGGTGGTAAGCTCGCAAGATTGAGAGCTGCTATTAACTGTAATACAAACACCATCGGAATCTTAGAGTACAGCTTGTTAAATACTCCTACATAACGGTTTTCGGTAAAGTGAATCACGCTACCAGCGTTCATGAAGAGTGACGCTTTATAAATCCCGTGAGCTAGCATTTGTATTAATCCAATTATAATCCCAGAAGTTAAGTAAACAATGTTACTATAGAGTGAGTAAAGTAAAAGCCCCACAGATGAGGATAGAATCATCAACGAGATCTGATCCGCTGTGGAATAGGCTAAGATTAGCTTCTGTTCATTCGAGGCTAATGCACTTGAACTTGTATAGAGTGCTGTGAACATAGCTATTCCCACAACTATCGAAGCAAATAATGTTGTCTGTTGGTTAGGTAAGAGATATGGGTAAAGGAAGAAAGTGAGTATTGCACCTAAGTTGACCATAGTAGCAGCGTGAATTAAGGCACTTACTGGAGTAGGACCCGTCATCGCTGTTAATAACCATTGCGTTAACGGGAACTGCGCACTTTTTCCTAAACCACCAAGTACTATCATAAATAGGACAAACCACCCGTAAGATAGTTTATAAACTAACGGTATGAAAGAGAAGAGTCCCGTCTGATAAATCAATGTAATACCCTGGTATGGAGAACTTGACGATAAAAATAATAGATAACCAAGTCCTAAAATTAACCCTACATCGGCTAGCCTAGTAAATATCATAGCTCTTATACCACTAGTTGTCGGCTTGGAGAGATATTCTATACCTAAAACCTTCTTTCCGAAATCACCTACAACATTCCTCTCATTATCGTCTAGCCAATAGCTGATCAGCCCATAAGAAGCCAAACTTGTACCCTCCCAACCCGCTAAGAATAATAGTATATTATCAGCGAAGACCACTGAAAGCATTGATGAGACGAAAAATCCGAAGAACCCCCAGTACCTCCTTAATACCGAATCTTCCTTCATGTAACCAATACTGTATAGTGCTATAAAGAAGGATAGAGAAGACACAAAAACACCTAGGATTGCTTGCAATAAAGACGAACTAAAGGTGAAGTAAGAGAAAACTTTTTGTATTTCACTAACTTCAAACAATGAAGATGATACCAGTTGAGACAAATTATATACTGAGAGAATCATCGAAATACCTATAGTAGCCACTACGATAGCTCCCCTAGCGTCTTGATTAAACTTTTTAGGAGTTATGAGCGCTATTAGTGACCCTAAAGATGGGAAGATCACTATTAGAAATAGGTATGGAATACCAGAAAATGGAATCGTTTGTATGAAGTTAGAAAGGGAATGTACTAAAAGCTGGGGGAAGAAAAAGAAGAACACACTGAATATCGCTATAATTAACATCGGAACTGAGTACTCCATAGCCTTATCTATATCAGCCCTTACCTCCTTGACACCACTGTAAACTCTTTTGAACAGATAAGTTGCATAAGCTGATGAAATAACTATTGCCAACATTAGGAAAGCTATAAGTAAGATAGATGTAACAAAACCTATTTGGCCTATTGACTCACCTACTGAAAGTAATAGTAATACCTCACTTATCAGCCCTATGGAGGGTGGTAAACCTAATAGATTAAGAATGCCAACGAAAGCTAGGGTTGTGTGTAATGGAGAAACAGAGTACAACCCTCCTAATTTTTCTATGTTTCTTTCTTCTAATTCTGTTATCGCGGCGCCGGCACTCATGAAAAGTAAAGCTTTTCCGAAACCATGAGAAACGTAAACTAGTGCAGAGGCAATTATCCCTAAAGGCAGATCGACAATAGAAGACTCTAAACCTAAAAAGAACGCTATTGAGGCACCTAATAACATGTAACCCATCTGTGATACACTAGAATAAGCTAAGAACCTCTTAAAGTCCTTCTGAGCTATAGCGTTTATACCACCATAAATCATAGTAATAATAGCCCAAGCTATGAATATTGGGGCTAGATAAGAAAATGAAGGGAACAAGTAAAAGTATAAGATCACTACGTAAATTCCTAGTCCAACCATATTAGGGCTCAATAATATTGAAATAGGTGTTGGTGCTTCACCGTGAGCATATGGTAACCAAATGTTAAACCCCGCTATCGCACCTTTTATCAACATTCCCAGAACTCCTATTATAAAGACTAATGGCGCATAAGCAATTGCAGAGTAATTGTAAGTTTGTGCATAAGAGGAGAAAACGTCCATCCTACCAGTTATTAAACCTATTATGACGATAGACGTTAAAGTGAGTATTGTACCTACGTGAGTCCATATGAAATATAATAGGCTAATCCTCCTCCTATCACCATAACCGTATAAAAGGATTAATAAGAATGAAGTAATTAATGCAATTTCTAAAAAGATATAAAGCTCTAGTAAGTTAGTAGAGAGTACTACGTAAAGCATTGAAACGGCGAAAAGCGAATATAGAGCGTAGTATAACCCCCAGTTCCCTCCCCCTAATTCATGGAATTTCTTTTCCATGTAACGTTGAGAATAATAGACTGTAACTATAGTTACAGCAAGTATAGTAATTATAAAGGGGAAATTTAAGTCATTTACAGTAAATCCGAAATAACCTATATCGTTAGCTACAAAAAACGTATAAAACAACCCATACCTAAATACAAAAAATATGTTAACCCCTATTGCTATTGCTGATAGTATCCCAGATACTTTCTTATCTTTTATAAAGAATATTATTGAGGAAATTACAAACGAAAGGATGAAAATCAATAGAGAGAGCATCTCATTCCACCTCCAACGTACCTTTTATTTTATAATAAAGGAAAATAACTGCAAAAGCAACCACAATTTCAACTAGAGCCATAGAAATTGCGAAAATAGAGAAGTATATTGGTAGATAAACTCTTCCTATAAGAGATGAGGCCGAAAAAATAATCAATATTGATGCATTAACTATTATTTCTGATGATAGTAGTATCCTAACTAGATTCCTACTATTAAGTAACCCGTAAACTCCTACTGAGATTAGTATAAGAGAAACTACTAAACCCATATAACCTAAAATCATCCTTTCTCACCTCTGGCTAATGAGAGGGCCTCAATCATTGTAGTGAGTAATGCTATAATAATTATCAAGGCGGGAAACCAGTATTTCTCGAGGAAGATATTAGCAAAACTCTGAAGGTTAAATGTCAGCCCCTTGCTTACTGTAGGTGTATTATAAAATGTAACTATAAGAATGAGAAATAATATTGCCCCAGTAACTACCGCAGTAATCCCAGCCCAAGGGACATTTATTTCCTTTACAGTTAAGGTCTTAAAAACGAGCAGTGAAATTGATAAAAACACTACAGCTGAACCTACGTAAAGTAAGAAGTGGAACGCGGAATAGAAAGCGTATGCTGAGGGGTTAATCAAAGCTATAAGTACCGCAACGGATATTCCTAGAAATGCTAATGCTATAGAAGAGTAAAAAACGTTTTTTTGCCTTACTATGAATATGGCTGACGCTATAGAAATTACTGAAAAGAGAATAAACAGCCCGTATTGAATTTCATTCGTCAGGGACATATTTTATCCCCTTCTTCTCATCTATTACAGTCCTCATCTTCCTTACAACTTTTTCTGACGGTGGCTGCTCTTCAAAGTCTTTACCAAATCTATCGGGCCTAAAAACTAGATCCCTCCTATTTGTAAATATAGCATCGTGAACTCTGGTTTCCTTTAATGCATCCACTGGGCAAACATCTACACAAAAACCGCAAAATACACATCTACCGTAATTTATACTTGGTAATTTTTTACCTCCGTCAGTAGTCATTTTCATCGCATCAGCTGGGCAAATTAGAGCACAAAGGGTACATCCTATACATACATCTTTGTAAAGCCTTATCATGCCCCTATAATTAGTAGGTAAGGACAATGTTTCGTCTGGGTATTTCAGTGTTATTCTTTGTGGCGATATCATATATTTTATTCCAGTACCTACGGCTTGTAAATGGTCTGCGAATAGTCTGAATGGATTCTCTTTTTTATATTCTTTTACTTTATCCATACTTCACCCACCACCAAACCTAAAATTAGAGATGCAAATGCTACGGGAAGGAGGTACTTCCAAGACCCCCTTAAGGCTTGATCTAACCTATATCTACCATAAACGCCCCTTAGGAATACCGCAAACCACAAGACTATAATCGCCTTTATACTTGTAATTAGAGCACCGGGTAAGCCGGATAATGGTAGCCAACCGCCCAAGAATAGGTCAGAGAAAATAAAAGAATACGTGAAAGTAGCTATATATCCTCCTCCCATGGCCAAAATAAACAAAAATCCACTATATTCCGTTGCAGGGCCTACAACTAGCTCACTGTCAGCTTCTACGATATCAAACGGAAACCTTCCGGTTCCCATTAACATCCCCACTAGAAAGACAAGAGCAGCCAAGGGGTTTGCCACTATTCCCGGGATCCCACTCTCCACTACTTTAGCAATATCTAATGTGTGATATTCTATAGCTATAGCAACCACAGAAATAACTATTAAAACATCATAAGAGACAGAAAGTAATGCCTCCCTTACAGATGCTAAAATTGCAAACCTGTTATTAGTACTCCACGCTTGAAGTAATATAAAAATTGGTATAACTGCTAATATTGCTAGGGCAACTATCATATTATATTGTATAAAATACCCCACTAACACTCCCTGATCTATTTCTTGATCGTAGAACGCTTTACTGTATACTGAAAAAATCGAACCTTGTGGAGGAATTGAAGAGAACGGTATAACTGCCATAGGTAAAAAGCTGAAAATTAATGGAATTATTGGTGCTATAACGTAAAGTGTAGGATTCACACCATTGGGGATTATTATTTCAGAAAACACTAATCTCAGAGCGTCTGCAACAAGTTGTAATATCCCCCCAACCCTTCTGGAGACATATAATGGTCCTATTCTCATCTGAACTCTAGCAGCGGCCTTTCTCTCAAACCAAATCGTTAATAAGAGTATTATGGTTGTAAATATCAGTCCGGGGAATATGATTGTGACAAAAAATGAGGGATAAAAGAGATAATATCTAATATCCCATAACAAGTTCATTACCTATCAGCCTCCGGAGGGAAATAATCTAAACTACCATAAATCGCAACTAAATCCGCATACCTTGCGCCTTTAGCTAATTGTTTAAAAACATATATCATGCGATATGAGGGAGTTATCATCCTTAACCTATAAGGTTTAGGCGAACCGTCACTCACAACATAGTAAACTAACTCACCCCTAGCCGCTTCTACTCTACTCACAGCTTCTCCTTTAGGAGGTCTAAAGGACGCGTAATAGCCGGGGAAAACTACCTTCTTTTGCCCCTCCCACCACTTCTTTAGTCTAGTTGGGGGTATTTGTTTAAAGAACCTATCACTTAATATGCTACCTTCTGGTATTTGCTTTATAACATGTTCTAAAATCCTCATACTTTGCTCAACTTCCTCAAACCTAACGAGTAATCTAGCATAAGCATCACCCTCCTTATAAACTGGTATCTCGAAATCTACTTTGTCATAAGCAGCGTATGGCTCTATCTTCCTAACATCATAATATACTCCAGAAGCCCTTAAATTAGGGCCTACAGCACCCCATTTTATAGCATTTTCTTTACTCATAACTCCGACATTTTCCAGTCTACTCCTAATATTTGGGTTTCTAACAAAAATCTTGTACCAATCTTTTAACTTCCTCCTCTGGTATGCAATAGCTTTTTCTATCATCTCCTTTATTGCTGGTGTTAGGTCTCTCCTAACTCCTCCAGGGATTATATACGAATTTGTAACCCTAGCACCAGTTAAAGCTTGCAAAATTTCTACCCAGACCTCTCTGTCACCAAAACCCCACATAAACCCTGTAGAATGGCCCAAAAATATTGCAAGGATGCCAACACCATAGAGATGACTCGCTATCCTATTTACTTCTGCAGCTAAAGTCCTTAAGTATTGAGCCCTCTCTGGAACATCAACTCCTAAAATCTTCTCTACAGCAATTATATAACCTAAGTTCATATGGATAGAGTCCAGTATAGCTGGCCTTTCTACTAATGGTATTAATTGCATATAAGTTCTTATTTCACTTAATTTCTCAACGGCCCTGTGAACATAACCCACGTCTAAATCAACGTCTTCAATTATGTCACCGTTAAGTTTAACATAAATCCTCATATGCCCAGAGCCTGGATGCTGTGGTCCTACGTTAAGCTCTCCCCTAATCGGTACGATTTCTACCTCAAAGCCTCCCGCTTGCTCAAGAGGATTTGTCAACAAATAACCCCTCCTGTTTTACTTTAAAGCTCTTTCTTAACGGATGAACTCCTTCAAAATCCTCATCTAGGAATAATCTCCTTAGATCGGGGTGGCCATTAAATATTATACCGAGCATTTCATAAGTCTCTCTCTCACCAGTCCAAACGCTTTCCCAAATGCTATATAAGGAAGGAACTTTCGGATCTTTATAACTTGTTTTAGTCTTTACAGCCAAAATAGTTTTAGCTAATTCAAGGTCAGAATAAGAAGAAACGTGATAAACCACCTCAAATTCCTCTTTTTCGGGATAGTCAATCCCCGTTACACTCTTAACGTGGTCAAAGCCTAACTCTTTTAAATATTTTGCAACTTCAAGTATTTTATCCTTGCTTACTTCTATATAGCCTCTCCTATCAGACTCTGCCTTGCCAGTTACTTTAAACTTAGTTATTAAATCTTGAATTATCTTAGCTAATTGAGACTGTTGAACTGATTGTTGCTGTTGTGTAGACAACTAAATTCACCTCCTCATTAACCAATACTCTATTACATTTACTTGCTTTACAGCATAGTACAATACTGGATATAGTAGAACTATCATTGAGGTTATTAATATTAGCAGATTCCTAAAGAGTATAAATGAAGAATAATACGAAGCCTCAGCAATTGCAAGAAGGATTACTATAATAGGTTCTATGGAAGTATAAACTAACAAGTACCCATAGTACTGTAATGGGTACCATAATCTACCTTCTCCAAAAGGGATATTTCCGGCCTCAAACCTACTCACCTTCAAAGGATTAAACTTACCTTCAACCGCTAATGAAAGAATTTTATAACCGCCATAACCGGCCAATAGGAATAAAATCGTAGGGAGACCGAAAGCTAACATTGCTTGGGTAAAAGCCATCAACTTAATACCGTTTTGTTTCCTAAAATACTTATCTTTTAAGTGATTAGAAAAATTAATATAAACTAAAAATATTAGCGCTTAACGTTAGCAAATACTTTTTAAACGTTACTAATACTTTTTGCATTTCTTATACACTTAATTATACCATCTTTGTATACACCCTCAATACAACGCTGGGATATAAACTCAACATTACCATTCATCACTTCCTCGAGTGTTATCGGTGTCTCCCTAATGAAGTTCTCGTGGATAATACAATTCGGCCCAGCATAACGGAACAGCCTGGGGTGTACTTTCTTCACCTCCTCTAGCATCTTCCACGCCACTTGGCGTATCTCCCACTGTGCCCTCGAACATAAACGCAGGGCGAAGAAGTTGTAAAGTTCTCGTGCGTTCATAGTCACGATGATGTTGGTGTTTACGCCGTTAGGTAAGACGTAACGGGCGTCTTCCTCTGGTACTCCCGCCTCCAAGAGTTTGTAGTAGTGGTTATACGCATCCATATATGCCTCCTCAACGACATCCTTTGCCCTCCTTTCTGCGGAAGGAGGTATAACGGGCTTATAATATTCATCCACGGGCTTAGCAAAGCGGTGGCTCATTTGGGTGTACGAAGCGATACGATGCCTCACCAACTGGTGTGAAGTTACCCTGGAGATACCCTCGATAGAAAAAGTGTAAACTGAATGTTCAAGCACAGACCAGTACCCGTGAATTATCGCGTCCCTAATCCACTCCTCGACCTCCTCATCGGTCATGTTTTGCCAATGGTAATCCCAACCCTTCCTAGACCTACTCATCTTTGATGCAACAGCAACTACCCTTTCACCGTCTTTTGTATACGATACGAGTTCAACTTTCATTTACATAACTTTTGTATATTGAAAATTTTAAACACTGCCCATGCAATATTATCACGAGGAAATCCTTTTAAAATAAGAAAAAGCTTAAAAAATTAGTTAACGTATAGAATTAGCTTACTACACTACTTAGTTTTTCCACCAACCTTGTTAGTAAAGCAGCGTTTTTCTCTGCATCTTTCTCAGTTTGGTCTAGTACTTTTTTAATCTCCTCATTTTCGCCCACTTTTGCAATCCTTTGCTTGTAGACTACTATTTTATTTAATTCGTCCTCTAACGAATCTAAAACTATTCTCATAGTTTCCTCTCCTATTTTGCTTGTTTTTAGTGCTTTTTCTCTAAGGCATGTATAGTGCACTACTGCCTTATTAGATAGGAATGTGAACAACTCGTCCCAATATATTGGATTTCCACAGAGACCGCAGTTCCATTTAGTCTGGGGTCTGCTCATCAAAAGGAGAAAGTTATTAAATTATAATAAGCATTACGGTAACTGTGATACCAGAAAAAACATTCGCGGACGCTAAGTTCTATGATAAATTAATAGCGATCTTCTTTACAACTGATAACTGCGAGGAGTGCGAAAAATTGTTTGAAAAAATCAAAGATATGAACATTGTGAAACAGAAGTATTATATCTTTAAATTTAATGCAATAGAACATTTGCAGTATTCAGTAAGGCTTACTAGAGGAATTGTACCAACTATTAGTATAGTTAACCCTAAAGGACAATTATTAGCCATAATAGAGTCCACAAACACGGAATATATAGAAGATAAATTAGAAGAGATTTATTATAAAAGAGATAAACTAAAACCCTTAGAGTACCAAGAGCCTAAAGAAGTAGAAGAAGTTAATCCCGTGGATTTTTATGATATTATAAACTATGTATTAGACGGAAACCCAGTAGATTTTAGAGCTGTAGAGTTCCTTAAATTTTACTCCTCAATTCATAAGGAATACGTAAAAGTTCTCGATATCGCAAAACCCGTAGATCCTTTAGCAAAATATTTGCTCACAAGTGAAAAACCCCAGCTTGACTATACTTATACTAGTAATTTAGCGGTCAGCATAATTTTAGGAATTGATGAGGCTACAAAGGAAGAGCTGTTGAAGAGAATTGATGAGGAGGGAAAAGTATATAGGAGTAATAGGAAAGAGGTAAAAGGACTATTGATTGATGAGGCTTTAGCTGGAGAAGCACTTATATCCCTCTATCAAAAGACTTTCGATGAGACTTACCTTAATATGGCAAAGAAAATAGCTGAATACATAGATAAAACTCTCTCAACCTCTATAGGCTTTAGGGATTCAATAAATGAGGATCTTATAACTTCATACATAGTTTACGAACCCTTAGCTAATGCAGAAGCCTCAATTTTCTTTGCTAAGCTATGGGCAATAGTAAACGATACCAGGTATAAAGAGAACGCTAAAAAGGCTATGAACATTAGTTATACTCTAGGAGATGATATAAGGGTACTATCAAGAATTGCCATAAGTTATGTCAAGTTAAATGAATTGATAAAGGCTAAGAAACCAATCCAGGATTTAAGAGTTGAGGTAGTAAAAGAAAACGGTTGCCCAGATGAGGAATTAAGATATAAGGACAACTGTTATAAGGATATCAGCGAAATAAAAAGCGAATTATAATTTCTTATATATCTTGCCAATATATTTTGAGAGTTGTCTTCCGACCCCACCTTCACATATAATTCTAAAAGCCCTAATCTTATCTAATGGTACAACCTTGCCTACATATTCAAACCCGTAACTGCGTAAAGTAGAAGGTGCATAAACTGAAGAGATCCCGGAAAGAATTAAATGGTCAGCAGAAACTGATTTTAGTATTTTCTCAGTATGACCTAATACTAACGCTGAGCCGAAGATTACAGCAGTATTGCAAACCTCATTAACCAAGGAAGAGAAGGGTTTAACAATAACTTTACCCATTGTCTGAGGAGAGGGGTTTGAAAAATCGTAAATAATAACTGATGAAAACTTAGTAGTCTCTATAGTCGGAGAAAAACCGAATAAACAAAGCTTATTTCCCTCTAACAAATCTAGAGGATCCCCAGTTTCGTAATTTTCCATATTGCTTACGGCGTTTAATATAGCTACTGTAATTCCTCTTTCCAATGAATTAGACTTTAAGTTCTCCGTTAAATATTCTAAGTCTTGCCCTAATATTTCACCGCTTAAGGAGTTTTCTCCATCAATAATTGTGTGGGAAATCCCCATACTATTATCGCTTAATAACACTGAAGTATATGATATACCTACACAAGCGTTAATTACTTTTTTACCTTTAAGCGAAAATTTTAATTCATCAATCATATCATCTAATAACATCAAAATACTCTCTACTCCCAAATTAAAAACTCTTTTAGATGAGGAGGTTCCACCCCTAGCGATAGGTGAGCTGACCCGCATTTTCTGATATGATGAAGTGGGAAGAATCAGATTGGTGAAGAACGCTCCTTAGCTGATGATGACGCCGAGCACTAACGAGCGATGAGTTAAGGACCACCGCTGAGGAACCTTTTAGAAAACTCCAAAAACGGATCTATTACGCCTTTTAAAGAGAGCCAGTAAAGACTTTGAAACGCTTTTTTCGCACTTCTGAAAACTGGGCTAGGCCCAAAAGCCTTACTCTTACTATAATTCATATATACAAAAAACCCGTCACCTTCACCACCATAAACAGCACACATAGCACTACCATCAAATTGAACCTTACCGTAACCATAAATTTTATTTACTATACTCTTAACTACGTGTAGAGCTTCGTAATGGGCAATGGCACCAGTCTTAGGAGGTAACATGATATTAGTAGCATCACCTATGACATAAACATCATCATATCCTCTTAATTGTAAACTTTGTTTGTCTACTGGAATAAAGCCAGAATTATCAACTAAATTAGAGAACTCATTACCTACTTTAATAGGAGTATCTATTAATGCTAAATCGTACTTGAGTCTTTGGCCATCCTCTATTTCGATTACCTTATATTGAGTATCAACGTCCCTAATTTTCGCACCTCTAATCACTTCTACGTTTAGCTCACTACTTCTTTTACCTAATTTTTCAGCCATAGGCTTCTGTAATTCTGGAGGTTGAGAAACTGGGTTGAGTAACGTTACTTTAGCTTTTGGAAACTTCTGTTTTAATAAAAATGCGAGTTCAAAAGGAGCAGCTGGACACTTGATAATTCCGTAATAGCCTACTATTATGTTCTTCCCCTCAAAACTTTCAACCATTTTCTTGAGATTTATAGCTTCATCGAGAGTGTGAAATGCCGGTAACTTACCTTTTACGTTTTGAACCCCTGGTGAGATTACTAGATAGTCGTAATTTATTTCTTTACCAGTACTAGTTATTACTTTCCTCTCTTCTGGTAATACTTTTATAGCCCTATCCTTCACTAATTCAATATGTGGATCTAGAACCTCATTTATAGGTTTAATAACACTCTCGGGTCTTTCATCGCCCACAATTACGTCAACTAGCCCAGGCTGGTATAAATGGTATTCTGACGGTTCAATCACTGTTACACTTAAACCTCTCTTTGAAAGAGAATTTGCCACTACACTACCAGCGTTTCCCGCTCCTATAACAACTGTTCTACTTTGTTTCATATTTAGTAAACTATCTTAATTAGAATATAAAGTTACTTTAGGAATAGTAGGATTTTGGGATAACCTAAAATTATTTTTAATTTGAAAATCCTAAATATAATAGATGAAACGAATATCGCTAGAGCGAATGAAGAGAGGGGCACTAAAGTTTATGATACTTTCTTTACTGCAAGAAAAACCTATGTACGTTTATGAAATTATCAAGAGCATTAACGCGAAAACTAACGGGTTATATAAGCCTAGTACTGGGTCGATTTATCCGATTTTAAGGGGGTTAATAAAACAAGGGTATGTAAAGGTTGAGGAAAAAGACGGTAAAAAGATTTATTCTTTAACTGAAGAAGGAAGGAAAAAATTCGAAGAGATTAAGGCTGAAAAAGATTTGATTCAAAACAATCCGGTAAAAAAGAAATTAGTAGACTCGCTGTTCGAAATAGGTTTAGTCATATATAATAATAGAGATAAACTCGATGATCAAAAAGTCGAAAAAATTCTAAACATCATAGAAGGATGCAAGAAGAACATAGAAGAAATATTCAAAAAGTAAGATCATTCAAACCTCTTTATATAGTCTATGAGTTTCAGACTTTTTTCCACAACCTTTTTAGGATCTTCATCAATAACATAAATCGAAGGCTCCTTTCCAAAATCACCAATATCAACTATATAATTAGGTATTTTCCCAAGCTTCTTATAAGCCGATTCTACCATAAAATTCATGGTGTGATGTTCCTTACTCCTACTCTCTTCCGGCTCACTGCTCCTATCAAATATAAAAGTGTTATTTGAAGGAAGGGAGTCTACAATCTCTTTGTAATACTTTAAATTTATTGCACTTCTCATCCTCTTATCGTATTTCATAGCCGTTATGATCACTCTAGCAACATGATCAGAGGCACCAAATGCCGGAGGTAAACAATAAATTACCTTATTAAAAGCTACGGTCAACCTACCTGGAATTGCGGCTACTTCATCACTTGTTTTTGCATCTGGTAATGCATAACCAATATTAGTCCTAATCTCTGGAATTAATAAGTAAGCCTTATCGTAACTTATAAACAAGTCTACAGCTTCTTTTAGTCTTATCAGCACTTCCTCCCGTATATCCATTTTAACCCCCACGAATAGTATATTACGATGATGAGATAAAAAATTCCAATGACTTAATGATTTATCCTGGTCCAGCTGATGATTGCAAAGATTTTACAACTTTAAGAGTTGATAAAGTAGCGAAGAACTCTTGCCCAGCTGGGACTACGATTACCATATTACCTCTCTGAGAAATATCTGAGAGCATTTCTAAGAATCTCAGCTGTAACGCTATTGGGTTGTTTTGATAAGATTGGGAAGCCTCAGCTAAAATTGTGGAGGCTTGTTTTTCTCCTTCACTTAAAATTATCTTAGCCCTCCTTAGCCTTTCTGCCTTAGCTTGTTCGGCCATCGCTGAGAGCAACTCTGGTGATAATCTTATATCCCTCACAGTGACTTGAGTCACTTTAATTCCCCAGCCTTCTGTTACTTCATCTAAAATTGACTGCAATTTTTTGTTTATTTCCTCTCTCTTAGATAGAATCTCATCCAACTCCATTTGTCCTATTATATCCCTTAATGAAGTTTGAGCTAGATTAAGTACAGCTAATTGGTAATTACTTACCGTCACTATCACTTTTAGGGGATCAATTACTTTGTAGTAAACTACGGCATCTATAGTGACAGTAACGTTATCCTTAGTGACTATAGTTTGCGGGGGGACATCCACGGTAACGATTCTTAAATCTACTAGTAAAGGCTTATCTACAAAAGGTATTAAAGTTATTATTCCCGGACCTTTAACGCCTAATACCCTTCCCAACCTAAGCACTACAGCTCTCTGCCATTCGGCTACAACCCTAAGGGATAAGGCTAACAGTATTATAACAATAATCAGCAGAAACACTATTCCTATTATATCAGCAACTGATACCATACAATAATATTTATGTATTCAGCGTTTAAATTTTAGTAGTATAGCTGAAATAATAACGCCACATATAAAACTGAGAATATATTCTAAAATTACGTAATTTACTGCAACCTTATTGCTGTAAACAACGTTATTTTTCACGTTACCAAAAAAGGACACAATAGCGTGTTTAAAGTTATAGTGTGTGATAAAGTTGACTAAAGTATTATATGCTGATTCTATATCAGAAACAAAATTAGAAAGATACGGTACTGAGATGTAATACGTAGAGGCTAAGGTGAAATTCCCGGGATAATAAACTACGAAAACACTTGAATTAGTATTTAAAACAGTGTAACCAGAGGAGTTTGTAACGCCAGTGGATGAAACTTGAAGACCGGTTATACTTAAAGTCTCCAGTTCAATATTTTGCCATGGAATAGGTTTCCCATTATAACTCAAATTAACTATGACGGAAGAGTTCTTATGAATCACATTAAGAGCCGGCTTCACAGGCCATAATACTTGTAAGTCGTCACTTCCAGCGGAGAGAGTTACGTAAGGTGACCATAAATTACTTAGATCAGCATTAGAAGATATACCAACTACACTCTCGGCAGTGTCAAAGCCTACCGACAATGCGTAAGGCACTATTTGCAGATTACCGTTTTGAAGTATATATAAGTTCATGCTTCCGTAAACGAAGGCCTTAACATAGCTACCTCCCCCCGGACCTCCAAAGACAAATTCTAAGTCGTTAGGTACACCCGCAATAGAGTAACCTCCAATCTGGAATTGTCCACCTATCGGGGCAGTATAATAAATACCCTTATGACCGTTGATATAATATCCGAAGGATAATGAAGTGGAATTGATTACCATAAAGAGCTCTATATTAATAGGTAAATTTACTGTAAACGTAGGGCCTATATAGCAAAGAACTCCTAAGCCCTGATACACGCTAACATTACCTTTAGGGAAAGTAGTGGTAAAAGGCCCTTCTAAATCCCACAGATTTAAAACTAAAGTGGTGGAAAAGTAAGTATTATTTATTTGATGGAAGAGAATAACGTCTTGCGCCCAATATTTACCGTAAACCATTGCGTTAAGCTGTAAGGACATATTCCCTTGAGTTAGGAATTGCCCATTAGGAAGATAAGAATCTCCTATAAACATATTAGTTATATTTACAACGCCTACTACTCCATTTGTGTAATAAATTGTAAATGGAGAGAAAAATGAAACCCCCATAGGGTAAGATATCGTAACAGGTTGGGAAAACGCTATTAGGCCACTAGGAGCAATTAATAATAAGAGTAAAGCGAGAACTACAATTTTCATTAACATTATTTTCCCCAGACTACTATTAAATATTATGGTAAGCCATATTGCAATTCCAGTAATTATCATAGTAGTAGTCATATTACTTTTAGTACTTACTGGACAATACCAAAACCCCATAGTTGCAGTACCATCGCTAGCAATTGTAGGTTATATTTCATATAGAATTTTTTATGTTATTTGGAAAACGCGCGGTAGAAATATTTACACTTATATTGGTAAAATAGGGAAAGCAGTAGACGATTTAGTACCGGGCAAAGAGGGTTACGTAATAGTTGAAGGGGAGTATTGGAAGGCTATAAGCGACGAATATATAGCTAAGGATGAGGAAATAATTGTAGTTGGAATGGATAATTTTAAACTAATAGTCAAAAAATATACACGTGCTAAAATTAAATCTTAATAAGGTGATAGAACTTAAAAATCAACCAAATTACTCAGTAGTAGTAGAAGGAAGTAAGCTAACGATCTATTATACTCCCCCATCTATTTCTGAAGCTGGTGGAATTGATGTAGGGGAGGAGGAAATGCCTATAATAGAGATTCATGGGGAAATAAAAGGGGAAGAGGTGGAAATTATTAAGGCTGAAATTGTAAAAGGTAACAATAGGAAAAACTTAAGTGAAGACGAACTCCAGTTATGGTTAGATTACATCAGTGGCGGAGGTGGTTAAAATTACTTATATATTCGTCTACGGTTCGTTAAGATTTGGATTTGAACTAAACCATTTTTTGAAAAATAGCAGATTTGTAGGACTAGCTTTTACTGAAGGTTTTAAAATGTATGACCTAGGGGCTTATCCTGGCGTAGTGAAAGGTGATGGTGTAATTTACGGGGAAGTTTATGAAATAGATGATGAATTACTTAGAAAACTTGATGAGGTTGAAGATTACACTGGAAGTCCATCAGACCTATATGTTAGAGAAAAAATTAGAGTCTATTTTGATCCAAAAAGGAGATATTACCTAGATAACGTTAACATTTACGTATATAATCAAGACATTTCTGGGAGAGAGGTAATAGATGAAGGAGATTACGCAAAATATGTAGGAATGCCAGTACTCGTAAACTATTTTGCGTATGCGGAAAACACTAACGAAAAGGTTTTACTTCAAAGAGGAGTAAGGACTATTCTAAAGAAGATTCCAGCGATTTTAGAAGATTATAAAATAATATTTGATACCCCTTGTAGATGGGGTTACTGTGCTAACTTAAAAGAAGAAAAGGGAGGTAAAGTTTGTGGTTATATATACGTAATGCTCGAAAATGAGTTAAACGCACTAGATAAAGCTGAACAACATTTAATAAAATATATTAGGGATGTAGTAAAAGTAAAAGACAACATAGGGAAGGAGTATTATGCATATGTATACGTCTCTTCCCCGGGAGAAGAACACAAACCTACGGAAGAGTACTTGAACATTATTATTGAGGGTTTAAAGAGCGGCTGGGGTGATAAGTGTAAAAGTGCTGGTTTAAATTGGTGATGAGGCCCGCCCTATACTTATTGGTGAAGAGAGAACCCGAGGCTGACGATGAATAACTCACTGGAATTGCCGATACTGCTCACACAGCTATATCAATTATTACTCCTATTCCTAACACTACTGATGAGTAAATATTGTAATAGAACGCCTTACCGAAATTCCCCTTATTAGCTAAGTAAAACGCATATAACATTATTAAGCCATGTAACACAGTTGCAATATAAGCAATAATTCCTAAATGATAAAACCAATCACCCAAAAACGCTAACACGACTGAGATCAGTTGGTTTAGCCCGGCAAACGGCAAAGCTTTATTGCCTAATAATACAGCAAAACTATGTAACCCCATTGACTTATCGAACTCCGCATCTGGGATGTGATTATATAAATCAAACCCTACAGCCCAAAATATAGTTGCGATAACGAAAAACCACGGAATTCCCTCCATAACTTGAACGAAAGAGTTGTAATATAAACCTAAAACCGCCACAGCCCCACTGAACACTGCTAAACCTTGAATACTAGCTAAATGATAGTTAGCAAACGCGGTATACCTTTTCATATAAGGATAACTCATTACGACTAAGGCTACTAACGGTGATAAAATGAATGCATAAAAGTTCACGAAATGTGCTGAAATAAAGAAAAGTACCAAAGATAATGCAATTATGATTTTAGCTTCTTTAACACTAATTTTCCCGGTAACTAAAGGCCTTGTCCTCGTCCTAGGATTTCTAGCATCTATCTCCCTATCAGCCAAATTATCATTAGTCATCCCAGCAGTCCTCAAAAAGAATAAAGAAAGGAAAATTAATATTAAAATAGGAATTGGCGGGATTCTTTTGATTGCAACAAAGGCACCTAAATACGCCATTGGCAAACTGAAAAACGTCTGTTCTATCCTCAGAAACCTTAGATAAATATATAACTTACTTTTACTTTCAGTCGCTCCCCCTGGATCCCATGAATGCATATTAATTAATAATCTTTTCCGCTTTTAACTTCTTGTACTGAAGATAATAATCAAGCCCGTCGATCAGAGCTATTACACTAGCCTCAATAACGCTAGTTGAAACACCTTCAGTCCTCCAGCTAATCTTACCGTCAGTGAACTCAATAGTAACCCTAACAACACTTTCAGTATTTTTGATTTCACTGGGTAGAATTACACGGTAATCAGTGAGCTTAACGTTAGAAAGTTCTGGGTAAACTTTTTGTAAAGCTTTCCTTAAAGCTATGTCAACCGCATGCACTGGCCCAACGCCTTCGGCAACCTCTAAGTTCCCATTAACCTTAACGACAGCTATTGCCAAGTCTTTTTCGTTAATCACTTTCCAATATTCAACATTTATTAACTCCTTGTAAAGACCGATCTCTTTCATAACCACTAAGAGGGCAGATGCAGGTGCTAAATCAAAACTATAACCTCTATTTTCTAACTCCTTAATCTTTTGGAGTGCATTCTTCAACCTCTGATCCTTCTTATCTATCTTTAAACCAAGGGAGTCTAAGTAAGTAAGCAAATTGGAAGTACCAGAAAGTTCAGAAATTACAAACCTCCTTGTATTTCCTACTAAAGAAGGATCAATGTGTTCATAAGCCCTTGTAACCTTCATTACGGCATCAGCATGAACCCCAGCCTTATGGGCGAAAGCAAAATCGCCTACATAAGGTTGATATGGATTAGGATGTAAACCGGCAAGCTCATAAACAATCCTAGAGACTTCCTTAAGTTTCTTAAGGCCATCATTACCTTTTAAAACCTTGAACCCCATCTTTAACGATAAATTGGGTATAATTTGTATTAAATCAGCATTCCCAGTCCTCTCCCCAATTCCATTTATAGTACCTTGTACATGCCTAGCCCCAGCTAAAACACCCATTAGAGTATTAGCCACAGCACAACCAGAATCATTATGCATATGAAGCCCTATAGTAGTCTTAACATTTTTCGCAACTTCGCTTGTAATTTCGTAAACTTCATGGGGTAGAGACCCCCCGTTAGTATCTGCTAAAACCAAAACGTCTACTTTTGCACTTTCTGCAGTTTTTAATACTTGAAGAGCATACTCCTTATTTTCCTTGTAGCCTTGATAAAAGTGTTCCGCATCAAATATTACCTTCATACCGTGGGATTTAAGATACGAGATACTGTCATAGACTAGGTCTAAATTATCTTCTAATGATACCTTTAGTACTTCTTTCACATGTAAATCCCATGACTTACCGAATATCACAGCAACATCTACATCTGATTTTATAATAGCATTTAAACTAGGGTCTTTATCCGCACTAAACTCTTTCCTCCTAGTACTTCCGAAGGCAGCTATCTTAGAATGTGATAAGGAGTACTTCTTTATCTCTTTAAAGAACTCCTCATCCTTTGGATTTGATCCAGGCCAACCTCCTTCAATATAATCTATCCCTAATTCATCCAAAAGTAGTGCTATCCTTATTTTATCATTTAAAGTAAAGGATACATTAGCTGCCTGTGCCCCATCCCTTAATGTTGTATCCAACACCTCAACAGATTTCGTAAACACCTTGCATAGGCAATGATTAAAATATAAGAATTTAAGCTTTGGGTTAGTTTAAAACGTTATGATGTCGAAAAATTTACTACTAATAATCGTGGGCTTATTAATATTTTTCATTTCATTCGCACTATATATTGCAATGCCTTTATACTTACCCTATTACCATGAAATTGACACCGCATTAATTTCTCATGAAAATAAAATAGAAGTGCCACCACAATCAACAATAAAAATAGTTAATTTGACAGCTAATAATTATAATAATACAGTGTATGTAATCACAAATTCAAGTAATGTTAATGTATATGTTTTTAACAATAGACTAACATTGATCGGAAACAATAGTGGATATATAGCAATAGAAGTAAATCCGGGAAATTATATTGTTGCACTAAATAACCCAACACCTAACCAACAATACGTAAACGTACATTATGCAGTATTACCATATTCCCATTTGAATGAATTCTATACATATTCTGGTATTATATCCACGGTAACAGAATTCTTTATGGCCTTAGGAGTAGTTATAGCTGGATATTCTATTATAAAGACTCTTTTGGGCAGAAAGATTTCCTCAGCTGTAAATAAAATCACAAAAAAGAGGTAAATGTGTCTATACAAATCTGTAAACTTTTTATGTATCTAAAAGATATAAATTCAACTCTTTCTATTCTGTTTCATATTACTGCCTATAATGAATTTTGGTTAAAACCGAATATAAGAAACTCAGCCCTTCAGTAATAAAACTAGGCCCTTGATGCGCTAAGAAATCTCCCTTAGTGAACACTACCTTCTTAGATAAAGCCTCTAACCCCCTCTCCTTAAGTTTTAGTAAAAACCTTTCCTTTTCATAATCGGTAAGCCTTTTAGGTTCGTAAATAACAACATCTGGGTTCCTCCTTATTACCTCATCATCGGACGGTGTAAAATACGCGTTAGGGTTATCATCAAAAATGTTGATACCACCAACAATATAAACCGCATCACTGACATGAGAAGGAAACCCCGCAGTAATAGGACCGCCTAAATCAAACTCAATATACACCTTAACCCTCTTATCAACATTCCTTCTGTACTTGTTAATCTCAGACAAAAGAATTGAGTAAAGCTCCCTTCCCTTGTCGTGAACGCCTAATACTAAAGACACTAATAATACATTATCAAGTATCTTAGAAACTGAGGTGGGGACTGGGACTGGGTAAACTGTAAACCCCTCATCTATCAATTTCTTAGTGAGAAACTTCTGAGCGCCCATAGTAGTAAAAATAATATCTGGTTTGTTATCCCTTAAAAAATCTAAATTAACATGAGTATAACTACCTATTTTAGGTTTTTTCCTCGCCTCTTCTGGTCTATAGCTAAATGCATCAGTTGCAATAACTTTATCCCCCAAAGCTAAAAGAAAAATTGTTTCTGTAGTTGCCGGATCCAAACTCACTATTCTCTCTATTGGTGTCTTGATTTCAACGTAATCATCTAAAACTTCATTATAAACCTTCAACTTGTGCCACACCCAAACAAGTTTCTAATCCAAAAGCCCTTTTAACTCCTTTTAGGATGATCTTACCACCGTATTGAAGGAGTAGAGACTCGCAAGTATCACCACTCACTTTAACCACTTCAGCATTAAACAGCTTAGCTAACTCCAAAAGCCTCCTATCACCAATAGATGAAACTATAACGTCAAGCCTGTTCTCGTTCAAGTAAATTGATTTTAAAGTAAGCTTAATACTGTATAATATCACCTCCAAAGGCATAGGTGAAATATATTTCAAACCTACCACAACCTTATATGGATAAAGGTAAAGTGCACTACAACTACCATCTCCCCCAATTATGATGTCTGCATTACAAGGATATTCTGAAATAACATAGCCCCCCTCCTTAGGAACATAGTACCTCTTCACGTGGTCATCTACGTAAACAGAAACCCTACCCTTTTCCAATAACTTCTTATTTACCTCCTTCACCTTCTCATACTTTTTCCAATAAAGGCCGTTAATCCATGAAAACTCTTGAACACTATATAAACCCATCTCAGCAAATTTAGAGGTAAGTACTAAAGTGGAGTCCATTAAGTCAGCAATAATTGAGGCCAAAAACGAAACCCTACCCTCTTTATGTAGCGGGATTACGTAATTACCTGAAGGTGAGACAACAATAACCGGCTTCTTGTTAATATATTTTAATCCACGTGAGATAGAACCAACAACAACCCTAACCTCTTCATCATCATCAACTACATAATACCCTAACTGGGATAAGAAGTCCCTAATTTTCTCTGCAACACTACTATTTCCAATTACTTTAATTTTGCTAAAATACAACAACCCATAATACTATTCGAGTTTATAACTTAAAAACTAAAATCACTTCTTTCTAGCCTTAATCACAGTAAACTTTTCCTTTAACAACTCGGTGTAATCACTACCCATTTCCTCAGAGTAATCTCTTATAATCGGGGATAACTCCTTAAATTCCTCATCAGTTAACTCCCTATATTCGTAAGTCGGTATGCCGACCTTCTCTTCAAATAACCTCTTTGCGTATTCCTTAGCCTTACCCTCCAGTTTATCCATGATCTCAATATACTCCTTATCTCTTAAACCCTCAAACTCCTCAGTAGTAATTAAACCCTCAAGTAACAAAGCCTTCAAAAACCTTACCGTCTCGTATCTAGGTGGTTGTAGACCTATTTTTGAGGGTGAAACCTTACCCCTTATATAAATCCTCCCACCTACCATACCGCTACCCACGAAATTACCTACCGGCTCCCTCCTAACATTAGTACCTAAAACCATAATCACACCTCCAGCCATATACTCGCCCAGATAGTCATCAACGAAACCGCCTATAATTAGGTAAGGTCTCTTGTCCTTATACTCCCTCATCTGAATACCAACCCTATTACCAGCATTACCTTTAACAAATATCTTACCGTTCTGGAAAGTCTGAGCTAAGACGTCTCTGGCGTCGCCATAAATAACGACTTTCCCCCCATGCATCGTATCACAGCAATCATCAGCAACATTACCGTAGACATAGAACTCATTATCCTCATTTAAGTTTGCCATAGCGTTTCCAACAACACCATATAAATTAACCCTAATGTTTCTAACACCGTAACGCTTAAAACTAATACCGATATAACGATGCCCCATAACGTTTGCAACATTAATAACGCTCTTCTTCTTAGCCACCTCAACGATAAGCCTATTTAACTCGTTATACTCCACATTTAAGGCATTAATATCGTATTTTTGAGGAACGAAGATTGGAGGAGAAGAAAATGCAAGCCTCTCCTCTTCATCCCTCCCATAAGATATGACACCACGTTTTAGAGAGGCTATGAAATAAGACCCAGGCTTTAAAGTCCAGACCCTAGCGTTAGGACTTATCTCCCTTATCTCATTCTCCTCGCTAGCAACATAGTAGTGATTTTCATCCTCACCTATAATTGCCGGCCTAAACTTAGACCTATCAGCTAGGGCTATGAGATAAAGATCATCACCAGAATCGTAACCAATAACTGCTGTGAAAGGACCGTCAAGCCTAGCATTCCTATAGTGATAATCGGTAATACTATCAAAAGGCGAAAAACGCCTTGACGGATTTACAAGAATCTTGACAGCCTCCTCAACAGTCAAACCCTCACTTATTAACTCTTCAAATAGAAAAGCAATAACCTCACTGTCAGTCCCTACAAAACCCTCCCAACCCCTCTCCATTAAGAACTCAAGATTAGCTCCGAAAGAGCTTACGTCACCGTTATGAACAATTGCAATATTAAATGAAGAGAACGGATGAGACCAGTAAGGGTAATGCCCCGGGGAATTAGTCGGTTGTCTAGTATGTGCTAACCATAAATCACCCTCCATCTCCTCAACCTTATAAATCCTCGCAACATCCAGAGGATAGCCTACCCCCTTATAAACCCTCAGACTAGAACCAAAACTATAAAGCCTACCTCTACTCTTACTCTTCCATAAAATCTCATTAATATTCCTAAAGGACTTTTTCAACTTCGTCAAGTCATCAAGCGTTATTTCAAACTTACAATCACAAATATCCTCACTAACGAATTCAACTTCCTTAGAATCAACTTTTATCCCGTGTTCCTCCAAAACCCTTTCTAAAGTTTGCGGATCCCCCTCATAAAACGCTTTTATAAAATACTTATTAGACGAGTCCAAATCAAAAACCGCAAACCCGGCACCTCTATCACTACCCCTATACTTAACTCTCTGTATAGCCCTAACAACAGCTTCTCCTTTAATCTTCGGAGCATTTCTCTTCCTTAAAACCCCTAAAACCCCACAACCAGAAGGATGAATCATAACGATCCCGCCGCCTTTACCCTAAGTTTCTTCAACACGTAAGAATTTAGGTTTACAGCCCTTAATAGTTCCCTATTACCGGTTAAAGTGGATTGAACACTATAAACGCCAGCAGCACCAGCCAAGAGGGCTATCTCTTTCTTAAAACCGGAAATCAAATTAAATGCCTTATCCTTGAGACTGCCTTTACTCCCTTCACCTATAGCCACTTCAAGCACCTTGTGTGACATTATTACACTGTCAGCGCCCAGAGCTACAAGTTTAAATGCGTCACCAGAATCCCTTATCCTTGAGGACTTAGCTATAACATCAAACCTCCTCCTAACCCCCATACTCTTTAACTTAGTATCCACTTCGGAAATAACCACCTCTATGTCCTCATTTCCAGAATCTTCATCAATAATGAAACCGTAAACACCTTTATAATCTGAGACGTCATCTAGAATATCAGAGCTTGAAGGCAAGTAAAGGTAAGTGAACGGTTTATAACTCTTACTCCATGTCAAGAAACCGTTACCATCAGAACTTATTGTGACTTCTGCATATTTAGGATCAGTCTCAATTGAAAATACGGCTGAACTTAGGGCTAAAGAAGCCCAACTTAAAGCCTCCTTAGTTTCCTTATCTGCCTCGGAAACGTCAAAAATTATAGGCAAAGACAAGTAAAGCTTGCCTTGGGCCAAGTAAAATGAAGTATCTATATCCTCCCTGTACGGATCTATTGAAGGTCTAGTAACTTGCGCACCGTCAGACCTCAACCAGTCAACTATTCTTGACGGTTTCTCAACATCCGGGGGTGCAGTAGAACCCATACTCGTGATCACTGGATCACCCTTATTAATTAACTCGTGAAGGTAAACCTTCCTCCTTTTACTCCAAAGCTCCCCTAGCTTCGGGGGCAACTCCTCTTCTTCACCTTCTATCCCTAAAATTTCTAAGGTCTCCCTTGAAAGGCCTTTACCGATTAAAAGATCCCTTCTACCCCTTAGCTTCTCTATAGAGTTAAGACCCAAATTATCTAAAATGTTTGCCAGTTCAAGTGAGAAGCCCTTAATAAAGTTACTTAAAGTCTTAATACCGAACTCGATATCCAACATCCTAGTTCCATCAATCTTATTAGTTAACGCTGTAGGACACGACCCGATATGGCACTTATGGACCATAACACAACCCATAGCGATTAAAGCCCCAGTACCTACGCTTACGACATCTGCTCCTAAAGCGAGCAGTTTGGCCGCATCTGTAGCATCAGCAACCCTACCGGCAGCTATAATAGTAAAATTATTCCTCATTCCTTGATCCCTTAACACTTTATCCGAAATAGCAACCGCTAACTCAACTGGGATACCAACATTATCCCTTATTACAATTGGTGTAGCACCGGTACCGGCACCGTGACCATCTATTATAACACCATCAGCCCCCATCCTCGCTATCCCAGAGACTATATAAGGAATGTAATTTGTAGCTGCAACTTTTACGAAGACTGGCTTACCTGTAGCCTCTTTTAACGCTTCAATCCTCTGTCCCAAGTCTTCGATTGAGTAAATATCGTGATGAGGTGCTGGAGAAATTGCATCAATCCCTACTGGTATTCTCCTCGTTAATGATATAGGCTCTGTAACTTTACTCCCCGGTAAATGACCTCCAATCCCGGGTTTTGCTCCTTGCCCTATCTTTATTACTATTGCAGCACCGTGCATTAAAACGTCTATATCCACACCAAAACGTGCTGAAGCCCATTGAACAAAAATCCTCTTTGACTTAGCCACTTCAGGGTGTAAGCCGCCCTCACCAGTGCCTGCTAAAGTCTCAGTTAGATCAGCAACCCTAGCGATAACTATATTAGGATTACCGCTTAGGGCACCATAAGACATGTCCCCTAAATATAACGGTGAAGAAACCTCTATCCCAACAACCTCTGTCCTTGTACTAGCGGAGGGGTTTTCAGAAATTTTAGGGTCTTCGTGCTTAAACCTGACCCTATCCAAAACTCTTAATGAATCCCCCCACGAAGGGAAGATCTTATAAGGCTTGCCGGTTAAGGCTAACTTCCTAATATGCTCTAACCTCTCAACATTCCAAAACTCGTTATCTGTCTGTTTAGGTATTGGGAGGTAATCCTTTATCACGATCAAAGTGGTCGCTGAGTTATAAATACTTAATATTGCTATATATTTGTTTATAGGAATTTAAACGAACCTAACGATACGTAAATATGGTAAAACAAAGTTCGAGAGAATGACATGAATTCACCATAAATAGAGAAAAGATTTGCGTTAATAAAAAATTATTTCGAGACAGTTGGGAATTACCAAAAAGTATTTAATATTAAGGACATGTTTTCAAAACTTTTTTATTAGATAACATGAAAGTTTACAAAAGCAAGACGCTAAATACTCTGGTTGAAATTAACGTAAAATTTATTATTTCATTAACAAAAGTTAGTAATGCGGCCGTCGTCTAGCCTGGATTAGGACGCTGGCCTCCCAAGCCAGTAATCCCGGGTTCAAATCCCGGCGGCCGCACTGTGGGGGTAACCCCCAATTCCATTTTTTATTTCAGATACGATTAGACTACATTAACTAATGAACTAACGTAACGCTCTTTTACCTCACCGTTTCCAACATATAGACATAACACCTACCTTTCCGCTCACGCAAAATATAATCGCCCAATTCATAACGACGTTGCTTATCGCCCATTTCATCGCCCCGCAATGTTGCCAATTCACGTTTATAAGCATTAGCAACCAGTCAATTTTTGCCGTGATTTGTGTAGAGTTGAAAGAAAACGGCGAGGATCTCGAGATTATGAGAAAAATTCAGAGTGTCTCTCTGAACTCGATGAACCCGTTCGCGCCAACTTCAATATGCCTAACATTAGACAGTTCATTACAATCTTATCGTAATTCACCAGCTCCTAAGCCGCAAATCCCAGCTACCGCACCGTAGGATATCTTCTAAAATTCCACTACATTTTCCTTCACTTTATTGCACGTTTCAATTAAGTTATTTAGTGGACGGACGAACACTTTTCTCGTACGCCATCTTAATGTATCTAATCCAGGTTCTCTGTTTGTCCCTACACTTTCATTTCAATCATTATAAGAATCTGGTGTAGGGACTTAGCCCTCAACCACCACAGTAAGTGGGTCGTGGGACTCCAACGACACGGGGCTTTCATCTCTATACTCACTCTCACCCTTTTGGGCATAGCCCACGTCGGCGTGAGAGATCATCCTTGGTAATTTTTGTTATAAACGACGTAAAAAGATTTCTATTAACGCGGAAAAGGATTCAGCCCATAATCACGTAACCGTACTCATTATCTTTCTCTACTTTACTCTCATTATTGTGGACGATATCTACACTTATAATGTTCAATGACTCGCAAATTTAGCCAAGCTGAACCAGCCAGAATAACTGATAGCCTAAAAGACTAAAAATTTTTAGGAAACAAAATATAGAAAAAATAAAAAAATAAATTTAACTTATCTTTCTATAAACTAGGACTATAGCAACTATCGCTACTATTAAACCAATTATACCCGCTATAATACCGCCGTAAACTAATGGCTTTATACTATTTAATTCAGAAGTTAGAGAACTAACAGTACTATTTAAGCTGGATATAGAATCTCTTAGCGATGTTATGTTACTGTTCAAACTACTTATTTGACCGTTAATAGTATTGATCTCATTCTTTAACGTATTAATCTCGCTCGTTATGGAGGAAAACGTGCTATTAATGCTTTGAACTTCGGTCTCTAAATTATGGATTTCAGTTGACAATTGGTTAACCTCAGTTTCTAACTCTAATATCGAACTATTGAGATAAGATATCACACGAGATGTGGGGTAATTAGCAGTAACAGTTACAAATACTGTCTTAGTTAGACCATTATAAACTGCAGTTATGTTTATCACTCCAGTATATGCTGGGTAAAGACTATTAACTTGTGGTAGGAATGAGATATTATAGTAACCAGCAAAAGGCCCAGTAGTTATTAGTGAATATTGAAGGTTCTGGAATTCTGGTGATGTAGTACTAACGTATAAGGTCGCATTAGTTATAGGTTTACCAGCAAAAATTACTTGGACTAACATGCTAGCCGGTAGGCCTTCAACTACGACCACACTAGAATAACCCACTGGGTTAGGGCTATCAATAGCAGTACCGTTCTGAATTACCTCGGTGGTCTTTACAGCTATCACTGCCGGATACAGAGTAAGGGATACTGTCTTAGTCTCATTACCTACAATACTAACTTGAGCAGAAGTACTAACAAAACCTGGATAAGAAGCAACAACCTCAAAGGTCTGAGTGAAATTGAAAGACACCACACTAAATTGTACTTGCCCGTTAACATTTGTAGTCTGAGAAGCTATATACTGCATAACCCCACTAGTTATATTGTATAAAGTCACATTGACCCCAGCAAAAGGTAAACCAGTTTCACCATTAGTCACGTCCACAATAATAGTTGCTATAGCTGGTAAGTACTTTACAGTAACTGCAGCAGATTTTACACCGGAATTAACATCTACTAGAACTGTATAGGTACCAGGCTTTGAAGCAGCACCAGTACCGAAAGTAAACAGTGTCACAGCTAAATTACCTTGAGCGTTTGCTTGATAATTATTAAAGTAAATCTCTGTAGTTCCGTAGTCGACATAAACTGTTACAGTAGCATTAGGTATTCCAGTGCTTATATTCAAAACCAATGGCTGACCATAATGGAAGACCTCATTTGGTACTGGGCTATAAAATACTATCCCATTAACATTCACTTGTGCTGATAGTATTGAAGCTAATATTAAAGATCCTATTATAAGAGTTATTAATAAAGAACGGACATTCATATACAACATCACCCATTTAATTTAAGAAATAAATAAAAAAACCTTGACTTAAAAATCCTTTCCCATCCCTTCATGAGGTTATAGTTACGTTAGTGAATATTAACTCAGTCGGATACTCTGATAGTACTGGACCTTGCGCAAACGGTACTGCACTTAGCACTATCACATATTGTCCAGCTGGTAGTGACGATATACCCTCTAATTGTACATATACTAGCAAGTATGGTACTGGAGTTCCAATACCTAATGCCGGATAGGCTCTGACAGCCTGGTACGAGAAGTACACAGCAGTCACTGTTGGAGTTGCAGTCTGCACATTAAATCCGCTCTTTGGATATACGAATGCTTGTATCTGGAACTCCAATGGATACGGTATAACGCTGCTCACAAATATCTTAATTACTTGTGCACTTGGGGTGATTACTATCGAGCCATTATACTCGTAGTATAGCTTGGGAGCATGCGGAATTGGTACTACCGGTGGAACAGTGAATGGAGCTAATCTAATTGGCGTGAAGTTAATCGGTGCTAACTGAGTCATGAATGTCGCAGACTGCACTGGGTCAGATACTGTTACATACACTGTAGCATTATAACCTATAGCAACACCAGTATAAGTTACGAAGGGTAATACAAAGTCACCAGCCGGGCCTAATATGTATGGCTTGCCGTTTAAGACTATAGCTAAGCTTCCGTTAGTATAGGCAGTAAAGCTTGAAGTTACCGGCACTGGAATAATCGTGTTGTTCTCAACTATTACGAACGGAATAGTACCATTAAATACACCAGTACCTGGACCAGTCTCCGGTAAAGTAGGCATTACATTACCGGGTATAGGAGTTATAACACCGTATGCATTAACAACGATTGTATCACCGCTCGTAGCATTATAGTATACCATTGCTTTCCCGTGAGGACCTACAACAGTTATGTTAGTTAGTTCTTCTGCTAATATAGTAGTTGGGTTGGATTGAGCAAATTGCTTATCACTAACGCTTAGGAATGGTGGAATGCTTACAGTCTCAGCTATGAACCATGGCGGTGCGAAAGTTATATTTGGATAGTACGGATACGCTGTTAAGAAGAACTCCACTTGACCAGGCTTTATAGCAATTGGTACTATACCGGTTAGAGCAACCAATTTGGCTTTAGCAGTTAACAACTCATGAGTTACATAGTCATAGTATACCACTGTTAAAGTACTTCCGTTTAATGAAATTACGTTGGTGTGTAATATTTGAGCAATTCCCGGTACATTGATTTCAAATGTGAAAGTACCGTTACAGGCTATGAACTGCTCAGCCACTAACTGAGTGAAGAACGTTGACAAGTTAGCATTTGTTAATGCAATGCTTACAGTCTGTCCATTTGAATAGGTTACAGATATGCTCTGTATAAATCCTAGGAACTGGGCAGTTGCCGGTACGTTAACTAACTTGTATAATGGGGAATTCCATATTTCTAGTGATATTACATTATTACTACCTATTGACAAGTATGTTGGGTTAACTGATGCATAGTATGGTTCATATAATATTAAGTCTGCAGTAGTTGAATACAATGGTATAACTCCGCTTGGGAAGTAGAACATATCGGTTACGTTTGGTACTTCTATCTGTGCAATAGCTTTGTATAACTTAGTAGTCATAAATGCGTGGAATACTGCATAGTCAGTAGACTTGTACACTATACTGTATCCGGAGTTAACAAACGTATAGTTAGTAGTTACCATATACATTGTATTTGACGAACCTACATACAACCCAGCAGTCACCATAGTAGTGCCAACTGTTGCATTAACGACCTTATAGGTCACGTACATTGATACGGTAATGTTCGGAATTGCAGCACCAGGATATGGTGCAGTGGGTGGTGCCGCTGGAGGCACTAATTCAATGTAACCTACTTGTGGCGGTGTCCCGGGCTCATTAAATGCTGGAACCAAATTACCAGCTAAAATACCAGTTACGCTAAGGCCAGACATATAGACTGGAACCGCATACTGAAGATGATTCGGTGAATTCATGTAAACTCCTTGCTCGAAGAAGTAATTAACTGTTGGGTTGTTACTAGCAAATTGCGGTAAATAGAACAAGAGAGCTGCATCAGTTGGTGTACCCGGAGTAGTTATGTAAATTGGAGCGCTAATGCCTGTACCATAATCATATCCTTCTAATTGAGTTGGCTCAAATGGTAAGGCTGGATTAGTTATATACTCATACTTTACTTCTGGTGTTAACGTAGTATATACTTTTTGGTTGTAGTTCTCTGGGAAGTAACCAGATGCCATATACACTGTGTTTCCTTGTATAGTTAGCCCAGTGTTTGTAGTACCTTGATATAGTACTAGTGCACCATAGAAGAATTCGTTACTAAAGTTCAACATTAAGTCTGCAATACTGAAAGTACCATTTGCATAACCCGGAACTAATATTGAGTCTGGGTCGTAAATGTACAACGATGGTGAGTTATAACATATGAAATTAACCGGAGATACTGGAGTTGTTACAGATATTCTTGGAGGTATAATAATACCATAGAAGTACCCACTGTTAACAGATACTTGGTCATCAGTTCCAAAAGCAGTAACTACAACGCTTGTCTCATTACCCCACAACCCTAATTCAACTAATGTAATATAAGCGTATTGTGGAACTGTCACAAACTCTAGAGTCAGCGGTGCACTACCGGTGGTTGTTGCTGGTACAGTAGGTGCAGCTAAAGTTAACTGGAAGTATGGTAATAGCTGCACTCCCTCTAAGTTCATGTTTTGCACTATCATTGGCTCTTGTGTACCAATTATAGATAGCTCGTACTCGTTTATAGTTGGAGGTGTAACGTAGTTTGCAGTTAACATATATGTCATTGCGCTAGTACCATTAATTATCGGATATGCCGGAGTTACTATAATCCCGTTAAAGCTGTAATCACCAGCCGGAACCATCGGGTATTGTAACGTTGCATTAGTTAGTAATGTTACTGATGCTTTAGCATAGGTTGAGGTTAAGAATCCTTGAGCAGATACACCACTAGTTCCAGTAATTGATAAAGTAGATGGTGGTGTCGATAACAAGCCTCCAAAGTAATCTGGATAGTTAGTACCAGCTATCTCGTAAACTCCTTCATATGCTGTAGCTTTGAGCTGTATTAACCCAGTATAGAAGACTAGGGTTGGGGTTGAAGGTTGTGATACAGTAACAGTATAGGTTTGAGTATAGAATGTACCAGTTAATTGTGTTGGTTCTAGGATGTTGTATCCATATACGGGTAACGTGGGAGTACCGGTCCGATAAGATAAGACTTCTACTGTATTAACTGTAGTTGTGGTACCAGTTGGGGTAACAGTTACTGTAGAATACTGTATGTATAAGTTACTAACATATTCTATAATGCTGCCATTTGTTGTTATGCTTGGTGATAGTGTTAGTAAGTATAAGTAGAAGGTCTGACCATTTATGGTGAATGTACCGGATGGTGTTAATAATTTTCCGTCTAGATATGTAACGTTTGTGGTTGTAATAACACCGAAGAAGGACATATAACCATTTGCGAAAGTATAAGCGCTAAATTGGAATGTCGATGGATAGTTGTTTATTGAAGCTATGTATGCCATCTGTGCAAAGCTTATTTGCAGTGGACCGGGTACTGAATAGTTTAACTGGAATGTTAAGTTTGCTGGTACATTTCCTCCGGTTAAAGCGTCGACTATGGTGAAGTTAATTAGCGCTCTTCCCCAGATAACTGGACGAGTATATGCTTGAGACTGTAATATTGAACCTAAGTTACCGTTAGCCTGCATGGGGTTGAACAACCCAGCTTGAGATGGGGACGTGATGAAAGCTAATGGACCGAAGACAACAATTTCGTTAGTAGTGCTAGGGCCTAAAGTTACACCTGCAATAGTAAGTTGTGATAATTGCCCTACGATGTAACCTTCTAACTTATATGGTGGAGAGGAATAAGTTTGGTAGTTAACAAATTCTGTTAACAATGTGGCTCCAGTAGTTCCAGCAGAATCTTTCATTAAGGGAACTCCAGTAGTATCATCAATCATATAACCTAAGGGGTTGGTAGTTACATAGTCTTCATTTAAGTTTGCTAACGTTGTAACATTGTTTACACTGGGTTCATATACGTATGTTGTGCCAACAGTTAAATAAGGTAAGTAGTTCTCCAAGTAAGAAATTGGTATATTTTCTGGTGTATTTTGGGCATTAGGCCCTATTATGTTTATGAAGAAGAATATTGCTTTTTCAGTAGAGCTATAATAAACATTATAAGTAATTGTGGTACCGGGTGGTGTCACTAAGTTTTTAGTAAAGCTTATTGGTATGGAAGTAGTACTACTAGTGCTGAAACTATAAGTTGCTAAAGTGAACTGGATGTTATTTGTTACGTTTAATATTAAGTAAGTTATAGCATTATAAGTATTTTTACTTATTGATGCTAAATTAACGTTGGATACATTAACTACGAACAACACGGAATCGACAGATTGGTCAAATAAAGTTCCTATATATACTGCACCTATTTGCCCGGGTGGTACTGTTATATATGCTTGGCTTAAAGTTGTGGCTAAAGGTATTACTCCTACAAGAATTGAGGCTATAAATAAAGTACTTAAGATTAGACCTAGGGACTTATTCATTTTAGGCTCACTTCTAACCAAGAAGAGAACTATCCCATTTATAAGTTCTTTTATACAAATGTATACAAATGCTGGGATAGCATTATACAAAATAATAAGTCATACTTTACTTCTTTAACCCTCTCTATTTAATATCAAGTATTATATATAAACTTGCCATTGACAACAGTTTCAGATAAGCCGTGAATTTTATGTCATTTGATATCATTTAACATTCCTAGCTCTCCTCATGAAAGTTTATAAGCTTTTTCCGTTAATGTTGACATGTAGAAGAGAGCCCTACAGTGAACCCGAGGAGCAATGTGAGGGGGAGGATGGGTTCGATGAGGCTCCCCATGTCCTTGAAGGGAGTGGTTTAACTACCGCTCCCGTAGACGGCATGGGGAGCCGGACAAGGGGAATGAGGACGAGAGGTCGAATACAAATTCATGAAACCTCAATGAAAGTCCGACCCCTACCAGTCTTGGTATTACTCAAGATTTGAGCTTTCATGATAATACCATTTACCAAAGAGTTTATTTACCTTAATCTTTCAAAGCAAACTAGCATGAATAAATTAAATTTAATTAGGATATTGTTATCATCCCTTTTGTTTTTAATGATGTTAGTACCAGTGTTACAAAGTCAATCTTTTTCTTCTTCAACAGTAGGTATACAAGTAGTACCGAATGACCAGGTAAACCCCCTAGGTACAACCCCTCCTACTGTTATCTTACCTACCAGCGGGAGTTCAGCCACATTTAATTTATACTTATTTAATAGTAGGGATACTCAAGCTATAATACCGGTTTATGTTGACTCATCTTTATATGAAACGGTAACTCTCTCGCCATATTCGTATACCGACGTGAAAATCCCGCTAAACGTGGGGTTACATAAAGTACAAGCTGACGGTGAAACAGTTTACGTTAATGTAACACAAGTGAGCTCAGCAGTTTCCGGGACTATATACATTAACGGTTCTCCGACGGTGTTTGAGTTTAAAGCACAACCGGGTCACGTCTATACTTTAAACTATAGCTTAAGCTCACAGCTTTCTACATTAGAGACTATTTCACCACTCACGTTCATTAGTGATTTAGCAAACAACTTCTTTGAGACAGCCTATATTTACCCCCAACCCGCTGACAAGATAGCTTTAATAGTGCCTAAAGACATCCCACAAGGGATTTATTACGTTTATATATTCGGACTTTTCGGCACTTTTGTCAACGGGACTGAAATACCTACTACTTACGTTTACGGGCTAATAATAGTCAATGTGAGTTATGGAATACCTTCCTCACTTCCCTCCCCAATCAGTTACACTGAAAACGGTGTTACTGTAAATTTAGAAAATATTAGCGGTTTTACTTATCTGCAGATACAGTATCCCTTCTCTTTCGAGAACTCATATACAATTACTGTATATACGCCGACGGGAACCCAGCAGTTTACGCTTACCAACACTTCCGGGGGTACTTATACTATTTTAGGGCAAACTTACTCTCCTCAAGTTTATGGCACGAACGTCGAATGGGCTTATACTAACACGTCGGTGACTTTGAAACTACCTCAATTCTACAAAGCGGAAATCACTATAACCTCGCCCACCGGAAGTGTACAGGTTACTGTACCAACAACCAGCCCACCAATACCTATCGTGACATTGAACGTAAAAGTGCTGAGTACTACCGGCTTACCTATTCAAGGTGCTACAGTTACTGTCTATAACGTTAGTAACAGTCAAATGATAAATACACTTACAACAAACAGTAATGGTTTAACTTCAATAACTTTACCTCAGGGGGCAGAAGTAAGACTAGTAGTTTCGGCTAACGGGTATTTCACAAACTCTACTGAAATCACTTTAACTTCGAATACCACAGTCACTATTTACCTTGAACCTATAACCGTAAGCGTTCAACTTGTTCAAATGGCAGTAAACGGGAGTGCGGTTTCCCCTACCCAAGTTTCTACTAATGTATACAAATACAGCACGGTCTCTGGGTCTACAGTGAATTTAGGGTTTAAAGTGACTGTGAGTGGGATGGTGTTTAATAACGTCACTGTTTATGCGTTAATTAACGGGGTTAGGGTTAGTGTAAGCGGGAGTAACGGTGTTTATGAATTGTCAAGAGTGTATACTTCAATAGGTGTGTACAACGTGACGTTCGTAGCGGAGTATGAGGGGGTTATGAGTAGTGTGACACTGTTACTAAACGTTACACAACCAGTCATTCCACCACCACCGCCTCCACCTCCCACCAATACTACGAGCACAAACACTATAACCACTTCTTCGTCCACCTCAACTACTACATCGACATCTAGTGTTTCAACAGTAACCCCAGTACCTCTGACTTCGTCAACTCCTTCACTACCGTTGACCACGATATTAATAATCGTAATTATAGTAGTTATAGCTGCAGTAGCCGCAGTAATCTTACTTAGAAGATAAGAGGCTATATTTGTTTTTATTAATTAGAACTTTTTTCTTTCCTCCTATCTCTTTAATTAGTATAACGCTTCTAGTAACTGCTAATTATCTTTAATTACTTATAAATTTGTTTTGATATGACGTCTAAAAATTACAATTTATACTGGTTTGTTAACAAAATATGGGACTTTCAAGGTTCATTTTTGTTTACTGCAATTACTACAGTTGAATATTAGTAAAAAATAGTTCTACACTCTTCATCAAATCACGCTTTTGAACTTTTCCGCCTTACCACGAAATTCAGTTTTTTGCAAAAATGAGGATTTTCTATCGCCTTCTTTCAACTCCACGCGTAATATGATAGTTAACAGTCCTTAAATAGCCCCACGTGATAAATATAAAGTGGGAGAGGAACGAGTAATAAGGTTTTCACATTTGGTGATATAAGGATTCGTGAGGTTAAGGGTAAGTATTATGTTTACTTAATAGAGAAGGATAATGAAGGTAACAGAAGGGACCATTACGTAGGACCTTTAGATAAGGTCGTGAAAATAGCACTGGGGGTGTTAGGGGGTGTTCCCCCCTAACACAGTGGACCGGCCGGGACTTGAACCCGGGACCTCTCGGGTGCGAACCGAGCACTCTTCCAGGCTGAGCTACCGGCCCACACAGTTTGGGCCCGCCGGGACTTGAACCCGGGACCACGGCGACCCGAACGCCGCATCCTAGTCCAAGCTAGACCACGGGCCCAGTAAGAATTTTTTCTTTGTACTTTTTAGCTTTTTCTGTGGACTACTTAACTGAAACTCTCGCAAAGAGGATTATAGGAGATATAGTCTGGGGAGAAAACCCCGGAATGGAGATGAGGAAGTGGAGAGAGGTATTTAACGTTAGCCAAGGTGAACTGGCGAAATACATGGGGGTCTCCCAATCAGTGATTGCAGATTACGAGAGGGGAAGGAGGAAACCCGGGATAGAGTTCCTTAAGAATTTTGTTCTGTCACTAGTAAGGATAGACGCCGATAGGGGTTATAAGGTCGTTAATGAGCTTGTAAAGGGTTACACTCTGATGCTACCATTTATAGATGACATGGGAGACTTTCAAGTCCCTATTACGATAGACGACGTTATAAGGATAGTAGATGGTTTTACCCCTAACTCTTTCATTCCAGAGTCTCAACTTTACGGTTGGATAATAACTGATAGTATTAAGGCTATTATGAGTTTAAAGGGCTTGGAGTTTTACCAACTTCTAAACTTTATGATAGGCAGAGTTGTAGTGTTTACTAGAGTCTCCTCCGGTAGGTCTCCAATGATAGCTTTAAAGATTGCCCCCATAAAGCCCTCAGTGGTAGTCTTCCATAGGCCGGTAAAACTAGACCCCATAGCCTTGATGCTTGCTGAAAAAGACGGGATAACAATCGTAGTCTCTACTTTGAAAAAGTCTGAAGAGCTTAAGGAGAGATTTAGGAGTTTTCGCCCGAAAGTAACAAGATAGCTTTAGCAATATCACCGTTAGCCTTTTCTAGTGCTTCTCTGACTTCTTTTTCACTCTTTCCAGTCTGTTCCATTACGAACTTAACGTCTTCGTCCCTAATTTCAACCTTCTGCTCCTTAACCTCTTCTTTGGCACTCCCCATCACGGAATAAACTTCTTGGCCTTGTGCTATCATTTTGACTACTACTGGGTTTTCTATGATAAGCCTTTTATCTGGTAATTCGATTATTACTCTTGTAGCATTTATTTGGTCAGTTTTTATCCCCAGCATCTTTTCTAAGTTTTTGAACTGGTTGGGCTTAACTTTCATAAGCATTTATTGTAAAAACAAACTTAATAGTTTGGCGGTTATAGATTACGTATAATGTACATTAAAATACTAGGTGGAGGAAGAGAAGTAGGGAGGGCTGCAATAGAGGTATCTAGAGGGGACTCTTCGGTAATCTTAGACTACGGGGTGAACTTTGACTTCAATGACAACCCAAATCTCCCCATGCAAGAGCTACCGAGTAGGGTTAAGGGCTTTATAGTTTCCCATTCTCATCTAGATCACGTCGGTGCCTTACCCCTTTACCAGATTTCTGGCAATTTCCCAGTTTACGGTACTAGGCTGACTAAGTATATTACAGAGTTGATGTTAAAAGACTTCTTGAAACTTTCCGGTGCTAGGTTACCCTTTGAGTGGGTTGAGGTAAGGAAAACAATGGAGAACTTTAGGGACGTTGAATACTATAAAGAATTCGAAGTGGACACCTTCAAGGTCGAGCTAGGTGATGCAGGCCATATACCGGGGAGCGCTATGATAAAAATCAAGGACGATAAGCACGTAATAACTTACACGGGAGATACTAATTTGATAAATACTAAACTCGTTAAGCCCGCAGACCTCGAATTCCTTAAGGACACTAACGTTTTAATTATTGAGAGCACTTATGGTAAGTTTAACCACCCTAAGAGGGAAGTGGTGGAAGAGGAGTTTTACCAAGCAGTAAAGGAGGTAGTAGAGGAGGGAGGGGTAGTCTTAGTACCGGCGTTTAGCCTTTCTAGGAGTCAAGAGATTCTATCATTACTAGCTGATAAGCACTTTGAATACCCAGTGTATTACGACGGTATGGTTAAGGAGATCACTGAAATTATGATAAATAACCAAGAGTTCATAAATAACTATAACGCGTTAAGAAACGCTTATAATCTTTTCCGTTACGTAAGGGATTGGAATGATAGGAATAAGGCTATAAGGAGTGAAGGGGTTATTGTGAGTAGTGCCGGAATGTTAAAGGGAGGGCCCGCAGTATATTACTTTAAAAAGATTGCTGATAACCCTAAAAATGCGGTTTTCCTAGTTAGTTATCAAGCCGAAAATACCCCGGGGAGGAGGCTTTTGGAGACCGGTAAATTTGATGAATATTCTCCAATGTTAAAGGCTAGGTTCCAAATATTTGATTTCTCGAGCCACGCAGGAAAGGATCAACTGAAAGAAATGATAAATGCGGCTAAGAACCTTGAGAAGGTCATCTTAGTGCACGGAGACCCTTCCAGCTCAGAAACTTTAGCTGAGGAAGTTAGAAAGGAATTAGGAGTTAACGTTGAAGTAGCTGAGAACGGTAAGGAGATCCAACTATGATATTACTTTTCATACACTCATCAAAATTCTCCTTTTCCTTAAGGGAAAAGGCAATAAGGGAACCAGAAGAACCTAAACTTAGTAGTTTAGAGAAGGATAACGCATTAGTAGTATTTACTACTGTAGAAAAGGGGGACGATGAGGAGATAGTTAATAGGGCTGTAGATGAGGTTCTAAAGGTGTATGATCAAGTAAAGCCCTCAGCGGTCATAATTTACCCTTATGCACACTTGTCCGATAACCTGGAGAGCCCGCAAAGAGCCATACAAGTCCTCTCCTTACTTGAAGAGAAGTTAAGGGGTAAGGTTAGTGAGGTTTACAGAACTCCTTTTGGCTGGTATAAACAATTCATGATAAATTGTTATGGCCATCCTCTTAGTGAATTAAGTAAGAGAATTAGACATGGAGAGGTCTCATTTGAGAAGAGTGAGGAAATGAAGGTCTGTGAGAAGTTCCACTTTCCAAATTCTCCTCACGCGACTTTTATGAGGAGAGCTGTAATAGAGTACTTAAAGCTGATCTCTAAAGCTCTTTACGTCACTGAGGGTTCTACTGACCCGGAAAAGGGCGAAATGGTTGTTTCTTACCAGCAAGTCTACGGGAGGAGGTTACCTTGTGTTAATGAAGAACCACATATCATAGTGAAGACGTGGAACGTTGAAGGCTTGCAACAAAAGTTCTCAGATTCTAAGAACGAGTATTTAATCTATAAGCAAAGCGATAAGGGGTATTACATAGTCGACGTTAATCTGCTTGTTTATTATTTTATGTTAAACGCTAGTAAAGAGAACCCCCCGACTTTACCGTTATGGATGAGTCCCATTCAAGTCAGAATATTACCGGTTAAGAAGGAGTTCTTGGATGAGGCAATAAAGATAGCTGAGTCGCTTAACGTTAGGATCGATGTAGACGATACTGACGATGGTTTGGGTGCTAAGATAGCTAGGGCTGGGAAGGAGTGGATACCATATGTAGTAGTTTTAGGAGAAAGGGAGATAAAGACCGGGTCATTAACTGTAAAGGTTAGAGTGGGGAACCAACAGAGGAGTTATAGTAAGGAAGAGTTAGAAAAAGAAATTTTGAACGCTGACAGATTAAGGCTAAAGTCAAATTTACCCTTACTTTTGAGCCATAGGGGTAGAAAAGAGTTCATTACTCTACAGTAACCGTTTTAGCCAGGTTTCTAGGCTTATCCGGGTCAATACCCTTGGCCGTAGATGCGTAATATGCGATTAATTGGATTATTGGTGCAATTGATAATGGCGGGATCTTGCTCTCTATGTACACTTCATCTCCTTCTCCAACTCTTTTGTTTGTACTTACAACGTAAATCTTAGCACCTCTTGCCTTCATTTCCATAACGTTATTCTTTAGCAATTCCGGCATTTCGCCATCATTTATAAACACTACTGGAAAACCTTTTTCAACTAAAGCTATAGGACCGTGTTTACTCTCGCCAGCCGGATAAGCTTCAGCGTGAACATACGCTACTTCCTTTATCTTTAAAGCCCCTTCCATTGCTAGGGGTAAACTCAGTCCCCTACCCAGATAGTATATGTTCCTAGCTCTTGATAGTTCTTCCCCAATCTTTTTAGCATAACCCTCAAGACCTAACGCGTTATAAACTTCCTCATCCGCTTTTTCGAACTTCTTTAAGTTTTCCTTTGTTAAAATGGAATAGATTATGAGGAGGGAGACCAGTTGTGTAGTAAATGTTTTAGTTGCGGCAACTCCTATCTCTGGCCCCGCCCTCATGTAAATTTTATATTCACTCTCCCTCGCTATAGCACTCTCAATTACATTGGTTATTGAAGCAATCCTTCCACCTTCACCTTTTAGTTTTCTTATAGCCTGAAGTACGTCGATTGTTTCACCGCTTTGGCTTATTGCAATCACGAAATCTCCCTTTTTGCCTTTAATATTGTAATACTCTGAAGCGATCAAGGGAGTTGAATTAATTCCGATCCTATTTAACAAGAGTGAAAAGTATAAACCCGCATGGTAACTGGTTCCAGCACCTACTACAATAACCCTTTCGGCATTTCTTATTTCTTCAGCAACTTTTTCGATAAGTTCTAAGTCTGACAAAAGGCTTGAAACTGTATCTCTAACAGCTTTAGGTGATTCGTGAATTTCTTTTAACATAAAGTGGGGATAGCCCTCTTTTGATGCTGTTTCAATGTCCCAATCAACTATTCTTATTCTCTTACTTACGTCTATTACATTACCGTTTAGATCCTCAATAAATACGTGAGACGCTGTTATGTAACCTATCTCATTATCAGCTATTACTAAAATCCTTCTAGTGTAAGGGAGGAATGCCGGTATATCGCTTGCTATATAGTTTTCCCCTTCTCCTAAACCTATAACTAAAGGGTTATCTTTTTTTGCGAAGAATATTCTCTTTTCACCTTGTATAATTGCTAGGATTGCGTAACTCCCATCAATTGCCTTCACAGCGTTTTTAAATGCCGTGTATGCGTCCATTCCCCTTTTCATAAATTCCTCAATTAAGTGAGGAATTACTTCAGTGTCAGTTTCGCTCTTAAAGACATGGCCTAAAGACTGTAATTCCTCCCTTAACTCTTTAAAGTTCTTTATTGTACCGTTATGTACTACTGCTATTTTACCACTGCAATCAGTGTGTGGATGAGCGTTATAATCCGTTGGAGGGCCGTGAGTAGCCCATCTGGTATGACCTAAAAATATGTAACCACTCATTTCAGTAATTTTTTTCTTTGAAATAACCTCTTCAACAGTGCCTTTAGCTTTCCTAACCTCTAATCCTTTTCCACCTAATGATGCAACACCTACACTATCGTAACCCCTATATTCTAATCTTTTTAACGCTGACACCGTAATCTCTGATAACTTTTTAGAGTCCACAGTGGAAATGACTCCAATTATCCCGCACACAAAACCATTTTTTGAAAACTACTAAATTAACTTTATCCTTACCCCCTCAAAGGTAGGAGTTGCATTGACTACCCTTCCTCCCATGGCGTGAATTAGAAGTTCTGCTCTTTCGTCTTTAGTGCAAATAACTGACCCACCTCCACCACCACCGCTTATTTTACATCCCTTTACTCCCGCACTTCTGGCAGTAGAGACCAGTTGATCTATTACCGGGACAGTAATACCTAAAGAGAAAAGAGCACCATGATTTGCATACATTAATTCACCTAAACTCTCAATATCACCACTCTTTAGATAACTTCTAGCAGTTTCAGTAATCCTCTCAATTAAGTGAAGAAAATGGTTAAATAAGTCACTGTTCTTTTCTTTAAAACTCTTTACCTTTCTTAGCATTTCTGCGGTAGTTGCAATTCTTCTAAAGTATCCAGCGGAAAAAGTAATGTTTCTGTCCACATTTAGTATTTCTGCATCATCCCCCTTAATGTATACGAACCCACCTAAAGTTTCAGTAGTAGTGTCCATAATACTCGCAAGACCTTGAACTTTTAGTTCAACTTTGTGGGCAATATTAGCTATTTCTTCCTTTTTTAAATCTAAGCCTATATAGCGTGAGTAAGCCGCCACAACACCTACAGTCACAGCAGCACTAGTACCTAAGCCTACCGAGGGTTCAACACTGGACTCTATTTCTATTAATGCTGGCTTCTTCACTTCAAAGTAATTTATTGCTTCTACTACATATGCTAAGACTTTCTTTACGTTTTCATTCTCTATTTTAAAGTCATGAAGATCTATGTTGACTCCGGTTATTTGTAGGGATGAAGACCTTACGTAAAATCTTTCACTCGGTAATATCCTCACTTTTAAATACTCAGAAATAGTATAGGCTATTGCCGGCCTCCCGTAAACTACTGCGTGTTCACCAAATAGCGTAAGTTTTAGAGGTACTTGAGCCTCAATCATCATTATTTACTCCGACTGTGATAATATATTGTGGAAGCTATTATACTTGCTGGAGGGAAAGGAGAAGGTCTAATGCCTTACACAGAGAAAGAGCAGAAAGAAACAATTACATTATTAGGTAAGATGATAATTTCATACTCCATTCAAGGACTGAAGAAAGCTGGGATAAACGATTTTATTATAGTTACTAGTTCGAGAGGCGAGAAGAGGATTGAAGAGGAACTCAACTCCCTCAACGTTAGTCATGAAATAGTTTTACAGAAAAGGGAAGGGATAAATGGCGCTATTAAAGACGGCCTTGAGAGGGCAAAAGGGGATACTGTAGTCTTAGCATTTGGTGATATTGTTGCCCCAGAAAAGTTTTACATTAGCTTAATAAATGCCTATTTGACTTCGGGCTCAAGTTTTGTAGTACCTTTAATCCCAGTAAGTAAAGGGTTGCAGACTTACGGACTCGCTAGGATTGAGGGTGATAAGATAGAAATAGTTAAGGATAACTCAACTTTAGCATTAGGAGGAGCTTACGTTATAAGAAATCAAGACTTTGACGACTTTCTCACTTTTTTACAATCCCAAAAAGACATTAAGTATTTTATATGGAGTGAAGAGTGGTTGGATATTGGTTACCCAGAAGATATAATTAATGCAATAGAACTATTACTCAATAAGGCTAGTACATTAATATCTGATGAAAGTGAAATATCAAGGACTGCTATAATAGGAAAGAAAGTAATTATAGAGGATAAAGCAGTGATTGACGATTATGCTATTATTAAGGGGCCAGCATATATTGGGAGGGAAGCCTATATTGGGAATTTCGCAATGGTGAGAGACTATTCTGCGATAGAAAATAATGCTTTAATCGGGGCTTATTGTGAGATCGTCCACTCCTCAATTCAACCTTACGCTGAAATAGGCTCTAAGAGTTATTTAACATATACAATAGTAGGGAGGAGGGCTAGAGTGGGGGCTAACGTAATAGCGTCAAGTTACCCCGCACAAAACGTGATAAGAGGAAAAGTAGAAAAACTAGGTGCTCTAATTTCACCAGAAAAGGAGATACCCCACGGTAGTATATTGAAGTCAGGGACTAGAATTTGAAGGTTAGTAGTATAAGAACTCAAACCGTATCTAGTATATGCTATTACTACACTAAGCTAACTTAGTAACGTAACTACGAAAGTCCTTCATAAATTATATAACTCGTTTTGCACTCTCTTTAGCATATGTGGTATACTGGGACTGGAGATAAGGGGAAGACTAAAGTACCTTCAACTGGTGAAGTGTGGAAAGATGACGACATAGTTACCGCTTTAGGAGATTTGGACGAATTAAACTCTACTCTTGGTGTTGTAGCCTCGCTCTATCCTGAACTTTCTCCTTTAATAGAAGATATCCAAAACGACATTTTTACACTCTCCTCGGAAATTGCAGGATTTAAAATGAATTTTGGTGAGGAAAAGATAAAGAAACTTGAAGAGCTAATATCTCTTTATGGAAGTAAAATAGAACCTTTAAGAAACTTTGTTTTGCCAGGTGGCCATAAAGCCTCGTCTTTTCTACATTTATCAAGGGCCGTTTGTAGGAGAGCTGAGAGGAGTACAGTCAAACTCTTAAGGAGTGGCAAGGCTAATGAGATACACGTTAAGTACTTGAACAGACTTTCTAGCTTACTTTTCGTCTTAGCCCTTTACGTTAATAAAAAGACCGGTAACTTAAACGTTATATGGAAAGGTTAATCCCTAAACCACGTTTCTTTGCCATTTCATAAGCTATTAAAGCAGTTATATTGTCTTGTGCAGCTATTCCTACTGTTTTAAATAATGAAGGTCTTTCCACCTTTAGACCCTCGTTAATAATCCTCCCAATTTCGATAGTATTCTTTAGAATCCCATTCTTAATTGGTTGTATATAATCACCAGTCTCCTTCGATACGGCCTCAATAGAGTCAACAAAATAAGTCTTAACTTTTCTTATGGCCTCATCATCCACTTCCCTAGCTTCCGGGGTATGAGCACCTATACTTGAAATGTGGAAATCGTCTTTGAGGTACTTACCTAGCACAACGGGGGAATTAGAGGATGTTGTAGCGAATACTACATCAGAACTCTTCAATAATGTCTCTAAATCTACTGGCTCACCACCGAATTCTCTAGCCAGCTCATAGTGACTTTTCCTAGCGTTTATCATTAACTTAGATACTTTAAAATACTCTAATGCAAATTTAATGTGATACCTAGCCTCAGTTCCAGCACCTATAACACCTAAGTTCCCTATGTTCCTACTGGGAAAAGCTAATTCCGTTGATAAGATGCTTGCAGCTGAAGTCCTTATCGCGGTCAATGTAGAGCCATCAAAAACTGCTAATGGTTCTCCGTTATCTGGTGAAAAAAGAATTACTAGACCTTGAACTGACGGTAAACCCTTTGTTTTATTTTCTGGAATTACATTAACTATTTTAACTGCTACTGACCTATCAGTATATGATGGCATTAATCCCCACCAGTTACCCTTTATAGTCAAAACTTGTCTTTGCGGTTGAGTAACTTTACCATAGGAGTATAGAGAGAAAGCTTCCTTAACTGCCTTAACTGCCAGTTCGGCATTAAATAGTTTATCCAAGTCTTGTGATGTAAGTACTAGCATAAATGATAATCAATTAACACTGTTAAAGGTTTTTCTCTTGATGTATTAATTTATATTGATTTAAAGTAATGAATTAAACATATATTTATGGACAGCTATTTAGTTGAAAGCGACATTCAAAGCCATAGTGAGAGTATTTTAAGCGTTTTAAAAGACGTTGATTTGATGTTATCCTATTTCCCATACCAGGTGGAAAGGGGGAAGAAAACAGTTAAAGATTCCTTGGGAGAACACGTTAAACCCACTATTACGTTAAGGTTTAAACGATTTGGGCTATTCACTTTTAAAGACGTTTTTGTTGTGGACATAAGAGTACAAACACAGTATATGATAACTTACATTCTTAAATCCGAAAGGGGAAACCTCTTTGATATTTTATTTACTTTAAAGGAAAATCGTGTCACAAGCAAAACTCTAGTTCATATAGCAATAAAATATGATGGAGAGAAAGAATGGATTGTAAAGAAGTTTTTAGCGGATATTGGTAAGGCTTTGTTAGATGGTATTAAGAAAGAGGCAGGCAAAGTGATTGAAACAAAAATTTCTATAAACAATGACTTTTCTCAGCAATTAAATAAAATAAGTTTTATATCAAAACTTTTATTAAAATCAAAGCTTATAAATTCAAAAGAAGTTGTGATAAATAGAGGGAACTCTCTTGATATAATCACAGATCTCATAGAGGAATATCTAGGTAAGTATAAGGCAATTTACGTCTCTGGTACATCGTCGCAATCATCATTTAGGTTACTTTTCATAGACGGGGATTTGAAAGGGGTTTACGTTAATCTAAACGGTGAAGAGCACTTTGACGAAAAGTCCCTCAATTCATTAGAAGGCGAATTTAAGGTAAATGTATATGTAGTACTCGTTCCGCAGTTGCTAGGTGTTTTAGATGAAAATCCATGAACCATATATAATTTATGAGGACGAAAAGCACAAGTTTGTCTGGTTAGGGCTAGATGAGAGTGAAGCCGAAAAGGGAATATTAACGAACCAGTATCTAATAGTACATAACAATACTGGAGTTTTACTTGACCCAGGTGGGTATTTCGTTTTTGAAAGGGTTTTCGAAAACGCTACAAAGTTCGTAAAGGCTGAAAATATTAAAGCAATACTATATAGTCATCAAGACCCTGACGTAATAGGAAGTCTTTCATTATGGTTAGATATGGCACCCAATGCGACATTTTATGTATCATTGCTATGGGAAAGATTCTTACCCCATCTGGGTGTTGAGTTAACTAATAGGGTAGTAGAAATACCGGATGAAGGAATGAATATAAAAGTTGATGATCTTGAAATTAAGGCTATTCCAGCGCATTTCATGCATTCTCCGGGGAACTTTCACTACTATGACCCTATTAGTAAAGTTTATTTCTCTGGTGATCTAGGGGCAGCTGTATTTAAAGATAATTGGTACTTAATAGTAGAGAACTTTGAGGAGCACGTAAAACTTATGGAATGGTTCCACAGAAGGTACATAGCTTCAAAAAAGGCGATTAATGCTTGGCTAAAAAGGATTGAGAACCTGGAAATAGATGTAATTGTGCCCCAGCACGGTTCAATATTCATGGGTGATAATGTAAAGAAGTTCTTAAATTGGTTAAAGAGTCTTGATAAAGTAGGCGTTGATTACATTTTCCCCTCTTCTGATAATGCTTAACTACTACAAGTATTTTTCCCTTATTTTATATTAAATTTTCCCTATCTTTATTAGTAATACTACACCCACTACTATGAAAATGATGACTATTGCTAAGACTATATAACCAGTGTAATTTTGTGGAGGGGAAATAGCATATTGGTTAACTAGGCTTAAGGTTACAGTATACCCATTAAGGCTACCGTTTAGGTAATTTAACATAGAGTTTATGTAGTACGCAGTTACCGGTATTGAAAGGTTATTAAGTAGGAAGTAACCTTTATATTCTGTAGCGTTCTTCCCGTTAAATACGGTGTAACCGACAAAGGTTAAGTTGTAACCGTCAAATACAGTCCCGTTATAAGGTAAGTACTTGATCTTGCTAAGAGGAAATACATATGTTGCGGAAGTTGAAGAACCGTTATTTTCATTTGTTATAATCTCGGTGAAGTTAACTATCCCGTTTGATACGAAATTTATTATAAAAGTATAGTTGTAAATCTCTAGTTGAGAACCGTGAGATATTGTCAGTTGATATACGTAAACTTCATTAGACTCTAACTGGGCTAAGGTAGTTAAACCAAGCGAGAAAGAGGAGAAGAATAGTAAAAATAATAACAACAGTAGTATGACTTGTCTCATCAGCTTTATTTACTCTCAAATATTATATGAAGTTAATGGAAGAGTATTGGATTAAGATATTTGAGTCAGACCTTTATATTCATGAAATGTTAAAAATTTGGGAAGAAGGGAACAAGTGGGCTAAGTGGATTGATGAGGTGGCTAAGAAGTACAAAGTTGAAGGAAAATCCGTGCTTGATGTACCTTGTGGTATAGGTAGAATAAGTTACTTCTTATCTAAGATGGGGTATAAGGTTACTGGGGTGGATATTTCTGAGAAACTCATCAAGAAAGCAATAGAGAACGTTAAAGACGGTAAATTTATCAGAGGTGATATGAGGAAGCTAAGTGAAGTTATAGAGAAAGAGAAGTTCGATATTGTAATTAATATCTTTAATAGTTTAGGATACTATGAAGAGGAGGACGATCTTAAGATCTTGAGAGAACTGAGAGAGGTTACTAAAGATAATGGAATAGTAATTGTTAACTTAGAGAATAGGGATTTCATAGTGTATAATAAGCCCGAATTACTCCACTCATACATTCCACCATATCTAATTATAGATCATAATGCCTTTGATCCTTACACTTCAAGGCTTCACGTGGATAGGGTTTATATAAAGGACGGTAAGGAAGTTGAGAAACTCTCATTTTCCCAAAGGTTTTACAGCCTTCATGAGATCCTCTCCTTAATGAGAAGAGCAGGGTTTAAAATACTAGATGTATATAGCGGTTACTCATGGAAGAAGTTTGAGGTTAGTGACCCAGAAATGACTATAGTAGCTAAACTGGCTTAGCTAAATATATTTCATCCTTATTCCTTATGATCTTTCCCCTTAAAGAGATTCCCTTAGGCACCTCACTGTTTATACCCACAAGCGTTATCACCCTGTTTTTAGCCTGAATAATTATCTCACCCTTCCTCCACCCATCTAACACTACTTCACCTATAACCCTCTCGCCCTCATTAAAGACCGGGCCTAAAGTCCTATCCTTATAAACCTTAAAATCTGAAGGGGAAATAATCAGTTTAATCCCTTCTTCTTTTTCTATTTCTTCAAGAAATTCATAAAATTCTTTCCAACTGATTCTTATCCCTAAATTCCTCCCCCTTTCATGTTCCATGTATTTTTGAATCCCAAAAGTAAACCCCCTTTCCTTACCATATCTAACAATTTCTTTGATACCCTCATCATTTATACCTTTAATCCATACTGGAGTTAACATTATTTTAATCCCTAAAGAACTGGCAAACTCCGCCATTTTTATAACTTTTAAGACATCATAACCCTTATGACCAGATAGCCTTTTAGCTTTCTCAATGTCTAATGAATCTATTGAGAGGTTTATCCTATCTAAACCAGCATCAGCTAAAGCTTTAATCAACCCCTCAGTTAAAGGTAAGCCGTGAGTTTCTACTGCAATTTCGATAACTTTTTTATTCTCTTTTATCCCCTTTACGATTTTTACTATGTCCGGATGGAGTAATGGTTCCCCTACTCCATCAATTAATATGGATACCTCGTGAGTTTTTATATTAACTACTTCATTAACCCAATTTATTAAGTGATCTGAGTCTACGATATATTCCGTTACTCTGGTCTTTGTGTTAGGCCCCGCATCCACTGAACAAAATATACAAGACATAGGACAATTACTAAAAGGCCTTACTTGCAACATATTAGTTCCTCTATCAATAATACCAAACGCTATATGTCCGATAAGCGGTATGGGCTCTGTTACCTTTTCTAATTTCACATAAAATTTTATTTTTTACCCGTTTAAAAGGGAATTTTCATTAACGTTAAGGAGAACCACCTTTCCTCTATATGTTAGGAGAGTAGTTAAATCTACTCCCTCAATGTTTACTATTTTACCGTCCTTTACCACAAGTTTACACCTAGCTCCTATATCTTTTAGTTCAATATCCGCAACACAGTTCTTTTCTAAATTGTTAAGTAATGATGAAATGTCGTTAAACTCTTGTTCGTATTCCTCTTCTTTAGCTAATAATGCGACTTGTTTACTCTTTAGAACATCAGTAATAAAATCTTGGACTTGATAATTATTCACAGACGAGATTTTACCGTTTTCAAATATAACCTCGTATGTTTTGTCATCAACTTTTACTCTAGCAATAATTCTTTTACCTTCACTTTCCTTAGAGAGATAAGAAAATAGTTCTTGAGGTGTAAGGGTTTTTTTCGTCTCTCCTCCTTTTTCTAAGTACTCTCTCAAGGAATTCATAAAATATTCTAAAAAGCTTTGCATAGGGGATCCGGCTAAAAACTCTAACGGACCTTTATACTCCCCAGTTACGGCTAATTTCACACCTTTTCTCTGTTTTAGAAAATTAATAGTAAATCTAAAGAAAGCTTTAGGTCTATCCATGACCCCCTCATGAGTAATACTATTCGCAGAAATTAAAACCCTCATCTTAAATTTAAAATTCATAAAAACCTTAAATCGAGCAATGTATTCTGTCTCATTTATAACCTCTATCCCCTTTAAATATTTCCAGAATTTAGGTAAATTAGTTGGGGTACCAAGTAAAGTTTTCAAGTACTGTTCATCAGCATCAAGGATGAATTCGACAGTTTTAGATATCATAATTATTATTTTAAATTTTGTTGGTTATATAGTTTTTGATTTCATTTATAGTTAAATTAAAAAAAAGGCGGTATAACTATTGTTATTAAAGAATAATTAGTTTAAATGACAGCTTAACTACCATTGACACAAATTACTTAGCCCTTAAGGGTTGGTATAACGTCTCCCTAGATACGCTAGTGACTAACTTCTCCGTTTGTCCTATACTTTCATGCATGAGGGACTTAGCCCTCAATCTGTAAATCGTAGGACTTCTTCGAGCCCAATTACACGAGGCTTTTATCTCTGTACTCACTCTTACCCTTTTAGGCATAGCCCACGTCATCATGAGAGGTCATCCTTGGTAATTGACGTGAAAAATTTCAATAGTGAGAGAGTATTCAGCGTCACAGTCCACATTTTCGTAATGAACCTTTTTAAATTTTTAAAATAGTTTATGTCTGAGATGACAAACCCCGACAAGAAAAAGAGATCTAATTTAGTATATGGAGGATACGAAAAGGCTCCCAATAGAGCTTTCTTAAAGGCGATGGGTTTAACTGATGAGGATATAAGCAAACCAATAGTAGGAGTTGCAGTAGCGTGGAATGAGGCCGGACCTTGTAACATACATTTATTAGGTTTAGGAAATGTGGTTAAAGAGGGAATAAGAGAGGCTGGAGGAACTCCTAGACTGTTTACAACCCCAGTAGTAATTGATGGAATAGCAATGGGAAGCGAGGGAATGAAGTACTCATTAGTTAGCAGAGAGATCGTCGCAAATACTGTAGAGTTAGTAGTTAACGCACATGGATATGACGGATTTGTTGCATTAGCTGGTTGTGATAAAACACCGCCAGGTATGATGATGGCTATGGCTAGGCTAAACATACCTAGTATTATACTTTACGGAGGGTCAACCTTACCAGGAAACTTTAAAGGAAAACCAATAACTATACAAGACGTTTATGAAGCAGTAGGTGCTTATTCTAAAGGTAAAATAACAGCTGAAGACTTAAGATTAATGGAGGATAATGCAATACCCGGCCCCGGAACTTGTGGCGGACTTTACACGGCAAACACAATGGGAATACTTACTGAAGCACTAGGACTAGCGTTACCAGGGAGTGCAGCTCCACCAGCAGTGGACGCAATGAGAACACGTTATGCAATTGAGACTGGAAAGGCTTTGATGAACTTAATAGAAATAGGGTTGAAACCCAGAGATATACTCACCTTTGAGGCTTTCGAGAACGCAATAACAGTACTAATGGCTACGGGAGGTTCAACAAATGCTGTATTACATTTACTTGCAATAGCTTATGAAGCAGGCGTAAAACTTACTTTAGATGACTTCGATAGGATAAGTTTAAGGACACCAGAAATCGTTAATATGAAGCCCGGCGGAGAATACGTAATGGCTGACTTGCACAAGGTTGGAGGAGCTCCGCTTATTATGAAGAAGTTACTTGAGGCCGGTCTACTTCATGGTGACGTGATTACTGTAACTGGGAAGACCTTAAAGCAGAACTTAGAGGACTATAAGTTCCCTGATGTACCTCACGAACACATAGTAAGAGACCTCAAAAACCCATTCTATCCTACTGGAGGAATTAGAATATTAAAAGGAAACCTAGCAGAAGAAGGCGCAGTAATGAAAGTATCTGCAAGTAAAGTTAGGTACCATAAGGGACCAGCAAAAGTATTTGACTCTGAAGAGGAGGCGTTTAGAGCAGTTTTAGATGGAAAAATTGTTGAAAATGACGTTGTAGTTATAAGGTATGAGGGACCTAAGGGAGGGCCCGGGATGAGGGAGATGCTAGCGGTAACAAGTGCCATTGTAGGACAAGGACTGGGAGAGAAAGTTGCATTGATAACAGATGGTAGGTTTTCTGGTGCTACTAGGGGTATAATGGTTGGCCATGTAGCACCAGAGGCTGCAGTAGGAGGAACTATAGCGTTACTTCAAGATGGGGATATAATAGTAATAGATGCAGATCACGGAAAGCTCGAGGTTGAACTTTCTCAAGATGAGATAAAGAAGAGGAGAGAGGAATGGAAACCTAAACCTCCAAAATATACTAGGGGATTACTAGCCCAATATTCACAATTGGTCTCATCATCATCAATGGGTGCTGTTTTATTAACAAAATATTAAGATTTTTTCTTGATTAAATCAACATTAAGGTTTTATCATAATTTGTTTCCTATGAAATTGAAAGGTTTATATTTTTAAAACAAATTTATATTTCCCAGAATCATATAATTAGTGATATTTATGAGGAGAACCCTTAAAGCCGCAATATTGGGTGCAACTGGTCTAGTAGGAATAGAATATGTTAGAATGTTAGCCAATCACCCTTATATCAAGCCAGCATACTTAGCCGGAAAAGGTTCAGTAGGAAAACCGTATGGGGAAACAGTGAGATGGCAAACAATTGGTCAAGTTCCTAAAGAAGTAGCAGACATGGAAGTAAAGCCTACAGATCCTAAACTAATGGATGATGTAGACATAATCTTTTCTCCGTTACCAGCTGGTGCTGCGGGGCCAGTAGAAGAACAGTTTGCTAAATTAGGTTTTCCAGTTATTAGTAACTCCCCAGACCATAGGTTTGACCCAGATGTACCCTTATTAATACCGGAAGTTAATCCACATACAATATCCTTAATAGACGAACAGAGAAAGAGAAGAGAGTGGAAGGGCTTCATAGTAACAACACCACTATGTACAGCGCAAGGTGCTGCAATACCATTAGCCCCCATATTTATGAATTTCAAGATGGACGGCGCATTTATAACTACTATGCAATCAGTTTCTGGTGAAGGCTATCCTGGAGTAGCTTCACTGGATGTAATTGATAATATAAAAGTATTGGGAGACGCTTATGACGCAAAGACCGTGAAAGAAATATCTAGAATATTGAGCGAAACTAAGAGAAATGTTAACGAACCAAAATTTGAAGAAGTAACCCTTTCTGCTACTACTCATAGGATAGCTACAATTGTGGGCCACTATGAAGTGCTATACGTTACCTTTAGAGAGGAAACTCCAGTAGAAAAAGTAAAAGAAGTATTAGAGAACTTCAAAGGAGAACCACAAGAATTAAAATTACCTACAGCACCTAGCAAACCAATAATTGTAACAAATGTTGATAATAGACCAACAGTTTACTTCGATAGGTGGGCTGGCGATGTGCCAGGCATGAGCGTAGTAGTAGGTAGGCTTGCACAAGTGAATAAAAGGACTATTAGGATGGCGTCTTTGATACATAATACAGTAAGGGGAGCTGCAGGAGGAGGGATATTAGCAGCTGAGCTCTTAATAGAGAAAGGGTATATTGAGAAGTAAAATTTTTCTTTTCTTCCCTACTTCTTTTCCTCCTCATACTTTTTTACCCACCTAATTAATTATTTTAATGTGATGAGCATACCCTTTTCTGATTTAATGAAGAAAGTGGCCAGGACTGAAGAAGGTGAAAATTTTGAATTTTATATCGCTTGCTGAGCGAATAGGACTAAATAGGAGTACAGTAATCTCTTTATATAAGAAAATAGATGGAGGGTATTTTGTAACTCTAAGCTATGCTAAACCCCCAATGCTTTGGGTATTAGATTCTTGGCCTAAGAAATATATGAGCAAAAAACTGCTACAATGGCTTTTAACTAAATATGATGTAGACATAGATAAAACCATATCACTTTTCGTGTCATTAGACGTGTATATACTACATCTTTCCTCTGCATTGTTACTTAATTTACCTCTAAATTCACGAAGGCTTCAGCTCGATATCCAAGAAGTTTTTAATAAAATAAGAGAAAAATCAAAAGAAATAGGAGTTGAGATAAACCTAGAAGAAGCAGAATTAAAAACAGATGATGTTTACCTATTTGCAAAAGAAATTGTAGATAAGAGAAGAAAAGAAATTAATGGAGACTTGATACAACTCTTAAATGATATAGCTAATGAGAGCGAATTCGTTAATGAATTAAAAACTAGTGTTAGTTGGTTTAAATCTGTATCAAGAGAAAACTTGTTAAAAGCACTAAGACTAGAAAATAAATTGGATGAATTCATAGATCATGAAAGACTAAAAATACTTTATCTTATCGCCTCCAGGAGCTTGTTTTTCGATAGACAAGTAATTGATAAGGGAATAAATACCGCAATAGAGATTATTAGGAATCAAGGAGAAGAGCTTAAAGATTTATTAGAGACTGAAATTAAGAAGATAAAAGAATATGTAAACTATTTTTAAACTTCATAAAGTAAGGGTCTCCCTTCTAGGCCTCTTATTAAGTTTTCTATCGCGATCTCAGCCATCTTATACCTTGTTTCGAAAGTAGCACTCCCTATATGAGGCGTAAGCACCACATTATTAAAATTCAATAAAGGACTACCTTTTGGCAAGGGCTCCTCTTCAAAAACATCTAAGGCAGCACCAGCAATCCATCCCTCCTTTAAGGCTTTAATTAAAGCTTTTCCATCTACTACCTTCCCCCTGGAAGCGTTTATTAAAAACGCAGTTCTCTTCATTTTCTTCAACTTCTCTTCATCTATGAGATGATATGTAGACTCATTTAGATCTACAGTTATAACTACAAAATCCGAATCTGAAAGTAAATAGTCTAAAGTTACGAATTCTGCATCAACATCTTCCTTTTTAGTTCTAGAATTATATATAACTCTCATATTAAACCCTCTAGCCCTTCTAAGTACAGCCTTACCAATTCTTCCCATCCCTATTATGCCTAAAGTTTTACCATAAACGTCATAACCTAATAAGAAATCCGGTTGCCACGGTATGTTCCACTTTCCTTCCCTAATTAATCTATCCCCTTCTACAATTCTCCGTGCAACTGCAAGCATTAATGCGAAAATTAAATCCGCTGTAGTTTCAGTAAGTACTTCTGGTGTATAGCCTACTTTCACTCCCTTACTCTTAGCATATTTTACATCAATATGATCAAACCCAACACTGTAAGTACTTATTACCTTTAACCTCTTACCAGCTTCAATAATGTCCTTATCAATTTTATTAGTTAGTGTGCATAAAAGGCCGTCAGCCTCTTTTATGTTCTCTATTATCCATTCCTTAGGCGGTGGATTTATTTTATCCCATTCTATAACTTCTATTCCTTTTTCTTTTAATTTATTAACATACTGATTGAAGAATCTGAATGTAATAACTGCTTTCATGATATTATTTAGCTACGCGTAACATATATAATCTTATTTTCTCCATGATAATTTGTGAACAGTATATTCATACCATTAGCCATAGATGAGAATGGCCAACCTTTACCAGTAGAAAAGCAAATTGCTGTCGCATTAGTCAGTGGGACTGGAAAAGATATAAGGATAAAGATGGCTCACTTACTTGGATGGCCTCTAACCTTAATTAAGTATGAAAGAAGTGGTGGCTATATAATATTCGACCAAACATTAAATCTTTTCACATCCTTACAGTTTACGGTACTACAAAATTATTCAATAATTTTAAATACATTACAAAATACTAAAAGTGATGAAGAGCTCTTAAAAATTCTCAGAAGTTTCAAATGGGCCGATATAAAAGGTTATGAGGAAGTTATATTTAAAGGGTTAGTCAATATAGATCTTTCAAGACTTTTTAGTACTGGTAGTCAGCAATTACCGTTATCTATACTCCCTAAAGAAGCTACGCAATTTGATATAGATTCACTAATTTCGGATTTAAATTCAAAGGAGGAAAACATTCAAAACAATCTAAATATTCTAGATAATGTAACCAGCAAAATAAGTACTATAATAACGATTCTCAAAGGGAAAAGAGCTGAGGAAAGAAAGCAGATAGAAGACAAATATGATCAAATAATCTCACAAAAACAGAATGAGTTACAACAGAAATCAGTTGAGGTAAAGAAAAACCTAGAAAGCGAGTTATTACAAGAGGCAAAAAAATCTTATGAACGCGTAGCAGAGATAGAGACTTCTCTTGCTAAAGCTGAGATAGATTTGGAAGCCGGTCTAATAACACAGAAAGACCTAGAAGCACTAAACATTACTAAATCGAGATATTTACAAGATGTTCAACAGAGATTACAGTCTATCAAACAGAAATACAAAATAGAAATAAAAAGGATAGTAGATGAAATAAATAAAATAAAACGGCAGAAGCAAGTAGAGGTAGAAGCAAAGAATAAAGAAATTGGGGAACTAGATAACCTACTTAATTACATCTTAAAGCAGCTCAATGACTTAAAAGGAAAGTTAAAGGCGGAACTTGAAAACCTAAAAAGTGTAAGTAAAAGGGCTCCGTTTATTGAAGATAAAATAGATGTAATACTCCCATTTCTAGTACTTAGGGATAGTTACGACAGGTTTATTGTCGTTCCACCCAGTCTCTATCGTAATAAGAGAAGTCTCTTTGGGTTCTTTAAACGTGATCCTACAGATATAACTTCAAAAATTATGGACTTCTCTCCCTTTGAAAAAGTAATAATAACAACATATACAACGACATTAAACGATAATTTACTACAACTTAAAGCCCAAGTAGAGAAAGGCTTAGAAGATTTATATAATGACGGTTGGAATGTGAGAAGACAGCTTGAGTCTTATTATATCCTTTAATTCCATGAAAATGTTCAGCACATTCTTTTTATACTATTTTTCACCATCACTAAAAATGTGGATACCAACAAAAGTACGCAACAGAGGAAGAAAAGGAGTAAAAATAAGGAAAGCATACTAGCATTTAAGAAGGAATTAAAGGCATTAACTTTGGAGCCCGTATACGGTGAAAATATTAAAGACATAATCACTAGGATTACAGCAAAACTACAGCAGCTTGCGGAATCTTATGGTTATGAAATAGAATTTCCAGAAAGAGCTAGAAAAGATATAGAGGGAGATATATATTATTTTGTTTATCCAATAAAAGTAAAAACAAGACATGGCTATAAAAAAATATATCTTGAAGTAGAATATTTAATTTATGATGAGGGAAGATGGATGGGAATAATAACAGATATTAAATAATATGTTTTACCTTGATAATCTATCCTTTATAATTACTATTAGCAAAGGTACAAAAGCTAAGAGAATTGAAACTATGTATATGAGTAGTAATGATGTAGTTCCGTAAGTTTGAGTAGTAGCAGGTTTTGTGACTTCTGTAACATTACTATCATTAACTTGCTCATGCTGAACTGAAGTATTAACTATTTCTTCTGATTTCGATTGATTAAAGTTTGTTATATTCAACTCTGAATATATCTTCGAGTTAACTAAATGATAATGTAAAACTTTACTATTTATAAGCAATATAGTAGAATTAATTGCTGTTAAATTCAATATTATAGAATTTACTAAAGTGACATTTTCATCCTTAAATATTGCGTTTTCAATATATAGATTATATCCTATAGTTGAATTAAAGAATTTAACATATTCATATGGCAAGACAGAAAACGTTAGACCTTCACCTAGCGGTATTATATTAAGATTATTGTAGTTCAGTGTTGACGTAAAGGTTATAGGAACTTGAGTATAACTACTGCCTACAATATAAACGTCCCATAAGCCGGAAATTTCATACGAGGACATACCACTGAATAGACCATTTCCAGTAGGTATGGTGAACTGCCCAACCCAGTAGCCATTTTCATATTGTAAGGTTACTGACATAGAGAGTTGTAAGGAATCCAAATCACCTACAAGATATCTAGGAGCAAATATAGCCGAAAACACACCGAACTTCACTGGAGTTCCGTTTGGATATGTAATTGATACATTCACTGTAACTGTAGAGTTCTCAAAAGCTATAGAATTGATCTTAGCAATGTAATTAAGAGAGTAGGGAGCAACATAAATCTGAGTATATCCTAGCCCGTATACTTCGTAACTTATATTCCTATAAATAGCGTAAGCCTTTACGGTATAATATCCAGGGGGTAAGTTTTCAGGCACGGTTACTTGGGCAATATAATACGGAACTCCATTAAACACTATCGCGTTAACAGTAAAGTTCCAGTATGTAATACCATCCTTTATAAAGCTTACAGTTATATTCGGCATTCCAAAACCTAACTCATCTACTAAAATAGTTATATTCTCACCTGGATAAACAGATGTTGGTTCGGTAAACGAATTAGGAATTATTGCTGGAACTACATATACTCCCAATACAATCTCGTCAATGCCTATAGTATTTTGAACCTTTAAGACGACAACTCCTCCGAACCTAGTTACATTAGTATAGTTCAAGTACCCCTCAAGAAGCCCACTCTTATTCTTTATTGTTATACCGAGAGAAGAAATGTTAATTATGGGTATTGAAGTTAAATGGACTGAGAATAATTTTATTAATTCACCGTTCTCTTGGTTTTCTTTGTAAACATATAATAAAGTATTATTAAAACCTGTTGCAAGCGTTCCATTAGGATATGTAATCATAGCTAAAACTGGTATTTGAGAGGGTATTGGATATACTGCAACTATTGGGAATATAAATACAGCTTGATAGCCATCAATAATATAAGAGAACCCAGTTAAGTTATCGTAACTTACCATTACTTCATAGATTCCAGAACTATTCAACATAAAATTACCAACATATGCGCTACCATTATATAACAACGTTAAAGTACCTACAATATTACTTCCATTATATATTTCAGCTGTCAGACTTAACGGCTTTAGAAAAGCACCATTTAATGTTGCAACCACTTTTATTTCCTCATTAGGTAGGGCTGTTAAGTTCGAAACGGCTACAGCTAAAGATGCTTTAGGAACTTTTAGTAAGCTCACCAGATATCCAGCGTTTATATAACCTAACCCACTCACTAAGTTATAGCTTGAATTTGCGATATAGGGAGTGTTATAACCTATGTTTACTGGGTTTAGAGCTGGAGTTCCTTTTAATGAGTAAATTAATGGATTAACAAACCCTAGCTTACCGTGAACTTCGGATGCAAGCGCTATAATACTGGCAACCGTTGGGGTAGCAAGTGATGTACCACCTACTAAGATAGTTTCATTATAATAATATACAACTTCCACACCGGTATAAGGATTAGCATCGGCAACTACATCAGGGACTTTTCTAAAGCCATTTAAACCTTGATAAGGCGGAGATGGAAATAACGAACTATAACCTCCAGTAGTACTCCCGAATACGCTTTCACCGCTCCATGCTGTTTGTACAGATTCATTACCTGACACAAAAAGCGAGGTACCACCTACGGCTAAAACGTATGGTATTGAGGCTGGAACTATTTGGCTCCCTAAAGGTGATAGATAGAAATTATAACCGTTTCCTCCAGCATCACCGCTAGCCGCTACGAAAGTTATCCCCTCAACTTCTCCTAACCAATACTCGTAAATCATGGACTGTAAATAAGAAAGTGGTAGTAAACCTAATAGGAAGTATATTTCTGGAATTCCAAAGCTTTGGGACACAACGCTTACCTCATCTTGTTGGTCAATATATGCTATAGCTTGAGGTAATGAGACAGCAGGGTTTACAACATAAAGTATTATCCCGGCATTAGGGGCGATAGCATGAGCATACTCTACATCTAAACTTATTTCTAAAGCCCATCCACTCGATAAACCGTCGTTAGGATTGTATGGACCTATGGGGACTACCTTAAACAAAGGTGGATCGGGTAAATTAAACTGAGTATCAAACGCTTGTAACTGTTGATAAATATAAGGATCTCCCTCGAAATCTAAAATTCCTATATTAACACCACTTCCGTTAATACCTCTTTTCAAAAGCCAGGTAACGTTATATGCTGTTTGAAGTTGTTGAGGCGTTACATAAGAATACGCTATGGCTTGAGTAACGTTATAAATATTCGTAGGTCTTGCAAAAAGTGCCGAGGTTAAGTTAGTAGAAAGGATAATCCCTGGGACTGAAGGTGTTTGGGAGATAAAGTAATAGAACTTTTTACCAGCAATATTGAAAGTTATGAACTGTCCATTAAGAGCTTTTTCTACTACTGTAGCTTGCGCATAAAAGGTTATAACATTTAACGTAACATTTGCTTTAATCCCATAAGATGATAAATGGTTCAGTATTTCATTAATCTGTTCCTTCGGTATGAATAATTCCTCTACTTGAGTCTTATTAAGTACTATATGTTGCTGAACATATAACTGGAGTAATTCTAAGTTTTTAGGAGGAACTACTATCGTAACGTAAACCTGTCCGTTAAATGCTGAAGTTAAGACACTATAATTTAAATTCATAACTATTGGTAATGCTGATGAGGTAAGGGTTAGAATTAAAAATAATAGAGAATACCACATCAACATCACACAGTTTCTAAAGTTTAAAACTTTTTTCACAAAACACTAAAAAGGACGTACTAACATAGTATATTTCGATGTTAAAAGAACCATCCGATGGAGAGCCCATAACCTTTGAAAATGGAAAATGGAAAGTGCCAAACAAGCCAATAATATTATACATAGAAGGAGACGGAATAGGACCAGAAATTACTAGGTCTGCAACAGAGGTTATAGATAAGGCTGTTGAAAAAGCTTATGGGAGTTCAAGGGAGATAAAGTGGTTTGAGGTTTATGCGGGAGAAAAGGCAGAAAAGTTAACTGGAAATAGATTCCCACAAGAAACTCAAGATATGTTATTAAAATACCGCGTAGTATTAAAAGGACCTCTAGAAACACCTGTAGGTAAGGGTTGGAAATCCGTTAATGTTGCAATAAGGTTAATGTTAGACTTATACGCTAACATAAGGCCAGTAAAATACATCCCCGGGATTGAAAGCCCTCTTAAGAACGCTGAAAAAGTTGATATGATTATATTTAGAGAGAACACGGACGACCTATACAGAGGAATAGAATATCCGTTTGACAGCGAACAAGCAAAGAAGATTAGGAAATTCTTGAAAGAGGAACTTGGAGTGGAAGTAGAGGATGATACTGGAATTGGCATTAAAGTTATAAGTAAATATAAAACCGAAAGAATTACCAGGCTTGCTATAAAGTACGCAATAGAACATAAGAGAAAAAAAGTAACAATCATGCACAAAGGGAACGTGATGAAATACACTGAAGGAGCCTTTAGGGAATGGGCTTATGAAGTTGCATTAAAAGAGTTTAGAAATTATGTTGTAACTGAGGAAGAAGTTAACCGGGGAGTTAAAGCTGATGATAAAATAATAATAAATGACAGAATCGCAGACAATATGTTCCAACAGATTATCATACGCCCAGAAGAATATGACATAATCTTAGCACCTAACGTTAACGGTGACTATATATCTGATGCAGCAGGTGCTTTAGTAGGAAATATAGGAATGTTAGGAGGGGCGAATATAGGAGATTCTGGAGGTATGTTTGAGGCAATCCACGGAACTGCGCCTAAATATGCTGGCAAAAATGTAGCAAATCCAACTGGAATAATAAAAGCTGGTGAACTGATGTTAAGGTTTATGGGATGGGATGAGGCAGCAAACTATATAGAGAGAGCTATTAACGAGGCAATAAAACAGAAGAAAGTAACACAAGATATTGCCAGGTTTATGGGAGTTCAACCATTAGGCACTAAAGAATATACACGTGCTTTAATAGAAATTATAGATACGTTTTAAGTTACAGTATTTTTCCTCTGTTTCAATAAACTTACGTACCCTAACCTTTAGACACCCCCACTTTTTTTCCTCTGTTTGTAGGTTGAAAGAATAAAGGAACATCATATTTTATACAAACAAATTTCTCTTTTCACTCCTTTAATATTCATAGGAAACGGAGGAAATTTACAGTGTATATACGTCGTTGTTATACAATAGTTAAATTAGGTATAACGCATGAATTTAATTTTTATATGGCATCAAAAAATTTTGTGGAATTGTAAAATTAGGGTACGTAAGTTTGATGAAACAGAGGAAAAATACTGTAAAACTGGGGGGTTAAATTGCTTTGTCTTTTGTAGTTAGTTTGATAGTTATTAATAGAATTTTACTAGTATTCCCAAAATTAAGTGGTTAATGGTAACACCATTAGAAATTATTGAAAACCAAAATAACAGAGGAAACGAAAGAAAATAGCGTGGCTATTAGAGAGGCATTAAAAGGAGGTATAGGGGAGGTTATTAAAAATCCCAGAGTGTTCATAGATCCTCTATCGGTCTTTAAGGAGATTCCATTTAGAGAAGAAATCCTCAGGGAGGTGGCAATAGCAGTAAGATATTTCGTCAAGAATAACGTTAAATTTTCGACATTGTTTTTGGGTCTCACCGGTACGGGGAAAACTTTTGTTGCTACATACATGCTCAATGAGATTGAGGAAGTCAAGAGTGAAGACCCTGATTATAAGGGTGTTGTGCAGGCTTATGTTAATTGTAGAGAGGTTGGAGGTACCCCCCAGGCAGTTCTCTCAGCTTTAACAGAGAAGTTAACATATATAGATGTTCCTAAACATGGTATAAATTTAGGGGAATATATAGAGAAAATTAAAGAGAAACTGAGAGGTAAAAAAGCGTTAGTTTACCTGGACGAGGTTGATACTTTAATTAAACGGCGTGGAGGGGATATTGTCCTTTATCAATTATTAAGAGTTGATGCTGACGTTTCAGTAATCATGATAAGTAATGATATTAATATTAGGGATTATATGGAACCCAGGGTTTTATCATCATTAGGTCCTACTATCTTCTTTAAGCCCTATGACGCTGAGCAATTAAAGTATATTTTATCAATATATGCGGAATATGGGTTATACAAAGGATCTTATAATGACGAAATTTTATCTTACATAGCTGCAATTTCAGCTAGAGAACACGGTGATGCGAGAAAGGCTGTGAATTTATTATTTAGGGCTGCACAATTAGCTTCTGGAGAAGGTATTATAAGGAAAGAGCACGTAGATAGGGCTATAATAGAATATGAGCAAGAGAGGCTAATAGAGGCCATAAAGGCTTTACCATTTCATTACAAATTAGCTTTAATGGCTGCAGTTAGGGCTGAAGACGTAGTTTCAGCTCACAAAGTTTATTCAGATTTGTGCAGTCAATACAAACAAAAACCTTTATCATATAGAAGATTCTCCGACATTATCTCTGAACTTGATATGTTTGGTATTATAAAGGTTAAGATTGTTAATAGAGGAAGGGCTGGGGGAATCAGGAAGACTATAGAAGTAGCAGATAAGGAAAAGATAGTGAAGGCGTTAGAAGAAGCCATGCAATTAGAGTATGATGAGGAGGTGTAACGTAGGATAAATACTGTAAAGGTGAGGTTTTATGTTGTGGGAAAAGATTAAGGACTTAGAAGAAAGAAAGGGTTTATTAGATAAGGAAATAGAAAAAATATCGGAAGAAATAAAAAAATTACCGAATGGTCACCTAGAAGAGAAGGTTATTAAGGGTAATAAGTACTACTATTTAAGATATTGGGAGGATGGAAAATTAAAGAGTAAATATTTAGGTAAAAATCCTCAAAATATTATAGAGAAGTTACAAAAAGCTTCTGAGTTAAAATCTAGGCTTTCAATTTTAAAGCAAGAGAATGAGAAAATAGTTAGAATTTTAGAAAAAATAGAAAAAATATTAGAGCAAAGTGAAAGTTAATTAGCAAATTTTTTATATTAGAAAGAGAATGCTAACGTATGTTGTCTCTAGCTCAAGTCATGAATGTAACTTCTTCCCCTCCTTCTCAAGTCTCAAGCATATCGCAAGCTTTAACACATTTAGGGGTAGAAATAATAAATGCTATTCCTTCAATAATTCTGTTCATCATTATTGTTGTAATAGGGTATATTGTAGCTGATGTTGTAAGTGCTATCGTTGATAGAATATTAAGAGGTGTTTTCTCTCATTCAACTGTTAATATAAGTGCAAGTCTTGTTGCTGGGACTATTAAGGCTCTAATAGTCCTAATCTCATTAGCAATAGCGTTTTCAGTGCTTAATTTAGGCCCAGCTACAAAATACGTAACTATTATTGCGACATACTTACCTTATCTAGCTGGTGCGATACTTTTGTTAACACTTGGTATCACCCTTGTTAATGTTTTAGTAGACTACATGGGTAAACAAATCCCTTCTCAAGACCCCTTTGTAACTACAATATTAGGAGTGTTGAAGTTTGGATTATATGCTGTAATTATTACCATAGCTGCCACTTTAGCAATATTTGACTGGGTTCCCTTTATAAGCTCTTATTTGTTCTATGACATTTTAATAGGTTCAATAGTGTTGCTTTTCAGCTTTACTATAATTGATAAAGCTTTAGATAGCATTTCTAAGAGTGACCCTAATTCAACATTTATAGTAACTTATGGTAAATTCTTACTCTACACAATTTTCATATTAATTGCGATAGCAATAATTGTACAGCCCTTTGCTAACATAACCTCAATTTTACAAACCTTAGCTTGGGGATTGGCAATAGCATTTGCGATACTATTAATACCCCTAATATATACTATGATAAAAAGAATGTCTACAGAGTTAAAGTGATGAGAACTCCCCAGGCAGAAAAGTGAAGAGTCCTTTAAGTGCTGACTTCTTTTAAAACAAAGTTTAAGTAGTGTGAACGTGATGTAGGTTTATGAAAGTGAGCCAAAAAGAAATTGAACAATTTATGTCAAAACATAAAGGTTGGAGTTTAAAAGGACAAGTATTAGAGAAAACTTTCGTTTTCAAAGATTTTAAGGAAGCTGTAGAGTTCGTGAACAAAATCGAGCCTATAGCAGATTCTATGAACCATCACCCTGATATTTGCATTTATTATAATAGAGTTATTATCCAACTGACGACCCATGATGTAGGAGGGCTTACTGACTTAGATATTAAGTTAGCTGAGGGGATAGAGTCACTAAAGAAGTAGAAACTTTATTTCCTCTTCTCCACCTACTTTTTCGTTTTTGTTTACCTTTAATCTGACAATGTTTTTGTTTACTTTTACTCTTCCCCCTAACTTAACTTCGATAACCTTTCCAGGTAAAACCCAAGTAGCTTCGTATGGATATTCTGTCACTTCTTCTTCATAAACATTTCTGTATATGTTTATTCCCTTCCTTAATTCACCGCTAAATACTACGATGAACTCTATAAACGGGATTGATGGTGTTAATAACCCTATCTTAACCCATTTAACTTTTGCGTCAACCTTTCTACCGTTTATAGTTATTTCTTCTTGATCTAAGAAATACTGTAAATTTCTCTTTATAGTTAACAATTCTTTTCTTAAAGCTCTCCTATCTAAAGATGCGTAATACTGTTTTTCATCATTATAGTAAAATATTGTAAATTGTGTTACTTTCCCATCTCTACTGAAATTAAAGAAACCATTAGCATAAATTGGTATTGGCTCTTCACTCATTCCTTTTCTTCCTTCTCCTTGTCTCAACTTCTAATAATGGCTTTAACGCCTCTTCCAACCCTTTGCATTGTTGAAGTTTTGCTAGTATTAAATTAGTAAAGCAGCAAAGACTTCTTAGTCTCTCAAATGACGTAAACTTTATTGAGTTCTGAGGCCTTTCCGTTGATATTGTTATAAATTTGGCTTGTCCAGCTAACGCTTTCAATGAAAGTCTATCAGTATAAAGCAGCTCTGTGGAGCTCCACTTTCCTGGAGTTTCCTCAGGTAGCTTGAATTCGTTCTTTCCAACCCCTTCACATGTCTCATTAACTTCTATTTCTTCCTTTTTCTCCATTAAATCTACTACTTCTGATTCCGCAGTCTGTTGAGTAGAAAGGAAGTTTTCAAACAATTTTTTCAACTCTTCATTATTATAAGCGCAACAACTGAGCTTTGCTAACTCGTTGAGTAATGTGAAATCTCTTAGAGTAATATTGTTTGTTCCTCTGCTGGTAGAAATTGAAAGAAGTGTGGGCCCTTGTGGTATCATTATGACTTCAAACCTGAAATAATTACTTTCAGCTAGTCTTACTATATACGTTTTATTTGAGGAGTTAGACAGTTCTCTGTACTCCTTAAACTTTCTTAATAGGTAATCAGTATCACAATTTTCAATTAAAAAATTGAAACCTCTAATATCTCTTATGTCATCTGTTGAACACTTCATGTATTTTATCTTATAAGGAGAATTTAAAAAGTATTATATTGCTAACTTGACATAAGAATTTTGGCATTTCTTGTCAGTTCATAGTAATACTTCCTTCCCTTCTTAATGCTTACTAGTCCGAATTTATTAAGTAACTCTAAATGATATCTTATTGTGGAATAGTTCATATTTAATACTCTAGCTAATTCATATGCTGTTTTAGGGCCATCATTTAATAGTTCTAATATTTTCTTTCTTGTTTCCCAACCCGGCAAGTTGATTAGTTCATCTATTTTTGTAATGCTCATATGATTAAGTATGACTATATTGCTTTAACTCTAAGCGATTTTATATAGTTTTTTATTATTTTCTTTTTTAAAAACTGAATTATTTAAAAGGAAAACGATACATTTTGTCCATATAAAGGATGAATAGGAGGAATACTAAAAGGGCTAATATTACGAAGGGGTAAAAGTAATAATTATGTAATCCTAATATTAGAGTTAGTATTAATGAGAATGGAATGGGTAGAAAAGTCTTATTATATAGACCATGAAACAGTGAAATTCCAATTGCTGGGATAAGGAAAACTGGATTGTAAATAGACATTAATAGAAATATTATAATTAGCAAAATAAGTATAATACTCATTATGTTAATTTTTTGAGAGACGATCATTTAAATATACTTTGATCATGAAATAAATAAACTTATAGCTTATATAAAACGTCATGAAACATTTTATTATGATCCCTAAAACTGCTGAAAAACCTATTTTTTCTAACATCGTCTAATTCAATTTCAAATAATTTCCTATCTTCTTCAAACAGCCTTGCCGAAACTTTTACTTCACCTAGCGGCGATACAACCATAGATCCTCCCCAAAAGAATTCTTCTTCTTGGCTTCCTACCGTATTAACAAATACTGACCAAATGCCATTAATAATTGAATGTGCTTTTAGTAATGCTTCCCAGTTATCTTTTATTGCTAAATTGGTTGATAGCCTCCTCATGGGTGAAGCTGCGGGTATAAACACTGCATCTGCGCCCATTAATGAAATTGCTTCAACCGGTTCGTAATGCCACGCATCTTCACAAATTATTACTCCAAAATTAATCCCTTTATAGTTAAATATCTTCAAATCTTTTTCTGGTTCCCCAGGTTGAAAATATCTCCTCTCTTCAAATAAACCATATGTTGGAAGATAGAATTTGTATACGAAGTCTACCTTTCCGTTGATTATTACGGCAACTGTATTACGTAAAATACCTGGCCTCACCTCCTTTACAAGTCCGACTATAGCGCATTTGCTCAATTCTTTGATTCTCTCTAAAGCATTCTCACTGGTTCTATAAACTTCGTAAACTAGGTCTCTAAGTACGTAACCAGTGAGAGAGAGCTCTGGGAAAATTACGCAATCTGCACTAGATGTTTGTAAAATTTCTATATGCTTTTCTAAGTTATAATTTACGTCTCCGAGTTTAGGTCTTATTTGTGCTAATTCAATTTTTAACCCCATTGCCTCGGATACCTCCAATCAGAATTTATCGCTCTTCCACTTAACCTAAAGATTTCTGGTGGTAATCTTTTATGTTGTGATGTTTTAACCATTGAAACTATTTTTTTAACATTCTCAGTAGGAGTTTTAGTCACTTCAGATATTTTCTCCTCATCCCACATCTCCTCAAATTTAAGGTAAAGAATTGAATCGATTGTCTCATAATCTAATCCTATTTCTCCTTCTGCAGTTTGTCCTTCCCATAAAGCTGGTGATGGGGGCTTTTTAACTATTTCCTTAGGTAGTCCTAGATAATCCCCTAACATTCTCACTTGTGTTTTGTATAAATCTCCTATGGGTAAAACGTCAACTCCTCCATCTCCGTATTTAGTAAAGTAACCTAACATCAACTCGCTCTTATCTCCAGTTCCTATTACTAAGTAGTTCATTTTCTGGGCGAAGGCATAGAGTAGGATCATTCTTACCCTAGCTTTTATATTTCCTATTATTATTTTATCTGTAGTATTTACTTTATCAACAAAATTTTTAACAATTTCATCTATATTAACTATTGTATATTTATTCTCGCCGCCTATGAGTTTGATAACTTTTATTGCGTCTTCGATGTCTTTTTGGGGGGTTGATGAGGAAGGCATAAGGAGTACGTAGTAATTGTCCGTGGCTTTTGACAAAAGGTATGTAGTAACAGATGAATCTATTCCACCGCTTAGGCCTATTACACCTCCATCTTTTTTACTCTCTTCAAAATATTCCCTTAACCTCTTTATGAGGTATTGACTTACTGTTTGAAAATTTAAAGTGAGTTTTTCCCTCACGTAATCTGGCATCATCAAAATATTATGTGAGTGTAGTAGTATTAACTTTATACGATGAGAAATAATAATCAGAATAAACCTGAACTGTAAATACTGTAGAATTTATTGTCATGTTCTGATATGGTGCATATGCAAATACCAACGAGCTAGAATTTGGCGGAATAGATGTAGATGTAAAATTCCATACCATATTTAAATTATTTGGTAATGAGACTCTAACAAGTGTTATATTAACTGGGTAGCTCTTTACGTTTTTAACTTTTATAATAATCGCTGAATACGGAGGATTTCCTAATACATAAACGGATTCTATCTTAATAGGATTATTTTGAACGTAATTTATATGTGCGTATACACCCAAAGTACTCAAAGTAAATATTACCAGAAATAGCGGTAAGAGGATATCCTTCTTTAAATTAATTCTTATTGGCGGTAACTTAAACTCATTTATTCTAAATAACGAGACGAATAATAGAGGTATCCATATGAAGAAATATTCTGTTAAAGTTCTCCATAGGAACCAACTTAATATTAAAGGATAGACCCATAAGCTTTCCTTTACTATCTCAAAGAATTTCATATAGAAATAAATTAATAACAACATTACTATCGCTAAGGATAAATCGAAAAACCATGGTTCTAATTGGAATAATCCAGAATACGAGAAAACCGTTAATCCTATTTGCCCTACTGGGATAGTGTTTGAGTCTGTAGTTATCACGTTATATATAAAGCTTTTGGGATTCCAAAGTAAGAATGGTAAATCAGTAATTAACAGTGTTATAAGAAAACTTTTCATATAACTACTGCTGAGAAAAGCCTTAATTTTTCCCTTATATAAAGAGTTTGATTTATATATTAATATAAAGGGCAAAGCTAACCATGATAGCTGATTAAATGAAGTAGCTAAGGCTAGGCTTATACCACCTATTTTATTACTATTAAGATAAGATAAAAGTAAAAATACTGCTGGAATTACGGCAATTACTCCGTAAAATGGAGGGATAGAAACAGTTGTAAGTACGTATAGGAAAATTACTGGCAATAGAACGAAAGGATCTTCTTTTTTCCTTCCTTCTAGGTAAATCAATAGTACTAGTATAATGTCAAATAATACATTTTCAATATTGAGTGTATACGCTGGAAGGTTTAATAACCTTATTATTATGTAAAGCGGAATATAGATTATAAAGGAGAGCGGTGGATATACGAAATTATGAGCTACAGTACCGTATATTGTATAGGTGGGACAAACCCCATAAGGTGTGTAAAATGCAGTATATGGATCTTTACCGCTAAAGAGATTATTTAATGCTTCATAAATGTATTCCATATCATCTGTTCCGAATGAGTCAATAAGGCTAATACTTACGATAGTAAATGTAGCAGAAGATATTATCATTATATAATCGTCTATAGTGGATATTTTTCTGTTGGGATCCAATAGCTCTGGGTAGAGAGTTATAATAATTATTGCAATTACTGAAAAGAAGGAAAGGGAGATAACTGCTGACTGAAAGGGATTATTTATAACACTTTTTTTAAAACCGAGAACTATAAGGGAGTAAAGCATTACAGAAGCCAAAATCAAGTAAAGTATCCTATGTCTTAATCCGTTATCCATTGTACATGATTAATATTTGTAACTATTTATAATTTATCAAGCATAATACGTTCTAAGGCTTCTAATATTTTCTTTTTGATTATCTCTCTATTATCTATAGTCAATTCATAAATTTGCCCATTTAATTTTAGGTTTCTATGTATCACTGCTAACACTGGATATTGAGAATTAATAACTTTATAAATTAGTTCTTTTAGTGTGGGAACGCTGAGCTCCATTGGTCCTATCTCATCTATTGCTATTAGTTTAGGGTTATCGAATATCTCACTCTCTAATTTTTCTACTGTTTCTTTCCTAAGTGTAACATAATATTTTCCTATTTTGACTTCACTTTTTATGTCTATTCTTGCTAGCCAGTCTTCAGTTTCTGATGTGAAGCTCTTTATCTTAAATCCCACCCTGCTTCTACCTTCTCTTACTTCTGGGCAGTAAAATCCAGTTATCTTAATTCCTTTCTCTCTCAATTTATTTACTACGGTGTTAAGTAATGTAGTCTTACCTACACCAGGTTTACCGGTTATATAAATTCTTATAGGCGTTTGCAATTCTTTTCACCTTTTCTAAATTTATTCTACCATTGTTATCTTTTAAATAAGTGCCAATTATGAAACAATCGGCCATATATTTTGAAATGTTTTCTGAAGTAATTCCGCTCCCTATACAAACTGGGACTGGAGAGTAGCTTTTTACTTCTTTCAGTAATTTCAAGTCCACTTCCTCCCCTGTCCTACTTCCTGTTACTATAAGGTAATCAGCTCCATTTCTTTCTATACAATCTAACACTACATCTTTTATATTTCTCTGATGTAAAGGGCTGGCATGTTTGACGAAAATGTCTGCTAAAATAGTAATTTTCTTTTTTAGATAGAACATAGCCTCAAATGCCTCTACTGCGGTTGGCTCTATAATTCCTTCTGGCGAGGAAATCGTTTCGCATAAGGCGTTAACTCTAACGAAATCACCGGTAAGTCCTGCAATTACAACACTATCATAAGTAGAGTTCCTAAGCAAGTTAATTCCTACCTTTATACTTACACTCTTTTTAACCTCTCTTGCTATTATTCCCATAGCTATTGAGGTTTCTCTCCTAACTCTTTTTCTAAAAGGATTATCGTGAAAGTTTTCTAGAATTAAGGCATCAAACCCTCCCTCTTCTATTTTCTTTGCTTCATTTATTGCAAAATCTATTATTTCTTCAAAATTACCAGAATATTTATATGAGCCAGGTAATGGAGGTAAATGGATTACGCCTATTAGCCTCATAATATAATAGTTACTGATGTGAGGTTAAAATATGCAAAGAGGACTTTTCATGTTTGTGAGTGAGTTTAAGTTTGACGAAAAATGGTGGAGCCTAGATTCGCAGAGTAGAAACAGTTACATAAGCAAATTGATTGAAATGGAAAGTAAGTTTAAGCAAGAGCTAGTTTCTATAAAGAGATATAACTCATTGAGATATGACGGAGATCTAGTATATTGGGTTTCTGATTATTCTACGGAAAAATTAAACGATTTTAGATACAGTATCATTTCTATATTTAAGGGGCTTTTAAAGGAAACTATAACTTTATTTTCCTATTACAAGCCTTCACCTTATGTTGAAAAAGGTAAGGAGATATTAAATTTGCTCAGATTAGAGCCTTTTAAGTATTTTGTTGCCTATCCTATGAAAAAATCTCCAGATTGGTATTTACTCCCATTCGAGGAAAGAAAGGAAATTATGGATGAACATATTAAAATGGCTTCACTTCACCCCGATAATGAAGGTATCAGATCATATACTACTTACTCGTTCGGGATAGCTGATTATGAATTTGTTGTAATTTATGAGATTCCAGATTTAGCTACGTGGATAAACGTTGTCGAGAAGTTGAGAGAAGCCAAAGCTAGGAAGTGGATAGTAAAAGAAGAACCTATTATTACAGGAGAGATAGGATCACTTGATATTTTCTTAAAATAAACAGTAGGCTGAGCATAGTTTTTCCGTCTTCTATTTTCCCTTCTTCTACCATTTTTAGAGCATCGTTTAAAGTTGTAATAAAGGGTTCTATTACCTCATATTCTTCTAGGTGTTGCTCAGTTTTTATTAAATCAGTTGCAATGTAGAGGTGCATTTTTTCTGTTGTAACACCCGGCGATACAAAGAAATCAAGCAATTTAAATATTTTATTAGGTCTATATCCAATCTCTTCTTCTAGTTCTCTTTTAGCGGTTTCTTCTTCACTCTCATTTTCCTCTATTGTGCCAGCTGGTAATTCATAAAGCCATTTTCCCACTATTGGTCTATATTGCCTAATCATTATTATTCTCTCTCTATCAAGAAACGGGGCTATTACAACTGATCCTCTATGCTTAACATAGGCTTTTTCTACTTTTTTACCGTTAGGTAGCTGAAACTCAGAGATTTCGACATCGAATTTTTTTGAGGTGAAGATTTTCATATACTATAAATAATGGTTTAAGTATTTTTGTTTAACAGTTAAGTAAATTTTTTCCCAGTCTATTTTTATTAATACAATTCCTAAAATTAAGAAAACTATAGTAAATATAATTGTTAGTAATGTAGGGCTTATCCCTAAAAAAGAGCTTATTTTTATTACCCCTAGTAATTCTAATGGTATTTCTATCCCGCTCTTAAATATCTTAGCTGGTACTGTTATTTTCAACATATGTAGTAACGAGAACTTGATCACTCCTCCTCCTATATATAAATAATCATCTAGTGGTAATCCGGGTAAAATTGCTAGAATGAAAAGTATGATAGGAAAATATTTTGAGTTCATAAATTTTTTAAGAAGAGGCAAATTCTTGTTCTTACTTAGTGGTTTTCTTACTCCTATGCCTAATAAGTAAGTGAACGTCTTAGCAATTCCCGCCCCAATTCCAGATATAATTATAAATATAAGAACGTGAATAGGGTTAATTCCTATGCGTAATAAGAAGTACGTTGCAACTAGTGTGTAAGGGGCTCCAGCGAAAGGTAAGATATTAGATACGAGGCTTATTAGGAATACTGATATAAGTGCGATAAATACCTCGTTCATAGATGCTTATTTGTCTTATCTCTAATAACTTTATTCCAACAATTTAATACTTGAGGAGGAGATTGGTATAAATAATATATCAATATAATTTAGAAATTTAAATTTTAATAGAAAATTTAAAAAATATGAATAAAAGTATTGTAATTTTATGTGGAGTATTGAGTAACTATTATGATTAAAAAATATAACGAAATCCTTAATAAAAGAATATTAGGAGGTAAAATTAATAGGAATAATTAAAAGTGAGGTGATGAATAGTGGGCTTAAGAGAGGAATTAGAAGCAAGGTTTGGTAACAACTTTTCTGATAATATTACTGAGAGATTCTCACACTCAGCAGATATGGGATTTGTTCCACAGTTAGTATGGTCTGGGGGCTTAAAACTAGATCTTATTCCCGATTATGTAGTTTATCCCACATCAGTTGAAGATGTTATAGACTTAGTTAAAATTGCGTTAAAGTATAAAGTCCCTATAACACCTTACGGTAGAGGTACTAATAGGTATGGTAATGCTTTAACAGTAGATGGGGGAATATTAGTAGATTTTTCAAAGATGGATAAAGTAGAAATTGATGAGGTTAATATTCAAGCTATTGTGGAACCCGGTGCTACATGGAAACTTGTTGACTTAGCTGCCCAACCTAAGGGGTTGCAATTAAGGACTTTCCCCTCATCTTACGATTCTACTGTAGGTGGTGGAATAGCTGGCGACGCATTAGGAATAGGATCTTATGAATATGGTTTCATTTCTGATAATGTTTCATTTGTAGAAATGGTTAACCCTAAAGGTGAATTGGTTAGACTTGAAGGAGGGAATCTGGCACTAGCTTGCGGTGCTGAGGGTACTACTGGAATTATTGTTAAAGCTGGGATAAGGCTGAGGAAATATGCTCCCACAGAGGCCCTAGTATTGTCATTTAATACATTTGACGAAGCCTTTAAAGCAATAGGAGAGTTTTATAGGGAGGTAATTCCAGCATGGCATGTTCAGGTTAGAGGTCCCTTAATTTCTACTTATTTGTATAGGAATTTCAATGCCAAATTAAAGCCTGGAAAGTGGAACATGATTATAATGTATCCGTCTACTAGGTCTACCCTTGTAGAGCCTAAAGCATATAGGATAGCGCAAACGTTTAATGCAGAAATCCAGGAAGGAGAATGGACTGGGTGGTGGTCTTTTAATCACGGTGTTGTAGCTGCTTTAAGACAAAGTGGATTATTGATACATCAACACGGTTTAATACATTATACTCAATTGCCTCAATTAGTAAACGAACTTAGTAGCTTCTTAGGAAAATTGGGGGGAGATACTTCATCTTTAGATCTAATTAATAAATTTGATTTAGATATAGATTTGGAAAAAAGGGAAGTATTACTTGTAAATGCATTTACCGAAGTTACTTTGAAGCCAGAAGATAAGAAGTTAATCTATGATTTGGCTAAGAACACCTTAATGATGGATGCCTTCATAAAAGTCGGAGGTTCTTTGTTATCTGTAGGGATTTTTGCACATAAATATGCTAAAAATAGATTATCGGCTATGGGGAGAACTTTCCAGCAATTAGGAATAGATAGGTATGAGGTCATAAAGAAATATAAGGAAGAAATGGATCCAGAGGAGCTTTTCAATCCCGGTAAAGTTTTTGATCCTAAAAAGAGAGGTAAGGTTGTCCTAGAAATAGTTGGCAAACAACAAGAGGCTTTAAGATTTAGGTTTGGAATCGGTTTTGCTAAGGCAATTTCGCCTGGTGGAGAAGTAACCGGATTTACTGCTGTTAAAAGATACCTTGATGTATTTACGGATTATGCACTTAAATGTATTGATTGTGCTATGTGTGTAACTGTTTGTCCTCAGTTTAAGTTAATCCCTCAAATGCCCTACGCACCTAAAGGAATGTTTGATTTCGTTAAGGGTGCTATAACTTACTATCATCTTAAGGGTTCAGTAGATATCAGTGATGAGGCGATAGCTGAGATTTCCGGTTGCCATAAATGTGGTCTATGTGACGGTGTATGCCCAGCTAAAATACCTATTTCATCACTCTTACTTAAGTTAAATAGTATAGTGGCTAGAAAAGTCCAAGAAGAACCTCCAGTAGAAATCCCATTACTTCAAGACCCAGATATAGTATCAATGAACGATAATACCAGCGATATAGTAGTATGGGTAGGTAGGTACTTGGCCGAGAATCCCTCGGTAGCCATAACTGCACTTAAATTATTAAAACAGTTAGGAATTAAGGCCAAGATCGTTGGGACAACTAGTGATAGCGGATTTTTAGATTACATAAGCGGTGGAGAAAGGTTACAAGATAAGATATCTAAGAATTTAGATCAGATAAGTAATTCATTAGAAATAATAACCATAGCACCAGAGGATTATAAGACGTTCTCTGAAGCGTATAAAGATTTCGCGAGCTTAAGAGGAATTAGGATAAGTTTTGAAGTGACCCCAATAGAAATTAGGTTACTGAAATCAATACAAGTAGAGGGGAATGGTGAGGAGATTTATTTGCATGTAGCTTGTTTCTCTGCATCTTACGCTAACGAGATTATAAAGAGACTTAATGATCTAGGGTTTAGGGTTAAGAAAGTGGAAGGATGTTCTGGTGCAATCTTAGAAAAGAATTTAGGGAAGAGAGCAGATATGATGGCTAGGGCTTTAGGTTCTAAATACCCCTTCCTAATAACCTTGTGTCCTCTTGCTGCACAGAAATTTAAAGAGAATGGAATAGTAGCCAAGACATTAATAGAATTCTTAGCAGAAAAACTAGGAATTAAGGTAGTTGTAGCAGAGTCAAAGAGTAAGGTTGAAATACCAGACGAGGTAAGAAACGGATTAAGGGATGTAATACTAAACTCTCTATCTCAAGCATTATTCAAGCGCGCTCCATTAATAGTCGATACTATAACCTTTACATCTAGTGGTATTGATGAGTACAAGAAGATTATAGAGAATCTTATTATAGATGCCATTAATGAAGCTGGAGAGGAGATTAATAAGTATATTACTAAGCTGGTTGAAGATTTTAAAAATAAAAACAACAATTATGAGAGCGTTATGGTATATATTTCTGCTATAGTGAGGGAATTAAATACATTGTTCTCTAAGATTAACTTAGATAATATAATTGATTCCTTGGTGAATCAGATAAAGGCTAATACTACTGAGCAATTTGATGAGGGAGTGTTAAGGCAGTCAGTAATGATTCTTATAAGGGATAATGAGAGATTATTGAAAGAGAAGGCAACGATGATAACAAATGTTGTAAGGTAATTTCTTTTAAAATTAAACGTGTAAACTTATATCATATGGTAAAGATTTATTTAGGACCAGCAGGAATACCTCATTCTGCGAAAAAGAAAAGCACTCAAGAGGGTATAAAGACTGTTAAAGATCTAGGGCTCAATGCAATGGAAGTAGAATTTGTGCAAGGAGTGAAAATGAAGCCTGAAGTGGCTGAAGAGGTTGGGGAATTAGCTAAAGAATTAGGAGTTAGACTTTCAGCTCACGCTCCGTATTTTATTAATTTATGTTCTGAAGAGAAGGAAAAAGTAGAAGCTTCTAAAAAGAGAATTCTTGAGACTGCAGATAGGGCTGAGAGAATGGGGGCCGACGCTATTGCAATACATATAGCGTTTTACGGTAAAATGAAACCCGAGGAGTGTTATCAGCAAGTGAAGTCTGAGTTAGGAGAAGTTGTAGACACTGCAAGATCTCAAGGGATAAAAAATGTTAAGTTTGGTGTTGAGACAATGGCAAAAGAGACAGCATTCGGAACGCTTGATGAGGTTATTTCTATTTCTAAAGAAATCAAGGGAGTAATACCTTATATTGATTGGGCTCATACTTTTGCTAGGCAAAACGGACAAATTAACTACGGTGAAATAATAGATAGACTTACTAAAGAACTAGGATTAACACATATTAATTCACATTTCGAATCACTTGTTTATAGGAATGGTAAATATGTTGATGAGCATCTTCCGATTGACAACGGCACTCCACCCTTTGAACCTTTAGCTGAAGAATTGATTAAGAGAGATATCTCTATCACGCTAATTTGTGAAAGCCCAGAGCTTGAAAGGGATGCTCTGAAAATGAAAAAAATCTTAGAGGATTTAGGATATAAGTTTACTTAATGTACATTTTCGTTTCAGATTTCGATAGAACCCTATCATGTGAAAAAGATGGATTTAAAATAAGGGAAGATGTTGCTAAGGCTATAAATGAGTTTAGTAGATCATATCCATTTTTTGTAGTTACTGGAAGGGAGAGAAGGTTTTTAAATATCTTAGCTAGTGGCCTCAAACCTACAGGGTGGGTAATAGAAAATGGTGCTATTGTGATCTATGAAGGTAAAGAGTATATAACAGTAAATAAAGAGTGGTTTAAGGAAAGAGAGAAAATCATAAATTTTCTTAGTTCTAAAGGAATTAATTATAGTGTAGGCGAGGTTATAATTTATGTAAATAACGCTGAAAGTAAGTTGTTTGATGGTCTTCCCGATTATGTTTCAGTAGAGTGGAATAGGAGCGATGCCATGATATTACCTAGAGGGGTAAATAAAGGGCATGGGGTGCTTTTCATTAAAAATTCTTTAGGTTTTAAGGGTAAAATAGTGGCTATTGGGGATAGTCAAAACGATATTCCTATGTTTCAAGTAGCAGATATCAAAGTTACTGTAAAAAATGCTTTGGATATGATTAAGAACATGGCAGATATAATATTGCCTAAAGAAGATGGTGAAGGTGTTAAAGAGTTCTTATTGAAGATCTTAAAGGGTGAAATCACGTTATGATTTCTTGAACAAGAACACATCTACCAAGAATTCGTGAGCTTTCTTAATATGCCATGGGTAATATGGCTTTAATTTATATTTAGTACTGATTACCTCCACTGAAAAGCCGTACTCTTTAGCCTTTCCTAATATAATTTTTCTGCTTTGCTCATTTGACTTATGAATGCTATATACTACATTTGCGATTTGTAGGGCTTTTTCTAAAAAGATAAGGTCAATTCCTTTATTAACTACTCCAAAAGGTGGATTTTGAACAACTGTATCTACTTTTCTTAAGTTTAGGAAGCGTATATCAGCGTTTATAAATTCGGCATTTTCATCTACAAACTCTTTAGCTACGTTAAGCGAATTTATATCTATTTCAACGCATAGGCAATATCCTCCTAACGCTGTGATTCCGCTACAAAACTTTCCAGTTCCACAACCTAAATCCGCAACAGTTTTTCCTTTAATATCACCGCGTAAGTATGCAGTCCATAATATTGTAGCAACTAAGTCGCCGGGTGTTAAATATTGCTCTAACTCATATCTGGGTTTAGGATGTGGCGGTATTTTTTCTAAAATTAATTCTAGTTGTTTTTTGTTGTTAATAATTTTATCACTTCTAATAGATTTTTCACCTTAGTCACGTTTTTTAAATCTTCATAAAAACCAAATCTATCGAGTAATATTGGTTTTATCCCTGCCCTTAAAGCTCCTAAATAATCAATCTCATAAATATCTCCTACGTGAAATTCTGGTAAGCCATGTCTTTCGATGCCGATTCTAAATATTCTTGGATGAGGTTTCATTATCCCTAAATCGCAAGATGCTATTATATCATCTAGATATATTGAGAGATTTAAATCTCTGACTATTTTATATACACTTCTAGTAGAATTTGTGATCATCACTACTTTATATCCTAGTTTTTTTATCTCTTCTAAGAAAGGGGTTACATCATTATAGAGTTCCCATTTGTCGCTAAGCAATTTCAGTTTTTTCATTTCTTCTATTAAGCACTTTTTTGGAGGTATTCCCAATTCATATAATACTTCTTTGAAGTTTATTTCAGTTAATCCTCCCAATATTGGGTCTGGAAAATGTTCTCTACCCAGTTGTTTGGCTATAGCTCTAAATACTTGTTTTTCAGTGATTCTATAACCTCTTTCCTTTAAGAAATAATATACTGGCTGGTGATATTTAGGAGTAAAGCTTACTAACGTTTCTCCCATGTCTACGAATATAGTCTTATTCATGAGAAATCACCTTATGATAAATCGTGGTGGTTCTATGTTTTCGCTCTTACATTTGGGACATTTACTTGGTTTTTTAGGCTTATCTATGTTAAAAACATAACCGCAATCTCTGCATCTGGGTAGATAAACTATTAATTTTTTCTCTTTCCTCTTGAGTGATTTTGCGATATGATATAAGTGTTCATAAACTTCTTTTTCATTTCTTATTCCTAGCCTATCTTTTATTTCCTTAGCTGTTAAAGGTATGTCAGTAAATGATAACAAGACTATCATTTTCTCTCTAGTGGTAAGGAAATCTGGTTTGCTCTCTATTATCACAATAACTGTTTAGTTAACTCAGAATATATTTCTTCAACTTTTCTAAGTATATCGTCTGATGTGTAGCCTTTAGATAGAGCTAGGATTGAAGCGCCACCGGCTCCTACTCCTTCCTTGACAAATCCTTTTTCGTATACTCTTAACCCTTCATATTTTGATTTAGAAAAGTCTAGCCAAGCGGTTAATAGTGGTATTCCGATTTGCTTAGAAAGTCCCAAGATGTCTGATGTCTGATCAGTAATTATCCATTTAGTAGTTCCAATTACCACATCTTTTAACTTGTCTTTATTTAACTCTTTTATAATAGCAGCAGCTGCTGTCATTTGTGTACCTCCAGCTAATATTACTTTTCCTTTAAAACCAATTGTTATACTAGAAACAGCAATTAGCATTGGATCTGAGAGTTTACTTAATTTTCCTATCAGATCATTGGGTAAATTTTCAAGTGCTTTTAGCACTATTTTTCTTTTTAATTCTTTGGGGTTCTCTGGAGATGCGGAGCTGACTTTGTCTAATGCATCGTAACCTAACCCTAATAAAACAGCCATAGCCGTGGTAGTCCCTGCTGGTATAGATTCGCCTATAACGAGAATGTCATAGTCTAATGAAAGCTCTTCACCCAAAAGTTCTCCATTCCTCATAATCCTCTCTACAGCTTCTCTCTTAAGAGATAAATTTCTTATATCACCTCCAGGCTCACCATCAAGGTCAATATATGGTATTTTTGGTTTCACTCTGCTTCCAGCATTTACAACAAATTTCGGGATTTTAACAAGATTTAGTGCTGCTCTAGTTATTATTGCCGGTGTGGGTATTCCGGTAGGTGTTACTGGGATAGTATTTATTGAATAGCATTTCCCGGTTACTAGAAATTCTGCATCTGCTGCAGGGGTAAAATGTGTTAGTTCTGGCGTAGCTCCAGCTACTGTAATCCCGGGTATTAAACTTACATCTGTAGTCGCAATTGTTAATAGGAATGCTATTCTTCCTTTTATTTCAAACCCCTTTCCGTTAAATTCCTTTATAACCACTCGATAGATTCTTTATTCTAAGTTTAAAAATGAGCCTGGAGGAGTTTTGGAGATATTATAGGATTATTGAGAGGGGAACTGTAGTATCCTTAGAAGAATTCGAAAAAGATGATATACTTAAAAGGGATATCAGAGAAGCTATAGCCTCATTATATAAGTTAATACTCAATTTATCAAGGAAGGTAAGTAATAATGAGGGTGAAGATTTAATTTGGGATTTAGCGAAGAAAAATATAATTAATCCATCGCTTATTCAAGAGTATTTAGATGTAATTAGAATCGTTAAAAACGTGAACAAGGTAAGTGATGATATCCTTTACTCAATGCTAGTTAGGATAATTGAAGATTTGGAACAATTGTATTTTTCAATAATAAAATTTATAAACCACTAATTAACAGAACATATGTTCGAGGTATGGTACTGGCTTCACAGAACATAATTGAGGAAATAAAGAAATTAAAAAGGGAAAAGAATGCAATAATCTTGGGTCATAATTATATGGAATACGGTGTACAATTAGTATCAGATTTCACTGGAGATTCATATGATTTAGCCGTTAAAGCAATGAAGACTAATGCTGATATAATAGTTTTCGCTGGAGTCTATTTCATGGCAGAACAAGCTGCAGCGTTAAATCCAGATAAAAAAGTACTCTCTCCAGATCCTAATGCGGGTTGCTCATTATCTGATTCTTTAGATGTTGGAACTTTGAGGAAATATAAAGAAATGTACCCAGATGCACCAGTTGTCCTTTATATAAACACAAGTATATATACGAAAGCCCTAGCTGATTACATTGTAACTTCTTCTACTGCAATAAAAGTAGTTAGTAAGTTAAATGCTGATAAGATAATATTCGGTCCAGATGCTAATCTAGCTAATTATGTAGAGAAGAAGACTGGAAAAAAATTAATTAAAGTACCCCCTAATGGGAGATGCATAGTTCATGCAAATTATACTAAACAACTAGTCGCGTTAGCTAGGAAAAAATACCCAAATGCAATTCTAATGGCCCATCCAGAAAGTCCTTTAGAGGTTTTGGAGTCCGCTGATTTTGTGGGGTCAACTAATCAGATGATTAAGTTCGCAAAAGAAAGTCAATACAAAGAGTTTATTGTGGCTACTGAATTAGGAATGATTAATGCTTTAAAATTACAAGTCCCTGATAAAGTCTTTTATCCGCTAGTGACTACTGAAGCTTGTGCTTGTGCCAGATGTCCATATATGGCTATGATCACTCTAGAGAAGATCAAAAACTCGCTAGAACATGAAGTTTATGAGGTTAAAGTTCCAAGGGATGTGGCAGAAAGGGCTAAAATGTCCTTCGAAAATACTATGAGACTTCTTTCAGATAATTCTTGATCTCAACTATAGTTTTCTCTATTTCTTCCTCCATATTATAGAAGTGTGTCGAGATCCTAATGCCTTCACCCCGTGGGGACACTATTATACCTTTCCTTAATAGAAACTCTGAAGCCTTTTTAGGATTTTTAACTTTTATAACTACTATCCCAGCCCTCTTATCTTTAGGCGTTATTGCTTCAAACTTGTTTTCTTCCGCCAATTTGATCGTATATTCAGATAGTTGGAGCACCCTTTGGAATATCTCTTCTTTGTTAGAATCTATTATTTCGCAAGATTTAGCGAGACCTAGATTTGCAGCTATATCTATTGTACCTATCTCGAATCTTCTAGGCCCTTTTTCCATTATAAAATGTTCGGTATCAAAATCTAGGTAATTAGAGCTGCTTTTCCACCCATAAAATGGAGGATCTTCTATTAAACCCTTTTTTACATAAATAAATCCGCTCCCTTGTGGAGCCATAAGCCACTTATAACCTCCGGCAACTGCAAAGTCAACATCAAGTTCCTTTACATTTATATCTACAGCTCCAGCACTTTGGATAATGTCTAATAATACTAAAGCTCCTAATTCTTTAGCCTCTTTGACAATCTTCTTTACGTCAATTCTTACCCCAGTATTAAAACTTACATGGCTTATAGATATTAATCGCGTATTTTTATCGGTTTCACTTAATATATCATCTTCTATTGTTTCTGGCCTTACTTTTGCTATTTTAACTTTTACTCCTCTCTTTTGTAATTTTATAAAAGGATATACAGTTGCCGGGAATTCTAAGTTATCTGTAACAACGTTCTCTCCTTCCTTTAAATCTACTCCATGTGCCACAATATTAATTCCGTAACTGGTATTCGGGATTAATGATATTTCGTCTGGGCTAGAATTTATTAATTTCCCGATTTTTTCTCTAATGTGAAAAAGTTCATCACTTTCCTCTTGATTTACTGTAATTGATCCGGCTCTCATTACATCAATTAAATATCTATTAACCTCGTAATACACCGGTAATGGGGTAGGGGAGATTGCAGCATGGTTTAAATAGATAAATTTCTGCGTAACTGGTACTAATTGTCTAAAATTTTCGTGAAATCTCATCTTTAATCTCCTTTACAACCTCTGGGTCTTCTAGTATCGTAGGATCTATTTCCTTATTTAACACTATATCTCTTAAAATTCTTCTCACTATCTTACCGCTTTTAGATTTTGGAAGTTTACTAACTTTATAAACCTTATCAATAACATAAATAGGCCCTAAAGAGTCCCTAATAATCTCTCTTATTCTATTCTCGTTAACGTTTCCTACGTAAAATACAACCAGCTTTTCTCCCTTAATTTCATCCGGTTCACCTACTACAGCCACTTCCTTAATACCTTCTATATGCATTAATAAGTTCTCCACTTCACCGGTAGTAATTCTGTGGCCAGCTATTTTTATCATATCATCTGCTCTACCAACTATTTTTACATAAGGAGGATCAATTTTTGCCAGATCACCAGTATCATGATAACCGAAACGTGAAAAATATGATTTAAACTTCTCATCATCGTTCAATACTCCAATGAATTGTGTTGGAAAGGGAGTTTTGCATATTAAATAACCTATGTCCTTCCCCATTACGGAACTCCCTTGGTCATCTACAGTATCAAGTACTACCCCTGGAAAAGGAACACCAGCATAACCCGGTTTAGGTTCTACCCCATCAAGTGAATAAGGAATTCCAACAACGTAGCCTAACTCTGTCTGCCCGTAAACGTCGGTTATTCTGTCAACAAAAGTAGAGGCGTATTCCCAAGTCTTTTCATCAAAAATCTCACCGGCAGTCGCTAAAAATTCGACTCTGGGAAGTTTTATGTCATAACGTTTTAAGGTACGTAATAAGGTAGGTGATGTGAACAACACTTTAGGTTGTAATTCATCAATTAGTTTTACTAATCTGTCTCTAGGGTAGTCCGGTGCTCCTTCAAAGAAGGCGAAAGTCGAACCGTGTAGTAATGTACCATACATAATTCTGGAAAAAGTTATCCAACCCATATCTGTTGTGGTTAGTACTACATCTTTTGGTTTTAAGTTAAACATTAGGTCGAACACAGTATAATCTCCTACCATCCAGGCCCCATGGGGTAATATTATTCCTTTAGGTTTACCCGTGGTACCGGAAGTATACATTACCTTTAATGGTTCGTTTGCCTCTATCGGTACTGGATCTTCCTTTTCCTCAGTTATTAATTGCTGTATCTCCTTTTCATCATCGTCCTTCTGTCTAAACGTTATTTGGGAGTCTAATAATAAAGGAATATTTTTCCCTCTCCTTACCGTATATTTGGCGCTTATAATTACATCTGGTTTAAAGTCACTAATCCTCTTTTTTATTGCCTCTTCTCCTAAGCCAGCAAAGATTATAGTATATATTGCACCTATCCTGGCTGAGGCAAGCACGGATGCTATTCCTTGTATAGTATTTGGTGTATAAATCGCTACTCTAGAGCCCTTCTTTACCCCATAACTTTCCATTAACTTTGCTATTCCTTGGGTGAGTTGGGACAGTTCATGAAAGGTTAATTCAATTTCTTTTCCATTTTCACTATACCATATTATTCCCTTTCCGCTATGAGTATCTGTTGAATTGTATGCAATATTGCTATATCCATTAATAAACCATTTTGCGGTAAATTGCCCTTTTTCTATTACTTTATCCCATTTTTTAAACCACTTAAGTCTGTTCGCATATTCAGCCCAATATGACTCAGGTTTTTCTAACGCATTTTGATACACGGTGTTATAGTCCATAATTATTCTATCTCTATTTTTGGTAAGACCCATTTATTATCTTTGAAGACTTCATAGGGTAAACTGAAGCCGTGAGCAAAGTGTAAATCCCTAACGGAAATTATAACTCTATGGTTTTTGAGTTTGCCTTTAAGTTCTTTTAATCCGTTTAGATCCATATGGTATTCAGCTATTACTTCCCCGTTATCAAGACGTATAGCAGATAATAAATAGGGATTGTCGACGATCTGTGCGGGTTCGTTATATCTTATATTTATAATGTAGTTTGTATTTCCTAAAGTATACACAAATCCTTTCAGAACTCTCTTTATATGCCTATAATGTATTGATTTCCAGTAAGGTATTTGAGGATTTATTTGGAGATTTGTTATAAGATCTACATCCCCTTTATCCAAGCTGAAAAGTGTGTTCTTTCTCGGTATTTTCTCTTTTTTTACAATTTTTTCGTTACATATCCATTTATTTTGAGAAAAATCATAACACGTTTCTTTATTAATAAATCTGTCAATTTCCGTAATGAAGTGTATGTCGCAAGGCATATTTAATTTAGAGAACACATCCTGTAACTTAGTTTTATATATTTCAAAATAATCAGTATTAACATAAAATATAAGCATAAATTTTCTATCTTCGATATCACCCCTGAATATATTACCCAAAGGTCCTATCAATTTTTTGGCGTTTTCATACTTAACAAGGGATTTCTCACACCAAATTATCGCTTTATTTAATCCAAATTCGCTGCTATGAATTATAGGAAATAAAAATAGGTTGTATTTTAATATAATTTCATTTACTATTTTCATAATTCTATTAATTGGTAAGTTTAATTTTAAGGAGAGTATATGGGGGTTTAAACCAAAAGTTCTCGCAAATTTAACAATTTCGCTTTCTATTTGCAACTTATTTAGCTCTTTTTGTTTATTGAATATATAAATTTGTCTAGTAGATTTCTAATTATAATGTAAAATTGCCATAAGTTATGTTTTTAATATTTAATTTTTTTCTTTAACTTATGACCACAATATGGACATGAAGGGTACAATTTACCATACTCTCTACCGCATCCCTCACATTTATAGATAAAAGATTTGCGTTTACTAATCTTAATTGAAAGTTTAACTGGGATATATTTTATACCTAAGTGAAGAAGCAAATTCTGTAACGGTAAATCGTCTGTGAGAACAATACTCGGTTTAAGATCTAGAGCTAAAGACGCCACTGATATATCCGTTTTTGATAATCCAAATTCTCTAATCATTTGTGCTTCTTTTTTTACAATATTAAGGGATTGAGAAGAGGGTTGAAGAATTATTATCTTATTAGATTCTAATCCGAAAGACAATAATTCTATGGATTTAAAGTCTTTGACCTCATCTATCACTTCTTGAGTAGTATATACTTTCTCATAGGAATTTTGCAGTCCAGCTAAAAACGCTCCAGTATCAAATACGATTTGTTCCTCCAATTTCTAATTGTGAATAGAATCTTAGGATTTTAGCTTTTTCGTTATGTGTTTTAACCTTTAAAACTTCATCCTCGTTACTCCTTAGGTAACCTATAACTTCACCATCAACAACAATTTTTACGTTTTGTATCCTTCCTTTGTCCTCAAGCTTAACCTTAATTTGCTCATCAGATGGTATTATGAGAGTTTTTATGTCTGGTATTATACAATTCATGAAAGTTATCTCTATTGCATTTAGCCTCCTGTGGATTAACGTTCTAGTAGCAGAATAACTCCAAGCCCAACTACCCTGAGGCGTAGATATAAGTACTCCATCTCCCTCAAATGCAATTTTTTTATTACTTACGTGAATACTACCATAAACGGTTTCAGGGTTATCGAACAGAACGGCGATCTCATTAAAAGCTATTGCGTTTACATATTTACTTTCGGCTTCTAAAAGTATATAATCTTCAATTTTATAATCACCGTTCTTAAGGCGCAAAAGCATTTCTTTAGCATGCTGTGGTTCTACGTCTAGTAATGCAGATCTCCTACCGAATTTTATACCTATAACTGGTTTTCTCTCTTTAATAGCTTTAAGTAAGGTTCCATCTCCTCCTATCACGACAGTATAATCTTGGTGAGATTCGACTATTTCGAAGCCTAATTCTTTAGCTAGCTTTTTAAACTCATAAGAGAACGCTATTGCTTCTGGAGAATTTTTAGTTAGTACTTTTAATCTCATTTGCCTTTTATTTACTTATCTGTAGGTTTTAAAATAATCACGTTCACTGTGAACACTTTACTTTCATTAATTAATTCAATTTCTCCTACATGGTTTAGTAGTCTTACTTTATATACTTTCTGTTTTATTCCATTATATTTAATTGTTAACCAAGGGTTCACTCCATTTACAAGGATTGTTGTTTTACCGTTCAAAAAGATCTTTTTAATTTCTCCCGGCTTTAACACTATTGCTTGCTGTTGCGGTTGATCTCCTACATATTCTATCGCAGCATTTATTATTTTTCTATAATATAAAAACCAACTTCTAATTAGTAATACTAATCCTAATAAGTATAATAATACTACGAATGCAAAGTAGTCCAACATTTCTGTCATTATAAAATTCATTCATAAAGGTTTAAATAGTATAAGCAAAATGAAAAAATGAGGGGTTTTAAATTTGCCAGAATATGACATGATAGTTGTAGGAGGAGGGCCTGTAGGACTATATGCTACTTTTTATGCCGGATTAAGGGACATGAAAGCGCTATTAATAGATGCGCAAGACGAACTCGGAGGACAACTAGTTACATTGTATCCAGAAAAAATGGTTTATGATGTAGGTGGGTTCCCTGGAATTTTAGCATACGATTTAGCCCAGAATTTAATTGAGCAAGCAAAGATGTTTTCTCCAGATATTAGATCAAAGGAATGGGCAGATACGCTTGAGAGGACTGAAGATAATATGTGGGTTATAAGGACTGATAAAGGAAATTCTTTTAAGACTAAAACCGTTTTGATCGCAGCTGGTATTGGCAGGATTACTCCGTCAAGATTAGGTGCTAAAGGTGAATTGGAATACGAAAATAAAGGAGTTTACTATACGGTTAGAAGGAAAAAGGATTTTGAGGGTAAGAGGGTTTTAATTGTTGGCGGTGGTGATTCAGCAGTAGATTGGGCTTTAACGTTAGCACCAATAGCCAAGTCAGTAACTTTAATACATAGAAGGGATCAGTTTAGGGCTCACGAGAGGAGCGTTAAGCAATTATTCCAAGTAGCCACGGTTTATACTTGGCACGAATTAAAAGAAGTTAAAGGCGATGGGAATAAAGTGACACAAGCAGTAATATTTGACAATAGGACTAAAGAGGAGAAAGTGCTAGATGTTGATGCAGTAATAATAAGTATTGGTCATAAGGGAGATCTGGGAAATATGTTAAAGTGGGGATTAAACATGAAAGGGAGGGACATAATAGTTAATGCTAGAATGGAGACAAATCTGCCAGGGGTATATGCTGCTGGTGATATTGCTGCTCAAGAGGGGGCTCCTAAACTGGCGTTAATTGCGGTCGGTTTTGGTCAGGCTGCTATAGCTGTTAGTGTAGCTAAGAAGTATATAGATCCTAATGCGTCATTATTTGCTGGACATAGCTCAGAAATGGACAAGTTTAAGAAGTGATTTTTTATAACTTTTTATGTGCGAAAGACTCCTAGATTAAGTGAGATAATTAAAGGGGTTAGAAGTTATTATATTATCGGAGATATTGCATTAGTATCTCCCAAGGTAGAGGTTAATAAAGAGGAGTTGGCAAAGGCTCTGATTGGTATTAATCCTCATATTAAAACTGTGTTTATTAGAAAGAAAGTAAGTGGGGAGTTAAGGATTAATGATTTAGAGTTCGCCGGTGGAGAATATAAGACTGAAACTATTTATAAAGAGGATGGCCTAAAATTTAAGGTTGATATAAGTAAGGTTTACGTCAACCCTTCTTTGGCTAGTGAGAGGAGTAGACTTGAAAGTGAGATAGAATGTGGTAAGTTATTTGATGTCTTCACGGGTTATGGCCCCATTGCAATGCATTTGGCAAGAAAATGTAATTATGTAGTGGCTGGTGACCTGAATCTTGATGGTTTAAAGTTACTTCAGGATTCAATAAGATTAAACAAGCTTAGGGGGCATATTGATGTAGTAAATTATGATGCCCACCTCTTACCTTTTCGTGCTAAAGTGTTCGATTTATGCATAGCAGACAATCCTACTATGATAGATGAATTTAAAGAGGAAGTGTGCAGAGTATGTAGGCATGTTATATTTTATATTTTAGCTAAAGGCGAAAAGGAGGCTTCAGAGAGGATTGGTAATACTCAATGGGTTAAAGTTAACGATTATTCTAAGGAGCTCTTCATCTTTAAGGGGAGAATCACTTGCAATGATATATAGCTTTGCTTCGGTGCCTTTTCTTAACTCATCAATTAAGTCCCTTCTTATGTCTTTTGAAGCCTTATCGGCTTTTATCATAATTGTAGAATCAGAAATAAAATCCGATTTCCTGATGATTATTTTCTGAGGATTAGTAAGGCTTAATTTACTAGATCCTCTTCCATGTATTATGTCTATTTTATCGTTTACTTGAATAACACAATATACATAACTCTCATCTTTTTGAATTAACTGTTTAACGTTATCATTCAGATCTTTAGCACCTTTACTGCTCATAATTCCTATAATACAATCACCTCTTGGAGTCAAGTAGTTATCTTTAGTTATCTCTAATGTAGTCTTATGATAAGCTTTAACGTTTCTATGACCCTTAGCTATTATTAAATCAATCGCGTACATCTTCTTTTGCCAAAATGAATGTATATCCTCTAACCTCTATTAGTTTAGCGTTTAGCTTTTTCGCCACGTCCCTCGCAAACTCCCTCCTATCTTCTACATCTATTCCGATTTTTATTTTAACTACTTTATGGTCTTTAAGCCTTCTCTCTATTTCTTTTAATACCCCTTCAGTCAGGCCGTTTTTGCCTATCCTTACATCTGCATGTCTAGCCTTTACTCTCTTTATCAATTCTTTTAAGCTGGTATCTTCTGACCCAACCACATAATAAACATGTTCTCACTAATACTTTATTTTTTATCCTCCTTCTCTCAGTTAACCCTATAATTAGAGGAATATGGCATTTTCTACATATTAATCTTTTATATTTTCTAGGTATTTTAAACTTAAGCTTGCTTGAGTATCTTAATGCTAAGTTCACATATTCTCTGGCCAGCTCGTATTCGCCTTGTCTGGTTAGTTCGATTGCCATTTCTATTAGTTCGATTGCCCTTCTCTTATACACCTTTATGTTTTTTACTTTCACATTTTTTCTGATGTCATATGAAGATTAATTTAATTTTACTTGACTCCTCATTAGAGCTAGTACCATTAGAGATAATTAACCATCCAGCTGTAGTTAAAAATGCTAGAAGGAGGGGAAAAGACCCTAAGTATACTTTACTAGACGTTTCTCTTCATTACCATGCCATGAAAGATCTCCCAAATAGGGAGAAGAGGGGAAGACCAGATATAGTTCATTTAGCTTTACTAAACTTTTTAACCATAGAAGAACCAATTAAGGGTGAGGTTTACATACATACGATCGATGGTAAGATAATACATGTTAATAATAATACGAGACTGCCCAAGAATTATAATAGGTTTGTTGGTTTAATCGAACAGCTATTCCAATTCGGGAAAGTTCCAGTGGATTCAGACGAGCCTTTTCTTCAAATAGAGAGTTTAAAGTTAAGAGATTTAAAAAAGAAGTACAAGCTAGCTGTTTTAAGCGAAGAAGGTAAAAGAGTTTCGCCAGAAAAAATATGTGAATTAGGGGATGATTGGTTAATAGGTGTAGGAGCCTTTCCTCATGGGGATTTCTCTGAGGAAGTAAAAGAGGTTGCTGACGAGTTTTATTCAATCAGTAATTACATCTTAGAAACTCATCAAGTAATTTGCAGAATAACCTCGGCTTGTTTGAAGTTATTAGGTTGGCCATGATTTCTTTATTTTCGCTTTTATAAAAATTATCCCCCCTGGAGATGGTGTGAGGGTTTCGATTTCAAACCCGTATTCTTCCAGGATTTTTTTAACTATTAATGATGCACAAGAAGTTGACTCTATTCCGAATCCGCTCCCAGTTATTCTTATTTCTATTGATTCGGAATTTTGTCTTATTGAGATGTCTTTAACTGGTAATATCTCTTTAAGTTTAGAGTAAATTTCAAGTACGTCTGCTATTGTATTAGCTTTAGTCTTTAAGTATGAAGCTAATTGTAAACCAGTAGTTTCACATACTTCGAGAGTCTTTTTCTGATCTGCCGAATAGGCTATTTTAACTAAATTTTCTAAATACCAGACAGTAACTGGTATTATCTCTAAATCTTTCATAGTTCTAAAATATTCAACTAATGAGGAAAGTGTCTCAGAGTCTCCCCCTTCTTTTAGTATTTCAAGTATTGCTTTCAGAGCGATATTAGTTATTGCGTACATAGTATAGCCTCTCTTTTTAACCTCTTGTTCTAGCTCTTCGATTATTTCAGCGTCTGCAGCAACGTTAACCCTAGGCAATTAGACACCACAATTATTAATGTTTAAAAAAGGTATTTAATAGCTTATCTTAACAAATTTTGCTTATTTGATTTAAGAATGCGGTGAGAAAGCAATCACGTCAAATATTATAAAAAGTATTAGGGCGATTATAAAGCCTCCGAGATACCAATTATCATATTTGAATAATGCCTTTATTAAATCTCCCAAAGATGTAATCTCCGCTTCATCTTTCCTTTCGGCCATATTATCACCTTACTTTAATACTTTTGAATGATCATTAATAAATTTTAATCATAAATAGGTAAAAATAAATCATAAGGCCCGTTTTGATCTGTGAATAGATATTTTGATTTAACTGTAAGTATTTCATATCCTAAATTTTCTAGGTTCTTAATCAAGTTATTATCAGTTTCTTTTATAATCAATCTTTTTCCAATCACTAGAAAAGATAAAATACCTTTTGTGATCTCCCCCTGGTTTATATCTATCAATCTCATTTTATTTTCATTTACTAGAAAATTGTATAAGTTGTCTTTACGCTTAAAGACGTATTCTCCTTTTTCGTTTAACACATATATATGTAAATCACTATTTTCAAGAAATTTTTTGTTAGAGATTAAGTAATCGTTTAAAAACCTTAAGCTTCTACTTAATGGTAAAGTTATATACGGTGAATATATCTCTCCTAATATACTATATTTGAATTCAAATAATGAGGTAACCCCTTCCACGTTAGTTCTTTGGCCTATTTCAGCTAACAAAATGTTTTGTGTTGTAACCACGTCTCTAAAATCAATAATTGATGGTGGATATTCTATTTTTAATGGTTCCTTATTAATTATCTCCTTTAGAGCTTCATAAAGTAATAATATTTCTATTTTAGGTACATGTATTGAAGGATGTCCTATAGCTATTTTTTCTTTGTCGCAAAACGTAAACTTTTTTAGCCATAATAAGTCCCCTAGGATTTTTTCGGAGAAAATTCTAACTTTTTGACTTCCATGGAAAAATATGATAGGGTTAAGAATTATTAGTTTACACAAGGTTTCTTTGTCTTCGTTTATTATGTGATTTATAATATAATCTTTATCAATTTTTTCTTCATATTCAACTTTTATTTCCTTCATTACTAAATCTCGTAGAGTTGAATAGGATATAATGCTACAAAGTTCTATTACATTTACATTTTTTTGCAATATACTTAAAACTTCCTCAAATTCCTCTTTAATTTTCGAAGAAACTGAAAAATTGTTAAAGCCAAAGTCAAAGGGATTTATACTTATTAATTCCCATAACCTTGGGTTAAAAAATAATAATCTTACCATTGAGGAGTTTATACATTTATTTATATAAAAGTGTGTCTATCTTATTAAATAAAATGCATAGTACTTTAGTCAAGCAAATTAGAGTAATAGGGTATAATATAAAATTACTCTCATATACACTTAAGATTCCAGATAATGAAATTATTAAAGCTTTAAAAGAAATAAAAAATTTGAAAATTTCTCCAATAAAGAAGGTTGAAAAAATAGATATAGGGGATTTAAGGCCTAATAATGTTATAAGGGTCAATATAAAAGGAGATAAGGCATTACTGTCTGAGGGAAAGTTCAAGGTAGTAGAAATTAGAAATTACTCTGGTAAGCCAGATGAGTACGATTTTAAGAACGATAAATGGATCCCTAATTATGATGTTAAGGCTGATTATGTGTCTATTCCCATTACTGAGTTTAATACAAATGCGAAAATAAAGGGAAAAAGTAAGACGTTAATAAATAATCTAAATGTTAGAAGTTTTATAGTAGATTATGGGAAAAGAGATTTCTTTGTCGACATAATAACGCTAGATAAGGATGTGAGCTCCTCCTTAGAGTATTTTCCCTTTATTAGATACGGAATAAGTTCGGTAAGTGAGGAGGGGATAAAGGTGTTTTTTAACGAACTATTTTTGCCAGAGGAGTATTTGAACGTCGTAATAAAAAGTATCTCTTATATGTGCGAATCTGCAGAGTACTGTGAAACTCTTATCTCGCTTAAATAAGATCAATATGTAAAACCTTAGGTAGAATTCCTCTTTCTGCGGTAATCTCATAGAACTTTTGTAATCCTTTCTTTACTTCTTCTAACGGTACATTATATTCTTGTATATCGGCCCATATAGTATTCTTAATTATTTCCTCGTCAATTCGTTCTTTATGAGCTTCAGCCATAATTTCTGCGTCTTTCTTTATAATTTCATCAAGATGCTTCTCAGCGTAATGCTTGCTCTTCACATACGCTTCTTTGAACTTTAGTGCAATTTCTTTCCCTAAATCTTTATTAATAACTACTGTACCTAAAGGCATCGGAACATTACCAGCTAGTTGCTTCCATAAGTCCCACATACTTGTTACCTTGTAAACATTAATTCCGAGCTTCTGTAAGGCATACATCATCTTTATTTCATGAACTGCCACTAGCACATCCCCTTCTTTTCCTAATGCCTTTATTTCATCAAGTACTTTCTTGACAATAACTAGTCTTCTGTACTTTCCAATCAGAAGCCTGTAAAGCGTATATGCCGTAGTGTTATGTCCGTGCACTACTACTCTTGAGTTTGGCAAGTCTTCTAATTTTAATGGGGAAGTAGAGATCACGGGCATTCCAGTTATTCCATCAATTGCTGAGGCGACTGCTTCACTTAAAATATAATAGTCGTTTTGTATATAGGGATACATTGCGGCAGAAGGTACTGCAACATCTACTTCCTTTTTTAAAACCTTCTCGTTAGTATCTTGTACAGTAGAAATTATCTCGAATTCGAGATTTATTCCCTCTGGTTTTACTTTTCCCTCAATTAGAGGTATGAATGGATATAGGTCTCCAGAATCTGCTAATGGACCAACTTTTATTGTTACCATAATGGTATAATTTATATGATGAATAAAAATGTTTGTAGCAGTGGGTTCAACAAATAAGGCTAAAGTTGAAGCAGTTATGGAGGCCTTAAAGATAATAGGGTTACAAGCTGAAGTAATTCCAGTTAAGGTAGATTCCGGTGTTTCTCCTCAACCCTTTTGTCATGAAACTTTCGTTGGTGCAAAAAATAGGGCCTATAAAGCTTTAAAAGAGACCAAAGCCGATATCGGTATTGGAATAGAAGGTGGCACATTTTTCTTTGAGGGGAAAATGTTGGCCTTTGCAGTAGTTTATGCTGCGGGTAAAGATGGTACTGAGAATTTCTCTTTTTCGACGTCGTTTACTTTGCCAATAAATATGGTATCATTGTTAATTAAGGGGTTTGAGCTCGGTGAGGCTACAGATATAATTTTCTCTACGAAGGGAAGCAAACAATATGAAGGTGCTATAGGGTATTTAACTAAAGTTATAACTAGAAAGGAACTTTATGTACAACCAGTAATTGCTGCACTTTATCCATTTTATAACAAGATTGATTCATGAATTTACCGGTTCTAATTACCGTAATTACTGGTAAAATAGCTTTAAGCTAGTAAATCTCTTTAGATTACTAATTACATCTTCTTTTTTAACTAATGTAATTTAAATCTTTTAACAGTAAATATACGATGCAATTAAAGAGAAAAAGAAAATTAAATGTATATTCTAAAAATCTATTTTTATCCCGTTTTAACTTCTCTTCGCCAAAGATGCGAATAAGTAACCCAGTTCTGGTAATTTGACAGTATCATGCTCGTTGGGCCTTGGAACTGTGGATAAGTATACTCCGTATTCTTCATGAGTTTTTCCCTTAGGCTCTCCGTAAGGTGAGAAGATTATGAAGTCTTCAACTTTATTTACTACTTCTCTCACAAAACTGTCGATCTCGCTATAAATTTCACATTTATTAGCACTTCCGTCTGTTTGTAAAATTCTGTCTAGTGCTGTTATATCCGCGATTACGGGCTTATCATCAATAACATTGAAGATTGCTTCTTTAACCTTACTTATTTCTTCTTTTACGCTAACTGAGGAAGTATATGGAATACTTACTTCACCAAAAGTAGGATTTGTAATCGGTATGTTTATTAATACAGCGTTAGTGAGTTTAACTACTTTTAATTCTGGAACCTCTTTCAAAAAGCTGTTTATATCAGATACGTTTTCCATTTGTAATATACTAAGCCAAGACGGTGTGGGATGAGAATTTAATGTCTTATTAGCAACGACCCCCCTAAAAGTGCTACTAAATAACATTAATAGAGTTCTAGGATTACATTTCATGAAGCTTGAATAACTTAATGCATCGATTCCTAGTAACAACGGTTTCATTTCACTCACCTAAAAGTGCTTTAATTCTGGTTTCAATTTCTTCTCTTGGGACCGCACCTATAACTTCATCAACTGGTTCTCCGTTCTTGAAGAATATTACTGTGGGTAAACTCATAACACCGTAACGTGAAGCTATTTCTGGCTCTTCGTCACTATTAACTTTTCCAAATCCAACTTGAGGATAGTCTTGTGCTAACTCCTCAATTATAGGGGCTAAAATTAAACATGGTGCACACCATTCTGCCCAGAAGTCAACTACAGCTACCTTATGTGATGATATGAAATTATCAAAGTCTTTGGTAGTCAAATGAAAGACCTTCCCTCTCTCCTCTTCCTTCTTCCCTTCTTTTAGGAGTTTCTTTGCTTTCTCTTCCAATAGTTTTTGCAATTCTGGGTCTTCTTCTCCGTTCATGACTCTCTATATATTCTCGTTCTTATGCTTTTAAAAGTTTATTTTATCTATTTTTAAAAAACAATTATGGTTGAATTAATTATAATAGGCAGTGGAATTACAGGGCTTTTAGTTAAAGAAAAAATTCCGGATTCAGTAATATATGAAAAAGAAAAAAGGATAGAAAAATTGAACTCTATGGCAAGCTTATGGACAATTATACCCCCTTTATGTGGCCAATTTATTAATGAGTGTATTAACGGAATAGAATATTATAAAAACCTGGCTAAGAAATACTCTGTGTATTTTAAGGAAGCTCAAGTGATTAACGACAAGGGACTAGGTAAAGAGAAAGAGATCAGTGATATCGAACCATATTTAAAGATTAATATCGCTTTCGTTTACGAGAACGGGCTTTTTGTAAATGGCGAAAGCCTAATTAAAAAGATGATAAATGAACAGGTTAAACTAGGGATTAAGGTAAATAAGCTAGTGATCGAAAAGGATGAGGTTAAAGAGGTAGTACTCTCGAATGGGGAAAGAAAAAGCGTTAATTACATGGTTTTAACTACGGGATATTTAACTAAAGAACTTATAGGGAGCATAAATTATGAGCTTATAAAAGGGCATCTAGTTAAAATTCCTCTAGGTGAGTTTAAGTTAAGAAACATCATCTTTCTTAAAGGTAAAATAGCGGTAGCTGATGACAAATGCCTATTCATTAATGGTGACGCTTTAAAAGACGAAAAGTATAACATAGATTTTGAAGTCGTTAAAGATCATTTGAATTTTATATCCTCAACATTTCCTATTAATCCAGATAGTATCAGTGTTAGGGTGGGGTTCAGAGCGGTATCTAAAGACGGTAATCCTATTGTTATAAAGCCCTATAAAAACGCTGTCTTAATAACTGGTTATAGATTTGGGTTTGCATTAGCCCCAGTATTGGTTGATCAAGCTTTAAAACTTCTGTTTAGCTCTGATTATAAGTGAAAATTTCTTTTATTTACTCTACAAGTGACGCTGTAGGTAGAACAATAAAGAGTTTAGGTTATAAGTTTGAAGAGATAGACGAGGATATAACGGATTTTAAGTATAATAAAGGTGATACTATAATAGTCTTCTCTAGACACGAGAGTTCGTCCAAGAAACCCTCTATTACGGTTCATTACCCTGGAAATCCCAGTGATAAAGCAATGGGAGGAGAGCCTAACACTTTAGGTATAGCATTTCCTAAATTACTGACTGCAATTTATAGGGAGTTAAAGAAAATTAACGTTAATGTTGAAAAAGCTATAGAAGCTACGCATCACGGCCCTACATACCAAAAAGTTCCAGTAATATTCGTTGAAATAGGGAGCTCTTTAGAATTCTGGAGTAATAAATGCCTCGTTAAAGAGTTAGTTGAGTCCACTTTAAAGGCTGTAGACTCTTATGATAATACAGACTGCAAGGAAAGGATAGTAGGTTTTGGCGGGTCTCACTATACTCCTTATTTCTCAAAACTGGCTGATACTTTTTGTATAGGCCACGTCATATCGAAGTATTACATAGAAAATTTAAAGGAAGAAGTTATATTACAAGTACTACAAAAAAGCGTAGAAAGAATTGATAAAGTTATGTTTGATAATGTGAGAAAAGATATTAGAGATAGAATCAGTAGTATAATAACTAAACGTTTTAATGTGAAATTAGAGTCTAGATAAGATTTCATTAGTTAGAATCGGAGATCCTAAAGCAATGATTTTACAGCTTTCTGGAATGTCTTTACATTTTAGTATTGTGATACTGGCATTAGGTAACGATATCCCCCATGCCGATATCTCGTCTAATCCTAATAAATATGATATAAACGCTCTAATAGGATCGTAATGGCTAACTGCTATTATATTTTCTTCAGGTAAGACGCTCTTAACGAAATCATACATTCTTCGTATCATACTATCCCAACTTTCTAACCCCTTCGCAATTAATTCTCTCTTAATTATTTTGAGCCTCCATTCTCCGCTCCCATCAATCTTATAATTATTTAATTCTCCTAAGCCTCTCTCTCTAAGTCTATCGTCTATTATCGGTACAATACCCAGTTCTTCTCCAATAATTGATGCAGTTTGGTAAGCCCTAAGAATCGGGCTGCTATAGAGTTTTGCTACTTTAGGAATCTTCTTTAACTCTTTTGCGACGTTTTTAGCTTGTGCCCTCCCTTCATCTGTTAGTGGGTATTGGTTTTGGTCATCTGAAAGGATTTTATTTACATTAGATACTGCTTGTGCATGTCTGATGAAGATTATTAATGTCATACGTGTTATGTCTCATTTATGATTTAAATTTTAACTAGCTTCTGTAGCTAAAGATTCTCGTTTAATATTAGTTAATGAAAAAAGTTTATGTATTACCTAAACGAATTTATTAATATGGAAAATAAAGTCGGAGTTCTCGGAAATAAGGTTGTTCATGTAGTAAAGGAAGACGATCCAATAACTTTGGCAGCAAAAGAGATGAGAGAGCACAACATAGGTGCGTTAATTGTAATTAATAATGATGGGAAAGTCAGTGGGATAGTAACGGAAAGGGATTTAGTGAGGGTTGTAGCTGAAGGAAATATTAATGCTAAAGTTAAGGATTATATGACGAGAAACGTTATTGGTGTAACTGAAGATACTGATATTTATGATGCATTAGATACAATGTTAGAGCACGGTTTTAGACATTTACCGATTGTCAGTAGTAAAGATGGGAGAGTTATTGGGATAGTGAGCATTAGGGATTTAGTAAGGGGGTTATTAGATCCTCATCACTTTCAGTTCAAGAAAGATTTCTCTGAAGTAAAGGGAACTGGATACGTTTGTCCAGTTTGTGGAATGGAAATTGACGAATATGGGTACTGTGGGTGTGGTACTGGCTCAGGATAATTTTTAATAGTTTAGAATTCATTTTTTATCTTATGATAATATTCTATGCAATCGGTGAAAGGGAGAGAGCAAAGGAGCTGGTAAGGATAATTACAAAGACCAGATGGAAAACTGTTTCTAAACATGCAATAAAAATTTCTAGTTCTTCAATAGGTGCTTCAGTTATACTTTTTAAACCAACTAAAGCCGGTTTAGCAGTGGCATTGTGGTTAAAGAAGAGGGCTGAAGAATTAGGAATGATGGCAATGGTGGGTTGGTTTACTCAGATTACTAGCATACCACCAGATGTTGAAGAGGCTATAAAGACTGACTTAAATAAACTACTTATGAAAGAGCTAGAGGTCCCATGGTCGCCGGAAGTTTCTCACTCTTAATCTGTAAGGCTTCATCACTCTTCGTCACAATTATATAGTCTACTACACCATTAAGGTATCTAACTAATTTTTCAAATCTCTCTGGATCGAATGTCATAAATGATTCATCTACTATGAAGAATGGTGTTTTGAAATACTCTTTTAGTGCTACCAGAACTAGAACTAATGCGAGCGCTGTCTTCTCAGATGAAGATAATTTCTTTAGATCTATTCTAACATTGTTCTTTTTAACAGATAAGCGGTACTTTTCATCAATCTCTGCACTGTAATCAAATTCTAGCTCTTTCATTAGCTTGTTAGCTAGTTCAGTAAATGTAGTTTTAACTACTGTTAATCTTCTTATGTATTCTCTGTCTGTATTGTCTATTTCCTTATCTATTTCTTCCATCAATCTTTTACTATTTTCTATTTCTTCCATCACTTTCCTAGGTACACCTAATTGTTGCAATTGATATTCTATGTCCGCTCTCTTCTTATTTAATTCTTCTATTCTTTTATCTATATCACTTTCTCTTGTCTCTAATACATATGTGTCATTCATCTTACTTACTTTTTCTTCTAATTCCTTTATTTGCCTTTGTATGCTTTCTATGTTATATCTCACTTGTTCAGCTTCTAATTTTGCGCTCTCTAAGGCCTTTTCTTTTTGAAGTAACAATTCTTGAGTCTTTTCTATGTCTTTTAATTTAGCTTGTAATTCGTTTCTTCTTGTTTGCAACCTAGATAACTCACTTATTACATTGTTTTTATCTTTGCTTATTCTTTCTAATTCTTTCGCCATTATATCCAGTCTAGCCTTCCATATTGAAGGGTCTACTTTACTACCACATACATTGCAAACTGCGGCGTGCTCTTTTTCTGCTTCCTTAATCTCTATCAAGATTCTATTGATTACTCCTTCTTCTACGTCCAGATTATTTTTCTTAGATGAGTGTTCTTGGATTTTTTTCTCTATTTCATTTAATTCGTTCTGTATTTGATCCTTCATATTGGGTGGGTATTTCTGTTTTAATTCGTTTATTTCCTTTTCTAACTTACTTATTCTAGCTTCTTTTTCTTTTAATTCTTTCATTCTAGCTTCTAATCTGCTCTTTAATTCTTCCATTCTATTCTGTCTGGTTAACCTAATTGATTGCTCAGTATTTATAGTCACATTTCTTTTTTCTTCTTCTAGTTTTTCTATTTCTTTATCGATTTTACTAATCTCTGTCATTAATTGTTGTATATCTTGATAAACTTTACTTAATCTATCATATTTCTCTTTAACTTCTTCACGTTTCATTAGTAAGCTTTCTTTCTTTTTCTTCAATTCTTCAATTTTTGAAGTTGCAGAAATAAACCATTCAACATTTTCATCTCCAGTTAATATTCTAGCGACCAATGGGTTTTCTGGAGAGAAATAAGATAGTAAAAGTGCGTTTTCGTCATCCATTATTAACTTCTTTTCCTCGACAATCTTATTCTTAATTCTCTTAAATCTTCTATAATATAAATTACCATTCAATTCTACTTCAATAAAACCTTCATCACTGAATACATTTAATAAATCTTCAGCAGTAATTTTTGAAGTCAGTAGGCTAACCAGAGATCTGGCGAGTGAAGTCTTTCCATAGGCGTTTGGTGCTTTATATATAGTTACTCCTTTCTCTATTGAGAGAGATATTTCTTTATTAATACCGCCTACGTTTAATAACCTAATGTTCATTATTCATAATACTCAACATCATACCTTAAAAATATTTCACTTTCTAAAAGTCTACAAATAAGCTAAAAAGTGAATTAAACTAGTAAATTTTAAAGTGAGATTCTAAAGGTATTAAACTATGGGAAAAAGGAAGGTTATTTTTGATACTGATACCGCTAGTGACGATACAATTGCATTAATGTTATCCTTAGAGTTTTTTGACGTAGTAGGTGTCACTATAGTAGCGGGAAACGTAAAATATGAGAATGAAGTTAATAACGCATTATTTACATTAGAATATTTAAATAGGGAAGATGTTCCAGTTTTTTTAGGCTCAAGAAGGCCAATATTAGGGAGATGGAGAACAGTAGAAGAGGTCCATGGGAAAAACGGCATGGGGGACTGGGACTATCCTATGCCTAAGAAAAAGCCTGAAAACGAACACGCAGTTGATGCGATAATAAGACTTTCAAAAGAGTACTGTTGCGAATTAGAAATTTTAGCAGTATCTCCTCTTACGAACTTGGCATTAGCAATATTAAAAGATCAAGATATTAAAAATAGAATCAAGAAGGTTTGGATTATGGGAGGTGCACTGTATAGGGGTAATACGACAGCTATAGCTGAATTTAACTTCTGGGTAGACCCAGAAGCAGCTAGTATAGTATTAAACTCTGGCCTAGATATAACAATAGTACCATGGGAAACTACTGAAGAGGCTGCTACAATAACAGATGAAGAATGGGAAAAAATTGAAAAAATGGGGACTAAAAGATCTCAGTTTTTTGTTAAAGCAAATAAAGTGCTTAGGGAGTACTCAAAATCAGTAGGATCAAAAGGGAGTGTTCATCCGGACTCTTTAACGGTTAGCATAGCTTACGATAATTCATTAATAATTTCTTCGGTAAAGAAGAGAGTTTCCGTAGAACTATGTTCAGAATCAAGGGGAGCCATGTTAATTGATTGGTATAACTTAACAAAACAACAACCAAACGCTGAGATCGTTTTAAAGGCAAACGAAACAAAGTTTAAGAATTACTTATTTGGAATTCTTTCAAAACCTTAGAGCATTCAGCTATCGCTACTACATTTAAACTCTTTACGTTAATTCCCTTTTGTTCTAATTCCTTATAGAGGTCATTTAGGTTTATATTAACATCAATTATTTGATTAGTATCTTCACAGAATACGTTTACGTGAAGGTTTCTTCTAATCTCATACCATGTTATTCCGTTTACTTCAAATGAGTTGAGTAATCCAGCTTTTTCTAATGTATTCAATGCATTATATACAGTCGATAAACTTATACTAGGTTCACTCTTTTTTAACTCATTGTAGATTTGTTCACCGTTAAAATGACCTCCACTATACAATAATTTCAGTATTGCTATTCTTTGGGGCGTGACTTTTAACCCATGTTGTCTTAGCAGGTTAGCTAATTCAGTTTCCATCAAGTAGTGACTATTATCACAAAGCCATTTAAAAATTTCTATATACGGTTCTTTTTCGAGAGAAGATTAATAAATTTAAAAACTATATTTTCATTTATGAAAGTACTTGTTGATATAAGTGTTGAACCCATTGGGACTAATTCGACTAGTTTATCTAAATACGTTAGAAAAGTTTTCGAAGTACTAGACAGGCTGGGTGTGAAGTATTATCCTGCACCTTCAATGACTACCCTAGAATTAGATGACATAACAAAACTGGGTTACATAATAAGGGAAATTGATGATGAATTAGAGAAAATGGGTGTAAAAAGAATAGTAACTTTAATTAAGGTTGACGACAGAAGAGATAAGGAAAATAGCATAGAGCATAAATTAGAAGTAATTAGAAAGTAGAAGTATATAATTTTAGTTCAAGTAGGTATTTTCTAACCCTCTCGTCAGTTAGAGCTTTAACAATATCAGTAGTGGTTACAATACCTTTAATCTCTCCACTTGGGCCCACTATAGGAATTCCCTTAACCTTTCTGTTAGCCATTAATTTCGCAGCATAATTTAAGTCCTCATAATCATCCATGATAACTATAGTCGGTGTCATAACTTCTTTTACTTTAACTTGTAGGCCCTTAATTTTAAGAACTGGTGCGAGATATAGCAAGTCTGTTGTAGTTATAGTCCCAATAATTTTATTTTCCTCATTAACAACAATTAGTCTCCCTAAGTTCTTTGAGATCAAGAGATTTACTGCTTCGTCTATTGTCTTATTTTGGTCTATTAAGACTGGATTCCTAGTCATATATTCCGAGACTTTATGAATTCCCTTTATTAAACTTGAATAATATTGCGCTAAATCACTCTTTATAATCATTCCTAAGACTTTTCCGTCATCAGAAGTTACAATAAGTAACGGTTGCTTTTTCTCTATTATAAGTTGTGCAGCCTCCAGTGGTTCTATATCATTAGAAACTGTTAATATATCCTTCCTCATTACCTCTGAGACGTAAACATTATCTAGTTCCCTTTCCCCTAATTTTGTAATAAATTCTAGAACATCTTTTTGAGTTAATGCCCCTAAAGGATTACCGTTTTCATCTGCCACTATTACTTTTGGCACGTATTCCATTGTCATTATTTTTATTGTATGTAGTAAGGAGTCATGAGGTCTTATTATTATTGGTTCTCTTATAATTCCCATGTGATAATATAAAAAATAAAAGTTCAAAAATGCTTAGTATAAAAAGTGATGGAGAAGTTTAGAGAGTTATTAATTGATATCACGCTATCCTCACGATTCCATAATTATCAAGATATTATAGATGAGGGAAGAAAGAAGAGAGATACGTGTGCCTATTTCGACGGAGAAAGATGTAAGAAATTTATAGTAAAGGATAAGAAAATCCCAACCTCTTGGATAACTGACGACGAGATGTCGCCCCATCCATTAATATGTTATATTTGCCCTAAATATTCTATAAAAAAAGAGGAGGAAAAGAAGGAGGTTATTGATTTATTTGATTTCCTTTTATATTATGAGAAGTTCAAAGAGGAAGTAGAGAGAGAACTGATTTATTTAGACCAGAAAAGAATAGAGTTTCCTTTTCAACTTTCTTTAAAGAGAAGAAGAGAAGATTTAATTACATTGCTAGACGATATAATAAATAAGATAAAGGTTCTGAAGGAATTAATTAAATTTGAAGCTAAATAACATCGGCCCTCTGTTCATCGTAGCTTAGTAGCCACTCGCAGAGGTGATCCTGCCGTAAAAGATTTGTAAAGTTAATTAATAAAATTGACTTGGCCACCAATCTATATCTTTCTTCTTTAACCCAAGTATATTTCTTATCCTTTCGATATCCTCCTTACTAGCTCTAACATCCTTATGAACCACTAATAGTGGAAATGGATACCCTTTAACGGAAACGGTAGTTAATGAGTTAAATATGTCAGTAATATATTCGGGGTTAAGGTAATCTACTCTTAAAACCTTTTCATTTGGCTCCAGTCTAATAAATGAGTAATAATAACTTTTCTCCCCTAATATTTCAGAAGCCTTCTTAGATGCTAGATATTTAGGATTGATTAGCTTAGCCTTTGGTTTGGTATATCCTACGTCTTTTGTGAACAACTCAAGAATAGTCATATCAGAATAATCTTCATTAAATAGATCTGTTGATTTACTCTTTTTTGAAATAAAAACTAACTTGCTAGGAAAACTTTCTACTAGTCTAGCTATTGCTATTTGGTTCTCAGCTATTAAGTACTCGTGCATCTTCTCTTCTTCTTTCTCTTCTAAAGACATCACTTTATCTTCACTAAATAGATCATCTAAGTCAGCAATTTTATCATCAAATTTACGTCTTCCTATTTTTTTACTAATACTTCCGTCTAATAGTATAAAGTCTGCTTTATTTCCATATTTTATTGCCAACTGTAGTTCAAATAGCTGCATGAGGAGAGATATCCTCTCTTTAGCGTAGTTTCCAGGTTTAAACACGCCAACATACGCTTTACCGTCAACTATACTAATGTTTAGCCCCTCCGATAATACTGCTTCAGCGTTTATAGCAAATACGACTCCAGACCTAGTCTCCTGAGACCACATCCCACCATCAATCGATATTAGCTTTTTATTTGTCAATGAAGGCTTAGTAGGGATCCATACTTCTTTCAGTGTTTTCTCCACAGTATCTATTATGTCCTTCGACGTGCTAGAAAGTCCTCTAATTATCTCCTCTCTCTTAGATAACAATTCGTCATAGATCTTGCTTATCATTTTCTTCCACCATCACCTTACTTATATCGTTTCTTTTCTCTACCCTTATAATATAATCACCCGCTTGTATTAGTTCTGGGTCATGACTGACTAAGATTATCTGAGGTACAACGTTTATTGCATTTCTGATTATGTCAATTAACTCCTTCCTCCTATATTCATCTAAGTTAACTGTAGGTTCGTCTAGTATTAGAAATCCTATATCCTTAATTAGAGTCTTAGCTAATGCTAGCCTTAAAGCTAATGCTATAGATACTCTTTCTCCCCCACTTAAAGACCTAATAGGTAATTTTTGCCCGCTAGAAGTATATACGCTTACCACATTCTTGTCCTTAAAGTTTATTTCTACTGCTGAAAAGGAAAGATCAAATTTAGATATCACGTCATTCAAATTGTTTTCTATTATGTTTTTTGCTGAATTCATAAGATAGCTCTGCAAATAATCCTCGCCTAAAATCTCCCTTAACTTGCTTAACTTTTTGATAGCGTTTTCTATTTTAGGTATGTCTTCCACTTTTTTAATTAGTTCTTCCAGTTCCTTCTTTTTACTCACTAATTCCTCTTTTTTACTAATAAATTTCCCCTTTAGTTCACTGACAGTCGATACGTACTCGTCAACACTCTTTTTGAGCTCTATAGCCTTTTTACTTAAAATCTGAAATTCTTCTTCACTATAATTTAAGGAAGCTAACTCTTTTTTTAGATCTTCTAACCTCTGTGAGATCTCTTTTAACCTATTTTCGTTCTCTCTTTTTACTGCGAGTTTTTGCCTTATATCATCTAATATTTCTTTTTTCTTTTTCAATTCACCTAATTTCTTTTCAATCTCTGCAAGTTCTTTCCTTATTTCTTCCTCTACTATCTCAGATATTTTTAAAGTAGCAACGAGAAGGTTAACCTCTTCCTCTACCTTTCCTAATTCCTCTTTTTCCTCTTCTATCTCCCTCTTTAAGCTCTCTAGTTTCTCGTCAGATATGGACGAATAAGAAAGATATTCTTCATGTAAAGTCTTTATTTCCTCTATTCTTTTACTAACCTCTTCATATTTTTTGTGACTAACTGATAATAAATTAAATTCCTCTTCTAATTCTCTTAACTGATTCTCAAGTTCTTCTAACCTTCTTTTTAGCTCCTCTTTCTTTCCTTGATTTCTCGCAAATTTATCATATTCTGCCTTTATTTTTAATCTTTCTTTTTCTAGTTCACTTTTCTTACCTTTTATCTGATTTAACCCTGCCAATACTTGGTTAAGTTGTGCTTTTATCTTGTCTACTTCTTGCTCAATTTCACCTTTTATTCTGAGTTTATGCTCATTAGAAAGAGGCCTTCCGCAAACTGGACATTTATCTCCTTTTACTGATTCAAGATTATTTATTATATTTTCTAGTTCACTTTTCCTTCCTCTTAATTCTCCATAAGATTTACTTAATTCGTTTTCTTTTTCCTGTATATTTTTCAATTCGTTTTCTATCTTAGTAAGCTGTTCTTGTATGTTATCTAAATTAGTTGTGTCTAAGTTTTCGAATTCCTTTCGAGTTTTGAGAATCTGCTCTTTAGTTTTACTAATTTGTGCAGATATAATATGGTATTTTTTCTCTTCATTCTCAAGTTTGTTTTTCTCTTCTAGTAAACTTTGATACTCTTTTTCTATCTCTTCTAGTTCTTTTTTCCTTTTTAGTTTTTCTTCTATTTCTTTCTTTTCATTTTCTAATCTAGTTAGACTTAACTCTATTAATTTCCTATTTTTGAGTAAATCAATTAGTTTTTGTAAAGATTGTTTTTTGGTTTCTAATTCATTTTCATAAGAAATTTCTTCTTCTAGTTTTCTTTTCTCGTTCTCAAGTACATCAATACCTTTTATTTCTTCTTCTAGTTTTCTTTTCTCGTTCTCTAGACCAGTAACCTCAGTCACTAGTTGTAAATATCTTTCTCTTAACTTCTGTTTTTCCTCTATTTCTTTTTCCAATTTTTCTAACTCTTCCTTTAGTTGTTGTAATTCCTTCGATTTTTCCTCTATTTCTTTTTCCAATTTTTCTATTTCCTCTTCATCTTTCTTTATTTCATTTTCTTTTTCATCCCTTTTCTTTCTAAACTCTTCTAGGAGCTCCTCCTTCTGTTTAAGTTCTTTAACTAGAGAAGCTATAGGTCCTTTAGAATCTCTTAACTCTTCTATCTTTTTGATACGCAGTATCTCTTTCATCACATCTGGCAATTTTTCGAAGATTTCTTCTATCTCGCCTTGCCCTACTATAATAGTAGAAGTCAAAATTTTATAATCCATTCCACCTAGAATCTCTTTAACCTTTTGTGTCGTTTCTGAAGCTCTCCTTGCTAAAGTTACCTTTTTACCATTTTCGATTAATGAAATTGTATCAGACACTGTGGATCCAGCAGAGATATATCTTTCCACTAAGTACTCCTTACCTTTGACTTCAAAAACTGATTGGACTTTAGCCTCTCTTTTCCCCTTCTTTATTAAATCGTCAATGTTCACATCTCTAGTTACTTCTCTGTATAATGAAAATAAGATAGCATCAATTATTGAACTTTTTCCAGCTCCGTTGTTTCCCACTATTACGTTTATTACTCCTTTGAACTTTACTACACTGTTTTCATGGCTTAAGAAATTATTTAGATAAACTTCTTTTATGATCATGTTAGACCCCCGCAAAGGTTTTAAGAAGCTTAATTAAGGTTTCCTCATCGTCTTCCTTTATAATTTGCAAAACTAATTCCGCCTCTTCCTTTTTGTATCCGGCTTTAGTAGTTAAGTAATTAAGAATTAATTCATCTATTGATGAATATTTTATGTTCGTATCCTTATCTTCTTTAACTATATAAGTATCATCCTTGTAAATCCTCCAGTATTCAACTACTTCATTTAATCGTGATAATTTCTTAATTACTAAGTCTCTTCTAATACTCTGTCCCTTTAAGATTACGTGGAGTATAGGTTTCTTCTGTTTAAAAACACTCAATTGTCGCATAACTTTATCCACTTCAGAATCAAGTTTATCTGTATTAATTTCAGTTACTATTTGTGGTCTTATATCCGTATTTATATATTGTATTTCTACCTCCTTTTTAGAGAAATCAATCAAGGTAGCACCTTTTTTGTATTTCTCATAGTCTTCTATTTCTTCCTCTCTCATTATATCTGGGGAGCCGGCGATTTCCAATATCCCTCCATTTGGTAATACTTGTTTATAACGAGAATGAAAATGTCCTACTGCGTAAACACTAAAACCGCTAGGTAAATCTGAAACTTCCATTTGCCACGACCCATTAAAGGGTAGAATTTCTCTTAGTCCTTGATGGAGTAGCAAAATACTCTTATTGCTCTCTGGTTTTGCGGAAATTAACTTATTCTTTAAGTCTTTTATAGCTATGTTGGGTTTGTGAGAAATTCCATGTATTTCAACATCATTAATTTTTATTGATTTTCCATCTAGTAATGTCAGAAGTTCGTATTCTTCTAATATTCTTTGCGGGAATATTGAGTTTTTTCTTTTTGGTGTATCATGATCACCAGCAATAGAAACGAACTTTATTCCATTATCTTTTAATCTTTTTAATTCCTTAATTGCATGCAAAATCGCTCTAGGAGGTGGCTCATTTACATCGAACAAATCACCGGAATGAATAATAGCATCAACGTGTTCTTTTATCGCTATATCAATTAATTGGGTAAACGTGGAGTAAACGTCGTCTTCCCTAAAATCCTGATTGTACTGTCTCTTACCTAGATGCGTATCTGAAATGTGGAGGAGCAGCATATACTCACCCCCAACTTGCGATATCAGAATGAAGGTCCTCTTCTTCGTTAGCTCTCTTCCATTCCTCTAATAAATCTGGGTCGCTTCCGAGTAACTTTCCTTCAAACTTATCTATTTTTACGATTGCAGGCAATCTAACTATATTCCCTACTATTATCGCCTCTCCAGTGTCTAACGAAGAAAGGTCTTCAACTAAGTCTTCGCTTAAGTTATCACTAGTCTCCAAAACGTACTTTTTATCCGTAGGCTCTACCATTTTAAGGATTATCTTATTAGTCATTTGGCTTAAGATGTTCTCATCTAATCCTTTAGGCCTCTGGCTTACAATAACTAAGCTAACTCCAAATTTTCTTCCCTCTCTAGCTATCCTACTAGCCCATTCCTTAGTTAAAGTGTTAGTGTCTTTAGATAATAGTACATGGGCCTCCTCAATTACAATTATTATAGGAAACTTTAGCCCTCCCTTACCCTTGACCTTATTTTCTTTCCTAGCGTTTAATATCCTCCTCAAGTAATGTGCTACTATCGCGTCTATGGCGTCTTCGTCTAAGGAACTTAGATTAACTACATTAACCATTCCTAGTTTTAGTTTGTTTATAACGTCACCAAAAGTAAAGTCAATAATATCAGAGTACTTATCGACGAAATCTTCTATTTTATTTAATACTTCATCTCTACTGTCCTTTCTACTCTTAGTTTCTATTTTTGATACTTTCTCCTCTAACATTGGAGCGAATTTTTCATTTAAATCCGTATAACTTAAAGTACCCTCTTGTAAACCTTGTTTAACTTCTTCAATGAACTCTTTATAAGCCCTTCTGAAAATCCTGTATTGTATAGTAGCGTTTTCTCTTATTTGGAGAAGGGTAGCGAATTCGCTCACAGTCAAATTAAGCGGGTTAATTTTAGGTATGATATTGTTTAGCTTAGGGATATCACTCTCAAAATATTCACCGTGATAGTCAAAGATTAGTACTGATCCCCCAATTTCTGCAATTCTTGATGATAGTACTGCAACAGTGTTTGACTTACCAGAACCGGTTGCGGCCAAAATAGCTAAGTGTCTAGCCAAGGAGTTTAATTTTATTTTAACCTCAACGTTAGTCCCGATTAGTTTACCGATTCTTATAGATCCTGTTGAGAATACGTTTTTTAGTTCATCTTCTCTAGCTAATCTTACTGGTGTACCAGCTACGGGTGGTAAGTCCGGTTGTGATAATTTTTCATCCAATTTACAGAGTAGTTTTATTTTAGCCTTGATGTAATAAGGTATTGAATTATTAAATTGTTTTATTTTCTCTATAAATTGAACATCATTCAAATTATTATCTAGAAGAGGACTTCCCGTATAAGTGTTAGTAATTAGTCCTAATACTTTTTCGTCATCATACTCTAAAACAACGTAATGCCCAGTCCTAATTTTTTTCTCTAGCAAAGCAGTAGCTTCTTGTGTTGTTGCTGATCCTATTATATATCCTATTTTCATCAATAATTTTTACGTATAGGACATTAATTTCTTTTTCGTAGACAAAATGGTAATACCAAATGCTAATGTGAATTATGAAGAATTAAAAAAGAGAATAAATTCGTTTATAAAGCAGCTGCCTTCTGAGCAGTTTCTGCTATTTTTGCTTCTTCTTCTGCGTATGCGCAGAGCATTGCTTCTATGTCTGCATATCCTTCTGCTTTAGCTGTTAATGCAACCTTATTATATGTGTCCACGTGTTCCTTGCTCTCCTTAACAGCGAAGTCAGATAGTAGTGCCTTTACTTTTAATAACTCACTAACTTTTCTAGCAGTTTCTGCTATTTTTGCTTCTTCTTCTGCGTATGCGCAGAGCATTGCTTCTATGTCTGCATATCCTTCTGCTTTAGCTGTTAATGCAACCTTATTATATGTGTCCACATGCTCTTTTCCTTCTTTTTGTGCAAACTCTTCTAATATTTTTTCAATATTTTGGAGGGCCATGTTTAAGCCCATTAATCATTACCTTAATCGAGTATATAAAGATTTGTTAATCACTTTACACATTAATTTAAAAAAAGATTAGGTAAGTTTTTCTCCAGATTCAAGCAATTTTAGAAACGTTTCTTTAGCTCTAGAATAATATTTTGATGCCTTCTCTTCCAATCTTTTTCTTTCGTTATAATCAGATTCCTTCTCGGAAAGTAACTTACTCAATAAATACCTTGTCGAATAGAACATGAACTCTTCGTGCAAGGACTCGAACTTGTCTTTTTTACTTATCTCTTCTAACCATTCTTTTACACTCTCAATTCCCATATACTTTATCATCTTTTCTAAAATACCTCTAGCGTGACCTAGTTCTACTAAAGCTTTTTCACTTATCATCTTAGCCTCTTCTTCTCTCCCTAATTCCCTTAGTTTTTCAGAAGAAAATGACAATAGAAGGTGGTCTTCACTATTAGCCATAAAAAGTCCTTTTAATCCCATTTCGGTTTGTGTTCCCTTCACAAGAAGAGATATTAGTGGAAAAATAAAAGTATTTGTAAGTGATGAATGGACTCCAATGCTGAGTAAGTGATGAGGTAACCCGAATCTGAATTTATAATGTGATATAGAGAAGTTTATATAATGATAACTACAAAAAGGATGAGGGCTTTAGAGATAAATAGTGAGGCACTAGGGGTTCCAACTTTACTTTTAATGGAAAACGCTGGGAGAAGTGTAAGAGACGAAATAATCTCTCGTTTTAATCCGCAAAACCTTTCAGTAGTAGTATTTGTAGGGCATGGAGGCAAAGGCGGTGACGGATTGGTTGCTGCGAGGCATTTAGCTGGTGATGGTGCAAAAGTAGAGGTGCTATTACTTGGAGAAAATAAGCACAAAGATGCGATATTAAACCAGTCAGCAGTCGAGGAGATGGATTACTCAATAAAAATTACTGAAATTAAAGACATTTCCCAATTGAGACCAGTAGAGGCCGATGTACTAATAGACGCTATGTTAGGTACAGGTTTTAGTGGTAAACCAAGAGAACCGTTTGCCACTGCGATTAAAGTGTTTAATCAAAGTAAAGGATTTAAGGTTTCTATAGACTTGCCTTCCGGAATAGATGCGGATACCGGAGAAGCTCCTGGAGAGTATGTTGAACCAGACTTAATAGTTACATTTCATGATTTGAAACCTGGTTTATCTCGTTTTATCTCAAAAACAGTAGTTAAGAAAATAGGTATTCCGCCAGAAGCCGAGATTTATGTAGGCCCAGGGGATTTGATTGTTAATATAAGGAAGAGAAGCATAAAGAGTAAAAAAGGTGATAATGGTAGGGTTTTAGTGATAGGTGGAAGTTACACATTCAGCGGTGCTCCGACTCTTTCGGCTTTAGCCGCTATGAGAAGTGGTGCTGATTTAGTTTATGTTGCTGCACCAGAAGAAACAGCAAAGATTATCGCCGGTTTTTCACCTGATTTAATTTCTATAAAACTTTCAGGGATAAATATATCCCCTAGAAACCTAGATGAATTGAAACCATGGATTGATAGGGCTGATGTAGTAGTTGTTGGGCCCGGAATGGGGATGAGTGAGGAAACTATAGAGGCATCTAAATTGATAGTTGATTATTTAAAATCTAAGAATAAACCGGCAGTTATTGATGCTGATGCATTAAAGGCTAATGCTGGTAAAGAATTATATCCTAATGCTGTTATCACCCCTCATGCCGGTGAGTTTAAGATTTTCTTCTCCGAACAGCCCTCAGATGATATAAAGAAGAGGATAGAACAAGTGATTAATGCTTCTAGGAAATGTAATTGTGTTGTGTTACTTAAGGGTTACGTTGACGTAATAAGTAATGGTAAGGAGTTCAAACTTAATAAGACCGGTAACCCCGGTATGAGTGTAGGCGGTACTGGAGATACACTAACTGGTATTATAGCAACTTTTATGGCTCAAAAATTGGATCCCTTTACTTCAGCGTATTTAGGTGTTTTCGTTAATAGTCTTTCGGGTTCGTTAGCATACCACGAGATAGGAGAACACTTAGTAGCTACTGATGTGGTTAATAAAATTCCAGAAGTGCTTAATGATCCTATTAATTCATTTAAGAAAAAGGTATATAAACGTATTCTTAACGTCTAACTTTTTCCCCTTAATTTCTTTACTATTTCTAGTGATTTGTCTGCATGTTCTTCAGCTTTTTTCAAGTTTTTAAGGACTTCCACTATCTTACCGTTTTCATCAATAATGAAAGTAACCCTTTGTGCGCTTGTCCCTTTATCATTTAACACTCCATAAGTTTTACTGATGTTCTTATCCTTATCAGAGACCACTGGGAATCTAGCACCGTATTTTTCAGCGAACCTTCTTTGGGTTGATATCGAATCTACGCTAACCCCTATTATTTCCGCATTTAACTGTTTAAATTGTTCATAAAGTTCGGTAAACCTCTGTATTTCTCTGGTACAACCTGGCGTAAAGGACTTAGGATAAAAATATAAAACTACTATGCTTTTACCCCTATAATCGGAGAGTTTAATTTTACCTTGAGTGGATTCTGCTTCAAAATCCGGTGCTTCACTTCCAATCTCTAAAGGCATATCTTTGATTTTAAAACCAGTCTTAAATAGTTAAGTTTAAAGACTTTTAATATTGTGGTTTGTGTAAATGAGAAAGATTCCAAAAACTATGTCTACACAACATCCAGATAATGCTAGAGTGCCGGAATGGAGTAAAAGTGAGGTGATAAGTGGAGAAGCGGAAGTTATTGAAGCGTATTTAGCTTATGAACATTATGGTGTTGACGAGGTTATGTGGGACGCTGAAGGTAAAGACGTTGATACTCACGTTGTTAGGAAGTTATTTTCTCAATACTCAGAATTCTTCAAGGAAAAAATACTGGGGAGGGATATTTTCTTAACATATCGTATTCCAAATCCTAAAATTGAAGGAGCGGAAAAGAAAGTGTTTGCAGAAACCATGCAAAGTATACCGATAACTTACGATTTAGCGGAAAAGTTTTACGGGACTAGTACTCTTACACCGCCAGTCTTTGAAGTAATTCTTCCCTTCACTACGGACTATAAAGATCTAGTTGCGATAGTAAAATACTATGAAAATGTCATAGTTAATAATGAGAATACTAAATTAATAGACGATATTTATGTTAAGGATTTAATAGGTGAGATTAATCCTAAAAAGATAGAAATAATTCCATTAATCGAAGACAGAGATTCTATGTTTAGAGTAGACGAAATTGTGGGAGGATATATTAGAGCGATAAACCCGCCGTATATGAGGGTGTTCTTAGCTAGAAGTGACCCAGCAATGAATTATGGGTTAATATCTGCTGTGTTAGCAGTAAAATACGCTCTTAATAGGTTAGGCAAAATGGAAAAGCAGTTTAATATTAAATTCTTCCCATTATTAGGTGTTGGTGCTTTACCCTTTAGAGGGCATTTTAGTCCAGATAACGTAGACAACGTTATAGATGAATATAAAGGTGTTTATACTTTTACAGTGCAGTCGGCGTTTAAATATGATTATGATGATGAAATGGTTGTTAATAGTATTAGAAAAGTAAATGAGAGGGAAATAGGGGATAAGAAGTGTTTAACAAGTGAAGAGGAAGCAATCTTAAAGAAAATAGCTGAGCTTTATACGTCTTATTACCAGCCAATAATAGAGAGTCTTGCAGACGTAATAAACAAAATAGCGTTACTTTTACCAAAGAGGAGGGCTAGGAAACTCCACATAGGCCTTTTTGGCTATTCGAGAAGCACCGGGAAGGTGACATTACCTAGAGCGATATCCTTTACGGGGGCCATGTATAGTATTGGAATACCCCCAGAAATAGTTGGTCTCTCGTCACTGAATAAGTTAAATGACAAGGAGTTTGAGGTATTATTACAGAATTATAAATACTTGAAGGATGATTTGCAGTATGCGGCTAAGTTTATTAATCTAGAAGCGTTAGAACTAGTTAAGGAAATATGGAATATTAGTGATGAAGTGATTAAGAGGATAAAGGAAGACATTAAATTTGCTGAGGAACAATTAGGTTTAAAGATTGGTGGTAACGATTATGTTAGTAGGAAACACGCTTTAATGTCGAGCTTAACACTTGTAGCTCTTAAGGAGGGACAAGTAGAAGAGGCTAAAAGTTACCTTTTAGAGATGGCTAAAATAAGGAGATCATTAGGATGAGAATACTCGTAACTGGCCTTTTACCTTATGATTCTGGTAAAACAACTTTCTCCCTATCCCTTATCAGATCGCTAAGTGAAAACAATATCAAGTTTTTCCCTCACAAACCCGTTGCTGGTCATAATGCTTGGTATAGTTATTCTACCTTAATTAGAAGCGGGGAATTACACATACTTTTAGGCAATGATGCGTTAAAATATTACGATGAAACTGGTTTTAACCCCGCTGAAATAAACCCATTTGATGTCCTATTATCACCAGTAGATCTCCAGAAACTGTCGTTTGACATTAGGTTTTATAAACAATTAATGTCTGAGGGACTTCCAGTAATGGTTAGAACTTATGACTGTACTTCCCCTCAGTCAGAACATTTTATCTTACACGATTTAGATAAATTAGTCCCAGACACTCTATCTGATAAACTGAAAACGTTAGGAAGTGAGTTAAAGGCGAGTAAGACAGATTTACAGAACATGCGCGAATTAATAGATTTATCTCCTCAAATCTCAGAGAAGTGCACGAACAAGATCCTCTCGGAGTATGAAAACGTTATAATTGAATCGTATAATGACGCTTTAGCACCCAATTTAGCCTCTTTAGAGGTGGATTTCCTTTTCGCGATTTCTCCTGGGAAAGCGTTTTTAATAGAAGATTTTAAGGAAATCATAAGGTTATTCTCTTATCCGCCTTGGCTAATAAACGTGTCTTCCTTCATTAAATACTCTAGGAAAATACGCTCATTTAGAATTGAAACTTATTCATATAAGCTTTCTGACGAGTTATTAGACTTTTTATTACAATACTTGTAATAATTCATAATAGTTACTTTAAACGATAATAAGCTTTTTAGTTATGCAAATATTATTTTATCCTATGCAAGACAAGTTCGTTACAGTTAAGGGAGCAAAAATCCATTATATTGAAGAAGGAAACGGAAAACCGTTCTTACTATTTCACGGTGCAAGATTTAATGCACATACATGGGTTGAAACCGGTACTGTTAACGCGATAGCGAGTGCTGGTTTTAAAGCAATATCAGTAGACTTTCCAGGATTTGGCAAATCCGAGAACGGTGACTTTGAATCTCTTTCTTCATTCATAAAAGATTTCATGAATACTATGGGAATAGATAAGGCTTATTTATTAGGAGCATCAATGGGAGGTGAGGCGGTATTAGGTTTTGCCGTAGAAAACGAAAGTATGGTTGACGGATTAGTATTAGTTGGTGCAGTAGGTGTAAGTAGTTATAGAGATAAGTTAAAGGTATTGGACGGGAAACCAATACTCCTAATATGGGGCGAGAAGGACAGTGTTTCACCGAGGTCTAACGCTGAATTAATTCTGAAAAACGTAAAAACTGCTAAGCTAGTAATAGTTGGGAAACAACACGCTTGTTATCTTGATGACAACGAGAGATTTAACAAGGAAATTATACAGTTCTTAAAGGGACAGTGATAATGGATGAAGAGTTAAAGTCCAAACTTTTAGAGGTGTTAAAGGATAAGAGGATGCTAGAAATTTTAAAACATTTAAAGAAAGCCAATGTTGATTACGGAAAGTCAATAATGCTAAATACTAAAATTCCGATACAGGAAGTAGTGGACTTATTAGATAAATTAGAGAAACTAGGGTTAATAGAGAGAGTTCACGGTGCGACGTTAAAGAACACAGAAGCTAAGTTCAAATTAAGTAAAGAAGTACACAAACATCACACTTATTATACACTGACCAGGGAAGGAGATCATTTGCTCAGACAACTGGATGATAAAGAGTTAATAAATGCTTATATTGAATTAGTTAAGAATGACCAATTTGCGTTAGATATTTTGAAGATTGCGGATGAAGTAAATGCTGATCATGCACTAACTTATGCTAAGCTTACTCACAAACCTTTAGAAGAGGTGATTCCTAAATTGGAGGAGTTGGAAAGAGAAGGATTATTAGAGGAGGCCAAATCAAAGATAATCAAATTTGGTGAGAGAAAAAGTAAGCCTAAAAAGGAGACTAGAACGCATCATAAATATTATGGCTTATCGAGAATTGGAGAGCTTGTTGTAAGGGAACTAAAGAGAAAAGGAATTTTGCCTAAATAAGTTAGCATGAATAATTAAGAAATTATAACGCTCTAAAAATTCCCCTCTTTAGCTTAATATTCATAGGAAATTTGCAAAAATTAATATGGGCTATTTGATGTAATATCTGTTTAAAGGCTTTCCTTTATCTTATCGTGTAAGAACTGCAAAGTGCTAATCAAGTTGTAATTTTCATTTATCTCTTTAGAAATCAGTTCCTCGTTTTCTTTTACGATTTCAAAAATCTTATTATTCAAGACTCTCCTCAAAAGTAATTCTATCATCTTTATCCTCCTCTCTCTTATCCTCTTTTCAAAAAGACCATGCTCTTTAACGTATGTTAAATGCTCTTCAAATAAATCCACCGTGTCCTTTATACCAACTCCCTTTATCGCAATAGTCTTTACTATTCTCGGTTTCCAACCGTCTCTATAATCAATTTCTGCTGACTCAACTGCAAATCTTATTGTATCGTAAAGAATTTCGGCTTCCGGTTTATCAGCTTTATTTACGATATAGATATCGCCTATTTCCATTATTCCAGCTTTTAAAGCCTGTATCTCATCTCCAGTGCCTGGAACGTTTACAACAGCTATTGTATGAACCCCGCTAACTACATCAGTATCAGTTTGTCCTGCACCAACAGTCTCAACTAAGATTCTGTCAAAGCCTAAACCGTCTAGAGCTTCAATTAGCATTAAAGCTTCTGAAGAGATTCCTCCTAAATGACCCCTTGATGCTATACTCCTTATAAAGACGTTCCCATTATAATTCTTATTACTCATCCTAATCCTATTTCCCATGAAGGAACCCATGGTGAAAGGACTTGAGGGGTCAATCAATACTACCCCTACTCTATGTCCTCTTCTTACATATTCTTCAATGAGTTCGGCAATTAAGCTACTTTTTCCAGCACCAGGAGAACCGGTTATACCTATAACGTGTGCTTTTCCAGCCCTTTTCATCAACTCTTCGAGGCTCTGTAAACCCTCATTTGACAAGTATTCGATCTTAGTGAGTAGTCTAGCTATTGAGAGTTCGTCACCACTTAATGCCTTTTCAAGTAGAGTTGCCAACCTTTATGCCCCTTTTAGTCTCTACAGCTTTAGTTATCTTTTCGGTTATTTCTTTAAGACTTGAGCCCGGTAGAAACACTTCGTCGACTCCCATCTCTTTGAGTTTAGGTACATCTTGAGGGGGAATAACTCCGCCTACTACTAGTACAACGTCATTTAATCCTTTTTCTCTCATCTGATTAACTACATGGGGTATTAGTTCTAAGTGGGCTCCACTAAGTATGCTTATCCCTATTACGTCAACGTCCTCTTGTATAGCGGCTTTTACAATCTGTTCTGGTGTCTGTCTTAATCCAGTGTAAACTACTTCCATTCCGGCATCTTTTAAAGCTCGTGCGATAACTTTTGCCCCTCTATCATGGCCATCAAGGCCTAATTTTGCCACGAGGACTTTAATTCTCTTCTGTTGTTGGCTCATCATATATCTTGTTGTTTATACTCTTTAAATTTTTTAATGACTGGTTTATATTTCTATGTATTTAACGGAAAGTTGTAAAGAAAATATAATCAATCTTAAATTGGAATACTTTCTCCTCTAACTTTCTTTAACTACTAAGTTAGCATATAATGCTGTCAGACTTCCCATTACTAATAGTAACTCTGTTACTCTTATTTTGAGTCAAAGGGAAGGCTTAGAGACGCTAAATGAGACTCAATAGTGGAGAGGAATTTGGGAATTGCTAAAAGGTAATTAGGATTCGAAATCCCAAATTTGGAAGAAGTTAGGAAAGTTGAGAGAAGTTTACATGCCAATAATTCAAAAGGAAGAAACTAAAGGAAAAGGAGTTAAAGAGGCCGAATTTAAGCAAAGGTTTAAGGAGTTTGAGAAATTCCTTAATGAGTCAATCTTCACTCAAGATAATTTAGTTAATGGTTATGTGGTTACAAAGTGTTTAGCAAAGTTTATTACTTTCTTTCAACTCAACGCATGATGTGATAGTTAACAGTCCTTAAGTAACCCCACGTGATAAATATAAAGAGGGGAAACGAATGGGTAATAAGGTTTTCACATTTGGTGATATAAGGATTCGTGAGGTTAAGGGTAAGTATTATGTTTACATCATAGAGAAGGATAATGAGGGTAACAGAAGGGACCATTACGTAGGACCTTTAGATAAGGTCGTGAAAATAGCACTGTGGGTGTTAGGGGGAACACCCCCTAACACAGTGGGGCCGGCGGGATTTGAACCCGCGATCACCAGGGCCCAAGCCTGGCATCCTAGTCCAGGCTAGACTACGGCCCCATCTGAGTAATATCTATCTTTACAAAAGGGTATTTTAAATTTACGCAAATCACTCTTTTGTATGCTCTCTACTTTATTAACAAACGCGTAAAGTTAACTTTCAGCACAACAAGTTTAGAATTATTTTTATTTTCCTAATTTAGATATAAAAATTAACTATCTTAAAACACTAGGTGATTTTGTGAATAATTCTATTCAATCTTTACTTTTAGTGGATATATCAAATTTGGTATTATCTATTGAGAGAATTAAATTATACAAATCAAATAAATACTCTTTAACTCTGTTAAAATTCAATCCCTTATATCGTAAAAAATATTTGAGAGAGTCTCATTAGTATGACTCAAGTTAGTACCGTAAGGTTTATTTATGACAATATCGTAACATATCATGACCTAAAATGGTAACAGTAAAGTTCAAGTATAAGGGAGAGGAAAAGGAAGTAGACATTTCAAAGATAAAAAAGGTTTGGAGAGTAGGGAAAATGATATCGTTCACTTATGACGACAACGGCAAAACTGGTAGGGGTGCCGTAAGCGAGAAAGATGCACCAAAAGAACTATTGGATATGTTAGAAAAACAATCAAAGAGCAAGTAAATAATAAGTAAATAGATAACAAAAATAAAATCTTATTTTCTTTCAGTCTCTTTTTTCTTCTCATCTATTTCTCCTTTTGCAGACTTCTCAGTTTCAGATTCTTTCCAGGGTTCCGCTTTCTCAGTGAACTTAACTTCAGATTTCATACCGGCAAGTCTTTTTGCAACCTCCTCCGCGTACTTTAGGTCGTATAATCTCGTAAACATTATCCTCTGTGCAGCCGGGCTACCAGCACCATGAACAGACTCTATTTGGAAAGCGACACCCAAACTCACGTTCTCTAATAATCTCACCATCCTAAGCCTGTCTTCAGCTGTATAATCCTCAACTCCTTGTAAATACTTAGCTAAATATTCTCTCAATTTAGGATTCTTTAAGTCCCATTCACTTGGTGCTGTACCTATTATACCTCCTGCGATGTCTATTGCTAACTGCGCTATTTGGGCTGGAAATCTAGCAACTAAGTGTTTTGTAACGTTGGCATGCATTGGGTTAACCCACCAACAGTTAGGACATACTTGTACAGCATTTAGACTCGCTGCAATACCCGCTGAGTACATCGTTTCAGTTAAGAATATTTCTTCTGTCAATTTCTCTTGTACATGTGGAGCTTTCTCTATTCCTATCTGTTTAGCCAAATTATATGTCGCACCTATAATCACATCTCCTAGTCCGGCTTTACAACCTCCGTAACCTTGTCTGTGGTATGCTGAGAATATCTCAACAAGTTGTGCAGTGTATTGCCAATCTCTTAGTAAGAACACCCTTTCCATTGGTACAAACACGTTGTCAAATATTACTAATCCTTCATGATTATAGAAGTAGGGTAAAGCGTCAATATCCCCTCCTTCAAGTCTTCTTGCGTCATTTAATTGTCTACCAACTACTATCTTTATTCCTTCTGTGTCTGTAGGTATAGCAAAGGCTATTGCATAGTCCTGGTCTTCTGGTCCCATAGCCCTAGTGGGTAATACTACTATTTCTTCACTTGCAGCAACCCCAGTAATGTTTGCCTTAGCTCCAGATACGTATATACCATCTTTAGTTATTTCTGTAACTCTAACGTAAGCGCTCTTATTAGGTTGCTGATGAGGTTTTAACGTTCTAACGCCTTTTGCATCAGTCATTGCACCGGCTAGTGCTAAGTCCTTCTTTTGTACTGTCTTTAAATACTCTACGAACCTCTCTTTGGGCTCTGTCTTCCCTTTTTGAGCCATCAGTTCAGTTATTATATATAACGTATTTAATGCGTCATAACCAACACATCTCTGGAAGCACGCTCCGGTCTTATGACTTAACTTCCTTAGCAGTTTCACCTTTGCAACCAAATCTTCTGGAGATCTGTGAATGTGGTTAAACCTATTTACTTCCTCATTTATGAAAGGACTCCATGCCCTAGCTAATTCTTTTGTATCCTCTTCCCACGGTGCGTCAAAAGTGGCTTTAAAGGCCATTATAGAGGGTTTTAAGAAGGGATTAGTAGTTACATCTTTAACTTCTTTCCCTAATACATAAATCTCGACCTTGTTTCTTGTTTTTATCGCCTCTAGATACTGCTCACCAGTTCTTAGACCCATGGTTAATCTTATGTGTTTAAAGTTTTTAAACTTTCGTATAATCTAAATTTTTGTCTTTACTAAATTAACAAATATAAAAAGTAAATAAAATTTTATTTCTTCTTCCTCTGGTCTAGGAACACTTGTAACTTATAACCAGTCCATACGCTTTGTCCAGGCTTTAACCATTCTATTTCTATGTCATCTGGGTTAATCCCCAGTCTACTTCCTAAGATCTCTTTTGCTTGTTTATCATAAGCTGGGTCTACAAATTCCCTTCTCGTTTCAATCTTGATCTTAAACTTATCCATTTCATTGTCATAGACTACGATGTTAAACATTCCAGTGGTATCTGGGATCTCGTTCACAGCGTCTTCCACATAAATTGGGAATAATAATTTACCTCTAACTCTAAACATCCACTCAACTCTACCGGGTATTGGTTCAGCAAATCTCATATGAGTTATGCCGTAAACTGGATCTGGATCTGTTATGAACTCGTTTTTAACGTAATCGCCTAGGCTGTATCTAATTAAAGGCATTGTGAAGTGGTTAAGCAGTGTGGCTATCAATTCTCCCCTTTCTCCCTCACTTACTGGCTCATCAGTCTTTGGGTCCACTACATCAAATATTTCCATATCTTCCCAAATGACTAACTGACCTTCAGAGCCTGGTACCTCTATTGCCATATGCCCATCTGTAGTTCCCCACACATTAATTGCTAGTTTTGCGTTTGGATGAACCTGGAACAATTTCTTTTTAGTATTTTCTGCTGCTGCACCACCATGAAGTAGCAAGACTTTAAATGGTGTTTCCCACCCCTCAAGCTTAGCCTCTTCACCTATTAACCTATGTAGCCACGGAGTTGTTGCAAACACATCAACTTTCCAGAGTTTAAAGATTAACATATGCCTATTTTTCCAGCTGAAGAACGTTTCACCTCCACCGGCTATAGCAGTAGCACCACATCTCCACATTGCCGTTTCAACTACTGGCGGACCCCAGCTGTAAAACCCACTCATATTAAGATAGTTTGCGTAAACTACTGTAGGTTTTACCCCAGCAAAAGTCCATAAGTATCTCGCTTGCCCTTCTTGGAAGTAGTCTAATTCTAGTGCACCCCATCCTTGGAAAGTAGGCAATCCAGTTGAACCTGATGTGGCACCCACAAACCTTATCCTCCTAGCCAACTCAGGGTGCATTATTGTACCGAATGGTGGGTTCGCTTGTAAGTCCTTTCTCAACTCGTCCTTCCTAAGGATGGGGATTTTTACCACATCTTTCCAGTCCTTTATCATATCTGGTTCGAAACCTTTCTCTTTCCAATAACGCCTATAGAAAGGTATGTTATCCCATGCCCACCTCACTATGCGTTTTAGTCTGAACGTCTTTAGCTTATCAAGTTCTTCCCTTGGCATTGCCATTACTTTGGGATTCCATAGCTTTTCTGACGGGTCTGGTGGGTACTGAGATCTGATATATCCCTCTCTCCTTAACTCTTGATGTATCCCCTCATATTCAGAAAGTACACTCGACATATGCTTAAATAGTATAAACAGTTTAAAAAGGATTGAGTCAGTAAAAAACGTTTTTAATTAGCTATATTTATGGAATCCCTCACCGCTTTTCTTACCTAATTTTCCGCTTCCCACTAAGTTCTGTAGTAATTTAGTTGGCTTATAAGCCTCCATTCCTGTTTTACTGTAAATATCGTTTAAATTTTCTAATATTTTGTCTAACCCTAATTCATCAGCCATTTCTAATAACCCCTTTGGGAAGTTGAATCCGTAAATCATTACTGTATCTATATCTTTAGCACTAACTATTTCGTTCTCCACCATCCAGCTAGCCTCGTTCACTGCCAGACTTATTAATCTTGCCGAATCAACTTTGCTTTCTGACGGAAGTTGTACTTTAACGTATTTGCCCGGTGATGGATAGGTATAGAATCCCTTACCGCTTTTTACTCCTAGGTTCTTTTCATTAACTTTTTCTCTGAATAACGAACATTTTACATCTGAAGTACCTCTATTGACTAATACGTTCCAAATATCAACCACGACATCTAACCCTACGTAGTCTGCTAATTCAAATAGTCCCATGGGTAGTTTGAGTTTGTTTCTAGCAGTGCTATCTACCTCCTCGATCGTTGCTTCCTTACTTTCTACTTCTCTGCAAGCTTCTTGAAGCAGTCTTATAAATAAACGGTTTGAAACAAACCCTGGAATTTCGTACTTCAGTAATACTGGTATCTTGCTCATTTTTTTAGCCAAGTCTAAGGTAATATTTATCGTTTCTTGGTCAGTGTATTTACTAGGAATTACTTCTACTAGTTTCATTATAACTGGTGGGTTAAAGAAATGCATTCCTATTACTTTTGATTTCCTGTTTGTAGCTTCTGCAATGTCTGAAATGGGGATTGAGGAAGTATTTGTTGCTAATACTGCATGTTTAGGCATTATTTCGTCTAATTTTCTAAAAACTTCTCTTTTCAATTCGAGTTTTTCTGGGACGGCCTCTATTGCGAAATCAGCGTCTTTAGCTATTTCATAGCTCGTGTTGAATGTTATTCTAGAAAGTACTTTCTCTGGGGGTTCGGTTATTTGTTTCTTTTCAGCTAATTTCGTAACTGATTCCGATATTCTTTCCTTGGCTCTATTCAGGAAATCCCAGGAAATATCTATTACTCCGACCTCATAACCAGAAAGAGCTGCAACTTCGGCTATTCCATGTCCCATTGTGCCCGCTCCTACAACAATTATTTTCTTTATCATCAATATCATGAGAAATTAAGATTATAAAAGACTAATTGACTCTAACGATATCTACATGGAAAAATCTTTTTTAAACCGATCTACAAATGTATAAACATGAGTGTGAGTATTGGAGTAACGTATAGGCAAGCGAATAGTGAAGATTGGAAAGGGATTTATGACTTATATAGCTCACTTTCTCAAGAAGATTTATACTTGCGTTTCTTTTCATTTCATAAAATTAGTGAGGAAGAAGTTAAGAAGTTAGTATCGGATTTTTCAGATCATACTACTGTTGTTGCAGTTATTAACAATTTAATAGTAGGGGAGGCAACGATATTTAACGATGGGGAGTTCGCTTTAGTAGTACATCCTTCTTATAGGAGGCAAGGAATCGGTACTGAACTTGTGAAGAGACTTATCAAAATAGCTAAATTGAAGGGAATATGTAAAGTTAAGTTTTATACATTACCCGATAACTACCCAATGATTAGGATAGGGAAGAAGTTAGGGTTTAAAGTTAAAGAGGATGAAGACGAGGTAATAGGTTTGCTTAATTTATGCTAAGAAATTTTTAATAGTTGCTGTTACACAATGTTAATTTGATTAAATTGAAGAAGAAAATAATAGTACCTTGCGAATCCTCTGTAAGAGACATAATTCCAGCGATAAGAGCTATTTTAGCTGAACAATTGATTAACAAAGGGTTTTCGCAGAAGCATATTGCAGAGCTTTTGGATATTTCTGTTGCTGAGGTGAATTACCTTATAAAGGGTAAAAGGGGAGACGATGATATTAAGGAAAAATTGAAAGAAGATGAGGATTTCATGGACTTATTAAACTCATTTGTGAACAAACTTCTCTCTGAAGAACATTCTGCAAATTCTAATCAAAATTATTCACTTTGTACCTTGTGTAGTTATGCTAGAAGGAAGGTTTTAAAACAAGAACCAGCTTGCCCTTACGATTTATGATGATCTTCTAGGCTTCTGAGTGATGAGGAGGGTTTGCAAGCACTGATTATAATGAGTAAAATTTCTTTTAGTTTCTTCTCCGTGGGGAAAACCTAGTTTCTTAATTTAGGTTCAAGGTTCTTTACTTTCTCTCTTTAATGAGAAAAAGTAATGGGCCCGCGGGGACTTGAACCCCGGACCACCGGGTCTCTCCAAATTCCAGATAGATTTCATCCCCATAGCGGGTCATAAGACCCGATGTAGCCCATATCTGGAGCCCGGCACTCTACCTTGCTGAGCTACGGGCCCATTATCTGTCATCTAATCTTAATACTTTACATTGGAAGAAATAAACTTAACTACTTTTCCATCGTAGTGTCATTATGATGTTAAAATATATTAAATTGCTTTCTCTCTATTAAGAGAATAAACAACAAGTTAAGATATTATAGAAATTTAAATTACGTAATGATAATAGTGAATACGCTCTCGAAAACAATTGAATAAGATATCGCAAAGAAAAGGAGAACTAAATCATTTACATTAACACATGAACCAATCTGTAACACGCTTACTAGCTATTCATTGCTTTTAATTACTTCTAATCCTTTTAAGTCTATTAAGTAAGCTGAGGCTTTATGCCTAATCTGGATTTACAAACTTTTTCTTCAAATTTAATCAGAGGGCAATGCAAAGTCTATGAACATTGTGAGGTGGAGGAAGGCACCAATAAACTCTCCATGTTATTGCTGGGAGTCCATACTCTCTAACCTGGGCACGGGGATGATGAGGCCAAGTGATTAATTAAAAGTGACTAATAGCCACGATGAAAGCTTGACTTTATGCTCTATATTCCCATCATTCACACGCGCTTTTCGATACAAGAGTTTATTTACACTTTGGGATTATAAAATACTGAGCCTCATTGAAGTGGGATGAAAGAAGAGTAAAAATCGTTGAAGAATTAAAAAGGCAAGGAATAAACCCTTACCCTCAGAAATACGAAATAACTCACACTATACCAGAAATTAGAAAACTGGAAAGACAAGATAAACCAACTGAACCCTACGTCTTTGATATTTCTACGGCTGGTAGGGTCGCTAATATTAGGAGGCATGGTAAAATTTCATTTGTTGATATATTTGACGAGGGAGAAAGATTACAGCTTCAGCTCAGAGTTAATGAGCTGGGCGATAAATACGAGAAGTTTTTCGAAATGGTGGATAGAGGGGATATAATTGGCGTAAAGGGTGATTTACTTTACACATTAAAGGGTGAACTTACTTTAAGGATTAAAGATTTCACATTACTGGCTAAAGCTCTAATTGAGCCACCAGATTGGACTAAGTTATCACCAGAATTCCGTTATGCTCACCGCTATGTTGACTTTCTTTATAACGATTCTGCAAGGAGGGCTATGGAGATAAGATATAAAGTGATTAAGGCGATTAGGGATTTCTTACATTCTAAAGGTTTTATGGAAGTTGAAACGCCTATCCTTCAGCCCGTATATGGTGGTGCTTTAGCAAAACCGTTTAAGAGTCATGTGAATTACCTAAATGAGGATTGGTATTTGAGGATTTCATTAGAACTTTATTTAAAAAGGTATATTGTTGGAGGTTTTGATAAGGTTTTTGAAATAGGTAAAGTGTTTAGAAATGAAGACATAGATGTAACTCATAACCCGGAGTTTACTCTTTTAGAACTTTATTGGGCTTATGCCGACTATTTTGATATTATGAGACTTACAGAGGAAATGTTACAATACGTGGTTAAGACTGTACATAATGACACTAAAATCACTTATACAGTAGGTGGTAAGGATTATACTATAGAGTTCTCTCAGTTTAAGAGGATTACAATGTACGATGCTCTATCTGAAGCTTTAGGTAAAAACATAGAAACAATGAGTGATGAAGAACTTAAAGAGTTGATGAAAAAATACGATTTAAAACCGAGAGGTAACATGTATATTAGAGGGTTAATGGTAGAGAAATTATTTGACAAACTTGTGGTTCCAAACCTAATTCAGCCAACTTTCGTTATGGATTACCCTATAGAAACTACACCTTTGTGTAAACCCCATAGGAGTAAACCCGGTTTGGTTGAAAGGTTTGAGTTATTTATTGCTGGAATGGAATTGGCAAATGCTTATACTGAGCTGAATGACCCGATTCTTCAAGACCAACTTTTCAAGCAAGAACAAGAGATGTTCAAAAGAGGTGATGAGGAGGCTCATCCTTATGATGTAGATTTCGTTAGGGCTTTAAGTTATGGCATGCCACCTACTGGTGGGTTAGGTATAGGTATTGATAGGTTGGTTATGTTAATGACAAATAATTACAGCATTAAAGAAGTAATCCCGTTCCCCATGTTGAGCTCCAAGATTATTGAGGAGGATTAATAGATAATAAAATTGCACCTATAAAGAGGATTAGAATTATAGTTTGAAGTACATATGACTGTTTGTCATTAAGCCCAACTTTTTTCACTAGTTCTGTAAACACTTTCCCCCCATCCGTTATTATAAGTGGCGCTCCGTTTATTAAGGCTAGGCTGAAGTTAACAGTGAACATCCAAGTGAAGAAATCTAATATGAAATATAGTGCTGGCGGAAAGTAATAGGTAACATAGACTCCCAATAGGTGGTCTTTCGTAACGTTAATTATTTTTGTCACTATACTACCATTAGGGAAGAGAAATGTAATGGTGTTTGAGAGGGTAGTGGAATCCTTAAGATAATAACCTAATTGTTGTGGTTGAGTTATTCTGTGACCATTAACAGAGAGTATAACGCTATTTACTGGGATTGAAGCGTTATATGCTGGGTAGTTTTTGACTTCACCTACTATTTGGACTCCTTGAGAAAGTAATGGGGGTAAGAAGTAAGCTAAGGGGAAGAAAATTGCTGCTAAAATCAGATTTACTGCTATTCCGGCAGAGATTATTTTAAGTTTTGAAATTGTTTTGCTTTTATTAAACTCGTCCTCATCTGGTTCAACAAATGCCCCCGGGAAAAATATTAGTAATAAAAACCCTCCTCCTTTCACTTTTGTCTTGTTTGAAGTCGCTGATATCGCATGAGCTAGCTCGTGTAGTGTAACGGAAATACCTATTGCTAAGAGTAGTTCTGGGACTTGGTTTAACCCTATTGTTAACCCGGGGATTATCGGTTCTAGTCTGGGTTGTGTTGCTTCAACTTGTGGGGGTTTAGGTATTAAAAGGTTAATTAATACGTAGAGTATAAGTGTTATTCCTCCGATCATTGATAAGATTCCCAATGCTACTGCTATTTTCTCAAAGATTTTATAGAACTTACTACTAGCTAACGAGGGAAACCATTCGCTTCTTGTATCCTTTCTCCATAGTAGTAGGAAGGGGTAGATTTGAAATCCCTTCTTTTCTAGCTTTCCCTTTAGGAGATATACGAGTGCCCAAAAGGATAAGATTACTATTCCGAAGATCTCTGCTCCGTTCACACTTATTATCTGAAACTCTGTATTAATAAATTAGATGGAAATAGAGTATGATGTAAAGCATTGGAAATTATTAGAAGCTAAGAGGGAAAGGGCTAAGGAAATTTTAAAAATATTACAAAACCAGGGTATGGAAGGCTTTATTTACGGTTCAGTTGCGAGAGGTGATGTGAATGAGAAAAGTGATATTGACGTAATAGTTTTTAATCCAGACATATTAAAGTTAGACCTCATTCCTTGTGATCATAAGTTCATAGTTCAAGCTACTCCTTATTCGACTCCTAAGGCTTATATTTCTTTAAATCCCGAAGAGACAGAAGTCATCTCTTTTCCATTATCTAAGCTCAGCAGAAGGGAAATAGAGTTTTATTACTTCGGTGGCCTAATCTCGTTTAAAGATATCGAAGAGGGGAAAAGAGTTCCGGGGGTTAATAAGAAATTAATGATAATTATACCCACAGAAAAGGGGCATATTGAAATCCCCCTACGGGGTAACGAGGATTATGCTGTAAAGGTTCTGAAGAACGTTTCACATGATACGATCCTTGAAAGGGAGAGACTTTTAACTAGAAGGGAGGAAAGAGGTCATACTGGGTTATTTTTAAAGTATGAACTTGACGTAGATGAGAGTGTTGAAAGTGCAGTAAATAACTTATATAAGTCAAACAAATATTTTAGAAGAGCTATAGATGCTAAAAGGTAGGATAGGTTCTCACATTATAGAAAGTAAGGATATTAAAGAAACACACATAAAGGAATTAACTACCTTTCTGGTATATGTTGATAATAAGCTAGTCGGAAGGGCTTTCTACTTTTCGGGTAGAGACTATTATAAACCTTGGTTAGAGTTAGATTATGATCCTTGGTTAAGGGATGCAAAAATAGAAGACTGTTTCTTTCATTTTATATATCTATTCTTACCACCTGGAGGGAAATTCTTTGTAACTTATATAAAGGATTCAGAGACAAGAAAAATGTTACAGCAAGGCTATTCTCCCACTGATACACCTTTGGGTTTCTCTCTCTTAAAAGCCGGTTTTACTTGGTTTAAAGATTGGTATTTCCCAGAGGGAGGTAATGAAGGTGCACCAAAATTGCAGGCAAATAAGGCGTTAACTGCGGAGGAAGAGTTAAGGGAATTAAAGGAGTTATTAGAAGAAGTTAAAAGGGATTTTGTGAAAAAGTTCATTGAGGAAAGAATTGCTAAAAGGAAACCCTGAGATAGGTCTTTATAATCTTACTCTTCCTAGAGGTTGCGAGCTTTGTAGATTGGGAGGTAAATTAGTAGTTTACATTACAGGTGAATGTGGGGATAACTGTTATTACTGCCCGGTAAGTGAGGAAAGGTTCGGAAAAGACGTTATGTATGCTAATGAAATGCCAGTAACTAACATTTATGATTTTGTATACGAGGCTTATAGAATGAGAGCTTTAGGTGCTGGAATAACTGGTGGAGATCCTATACTTAAGATTGATAGGGTTACTAAACTTGTCAGTATACTTAAGGACGAGTTTAGTAAGGGTTTTCATATTCACCTTTACACTTCTGGTAGATATGTTACTTATGATGTATTAAAAGAACTTGAAAGAGTTGGACTTGACGAAATTAGATTTCACCCTTTGAGGGATGAGTACCTTTTGGCTATAGAAAAAGCACTGAAATTTAATTTTTCGGTGGGAATAGAAGTTCCTGCACTTTCGGGAGAGGATGAAAAGCTTAGGAGGCTTATAAGGTGGGCTAAAGAGAAAGGTGTTAAATTTGTTAACATTAATGAGCTAGAACTAACTGAGAGGAACTATATGGCCTTAAATGCGAAGGGATTTAAAGTTTCACACGGACTCACTGGTGTTAAAGGCAGTTACGAAACTGCACTTAAAGTACTAAAGGAATTTGAGAATGATGATAATATTGCCTTGCATTATTGTAGTGCCATCTATAAGGATATAGTAGAGACTAGGACTAGATTTTTAAGGATAATTAAATATTCTGCAAAACCCTATGAGGAACCAACTAATGAAGGTACGGTTTTTAAAGCTATTGTAAAGTCTTCGGAAGACTTATCAAATTACGGTGAAAGGGTTGGTGAAAACGAATGGGAGATTTCTCCAGCATTTGTAAATAGTTTGGGGATAAAAGAGGCTTTAATTATTGAGGAACACCCGGATTGGAGAAGGTTAAAGGTTTCTGAGAGGTTAATTTATCTTAAACCTAAGGAGGGCTACAATACCGGTTAGACTTTTTACCTGATAATATACTGGGGAATCCTTAGGTACTATTAATACTTTTCCTCTTTTCTTCTCTACATCTTCAAGTATTTGGTCTATCTGTTCCCTATTCTGAGATAACAAGTCTTCTGTTATGAGTAGTGTATCTACTGCACCATATTCATCTCCTCTTTTTACCTCATCTAATCCGTAAGCAATTAGCCCAGTATTCTTAGCTAAGTTTTCCATTATTTTTTCAACGACTTTTACTTGTTTAGCAATTTCATAATCCCTATAAACTTGATCTATTATATCCCTTCTTAATATCTCATGTAAACCACTTCTGTTGGCTGATGAAATGTTATCAATATAAATCTTCATATTGCCTAATTTCTTAGCAACAAGTTCTTTAAAAGGCCCCGGTCCAGCTAGAATCAATACTTCAGCGTGAAGCGATTGGTAGAACGATTTTATCTCATTAGCTACTTCTTCGGCGTTTTCCTCTATTATATTCTCATCTTCCTTGTTTGGTGATGGAAGTGTTTTTTCTGCTAATATTCTCACACCTTGTTCCATGGGTACGGCTATTAAATACTCATCAAAATCTACTAACGCTATTAATATTTTATTAACTTTTTCTACTTGTCTTTTTATTTTATTTAAAGCGAATTCAGTCCATTTATCTTTAATAATAATTATGTCATCTCCTACGTCTAAATTTATAGTGTGGTGTGCCCCTTTAATTCCGAATTTTTCTGGTGCATCTAAAATTATTCCGTGAATCCTTAATCTAGTCGTATATTCTTGAAACTCTGTGTGGTCGACCTGTAGTTCAACGGTCATTGGTATTCTTCTGCTTTCCTTTCCTAGGCTTACGTCTCTAGTGGTTTTTGCAATTACTCTATCTCCTTTCTCTAAAATTAAATGTATTACCCATAGATCATCTTCATCTTCAACATGTAATCTCATAAGGCCCTTTTTCTCATCAAACTCTAAAATCTTCATTTCCTCATTATTATACTTGTGGTAATGTGGTAATTATAACTGACGTGAAAGAAAATGACCTAAATGAGGTTTATGATGTAGAGTTAGAGAGTTTTGACAAGCCTTACCCTTTTTCTCTTCTTAGAGCTTACTATTTTATTTCTAAGGGGCTCTTTCTTGTTGCTAAAGAGGGTGAGGAAGTTATCGGCTATTCTTTGGGTATAGTCCAATTCGGCTATAGAGGGCACGTGGTTTCCATTGCTGTTAGAAAAGATAAAAGGAATAATGGGGTCGGTTCTCTATTACTCAGTGAACTAGAAAATCGCTTTAAGAGGATGAATTGCCTACATTCGTATTTGGAGGTTTATTTCAAAAATTACCCCGCAATTAATTTTTACAATAAAATGGGGTATAAGGTGATTAAGATAGTTAAGAATTATTACGGTAAAGAGAAGCACGCTTTTGTGATGATGAAGTACTTGTATGATTTTCCAGCTTTCGAGTGATCAAAAGTATTTTATTGAGTATTCGCTACTCTAATTATATGATTGATGAGTTCTTTATACTTGATTTCTCTTATGACGTTATAAACAACGTTCCAGTTATCTTTATTTGGGCAATTAATAAGAACGGCGAGAGAGTTGTATTATTAGAGAAGAACTTTAGACCTTATTTCTATGCTTTAATTGACGAAAATGCTAAAATTGATGATATAATTTCAGAAATTAAAAAGTTGAGCAAACCCTCTTCCCCCATTACGAATATAACAGTGGAGGAGAAGAAATATTTTGGCAATCCGGTTAAAGTCCTTAAAATAGAAACTGTGATACCAGCATATGTAAGGGTATATAGGGATGAGGTTGCAAAAATTACTGGTGTTAAACAAGTTTTAGAAGCTGACATTAGGTTTTATATGAGGTATTCAATAGATGTCGGTATAAAACCGTTTTATTGGTTAAAAGCTGAAGTTGATGAGGTAAGTAACGAGAACTTTAAGGTGAGCAAGGTATATGAGTTGAAGAGGATTATTGGGATTGAAGAGGGTAAATTACCAGACTTAAAAGTAATGGCTTTTGATATTGAAGTTTACAATAAGTACGGTGCACCTAACCCAAGAAGAGATCCAATTATCATTATAGGCGTTTGGACAAAAGAGGGAGGAAAACAGTTTGTAGGTGATGAGCACGACGATAAGCAAATTATAAAGGAATTCGTTAATTTTGTCCAATCTTATGACCCAGATATTATTCTTTGCTACAATTGTAATTCTTTTGATTGGCCTTATTTACTTGAGAGAGCCCACTCTAAAGGTATAAAATTAGATATAGGTAGAAGGGTCGGGGGAGAGCCTTCTCAAGGTGTTTATGGTCACTTCTCAGTTACTGGTAGGTTAAATGTTGATTTAATAGGTTTTGCCTCATCAATCCAAGAAGTTAAAGTCAAAAGCCTAGAAAATATTGCAGATTATTTAGGTGTAATGCCTTTAAAAAATAGAGTAATTCTCGAGTGGTATGATATACCTAAATACTGGGATGATAAAGAAAAAAGAAAGGTTTTACTTCAATATAATATGGACGACGCTAAATCAACTTACTTACTCGGAGAGGTATTTTTACCTTTCGGTATAGAACTTACTAAAATCTCGGGGCTTCCGTTAGATCAATTAGCTATGGCAAGTGTTGGACACAGAGTCGAGTGGCTTCTGATGAGAGAAGCTGCGAGATATAATGAGTTAATTCCTAATAAAGAGGAGAGGAATTATGAGGGCTACGAAGGGGGGCTAGTTATTGAACCAACTAAGGGTATTCATGAAGATGTTTACGTTCTAGATTTTTCCTCGATGTATCCAACTATTATGATCAAGTATAATATAGGTCCAGATACCTTGATTAGGGGAGAATGTAACGATTGTTGGGCAGCCCCCGGTGTTGGATATAAATTTAGAAAAGAACCAGCTGGGCTATACAAAAACGTGTTGTCTCAATTAATTGAAGAGAGGAAAAGAGTAAAGAAGCAATTGGAGCTGAGTACTGATGAGTACGAGAAAAGGATATTAAACGAGAGGCAGAAGGCATTAAAGGTTATGGCTAATGCGTTTTACGGTTATATGGGTTGGTTAGGGGCTAGATGGTATAGTAAAGAAGGCGCAGAGGCAGTTACAGCTTGGGGTAGGAATATAATTAGTCAGTCTGCCGAACTTGCTAGAAAAATGGGGTTCACTGTTATTTACGGCGATACTGACTCGATTTTTGTTAAAGGTGATAAAAACCTAATAGGTAAGTTAGTTAACACAATATCTTCTATGTTTGATATGGAGATAAAAATTGATAAAGTGTATAGAAGGGTTTTCTTCACTGAGAATAAGAAACGATATGCAGGTTTAACTCAAGATGGTAAAGTAGACATAGTAGGTTTTGAGGCGATTAGGGGTGATTGGTGCGAATTAGCAAAAGAAGTGCAGAAGAACGTTATTGAAATTATATTACAGTCTGGTAAAGTGGACGAAGCGGTGAAATATGTTAGAAAAGTTGTAATGACAGTTAGGCGTGGTGAGTATAGGATCGAGGATTTAGTAATATGGAAAGGGATAGATAAAGATTTGGATGAATATGATATTACAGCCCCCCACGTTGTTGCTGCTAAGAAAGCGTTAAAAGCTGGGTTCTTAATCACTAAGGGCGGGAAGATAGGTTATGTTATTGTTAAAGGCGGAGGAAGGGTTTCTGATAGGGCCGAACCGTATTTCCTAGTGAAAGATAAAAACAGAATAGATGTTGAATATTACATAGATAAACAAATAGTCCCATCAGCTATGAGGGTATTAGAGGTATTTGGTGTAAAAGAAAATTCACTTAAATCTGGAGGAGTTGATATTCTGAGTTTCTTTAAGAAATAATATCTGTCAAACTAAGTAATTCAAGATCTTTAGGTCTTTTCGTAATTCCACCTATTCTAGCACCTATTAACATCTTTATATTCTTTGATGACGCTAGATCCACGAGCCTCTGCGTTATTACACCGTCAAACACGATGTATTTTATCCTATTATCGTTAGTACTTTCAAGCTTTTGCACAATATCTCTTACTTGAATTCTCTCTATCGGATTCCAGTTTTCATCATAGAATACTCCCTCTAATGTTCCAGGGAGTTTTTTAATATCCTCTAATACTTGTTGTGGGATAGTTATAGTGATTTTAACTTCTTTTGGTTTCTCTTCTGTCAATAGCGTTGTAACATTTGCACTACTCTCTTGACTTATAGCTTGGTTTATTGCTTGTTGCACTTCTTGTTGCTTCTTAAGATATTGGCTAACTGTCATCATATTTGATAATGCTTTAGCTATTTCCTTGCCAGTTAGTTCTTCCACTTCTTTCCCTGGTGGTGCTCTGGCAATATAATCAAGTTTTATGTTGCTTGATAAAAGTTGTTTTAAGATTAAGTCCCCTCCGTGGTCTCCATCTAAAAATGCTATCACTATTTTCTTTTGTTTAGCTAGGTCAATTACAGTTTGAGGTATTTTACCCGTTGCACCCTCTATCGCTATCGTATTTCTATAACCATATCTAAGTAAATTTATCACGTCCGCTCTTCCTTCTACTATTATTAGTTCTGGGTCTTTTTCTACGTCTGGCCCTGCTGGTAATTTTTCTGGTCCGTATTCTATTATTTCCCCGGTTTTTACGGACGATGAAATCTCATTTATTACTTCTTTAATATCTAAAGTCTTCTCCTTTGTCCATGATGATAAAATTTGTTTAGCTCTGTCTATGATCTTTTTTATCTTTTCCTCTCTTATATCTTGTATTTCGACTAACTGGAACTTAGCGTTATAAGGACCAACTTTATCAACGTTTTCTACCATCGCGGCTATTAACGCTGTTTCAATTCGATCTAAATTTGAAGGGATTATAATTGTTCCTTCAGTCTTCCCTTTACCGGTTGTTAGGTCGACAGTTATTCTCCCTAGCCTTCCTTTATCTTGTAACTCCCTTAAGTCGAATTCTTCTCCAAATAAATTTTCAGTTTGTCCAAATACTGCACCTATTACATCGGGTTTATCGACTATTCCTTCTACTTCAAACTTGAGAATTACATTATATTTCATTTTAATCTTCCCCCGTTACCTAGTTATACTTCTCTCCAATTCTGAGACAAGGGATGTGAACTCACTTTTTGCATTTAGAGCTTTTCTTATTGGGTCTAAGATTTCATTTAATTTTTTAGCCGTGGCAAGCTTTAAGTCTAATGGATGTAATTTACCTTCAATATATGTCCTTTCTAGCTCTTCGTATGAGTTAAACTCAATGTCTCCGCCGTATTTTATGTCCCTTTCCACTTTTAGTTTTACACCGTCTTGTGCAAAGATTATGTATTTATTAATCTGTAATACTGGGTTATTTTCAACCACTCTTGCTGGGCAATAAGCACTCCTTAATTTAGCTTCTACTAGTTCCGGCGGATCGTGTACAAATATTGCAGTCTCTGGTTTTGACTTACTCATCTTTATACTGGCGAGGTAATCCTCTTCCTCCTCTCCACTGACGTTCATTCTTTGTCCGCCTTGAAGTCCTACTAAAAGCGGTGTGTGGATTGCAATTACCTTCTTCTTACCTAGTTTGTCTGAAACGTCTCTAGCTAACATATGAGCTTTTCTCTGATCCGTCCCCCCTAATGCTATATCTAAGTCTTGGTAAAATATGTCCGCAACTTGCATTGCCGGGTATATCAACTTAGAAGTGTCGAGTTCAGCTTCCTCGGCCTTTCTTCCCATAATGGTTAATGCCCTCTTCATCCTGGCTAGGCTTGTGTTCTTTGCGATTCTTATCACTAAAGCCCAATAATTGCTATCTTTCACCAAGTCCTCGGCATAAACCACTTTTAATTTACTCATATCTACTCCAAAAGCCCTTAAAACTTCAAGTGCGTAATCACCAGCTAGCTTAATTTTGTTCAGATCCCCGCCTAGCTTATCGTTAATCCATGCATGCCATGTTGCAACTAATACGCTCATTTCTATTCCGGCGTTAATTAAGTCTTTAAGCTTCTGTGCCCAGATCAACCAACCTATGTGGAATAATCCACTAGGTTCAAAACCAATATAACCTTTTAATTTCTCTTTATTCTCTATTTTTTGTTTAAGCTCTTCTATTGTTACTATTTCAACTGTGTTTTTAGATATTAGTTTTAGCTGTTCGTCCAAATTCAAATAAGCATCCCCAAAACAAAATCCTATAACAAATAAAAAATTCTATTCCTCTTCAGTTAGTTGCCTTAAAAGCATTACAATTGGATGCGTTTTACCTAGTCTTTCCTTGAGATCATTAATAACATAGTCTAAATCGAGTTCATTCTCAATTACTTTAAGTAATAACGATTCAGTGAACTTATAATAATTAAAGAATTCCCTCTCGTCAACAGACTCATCCTCGCTTTCGAATAATTTGAAAGAGTTATCTTTACCTTTAACACTCTCTCTCATGAGGTTCATAAGGTACTCATCTACAATTTTTTCTATACATGAAGAATCAGTACAAAATCCTATCTTATCGAATATAGAGAATGTAGATGGTGGCATTTTATTTGGCCCACTAATAATTGCATAAAACAGCTAAAAAAGCCATTATTCTCCCATAGCTCTAACTAATACAGTACGGGTTCTAGGTCCATCAAACTCTAACAATATAACCCTTTGCCAAGTCCCAAGATCAAGTTTACCCCCCGTTATTGGTATTACTCTAGAGTTTCCAATTATAGACGAAATTATATGTGCATGCCCGTTATTGTCAATATTATTATGTTCAAAGAAGCCGTCTGGTGGCACAAGTCTTTTAGCCCATTCTATATAATCTTTCATTAGCCCTTTTTCTGCCTCATTTATAATAATTGCACATGTAGTATGCTTTGAAAAAATATAAGCTACACCGTCACTTATACCTTTAACGCTTTCTTCTACGAATTCCGTTATATCAATACTTTCGAACCTCGACTTTGTTTTTACCTGGAACTCTTTTGAAATTATCTTCATTATTCCCCCACATTATATTTTATCTCATGGATTTAGAAGGTATAGCTAGGAAGTTATATCCAGATATAGAAGAAATTAGGAAAAAACTATTAGAGGAAATTACGTTTTATAAAGGCGCTGATTATCCCCTAAGGGATAAGTTAATAAACTCCATTATCATAGAAATAAAAAATTCATTAGAGGCCGAGAAGGTAAAGGAGATCTTAAGGTACCCTAAGACTGGGATAAAAGCTGGCGAGGCTGGTTTAGGATCTAGAGGCGTAGGTGATCATTTAATTCATGAAAAACTGTTACAATTAAGTAACTTAAAGGGTTTTGAAGACGCAAGAGTAAAGGAGGGGATTGTAGTATCTGTAGATGGCATTCACTCGAGATTAGCATACTTCCCCTTTTTAGCCGGATTTCACGCTACCCGAGCAGCTTTAAGAGATATCATGGTTAAAGGTGCAAGACCATTAGGGGTAATTATAGACATTCATTTGTCAGATGACAGTGACATAGGGATGCTATTTGATTTTGAAGCTGGAGTTATGTCTGTTACGGATTATTTAGGAATACAAATTCTCGCTGGAAGTACTTTAAGGATTGGAGGAGATATGGTCATTGGCGAAAGGATTAGCGGAGGAATAGCGGCTGTAGGAGTTCTAGATAAGAAATACTTTTCTAGGGATAACATACGCGAAGGTATGGAAATAGTGATGACTGAGGGCAATGGTGGTGGAACTATTACCACTACTGCAATTTATAATGCATACTATGACGTTATTGACGAGACAATTAACCTTAAGGACTTAGAGACGTGTAAAACGGTAAATGAAGAGTTATGGCAAGAGATTGAAAGTATGACTGATGTAACTAACGGGGGTATTAGAGCGACTTCCACCGAAATACCTAAAGGGCTCTCTTTAGAGATTAGTGTGAAGAAGTTTAAGGCACTGATAAATCCTAAGGTTCTCAAGATGTTAGAGGAATTACAAATTGATCCCTTAGGACTTTCTATAGACTCTATATTAATTTTTACATATAGTGGCGAAAAGGTGGCTAAGGAGTTGCAAAAAAAGGGTATAAGGGCTGATGTTATTGGGAGAGTTGGGAAAGCAGATCGTCCTCTGATAGACTTAGACACGGGTGAGGCTTTAGATATGAAGTTCAGAGAGTCTCCCTACACTCCTATTAAGAAAGTAATAGGCAATTATTCCCCCTATTCGTTAAATGATCTAAAAAAGAGATTTGATGAGGCCTTTGCTTTAGCTAGTAATAAAAAGGAAAGGGTATTGAAAACTTTAAAAGGGAGTTAATAGTTTAGGAGTATAAGCTGATGCTTAATGTCTACTCAGCAACAGTTTAAATATATAGTTAGGCTTTTCGGGCAAGATGTAGATGGCACTATGAAAGTGCCTTATGCATTAGCTATGGTGAAGGGAATTGGATATAATACAGCTAGGGCTATTGTTGCTAAATTAGGCTTAGATAAAGATAGAAGACTCGGCGAGCTTTCAGATGAAGAAATAAAGAAGATAGAAGAGCTTTTAGCAAATAAGAATCTACCTAATCTCCCGAATTGGATGTATAATAGGAGAAAAGATTACGAGAGTGGGATAGATTTGCATTTAGTTACTTCTGATTTAATATTCTATGTAAGAAATGATATTGAGAGGGAGAAGAAGATCAAGAGTTGGAGAGGAGTTAGGCATATGTTAGGATTAAAGGTTAGGGGTCAACGTACTAGGACTACTGGAAGAACTGGAGCTACTGTAGGAGTTAGGAGATCTAAAGCCGCTCAAGCGCAACAACAAGCTCAAAAACAACAGCAAAGTAGTGGTGGAGGAGAGAAAAAGCAAGGGTGATTTAAATGGGTGATCCTAAGAAAAGTAGAAGAAAGTGGCAAGGTCCTAGCCATCCTTGGATAAAGATTAACCTAGAGAGGGAGCAGGAACTTATAGGAAAATATGGATTAAGAAATAAGCGTGAACTTTGGTTAGCTCAGACTATTATAAGGAATTTTAGACATCAAGCAAGGTCGCTATTGGCATTACCACCAGCTGAGAGGTCGATAAGAGAAAAACAATTGCTTAATAAATTGTATAAGATGGGAATTTTAACTAAAGAGAACGCAACTTTAGATGACATTCTGGGCTTAACTGAGGAGAGTTATCTAGAGAGGAGACTTCAGACAATTGTTTATAGAAAAGGATTAGCTAGGACAATATATCAAGCTAGGCAATTAATAGTTCATGGTCATATAGCGATTAACGGTAAACGTGTGACTTCCCCGGGATATATTGTTATGAAAGGTGAGGAAGATTTAATAGACTTCTATCCCACTTCACCATTCAAACAAAATCCACCTACAGCCCCTCAAGGTGGTGAGGTAAATGTCCAGCAGGCGTGAAATTAGGTGGGGTATTGCCAGAATTTATGCGTCTCAAAATAATACAATTATAACTATAACAGACATAACTGGAGCTGAAATAATAGCTAAAGCGTCTGGAGGAATGGTGGTAAAGGCTGATAGGGAAAAGCCTTCACCATATGCTGCTATGCTAGCTGCAAACAAGGCTGCTAACGACGCGTTTGAGAAAGGAATATCAGCAATCCATATAAAAGTTAGAGCACCCGGAGGATATGGTTCTAAAACTCCAGGTCCCGGTGCACAGCCTGCAATAAGGGCTTTGGCAAGGGCCGGTTTCATAATAGGTAGGATAGAAGATGTTACACCTCTACCTCACGATACTATTAGAAGGCCCGGTGGAAGGAGAGGAAGAAGAGTCTGAGCAATATGCCTATTTCCGTTCTCGAAAAATCCGACTTATCAATTAAGATTGTTTTAGAGGGTTATCCACTAGAGTTCGCTAACGCTATTAGAAGGGCTACTATGTTATTTGTCCCAACTATGACTGTTGAAGATGTATATTTCATAGAGAATAACAGCCCACTTTATGATGAAATTCTTGCCCATAGACTCGCAATGATTCCTTTCACATCAGATGATGCAATAGGCCATTATAGGCCTCCGGAAGAGTGTGCCAATTGTACAGAGAACTGTGATGGTTGTTATAGTAGAATTTATTTGGATGTTGAGGCTAGGGAAAAAACGCCAATAATGGTTTACTCTCGTGATATTAAAAGTGACGACCCCTCTGTAGTTCCAGTAAGTGGCTCTATTCCTATAGTCCTTTTAGGTCCGGGGCAGAAGATAACTCTTGAGGCTAGGTTAAGATTAGGTTATGGTAAAGAACATATAAAATTCAGTCCGGTAACTGTTTCTATTTTAAGATACTACCCGAAAATTACCATAATAGAGAATTGTGAAAAGGCGGTTGAAATATGTCCAGAGAGAGTTTTTTCATCAGAGGGCGGTAAATTAGTGGTTGCTAATGAGTTGGCTTGTACTCTTTGTGAGGAGTGCTTAAAGTATTGTTCAGGTAAAATTAAGATCGAGAGTATAGAGGATAAGTACATTCTTGAGCTCGAGTCTTCTGGTAGTTTAAAGCCAGAGAGAATTTTAATAGAGGCGGGTAAAAGCATATTACGTAAATTAAATGAATTCAAAACAAAGGTGGAGGAGGTCGTAAAATGACGAGTACTAACATTATGTTAAGAAAACTCATATACCTACTTAAAAAACAAAAGAAAAGGATTTGGAAGGCCGTAGCGGAAGAATTAGAAAGCCCAAGTAGGAAGAGGCCTCATATTAATTTATATAAAATAAATAAGTATACTAAACCAAACGACGTTGTAGTAGTACCAGGGAAAGTCTTAGGAATTGGTAATTTAGATCACCCAGTTACAGTTGTCGCGTATTCATTTTCCAAATCTGCGAAAGAGAAAATATTAAAAAGTGGTGGGCAAGTTATGAGTTTATATAAGGCAGTTCAAGAGTTTAAAGATTTTAAAGGTAAAACAGTGAGGTTGATGAAATGATGAGCCAAAAGCAAGAAGAAGTAGTAATTGTTAATGCTGAAAACCAGATACTTGGTAGGATGGCTACTTACGTCGTAAAATTACTAAAGCAAAATAAGAAAGTTGTAATTGTTAACGCTGAAAAAGCAGTAATAAGTGGCCCCAGGGCTAGGGTCGTGAGGGGATATTCTCTGCTGTTCACAGCAAGGACCTTACAAAATCCGTACAAACACGGAATTAGAAGGCCTAGGAATCCAATAAACATAGTTAAGAGGACTATTAGGGGTATGTTGCCCAAAAATAAAATGGGAAAACAAATGTATAAGAATTTAAAAGTTTACATTGGGATTCCTAAAGAATTTGAAGGAAAGAGTATGATAAGGTTTGAGGACGCTGATGTTAAAAGGTTAAAAGGTAAATATATAACTGTTCTTGAGTTATCAAAACTACTAGGAGGTATTAATCAATGAGCGAGCAAAAACCACAAGTGATTATAACTTCTGCCAGGAGAAAAATGGCAAGGGCTAGGTGCTACTTAACTCCTGGTAAGGGTCGAGTATTTGTTAATGATATTGCTATAGAGATTATACCAATGGAAGTAGTTAGAATGAAAATTATGGAACCTTTGCTTTTAGCTGGTGAGAAGATTGTGAATTCCGTAGATGCGAGAATTTATGTTTATGGGGGAGGAGTAATGGGGCAAGCAGATGCAGCTAGAATGGCATTGGCTAAGGCTTTGGTCAAGTTTACTAACAGTGATGAATTAGTGAAGATTTACAAAGCCTATGATAGAACTATGTTAGCCGGAGACCCAAGGCAGACGGAATCTGAGAAATGGATGAGATATAGTGCAAGGAGATGGAGACAGAAAGCGTACAGGTGAGCCTTATGATTATCCCCGTACGATGTTTTACATGCGGTAGTTTAATAGGTGATAAGTGGGAGCCCTTCATTAATAGGGTTATGGCTGGCGAAGACCCTGGAAAGGTTTTAGACAGTTTAGGTGTAAAGAGGTATTGCTGTAGGAGAATGCTTTTATCCCACGTAGATATTATAAAGGAGGTAATATATTACACCAGACCCATATGAGGTGATCAGATGAGCGATCAAGAAAAAGAAGGTCAATTATCTGAGGAAGAAAAGGCAGAACTTCAAAAATCAGAAAAAGGTACTTTAATCGAGTTACTAGTTCCATTGGAGACGTACTTATCTGCCGGAGTTCATATTGGTACTCATACGTGTACTAGTTATATGGAAAGATTTGTCTATAGGGTAAGACCGGAAGGACTTTATGTGCTCGATGTTAGGAAAATTGACGAAAGGCTGAGAATAGCTGCTAAGTTTATAGCTAGGTATTCGCCAGAAGGTATTTTAGCAGTGGCTTCAAGACCTTATGCCTATACTCCAGTTCAGAAATTTGCGGAAATAGTAAGAGGCAAAGCGGTTATAGGTAGATTCCCACCTGGTACTCTTACTAATCCCCACTTGTCAAACTATATAGAACCAGAAGTATTAATTGTAACTGACCCTAGGACTGATGTGCAAGCGATAAAAGAGGCTGCAAAAGTTGGAATTCCAGTAGTGGGTTTCGTAGATACTGATGCTAAAGTAGACTTTATTGATCTCGTAATACCGGCGAATAACAAGGGAAGGAAATCATTAGCATTGCTTTATTGGATTTTAGCAAGGCAAATATTAAGGGAGAGAAAAGAAATACCTCTCGACGGTGATATACCAGTACGTGTTGAGGACTTCGAAACGAGGTTAGCTGAATGATAAGATTGCCTGCTGTTGCTGGTGCTTTTTATGAGTCAGATCCAGATAAGTTAAGGGAGCAGATAAAATGGGCTTTTCTTCACCCTTTAGGCCCTGGTAAATTACCTCAAGTTCCAGATAAGAAACCGGAAAAGAGAGATAACTTATTTTTCATAGTTCCTCATGCTGGATACATGTATAGTGGGCCTGTAGCAGCTCACGCTTATTATTATTTGGGTAGTGAAGGTAAACCAGACACTGTAATAATATTAGGGCCAAACCATACTGGTTTAGGTTCTTTTGTCTCTTTGTGGTTGAAGGGTAAATGGAAGACTCCTTTAGGTGAAGTTGAGATTGACGACCAATTAGCCTTAGATCTGGTTAGGATTACTGGGATAATAGATATTGATGAAAAAGCTCATTTATATGAACATTCAATAGAAGTTCAAGTACCTTTTTTACAGTTTTTATTCGGCTCGGATTTCAAAATTGTTCCTATAGTAATTATGATGCAAACACCAGATGTCGCTGAAACTTTAGCAGATGGCATTTATAAAATCATGAAAATTAGTAAAAAGGATATTGTAGTGATTGCGAGTAGCGATTTAAATCATTATGAACCTCATGATATAACAATAGAGAAGGATAATCTTGCAATTAATGCTATAAAGAAGCTTGATTATAAAGAATTATTTAAGGTAGTTGAAGAGAAGGATGTAACAGCATGTGGATATGGGCCAATTATGACAGTAATTATTTTAGCACAAAAGTTTAACAAAAAACCTTATGTTTTGAAACATGCTACTTCTGGTGATACATCTGGGGATAAATCTGCTGTAGTCGGTTATCTTTCAGTGAGGTTCGGTGATTGAACTCCCAGTTGCACTCTTTGGAATACCTTTAAAGGGTGTGAATAACCCCCTTTTAGTATCGTTTGTAAAATTTGATACTGAAGTGGTTTTTAATAAGAATGGGTTACCTAATGATTTTTTCAAATTGTTTGAAGAGGCTACGGGATTTAAATGTAACATTTCATTGGATTTAAAAGGGAATGTTCCTTACTCATCTAAATATGTCTATTTATCTGAAACATATTTCAGAAAAGCAATTGAAGTATGTGAGCTTCCTATAAGGGAAAATGAGTTATGGGACATACTTTACATGATAGACGATTCAATGTTTAACTCGGAGTTAATAAGGGGGTTAAGAACTGCGATGAAATTAGGTTCGTCGATTTTATACAGAGATACCGAGGAACCAATTAGTGTTTCTTTACCAATTCTTAATGCTAGATTTCTATTTAGCTTTCCAATAAATTTTAATTTTAATTACATTGATAATTCACTTATACATTTGCTTGGGATTTTACCAATTGAGTTCGTGGAAACTAAGGACTTTAATCTTTTTCAAGTGGAGAACGGGTTGTGGTATTCGATTTATGGTATCTCAATTCCAAATGTAAAAGGATGGAAATTAATTTGGGATTTAAATTATGTTACTGGAATAGAGATTAGGGGTGCAGAACATTTCAATAATCAATAGGAAGGTCGAGCACGTAGAGATATGCCTATATAATCAAGTAGAGAACTTTACTACTAACTACTTTGAGTACGTCAAACTTATTCATCAAGCTTTACCGGGTTTCGCTTTTTCAGATGTTGACGTTTCAGTTGAATTTCTAGGTAAAAGAATGTCAGCTCCAATAATTATAACTGGAATGACCGGTGGTACTGAGGAACTAGGAAAGTTAAACGAGATTATTGCTGAGGTTGCAGAGGAGATAGGTATAGGTATGGGGGTCGGAAGTCAGAGGATAGCAATTGAGAAAAAGGAGACTTCAAGTACTTTTGCCATAGCTAGAAAAAAGGCACCTACAATACCTATTATTGCAAATTTAGGTGCTCCACAACTTGTTAAAGGGTATGGATTAAAGGAGATAGAAGAAGCTATTCAAATGATTGAAGCAGACGCTATAGCAATTCATTTTAATCCAGCTCAAGAGGTCTTTCAACCGGAGGGAGATACTGATTATTCTTATACCATTTTAGATAACCTCGTTGATATTTCTAAATCATTAAATGTCCCGATAATAATTAAAGAGACTGGATCTGGTATATCTATGGAGGTCGCATCCCTTTTTTATTCTAAAGGGTTTAGATATTTTGACGTTTCTGGGCAAGGGGGTACTAGTTGGATAGCAGTAGAAATGTATAGGGGGTTAAGAAGAGGAAACTGGAAAGCTGAAAGCGCAAAAAATTTCCTTGATTGGGGAATACCGACTGCAGCATCAATTATTGAAACTAGAATCGGTGCACCAGATTCCGTGATAATTGGGAGTGGCGGTATTAGGAATGGCTTAGATGTTATAAAGGCTTTAGCGTTAGGTGCAAATATTGGTGGTTTTGCTTTACCAGCTCTAAAAGCAGCAATAAGAGGTAAGGAATCCTTAAGGGATTTCTTAAAGAGGACAATCTTTGAGATAAAAACTGCTATGTTTCTGAGCGGGAGCAAGAGTATAAAAGATGTTTACAAATCTCCTATTGTAATATTCGGTCACCTAAGGGATTGGCTTGACTCACGGGGGATAAACTTATCTACTTTAGAGAGTGTTAGAAAAAGAAGAGTGTATGAATCCGTTAGATGACTATTTTAATGATATAATATCCTCTGTCAATAAGGTAATTGAGGATTATATTAAGGGTGATATCAAAGAATTATATGAGGCTTCTTATTATCTTTTCAAAGCTGGAGGAAAGAGGCTAAGGCCATTAATTCTAGTTTCTTCTTCAGATTTAGTGGGTGGGGAGAGAGAAAGGGCTTATTTAGCCGGGGCTGCAGTGGAAGTTTTACACACGTTTACCTTAATTCATGACGACATAATGGATCAAGATACTTTAAGGAGAGGTATGCCTACTGTCCACGTTAAGTTCGGGATTCCAATGGCTATTCTAGCTGGTGATTTGCTTCATGCTAAGGCTTTTCAGATATTAAATGATTCTGTTAAAGGGCTTCCCTCGGAGAAAATTACGAAGGCTTTTCAAATATTTACTGAATCGATTATAATAATTTCTGAGGGGCAAACATTAGATATGCAATTTGAAGGTAGGAATGATGTAAGTGAAGACGAATATATGGATATGATATCTAAGAAAACCGCAAAACTTTTCTCAGCTTCTGCTGCACTTGGCGGGTTAATAGGAGGTGGAGACTATAAGGAGGTTGAAAGTCTGGGCAAGTACGGATTATATTTAGGGATAGCATTTCAAATAATTGATGACATATTAGGGCTCACATCTACTGAAGAGGAGCTAGGTAAGCCTATTTACAGTGACATTAGAGAGGGTAAGAAAACTATTCTAGTAATAAAAGCCTTGAAGGAGGCTAAAGAAGACGAGAGAAAAATAATACTTATGACCCTTGGAAATCGTAAAGCAACAAGGGAGGAATTAAGTAGGGCTGCAGATATAATCAGATCCTACTCGTTAAATTACGCTTACGATTTAGCTGATAGATATTATGCCATGGCAATTGAGGCTTTAAGGAGTGTTAGGTGGAGGAACGAGATTGCTGGAAAGGCTTTAAATTATCTTGCTGAGTTTACGATAAAAAGGAGAAAGTGAATGATACATAAAGAGTTATTCTATATATATCTCTCGCTTATTGTTTCTTTTATAGTTACTTTTCTTTCGACAGAATGGATCATTAAACAGTCAAAACTTAGAGGATTTGTTGGCAAAGACGTTAATAAGATAGATAAACCCGAGGTTCCAGTATTGGGTGGCATAGGAATAGTTAGCGGATTTGTAGCTGGATCTTTTACATATTTGATTGAAGTTTCAGACCAAAAGTTTTCATTTTTTGCAGAGAGGATAGTCATTTCAGTACTTCTCTCGTCTTTAATTATAGGCTTTTTAGGGTTACTTGACGACATTTTTAACCTTAGACAATCATTAAGGGCAGTTTTACCGGTTTTTGCTTCAGTTCCACTAATAATCTATAGTATCGGACATACGGCAATATCTTTACCGTTCTTAGGCCAAATAGACTTCGGAATATTCTTCTATTTAATAATTTTACCAGCCACCTTAACAATAACGTCTAACGCATTTAATATGCTTGAAGGTTTAAACGGTTTAGGTGCGGGGATGGGGGTAATTATGTCATTATCATTAGCATATATAGGTTTTAGGGCTGGCGGCTCCTCATTTTATGCTGGAGTATTAGCATTAATTTTAGTATCCGTACTTTTAGCTTTCTTAATATTTAATAAATATCCAGCAAGAGTGTTCCCGGGAAATATCGGAACTTACTTTATAGGATCCGTAATAGGAGCTATAGGGATAGCGGGGTTTATGTATACAGCACTATTCTTCTTATATATTCCTTACGTTATAGAGTTCTTGTTGAAAGCTAGGACTAGATTTAAAGGGGTCTCATTTGGGAAAATTTCACCGGAAGGGTATCTATACTGGGATTCCTTTCCCCACTCTCTAACTCATGTAGTAATGAAAATGGGAAAATTTAAAGAGTACCAAATTGTTGCTATACTTTGGGGAATAGAAGCAGTATTTGCCCTATTAGCAATCTACTTCCAGTTGACCGTTATCGTAATTCATTAAAATTTTTAAACAGTATAAACATCCTTATTTTATGCGTGCGGCTGTTCTCTTTAACTATAAGGAGCCTTTAAAAATAGAGGACGTTGAAATCCAAGAGCCTAAAGAAAACGAAGTACTTATTGAAATAAAGGCAACTGGTATGTGCCATTCCGACGTTAATGTATTTGTTGGTGCAACACCAGTTCCTACCCCGGTTGTCGCTGGCCATGAAATTTCTGGGATAGTAAAGAAAGTTGGTAAAAACGTGACTAGGGTTAAGGAGGGTGATAAGGTAATTTCTGCCTTTATTCATCCATGTGGTAAATGTAGGAACTGTATTTCTGGAAGAGAGAATTTATGTGAAACGTTTGCATCAGTTAGGCTAAAAGGAGTAATGTTTGACGGGACTAGTAGGCTAAGGTTAAAGGATGGTAGGCAAGTTCAGACTTTCCTGGGAGGTGGTTTCGCAGAATATGCGATAGTTCATGAAAACGCGCTAACCGTTGTTCCTCCAGACGTTGAACTAGAAAGGGTAGCAACCCTAGGCTGTGCTGGAATAACTGCTTATGGTGCTGTAAATAGTGCCAAAATAGAGCCCGGAGAAAGTGTTGCGGTAGTAGGGGTTGGAGGAGTAGGTTTATCAGTAATCCAGTTACTTAAGGCTAGCGGTGCTGGTAGGATAATAGCGCTAGGTACTAAGAAGTGGAAATTGGAAAAAGCAATGGAATTAGGAGCTACAGATTATATTAACACTAAAGAAACAGATCCAGTAAAGGCTTTAAAAGAGATGACTGGTGGAGGACCCGATGTGATTATTGAAGCCGCTGGTACACAAGAAACAGTTCAGATGGCTGTTGACGGAGTAAGGATAGGAGGTAGAGTAGTATTAGTAGGATTACCACCGGTATCGGCTCAAATTCCTTTAAGGATTGCATACATTGTTAGAAACGGTATTACAATTATTGGTAATTATGGTGGAAGACCAAGAATTGATATGCCTAGACTATTAGAGTTGGTAAGACAAGGTAAGTATGATCCTTCAAAGTTAGTGACTGGAAAGTTCAAACTAGAGGAGATTAATGAGGCTGTAAAGCTTCTTGAGGAAGGAGAAGCAATAAGAAGTTTGATAGTACCATGAAGGGAGCTATTTTTGACCTAGACGGTACAATAGCTAATACAGCTTTTTTACATAAAAAGGCTTGGGAATTAGCACTAAAAGAATTGGGTATATCAACAAATGTTAAAATAGAATATCTACTTGGTAGAAAGACTAGTGAAATAGCTAAAATTTTAGCTAATGATAGATGGGAAGAGTTAATGAATGTGAAAAACAGAATATACTTGAGGCTAGTAGATAGTGAAGCCGAAGCCACGGAATGCAGTAAAGAACTTTTTAAAGAACTTAAATCTAAAAATGTTAAAATTGCAATCGTTACCTCCTCTAACAGAATTTCAGCAACTAAAGTTTTAAATAAGATCGGTTTAAACTATGATGTCCTAATAAGCGGTGACGATGTTAAATTGGGTAAGCCAAATCCAGAAGGGGTCTTAAAGGCGTTAAATGAACTTAAAGTGGAACCAACAGAAGTAATGGGAATAGGGGATACAGACGTTGATGTAACTGCTTATTATAATGCTGGGATAAAGAAAATTTTCTTAGTTGAATCTGGTGTACCTTACGATAAAGAGAAAGTATTAATGATGGGTGCTGTTATAACAAAATCTCTATGCGATTTACTTCAGTTAATTTATTAACACCCGAAGGAAGTAATAATAATAGGGGCTGGGTAGGGTGGGGAGTCTCGCCAGCTCCCTTAACCCGCGTGGCGTAATGCGGGCACCAGTAACTCCCATGTTGAGATACCTACCCTCTCGGATCCTAGCCTAACGATGAGTGCTGCCCGGCGGGGCGAGGTAGTTACGGGTTCCCCCTCTGGAGGGAGGGGGAATACCGTATCGACTGGGGGAATCGGCCAGGCCCGGAAGGGAGCAACCGTGCCCGGCTACCCGCGTTCGCCGGTCTACGGCATGAGGAGGGCTAGGGGTAAATCCGAGAGGGCAAGGGTCTCAATATGGGGGGTCTGGCCCCTTCAATAAAAAGGATTCTTCTTGTACATTTTATGTTCAGTATAGGGTATTCGTTCTCACTAGGTTTCCAATATAAGAAGCGCCGGGGGCGGGACTTGAACCCGCGCGGGGACGAACCCCAGCGGCTTTCAGCAACGCTTAGCAGGCCGCCGCCCTACCAAGCTAGGCGACCCCGGCAATTAATAATATTCTTTTTTGAGTTTAAAATTTTCTCTTATCGTAAGATCATAAATATTGTATCAACATTCCCATTAATTTTATCTTAGCTACTTGTGTGCCAAACTATCGATTAAGGCACCAATAACGATTATTAACATTCTTTACCTTTATTCGTAATGCTACTTGACTTGAACTTAATATTTCGCTAAAGTATTAGCAGATATTGTTGAATTATGTGTATCTTTATTTGTTAAAAAGTCTATATTACGATTATATACGTTAAAAAATAAAAAAGATAAAATAAATAAAGTTTCTCTGATTAAACTGAGTTAATGTAAAATTAGATATAGTATTAAGAAAAGAGTTTTTATTTACTCTTTCAATTTTGAAAGCGGTGATATTCAAGTGGGACTAAAAGACTTGATTGTTGCATTATTCCAACTTGACAAAGATTGGACCACAAGAATTGTAATGGGAATGCTTGTTATGGGCGTTATTTGGGGACTTTTAGGTGTTATTGATTCTTTAATGGTTAGGATTCAAGAAAGTATGTGGAGCACTTTTGGTGCTTTACCCTTTACACCACAAGAATATTATGCTGGAATAACACTACACGCTGAGAGAGACCTATTCGGTTTCGCACAACAAGTAATCTATGCAATTATAATTTACTTCACAATCAAACTACTTAATTTACAACCTAGAGCTAAGTGGTTATTGAATATAGCTTTCATTATGTTAAACATCTCTATGATGTTCATGGAGGGCCCAATATTAATTGTTAACCAGCAAGGCTTTGACAACTATTTCTCAGCTGGTTCATGGTACTACTTATCACCCATAGGAATCCCTGGTTACTCATTGTATGTAATGAGCCCGCTATTCTTTATAGGTTGGATTCTCAATGATGCTTTTGTTTACTTGGCTGGAATTTGGATAGTATATCATTACTACTTAGCATCTAAACAAATGAAAGAGAAATTGCCAGTTCCTCTAGTCTTCTTCTTAATGATAATATTGCTCTTCATGATCGGATATTCTGGTGTAACAGTTGCTGACGTATGGGATATATTGGCATTTGCTGGTATCGTGGGATTAAATGCGATTGCTAACCAAATAGCTTTCTGGATATTCGGTCATGCAGTAGTATATATGGCATGGTTACCCGCAGTTGCTGCGTTATACTTATTAATACCCACCTTAGCAAACAAGCCGCTTTACAGTGACAAAATGGCAAGAGTTGCCGCAGTCTTGTACTTAATATTCTCTAATAACATTCCAGTACACCACTTATACATGGTTAATCTACCAGTTGCTTTGAAAGTATTACAAGAGATCCTCACATACGCTGTTACACTACCGACTTTCATGACTTTCTTAAACTTATGGGCTACAGCTAAAGGTGCTAACGTAAGCTGGAATGTAATAACTGCGTTTACAGTAACGAGTTGGGCTGGATCAATATTCGCAGGAGTTACTGGGATTTCTAACGCGACGATCTCATTTGATGCAATAGTTCACAATACAGACTGGGTTGTAGGACATTTCCACGCAATGATATTATTAGGAATAGTGCCCGCAGCAATGGCAGTACTATATTTCATGATACCAATGATGAGTGGTAGAAGTTGGTACTCTATAAAGATGGCCTGGATACACTTCTGGGGTTACTTAATCGGCTCAATAATGTTAGTAATAGGTTTTGAGTTATTAGGGCTTGACGGGATTTTAAGGAGAGCTGAAATAGTTCCTAGGGTACCATACATTATTGATGCAGAGAACTTAGCAACTGTTGGTGCAGTTATAGCAGAACTAGCAACACTAGTTTGGTTCTTAAACTTAGTATTAACCTTAGTAAAAGGTAAACTACTAAGAGCTGAAGGGTTATCTTTAGGACAATTAATCACTACAGTCGCAATGCAGTTAGACTGGAGCAATACTGGTATAAGCTTAAAGAGTATAGAAGCAAAATTAAACACGAGGTTTATGAAGAAGGCATTATCTAGCTGGTGGGGACTAGCGATAGTAGGTGCATTATTAATAATCATCAGTGCTATCCCTCTAGTTCTAGTGGGTGATGCCTCGCAGCCAACCAACCCACTTGAATGGGCATGGATATCATTACTAACACTAGGAATTATTTTAGGGGCTATAGGTTCACTTAAAGGCGCAAATACTATTTGAAAAGTAATAGTTACTTTTTTATTTTATGTAGTTTATTTTAAAACTTGTAAAGTTTGGGGGTGTAAAAATGAATAAAAAAGAGAAGTGGGAGTTGATTTGGACAGGTTTCGCAATTTTACTTCTAGCTGTTGTGGTAGTTACAACTTTACCAGAAGTATTTACAGTCGGCGGTGTTCCCTCAGTATATAAAGTTGACATACACTCCGGCACTCCTTCCAGTGGTGTTGTTCAAACTACAGTTAATGCAATGCAGTATGTATTCACTGTTCAAGAGAACGGGGGAGGTATAAATTCAGAGTTAGTACTTCCTAACGGGTCTGTATTACCATTCTACTATAACTTAATGGTTGTTCATCCAGGCCAATATTTGAATATGACAATGTATGCTGTAATTGGTAAGACGGCTACTGAGAACATGTATATACCAGTGTATAATTCCAAGTACGTGGTTGATACTCAGATCGTACCGGGGTTAGTACAATATGCTGTTTGGTACGCTGGGACTACTAGTGGTTCACCTATAGCTTGTGGGGCTTATGCATTTTTAGATGGCGAATATAATGGGCCCTGGTTTGCTTACGATGTAGGAGAAATACTAGTAATACCCTCTAGCGGTTATATTCCAGCTTCAGCAATACAGAGTTATGTTTCCTCCAGTAACAATGCACATACAAGTGGATTAGTTGGAGACCCATATAATCCGCCCATAATTTTAGAAACTTCAACAAATACTCCAGAACTGTACGTAGAGGCTGATCAGTACGCTACGTTTAACGATAGTATACCAGGGCCAACATTTGTAGTAAATGCTAACTCTACCGTTACTGTATATATAACAATACCAACTCCAAATAATGATCATAACTGGTTATACAATTATACTACAGCTGGAACTCCAACGCCAGTTAATGACCTCTATGTTGATGTTTATGCAGTTTGGTGGAACGGTACCATAACTCCAGCAGCACAACCACAGCTGATAAAGTATAATACTCCAATGGAATTCACATTTACCGCTAAGGCTCCAGCGTATATCTACGGTATAATTTATCCAGCATATTATGTTTACAATCTTGATGATATGTCAAATCTATTAACTGGTGAACAAGCAGGATATTTAATGTCCTTATGGGGAACAATACTTGTTGAGGGGTGAGATAGATGGTCAGTTTCTTTAGATTATTAGGTATTGGTTACGTATTAGCCATAGCTGGATTAGTGTGGGAGATAACTGAGATCACATTACATCAAGCAGCAGTACCATACGTATTGCCGTTTACAATTGCAGCTTTTATAGGGTTTATAGCGTACTTCTTATTCGTTTATCTTGCGCCTACTGAAGAAGAAGCAACTGCTGCTAAGAAATAAGTTTCTTAAAGTTATCTTCTATTTTTTTAATAACTTCTTTTTCATCAACCCCTTTTAACTCTGAGATTTTTCTTATTGTATAAACGACATTACAAGGTTTATTTCTACTCATTTTTTCTGGGCCTAGAAATGGTGAGTCGGTCTCTGTTAGAATATAATCTAAGTCTATGTTTTTAACTACCTCTTGTCTCTGTTTATCTCTTACTATAACGGGGGGTATGGATATCATTCCGCCTAGTTCAATTACTTTATTTGCAGTTTTTACATTGCCCTCAAATGCGTGTATTACGAATTTTACTTTATAAGAACTGATCATGTTTAGGAAGTCGTTCATTCCTCCTCTTACATGAATTATGGCTGGTTTTCTTTGTTTTTCAGCTTTGTTTAGAAATAGTGATAATATTTCTATCTGTTTTCTCCTTAATTCTTGTTCTTTTATCCAAAAATAATCTAACCCTATCTCGCTGACAATTTTTGCTTTATCTACTAATTCTAAGCATTTCTCTACTTGTTCTAAATGATCTTTTACAAACTCTGGGTGAAAACCTACTGCAGCTATTACGTTTTTATATTTCTTTTCTAATGTTAAGCTTTTTATGTTACTTTCTATGTCTATTCCGGCATTAACTATTATTATTTCACACTCATTAACTATATAATCTCTATCATTGTCGAATTCCTTTGTGTCTATATGTGCATGTGAATCGACGTACATAAAAAAAGGTATGGAAAGAGGTTAAAAATTATTTCCAGGGTTCTCTGAGGACTTGTATTTTTACAACATTTTCGTTTTCATCATAGATTACTTTTACTAAATCTCCTTCTTTTATTTGGAATTTTTGTCTAATTTTTGCCGGTATTGTTACTTGGTAGTTACGTGAGACTTTAACTATTTCTTCAACCACCATTTTATTTTGCCTCCATTAACATATTATCATACAACATTTAAAACTTTACTATTCTGATAAAAAGTTAGATTTAAATAGATGAAGCAAAAAAAGTTGTAAACTAATCATATTGTTCTTTCTTTCTCATTTCCATTTTTCATTGTGGTATTATTAATTACGATCTTGAAAGTATATTTGCGTAGTAATGGTCTAATTTGTAGTAACGAAAAAATATAAATAGTAGAATGATTATAAACTTTTGTTGTGATAGATATGGCACAAACAAATATTAGCGGGACAAGGATAAAACTGCCCTCTGGTAAAGATGCCGGGCTAGTGGATATACTGTCTTTCTGCTATGGCCTTTCGGAGACTGATGTACAAGTGCTTATAGCTTTAGCTAAATCTGAGGCCAAAGGGACAGAAGATCTTGAGGCCGATTTAAAGCTCTCTAAAGCCTCTATAAATAGAAGTTTAAATAAACTCTTAGAAATGGGTTTGGTGATGAGGATAAAGGAACCTGGAAATAAGGCTGGAAGACCAAGATACCTTTATAAGACTAGGGATTACAATGAGTTAAAACAGAAAATTTTACAAGATATTAAAGATTGTGCTGAAAAAATGGCACAGTTAGTGGATCAAGAGTTCAGCATATCATAAAGTCTCTTTACTTTTTCTCTCAATATGTCTCTTAACCTTTTCTTATCATTGATTACTCCGTTAACTATGGTTTTCTCTACATACTCACTCGTTATGTAATACACGATATGAGATATAAGCCTTTCTTTATAGAGAGGATAAACTAGCTCAGAATTTATTAAGACTAAGTCGGCAACGTTATTTGGTTTTATTTTACCACCTTTAATTCCTATAAGTTTATAACCGTTTATGGTAGCTAGTCGTAGTAAATCTAATGCTTTTACTCTAGTGTTCCAATACATTTGCCTCTGTAAAAGAACTCCATTCTTCATCTCTCTAAATAGATCTAGTGAATTATTACTTGCAGCCCCATCTGTACCTATAGTCACTGTTATCTCATTTTTTATCATATCCTCCAAAGGAAAAGCACCTCCGGTAGCTAATTTCATGTTAGAAGTAGGGCAATACGTGACTTTGCTATTAGCCTTTTTAATTAATTCTATTTCCCAACTTGCAACCCAACCCAGATGTACTAATTGTGTATTCTCGTTTAATAGCCCAATACTGTTCATATATTCTACTGGGAATAAGCCAGTCCTCCTCTTTATTTCGTACAATTCTTTTCTAGTTTCTGAAACGTGGATGTGGATCCAAGTTTTCCTCTCTTCAGCTAGCTGTTTAGCTAGAAGGATTGTCTTAATACTATTTGCGTATAAACTGTGAACATTAACTATAGGTTTAAAGTATTCACTTTCTCTCAAAGCTCTCTGTAATTTATCTATTTCATAGGCGTCAAATAACTCGTCAAGAAAAGTATAACCAGCAAAAGCTCGTATTTTATATTTTTCACTTAGCTCTTTAACATCCTCCGGGTTAAAGTACATGTCTATAAATGCTGTTGTCCCTTGACTTAGCATTTCTAATATTGATATTTCACTCCCTAGTTTCATTAGGTCTTTTGACATATTTCTTTCGAACTCCCACATTTTCGAAAGCCATTCATTTAGTTCAGCATCATCATAATAACCCCTAAGCACAACCATTGGTGAATGCGTATGAGCGTTAACTAGACCCGGAAGAACTATGTATTTTCTGCAATCAACTTCATCACCTTCTATTTCGTCCCCAACGTCTTTTATTACGCCGTTTTGTATTACTATGTTTTTGTTGGTGAGTATTTCTCCGTTAGGGTTAACAATAAATTTACAACGTGTTAAAGTATACGTGTTATTATGAACCTCCACTCGTATTCGCCTAATTTCTTTTTATAACCTTCAACCTTTAATTCCCTCTTGAAAAGGGGGGCATAAACTACAAAAGTTTCTGCTTCCCCACCCTCAAAGGCTGGATTAAAACCATATTTTTCAGAGGCAACTATAATTCTTTCTATGTCTTTCTCGTCAATTATTTTACCAACAAGTTCGAAGGGGAAACCGTAAGCTGAAGCTGATGTTATTATAAATTTAAACCCTTCTTTGACCAATTCCCTTAAATACTCCTTTTGATCTTTTCTCCACAACGGCGAGTATGTTTTCAGCCCCACCTCCTCTGCCATCAAGTTTATATTTAATCTCTGATAGTCTGATAGGAGTGCCCCAGTTATTATTCCCTCAGCCCCGTTTCTTTTGGCTTCTTTAAAGGCTTCTTTTAAGTCGTTTAATTCCTTATCCTTCTCTCCACTGGTCTCCTTTTGAATAAGCGGTATTCCTAGTACTTCAGCTTGATATTTTGTTAGTTCTACGTTAGGTACTTGAAACATCCATGAGTCTTCTCTTTTTGGGAGGAGTGTAATAAGGCAAATTACCTCAAATCCTTTAAATACTGCCCAGTGTAAAGAATAAGTGCTATCTTTTCCGCCAGAATATAATACACAAACCTTCATAGTTGGTAACAATATATTGTGTGGTCAGTGTAGCCTAATATTCCCATTGCTTTCACTCTTTTTACTTTAATTAACTTTAAATGTTCATATTGAAAGTCATGAGAAATTACTCGCATACCCTTTTTACCATATTGGATAATATAAGGTTCAAGTAACTCGTTAGCCCTAGTTGATAAATACGACACAAGTACGTCAGCCCTAGGTAATAATATTGGGGCTAAAGTTAATAAGTCCCCGCATATTATTTCTATTTCTCTACTATTATCAAAATATGCCTCCTTGCATAACTTTTTATCAATCTCAACTCCTATTGCTAACTTAACGTTAAACTCCTCTTTAGCTATCTTCAATATTTTCCCTACTCCAGCACCTAAATCCAGAACTATGTCTTGTTTTCCAGCCTCAGCGCATTTAAGCATTTCTCTTGCGACTTCATCTGGTGTTGGTACGAATGGTACTATCATATACTGAATACTCTCAAGGGGAGTTTATAAGTAGTTTACTAAAAGTTATTTTTTCGTTCTTAGGTTCTAGATCAGTCCACATATTAACGTTTTTTAATATATATAGTGGGAAGCCATTAAGTTTGAGTTCAAAAGTACCCACTATATAAACTCTCTTAGCTAAGTTTACAAGGTCTAGTAACCTCTTAGCATATCTAATCTTCTCTTTGACGAAAAGTGTTTTGTAACATGCTAATAGTGGTTGAAGCTCACCATTATCCACCAAAACAATGTCGAAATCATCTAGTTTATCACATAAATATTTAGCTAAATCATATTTGATAAAAGGGAAATCACAGCCTGTCAAAAAGAACTTTTCAGCTCTAACTAATTCCAGACCTAACTCTAGACCTTTAAGGGGACCTAACCTAAAGTTATCTATTATTTGAATCCCTTTATTTAAAGTTAATCTTTTCTTGTTAGTTACAATGATGGGATTGGCGAACTGATCTACGATTCTCTGGAGAAAGGTTTTGCAATCTAGTTCATGATCGCATTTATCTTCTCCGAATCTTTTTGATTCTCCCCCGGCAAGAATTATTACATCAAAATACGAATTTTTGTAAGTTGACATATTCTCCTTTTTTGTAACTTACTCCTCTTTTAAGTATTGAGAAACCATTAGCCTTAGCTAAATCGCTATATAGCCCTGTACCCCACCTTAAAGGTTTTGCATACACGCCATAAGTTTTAAACATATAGACCGAATCCATTTTGTGCTTTACATCAACATCTTCACTCAGTAAATAACTTTCATATTTTCTTACTTCTTTATTTATCATTCTTGAGATTATATGAAGACCGTGTTGGTGAAATACTGTTACGGCAGACACCACTTGACCGGGCAAGTTTATTATCGGTTTGTTATCAATCACCCCTACACCCCCGTGCTTAATTACGTTAACGTTAACTCCCTCAAATAGTAATTTACCTAATTCCCTAATGACTTTCTTTGAGTAATCTTTATCACCTTTAGACGATCCCCCAATTAAAATGATATAATCGCAAGTGTTTGTTGCTTCCCTAAGTTTGTTTTCAATTTCTTCTTTTACGTCCCTAACTACCCCCAAATATGTTGGTTTTCCGAATTTTTCCATGATTTTTAATAATATAGGTGATATTGAGTCCGGTATATTCCCATAAGGCTTTAATTCATCGCCAGAGGCGATTATACAACTCCTTATAGATAGGACTTTAATCGTATTTATTCCTTGTATGGTAAGTAATCCTAAATGGTAGGGTGTTAATATCTCTCCTTTTTCTATTATTACTTCTCCTTGTTTGATGTCCTCTCCAAGAAACTTTATATCCTTTCCCTCGTAAAGCTGTTCAGAAAACTCTACGTAATCCCCAACTATTTTGCTCGCTTCAATTCTTGCTACAGTATTTGCTCCCTTAGGTATTGGAGCACCTGTAGTTACGTAGTAAGCTTCACCCTCTTTTAGTTCTGGAATCTCCTTACTCGAGGGGTATAATTTTCCTACTATTTTCAGCCTTCCATATTTTTCGTAGTCTTTTAAGTTGAATGCGAAACCGTCCATTGCTGATAGGTTTGTCTCTGGTACATTTTTCTGAGAAATAACGTCTTCTCCGACTACTTTCCCCACAGCTTCTAATATTTGAACTTCTTCTATATTGGCTTTCTTAAATTCAGTGTTTTCAATTATTTTTTCTGCTTCTTCTAATGGGATAAGCATTCATTTAATAATATGTACGAGTAGTATAAAATAATGTCTTGCATTATACAAGTTGTTGGTAAGAAGGATGTAGGTAAGACCAGTGTGATTGAAAGGGCAATTCCAATAATTAAATCTATGGGATATACTATCGGTGTCATTAAACACTCTCATCACGAATTAGATTTACAAGGTAAGGATACTTATAGGTTTTGGAACGCTGGTGCTGATATAGTTTCATTCTTAGATTCTAAATGCACCCTTTTCTTCAAGGCAGATGTTAAAGACATAGTTAATCTATTCCCCGTAGATGTCGTAATAATTGAGGGGTTTAAAGAGCTTAATCTCACTGATAAGAGGATAGAGGTGAGTAATGTTGAGGAAGACGTTAAAAGATTAATTTCTCTTGTTAAAGAATGTAGGAAATTGAACGGTGTTAAACTCATTTCAAATTTAGGGGAGCTTAACATTAATGACGTAAAAGTTAGGCTATTATATAACTTATTAAATACGCTTAATATTAGGGAAGTTAAGATTGCTTCAATTTCGTGAGGCAATAGAGTTAGATTGTGAAGCCTTTGTAACAGATGCAATATCTTTTATGAAACAAAATAACGTTAGGAGAATCGTAGTGGTTGATAATAGTCAGAATAAAAAGATTTTAGGAGTATTAACTGTGGACGAAGTACTTCATCACATTCTTAACAACACTACGGAAACTAAGTTAAAATATGCAGTACTAAGGGAGCCAATAATTATGAAAAATTTCGATATTAAAGTGTTTATAAAAGAAATGTTATCAAAAAATACTGACAATATAATAATAGATACCGAGAAGGTTAGGTATATAGTAACTTATAAAGATTTAATAAGGCTCATTGACTGGTCTAGGAGTGATGATACAATAACTAGTATCGCTAAAAAGGCGATAAGCGTCGAGAGATATACAAAGATTAGGACTGCGATATCATTAATGCTAAATCACAAAATACGACATTTACCAGTATACGAGGACACTCTATACGGTATAATTTCTGCTAGAGATATAGTTTATAAATATTTAGAACTAGATTTAAACAACGATGATGTTTCTAAAATAATGGTTATTAACGTATTTAATGTCTCACCAGACGATAAAATCTATGACGTTGTTACTGAACTAATGAAGAGGGATATAGGAAGTGTTATAGTAGACGAAAGACAAATAGTAACTTTAAAAGATTTATTAGAATATGCTTTAAAAAAATTAATTAGATAATAACGCAATGGGAGAGATGGAGTTAATGTTAGACATCTTTAGATGCCCTATTGACGGTTCGCGTTTCGTCAGTAAATGGAAATGTGAAAAAGGTCATGAGTTTAAAGAAATTGATGGTATTATAAACTTTCTGCAAAACCAGGATGTGGAAGGGGATAAATTACTCGAAACAATAGCCCCCATTTACGAGCCTCTTTGGGCTCCTTTAGGTTTTCTTTTGACTTCTCACGTTTCTTATTCGGGCGTTTTGAGAAATATAAGCAATTATCTTAACGGTAATGTTGTTGTAGATGTAGGTACTGGAACTGGTAAAGTGTTTGACTATGTTAACTGCGAGGTATGTATAGGTATGGACATTTCTTTCAAATTCCTAAAAATTCTGTCGAAGAAGAGAAATAAGGTAATTCCAGTAAGGGCTGATGTGAGGTCTATTCCTTTACAAAGCGAGGTAGCTGATGCCGTTTCAGCGTTACTCGTTATTCATATGTTACCTTCCAAACTTTCAGCACTAAAAGAGATCTTTAGAATTTTGAAGCATAAAGGCAGATTCGTATCTATCATACTTACAAATAATAACTCAATAAGTAGATTATTGGCTAAGTGGTGGAAGATTGAACTCTACAGTACCGATTATTATATAAAGCTATTTAGGGAGATCGGATTTGAGGAGATTAATTACAAAAAGATGGGTGCGTGGACTTTATTTACATGTGCCAAGCCTTAAAGATTACTAACGAATAGAATAAGTAACTTAATCCGTTTAGGGCATTCATCATCATTATCATAGGAATAGTAAAGGCTACTGTGTAGATTACAATGTATATTCCTAAACCCAATACCATTAAGAATATGGCAAATTGCGTTAATGATGAGTATTCTCCTCCACTACCTGTTATAAGGTTAAATAGCTTAGAACTCCCACTTATTGCATAAAATATTCTTTCCCCACCTAATATGAAGCCTAGGAAATAGAAAGGATATGGGTTAAAAGTGTACATTATATCGAATATTGAAGCATGAACTTTAATGACTAGGAAAAATGAAGTTATAAACATTAGAACCCCTACAATGAGGTTTATTCCCCTTTTTGTTAACTGGTTAACTGTATTGGCCAAGCCATTAACCCCACTAAAGTTTCTCCTAATTCAATATCTACTAACTCACCTAAAAGTATTCCTCCAATAAGTCCTAATAACATTCCAGCTATTCCAGCAAGCTGATAGCCTAAAAACGCACCCAATGAGCTCCCCGCTATTTTACCCCAATACTTATCATCAATTTTATATATTTTTGCGAAATCGTATCCTCCATACTTTCCTTCCCTAGAAAATAAGTAAGCAACATCAACTATCGCCTCTTTAACTTCATTTATATCATTACTGTTATAGAGTGTTACATATTCTTCCATTTTACCATCTCTTCTAAAATAAATTGGTATAAATCCAGCTTTAGTAAAATTTCTGATTGAATTTGTAATTTTACCATTGTTATAAAGTTTAAAAATAACCTTAAACATCAATAAATATAACGTAATGGTAATAAATATTTTTTCCTTTTAACCTATCCGATACGAAAATAAAACCTTAAATTTTAATTTAATAACAGAGAGTCACTTTTATGAAAAACATGATGGTAAATGAAGAAAAGAAAAAGTATCATGCGGTAATTGAAGTTGACTCCTTACAATTGAGTAGTGATTATTACGAGCATGTTTCTTCCGCAATTGATGATGTACTAAGGAAAGCTAAGGATTATTTAAAAAGCCAAGGGTATGAGGGAAAGTTTTTGGCTGAGGTTTCCGTTTATGTAAAAGAGGAAGATGCGGAAAGGTTAATACAAACAGTTAGGACAAAAATTATTGTGAAATAATATGGGGAGTGAGCTTTCAGAACCCCTTGAGAATTACCTAAAAGAGATTTATGAGCTGGAAGAGATAAAGGGTCATGCTAGGGTATCAGATTTAATCGAGATCTTTCGAATCTCCCCCGGTACTATAAGTAAGGCTATTTCGAAGCTTGAGAAATTGGGACTTATAAAGAGGGGGAATAGAAAAATTGAGCTTACGGAAGAAGGGAGAAGGCTTGCTGAGAAATTAATTCGCTCTCACAGACTTTCAGAAAGGCTATTAACAGATATATTAGGGCTTGATTGGATTAGGGCTCATGAGTTGGCTCATAAATTAGAACATATTTGGCCGGAGGATGTTTTAGATAAAATAGATGAAATATTAAATAGGCCAACTACTTGTCCTCATGGTCATCCGATACCGGGTAGGGGGAAAGTAAAAGGTATTGTCCTTTCAGAAGCTCAAATTAACAAAGATTACAAAGTTGTTATGATCATAAGGGAGGAGGAATGGGTTCTAGCCCTAGCTGGCCAATATGGGTTGGTTCCGGGTATTAGAGTGAAATTGATAAATAAAAATCAAGATAAATATGAAATTGAAGTTAACGGTAGTCTGAAAGAGATACCCAAGGCTTTAGCGGATGAGGTGTTAGTTAATGGAATTAACTGAGTTAGAGAAGAAAATTCTGGTACACATATATAAATATGGTCCAGATAACCCGTGGTATATGGCAAGACGATTACTTGGAGAATCAGGTTGGGCTCCTAAATATGATGAAAATGAAATTGAGAAAGCCTGCAAGGATTTAGAGGAGAAGGGTCTTTTGCAGAGATTTCAAGGGGCTTTAAAGAGAAGTGTTACTTCCTCAGTTAAACCATGGTTAAAGGTGAAAGCTAAGGAACTAGACCATAAGCCTAAGGGTATATACTACGATCTTACAAAACAAGGTAAAAGGATTGCATCTGAACTGTATAAAGAATTTTATAAGAAGGAGAAAGAATGAACGAGATAGTAAATAAAGTCCTAGAGTTTTCAGATTCTTACAAAGTTTTAGAAGAAAAGATAAGGGTGAAACAAGGGGAGTTAAACGTCGCGGGAAACGTGTTTAAGTTTTCCAGATTATTGCTATTAGCAGTCGGAAAGTCTTCAATAAAAATGGCGAAATTTTTTCTTCAAAGGATAAAGGTGAGTAAAGGCATAGTAATAACACCGGAAATTTATGATAAACTTGAAGGGGTAGAGATACTACAGTCTACTCATCCGCAAATTTCTGAAAAGAGTTTAAAAGCTGGTGAAAGGGTAGTAGAGGTACTCAAGAAGGAAGATTACGATTTAGTACTCTTTTTACTTTCTGGTGGTGCGTCCGCATTATTAGAGTATACTGACATCCCTTTAGAAGAGTTAAGGTCTTTAAATGATCGATTATTAAAATCTGGACTGACAATAAATGAGATTAACGTAGTAAGAAAACATTTATCTAAAATAAAGGGAGGGTGGTTAGCTAATTATTCTAAATCCCCAATAGTTTCCTTAATAATTAGTGATGTTCCGGGAGGAGATCTAAGTGCTGTAGGTAGTGGACCTACAGTGCTCGATTCAACTACAGTAGACGATGCTATTAGAATCCTCAAGAAAATTGGAATAGAGTTAAAAAGGGAAGATCTTATCGAAACCCCTAAAAGTCTAAGCGCTCCAGTTTATAATTTTAAAATACTTGATGTAGAGGAAGTACTAATCAAGCTTAGATCTTATTTAGGTGGTAAGATAATTAGTTCTGAGGTTAGGGGCGATGCGTTTTCTTTTGGCGCTAATTTAGCTGGGATTGGGAATACACTTCTTAGGATCGGAGATAAAGGCATTATATTAGCTGGTGGGGAACCAGAAGTTAAGATAGAAGGAAAAGGCGGTAAAGGAGGTAGAAATGGGGAAGTCTGTTTAGGGTTTTTGAAGTTTGCAAATAAAGGGATAAAGTTATATGCTATAGCTACTGACGGAATCGACGGTAATAGCGAATATGCTGGATGTATTGTTGAAGGGGGATTAGATATTGACGTTGATAAATATATCTTAATTCACTCCTCTTATGAACTTTTAGAGAAGATTAATGCTACTATTTATACTGGCTTTACCGGGAATAATGTAAATAATGTGTATTTATTAGAAGTAGGTAAGTAATTTATGACTTTACAAAAATATTTATAAATAAGAATATAACCGTTTATTCATAATGAAGGTAAGCAAAACAACTACAAGGGGTTTAACAACTAAGGTAATTGTAGGAGTAATTATAGCAGTAATAGTAATTGCTGCTATTGCGGCTCTTCTACTTTACCATCCTTCTTCAACAACAAAGACTAGTACTTCTACAACTTCATCAACTACCTCAACTTCCTCTGTCTCGTCTTCCTCTGGACCGATAATAGTTTATGTAGCTGGAGCGTATAAGGCTATATTTGATTACCTTGCACAGCAGTTCGAAAAACAGTACGGTATTCCGGTCAAAGTTGTTCCAGGCGGATCTTTCGGTTTGGCTGCTGAAATAGCTCAAGGGCAGCAAGCTAACGTCTTTGTTCCAGTGGCTTATTTACAAGCTGTAGAGTTAGAAGGTAATAATAATCCAGGATGGGCTATTGCCTTTATATCTGATCAAATGGCTATAGTTTACACTAACTATACTACGCAAAGCCCATACTGGAAAGAACTTTACGGGAATTATACAATGGCAATGAAGACGAACGAAACACAGTACTGGTATAACTTCTTCAACTTGTTAACAACTAAATTTTCTTTGGGTATTTCAAATCCTAGTTCAGACCCAGAGGGTTTGTACGCGATGTTAATACTTAAAATGGCTGGTTATTTGTATGCTAATCATAGTTTTGACTACTTCATAAATCTTGCAGAACCAAATATTAAGAGCGCACCTACAACGGCTTATTATGTGCCAGCACTGGAAGCTGGTGAGTTAGACTTTGTCTTCTCTTATAAGTCGTATGCCATATCACAACACTTTGAATACCTTACATTACCTCCCTGGCTAAGCTTTGGTTATTATCCTAACGAGACCAACTGGTATAGTTTCTTTTTCTATAAGATAAATGTTAATGGGCAGACTATTAGAATTTACGGTAATCCCGTGTATTTGTACATAACTATACCTAAGAATACACCAAACTTTAATGAATCCTTAATGTTTCTAGAATTTGTAATAGATCACGTTAATGAGCTTGCTCAATTTGGTGTGACTCCAATAACCCATCCAGTATTGTTCTACGAAAACGAGTCTGACGTTCCAAGTCAAATTCTTAATTTACTAAACCAAGGAGTGTTACAGTATGGTGGCACATTCCCGAGCCTTTAAGATAATTTCCTTCTTTTTAACAATATTAATTGTATTCCCTATTATGTTCCTATTGTATTATGGTTACGGTCCCTTCTACGTTAGGTCTGCAGCCTTTGGAAAGACTGTTTTGAGTTCAGTTGAGCTGAGTTTCTTTGCTTCAGCTCTTGCTGTGATTATTGAAATTGTTGCTTTTACTCCTTTAGCCTACTATTTAGCTCGACACAAAAGCGTTGTGATGGAGAGTTTAGTTGACGTACCTGCCTCTATTCCTCATCCAGTAGTTGGTATCGCATTGCTTTTCATTGATAGTCCTCTTAATCCTGTTGGAAAATTTCTTAATAAAATAGGCATAAATTTTTATTACACATACTTAGGGCTTTTCTTAGCATTAATAATTGTATCTACGCCAGTTTACGTAAGAGCTATGCAGAGTTACTTCGAAAGTCTTCCTACGTATTATGAAGAGTTCGCCGAGAGCCTAGGGATGTCAGAACTTAAGGTTTTTTATAGAATAATGTTTCCGATGTCAGTAGGGGCTATAATTTCTTCTGGTTTAACTGCAATGGCTAGGGCTATAAGCGAGTTTGGTTCCGTTGTAATTGTAGCACCATTTGTCACTGGATGGATATTTAATGGTGATTGTGTTGCTTCAGTCTTTATTTATAATGAGTTTGAATCATATTTCAATGCCTCTGTGTCCTCAGCCGCGACTTTAATTGTGTTTTCCCTAATCTTAATTTTAGCCGCTAGGTTAGTTTCCTATTTCCTCATAAAGAGGAGATATACTTATTATTTATGAATGATCTTTTTCATCTGGTGAAGAACCCAACCTTAGCTGAGAAATGATGAGAGGTTGTTCGTCTGATGATATGTAAAGATCTAGAATGTGTTATAGGTATAGCAAGAAGGATTTTAGAAAAAGAAGGGATAACAAGGGAGAACTTTAACGTAATAGTTACTGATTTACCATACATTACACTTTCTATTCTTGATGGATCTACGGTTAAAATAAACTCGTTATTGCTTGAGAACTACTCTAATAATGTTAATAATGAGGCGAGATTAGTTAGTGCGTTCCTTTTAATTGCAATACTTAACGCTTTTTTAAAAGATAAAGCTAAAACTAGGGATATTATAAAGAAATATTTTGGAGATGGATCTATAGAGGAAAAAGCTGTAGATGTGATTCTTTAACTTCTTTTTTCTAAGGCTCTTAGCGCATTCTGGATGAAACTTTCAACTACTTTTTCTGGCTCTTTAGCTTTCATCACAGCACTTGCCACTCCTATTCCATCAGCACCCAATTCAATAGCCCTATACACGTCTTCACCACTTGTTATTCCAGCTCCAGCTATTAGGTAAACTCCGGGGGTTTTCTTAATTTCATCAACTGCCCTAGTTATAACTTCTGGTCTTTCCTTTGATACGGCTTTTCCGCTTCCAATCAATTCCGGTGGTTCTATAAGTATTGCGTCTGGATTTAGGACTGCCATGGAATGGACTAACTCGTATCTATCAACACAGACCACACTTTCTAAACCTAACTTTTTCATTCTTATTATAGCATCATGTATTTCGTCTAATCTTATTCTCTTCTCGCTATGGTTAAGCAAAGACCCCTTTGCACCGGCATCTTTTATCATTTCCGGAAGTATTGCACCAGTTCTTGCACCATGCTCTAATCCATCCACGTGCTGGGCATAGATTATTAAATCTGTTTCTTGGCTTAACCTATAAATCATTGTAGCTGGCACTGAGATTATTACCGGTACATTATAGTCTTTACTTACTTTTTCTATCTTTTTTGAAATTTCTATGCCTCTTTGCCCATATGAGTTCTCATATGCCTTGTAGTTTATTAAAATAATGGGGGGTTTCATAAATTAAAATCATGGATAAGGTATTGAAGTTTTGTGGAATAGATTTGGCAGTAAAGAGGCCTTCAGCAGTGGGTTTACTTTTGGATAGTATTATCAGAGTTAAGGAATTATTGACTGACGAAGAAATCATAGAATACTGTAAAGATAGTGAGGTTGTTGCAATTGATTCACCATTAAGCCATTCCAGAGGTTTTAGAAACGTAGATAAGGAAATGATTAAGAGGGGGTATAAGGTTTTGCCCCCTAGTTGGATGAGGAGCCTTGTTGATAGGGCTATTCGTTTATCACTGTCGTTTAAGAAAGTAATAGAGACTCATCCTACATCCTCAATGAAGAACGTTGGGCTTGATTGGAGGAAGCTGAGCAGGAAGAAGGATATAATCGATGCTGTAGTTTGTTCTCTTGTAGCTTACTTTTATCATTCTGGAAATATTATGGTGGTAAGAGCTTCTGACGGAGAGATTTTCCTTTTGCCAAAAGGTAAATTAGAAATCAGTAAAATCGATGAGTTGACATTCCAGTTCAAAACATTTTATCAATATCGCTGATTATCTCGCGTATTTTATTGAAAAACAGTATTATTACTAGTAAAGAAATAGCTAAAGAAGTAATGATAACTTCTAATGATATAGAGGATATTATTTTTATTATCGTTATTTCATAGTCTATTGTGACGAGGAAGAAGATAAGAAATAACAAGAAACTAATTACAAACTTGTACTCATTATCAGGGATTCTTTTTAGAGTTGAGTCCATGAGAATATATTCAATTAACGGAATTAATATAATAAGTGAAATTATTAAAAGGGCAAAAAGTTTTGAAAAAGTCAAGAGTAGTTCGATTAATATTATCGGCGTAGTAGTGGCGATTACACTTAGTAATATAAATCTTAGTAATGCCTTAAATAAATCTGGTGTTTTTATAGTTAAATTCATAGTTTTGTGTATAATTAAATCAATTTTAGAGACATTGAATTTATTGTAAATTAAAGACATCATTTTCAACAATCTCCTTTGCTTATTCGTTATTATTGAAGCCACTGCGGAAGAAACTGCCACTAATATCGTAGAGATATTATAAACTGGTAAAACTGGTAGCCCGTTTTGAAGGGCAGTTAAAGAGATTACTATACCGAACTCACTCAAAGGAGTCATAAATAGTCCAGTTCTGAAAGCTCTTATGAAATCTCCTAGGGAGAACCAGTATCCTATACTAAATGCGATATATTTTGCAAATATTAAAATAATAGAAAGTAAAGTATAATATATTACAAAACCAGATATTTTCACATAGCTCCCCGCGATAAAGAAGAAAAATATTAGAGTGAAGTCTACTAAAGGCCTTATTAATGATATCACTTTTTCGGGGTTTTTTAAGGCATAAGAAGCTCCAACCCCTAAAAGGAAATTCTCTAATGAGGAAGGCAAGTTTACTATTTGGCTTAATATGTTAAAGATGAAGACTGAAGCTACACTGGAGAGTATTATTGATTCATCGCCATACTTTAATGTTGGTGTAATTAACATTTTAGATATTAGATACCCTATTATTAATGAAACAAGTGAGGTAAGAATTAAGTTGAGTATGTTGGTTTGTGAGGATGTAATATAACTTAAGGCTATAAATGCCAGTGCGTCTTCTAATGACGATACCGAAATTATTAGTTTAAAATCGTTTGGGTCAAGGCTCTTTTCTGATAACTTAAATGCTATCGACGTGCTCGTGTCAAAGCCTACTACTGTAAGTAATAATATTTCTAAAATCGATAGTCTTAAGAAAAGGGCTAAAAGATTAGCAAACATAAAGACTATTGAAAACTCGAGGAGTACGATTATTGCTGCCCTTTTAAATATAGTCTTTAAATCTAACAAATTAACCGACATTCCCATTTCAAAGGATAGCAGATTAGTTGCTAAAAACGAGATAAATTGAAATTCCGGGTTGTTATAGTTCAGTCCTAAGCTCCCACCTAGTATACCAGAAATTAGGTAAGCTAATACTGGGGAAATCTCGAACCTTCTAAGTATTAATCCAGTTATTGTAGCAAAGACCAGCATTAGTGTAAGTATGGTATTAGTGTCCACAAAGTTATTATTCTACAAAGCGTATTTAAGGTTCAATAATGATAACTAAAGTATACAAATTTGTAATTGAAAGTAATTACCTAAAGGGAAACCCGTTAAATGACCCTTTTAAAAGGAAAGTTTATATATTAGAAGTAGGGGAGATTACACAGAATATTCCTATCGTAATATATTTAAGTGGTTTTCTTTCCTCGTCGATTTCAATGTTAAATTATGATCCCTTAAACGAAAACTTTGCAGAAAAATTAAACAGACTCCATAAAGAAGGCAAAGTCAAAAAGTTAATCATGGTTTTACCCGATATGTTTACTAAAGTTGGTGGAAACCAGTATATAGACTCTACGGCTGTAGGGATGTATGAACAGTTTCTCGTAAAAGAGTTAATACCTTATTTAGTAGAAAAATATGATAGTAAAAATATCATATTAATGGGTAAATCCTCTGGTGGTTACGGCTCAATAGTGTTAGGTATGAAATACCCAGAAATAGTCAAGGGGGTTGTAGATCATTCTGGTGATGCTTACTTTGAATATGTATATTTACCTCTCTTTCCCAATGTTATTAGAGTCTTAAGAAGGTTTAAGGACGCTAAAGAGTGGTTGAAGAGATATTGGGAAAGGGATAATAAAAAAGAAAAAGAAGACGTAATAACATTAACTATTATTGCAATGTCTGCTTTTTACTCTCCAAACGGTGAGGATTTCGATTTGCCTTTTGATTTAGAAACGGGTGAAATACTAGAAGACGTTTGGAAAAGATGGTTAGAGAAAGACCCCGTTAGAATGGTAGAGAAGTATCATGATAACCTTAAGAAATTAAAACTTCTATATATGGATGCGGGAGTTAAGGATGAGTTTAAAATAAATTTTGGCACCAAAATACTCCATAAAAGGTTAATTAAATACGGGATACCTCACGTTTTTGAGGAGTTTGAGGGAGGTCACTTTAATATTAATTTTAGATACGACATTTCTTTATCCTTAATAAGTAAGATATTTAGTGATGGGGAAAGTTAAGTTTGTGAATAGCGGAAATGTTTACGATATTCAAGGTTATGAAAGTGATATTGTTGTAGTACCTAAACTAAACCCCGAGATTTTAAAGGAGTTTAGAGGTGTGAAATTGTATGAGTGCTCAAAAGGTGAGGTTGAATGCCTCGATGAGATTAAGAGGGTAATAAATAGAGTAATAAAGTCTTGTAAATTTTCATGATTTAGCGGGGAATCCTGGTTTCACCAATCTCTCTAAGTTTAATATTTTATCTATTTGCTCATCACTGTACCCTAACTCTCTTAAAGCCTCCCTGATTGATAAACCTTTAGTTAATTTTTTACCTATCTCAGAAGCTTTATCATATCCAACGATCGGGGAAATTACGGTTACTAGTGAAGGACTACTCTCGGCATATCTTCTCATCTTTTCAACATTAGGAACCATTTTATCAATGACTAAATCAGCCATCTTGTTGAGTGCTTCTGATAATAATGTTATTTGGCTCACAACGTTATAGCCTATTAATGGAACTCCCATTGCTAATTCAAATTCTCCTAACATTGACGCGAATTGGTTTGCATGATCTAACCCTACTACTTGAGCTGAAACTAAAAGTGCGGCTTCTACTGTTACTGGGTTAGTCTTCCCTGGCATGATACTACTCCCGGCTATTTCTTCTTGTGATGGGAGGTCTATTTCGTTAAATCCTGTCATTGGACCAGAAAACATAAGCCTTATATCTTGACCTAGCCTATATAAGTTAACCGCTATAGTTCGTAATACCCCACTTAAATCCAGTAGGTCTGTAAGCAGTTTTAAACCTCTGAATTTATTAGCTGGTTTGAAACTTAATGATGTGAGTTTGTTTATTTCTTCTACTACTCTTTCTTGAAATTCTGGATGAGAGTTCAATCCTGTTCCTACAGCTGTTCCGCCTATCGGGAGTTCCCTAACGTAATCCGAAATAGACTTTAATGCTTCACTGTCATGAGAAAAAGCGTCTACATATCCACTTAGTTCTTGCCCTAAAGTTACTGGTAATGCGTCTCTTAGATGAGTTCTACCGGATTTTATAATGTTTGAGAAATCATTTGATTTCCTATTTAGTGTTGTTATGATCCTATTAAGTGCGGGTATTAATGAAGTTTCTAATGAATATATAGCAGCTATTCTTATTCCAGTTGGTACTGTATCGTTTGATGATTGTCCTAAGTTTACGTGATCATTCGGGTGTACTTTCTTTCCAGAAATCTCAGTAGCTCTTTCAGCTATTATCTCATTTACGTTCATATTAAGCCCAGTACCAGATCCCGTTTGGAAAACGTCTACTATAACTTTCTCGTCAAATTTTCCTTCCATAACCTCTTTTGAAGCTTGCATTATCGCATTACCTATTTCTTTATCGAGAAATCCTAAATCAGTATTAACTTTTGCGCAAGCATACTTTATTACTCCCATTGCCCATATTATTTGCCTTTGAAATCTAGTACCAGTACTCATAAAAAGTTTTGGTGCCGTTTCAGTATATTTCATCAGTACTATTTAGAGATTCAAGTTTATTTAATTTACTGGGATTTATAGTTAAGCAAATTAGGACTATAGACTATATTGAATCGATGATCAACATTAAACGTTTTGAGTTAGGCGATTACTTTACCAATACATATGTTGTAAGTAAAAGTAATTATGCCATTCTTATCGATGCTGGGGATAAACCTTACGAAGTTATTAATTACATAAGAGATAAAGGGTTAGAACTGAAAGCAATACTAGCTACTCATGGGCACTTTGATCATTTAATGGGTGTACCAGAGATTAAAAAGGTTTTCAACGTTCCGCTTTATCTTCACATTGCTGATGAAGAGTTAGTTAAGAGGGATCATAGGACTAGAGAGGTTCAAATAGACTATTATTTGAAAGAGGGCGATTTAATTTTCGGTGATATTAGAGTTAAGGTTATTGAAACGCCGGGTCATACAATGGGTAGCGTATGTTTTCTAATCGAGAATTCCCTATTTACGGGTGACACCTTGTTTAACGAAAACATAGGTAGATATGACCTAGGAGGTGACAAGGAACTTTTAAAAAAGAGCTTGAAGAGACTAATCGAGTTAGATGACTTGTTAGACGTTTATCCCGGGCATGGATTTATTACTACCCTGGGGTATGAAAAATTACATAATCCTTTCTTAAATGGTGAAATAAATTGGTAAGAAATTTTTCTTTCAACTGACAAAAATTTTTATATCCAATATCGAAAGTGATATCAGTTATGCATGATCTAGTTTATTTTGTAACAGTATTAGTGGTTACCTTGCTTTCAACTCTATATTTTACACTTAACTCGTACTTTGCGCTAAAATACAAGCCGATAAAAGAGGGTTCAATTTATTCACTTTCTGACGTCACAGTTGTAATTCCAGTTTATAATGAAGACCAAAAGATCTTCAAGAAAGTCATAGAGAGTGTGTATAAAAGTGGGTTAAAGTTCATAGTTGTAGGTGATGGTGTCAAAAACCCTTACAAGGAAATAACTAATCGCTATGGTGGTAAATTCATTTTTTTGGAAAAGAGAGAAGGTAAGAGGAGGGCTTTAGCTGAGGGTTTAAAGCATGTAAAAACAAGATTAGTGTTGTTTCTTGATAGCGATACTCTAATAACAAGAGAGACTGTTCAAAATATGGTAGAGCATATGATTGAGGGTGTTGGAGGTGTGGGTGCAAATGTTAGGATTTGGAGAGTAAATGATTCACCTACTACCTATTATTCTGATTTCTTTGAGAGGATAAGTGAATTAGTGAACAGGGCTATAAACTACTTTGGTAACGCTATAATTTTAAGCGGTCAATGTGTGCTTTATAGGGTTGATATCATTAGAGATTTTATGTTATCTAAAGATTTCTTAGAACCGAAATTCATGGGCAGGAGGTTATTAATTTCTGATGACAGGGATTTGACAGACTATGTGATTTCTAAAGGTTATAAAGCTGTGAAAGCAATTGATGCTATAGCATACACAAAACCCCCAAAGAACCTAGCTATGTTTTTTAAACAAGTAACTAGGTGGACTAGAGCGAATTATATTACTATATTTAGAGAATTTAAACAAGGTTTAATATTTAAGAGAGGATATCTTTACGTGTTTAACTCTATATATGCAATTATGTTACCAATTTTTACTATATTCTTCTCCGTGATGGATTTCATTAAATTCCATATGTTAAGTCATATACTCAAACTATTACAAATAGGCTTACTTCTTCATAAGGCCGAGATATTAATATTTAACCTAGGGCTATTAATAAGTAAAATTGATAGACTCGTACAACTACATCCTTATTTTGCATTTGCAATAGGTTTCCATATAATCTCTTTTATATCAACTGTATTCTTTGTTATTACTCTTGCTAAGATAATTGGTGATGAGAGATTAAAAATGTTCGTCTATGGTTCTATAGCATTAGTGGTACAATATGTCTCAGCATTTTATGCATTATTTACATTTTTAAATCAGAGCTGGTCATCTAGAGAGAGACCTTATAAACGCTAAGTGTAACTTAACGGCGTGGCTGCATAGAGGTTGGCGGCACTCGCAACGACTTTCCACTAATCTCATCCCTTCAACTTTTATAACTACGTGATAGTAACCTAAAGCGCATCTAGCTGGAACCAAGCCCTCAACTATGGTGAAACCGTTAGAATAAAAAACTCTTGTTATTCGTATATTCATTTAATTTCTTTACTTAACTCTTCATAAGCCTTTTTAACTTCTTCTACAGACGCTTCGTCTTCTAATGTTGTTAAGTCACCTATTGGCTGTTTAGTCAACACTGCCCTTATAACTCTCCTCATTATCTTACCACTTCTAGTCTTAGGCAATTTTGATACAAAGTAAATATCCTTAAATGTAGCTATTGCACCGACCTCGTTCCTAACCCAATCATTTAAAGACTTCTTTAACTCTTCAGAAGGCTTCTGACCAACCTTTAATACCACGAATGCTACCGGTACTTCTCCTTTAATCTCGTCCGGTATGCCAATCACGGCGGCCTCAGCCACTGCAGGGTGATGGATTAAGGCTGACTCTAACTCATAAGTACCAAGTCTGTGACCAGAAACTTTAATCACTTCATCAGCTCTACCTAAAATCCAGAAGTAACCATCACTGTCTTTAACTGCATAATCGCCGGGATAAAAAACACCAGGGAATTTACTCCAGTAAACTTTAACATATCTCTCTGGGTCACCCCATATCGTTAAAGGCATGCCGGGCCAAGGTTTCTTGATTACTAGGTATCCCCTCTGTCCAGCATTCGTGGGATTCCCGTTTTCATCAAATACGTCAGCATCTACCCCGGGTAATGGCATTCCGTTAGTCCCGGGCTTTAATGGGATTAACTGTAAGCCGGGTAGATGACTTATCATTATTCCACCAGTCTCAGTCATCCACCAAGTGCTTCCAAAAGCTATTCTATCCCTTCCTACTAACTTGAAGAACCATCTGAAAGCCTCTGGATTTATAGGTTCACCCACAGAGTGCATAAGCCTTATTGTAGAGAAGTCATGCTTCTTATAAATTTCTTCTCCGTATCTCATAAAAGATCTTATTGCAGTTGGAGATGTGTAATGTATAGTTACACCATATCTTTCGATTATTGAAGCCCACCTATCTGGTTCCGGGTAGTCTAATGCTCCTTCATACATTACTTCTGTTGCACCTTCCATTAGCGGTCCAAAGACAATATATGAATGCCCAGTTATCCACCCAATATCTGCGGTACACCAGTATATGTCTGTATCCTTAATATCGAATACCCAATTCATTGTGGCATGCAATATGGTCATGTAACCTCCAGTGTCATGAACAATTCCCTTTGGTTTACCCGTAGTCCCAGAAGTATATAGGATAAATAGTGGATCTTCAGATTTCATTGGCTCTGGAGGTATGTAAGCGTTTAAAGGTACTTGCTTTAAGACATCATGATAGTACTCATCCCTTCCTTCTTTCATATTAACCTGGCTTCCGGTTCTTTTAACAACCAGTACTTTCTGTATTGAAGATGTGCTTTCTAGTGCTTTATCAGCTATATCTTTTAGTGGTACTATTTTGCCTCTTCTAAACCCACCGTCCGCAGTAATTAATAGCTTTGCCTTAGCGTCATTAATTCTATCAGCTAATGCTTGCGAACTGAATCCAGAAAAGACTACACTGAAGATAGCTCCTATTCTTGCTGCTGCTAGCATAAAAATTGGTAATTCTGGGATCATAGGTAAATAAATTGAAATCGTATCCCCTTTCTTTATTCCGTAGACCTCTTTGAGAATATATGCTACCCTATTCACTTCTTGATATAAATCGTAATATGTCAGCTTCTTTACTTCCTTAGGCTTTCCTTGGTCGTCAACTGGTTCTCCTTCCCAAATTATTGCAACCTTGTTTTTTCTTGCTGTCTTAATATGCCTATCAACGGCTAAATAGGAAGCGTTGATTTCTCCCCCAACAAACCACTTATAAAATGGAGGGTTTGTGTCATCTAAGGTCTTTTCCCAACGTTTAAACCAGTCTATTTGAGATGCTACTGATTCCCAGAACTGTTTGTAATTATCTGTTGCTTGCCTATGCATTTCTTTATATTTTTCTGGTGTTACTATCCTATCCTTATAGTCTTCTGGTATTATCTTCTCTTCAAAAGGAAGAGCCCAATTAACTGACATATTTAATACTAATAATTTAAAAGATATAAACATTTTATGATGGGTTAAGCATTGAGTTTAGATATACCATATCTTGTTAGGTTGTTCGAAAGCTTTTATAAATAACTTATGGGGATGTAATGTTAATGAAATGGACGTTTATAGCCCTTCTGCTTCTCCTCTCTATCTCGTTAATAGGAAATGCCATAACGGTCTATAATAATGGGAATTATATTTTACTATTAGGGAAATATAGTGTAATCCAAGTAGGGAAATATAGTGTAATCCAAGCGGGAAAAGAGGGAGGTTTATATTACGTTTTTCAGTTGGATAATGCGTACTATCACAATGGAAATTATTATCCCAACGTCACGATATTTTACGGGAATAACACAATATTATCTACAGTTGGGTTTTTAGGGCTTAACGAAACGCCTTTAGGCCTTTTAACTGTTTCAGACTTTTACGTATATTTAAACACTACTCCCATAATCTCGACACAATATGAGGTCTTGGCGTATACTTATTATCAAGATAAGATAGCAGTACTTTTAGACACATATTCTAACATGGGTTTCTACGAAATAGTAATATGGACTCCTAGTAATTACACAATATTTCGTTTAAATACATCATCGCTCTTCTCTCCAGGTGACCTAAAAATAATCCATGTAAAATTCTACTTGTCATTTAACAGCAATGGTGACTTAGAGTATTTAATATTGCTTTATACAACTCCAGTAGGTCAACCTTCAAGGTTTTTAGCAATTTACAACAGTACCAATATTAATAAATCTATCTTCTTTACAGCATATAATCCTTATGTGTCTGCACAAGATGGCAAGTTCATAATACTGAGCAATAATGTCTCATCTGGGGAAGCATTCCTCTGGATTAATGGTGAACTTACAATTTTTAATGGTAGTTTAGAGAGTTATTTCCCGTTGCAAAACCCAAAATTTTTCATTGTTAACGAAGGAAATGGTAACAGCGTATTGTATAGTATTAGTGGGGAAAAGATTTCTGTTATTAGGGGAACTTCCGTATACGTCTTTGAACTAAATTCGTCTTGTTACTATATATACAGTAATTTTACAAACAGTCAGATCTTGTACAAGTTCTCTCCGCCGGAAAGTTTAAGTCTAAGTTACGTTGAGAATACTCAGCCAGTTGTTATCAATTTCAGTAATAATACTCTTGATATTAAACTCTTGACTTCTAATGGATATGTAAATTATTATACTGTATTGATTAATACCAGCAATGAACTAGAATTAAGCAACATAATATTCAACGGTAATTATACTGTTATCTATTTGAAGAATGAAGGCGTTTCACCTAATGATCTTGTTAATGTTTATGATACTCTCATACTTTATAAACCTGGATTTTATGACGTTTATATTCCATCTCCACATCCTATATACCCCAACTGTGTCCATGACGTTGTTAATTTCACTTTTCCTAATAACCTAACGATAAAATTATTATCTCAGACGTTGAGTAGCAAATCGTCTAATCATTTTCTATCAATATTAGCTCCCAGCGTCATAGCTTTAGTAATTATATCAGTTATCGTACTCGTTGTTATCTGGAGGAAAAGGAAGTAAGATTTTTATTTAGTATTAGGGAAAAATCAGAATGTGAAGGTTGCTGTACCTGTAACAAATGATTATGTTGATGGCCCCGGCGAAGCCACTGAAGTACATATCTATGAAGTTAATGGTAAGGAGTATAAGCTAGTTGAGAAGTTTACAAACCCAGCTCTTCAAGCGACTCACGCTAGGGGTGTTTATATGTTAAAAGCTGGATTAGAAAGAGGGGTTACTGCTTTCATAGTGGCCGAAATAGGCCCTCCAGGGATAAGGTTTCTTAAAGGCAAAGCTAAAGTCTATCTCGCGAGTGGGATGAAAGTTGATGAGGCTTTAGATAAGTTTGTTAAAGGAGAACTAACAGAAACAGACAAGCCAACGCATGATGATCATCATCACCATGTGGAACTATGACAAGGTATATTGTTTCCGGTAATGGTAAGCTAACTGTTCTCTACGACGATCATTATATAATTAGAGAGTTATACTATCCATTACCAATTGATAATCATTTGCATCAAGGTAGAATAGGAATATGGGTTAATGGTAAGTTCGCATGGTTTGATGATTTGAACGTTAAGTTAAATTATAACAGGGACTCTCTCTCATCATGGGCTGAAATTGAGTTTGAGGGCGTGAAGATAAAAGTTATAGATTCGGTTGATATGGCATATGAGATCTTAGCAAGGGAGGTGAGCGTTTCGAATGATAAGGGAAAAGATGTTAGGGTATTTTTCCATTGGGACTTCCACATAAATGGGAATGATATAGGCGATACTGCACTTCTTGACCCATTTACGGGGTCTATAATACATTATAAGAGGGATAAGTGGTTCTTATTTAAGTGCGATACTTCATTTTACCAATATGCTACTGGATACAAGGAGACAAAAGGGTATATAGGAACGTGGAAAGATGCTGAGGATGGTGAGCTCTCTGGTAATCCCATTGCTCAAGGTTCCGTTGATTCAGTTTCAAGTATTAGGCTTAACTCGTCTACAGTATTTTATTGTTGGCTGATCTGTGGTAATAGTTATAATGATGTGTTGAACAAGAACTCATATGTAAATAGAAAGGGTCCTAAAGAGCTAATAAGAAGGACAGATAATTATTGGAAAGCTTGGCTAGTTAAGGCTGCTGATTTTGATGACATTGTAAAGAGGAGTGCTCTAGTTATAATTGCTCACTGGCAAAATAATGGTGCTATCCCCGCTTCTCTAGATACTGACATAATGAGGTTTAATAGGGACACTTACAATTACGTATGGCATAGGGATGCAGCATTTGCCGCAATAGCGCTAACGCTTCTAGGCTATCAAGACCCGGTCAGGAATTTATTTAACTTTACAAAGCCGTTACTCTTTAACGGTTTCCTTTTCCAGAAATATACATGTGATGGCCATTGGGGTTCAACCTGGCATCCATGGAGTACTAGGAGTATATCAATCCAAGAGGATGAGACTGCTTTGATGATTTATGCAGCATGGATACACTTTGCAAGGTTTAATGATGTAGATTTTATAAAGAACTTTTATGCCCCCTTTATTAAAAGGGCAGCAGAGTTCTTAGTTGCTTATAGGGATGATGAGACAGGGTTACCGCTACCATCTTACGACCTTTGGGAGGAAAGACTGGGAACGCACTTCTTTACTTCATTAGCTGTTTATGTGGGTCTAGTTTCAGCGGCTAAGTTTGCGGAATTTTTCGGTGAGGAAAACCTTAAGGATAAGTATTTTACGGCTGCGAATGAGATAAAGAGTGGGTTATCAAGGTTTTATGTGGATAACCATTTTGCAAGGACTATCTATGAAGATGGGACTATTGACAAAACTGTTGACGCAAGTACTTTGTTCGCATCGATTTTTGGCGTTTTTGATCCTAAAGATCCTAAAGTAGTCAGTAACAGGAAAGTAGTAGAGGAGAAACTTTCAGTGGGTGGAGGTATAGCTAGGTATGAAAACGATATGTATTTAAAAACTGATGATAAACCAAACGCGTGGTTTATAACTACTTTATGGTTAGCTCAACAATACGCGTTAGAAGGTAATAAGGATAAGGCGTATTCTTATCTAAATTGGGTTTTAAGTAAAATGTTACATACCGGGGTTTTACCAGAGCAAGTAAGCCCTAATGGTCAATATCCTTCAGTTGCTCCGCTGGTCTGGAGTCATGCCGAGTTAATAAGAACCGTGTTCCTACTAAAGAGAATTTAATAAACTACTAATTTTATATTTTCTGACAAAGTCTTTATAATCATTATTATTAATTTACCATATGAAATACTGGTTTGTCCTCTTCTTGATTCTCGCCCTTATTCTTTCACCCATTGTCATAAATATTCAACACTACTTTATATACTCTGACTCCCCATTCTTAACTCCTCAGTTCGAGAGCGTTAAGGCTAAGGATATACTCATGAAGTATTTTAATTATTCCTCTTATGACGAGATTTACGTAATTGCTAAAGGTAATTATAGCCAAATCTTACATCAAGTAAATTTAACAGCTGAAGAATATCTCCAGGATGCTAAAGTCTTAACCCCTTACCAATTTATAAATGATACACTAAAACCTTATTATAAATTTACACAGAATATTATAAATAAGACCCTTCAATCACTGTTAACCTTACATAACATTTACTTAAACCTCACATTAGAAAGAGAGAGCATACTACAAAACTTCTCGTATTTCTTGTTCCAATTAAACGTAACTTATGGAATTCCTTTACATGAGTTTTATTCGAATTCTAAAGTAGCACTACAATTTATTGCTATCTACAGTAAGCTTAACGGAAGCCAATTAGAGAGAGCAAGAAACTCAAGTTTAATAGTATTTCACAATCCTTACATATTACTCTTCTCTTTCAATAACTATTCGGATGAAAAATTAGTTGAGGAGACTATTGAAAATTTCTCAAATTACTCCTTATTAGTTTATTATTTAACTGGAAGAAATATAAGTAACTTCGCGTTAGAATACCCCTATAACTATTCGTTACAGCTTGTTGAAAAAGAATTCCCTAAACCCCCAATTTCTCTAAGCACCTTCCATAAGAATGATACGTGGCTAATAATAGTTGAAGTCCCAAGTAATGAGAGTTTGACTAACGTGGAAAATTTTATGGCTCATTTAAATTACACCGTAACTGGGCACTTACCGATTTATGCTGAATCCGCATTAGCTACTGAGACCGATTTAAGAGTAATAGATATAGTTACTGTTCTTCTCCTTTCTATCTTGTTAATCGTACTTATAAGAGCTTTAGTGCCTATCTTAGTTTTAATAACTAGTGCGGTGATAGGTTTAGAGATTGCTTATACAACCTTGTACGTACTAACTTTCTTCGGCTATTCGATTTACTATATTTCTGGGCTCGTTATCCCACCTATAGTTTTCGGTATTACCGTTGATTATTCAATACTATTTCTTTACAGGTTTTTTGAGGAGTATAGGAAGGGTTATAGTAAGGAAATAGCGTTAAAGAGGGCTTTTAAAAATTCTGGTAGGGCGTTGCTGTTTAGTGGTTTAAGTATAACTATCGGTTTTGCTTCCTTCATACTCTCCCCTTCACCACTATTAAGGAATATAGGAATAGCCCTTGTAACCTCTTCAATATCTTCGCTTATTCCTTCTATACTATTTACTTATTCTGTACTTGGCTTTATACCGGTAAATATGTTAAAATTCCCTAGGAAGGAAGTACCGAATCCAGTTGATGTTAGGAGGAAGTATTTAGAAAAAGTGAGTAATAGGGCTATTAAGTATAAGTTCCTCGTCTTAGTTCTTATAATACTCACTGGAGTAGCTTCATATATTATCTTTATATCCCATACTACAAACGTCAGCGTAAGTGAAATAGTTCCTAAAAACAGTGAAGTCCTCACAGGTGAGCGCGAATTAAAAACGTTTTTCAATTACAGCGTGGATTACATAATTCTTGAAGGTAATCCAAACTCCTCTTACTCTAGAATATATAACCTAAGTAATTATATAATATCAATTCACGGTTTCGTCTTCAGCCCTTCAGCTATTGGTGATAAGCTAATTCAGAACAAAACTTTTCTCTCTAACTTTTTCTATTCTCACAACTATACTCTTATTGAGGCTTTTATCCCCTATCCAGTTTTTAGCAACGGTGCTATAAATGTCACGGAAAAATTAATCAGTGAAGGTTATCTGGTGGGTGGTAGTAATGCTGAGAGGATAAATATAGTAGATAATACCGTCCATGACTACTACTCATATGTACTTCCACTAACTATCGTTTCAATAACTGTTTACTTATTTATCGTATTAGGTTCATTAGTTGTCCCTGTTAGACTGTCCTTAACACTTCTTGTCAGTGCTTTATTCGGTGTAGCCGTTATGTTCATAATTTTTGGTCAAGTTTATTGGCTTTCCCCCCTTATAGTTTTCGCTATAATGTATAGTCTAGGTATTGACTATGATATGTTCATTATCATAAGAATTTTAGAAGAGGAGGGAAGTGAAGAGGAAAGGATTGTGAAAGCCATATCTAATACTGGCTTAGTAGTGACAGCTGCCGGGTTAATTTTAGCTGGGGCATTTTTATCTCTAGGCTCTGCTGATATGAGGTTTTTGCAAGAGATAGGTATTACAGTAGGGATAACTATCCTATTTGATACGTTCATAGTAAGGCCTATATTTGTCCCGGCAATAATGTCAATACTGAAGAAATATAACTGGTGGCCTAGAGTTCGTGATGAGCCTTACAAGGGGTGATCGATGATCGGCTGGATCCTTGCTGATAACTTTAAATATAATAGATATATCTAATTCATTTATGCGATTAAATAAGCTAATTAGGGTTTTGCCAATTTTATTCCTCCTAATACCGTTAATACCCGTTATAAACTCACAACAAGGTATAGGATTCATAATAATCCCCCATATTTCGCAATTAATTGCCCCAGGCATGAGCGAAGTCCCTATCACTCTAACTATAACTTACACTGGCTCCATGTATGCTTACAATGTTAATATAACTCCAATTACTTCATTCCCCATAAACCCTTATACTTATTATAATAACACTGGGACAGTAACAGTACCAGAACTAATGCAAGGACAGTCCATAAACGTTACATTCTTATATAACGTATTCCCTAATGCTTCTGATGGTGTTTACAAAGTCTATGTTAATATAACTGGATTCTTAAGTAATGGAGCGAAGTTCAGCGAAAAAATCCCATTTACGTTACCAATCTTAGGCTATGTGTCAATATCTGCTTCTTCAGTATGGGGGTCTCCTTCCTCCCCCTTGGTTGTAGGGCCGGGGGAGAGTAATTTACCTTTGACAATAATTTTAGTTAATGAAGGCAATGTGATTGCAAATAACGTTACTATAACCTTTAATAAAGAGTCTTACCCGTTAAAGTTTGAGCAAGACGAGATAAGTATAGGATATTTACCGATAGGCGAGCCCATAGAAGTCGTGGGATATGCCTCAATATATCCTAATGCGTCAAGTGGGGTATATCAAATTCCTATTCAAGTTAATTACTTTAATGGTAATAAAATGACTGTTAACTTAACTGTAGCTATCAATGGATATCTGAACTTTTCAATAACATCTCTGTGGGGTTCTCCTAGCTCCCCGATTACAGTCTCTGCTGGTGAGTCACAAGTCCCTCTAACTTTTGTGATAAGGAATTTAGGCGATGTAAATGCGTTAAACGTTTCATTACTAATACCTAATCAGTATCCTTTAATGGTTACTCAGAGGCAAGCATATGTAGGAATAATTCCAGCTGGCGAAATAAATTACGTGACTCTAACAGTAAGTGTATATCCTAACGCTACTCCCGGCGTTTACTACATCCCAGTAACTTTGTATTACTTTTCCGGGATTTCTATGAAAGAGTATGTGCCAATTGAAATATTCCCCTCAAACTTAACAATTAGTATGCTTACTCTCCCACCACAAGTATATCCAGGCTACTTTGACGTTAAAGTTATTGCATTAGTTCTAAATTACGGTTCAGCAATAGCTAACAATGCTACAATAACGTTATCATCATCATTACCTATAGTTTCTGCTGCATCTTTTTCAATAGGTGCGGTACCGGTTGGAAAAGTGATTAATGTTACTTTCCTGATTAACATACCCAATTCCACTAAGCCTGGTAATTACTCCTTAACCTTTACTCTAAAATATGATGGCGGCGAGGTGAAGAAAGCTTTCACTTTAACAGTTTATCCTAAAGCTGATTTGCAGATAGTTGCAGTTTATTACCCTACAATTAACCCGGGGTCTACACAAGTTCCGATTACAATAACAGTTAAAAATGTTGGTAACGTTACTGCTGAAAACGTAAAGGCGATTTTGGGTTCAAGTGATGTAATATATCCTCATGTCAGTTCGTCTAACCCGCTAATGGGGTTAACAGCATCTGAAGCATATATAGGTGATTTAAAACCCGGTCAAGAGGTTAATATAACATATATAGTGGATGTCAGCGGAGGAGCTTCTGTAGGGAATTACACGCTGACTGTGACATTTATATGGAACCAGACTGGAGCTTTGTTCCCCTTCGTCCAAAACGACAATTTCAGAGTTCAAGTATCACCAACCGCATTTAGCGATCTATTATCTCAAGGTATTATCTTTGAGGTTGGTACATCAAAAATTTTAGTGAGTTGGATAGACATTATAGTCGGGCTAGTCATATTAATTATTATAATAATAGTTGGGATAAGAGTTGCTACCAGAAGAGTTAATAAGAAGTGAAGCTAAAAAGGCCGATGAAAAGTTCTATAGGTTAATGGCAATCTTTTTGGGTAATTCGAAGAATGAAATAATTAACTTTCTTAATGTTGTACTCAATTCCTCTAGCTTTAAAAGGGGTGCGTATGCGTTTCATCCTTGGGTTGCGGGGGCAAAGGATAGGTATCTAATTTTTAAAAAATTTTTTGATGAAAAAGAAATAAAGCTAGTTGATATAGATTACTCATCTTATGATAATTTTCTGGGAGAGACTTTTGATTTCCTAATTCTTGATGCTGTTGACGATTTTAGGCCAAACTATATATCAGCATTAGTGGATTCCGTTAGAGGCGGTGGTTTTATCATTCTTTACTCTGATACTCTTGAGAAAGATAAGCTATTTAAGAATTCATTAATTCGGAAAGATAGGTTAGTATATAATTACTTTGAGGAAAGGTTTTTGAGGCATGTTAAGTCTCATCAAGGTGTATTCTTGTTCATTGACGGTGAATTAAAACATTATTCCCCGCCTTCGACTGACGCTATAAAATCGCCTTACTTGACAGAGAATAACGGTGACGGGATATCATCTTTGTGCAAAAGTGATGATCAGCTTAAGGCATTAAAGGAACTGGATTTTGTCTTGGAGAGTGGTAAAAGAATATTGGCTTTGACAGCACCTAGAGGTAGGGGTAAAAGTGCTGTAGTAGGTTTATTTCTTTCAAAAATCATGGAAAAAGGAGGGTATTCTATTACAATAACTTCCCCATCCTATAATTCCAGCTCTGAAATATTTAATTTCTTAACTAAAGGACTTAATTTCCTTAGGATTAAATACAGAATAAATAAGTCAAGGAGCGGGAAGATATTAAGTATTCACACACTAAATTCAAGTGCTAAGTGGCTCGCACCAGATCTAGCTAAAGACGCTGAAGGTGATATAATTGTTGCCGACGAAGCTGCTGCAATAGGTTTAGAAACGTTAGACTATATCATAAGAAAATGGGATAAAATCATTTTCATCTCAACGATCCATGGATATGAGGGAACTGGAAAAGCGTTCGTGAAATACCTTCAGAGGTTAAAGGAACAAGGAAAATTTAAACACATAACCTTAGAGTTCCCTATACGTTACGCAAAAGGAGATCCAATAGAGAGGTTTATTTACGACGTAATGCTATTAGACGCTGAGCCTAAAGTCAAAGTGGTTGAGGGAACATTTTACGAGGTAAATAGAGAGGAGCTTTTTAGAAACGAAGGAAAGCTGAGGCAACTCTATGGTATACTTCTCACTGCACATTATAGGAATTCTCCAGACGATTTAATGTTACTAGGAGACCTTTATCACGAGAAAGTTTTTTCCCTTGATGATATAGCGGTTGCTCAAGTTATTGAAGAGGGTGGTCTTACAGAAGGTGAGATTAATAGTATACTCAATGGTGGAGGTTTTTCTGGTCACTTGATTCCTTATAAACTAATCAAGTATGAGAGAGAAACAGAGATAGCAAAACATAACGGATGGAGAATAATGAGGATAGCAGTATTGCCAGAGCTTCAAGATAAGGGATATGGGAGTAAATTACTAGAAAATATAATAAAGACCGCAGAAAAAGAAGGAATTGATTGGATAGGGTCTTCATTCGTTGCTGAATATAGAGTAGTCAATTTCTGGTTAAAAAATGGATTTATTCCAGTCCATTTATCTTCTGTTAAAAATGAGGGCCTTAACGGTTACTCTATTGTGGTCCTTAGGGCTCTAAATAGAGAATTGGAAGATGTAGTATTCGAGTTATCAAACTACTTAAAAGAGAAGATATTAAGGACTTCTCATCAGCTATACTTTAACGTAAACCCGCTCTTATTAGCTAAGATTTTAAGGGGAATTAGGAGTGAGCAAATTTCAAATCAAATTCCAGAAAAATATAAGGAGAAAATCGAGGCTTATCTCAGTGGGATCTTAGAGTATAATAGTGTAGCTGATGCAATACATTATTTAACGAGTGAGTATTTTAGATCTGGTAAATATTTGTTAGAAGAGATTGAGGAGGCTGTTTTAATCGGTAGGGTCTTACAAGGTAAGAGCTGGTATCATCTTTCACTAAGTCTGAATATAAAGCCCAGAGTAGCTGAAGAGGTTCTGCGGGGGGCTATCAGTAAACTAATGAAAATATTTTAATTCTAAAAGGGAGAAGTTCACTTATGCGTCTGATATCAAAGCTAATAATCCTATACCTAATCGTAGAAATAATAATATTCTTACTAGCAGCATCAATACCCGTCAATGACCAACAGTTAGTTCAAAAGTTTAATGAAACAGAGAGCACGATTATAAGCCAATCCTATTTAGGCAAGGCAATTTCAATTTTCACTAATAATTTATTAATTGCTACAATAGACTTTATCCCAATTATAGGTATAATATGGTTTGGCTATTCAATAGCTTCTACTGGGATTGTGCTAAGTGCGATTTCCACACAATCACATGTCTCTGGGCTCTTAGTGGCATTACTTCTACTAACTCTTCCTCACTCCGCAGTCGAACTTCCTTCTTACTCATTTAGTGTAGCTGCTGGGACTTATCTTATCTTAAGGTGGCGTGAATGGAAAAGGGCTTTACTGACTTTCTTAATTGTTCCAGTGGAATTACTTTTGGCAGCTTTAATAGAAGCCTCTCTATTTTACGTCCCTAACCCTTATATGATGTGGGGGGCATCAGTCCCGGTACTTGTTGGAATATACTTTTTATATCAGTATCTGCAAAAGCTTGCCGATAAAATGTCTCCAGTAAGTGCTAGTACATCTACAGTTTATCCTTCTCTCGCTGTAGACCAAGCATCTTATTTCATAAATCTGGCTGATAATTCTTTTAGGCAAGCATCTGTTATGGAATCGCAACAAAACATAGAAGGCGCATTAAATATGTATTGGAGTGCAATACTTAGTATGATTGATGCGATAGGCGTTAGGCTTTCTATGCCTTTCTACACTAAAGAAGATGTAGACAGGATCATAAATGAGTTAAGTATGAAATTCGATCCCAGAATTTCTGCTCTTTATCAGACTGCTTATCAGAATAAAAATGTACAAAACTTTATTGTATTTAAGGAGTCTGTTCGTGAGCTATACTTGATTTTACAAGGAATTTATCAGAGGGTCTCCACGTTTAGTTCAAGAATTAGTGGGTAATGGTCTGAGCCTTCAGTATTTAATACTTTACAATCTTTTATTAAATCTTTTAACTCTTCGGAAACGAGGCAATAATCAATTCTCATAGCCTTCCACTTAAATCTATAACTTCTCCAAGTAAATTCGTTTTTATTAGGGTTAATGAACTTATAAGCATCTATAAACCCTAAATCATTAACAACGTGATTTAACCACTCCCTCTCTTGTGGCGTTAACCCTGGTTCCTTTTCATCCCAAAATGATGAGTCTTTTCTATCCCTTACAGCGTTGAAATCCCCGCAAATTATTATAGGTTTTCTCTCTCTCAACTTTTTCATGAAATCTTCTATTGTCTTATCAAATTTTAACTTGAAATCTAACCTCTTTAATTCATCTCCGGCTCTTGGAAAATAAGTGTTTATCAAGTATACTTTTTCAAATTCCAGTGTTAATACCCTGCCCTCCTCGTCGAACTCTTGTACGTTTAACCCTTTTATCACGTTTAAGGGCTTAAAGCGAGTTATACTCATAACACCGCTGTAACCCTTTTTCTTAGCTGGAAAAGAAGCCACGGTGAGTCCACTTAGTAAAAGGTCTAAAGGTAGATCTGCAGTTCTTATTTCTTGTAACATAACCACGTCGTATTTTAAAACGTTGCCAAGTGCTCCTTTCTTATTTATAGCTTTTAACCCATTAACATTCCACGTTATAATTTTTACTGGCAAAACTTGTACACCCTCATCCAAAGTTTTATTCTCTCTATATTTATGTAGAAAGGTAACTGAAATTAGAAAGGTTCCGAAAGACTTTATTTACGCTAAACTAATGACAGTAGTTGTTACTTCAAAAAAGTAGTTGGTCTCACTCGTTGTATAGATTCTTTATCAGCAAGTATTGCCTAACAAAATCTATTGCCTTAAACCGAGTGTAAATTTAATCTTGTAATTTTCAATTTGTTACTAAAAAGAAAGAGTTTGATGCATTCCCCTTAATTATTAAACACTTTTTAACATGCGAGGTATACTTTTATCGATACAGTTATTTTCCACTTCTCTTAAATTAAATTTTCTTTTTTTAAAGCTCTATTTATTTAAAAACTTTTAATGATAATTAAATTTTTAACCCAGTTAATTAATTAACCTAGATATTTTATTATTTCATATTCTTAATTTTTGGATCAGAAAATATTTTTGGCGATTGAAATGATAACCTTTACTGCACCACTATGGGTTGGAATTTTAATAGGATTCATTATAGGAGCAGCAGCTGAGGCATGGGGTATAGGAAATCCAGAAACATTAATAAGATTAGCTAAATGGGAGGATAGGCTATTCGTAGATTGTATATTACTAGGCGTAGCAATAGCCACACCAGTCATGTATGGTCTATATGCTGCTGGAGTTGGGTTTCATTGGTCTCCTAAAGCATTATACCTAATTGGTGTGGGTTTAGGAGGACTATTATTCGGAATAGGTTTAGCAATTTCTGGTTATTTCCCAGGGTCAACGTGGATGGCTCTAGGTGAAGGTAGGAGAGATGCAATTTATGCGATATTTGGCGGACTTGTAGGAGCAGCAGCTTGGACTGCACTGTTTCAAACTCCAGCGGGGCAATGGTTAGTAAATACTTTAAACTTCGGTAGCCAAGTGATTGGTGCTACTCACCCAGCTGGTAAAGAGTACTTAGTACCGTGGAGCGGACTAACTCCTTTAGACTTGTTTATATTCTCACTGATTTACGCTGGAGTACTATTTACAATTGCTTACTTCTTGCCGAGGTATAAAGGTGGTCAACACAGTTGTATAAGGGCTACTTTAAAGGGCGAAAAGACGAGTGACTTCGAAAGGGCTAAAAGGTTAGATACCGCAATGTACTTAACTTATGGAGGGTTACCCTACGACGATAATTCAGTAGCTAAGAAGTTAAATGAGTACTGGGCAGTAGAGAGTAATGTCACAAGATTTTATATGGTAAGCATTGGTGGAATTGTTGGGCTTACGGTTGTTGCAGAAATGTTCATGCACCAGATATTTGGAGAATCTACTACGTACTCATGGATGGCTGGTCATATATTCTTGCCAGATTTCAAGTACAGCCAAATAGTGTTTAAGGGAATTGGTTGGGAACCGTTTAGCGATATTGGTACCTTACTTGGTTCGTTCTTTGCGGCAATATTCCTAACAAGGAGGTTCACCGCATTTAGGAAGAATATACCGCCTAGTTGGCAGAAGAGGTTTGGTGATAATGAGGCTATAAGGGCTTTGGGTGCTTTCGGAGGTACAGCATTAATGATGTTTGGTGCAAGGATGGCTAATGGTTGTGCTTCTGGCCACATATTAAGCGGACTATTACAGATGTCTCTGAGCGGTTGGGAGTTCTTAATAATGGTGATGATAGGAATGTTGGTAACTGCTAGAATTGTTTATGGTGAGAGGTGAGGGAAATGGCAATTATATATGATCAGAAAAAGTTACAACAGTTGGATAAAACCTTTAAGATAATCTTTCTCATAGGACTAATAGTAATATTTGCCGTAGCAATAGCCGAGACGCAGAACTATAATGGTCTCTCTCCAACCGCTTCGCAAGTCGCTACAGTAGGTTATATAGTGATCTTATTGCTAATAATTGCTGCTGTAATATATAGCCAATTCCCACCATCTGTGCTAGGAAAGCCTATAAAGGGAGAGCTCCAATAATTTTTAAATTTAATTTTCTTTTTTAATTTCTTAGCTTTTAATCCTTTTTGTAAAAGTTTTTACGCGTAACACCGTTAGTTACATTACACATGAGTTCTTTATAGGTGTTTTCCTCAAAGGCTGGATACATACGAGCATTTAGGTACTCATAGCGGAATTGAAAAGCAATTTGCACCTTGGGTAAACACATATACGGGTTAATTTTTCATTTTTGCAATCGTCTTCCTACTTATGTTGGGTGAGGAAATATTTTCTTTAGGAGAAGTGATCCATGGCTCTAAGAAAGAAAAAGAGGTACTTAGACTTATTGAAAATAGTCTACCCCTAAAGGCTAGGAAAGTAGAAATAACTACAAGGGAGTGGATGATCAAGAACTTCTCATTTAAGATAAATGGCAAAGAGGTAAAAGCGTCTTTACTACCTTACACTAATGGCTATGTTAAAGGTAGAGTTGGTAAGGACGTTAAGGTACTCGAAATGCCAGATCACCCTTTCAAAATTAACTCTATGTACGAGGAGTTTTCGAAGAGTTTTTCCGCAATCATTTTTTATGATAATGGTAAATTGAGGAGGATAAGCGTTAGGGGAGAGAAGCCTGCGTTGTTTTCCTCAATTTTACCAAAGGAAGGTGATTTAGTTGAAATTGAAGCAGAAAGTGAACTAATCTCTACAACTTCATATAATTATGAATTCGAATTACAGCCTGGCGAAAGTTATATAGTTCTTGGTGCTCATGTAGATCATTGGCTTACAGGCTACCACGATAATATCTTTTCAATAGAGCTCTTGTTTTCAATGATTAAAGAATTGAAAGGTTTAAGACACGGGGTTAAACTCGTTTTCTTCTCCTCAGAAGAAGGACCAAGATGTTGTACGGGCTCTTACCAACATGATAAGAGGGATACCTTTATCATGATTTCTCTAGATGCTTTATATCCAAACAGGGTGGTGTTCTCATCGACGCCGGACTTATGGAAGTTTTCTAAGTATTTTAACTTAAAGAGGGTCGAAATGCCTACACCTTACTCTGATCATTTCCCTTATGTGGTCGAGGGGTATCCGGCTTTAGTCCTTTATAATGACGATCTAATCCCGTTTTATCATTCTGACGCCGACTTACCGGTGGAAGGTGATCTCGAGTACTTGCAAAATCTTCAAACGTCTCTGCTTCGTTTTATCAAAGAAGTTGACAAACTGAGCAATGAAGAGTTAGATAAGGAATTCATTAAATATGCTAAAAGTAAGGGAGTCGAAGTAAAGGAGAGGAGAGGAAGTATAATACCTTATGGACTCACTTCTAAATTTAGGGGGGAATCATAGAAGTGAAAGTATACCGAGGGTTGAAATTATTATTACACTTAACCAGTACGCTACATTATTCCATCGGTTAGTTGTATATTCTCCCATTATCCTTTTATTCCGTGCTATTAATCCCATCACTATTGCGGGGCCTAGCACGATTAGTGTGAAATATGATAATAAGTTAAGTATTTCATTCCCTAATTGCGGTGCCGGTGTTAGAATTGTGGTTACTAAAGCGGGTATGCTCTCGAATAGGTACAACATGAAAATCCTATTCCTAGGGATACTTAATGCTTCTGCTGTGCCCCACGCACTACCTAATGAGATCACTACTAATGCTAAAAATGCCGAACTTACTAGTCCTATGCTGAAAATATAGGGGGAAAGGGGGCCTGCTATTAAGGAAAAAGCGTTTTCAAATGACTTAGGAGAGTAAATTGATGGTTCATCTAATCCTGTTGAAGCCATCTCGACTATTACCATGAGTAACTCTGTGACTATACCTCCAATTAACGTTTCAATTCTCATTAATTTTATAGCTTTTTTATTCTCTATATTAACGGAAATCATTTTTTCTGCAGTTGCTGAGGCTTGAAAAAATAGCATAAACGGCATTATTACGGCTCCAGCGTTGGCAGAAAGGAAGAATATGTACTGAGGTGTGGGAGAGAAGTAAAATAAAGGTTCGTTTACAATTCCTCTCTTTAAAAGTGTTAATGCAAAGCCTATTATCATTACGAGGGAAACACCTAATAATATTCTTTCTGTGAAGATATATTCCCTTTTTATGAGTATTAAGATATGGACTAAGAATATTATAAATACTCCAATTAATGGAGGTATTCCCAGTATAGCAAGGCCTAATGCCGCACCCAGATATTCTATTGTGTACGTCGCCATATCTGTGAGGAACATAGGTAATGTGAGGAGTAATGCAATCTTTCTATCATAGTTCTCCCTAATTACTTCTCCTAAACCCTTTTTAGTTGCGACCCCTATTCTGCCTGATACCTCTTGAATTAAGAAGAGCGGTATGATAAGTAAGAGTAGGAACCACACGAGTTTGTATCCGTAAGTCATTCCGGTTTCAATTGCACCTATTGTACTGCTTGCGTCCATATCAGCCATCATTACTAGCCATGCGGGGCCAAAGAATTTTAAGTAATTTCGACTTGTCGTAATTCTTTTACGCCACATCGTAAATAAAATAACTCTTTGCGTATTTAAGGATTACGCCTAGCTCAATAACAGAAAATTTCATAGAAAAATAAAAAAGGTAATGAGTTTTAAATTCCGGCTAATTTCTTTAACTCATTTAATTTATCAACATCTGCAATAATGTCATTCATATAGTTTTGTAGTTGTGGAATTTTCTTTAGCTCTTCAACTATCTGTAAAACTTGATCCCATATTTCTTTCATGAATACTTCTGGGTTATATCTGTGTAATGTCATTATTGATAATGCCACTGAGAGTTTTCTCGCTAAACCGTTTTGAGTTAACAGCTGTTCATTTTCAACCAGTACTGTGTTTAACTGGTTTATCAGATCCATTATATAGGGTAGCATTTCCTTACTTTCTCTCTCCCCGGGTTTGACAAGTTCCTCAGACATTTTACATCACAAATATTTGTTGTTTTAAATTTTAAAAAATTAAATTATCTTAGAATGTTCGGTAAAGCCCTTATTGTACGATTTTCCACTTAACGTTTACCTTAATACTCCTAGTTAATGTATCCTTTAATGGACATCTCCTCTCAGATTCTTGAAGTACTTTTTCCAATAATTCTTTGTTTTCTGCACTCACTTCAATTTCGTAGTTTATTTCTAGGAAGCCTGGTGGAATATTGGGATCTCCTTGAAAGCCTTTAGGGTCTAGAGTTCCCTCAATATAACCTTTTAAAGAGTTTAGCTTGAGCCCCTTCTCCCCTGCTACATAGTATACCGTTAACATTAAACATGAGAGGGCTGATGCCAAAAGGACTTCTTCTGGTGTTGGATAATCAGAACCTATTAGTCCGATTTTAAATTCTCCATCTCCAACACTTACCTTTACTACATCTCCTTCAAGTTCCCCTTCAGCGGTGAACGTGATCATGATATCGCACCTACATCCTTTAATATTGCCAAATCTATTGCATATTTAATATAAAGTTGGCTTTTCTCTTCAGCTGTTAAACTCCTATTAATTTTACCTTCAAAATTCTCTATTTGTCTTGTAACTACGGTACTTATATTTACTTCTATTGGTGGTTTATTTACTTTGAATGTATAATAAATATCTACTAATAACTCATACATTTCTTCACTCATATATAATACATAATCGTCAATTGTTGGGATTAATTTTCCGTCAACTTCAAGCATCTTAGCCCTAAAATAAGGCCTCCAACTTAACATACTGGATTTTACAGTTTCCCAAGAGGGCGGAAAACCCTTAAATTCGTCAGCGTCAGGCACTTCAACTATCTTATAATTTTTACCGTTTATCTCTACTTCACCAACTATTTCCAATTCCAAATTACCCAGTTTTGTTTTCATAGGAGTTAAATTTTTTTCTTTTTTAATATAATTTATCATTGATGACTATGATGGTTACTCAACAAGAGGCAAAAGAGAGTGGAAACCCCGCATTAGAATGTTATAAACCAGAAGCTTTATGGAAATATATAACTGTCGAGGAATGTTTTAAAGCTCACGGTGTAAATCCAGAGAGGTTAAAGTAAATGCTAGTAAAAGACGTAATTAGTACTAACGTAATAAAGGTAAAGAGCGGGACAAAAGTAAGGGAAGCATTACAGATAATGTTAGAGAATAATATAAGAAGGTTATTAGTAGAAGAGAAGGGAATAATTACGATTAGGGACCTAGTATATAACTGGAAGGATTTAGAAAAACCAGTGGATGATTTAATGAACAAAGATTTAATTTTTATCTCTCCCCTTTCGGATTTAAAAGAAGCTTGTAGAATAGTTACATCTGAAGGAGTAGGTTCTTTATTGGTAGGTAATGGGGCTACTATTGTAGGGATAATTACTGAAAGGGATTTAATTAGGTACTGCAAAGTCCAAGGTAATGTTAAAGTAGCTGACGTTATGAATGTAGACCCTATAGTCGCAATTCCAGACAGTGAGCTCGCTGAAATTGTCGATCTCATGAAGAGTTATTGGAAAAGGCACGCTGTGATAGTTGACGGTAAAAAGCCTATAGGTGTTATTTCCGCTAAAGACATAGGTAGGGCACTTTTAGCGAGAGGTACTTTAAAAAACATTAAAGCAAGAGATTTTATGACAATGAACGTTTATAAAGTGACGCCAGACTCTTTATTGGAAACTGCAAGACTTTTAATGGCTGAAAAAAATATAGGGTTTTTGCCTGTTGTCGACCCCTTGACGCTTTTAGGAAGTGTCAGTGAAAGAGAGTTATTAGCTGTTATGTCTATATGACTTCTTGCACTTCCGGCTTGTTAAGTAATTCTCTTATTGCATTTATTAAATCATCAGCAGTGAACCCAAAGATATTTGGTTTTTTCTCGTTAAACACTTTTCTTATAACATCAGCATATCTCATAACTTCTACTCCTCTTAATGAATCCTCTAAAGACTCTATGAAGTCCCTTGGGTTCATTATAAAGAAATCACCAGATATTGAAATTTCATCAATTTTTTTATTTACAATTTTCATTGTTATTCTAAGTAGCTTTCTAGCTTTATAGTCTATGTGGCAAAGTGCTACAGAATTATTAATCTTCACGCATCTTTCAGTCCTTAAATCTGGGTGCCTATTATCCTTATAGTATATCCACTCTTCACTCATCTTCTCTCTGGCAAGTTTATCCCATAATTCTATTTCTTCCGGGGTTAGATTTGAATCCTCAAACTTTATGTTTAACGATTTCTCGAATTCCTCCTTAATTCTTTTGTTCAACTCCTCTCTGGGTGGTATGTAACCTATCTCTTTTTCTACGCTGGTTAACCACTCGCTCATTTCCTTAGCCATCTTATCGCGGAACTTCTCTGAAGGCACTTTAACGCATTTACTTATAAAATCTACGTCTAAGTGAAGGAGTATGTTGCCAGTTACTACTACAGCCTTCTCATATGTCATAGCACCGTTTCCGCTTATCTTCTTACCGTTTACGACTATGTCTTGATCTCTTAACTCAGCTTTTATCCCGTAAGACCTTAAAACGTTGACGATTGGTGTTAAATATTTTTCATAAAGCGCCTTAGGACTGCTAGGTGCTTCTTCAGCCCTTACAACTATGAAATAATCGTGTTCTCCCGGTGTTATTACTACTGTCCCCCCTCCTAAATCCCTCCTTACAACCGGAATTCCCATTTTCTTAGTAAAATCTAAATTGACTTCTAACCATACTTCTTGATGAACTCCCACGTTAACGAATGGTTTATCAGCATAAAAAAGTAATAGTGTGTCTTTACCTCCCCTTGAAACATAATCGGCTACCGCTACGAACGCAGTTACCATATGGTAGCCGTCTTGGGGAGGTAAAGTAATAAATCTCCAACTCATTTCAAAGCCTCTTGCACTGTAACTTTTCGCTGTTAATTAATTCGGTTAATTTAGATACTGCAGCAGAACCAGTTACTAGCTGCTTTATATCTTCTGGGTTGTTTACCTTCATCTTGACTAACCAACCTTTACCGTAAGGGTCTTGGTTAACTAATACTGGGTTTTTCTCTACTTCTGCATTAACATCAATTATTTCTCCACTCACGGGAGCTGGAACTGGACCCGCCCATTTTCCACTTTCCATTGTTCCAATAGGCTTTCCTTTTTCTATTTTAGTCCCCTTCTTCTTTAGCCTTACTTTAACTACTTTTCCAGCCATTGTCTGGGCTATATCGGTTATTCCTACAATTATTGTATCTGCACTTTCTTGTTTAGCCCATACGGTGTTTTTCCCTTCGATATAGTAATATAAATTTTCGGGGATTTCACAGTTTGAAACGTTTGCCATATAAAACCCTCTTTATTATCTTTCATGGAAATAATAAAAATGTTTTGCTTTAGATATAGGAAAAAATATATTAAAAAAGATTTAAGAAAAACTAAACTGACGCAAAGTTAAAATTACCTTACAACTCTTTTGCTCTCCTCTTCAAAAATTTTCGAAACTTCATTAATTTTCTTAAATTTCTCAGAACTCCAACTTCCCTTTACCTTTATAATCCACGCCTCGTAAGGTTTTTCGTTTATTAACGTAGGGTTTTTCAATACGGCTTCATTAACTTCTATTATCTCTCCTTCTACAGGGAGCCTGAATTTCCCAACCCATTTCGGCGATTCAATAGTAAATAGTACAGTCTTATAGTTTACTTTATCTCCTTTTTCTTTTGTAGTTACTTGGAATATCTTACCAGCCATGTATTGTCCTAATGACGTTATACCTATTGTTATTACATCCCCTTCAACTTTAATCCACACGTGTTCGTCGGGGTAGTAATACAAATCCTCTGGGAACTCAAAACCGTTTATGTTCATTAATAATAAAGCATAAATGTTAACTTATTAATTTTGATTAATAATAATGAAATTGGCAATCTGGTTGGACGGTGTAATTCTGAAGGTAGACTTAACAGACGCACTTTACACTATTTATAAAGGTGGTGAGGCAAAAATTGAGTTCACAAAAGAAATCTTCCCAGATTCAATAGAGTTTATCAGTAAAGTTAAGGAACTAGGTCATGAAATAGTTATCCTATCACCTTATGACAAAGCAAAGACTCAGGAAATTATTAAAGAGATTGGGTTAAGTGATTTGAAATTCATTTCTAATGAGGAAGGGGTGACAAAACCAAGTAAATTCCCTTATGAGAAACTCTTTAGAACCACAAGTTGGAATCCGCTAGAAGTCATAACCGTGGGTTCGAGCCCATTAGATTTGCTTTCTGCAAGGTTCTATGACTCTAGGATAAAGGTTGTCTGTGTGAATAGGTTTCAAGACTGTAGCAAATATAGCCCTTACCTAATGGGAGACAATCTAATAGATATTTTCAATAAATTAAAGAGGTGGAAGAAACTATAAACTCATATACGTGGTAGGATCGTGGATCTTGGCATTTTTAAAAGCTTCTATTCTCTTTTTGCACTGACTACACTGACCGCAGTGGTATTTATGTCCAAGTAAACAAGAGTATGTTAATGAGGGATCCAGTCCAGAGTTCACGCCTATTTTTAGGAGTAACCACTTGGGAAACCCCGCAAAAGGAGTTGATAATTTTACACCCAATACTTCACCTAATTCCTTAAGTTTTTGTATCACATAATACCTCTCCTTCTCGTACTCACAGTCCTCCTTTACGGTCCCGAGTACTACTTCTTCGTAACCCTTTTCTTTTGCAAATGCTAAAGCTATGGGAATTATAACTAAGTTTCTGTGGACTATCGGCTCATGGGGTCTCAGCCACCCGTTGTCTATAAATGGTTTGCTAACGTCTTTTATTTCAAACACTATTAACTTCTTGCCTAACTTTTCACATATTTTTTTACTTGCAAAGTACTGCATTTTAGCTGATCTCTGCCCGTAATTGAAAAACGCGCAGTCAAAATCCTTACCTTTTTTTGCGTAATAATAGGCCACTGAGGAAGAATCCAATCCTCCGCTCATTAAGAGCAACGACCTTGACATACACTTTAAATATTTTCAATGCAAAAATATACGTATGTCGCTAGAAAATGAGGCTAAAAAATTGGCTGCTACTTACGCTAGATGGTTGAGGAAACCTGAAGACGCTCTCTTTGGTAAGCAAGGGAGAGGAGTGGTTATGATTATGTATGAGAAAATTAAACAAGCTAAAAGTTTAGATGAGGTTAAAGCAACGTTAGACCTTAATCAATACGTTAATCTGATGGATAAGACTACTTATAATGATTTACAACGCTTTATTAATGAACTTTTGAATAAAATCTCACAGATGCAAGAAAGTGACGCAATTAAATTCGTTATAGAAGCATTTAGATATTTTCAGATTTCCCTCTATACTAAAATTGAGGACATAAATAAAGGTATTTGGGGCTAAATTAAGCCCTTTCATTTCTGGTGAGGCGAAAGGTAACTAAGGGATTGTTTAACAAAAAGTTATAGGTATGTTGGGGAATTTCTCCTTATTTCTTTACTTTAAGTCTAACTTTAATTTTTTAGATAAAATTTAAATATATGTTTAAATGAATAATTTTATATGCAAGAACAAAGTGAGAAAGTGATTCTCCCATCTGGAAAAGAGGTTAAACTACTTGATGCACTAACTTTTTGTTATGATATTTCAGATACTGAGTATAAAGTATTACAGACTGTGATTTTAAAGAAAAGTATAACGGAGGACGAATTGGTAGAGTTATTGAAACTATCTAAGGCCTCAGTTAATAGGAGTTTAAATAAGCTAGTCTCATTAGGATTTATAGTTAGGGAGAAATCCCAATCGTCTAAAGGTGGTAGGCCTAAGTACATTTATAAGGCTGTTGATAGCGAAATTTTAGTGAAGAGGATTCAAGAGGATTTCAAGAGATGTGCAGAGATGTTCAGTAGCATTTTACCCAAGACTATTCTTTCTGCTTTTGGCAGTTAACTACAAATTTTTCCGGCTGCTGAAGAAAAGCTAGTTGGCATATTTCTGTATCAAAATAGTATGTTATCCCATTATAAGTCCCTTTATATGGAGTACATTCTGCCTCAAATAACCTATTGCAAACTGGACACACTACTTTCATTTATTTTATGAAATAATGAAATGTTTTTAAGTTTATATCTCATCTTTTATAACCATGGAAACTATTGATGCTACATCACTTGAATGCCCAGAACCTTTCATGAAAACCGTTGCAAAATTAATGGGTATGAAAGAGGGGACTTTAAAGGTAATGTTCAAGGATCCTAAATGTGTAGATATGATAACTGAGGCTGTAAAATTGATGGATTGTAATATTCTTGAAAATAAAAACGATAACGGAGTTTTTATTATGGTTATAGAGAAGAAAGCTTCAGCGAATAGTAGTAACGTTGACAAAATTAAGGTTAGTGGTGGTTGCTAATTCTCTTTGGGGAAATATTTAAATAATTTAAATTTTTTGTTTTATTAAGTATGGCTAAAATTAGATTTATGGTCGAACAAGGACCCCAGCATCTCATTTTAGCTGGAGAAGAAGCCCTTTTAGAATCCGTAAGTAACGGTGCACCTCCAATTCTTAGATTTGTTATTTTCGATCCTACAGCAGTTTTAGTTGGTTACCATCAGGCTGTTGAGCAAGAAGTGAATATTGCTGAAGTTAAGAAATTGGGTTGGAATATAGGTAGAAGGCCTACTGGCGGAGGTGCCATAATAATGGGTAAGGAACAGTTAGGCTGGGAGATCTACGCAGAAGCCTCAATGATAGGTGAAACCCCGGAAAGGGCGATACAGAAAGGTGCTGAAGGGGTAATTCTGACGTTGAAGAAAATGGGAATAGAGGCTAAGTTTAGGCCTAAGAACGATGTTGAAGTTAATGGTAGGAAGATTTCTGGGATAGGTGCGTTTTCCATCGGTAAATATATAGCGGTTACTGGGACTATTCTGGTGGACTTTGATGCGGAAAAAATGGTTTCGGTTCTCAAATTAACTTCAGAGAAACTTAAGGATAAATTAGCAAAGGACTTCAGAGAGCGTTTGACGTGGGTTAATAGGGAATTAGGAAAGAAAGTAGAAATGAGTGAAATTATAAGTCTAGCGAAGCAGTCCTTTTCTGAAGCTTTAGGAGTCGAGTTAGAAGACAGTAACTACACGGAAGAGGAAAAGAGGTTAATAGACGAGCTAAGGGTAAAATACGCGTCAAACGAGTGGGTTTTCGGACTTAGACAGCCCCTCTCCGGTGATATTAAATATATAGAAAAGAAATTCCCTGGTGGTTTAGTTAGGCTTCAAGTTAAGTTGGCAAGTCCTTCAGTTATCGAGGCCGTTTTATTAACTGGTGATTTCTTCATAGAGCCTAGGAGGGCCATTTTCGATTTAGAGGCTAGGTTAAAGTGGAGTAGGGTAGAAGATGTAGAGGAAGAAATAAGGGACTGGTATAAGAATGTTAAGTTAATTGGTATAACTGCTGACGATTTGGTAGCACTATTTAAGGAGGTGCTAATGTCGTGAGACCCTTGTTTCTATACGCACCGGGCTTAAAGAGATATGAGACCGAATATCTTTCCTCTAAGAACGGATGGAAGGCTGTCTCAGTAACTGGTTCTCATTGTGCTTTTAATTGCAAACATTGCGGTAGAAGAATACTTTATGGTATGGAAGATGCATCAACAGAAGAGAAGTTAACAAAAATTTTGGAGAGTACAGTTAGTGAAGGCCATAAGGGTATAGTTCTTTCTGGAGGTTCAACCATACGAGGAGAAGTACCTATTTGGAAGTTCACTTCAGTATTAAAGAAGTATAAAGATAAATTAACGTATATAGCACATACTGGTGTCGTAAAAAGCCAAGAGATAGCGAATAGGTTTGCAGAAGCCGGAATAAAAATTGCATTGTTAGACATGGTAGGTGATGACGATACTGTTAGAGACATATTAGGGCAGCCGTTTACAGTGGACGAATACTTAAATTCGTTTAAATATCTGAAGAACGCCGGAATTTTAGTTGTACCCCACATTATTGTTGGACTAAGTGAAAAGGGTGTTGAAAGCGAGCTAAATGCATTAGAACTTCTTAAAGGCGTTAAACCAGATGCCGTGATAGTTGTAGGTCTTATGCCCCTTTCTATTTCATTTCCTAAGCAAGCTAAGGTGGAAGATATGATAAAAGTTTTAAAGAAAGCTAGGGATGAATACTCTGTACCGGTTATGTTAGGCTGTGCAAGACCTAGAGGAGGGGAGTATATTAAAGTTGAGAGGTTTGCAGTAGATTATGATATTGACGGCATAGCGTTCCCAGAGGAGGATACAATAGAATACGCTAAAGGCAAAAGGCAACTTATTTTTAATAATTCTTGTTGTGCTCATGTAGTTTTTGATATTTTGGGGGTGGTTTAAGTGTTAAGGCTTGTGAGTAGTCCGGATTGGGTTAGGTTGAGTTTTGGAGCAGATATGGTTTTAGGTTTCAGTCCAGGAGTTTTTTTACATAATGCGTTAAATACTACAATAAACTTGTTGCAATACTATCCGGATGGTTGTAAGGCGAACTGTGCTTACTGTGGACAAGCAAGGGAGGTAGCACAAGGCCCGGAATGTAAGACGTTAATTAGGGTAGAATGGCCTTTAAGGAGACTAGATGATGTAATCAAGAAGATAAAGGAAAGACAAGGTGACCCCAAATATGGGTTACAGAGGATATGTGTTGGCCAGTTAGCTCATCCGAGGGCTGCACAAGATTCAATAGAGATTACTAGGAGGATTAGGGAGGCGGGAATAGAACTTTCGATATCTGAGTTAATAACACCGACTTATACGTTTAAGCACCATTTAATCGAGATGAGAAAAGCTGGAGGAGATATGGTAGATGTAGCTATTGATGCGGCAAGTAAGAGGGTTTTCGAAGAGACTAGAGGCAAAAAGATCAGAAGCATGCACAGTTGGGAAAGGTATTTGAAGGGTATAGATGAGGCTGTTGAAGTTTTCGGGAAGGGTAATGCTGGAATCCATTTAATAATAGGGTTAGGTGAGACTGAGAAGGAGGCGGTAGACATAATGTGGTACGCGCATACTAGAGGTGCTAAAATAACGCTCTTCGCCTTCTATCCGGAACAAGGGACATTCATGGAAAAGAGAAAACCAGCCCCGGTTAATGTATATAGAAGAATGCAGTTAGCTAGATGGTTAATAGAGAATGACCTAGTAGACTATTCAGCGTTTAAATTTGATGAAGAGGGAAAGTTAATAGATATAGATCTTCCTACGGATTTAACAATAGATGATATAGCACCAGCGTTTATGACTTCTGGGTGTCCGGGGTGTAATAGGCCTTACTCAAATGAGAGACCTACTATGGTGTTGAGGAATATTCCTTGGTATCCCTCAAGGGAGCAAGCAATAAGGGCGTTAAAACAATCTAAATTAGATAATGTAGTTAAGGTATTACTCAAAGATGTTCATTAAGAAAAGTTCTTTAATTAGCTTTTTCTCTAGCGGTTTTTCTTCTCATGTTAGGGTTAAGGCTATTGATTTGAGCTCGCCAGATATGAAGACTTTTTACTCACCATTTGAAGGGAAAATTGTTAAGGTTGAGAAATTTGTCGTTGGTAGGCCTAATAAGTATGCTACTGAGCCTTATGATTATCTAATCCTCCTAGAAAGTAATGGTAAGTTAATAAAGATCCTACATGTAGAACCGATAAAAGGTGAAGGAGAGAGAGTTTGTAAGGGAGAGACTTTAGGATATTTTGTTAATTCCCCTTATACTGGTGGAGACTTTCTACACGCTCACATTGAGGGTATTTCAATCAGATTCCCTAGAATAAAGGATTATAGAGAGTCAAAGGTAGGAAGAGTTGTTAAAATCGCTGAGAACTATTTTGATGTCGAGATTGTAGATTACGCAACCGCCGGTGGTTTTAATGGCGTTGGTTGTTGTGGTGGTTTGTTAAATACTAGTTATCCTTACGCTTGTTATGGTGGTATTATTGGAGGGTGGGATGGAAAACTGGAGTTTATGGGGATAAAGTTAGGTGTTCCTTATAAAGTGAGGAGAAAAAATCTGGTAATGTTTGAAGGTAAGAAAGGGTTAATAAGAGGTTGGGAGACTAACTCGTCATTTAAGGTCTTAGAAAATAAACCCGTTTGCGGTAGTAAGCCGTTTTTTGAGTCAGTCCTTTCATATAAAGGCTATCCGAGGATAAGGTTTTTTAGAAAATATAATGGTAAAATAGGTGATATAGTTGAGCTCGGAAGAATTATTAGGGATTATTTGGGACGAGAGGTTTAGAGAGATCTCTTTTTCCCACCCCATGATTAGGGATATTTCCAAGGAGAGAATTAATAGGTTTATTGAGATAGCGAGGAAAAAACTCCAGTTCATAGAAATAAAACCCGATAGTGCAAGTGAAGAGGACTTATACGAGATACATAGTAAAGAGTACATACAGAAGTTAAAGTTTGTAAGTGATTTACCGTATATAGGATTTTTAGATGGTGGAGATACTGTTCATTACCCTGGGATTTTTAACGATGTATTACTAGTACTTGGTGCTACCAAGACCGCATTGAAGTTCTCCCAATTTATTCCTAAAATTTATATCCCATTAGGGGGTTTCCATCACGCTTTTTATTCCAAGCCCATGGGTTTTTGTCCTATAAACGATGTAGCATATCTTGCTATACAACTGTTAAAAAGAGGAGAAAGGGTTGCAATAATAGATGTTGATGCACACCACGGTAACGGTTTAATGGATTATCTTTACGATAAGCCTATCCTTAAAATAAACATCTTTGCATATGACGGTAAGTTCTTCCCAGGTACTGGGAAATTAGAGGAAAGAGGTATTGGGGATGGTAAGGGATTAAATTATAACGTCGGCTTACCATTAGGTGTAGGTGATGACGCTTTTGAATTAGCCCTTAAAATTTTGGATAAAGTTGAAGGTTTTTCTCCATCTTATATTATAGTTGTTGCTGGGGTTGATGGACATAAAGACGATGGGTTAAAATCACTAAACCTTACATGTAATTCGTATAATCTATTAGGATTAAAGGTTAGGAGGCTTTCAAGGGGAATTAGGGTAATATCTTATGGGGGTGGAGGGTATGGTAAGATGGCTCCAGAATGTATGGTGAGCTTTCTTTTAGGACTTATAGGGAAGAAGGAGAGTTTGGAAACCCCCACGGTTAGTGATAAGGAAAGTTTAGATAAGGTAAAAAATATATTGAATTTTCTTTTCTCATTGCCTTAATACTTTTCCTAAATCTTCTGCCAACTTTAGCATAGCACCTAATGCATAACTTGTATCCTTATTCCCTAAAGCTCCTACAAGCCCGAACGCACCTACAGGTTTCACTGTGGGTAACTCGTTAACCCACATCTTTAATGCCATTCCGAACTTCTGGCCTAGCATCACTAATGCGTCTACGAACTGCGGATCACCTAACACTTCGAATAATTTCATCATCCTATCAATTACGCCAGCTTTCTGAAGTTCTGCCAATCTCTCCATTAAACTTAACATTGAATTAATATCTAGTTGCGATAATATCTTTATTGCCCTATCACTTGTGAGTTGCTTCAACATCGGTGATAACGCAATAAGCGCATTGAGTGTTGCGTCTATGTCTATTGTTTCTAGCAACTTAAGTGTTTTATCGCTTGTCAGCTTTTGTAGTAATGGAACTGATTTCTCTGCTACTGTAAGGAGTGCATTTATATCTAATGATTGTATTAAGCCTATAGCTTTAGGAGATACTAATTGTTTCATTACTGGTGATAGTGCTATGAGTGCGTCTAGTGTTGCGTCTATGTCTATGCTTTCTAATAGTTTCATTGTCTTATCGCTTGTGAGTTTTTCTAGGAGTGGTAGGGATTTCTCAGCAACAGAAAGTAAACTATCTATGTCTAGGCTTTGTAGTAGTTTTATTGCCTTGTCGCTTGTTAGTTTTTCTATTATTGGCCATATTGCTTGTATTTTTGTTACTTGATCCATTCCGAAGCTTATTATTGCGTTTAATAGGTCAGCCTTTTGAACAGCATCAAGTAGATCTACTGTTTGTTCTAAGATAGCTATTAAGGTATCTATTTGGCCTTTTTTCTGCATTTCTGATAATATATTTGCTGTTTTAGTCAATGTTGGTAATAGCTTTTCAGTTGTATCGAGTAACAAGTCAATGTCTAGGCTTTGTAGTAGTTTTATTGCCTTGTCGCTTGTTAGTTTTTTCATTACTGGTGATAGTGCTATGAGTGCGTCTAGTGTTGCGTCTATGTCTATGCTTTCTAATAGTTTCATTGTCTTATCGCTTGTGAGTTTCTGTAATAATGGAACAGATTTTTCTGCTACAGAAAGTAACGCATCCACATCAAGGGATTGTAATAGGCCTAAAGCTTTGTCGCTTGTTAGTTTTTCTATTATTGGCCATATTGCTTGTATTTTTGTTACTTGATCCATTCCGAAGCTTATTATTGCGTTTAATAGGTCAGCCTTTTGAACAGCATCAATTAACCCCATTGCTTGATCTAACATCCCCATCAACATATCTATTTGGCCTTTCTTATCCATCTCAACTACTTTGTCAGTTACTTTCTCTACGGTAGGTAAAGCATCGATTATTTTAGTTATTCTCTTTATATTCTCTGGTGCCGTAAGTTTTTCTAATGGATCCTCTATTCCCTGAGCCAACTTTATCTCCGTAAATTTATTAATCGTTTCTTTTTAATAACTTTTTTAGTATGTCAAAATACATTGTTGTAAGCAGTGAATTAGTGCCATACATTGACAAAATAGTAAAAGCTTATAGTGACAGAAAAGTGGTGATAACTACTCTAACTTTTTCTAAAGTGTTAAAGAAAGGAGTGGTAAACCCGTCACATTTATTAGACCAAAATGTGTGGATTAGAGCATATTCCCATAAACCAGTAAAAATAGGAGGTCTAGATGAGGCAGACTCAGAATCGGTATTAGTTGCACAAGAGCTCTCGGCCGAACTATTGACTAATGATGAAAAGATAGAAAAAGTGGCGAAAGAACTAGGTATTACTGTCCTTCACTTCCTTTAACTAGCATTTTCAAGATAATGTGAGGTGGAAAACCCCCTGGTATTTCAACTTTATCATTTAAAACTATCTTAGGGACACTTAACACGTGGTATTTCTTACCTAACTCTTCATACTCATTAACGTCAATTATTTCAAGGAAGACGTTATTATTAATTACTGGGATCTGGTAAAGTAGTTCCGCGGTTATGGGGCATTTAGTACAATCGGGAGTAACGAAAAGTTTTATGTTTCCTTTTATCTTTAATACACTTTCCTTTTCTTTCTCCTCTAACTGCACAGCGTTATTACTTATCCTAACTAGAGAATTTAAGAAAGGCCAGAACTCATTTACTGACGGTATTCCATAATATATAAAATATGCCCTTTCACCTTTAGACACTTTGACAAATGGCTTTTCGCAATCATCTCTTTTTATAACGTTATTACCATTTTCTAAAAACGAAAACTCATCAGTTAACTTACACTCCTCTATTGTTAACCCTTTAATGAATTTGGAATATTGGGAAATAATGGAGTCATAACTCATAGGAAGTACCTCAAGCTTTCAATTCCTTCTAAAGCCTTAACTAACTTCTCTTCTAATTCCTCCCTTGAATTAAAAAGTTTTAATATATACACGATGTTCCCTTTTAGTTCATAAGCTAGCGGAGCGCCTAATCCTTGTGAAATTCTAGAAGCTCTCGCGTAGCTTATTCCCATAGAAATCAAATCATCTAAACTTTCGTTACCTTTGGGCAGAGGTATTGGTAATCTTATCTCCCACTTGTCTCCCTCTTTAACTATTTCAAACTCATAGTCATCCATAATTATTTTCTCTTCATTAGCCGAAATTACTTCTTGTTTAAACCCCTTTTTATCCAAGTAGTCTTTTAGCAGTTTTATCACCTCATTTAAACGTGTCTACGTCTAAATCAAATTCACTTCTTGCCGCATTAACTAAAATTTCACTTAATGACGGGTGGGGAAAGGCTGTAAATGCTAAATCCCTTATTGTTAGCCTTTTCCTAATTGCCAGAGACATGATACTTATCAACTCTTCCGCGTTATCCCCAATTATCTCAGAGTAAACAATTGTGTTATTCTTATCCATGCCTATTAAGCCAAACCCTTCTCTCAATCCTTTGATTAAAGCTCTAGTATTGGCGTTATAAGGGAATTTAACGAATTTCGCTACCTCGTTCTTGTTTCCAGCAATTCCTATTTGAGGGTCGGTATAAATTACTTGAGGGATCCCAGAATAGTCCATGATCTCGCAGGATCCCAAAACATTCAATGAAGCTACAATAGCCTCCAAATAGGCTAGATGTGCAACCCTCTTATCTTTATCAATTACATCGCCTATAGCGTAAACGCCTCTAACGTTTGTTTCCATCCTTTCATTAACTGTTATTCCATTTTTAGTAGTTTCAACTCCTAACCTCTCTAATCCCTTAGGGTAATTAGGGGTTCTACCAGTAGCATAAACTATGACTTCTCCTTCAAAATCTCCCTTATTAGTTACTACTTTCCCTCTTTTAATCTCCTTAACTAGTACGTTTTCTACTACAGTAATCCCATCAAAATCTAAACTATTCAGCAAAATTTTTCTTGTATCTTCTTCAAGCTCTTTTAATACTTTCGATTTAGCTAGCAGAGTTACGTTACTACCTAGTCTAGAAAATATTTGGGCTATTTCTGTCCCGGCCACTCCTCCGCCTATAACAACCATACTTGACGGAACTTCATTAAGCCTAATTGCGTCGTCCTCACTTATGGCATTTTCAACCCCTTCTATTTCAGGGGGATTAGGCCTTGAACCCGTAGCGATAATTATATTTCTAGTCTTTAAGATTTTACCATTAACCTCTACTTCATCCTTCGAAATGATCTTTCCCTCTCCGTAAATGATTTCGCCTCCAGCGTTTTCAATAAGCTTTTCTCCTGCCTCATTTAAGTATTTTATAATTTCCTCCCTTTTACTAAAATAATTTCCTAACTTTACAGTAATTTCTAATCCTTTATAATTTCCTATTTCTCCTAATCTGGAATATAAAAAAGAGATGTCTGAAAGAAAAATACTTGGGACACAACCGTAATTTACACAAGTCCCTCCTATCTTGTTTTTCTCTATTACAGCTACCTTTTTGCCCCTCCTACCTAACACTATCCCAGCAGTGTAGCCAGCAGTACCGCCGCCTATGATGACTGCGTCATATTCCATTCTTGGTCAGAAAAATAATGCTCTATCCGCATCAAAAAGTAAATCTATTAATGTTGACCCTCCAACAATCTCTACCCCATCTACCACGTCATTCTCACTCATGTGGCACATGTCCTTTAGACTTTGAACACAGACATACATTTTAACACCATTATCTTTAGCCATATCGAAGAAGTGTATGAATGGATTTCCTCCCTTCTTTCTCTCTTCTTCTTGCCATTTCTTATCTAATAATTTAGGCCCTTTGATCATAAAGAATACGCTAGTTTCGTATTCCATTGATGCCGCTATTGAAGCCATGAATAATGGCGCATATGTTCTATCTAAATCTTCTGGACCATGAGTGACTACTATTAAAACCCTCTTTTTCTCTTCACTCATTTTTAACTCCCAATAAGTATGTTAAACAGCTTACTTAAATTTTTTATCAAACAAATCTACAATAAGAAATAATGTCAAATACGTATACATTTTTTATCATTTGTTTAATATATATTATATAAACTAGATATAATTTTCATTAATTGTGTTAATATCGATAAGAGGAAAGCTTAAATAATTTTAATTAAAAATTATGATTGGGAATACAAATGGGAGAAAGTAAAAAGTTATCAATAATCGTGTTCTCCGGGACGATAGATAAGCTAATGCCAGTAGGAATTTTAACGTCAGGTGCTGCAGCTGCTGGTTATGAAGTCAATCTATTCTTCACTTTCTGGGGGCTACAGAACATAACTAAACAAGGGTTGCAAAATCAGCCAGCCCCCATAGACAAGAATTATGAGCAAATGGGCCCAATGATGATGAAAAAAATGCAAGAGATGAAATACCCAATGTGGTATCAATTAATTCAGCAAGCTAAAGAAGTAGGAGAAGTAAAAGTGTTCGCTTGTAGTACTACCATGGAATTCTTCGGGATTAAGAGAGAAGACCTAGCAGAATTTGTAGACGATGTAGTAGGTGTAGCGACCTTTTTAGATAGAGCTGAAGGTGGAATAGTATTGTTCATCTGAGGTGAGGGAGATGGCAGAGGTTAAGGTCGCAAAAACCCTGGACGTAAGAGGAATGTATTGTCCCGGTCCAGTAATGGAGACTGCAAAGGCTATAAAGCAAATTCAAGTGGGTGAGGTGTTAGAAGTACTAGCTACAGACCCGGCTGCAAAACCAGACATTGAGGCATGGGCTAGGAGGACTGGTCAGCAAATACTTGACATTAAACAAGAGGGAGGAGTAACTAGAATTCTAATTAAAAGAGTAAAGTAAACGAAATAAATTATTTTTTTAACAAAATTTATAAGTAACTTTTCATATAAATTACTTAATGGCACCACCTAAAGTTATACCACTACCAGAAGACCCAAGAGTAATGGACATGGCTTATACAGACCAAGAAATAGAACCAGAGGAAATAAGGAATTTTAAGAGCAATCTTACACCAGAAGATGCAGAACTAGCGAGGAAGTTCTGGGAAGCAGTAAAATCAGATTTCAGATTTAATGAATACTTGAGAGGATGTTTAAATTGTGGCGTTTGTACTTCTGGATGCCCTGCAACTAAGTTCTATGACTATGGGCCTAGGGAAATGATCCAATACATGATGAGGGATGCGGCGGACAAGATATGGGAATTCGTAAATAAGAAAGTCTGGGCATGTGTACAGTGTTACACCTGTTCAATGAGATGTCCGTTCAATAACGAGATAGCTGGGCTAATAATGTTACTTAGGGAATACGCTGTTCAATTTGGGTTACCTTCGGCTAAAGAGATTTTAGCACCCTATAGAAGAGTCTTATATACAGTCATAACTACCGGAAACCAGGTCACTCCTAACATGATTCAACCTGACGCCTTCCCAGATTGGGGACCGCAAGCAATTGAGGAGTCAAAGAACATGGACGTTTATAGGAAGGCTATACCGGTTGACTTATTGCAGAGGACTGATATAGGTTGGCAAAGCTCGTTACAGACGGCAGTTGAGTTAATGACTATATTTATTGAGGCTGGAGTCTTAGATGCAATTAAGAAAGTTGATGAGGACTTATACGAGATGATTATGGACATCTATGAGGAGAGGAAACAGCAACTTGAAGAGATTAGAGAGAAATGGGAGAAAGGAGAACTTAACGAAGACGAATTACCTGATAATTGGTTAGATTTATAAAAAAACATTTTTTTCGTTATTTTAGGAATTTTTTCCTTATTTCGAAAGTATAATAAAATGTTTAAAATGAAAGTTTATATACACAAGTTCACATAATTGTCAGTAAAGGTGGAAAAATGAGTATGAGTAAAGAAGAGGAGAAGAAGTTGCATGAGGAAATTAAATCAGCATTTCCCTATGCAGAGGATGTGGATTGGAATCAAGTATACCAAAGAATAATTTATAAGTACAGTACGCCCCACGGCTTACAACACATCAAGGAGGAGTTATACAAACTGGAGGATGAAGGAGAGATAATAGTACATCATATAAAGCCCTATAATAACCCAGTAGAAGTACAAACACTAAACGGCTTACCAAAGAAGATCCCAACAAATAAATTATGGAATCACAAGAGCTGTGGACAATGTGGTCACATACCAGGTTATCCGACCTCAGTATTCTGGATGATGAACAAGTTAGAAGTTGATTATTTAGACGAACCTCATCAAACGTCTTGTACTGGTTGGAATTATCACGCTTCTGGTGCTTCTAACCCAGTTGCCTTAGCGGGCGTTTACGTAAGGAATATGTGGAGGGCTTATGAAACCGATTACTTCCCGTTAATCCATTGTGGTACCTCATTTGGCCACTATAAAGAAATAAGGAATATGATAATATTACATAAGGAGATTAGGGATAAGCTAAGGCCAATTATGAGAAAATTAGGAATGGATATTGTAGTACCAGAAGAGGTTGTTCACTATTCAGAGTGGTTATTCGTAATGAGTAAGAAGGCTGCTCAACATAAACAGTATGATGTAAGCAACATTAAAGTAGCTGTACACACACCATGCCACGTTTATAAGTTAGTACCAGAAGATACTATTTACGATCCTAACGTATTTGAAGGAAGAAGACCAGCACCTCCAACTGGTACCGTTATGAACTTTGGTGCTAAAATTGTAGACTACTCAACCTGGTGGGACTGTTGTGGTTTCGGGTTTAGGCACATATTAACCGAGAGAGAATTCAGCAGAAGCTTCGCTCTATTCAAGAAGGTAATACCAGCAGTAGAAGAAGCTCATGCTGACGTATTTGTAACTTCAGATACTGGATGTGTAACTACTTTAGACAAGAGCCAGTGGGCTGGTAAAGCTCACGGTTTCAACTACAACTTACCAGTGCTAGCAGATGCACAGTTTGCGGCGATATTAATGGGAGCTGATCCATATAAGATAGCGCAAATTCACTGGCACGCAACAGATGTGGAAGGCTTCTTAAGGAAGATAGGTGTACCAGTAGAAGATTACAAGGAGAAGTTCTTGCAATATTTAGCTGATTTAAGGGAGGGCAAAGCACAGCCAGAATACTTATACAAGCCTCATAGGAAGATCGACTTCTACCTAACTTTACCAGACAGAGTGAAGTGGTACAAAGGAGAAAAAGCCGTTCAAAAGTGAAAAGCAAAATTTTTTAAATTTATTTTATTTAATAAATGTTAAGTATAAGGTGGAAAGATGGCCGGTGAAAAAGTTTTAGTTATTGGTGGAGGTCCCGCAGGGCTTTCCGCATCGAAAGAACTAGCCAATTTAGGTGTTAATGTTATCCTAGTAGAAAGGGAGTCCTTCCTTGGTGGTACTCCTAAAAGGTTAAAGTATAGTTTGTTATTCCCCGAACTAAGGCCGGCTTCTGAGGTAATAGATCCACTTATTAAGTCTGTTGAAGGAAATAATAACGTAAAAGTTTATCTTGAAAGCATAGTTGATAGTGTAAAACAAGAGGGTAATGGATTTACTGTGAACATTAAAGACAAGAACGGTAAAATTACCACTGAAAAAGTTAATGCTATAATTGCAGCCTCAGGGTTTGAACATTTTGACTCAAGGAGAAAGTATGAATACGGTTATGGTATAATTCCTAACATCTATCAGATTTCTGATATAGAGAGAATGCTATCTGAGAATAAACTAGTTACAACTAAGGGTACTCCACCTAAGAGGGTTGCAATATTATTGTGTGTAGGTTCAAGAGATGCTACAGTTGGTAACACATACTGCTCAAGAGTGTGTTGTGCAGTTTCAATAAAGCAAGCTATGGAGATTAAGCAGAGAATTCCAGATGCTACAGTTCACATATACTACATGGACATAAGGACTTATGGTTTAATGGAGGACAAGCTATACTGGAAAGCACAACTAGAGTACAGAGTAGGTTTCATTAGGGGGAGGATTTCAGAGTTCATGAGAGGGCCTAATGATACTGTTATTATCAAGGGTGAGGATACGATGAACTTGAATAGGGCTTTAGTAGTTCCTTACGACATGGTAATACTGGCAAATGGTATGGAGTTAGGTTTAGGTTCTAAGCAAGTTGCTAAAGTGTTAGGTTTAGAATTCGAATCACATGGTTTCGTAAAACCGTTAGATCCAGATAGGTTACCAGTACAGTCGACAAGAAAAGGAATATTCCTAGCTGGTGCAATAACTGGGCCTAAGACTATTTCGGACTCAATAACTGAAGGTTATGCTGCTGCAATGAAAGCTTATGAGTACATTACTAAAGGTGTATGGGAAGAGCCCGTAAAGGTAGAGGTGGCTTCTCATTAACACAATTTTTTTAAGCGTTGATTATGTGAGAGACATTTTTAACGCAATGTTAGATAGGGATATAAATAATACTAAAAATGAGGATCCGAAGAAATCATTATCTTTAATACTTGATGCAATGAAATTAAAATCTGATTTTCTGAAAAGTTTGGAAATTAGAAGAGAGGAGGACATAAAGGGGTTATTCGATTCATTATTTCATTTCAAGAAGTTTTATAATCAAGTAATTGAGGCAACTCCTATATCGGTGTTTTCTCAAGCTTATTCAACTCTTAAAGATTCATCCCTTTCTTATGACGAAAGGGTAAGTAAGTTCGTTAGTACGGTTAAAGGTCTTGATGTCAAAGATGCTAAAGATATGGCAAAAGAGATTATTCACTTCATAGAGCCAGAGAAATTCCCCCTATGGAATAGGTGGATTTGGAACGAGGAAAAGAATAGCGGCTCATTAACTTATGTACTTAAGGATGACGTGAGTTTAAAAAGTGAGGAAGATTTCTTCAAAGCTCTAAGTGAATTGAGGTCAATCCTAGATATTTTTGGTTTAGATTTGCCTAATTATTACGGTACTTCCATTTTTTTGGTTTACGCATATGTTAGGTATTTAGATTATACTACACATCTCGCAATTGATAAAAAGGTGGCGGGTTTGCTCCCTACTCACCTCTCAACTACAGCTCTTGTTTTAGGTTTAAAATCCTTCCTTAAGGTGGTGAAATATGCCCATTCCCGAGCTTGAAAAACCCATAATTAAAGGTGTAATTCAAAAAGATAAAGTAATAATAGATGGAGTAGAAGTAGATGGTACTTGGAATGCGTTCCTAATAGAGAGGACACAGACTGGCTATGACCCGTCAGTATGGGACGAGATAGCTAATACTTTAGAAGGATATACAATTAGTGCATGCTGGCAATGCGGTACATGCACTTCTGGCTGTACTATGAGAGAATATGATCCTAACTATAGTCCAAGGAGGTTTATAGACTTAGCTAGGAAAGGAGATAAACAAGCGTTAATTGAATTACAAGATAGCTTATGGAGATGCGTGTCTTGCCAGAAGTGTACTCATAGATGTCCAAAAGGTGTACTAGTCGAAGAAGTGGTTCACGCTATTCATAATTACTTATTAAAGCATGGACTGGTCAAGAAGGATCCCGGTACAGTATTTGATGAATTGTTCCTGGAGACTGTCATGAACAACGGTGGTAGGATTTCAGAATTGACATTAGGTGCTGCCTCAGCGAAAGCTGGTTTTGTTTCCTTGAGTTTGAAAGACCTCATAGTTATGGGTGGGGCCATGTTAAGATCTGGGTTAGTAAAGGATCTGCTCAAGCCGAATAGGGTAAAGAACTGGGAGAAAATTAAGGTAGTTTTAGAAGAAGCCATGAAGGAGGAGGTGAGACCAGAATGAGCATTAGGATAAATAACCCATATGGTAAGGTAGCATTCTACCCTGGCTGTTCGTTAGATGGCATGGGTAAACCATACGAGGTATCATTAGCATTAGTAGCTAAAGATCTAGGACTGGAGTATGAGAAGATTGAAGATTATAACTGTTGTGGTGCACTAGAGGTTAAGAACGTAAATACTATGGCTGGGCTGCTATTACCAGCGAGGAACTTATCATTGGCTAGGAAGATGGGTGCAGATACTGTAATGTCTGCATGTCCAGGATGTCATTACTCACTTTCAAGGACGCACTATTACATGTCAAAGTATCCTAAGCTAAGAGAGAAAGTCAATATGTATCTTGAGAAGATGGGTGAGAAACCATATGACTTACAGTTGCTGATGATTCATGCAGTCGAGTTTATATATAATACTGTAGGGCCAGAGGGTGTAAAGGCTAGGGTAAAAAGGTCTTTAAACGGGTTGAAAGTTGCTCCATACTATGGTTGCTTGTATGCAAGGCCGAAGCAATATATATTAACTGGGTATATGAGGATTAAGGACGACCCCGAAAGACCTTTCTTCATGGATGAGTTACTGAAGGCTACTGGGGCTGAAGTTGTGCCCTTCGAGGCCAAAACTATGTGTTGTGGAGGTCCTCACGTATACTCTGATATAAATGTTGCGTTAAACTTAGAGGCGAGGATACTAAAAGAGGCTAGGAGAAATGGTGCTGAGATCTTAGTAGTTGACTGTCCATTAGGTGGTGTAGCATTGGAGACTAATATGAATAAGATTGCTGAACTGTACGGTGAAGATTTGAGGATGCCTATAGTTTACTTCAGTCAGTTATTAGCCTTTGCCTTCGGCCATTCACCAGAGGAGGCTTTATTAACTGCTAATTTAACTAACCCGTTAAGCGTTTTAAGAAGGTATTTATGATTTTTTGTTTCTACTCTTTACATCTTTAATTGCTCTCCTTTTTCTTTTATAAATTCCCTTAACCAGTTGATTACCGCATCATCATTGTTATCTTTAAGAAATCGGATATAGTTGTCTAAGAAGCTTATAAAGGATGAGGATTTCTTAAGGGAATCTCTTATTCCTCTCATTGACGCATCTCTACTTATCTTGAAGGAATATGTTAAACTTTTTCTCCCGTTAAACGTTATTATTGTCGTTATCTTTTCAGTTACTATGATTCTAGCTATTGTTGAGGACAATAATAAGACTCTAAAGATTATCTCCTCCTTGTCACAAACAAGTGTAGTTTTGTCTTCTTCAAAGGTTTTTAAGACGTTTTGATTGCTTTTCTTTTTTACTATTACATAGCCTTCTTCTTCCAGTTTTCTCCTAATTAACTCTTTGTTTATCCCTTTCTTTTCTAGTTCTTCCTCCTCTACTAAAATGCCTTTAAACTCCACAACAAATTAGTATATATAATGAGGGCTTTGAATGTTTTTCTATTCGTCCTGATCGTAATACTACAGTTTTCACTTATTACCTTATCATCGCCATCTCCTTCAGAGGTTTCGTACGTTAGTAGCATATGTGGTGATAAGTATCTCCTAATTGTCTTCTCTAATGGTTCTGTCATGGTTAAAAATCCGTTTAATATGGAAAACCTTTACTATACGACAATTAACTTTACTAAGATTATAGGTATTGCATCACAACAATTCTTCCCTTTAGGATCTAAAGTGGTTCCTAATAGTTTTGAGCATGAGATTCTGGTTTATGCGAATTCTAGTGGTGTTTACGGGCTCATTTTACCTCACTTTATAGTACCTCAATTATACTTTAATGGATCCAACATTACTTTAATTTCCTCTAATTTTCCGTCAAACGTCCCGATTACTATAAAAATAATGGGATATATTTCGAATTATAACTACTCCATATTAAACACCTATGTTGTAATGTATAATTCCTCATTTGTAGAAATGGTTAGTTTAAGCGATGTAATCCTTAACTACTTAGGACTTGTAAAATCATTAAATTTCACTGTTTACTATAACTCCACCGTTCTAAATAATGTTATTATTAACATTACTTCTCATGAAGTTATTTATCCCATAATTTATAAACTGCCTTTAGGTAATCTGACTTTTATAGCGTTTCACAACGGCGTTTTATTTTATGTAATTAATAACACATTGTATGAAGATAACAATCTCGTTGCAAAGATTAATGGTAGTGTTAGATCTTACGTATGTTTAGGTAGTAATATTTATGTCATTACTTCTACTGGGTATTTAATTTCTAACGTATTTAAGGGTTTTGTAGGCAATGGATATTTCGTCAACAATTATATTTATGCGAATGGTTCTATTTTCTTGCTGAACTTAACTTATATAAGGGGGTTAAATTTCACTCCTATACTTGTTGTTAACGGGTTAGTAATAGGTAAGAATCTACAAACTTTAAGCCTAATTCCTTTACATGAAATTATAGTAAAGGAGAAAGGGTTGCCTTCAGGTACTCTCTGGGGAGTAGTTGTTAACGGGACAATATTCTATACCACTTCTAACTCGTTAACATTCTATACCAAGAATTCGACTGCTTTTTCGTTTTTTGCTAACGGGTACTATTATGTGAGTAATTACTCTAATGACACGGTGTATTTTTCACAAGCGATTCAAAGGTTAACAATAATAATTAATGGTCTTAATTACACACCAATTAGTCTTGACATAGTTGTCTCTCCTCTTCACATAAACGGAGAATTTAGTCTTAACGTGACATCTCATATCTTTACGGTTTATTTACCTACGGGATATTACGTTCTGCAGTATCGTGGTTTTAAGACTTTTGTTAATTTGACATCACCTCAAGTTTTAACCTTAGGAGCCAGCACTTCAACCCCTCCAAAGAGTACTTCCACTCACGGTAATACATTTTTAATTATCTTACTTTTAATCTCTTTATTAGTGTTAATTCTTATAATAATCCGAAATACGATTAAAAGTAATCATTAGCTAATAAGCTAATTGCTTAAAAATACAAAGATTTAAATATGTGTATTTAAAGTATATATTGTGATTTAGTATGGAATTAGAAATAGTTCGTGTCAGGTTACCTTCTGGTAAAGAGGTAGGTCTAATAGAGGCTCTTAATTTCTGCTATGATATTTCAGATACAGATTTTCAAGTGTTGAAGGCGTTACTGAACAGCGGGGGGAAGAACGAGGACACACTAGCTGAGGAACTAAAGCTCTCTAAAGCTTCAATAAATAGAAGTGTTAACAAGCTCGTTTCATTAGGTTTTGTAGAGAGGATGAAAGACCAGAGTTCTAAGGGAGGAAGGCCTAGGTTTATATATAGGGCTATTCCTGCCGAAAGATTGATAGAAAAAATAAGTAATGATTTCAAAAGGTGTGCGGAGCTCTTCAGTAATGTCTTGCCTAAAGAGCTTGAATCTCCTAACAAATAATTTTTATCCTTCACAATATTTTCTTTTTAATGAAATTACTTTTCTTAGGCTTAGGCTTCATATCAACAAATGTAGCATATTTTCTTTCAGAAAAACACAATATTACCGTGACTTATAAGAGTTTAAACCCAGTTAAGGAGAAGTATGTTAAAATCTTAAAGGATAAGAAAGTAGAAGTTGTAAACTTAGATATAAAAGATGAGCAAAAGCTCTCAGAACTCATTAAAAGTTCAGACGTGGTGGTCAACTTTATAGGAGAAATAAGTGGTAGTGAAGAAGAATTACGAATATCAAATACGGAAGTCCCTAAAACTATAGCTTCAATTGTTAACAAATACGGTAAGATTATGATTCATCTCAGCGGTTCTACGTACGGTAGGACTGGATATGTTAAAGTAGAGGAAAAGATAGGTGAAGGTCTAAACCCTCAGAGCCCCTTTGAGAAAACTAAGCTTCAAGGGGAGTTAGAAGTTTATAAAATTCTGGGGGATAAAGCCTTTATATTTAGGCCCACACTTGTTTACGGCAGATTTAACGCACATGTTCAATTTATACAGATTTATAAATTGGTTAGGAGGGGAATAATACCAAATTTAAACCTAAACTTTATGCCAGTAAGTAGTAGGTATATTGCAGAAGCAATAGACGCTATAGCTAACGGTAAAAGGGCGTCAAAGAACTACTTTTATGTTACTGAATGCGATCCAGTGAATTTAACTGTATTTTTTGAACTATTCTCTAAAGCACTATCAAAAAGGGGAGTGAAAATACCAGTCCCACTATCCCTTGCGAAACTTTTCCTCCCCTCTTACGTAAAAGCCTTGCTTAAGTACGCTGGAACTATATATGACTGTAGTGTGTTTAGAGAGTTAGTGCCTAAATTACAATTTGATGAAAAAGAAGTGCAAGAAAACGCTAAATTCCTAAACGAGCTAGATAAGGAGGGGATTCTTATTCCAACTTAAATTTAGGTAATAATTCTTCTGGCAAGCTACAACACGCATCATAAAGTTTAAGTGAGAACTCCTTTACCACATTATTTGCGGGGTTAGCAATTCTTTCAACTATTCCTTCCTTAATTACTATTCTGTCTAACTCTTGCTTAAGTGAAAAAGGTCTCATACAGCCTAGGCTCACCTTTCCGTTCATTAGCCTAGACCCAAACCTCATTAATTCTAAGACCTCATCTAAACTGGGATTCTTAACTCTTTCTGAAGGAGTCCCTTTAGTAGGTATGAATACTAAGAAATTTAGAAGATATGGTTTATATCTGGCAATTATTTCAATAGCCTTGTACGGGTAGTCATTAGGTAATCCTAACATTATGTGAGGGACAACGTATTTGGGGCCTCTGTCTATTAACCACTCTAATGTTTTAATATAATCCTCTCTTTTCCTTTCCTTTAACCCTTTAGAGTAAAAAGCCTTAGGAGAGTAAGCGAACTCATAATCTACTATATCCACTATGTCGGAGAGTTCTTCGATTGTTTGCAAATCTAATAATCCAGGGTGGATGTTAAAAACTATATCTTCATATTTTCTCTTTAACTCTCTTAGCGTACTTATAAACGGTTTTATTGGTAATTCTCCCTTCTCGTTAAAACCACCACTTATTAGAAACCCCCTGACACCGCGTTGATAGAGGCTTTCTATTTTTTTCTTTAAAGTTTCTGGTGTAAGAGCTGGTTCCATAGAGTTAATATATTTTGCAGTGCAATAGAAGCAATTTAACGAACAACTACCTCCAGTTATGCTGATTACAGTAAATTTCCTCATTATTCTGAACGCGAGTACCACTTTAAATCCCTTAATGGTACATTATATAAGTCTTTGTCAGTAGGACTTTCATTATAATAAGGCCTATCGCAAGACGGACAGCCAGAGGTTAGGAAGTAAAGTCTGATATCTTTTTTGGCTAACTGTTGCCTTATCATCTGAATTCTCCTATACCTTTCCAGTGGTGGCGGAGGTAAGTTCTCAAATGGAGTTCCCTTTACTGGAGTGAAGGCAAATAGTGCTACTTCAGCACCTATTTCGTAAAGGTTTCTCATTAACCCTATTAACTCCTCATCGCTCTCCCCTAGGCCAACAATGAGGTGAACATATACACGGCCTTTACCGAACACGTTTACGGCATCTTTTATAAACTTCATGTACTCATCAAATGTATAAGGTTTTCCGACGTAGTCCCATAATGACTTTACAGTGTCTAATCCGACTCCTAAATAATCAACTCCAGCTTCCTTAAATTTGATCAAACTATCGATACTTACTGGTGTCGTAGTTACTGACTTCCCTTTCGTCCTAACTCTTTTAAGTATTTCTAAGGCCTCTTCCTCAAACCCATCTTTTATAACTGTTTGTAAGCAAAACCTTGCGAACTTTGATAAATAATGAGAAATTTCATCTAATTCAACTGGGTACCACTTCACCCTTGAAAGGAATGTTTTATCAGCCTTACTTAATATCGACTGAGTACAAAACTTACAGCTCGACTTGCACCCTCCTATTTGGAGAGCGTAAGCGGTTTCACTATACTTAATTCCCTTTTTTATAAAATAATAAGTCCCAGCCGAAATGAGAATTTTCAAAGAAATCTCCTCCTAATTTCTTCAATGTCTTCTTCTGAAAGTGTAATATTTATCGAGTCTGTAATTTCATTAATATGCGACTTTTCCACTGCTTTTGGTATAGGTATTGACTTTCTCATGACATATGCTAGGGCAATTTGAGCCTGTGTTTTGCCGTATTTTTTAGCAATATCTGAAAGCTTTGTCTCGTATTTTATTTGACCTTGACCTAAGGGGGAATACGCAATTATTTTAACCCCGTTTTCTTCCGCGAATGGGATCAATTCTTTCTCTGGGGTTAAATTGTACACACTATACTCTACTTCATCAGCTAATATTTCGTACTTACTAGTTGTGTGTATTGCTTCATCAAGTAATCTTTTATCGAAGTTACTGACTCCGATGCATCTGACTATACCCATATCAATTAGTTTCTCCATCGCTGAAAGTGTTTCCTTTAACGGTACTCTTGGGTTAGGCCAATGTATTAAGTACAGGTCTATATATTTACTCTTCAACCTCTTCAAACTCCCTTTAGCCGACTTTATAACATCATCATATCGCAAATGATTGTTCCAGACCTTAGTGATTATGAAAAGTGATTCTCTGTCAAATACTGAAATAGCTTCGCCTACAATTTCCTCAGTATGACCGCCACCGTACATTTCCGCAGTGTCTATGATTTTAATCCCCCTACTTATCGCATACCTTATGGCTTCAATGTAAATTTGTTCTTTGCCGTATTCTGGCGTCCAGTAACCTCCTCCCATTTTCCACGTTCCTAAACCAATCTTACTTACCTCTTTGTCGCAGAGCTTCATAAACACCCTCCCATATCGCCTCTAAATATGATGGATGTGGAAATTGAAAGTCAAGTAATTGTTCAAGACTAGCGTTTAATCTCATCGCTAACGCTATTAAAGTTATTATTTCCTCAGCCCTTTCTGAAAAAGTTACAGCGCCAACTATCTTGCCCTCTTTAAAACAAATCTTCACAAAACCTTCAGTCTCCTTTTCCGCAATAGCCCTAGCAATACTTACCATGTTTACTTTGATACACTCACCGTCTTCGGTATTTCCAACATAGGCTATTTGTGGCATTGTGTAAATAACTTTAGGAACTATTTGCCCGTTATAGGCTTTTCTAATACCTACAGCATTCAAACCGGCTATTAATCCCTTATGTATAGCTTCATGCGCAGTAAATGACCTAGTTACGTCACCAGCACCATAAATACCTTTATAAAGAGTTTCCATGTATTCATTAACTTTTAACCACCCCTCATCCTGTGGTAACTCCTCGAAACCTTCCAAATTTGCCCTCCTACCAAAACTTATTAGGATTAAATCGCCTTCCAACGCCTTTCCGTCGCTTAATATAACCTTATTACCCTCGACTTTTGCCTCACTATTCAAGATTAACTTAACACCTATTCTTCTGAACTGGTTTGTTACAGCCTCTCTCAAGTCCTTATCGTGTTTCGGTAAGAGCAGGCTCTCCTTCTCAACAATATAAACCTCTTTACCGGACATTCTCAGTAGCCAACCGTATTCAACTCCGCCAACACCACCCCCAAGTACAACTATCCTATTGAAGTCCTTCTCAAGATAGGGCAAATCATCCGATGCAATACCTCCAGTGGGTTTCAAAGTACCAGTCGCTACAACTATTTTATCACTCTTTACGCTTTGTCCATTAACCTCCACATCTTTCCCTTTTAGTTTTGCCTTCCCTCTAATTACGTTGACTCCGTGGGATTCTAGCATGTATTCTACTCCTTTGGAAAGACGGGAAATGGCATCAGCTGCTAATTTCCTTAAAGTTTCATATTCAATCTTAACTTCAATACCTATTCTGCTTAGCTCATAAGCGAGCGTTAAGGGATGTAACATAGCTTTCGAGGGAATACAGCCGTAAAGTACGCAAGTGCCTCCAAGTCTCTCATTTTGTTCAATAAGTGTTACTTTCTCCCCCAGTGATGAGGCAGTTATTGCCGCATAAATTCCAGCCGGGCCAGAACCAATAACGGTAATCATATTTTTATGTTTAATTATGAGTTTTAATATATGAGGCTAATAATTGAAGGAGGCAATTCTGGAGATAGACAAATGGCATTAGACGAAGCAATGTTAATCTTACTATCTCAAGGTTTGATTGAGGAAACCGTCAGGCTTTGGAATTTCTCACCTACAACGCTAACTCTCGGTAGGTTCTTAGCTGTGAAGGATTGGGTTAATGAAGAGGAGTTAAACAAGTTAAAAATACCTTTAGTGCGGAGGTTTACCGGTGGTGGGCCGGCATTACACGATGAAAACGGTGAAATCACGTGGAGTGTGGCAGTTAAAGGAGACGACATGGTCAAGGTTTATAAGAAGGTTAGTAAGGCATTAACATTGGCGTTAAGCAAGTTTGGCTTAAAAGGGGAGTTCGTACCCATAAATGACGTGGTAGTTAACGGTAAGAAAGTTGTTGGAATGGCGGGGGCAATAAGAAGGGGGGCAATTTTAGTTCACGGTACTTTCATGTACGCTACAAACCTAGAGTATATGAGCGTCATTAAAAGTCCTAAGGTTAAGGAGGTTCAGAGGGGAACTCCTAAAGCAAGGGTTACTACGATTTCTGAGCTTTTAGGGTATAAAGTAAGTAGAAATGAGGCTTTAAATTCCCTAATTGAGGGTTTTTCTACTGTTTTTAAACTTGAAGAGGGCGAATTAACGCCTTTAGAGGTCGATTTATCTGAACAGTTAAGATGGAAATATTCAAATCCCATGTGGACTTATTTAAGGTGATGAGGTGCGAGTACTCCTTTAGGTCAAAACAAGGTAAGACTGTAATATTGCGGGTTTTTGAAGATGGCAGAGTTGAAATTACCGGGGACTTCTTTACCACTGAAGAGGACTTAAGGAGGATTGAAGAGGCTCTATCCAAGAGGGAAAAGTTATATACACAACCCTTCATCTTAGGTGTCGATATTGATGAGTTATATGAAGCATTAAATCAATGTTTGAAATAATATTTTTTATGAGAGTAATTTTGTTTATAATAAGATTTATAACTAACTTTTTACAATATATCCTAATGGCCATAATAGATGACGCAAAGAGGGGAGAAATAACTGACGAAATGAAAGCAGTAAGTAAATTAGAGGGAATTTCTCTTGAAAAAGTCAGAAGACGAATAGCTGAAGGAAAAATCATATTAATAAGGAATGTTAAGAGGCCGAGTAAGAAATTAGTCCCCGTAGGTAAAGGGCTTACAACAAAAGTCAATGTAAATATCGGAACTTCTAGTGAAGTGGTTGATGTTAACATGGAGCTAGAGAAAGTTAAGGTCGCTAATAAGTGGGGAGACACTTTAATGGACTTGTCGACGGGAGGGGATTTAGATTATATTAGGAGAAAAATTATTGAAGCAAGTGACTTACCAGTTGGTACTGTGCCAGTATACCAAGCGTTTATTGAATCTTTCAAGAAAAAATCTGGAGGAGCATATTTCACCGAAGATGAACTACTTAACGTTGTGGAAAAGCATCTGAAAGACGGAGTTGCATTTATGACTATTCACGCTGGTTTAACTAAAGACTTAGCGATTAGGGCTCTGAAGAGCAATAGAGTTATCCCGATAGTATCTAGGGGAGGTGATATGATAGCCGGTTGGATGATCCACAATAATTCTGAAAACCCATATAGGAAGCACTGGGGGTATATTTTAGAAATGTTTAAAGAATATGACGCCGTAATCTCACTAGGAGACGCTTTAAGACCTGGTGCAACAGCGGATGCCCATGATGAGTTTCAAATAGCTGAGTTATTAGAAACCGCAAGGCTTGTTAAAGACGCGATATTTCATGGAGTCCAAGTAATGGTGGAAGGGCCGGGTCACGTACCTTTAAACGAGATTTCTTGGGACGTCAAGTTAATGAAAAAACTGACTGGTGGTGTACCTTATTATGTTTTAGGCCCATTGCCTATTGATGTTGGTGCACCTTATGATCATATAGCTTCAGCAATAGGTGCCGCCATTTCAGCTGCTGCAGGGGCTGATCTTTTATGCTATCTAACGCCAGCTGAACACTTAAGTCTGCCAAATGTTAAGCAAGTTGAGGAAGGGGTTATTGCGTATAGAATTGCAGCACATGCGGCTGATGTTGTTAAATTGGGTAAGAAGGCTAAAAAGTGGGATGATGAGGTAAGTTACTATAGGGGTAAGTTAGAGTGGGATAAAATGATTTCTAAACTTATAGATCCAGAAAGGGCTTATGCAGTATATACACAATTCGGAAAACCAAATGTTAAGGCTTGCACAATGTGTGGTGGCTATTGCCCTATGATGTGGGCTATGGATCAAGTTAGGCGTATAAGTTAATGTTAATTTCTTGCTATTAATCAAGGGCTGGATCTTTTTAATGTTAACACAGAGATCTTTTTATGTCATTTATAACAAGCTTTTCTCACTTAAGGATAACTCTTATGTCGATGTAAGTTGAAGGGATTTGCGGGGTTGGCCCCGTGATGTTAGAGTCCTATAACCCACACGTGAGGGCTTAAGCCCTTACACCTTATCACGATTAAAGATAAAATAAGTGAAACGAAAGCCTAGGGGTAGACGGATAAAAAAGGGTTTTCCGTGCTCTGTTAAAGTCCAAGGGATAAAGATTAGTATTAAATATTGTGAGATCCTGTGAAGCCCAAACCCCTTGTTGGTGATAACCCATTTTCAAACTAATTTTCCTTCAGTTACAGATGTTCCTCCTCAGTTCAACGGAATTGTTAGAGGGATAGTCTAATTTTCCTTTTTCATTAGATCAGAATGTGAAGGCCCCACATGGAAAGAGGACTTTCATCCAAATTATGTCTAGTCCCTTGAGAGGGATACTGGTTGCTTCCCTACAGTCCCATTAATTTAGGAGGGGTGTTGATAACATGGCTAAGAGGAAATTAGGAAAAAGAAATATAAGGGACTATCCATTCCCCTGACGAGGCTTTCTGTCTCTTAATCCTAATATATTTAAAATTGGTTATTTGAAGGTTGAGTTCATCCTAGTTCCCATTCTTTCAAGTTAAATAATTCGTTAACATAACCTCTCAATTCATTAAGGGCTTCAGCTAAAAGGTTTTTAAATGACTCATCAAATAATTTCCATTTCTTAACTTTGATTTTTATTATATATCCAATCCTACCCTTCCTTAAGGCAAAGACTATGACTTCTGCGTTTATTTTTTCTTTATTTTTTAATGATATAGTTATTGACATGTCCGCCCTATAAGGGTTTACCCTCGCATTACCTCTTCTTAAAGTTACTGAAAACCCGTCATCTTCATTAACATATTTTCTATCATCCCAATCAGCCAACAGATTTGTCGCGTAACTACTTATTGCAAATACTAGTTCAGAATTTAGATTAGATAAGTAACTCCAATTTAATGGTATAATAGACGCTATCAACACACTAGCTATAATAGGAGATAAAAACACGCGCATGAATATAAACGCAAGTGTTACAAATAAGATTGAAGTCAATAGAATAAATAGGCTTCTAAATAACCACGATAAAAAGTAGCCTAAAACATATGATAACAATAGTATTAAGAGAGATAGATAAGTGAAATAGTTCAGACTGAAGTATAATATAACGAAAATTACTATGGATATTATAGCGCTAGCATATATATACTTAGATCTTAATATAAATTTAGTGTCTATATCTTTAACATCTTCTAGTATATTTCTTGACGATTTTACTAAATCTTCAAACTCTTTATGGCTCAACTTTATATTTAAATCGTCAATGAACGTCCAAGGAAGTTCCATTTATGAACTATCTTATCTAGATTATTATAAAGCTAACTAATAGTGGAATAGGTAGGGTGAGAAACACTAAATTCCCTCGTGTTAATTCTATTTTATTCTTTTTTAGAAATGAATTGTATTAGTATATATAAGTATACAACAGTTTATAAGCTGGTAATTGACGGATAACATATGAAAAGCATATTTCTTTCAATATTACTGGCCTTATCAATTTCGTTAATGTTAATAGGAGATATGTTTAGTACAGATGGTTATGTGAGATTATCAGAGGAAGTACTAGAATATTTGATCATTTTAACTATAGTTTTCGCGTTAATAACTTATGCGGGGATTAGAAAAATTATTTCAAACTAACAGCTATAATTATCGATTTTTTTATTTTAATGAAGTTTGGCTAACCAATAAATACTTCTTAGCTTTATTGATACATGCATGAGAAAGATTACGTCCATTAAGGCTTTAAGGGATGCAGTTAAGCACACGAAATTCATACGTACTACGCCGTTTTCTGAACCCAGCATAAAAAAATATTGTGAAAAATGTGTTGAAGTGCCTAACGAATTCAGAAATCAAGAAGAATTTCTAAATTGGAGGGATTACGTAAAATCTAAAGGTGACGTGGTATTTGTAGGGCGAAATTATGTAATCAATTTACTATCTGGGAAACAAAAACTGGGAGAAAGAGGTGAAAAGTTAAGGGGCTATATATTTCTTTTTCCATTGTCATTTGCTATCAAGTTTTTGTCTAAAAAGGGTGTGGCGATCAATGATAAGATATTGAATTACAGTGTGATCTCAATAGGTGATGACAATCATGTAATATCAACTTTCATACCCCCTTTGTTGGAAGAAGCAATAGAATTAAACAAGAAAAATAAGCTTGAAGAAAAACTAAAGATCGTTAATAGGTTTAAAAGGGTAATATACTCAAAGCCCACAGAGGGACAAGGGTTACTTGATTTTATAAAGAGTAAGTATGTTGGTAACAATTTAAGAAAGGACTGGGAGGAACTGTCAACAACGTGGAGGGAAATAGTATTTTATTACCTAGACTTCTTATTCGGATTTCTACCGGGGGAGGCTAAAAGAACCCTATCAGAAATTCCGAGTATGGGGAATAGTGGAGATTGTGTATTTTATTCTCCTACACCGATAGAGTTCACAGATTACATAGATCAAGGGGTTTTTAGTCTCTTTAACAACAACAACGTGGTAATTGTAGGTCCCTTGAGTTCGGGTAAGTCAATGATTGCAAATAGTATGAAGTCCAGGATAAACTCTATGTGTGAGGACGCAAAGGTCATTGACTATCACGATAGTAATAATTATAAATATATAGAAAAACTTAAGGAAGAAATAAGGGGTGAAAGAATGATTATAGTTCTCACTGATGATTTGTATAAAGTTCTAAAACCTAAAGGTATTGTTATAAAGCAAACTAGAGTGAATCAAGTTTTAAACCAAGGGGAAAAAATGTTCGAATATGTTTATAATACGATTTTTGATGCTGATCCGAATAAAGTACTTTGGTATTTACCGCTTCTTTACGTGTATAATAAATATAAAACTCCAATACCTAAGGGTCTTTCCTTATTTATCATGAAATCTTTAAATAGGAACGTCTCGGCTGAAGATATAATTATTAAATGGTTTAGTAAATTTGAAGAGGAGTTAGAAATACCTATAAATAGTGATTATGGCACAGATCAGATTAATAACATAGACTTAACCAAGGTTTCTGAAAAGATATTACAAATGGCGTCACAGTTCATGGGCGATAAGGAATTTGAAAGGGAGCTTCTCAATCTCTTCTCTTACCACGATTTAGGCTATTATATTTTTAAAAAGCCTAAAGTAAAAGCACTTAAAGAGCTTGGGGATTTAACTCATCCGCTAGTTATTAATTCACTATTACCTCTAAAGGAAAAAGTTATAGAATTTAATTCAAATTTTGGAGAGGAATATTGCGAGCAATTGCTAGGAAAAATCGATAACACTAGAGACGTTATTATATCTAAAAAGGGTAGTGTTAGAGCACTCTCATTACTGGAACCATATTCGTTATTAAGTGATATAAGAATTGTGTTGAGGGCGAAGGTTAGTAAATGTATAGACAAGGTTTTCGATATCCTTGTTTCGTCAATTAAAAGTGGGAGAACAGAGTGGATAGACGCAGTTCTTGATGATTTAGTTGACTCCTCAATTTACTTTAATAAGCTTTATTACCTTTCTCTTATATCGTTCTATTATTTGACATATAAATATTCAGAAAAGATTGCGGATTTAGTGAAAAGAATGAATTTACCATATAAGGATTTTCCCCTCTCGTTAATACTATATTATGAAAACAAATTGGATAAGATCTCTGTAAGTAACTCGTTAATTGCATCTCTTATTTACGGTTATCTAGCAAGTTTAGCCCTCTCAAATAGGGACTTGCTAAAACTTGCGATATTATACGAAAAGTTTAGGAGGAATTATAATAAGTTAAACAGAGGAGAAAGACTCGACCAAGAAGAAGTGAAGAAGATTTCCGATTTCGTCTTTTTATTCCCTACTACCGATATTAATTCCATTTATTCCTATTTAGACGATTTAAAGAAGAGACTCGATGCTGGAATTGGTTACACTTTACTTTTAACCCATCCTAAGGAAGAATCAGCTAAGACTACATTAGAATTGGCGGAGAAATTGAGTTATGAATTATACGAGGAAATTCTGAAAAAGATTAAGGGAAATAAGGCTGATGATTACGATTTTCTCGATTTGTTAAAAATATACCAGATTAGGTTAATGAAAAGTTTAGCCAGTGGAGAGAAGTACGAATATAAGATTGTTCTTCAGGACTTCATAGACCTTGAGAGGTTTTCTAAACAAATAAAGAGTATAAATGCAAAAAATACTATAAAAATAGCCTCAACAGTTGCCAAACTTGTCCTATATGATAATGCTAATAAAATTAATTCCTCCTCTAATTTACTAGATTTAATAATATATTTGGGGAGTTTGTTGTTGTTAAAGGATGGAGAATATGATAATATGTTTAAATCTATATTATCTCAAATTAAGGACGATAGTATAGAAAAATTAATAGGTAATATTATATTATCAATACTCTCTAAAAGTGATACGAGTAAGTACATGGACGAATTAAAGGATAAATACTACTCTATAATGGTTGAAATACTATCGAGGTTCTTGAACGACAAAAAGAGGTTCACAGTCGCGTTAATACCTTTTATAGCCTTATGGCACATAACTGGCAGTAGACCTAACGTTTTATTATCTTTTCCTTAACAGCAAAATTCCTAAGATAGTTATTATGACTACCGATATCAATATAGAAGTTAAGTCAATGTTTAGGATAGGCTGCTGGATGTTAGTGATTATAGATCCACTGGTTAAAGTTGATGTTACCCTATTACTCTGAGTAGTAATAGTTGTCGTAGTATTTACGCTAGTCACGTTAGTAGTTGTTGCTGTTATTGTTGTTGGCACATAAGTTGTTGTAGTAGTATTTTCTGATTGATTTTGTTGGCTATAGAATACCATTACTGGTACTTTTATGCTTTCATTTATTTCACCGAAATAGTTAACAGCCTCAATAGTAATAATTAACGTAGTATTTCTTGTTATATTAAGGGTGAACAAATTCTCATCTGGCGTTCCTTCTAGTGTATCATTTACGAAAATTTCGTAATAAGACTTAACGTTTTCATTCCAGCTGATTAAGATTTCAGTGTATCCATTGTATCTTAGTTGTTCTACTGAAATGGTAAATGGTTGGGGTTTGCTCCCTATAAATACTGATTTAGGACTTGAGCTTATACTTATAGATGGAGGAATTAGTGATAAAGAAGACGTTTCAGAATCTAAAAACACGTAGTATTCTCCATTGATCTCGTATATAGCCTCTGCAAGGGAGATATCAATCGTAGGTAAGGTCGAAGAACCACTCTCCTCCCACAAAGTATTCCAATTCTCGGTAAAAACAAAGTTCTCGTAAAATATCTCGCTATTAGAAGCGCTGAATATGACACTATTTATAAGGAATAATTTGTCGTAATATTCTATTGTAGAGACTCCGCTAAACTCCTTAACGTAAATTATCTCCTTAGAGATTGGGTTGTATGCTACGAAATACGTATTATTGTCTATGTAATAGGTTATTATAAAATAAGTAGAATTAATTACTAATACGTCACTAGGGTTCTCCCCTTTATATTGAGGTATTTCTTCAACTATTTCCCCCTTACTATTTATTATGTAAAAGTTTTGTGAGGGCAGTTGTGCTTTATATAAATTGCTAGATGTCAGGGACGTTAAAAACATCTTAGAAGTAGAGTTTGAGACTATTATTTCACTATTGTTCACCACCGTCAAAGTGGTCGGGTTGATAACGTCTAACGAAACGTTAGCTATAACTGTGTTATTAACAATAGTTAAAAGGTAAGCCTTTTGTGAGCTTATTGAAGGGTACCATAATGCTAAAAGAGTATTATTATACTTACTTACCCATTCAGTGAAACCGCTAGTTATGATAACCCCTTTGTTTTCCCATCCAGTGCTTACATATGCTAATTCATCTTGTGTAATGTTAGTTTGTGGGCTAAAAGTCGAAATACCCGGTACATATATAAAGTAAACTAAATTTCCAATAACTACAGGTTTAGAAACAATTATTCCACCAGGGTAATATGGTGGTAAGTTAGTCCCTTCTAGATAATCGCTTATTGAGTTTATTGTGTAAGATACATTTCCACTCTGAGGGTAGTTTACTGTTCCGCTAACATTAATTACTAAGTAAACCAACCCGTTTTGAGTTAGAGCTTGTTCCGATGTGTAAATTAACGAGAGGTTTACAGAGAAGGATAACGATATCTGAGATTTTGTTAAGGGTGAAAATGTGGGAACTAAGAATAATAAAAGGAGGGGGAGGAAATATTTTAATGTTCTTTTCTTTTCATTATCTCTTCTTTTTGTTTTTACCATATTTTTTATTTGTTTTTTCAAGTATTTATTTGTGAAACTGGAGGTGGAGAATTAACTCCAGCAATCTTTTTCATATATTCTTTATACATACAACGGTCTTGAATTACAATAAGCCCCGCTTTCCTAGCCTTCTCAGCAGCTTCGTCATTCCTTATCCCCTCTTGTAACCATATCACCTTAACGTCTCCACGCCTCTTTACTCTCTCTAACACTTCATCAATTATCTTTGGTACCTCGTTTGATGGTCTAAAAACTTCTACAATGTCTATCTGATCTGGAACATCAAGCACTGATTTATAACTTTTTCTCCCCAAAATCTCGTCTGCGGATGGGTTAACTGGTATAACATTATATCCTTTACTTATTAGAAATTTAGGAACTTGGTGAGCCGGTTTTGATGGATCTTTTGAAAAGCCTACAGTAGCTATGTTTTTATATTTTCTCAGCACTTCCTCGATTAACTTTTCCTCATCCATAATTTAATTATTTGGTAAGTGCTAAAAAGTTCATCCTTTAAATTACTCCATAAAAATTAATTTAAAAAGCTTTCTTTCATATTTTTTGAAAAAATAATAAATCATAAAACTTTTTTAACCTAAGATCATAAATTATATTGTGAGTGGAAATGAAAATTGGTAAGATATGTGGTTGTTCAGCTATAATAGCATTAGGTGCGTTTTTATTCGGTGGAGGTTTGGCGGGGTTAGTAAAAGTGGCATCACCAGAATTTCCCTTATATCTAGGAACATTGCTGATGTTAATAGGAGTCTTAAGCGCTAGCGTTACGATTGCTAAGCCAGCTGAATAGAAGATTACGATGTGAGGATTAGATTTATTTATATATTAAGGGAAAGAATAATAAATGCGAAAAATTTTCTTTTTAGTAATTTTGGTGGGACTTCTCTTATTACCCCTTATATCATTTCATATAGTTGAAGCACAAACGAAATATTACGGAATAGGAATAGCCTCATATGGTTATTACGATTATAACGGCCTTATACAGCCTTACTCCATTTCAACAAAAGAGATCGTGGGATTCTTTAATATAACCTCGATCTCTGGGGGTAGCTTATTAACACTCCAATTAGGGGCTACAATAAATTATTCCGGGTTGTATTGGATACAAGAATCCTTAGTATTTAACCCGGGGAACCAGACTCTAGCTTTCTTTGCAAATAACTCATTCCTAACTCCTTTTACAAAATACTTTCTACCCCTAGCTGGGTTCTTAATAATTCAATTGGAAAATAATGGTGATATAACTGTATTTAAATTCGGTTACATAATAATCCAAAACGGTAGCAAGATTTACCCTCCAGAGTTAAGGAGTTATGAAAGTAGAGTAAGAGGAGTTTACAGCTTCACTGTTAATCCTATTGGCGGAAACGTTGAGTTTGTATTCGGGGGTTTCAACTCCCCCGCAATATTTAATAGCTTAACTTCATCTCTATCACTATTCTATAATAACAGTGAGCTTACTCCTTTTCCTTCGGTTTTTAGTTACGGGTTAAATTCTACGGGTTCTGCGGAAAATCTGAAATCAAATATTGAAAATAATATAGTGCAAGTGAGTATTGGTCAGCCTAATAAAGTAATTTTAACAAACAATTATACACCACCTCTACCACCGTTAACCTACGTTAACATTACGTATAATGCGGTCAATTGGAAAGTTTATAAAACTTTAACATTATATGTTAATCACGGAGAAAATTTATCTATACAGAAGATAATACCCATAAACAGTTCAGCTTACTTATATTACAATGGCTCCCCTCTTTTCCAATTCATCAATTTTAATCCCCATACATTTTTGATGTATAATATTACGTTAAACTATCTATTATTCTATAAAATTTTAGTGAACTATCCTAACGGGAGTGTGGTATTAAATGTTGAGAGGGGTAGTATAATAGAATTTCCTCAAGTTATTAACATAACTTCTGAGGAGAGGTATTATTTAAACTCCTCACAAGATATTAAAATAGTGTCTTATCAGAGTGCTATAACGCCAATCTATGTAAAACAATTCTTAGTAAAAATATACTACCCTAATGGTACCTATATCTCATGGATTACTCAAGGAAAGACTATAATTCTACCCAAAGTTATTTATGTTAATAATTTTACACGTTACGTCTTATTTACTAACTCATCAATTACAGTAACTTCTCCGATTTCTTTAGAAGGGATTTACACGGAACAATTCTTGACTATTATTAACTATTCTGGTGTAGTTATCAAACAGTGGGTTGATGCTGGTAATATAATAACGCTTACTGCAAACGTCCCACTTTTCTACAACGCTTATTGGAAAGGGACTTATAATGTCCCAGTAGGAAGTAAGATAGTGATTGATAAACCAGTTCAAGAGGAATTAGTGGAATACCTAGACGTTAAAGAGGTCGCCTTTATTGGTCTAATTATAACTTTAGCGGGGCTTTTAACATTCTTTTGGTTATCGGTTAGGAAGAGGTAAAAGTTCGGAGTCAAACTTTTAAGTCATTTTTAATAATTCTAATTTATGAGTTGGTTCAACTTAGAGGAAGTAAAGAAATTGATTAGGAAGGACAACTCAGTTTTAGTAGTATGGGATGTACAAGAGACGTTAGTAAATAGTATATTTAATAAGGAGGAGTTCATATCAAAACTGAAGGAGCTAATTGAGGCAGCTAGGAAATATAGTGTTCCAATAGTCTATACTAAAATAACGTCTTACCCAGATAAGTTTCAGCCCAGATATTTTAGAAGAAGTTTTAACCCTGGAGACATAATTAAGGAAGTTTATCCGGAAGAAGGAGACGTTGTTTTGAATAAAAATACTCCTAGTATATTTGTAGGAACTAATTTCGAATTAATGCTCAGAAATGTTGGGATAACTACTATCGTCTTTACTGGAATAGCTACTAATATAGGTGTTGAGACTTCAGCGAGGCACGCTCAAGCTTTGGGTTTCTTACCAGTTATTGCGAAAGAGGCAGTATCTTCTAGCGATAAAGAGGCTCATGAGAGGTCTTTAGCTAACTTGAGCAAACTAATGCTAGTGCTCAGTAATAAGGAGATAATTGAGAGATGGAGCAGTGAATGATAATAAACGTAGTTTAACACAACTTTATAACCCCCTACTAAACTTGTAATTTATGGAAAGTAGTAATGATATAGTAACAGTTGAAAATTTTCTACGTCTTTTTGATATCTCTAAATGCTATAAAAAAGTTACTTTATATTTTGATTATATTACAGATTTTGCAAAGTTCTTCAATGCAATCTTACCTAAAGAGTTAAAAGAAGTAATTATAATATCACCTAAATCTAGGGCTAAAGATATGGTGTTAGCGATAAGCTCTGTTAGGCCTAATGCTGCAGTTTTAAGTATAATATTAGATCGAGAAATAGACTTTTTTACATTAGCTTATAGGTAATGAATTCCCTACGAAGATACAGTCCGTAATAATCTTTTTATTTCTGACCAAATTTCTGGCAATGGAAAAGTAATTGCAGTAATTTACTTTTTTAGTCCAGTTCGTCAAATCTTAAATTACATCATAAATCCAAAATTTTATTAATTTAATTAAACGTTGTATGGCCATTTATTAATATACAAATTCAGATTGATTGTGTTAACCATACAGCCTTTATTCTGGTAAAAATTTATTAATTAGGATTGGTAAAATAATCATATGTTAGAGTTTAATAAGAGAAAAAGGGACAAACTTGATATAATGGGAGATATATTAAATGCATGTAAAGAAGAAGGAATAAATAAGACTAGGCTAATGTATGCTGCAGGAATAACCTATGAGGTTGCAAAGAAATATTTACCAGAATTAGAGAAAATAGGTTACATTGTAAGAAAAGATAATATGTATTATCTTACAGAGAAGGGTAAGAAGGCCGCAGAAATATTGGCTCAGATTAAAGAGAAAAAGAAAGAATTAAAACAACTTCTAGATAAATTTGAGCAATTAAACAAATAATCGGTTTTTAAAAAGATTTTAGCTTTTTACTTTTTCTTTCTCCTGGATTAAACCTCCAATCAAACTTAATATTGCGAATTCAGTAGGAGTAGCTAAGCCTATTGCACTCCCTGCAATTACGAAGTCTCTTTTATCCTTAAAACCGCCGTATAATATCATTAATCCCGCTATTATACCTAAAATTCCTAAATACACTAAAACGCTACCACTTAGAGCATTAAATTTATAGAGATAATAGTCTAATGGGTGTCTTAGTACTATATCTACTAGCCCGGCTATTATTGTTACCACTCCACCTATTGTTTCAAGTACTCTTTCGATCATTTGGCTCGCCCAAGATATCGTTTCATATTTTACCTTAAAACATTGACTTAGATAAGCATAATACAAAAATACTTATCAGAGTCTCCTCAGGTTTACATAAATAATTTTTAGTATATAGAGGGAATTAAATAAAAAGAATATGATCAAATAATGAATTGTAATAAAAGTAAAATATTTGTATAAGAGATTTATTCCTTTATAAAAAGGGATTTTTAAGGTTTATAAACTATGCACAAAAATAACCTTTATAAAATAAGTAAGTTTCTAATTACTCTTTTTCTATTACTGGGATCAAAGGTACTTCTACTATAATATTCCTGTTAACTTCTTTGGGTTTCTCTAAAGAGATCTTTATACCGTAAACTAGATATGGAATATAGTATAAAATCCATATTATATTAATTATTATTGCATATGCTAATAGCGTTTTAGTAATATCTAAGGTCACTTTTATTATACCGTTAATTAATGTGAGTCCTAAAATTAATAATACCGTTATATATGGGAGTATTAAGTATACTTGCATACTTATCTTACCTTTTGGAGTTACTACGAAAATACTTTTCCTTCTACTTATCCATTTTATAAAAGACATAAGAACGGCGGAGAATTCTAATATTTCAACCGTTTGATGTAAGAAGAATCCATATAAGCCGTAATCATAATCTTTCATAGCCCATAAGTACATAATAACCGTTATTATAACTATTGGGAAATAACTGATGGCATATAATATAGGATTTAAAACTATGTATGATACGTTGAAATCAATAAAAACTATAGGGGCTAAAAACTCTATTAGCCTTAAAAATCCTATCCTTATCCAATAAATTACTCCCGCAAAATAATCAAGGAATACTATTAGTGGTAAATCAAGTTTTAATAAATCTTTTAAGAGTTGAAATCCCCCCAGAGACCAACGACCCTGTTGTTTTAAATAAGCACTAAGATCTTGAGGCGGTTCCCCGTACCAAATACCAGAATAATTGATGTATATAGATTTATAACCTTTTGCGTGAAGTTTCGCAGAAGTAGCAACGTCTTCAGTTACTGTATCCTCCTTTAAATACCCAACTTCTTTCAATGCGGAGACACGGAAAGTGGTTCCAGACCCTAAACTGAATGCAGATATCAAATTTCTCCCCTTCATTATAATTTTGAGGAAAGGTAACTGTTGGTACCATGCTCCTTTAGCTATTTTAGTATAAGTCTCGCTGTAATATTGCGGAATTTGCACAAATGCTACGGACGGATCATCAAAGTATGCACTAACTATTTGAAAAAAATTAGGTGAGGGTCTCTGGTCTGCATCAAAGATAGTTACTAAGTCATAATAATTTCCATACCTTCTTAAGGCATCATTTATTGCCCCAGCTTTAAAACCTCTCCTATTTGTTCTGTGAATATAAGTTATACCCCTCTTTTCGCAGAAGGACTTCAGTTCATCAGAAATGTTCTTTTTTGTAGAATCATCTAAGAGAAATACGTCACAATTACCATATCTTTTTGCAGCGAATAGAACAGAAATTAGTGTAGCTTTAACTATTTCAGGATCCTCATTAAAAGACGTTACAAATGCCGCTATTTTATACTTCTTGCTTGAAGATCTTAGAATATAAAAGTCAGCATATTTTTTAGCTCTTCTATACTGGATATAAAATATTATACTTGCTACTATTCCATTAACTGAAATTAACCATACTAAAAATGATAGTGTAATAAAGTAAATAAATTGCTTATTATAAGTATAATAAGTTAAAATTCCTGCTATAAGAAAAATGAATACTACAATAGTATTATTTATTACTCTTCTCCAACCCATTTACTTCACCAGCTGTTGACAGTATTTCTCTAAGAAATAATCTTAGAGCCTCATCTATGCTAACAATGTTAAAATTATTAGTTAAAATGTAGGCCTTCTCTTTATCTATCAGGAATACTTTCGTTGATTTATGAAATTCATTTGAAGTGAATATTGTATCACCTACTTTTATCCAATCATCGCCACTAACATAATTTATTTTTAGTTCATCTAAGATCTTTTTTACTTTTTTAACAATCTCATTTTCATTAGCTATTTCTCTTCTATCAGAGGTTATTACTAGGAATTTTACATCGTATGTAGATATTGCTGAATTCAATTGGTCAATAATTATCTTCCTGAAATCGTCATTTTTTGAAATTTTATCAAAATCATATATAATAACTATAGTAGGTGATTTAGGTTCTGTTTGAAGTATTTGAGACAGTATTAAATTCGCTATTTTTATAGACTCCTCTTTAGATTTAGGCTCATAATTAGCTACGTAAAAAATATGCAACCTTCCGTTACTTATCTCTTTATCTAATCTTTGTAACAAATTCATTTCAGTTGATAATAATACTATCTGATATGTGGACTTAGTCAGCATATAGTCAATTAACCCTATGATGTCATCTTCACTTTTCTCGGTTATGATCTCTAATGTTGAAAGTTCATTTAAGAGCCTGTTAATGGCTGAGAGGTCTGGCCTAATACTTACATGCGATATAAACTTCTTTGCATAATTAAAGTAATCTATTTCATTAGCCAACTCAAGATCTATATTACTTCTTTTGCTCCTATTTATTATAACTTCTTTTAAATCCTCTTTTATTTCATTAGATTCCTTATACTTAATAACAAAATCAAGGACTACTGGATCCTTACCCTCACTTACCCTAATTAAACCAATTATTTCTCTCTTTCCATCTACAACAGTAAGATCATCTGATGATTTATAAAAAATTAAATTTTCTGGGAACTTAATGCTAACATCAGTAATTTTTGTTTTCAATATTATATGTGGGAGTTCACTAGGATCTTTTACCTTAATAACTCTCTTTGAAAACTTTTTAATTTCCTTTTCATTACACTTTCCTATACATATTGTATATGTTTCAAATTCTGGTTTAAAGTTCACTTTATCCAATGATTTGCCATCAGTAAATAGAAATAATTTTGTCAGGTTAGTATCTATCTGTTTTAACGCTCTACCTAAATATGTGAAATTTGATGTTTTAAAGGATATTTTTGAGATGTCTAAATCTTTAGCACTACCATCCCATATCTTTTTAACGTCCTTTGAGAATGTAAACAGTCTTACATTAGTAAAAGGTGGTAATTGTCTTATAATTTCCCTTATAAAACTCGGTACTATTTGTAACTCCTTTTTCATAGAATAACTTACGTCAACTAAAATCCCTATTATATCATTTTCGAAGATTAAAATAGGATCTATATACGTTATGTATTCTGGAACTAATATCAGTTTAAAACCCACTATTCCTCCTTCAAAAGATATAGTATTATGGGTAAGCTTTAGGTCGCTTACTAGCATCAGAGTTACTGTATAGTTTTTAATTTAAAAGCTTTTGTATATGATTTAATCACAATTACACAACGCATCTATTGATATTATGTTAAATTATATAGGCACCAATATAGTATAGTTTATTAAAGAGAATACATATTTAAATTTTTATATCTATAATGACAAAAGTTTGATAATTAGTCTCGATAAAAAGAAAGAGTATAATATAAAAAATCTCTAAATTAAGATTTATCATATTAATTTATAAACCTAATTAGAAAGATATATTTAGATGTTGAAGTTAATTGTTTCGATTTTATTAACTATAATATTACTTTCTTTAGCTCTAGAATTTAACAGTTCTTTTAAAAATAGTGATGATGAAATTGTAATCAGAATAGTTCCTACAGCTAATTTTTACATTAATATTCATCAACCCTATTACTATATTTTGCTTAATAATTCAGTATTCTATGCCGATTTATGGAATGATAGTGATTACATTAATGGAAATATAACTGCTATTTCTTCAAGCGATGGTATTGAAATAATTTCACAATTCGGCAAAGCCAATTACGTGATCGGTTACCCAGATTTACTTTATGGGGTTGACATATGGGGAGGGTTAACATCTAACGAGTCCACTTATTTAAACTTACCCCTACAAGTAAAATATTTACCTAATATTACATTATTAGTAAATTATTCTATTATTACTTCAGCATATCAAAATTTAGCATATGATATCTGGTTAACTCAGCAGTATGGCCCCACAAATGGCGCCAAGAACGGAGATATCGAAATTATGATTTGGCTTTACTCCACCTTTACACCAACTAACATGTCCTTACTCAAAAATGTGAGTTTACCAATAAGATTAAATAATACTGTAACAGACGTGTTATGGAACATTTATTTTACAAATCATAGCTGGTCGAAAATATTCTTTATTATATCAAATCCTATTAGATCAGCATGTATATCGCTTAACCTTAACGACTTTATTTCTGAGGCCCTTGATATATTGAAAGCAGAAGGGTTCCAAAAAAATGCATTTTATTATTACCTAGATGAATTTGATTTAGGAGAGGAAATAGGGGGAGGATTAAACGTTATTAAACTGTTTAATTACTCAGTCATATTAAAAGGAGTTAGGCAACAGTATTCTATCATACCTTATGCTAACTTTAGCTACATTTTTAGTACTCAAAATTCAACTAAAGTTATAGAAGATGGCTATATAGGGGTTGACCCTAACTTATGGAATTTAAAAAGTTTTAATGGTTACGTAAGTTTCACAGATAATAAAGGTACATTATCTCTTAGTGTAAGCCTTCAAAATGCTACTTGTGTAAAAAATGTTGGTCAAGGAGGATTTCCAGAGATAATTTATGGTAGGGATTCGTGGAATAATTTCATAAGCAAGGAATTATCATATCTTCCATTACCAGAATACTTTATTTCTCAAAAGCAAATAATACTTTCTTATATTAATTTCTCATATCAAGGAAGTACACCGTTTAATTTAGCTTATGATATTTGGTTACTCAAAAACCCTTGGGAATACGGTGCAACATATGGGGACTTAGAGGTTATGATTTGGGTAACTGATGACAACATTACTCCTGCTGGAACCTTTTATGGTTACTACTTCGGTTATAAAGTTTATATTCAGTATGATAAGCCATGGACTCTTGTGACATTCGTTAAGTCTCTCTCACAGTATACATTATCTGTAATAAATATATCTGCTCTTCTTAATTATGCAATTATAATTAGTAATTCTAGTAATTTATACTTGGAGCAAATAGATTTAGGTACGGAGTTTAGACCTTTCAATGGTACGGTAAACTACACTGTAAACATATACTATCTTAATTTTTCAGTCACTCAGATACCTCCAGTTACTAAAGAGTTTGACATTGTACTATATAACAAATCAATTGTTTATATGTGGAGCACTTCAAACGAGTTCACTTATATTCCTTACGGTTATGCTAATCTTTCAGGTGATTTATGGAATATAAATCCCTCTTCTCAAGGATATGTTGAGGCAATATCTAATAGCTCATTATCATTCTATATTAATTTCCCCTATGTTAATTATGGTTCATCTGGTCCTACTGTAATAGGTTACCCAGAAATAGTTTTCGGTTTTAATATTTGGGGAGGCGGGGAATCTTACGACTCCCCATTACCCTTACAAGTTTCACAAATATCTAATCTAACGTTATATGTTAGTTATGGAGTTAATGATAATCAAACGCCTATTGATGTAGCCTTTGATATATGGATAACACGACAATACGCTCCTACCTCTGGGGCAAGTCAGAACGATTTAGAGCTAATGGTATGGTTATATCATCAAGGGGAGATCCAGCCAGCTGGAAGTCCAGTAGGTTACGTTAATCTTACAGTAGAAGGTAAGGTGTATACATTTCAAGTGTGGGTAGATCATGCACAATGGACTATTATAACGTTAGAAGCGGTAAGCCCGATATTCAACGCGAGTATAAACCTAGTTAATATTATAAACTATATAAGCCAACAATTCCAGTTACACTTATCATCATATTATCTTGATGAGATAGATTTTGGGTCAGAATTTAGAACGACTGACTTTCAAGCATATTACTCTTTTACGGTATATCAGTATATGATATCTTTATCTACAACTTAAATAGTATTATAAAACTTTTTCATAATATCGAAGAGATAGTGAGGGCGCATAATTATGGTGTCACCATACGTCATTTATATTTCCTCTCTTAACGTATCTTAATTTATTATTGGTTCTCCTCGAAAAGAAATCATTTAATAAATCTTTAGTATAACGATACTATGCGTATGACTATCAGTTTATTTACCCTTTAACAAATTTATAGATATGAAGCTGTTAGAGGTCACACGAGATGAAATAAAAGGTAAAATAGGGCTATTGCCAATAGGGAGCATTGAACAACATGGTCCTCACTTACCCATGGGTACTGACTCAATAATAGCTGAATGGGTTTCTTCTAGGGTTGAGGAAAGGCTAAAAGATGAGGTAGTTCTATTCCCTCCAATCTATTATGGTTGTTCAAAAGAGCATACTGGCTTCCCATATCTGGGAGTAGGTTATGTAACTATGATTAACTTTTTAATAGATTTAATGAAAAGTGCAGAAAGGTCAGGTTTAAGTGCAGTAGTAATTATTAACGCTCATGGTGGTAATGAGAGTGTTTTAGATATTGTAATGAGGGAAATTAACATGGATTTAACTAGTTGTTTTAAAGTATTCGTGTTTAGCCTGGTGGGTAAATACGCGATTGAGGAAGTTAAGGACTATCATGCTGGATCTATTGAAACCTCAAAGATTGCATATATAAATAAGGACTTAGTGAGGGAATGGAAGTTAGGGGAAGTTAAAGATTTTACAGTAAAGAATGGTGTTTTTAAGATTATACCTACTTCAATAGCTAATCCATATGGAATAATAAACTTAAGCGGTGAAGTTAAGATTGACGTAGAGTCTGGTAGAAAATTGCTCGAAGCTGCAGTTGAAGACTTGACAAGATTTATAACTGGAGAAGTAAAAGATTTTATAAATTCCTGTTCAAGAAACTGATTACAAAATCAATTTTATTTATACAATTAGCTTATCTCGAATTGAAATAATTTTATATGTTATTATTTTTATACATTTAGTTTCTTTAATGCAACATATTTATCAAGGGTTTGAGAGGGGATTTTTAAAGCTATTGAGAAAAGAAGTATAGATTAACTTTCATTTTACAGTCTTAACATATAAGATCTGAAATAAAAAAGCTAGTAATATCTCACAAATGATAAGCGAGTTTCGAATCTTAATCATGGATTTATTAACGGCATTAAACTATCATCCTCTTGGACTGTAGTCTAACAAGGATAAAACTAACTAAAGATAGTTAATCATATGCAGAGAAAAGTAGTCAAGTTGCAAAGGAAAATAGGAAGGTGTGGCTACTCCCGTTTGTCCCTACACTTTCATTTCAATCATTTTATGTTCATTCATGATCGAGTGTAGGGACTTAGCCCTCACGTGTTGGTCATGGAACTCTAACGATACGGGCTCACATCTCTGCAATCACTCCCACTCATATCGGTGTGGAGGTCGTCCTTAATTAAGAAAAGTTTGTTATAAACTAAGTAAAAAGATTTCTATTAACGTGAAAAAGGATTTTAGCCATCAGCGTGGTAACCCAACGGAGTGTTGTTTGTTGAAGATATATACACATCTTGTTATATTCAATCCTCACCTATCTGGCGTAGTTGTACCAATTCTTTCCATTAAAACTTTACGTTTATCGGAAACTATTAGTAAAGGTTTGTTTAAAATTGTAGTCCCTAATTAATCATTAAATTTTTAGCCACCATTTTATTATTTTCTCGGCATTCCTCTTGAACTCTTCCTCGTTTTCTCTAACCCTTTCAACCAACTCCTTATCGCCTTTATATTCCTCAACCCAGCTTTTAACCATTTTACTATCAACCTCTAAATGGAATTGTAATCCTAGGACTTTTCCCGCTCTAAAAGCCTGAAAGTATTTATTACTATAAGCTAAAAGATTCGAACCATTAGGTAAAGTAAACGTGTCGCCGTGCCATTGAAATACCTTAATTTTCTCCCCTAATAACTCCTTAAATTCTGAAAGATTATAAATTTCATAAACTCCTATTTCAGTACCGAAAGTCCCCGGTTTAACTTCACCACCCAATGAGGCAGAGATTAGCTGAGATCCTAAACAAACTCCAAAAACCCTCTTTCCCTCTTTATACGCTTTTCTAACTAGTTCCATTTCAGTCTTTAAAAACGGGTATTTATCAGCCTCATAAACCCCCATAGGCCCTCCCATAATTACTAGAGCGTCAAAATCCTCATTACCCTTTAACTTTAAGGCATCTACTTCGTTTACCTCAAAACCCTCATTTTCTAAGACATCTTTTATATAACCTATCCCCTCAATAGGATAGTTCCTTATACCCAAAACTTTCATAGTTAAACAATTCACTTATCATTTCAAATACTTTTTGACGGGATAGGTTTGAAAGTGTTCAATTATCATATTAAACTAACTTGATGTTTTTCCAGTGTTAAATCTTTAAATAAATTCACGTACTATCTTTTATTATGAGAGAGGTACTTGAGAAAAATGGGGTTAACATATTAAGGTTTACTTGGGTTGGACTGGACGGTATGATAAGGTCTAAGGGGGCTTATATTGAGACTGTTGACGAACTAGTAAAGACTGGGATAGGATTAACAATGGCTATGATGAGCTTTACCCCAATGGATTATATATCGCCTTATGGGTCTTTTGGGCCTGAGGCAGAAGACGTCTTCTTAACCCCAGATTTATCCTCGTTAGCCATCTTCCCTCCATCTGCAATGGTTATTTGCGACTTATATAAAAGAGGAAAACCCTGGGAATACGATCCTAGAAGTACTTTAAAGAAAGTTTTACAGAAATATTCTGAATATTCTTTCAAGTCTTCTTTTGAAATTGAATTCTATTTGGTAAAGGATAGAAAACCGTTTGATGATGCGAGGTGCTTTGATTCCAAAGCGTATTATACGAATCAAATAATCCCGGAAATCGCAAGACTTACTAGGCAAAACAACATAGTCCCATTACGTGTAATTAAAGAATATGGGCCCGGGCAATACGAGTTTGATATACTTCATAAAGACGCGTTAAGGAGTGCTGACGAGGTTATAATATTCAAAGAAATTGCAAGACAAACCGCTATGAAATATGGTACTGAGGTAAACTTCATGCCTAAACCTTTTAACAAAATGGCTGGTTCTGGTTTGCATTTGAATTTCAGTATATGGAAAGGTGGGGAAAACTTATTTTATAACCCTAATGATGAGCTCGGTCTAAGTGATTTAGCTTATAATTTCATTGCGGGTGTAATTGAGCATGCGAAGGCCCTAGCAGCAATTGCAGCCCCAACAGTTAATTCTTACAAAAGATTAGTTCCAGGATCGTGGGCCCCAACGAAGATTACTTACGGTTATAACAATAAATCTGCAATGTTGAGAATACCTACACCTTATCCCGGTATGGCTAAAAGCGATAGAAGGATCGAATATAGAGTTCCAGATCCTACAACTAATCCCTACCTCTTGCTTGCAGCGTTTATTGAGGCCGGGATGGATGGGATTGAAAGGGGGTTAAAACCACCATCACCAGTTAACGAAAACGCTTATTATAAGAAAGACATAGAAGATATCCCAAGAAACCTAAGGGAGGCTCTAAACGAGTTAAAGAAAGATACCAGGCTTATAGAGAGGGTAGGTAAACAGATAATTGAGGAGTTCATAAAGGTTAAGATGGCTGAGGTTGAGGAATACGAATCTTATGTAACCGATTGGGAATACGAGGTTTATAAAGGAGTTTAAGAAAGTCTTTTATCGGTGATCTTATGATAATAGATGACCACGCTCACTGGTTTTCTGCAAAGCCTTTAAATGAAAAGGAGTTCATAATGGCCTCTGCGGAAAGTTGGCTTGAAAGTGAAATTAGTGCTGATGTAGTTACTATGAACAAGCTAAGGCCTTTCTATCTATTTCTCTCAAAAGAAATGAAGAAGCTGTTAGGAGATAACTTTATAGAGGAGAGGAATAGGATGATTAGAGACGATCCAATAAACTACATTAAGTTTCTTTTTCAAGACGCTGGAATATGTTGCATGGTGATAGACGAGGGTTTTGGTAAGAAAGAGATGGACATACCGGTTAAGTACAAACTCTTGTTCAGAATAGAGAGTATTATAAATGACAACCTTTTCTCCTTACCATTTGATAAAGCTTTGGAATACTTTGAAGAGACTCTAAAGGAAAAGATAAAGAGCGGTTATGCTGGCTTTAAGTCAATTATAGCTTATAGGACTGGATTAAAGGTGAGTTGTAACGAAGAGTTAGCAAAGAAGGACTTCACATCAGATGAAAAGGACTGGTTCGGTAAGAAGGCTAAGGGGTTTAGAGACTTCCTACTGTGTAAAACCCTTGAAATAGCTAAGGAGCTTGGCGTGCCGGTTCAAATTCATACTGGGGCTGGCGATAGGGATATAAAGTTTGAATTATCAAGACCATCATACTTAACAGATTTGGTTAGGAAATATGAAGGGAAGGTAGTTTTTGTTCACGCTGGTTATCCATATCATAGGGAAACAGCGTGGATGAGTTATATATTCCCTTCGGTTTATTTGGACGTGTCCCAAACGATCCCATTTGCACCTCTATCCGCTTTTAACATCCTGAAGGAGATTTACGAGGTTGCACCTCTGAATAAGGTGATGTATGGTTCAGATGCGTTTAATATTCCGGAAATAGCCTGGCTTGGGGCTAAATTAGCTAAAAGGGCTTTTTCAACTTTAAGGGATACACTGCTCCAACTAGGCCTATTTGATGAAAGGGATATAAGGGAGATGGAGGAGAGGTTCTTTTATACTAATGCTTATTACTTATACGGGTTTGATAAATAATTATAATTTTTGTTCTTATAATCAACTTTTTATTCGCATAGCCTACTAATTCAAAATCTTTAATTTTCTTCAGTTTAATGCTTAAATCCAGATTGAGATGAAAAGAAGATTATGTCTAGTGGTGGCAAGAAACTATTCATTAGAGAATCATCCGGATTAGTAAGACAGATGGGTGCTAAGCACGCGTTCGCTAAAGTATTAGCGTTAATAGTACCCATTTCGTTATATTACACCCTAATTTACTCACCGGCAATCCCCGCAGCTAATTGGTATATAGGAATTACCGTAGCACCATTAATGGCATTACCCATATTCTTAGTATATTTGAAATTAGCTGAATATATACCGCGTTCCTCCGGTGAGTATATTTATATTTCAAGAATAATTGGGCCTTTACCGGCTACCATTCAAGGTATTGCGAATATAATATCCACACCATTATTAGCTGCAATACTGTCACAAATACAAGTTTCTGCCGGGATAGTTCCCGCTCTCCAAATAATTGGTTTAAGTACCGGAAATAAAGCATTATTCTGCTTAGCTAACTCAATAGAATCTAACACCTTTTACCTATTCTTAACCAGTCTGATTTCGTTAGTAATAATGTGGATAGTGAGTATATCACCTCAAAAAATTATGTCCAACTTTCTATTCGCAATAGCCACTATGCAAGTAATTGGTGCAGCTTTAATAGTAGGAGTTTTTGCAGAGGGGAGTTCGGCCTTTGCCACGGACTTTAATAAGTTCTCCTCGATGTTCTCTGGCCCTACTTATCAAGAGCTTTATAAACAAGGGTTAAGTTACTATTCGCCCTATACAGACCCACTTCAAACATTTGTATTTGCAGTACTAATGCTAATGTGGCTGTTCATCTGGTTCTTTGGGCCATCATATTTCGCTGGCGAATATAAGCAAGCTTCTAAGAGTTTAAAGTTAGGAATGTTATCCGGCTATATCATTGCTACAATTCTTATAATAGGCCTAACAGTAGGCACTGCTCTCACCATGGGAATACCGTTCTTCAATTACGTAGCATTAAATGGTTGGGGATCTTCAAACCCAGTTTCAGCATCTGAAGGTTATATAGCTTGGGCTGGTATCATGGTATTAAGCGTTCCGGCTTTAGCGATACTACTTTCAATACTTAATATAGGAATACAGTTTGTGGCTGGTCCATTATCATTAGCAATACCCGCAAGAGTAATGTTGGCAATGGCATTTGATAGGATTTTGCCGGAAAAGCTAGCTTATGTAAACCCGAAACTTCAAACACCACTAGTTGCTTCTGCAGTGGCGCTCGCTTTAGCTGTGTTCTTTGAATACGCTACGATCTACTTAGGGTTTTCAGTTTCAACTATAGCATTAATAGCAGTTCTTTTCATTTACCAGTTCTTACAAGCAACTATTTCAGCAGCCTTTGCTGGAATTAAGGGAATACCTAGCGTAGAATTGAGTGAGTTTGAGAAGAAGGAGTTGTTAATAAATGGGATTATATCTTCTGTAATTTTAGTAGCTGCTGTAGTTACTGCAATAGGTTATGCGTTTGTTAATAGTTTATATAATTCTATGGTACTAGCCGGTAATTTAACGCTGAACATTGTGTTCATGGCTGTAATTCCAGTAATAGGCGTTATAACGTATTTCATAGCTAAGTATTATAGGGCAAAGGAAGGGATTGACTTAAGGTTAATATTTACTGAAATACCGCCAGAATGACTAACTCAAGAACTTATCGTCAAGATATTTTATATTTTTATCTAACTTTTCAATTCCCTCATCTATTTCTTCCTTTTTAATAATTAACGGTGGGGCTATAACTAACCATGAGGGGCCATTAAATACGTATAGTCCATCATCTAAAAGCTTCTTAGCAAGTATGTCAACTTCCGTAATTTTCCCATTATATTTATCCTCATAAGTCCCGAAGGGTGTAGCCTTGCTGTCTTTCACGAATTCTAAAGCCCAAAATAGACCAACACCCCTCACATCCCCTATACTCTTATGCCTTTCCTTCAATTCCATCAACCTTTCACCTAAGTAAGCTCCCATGGCTTTAACGTGTGATAATAAGTTAATCCTCTTATATTCCTCAATAACTGCTGGAATTGCTGATAATGAAACTGGATGAGCTTCAAAAGTATGACCGTGGGCAAACATTTTTTCCTCAAAGAATTCCCCTATTTCTTTGCTAACTGCAGTTATTCCTATGGGAACATATGAGGCTGAAGCCCCTTTCGCAGTAGTTAATATATCTGGTTCAACGTTCCACAGATTTACTGCAAACCATTCTCCAACCCTTCCCCATCCAGTCATTACTTCATCCGCTATTAGTAGCACGTCATTCTCCTTAGTTATTTTTCTCAGTAATGGTAAGTATTCCTTTGGTGGTACTATAACTCCATTAGTCCCAGTTATTGGTTCAACTATTACCCCAGCCACATTTCCCTCATTCTTTATCACGTAATCTACGTAATTTACACAAGCTAAATTGCATTCTGGGTACTTCAATTTAAATGGGCATCTATAGCAATAGGGTTCCGGAATTTTCACTACTCCGGGAGAGATATTTGGTTCAGCATACCATCTCCTATAATCTCCGGTTAGGGCTAATGAACCTAACGTTGAACCGTGATACGACCTATATCTGGAAAGTATCTTATATGAGGGGTGTTTGTAAAATCTAGTTATTTTTATGGCAGCTTCATTTGCCTCAGTACCAGATGTTGAGAAGAAGAATTTTGTTAAGTTCTTTGGCATGACTTCTAGGAGCGACTTCGCAGTTCTAGCCCTAATCTCAGTGGCGAAAGCTGGTGATATGTACTGGATTTTCTCCAATTGCTCTTCAATGCTTTTGATTACCCTCTCATTTCCATAACCTAAATTTACGTTGACTAGTTGAGAGGAAAAATCAAGAATCTTTTTCCCTTCAGCATAAAAATAAACTCCTTCGACTTTATTTACGACTAAGGGGTTCCAGCTCTTTTGAACCTTCCATGTACCGAAGGTGTGTTCTTTAACTAATTTCCTTACCTCATTATCATCCATGATTTACTACTTTTGTTGTACAATATTTAAAGGTTTCCTGGGGAAATATAAACAATGTATAATCTCTCGGCCTTTATTTTTTATGTTTACATAGATTTATATACAATACTACACGTGTAAAAAGGGATAAATTCCAATGTAATTTCGATTAAATTGTATACTATTTAAAATTTATATTCCACGGGAGTTCAGATATTTACATGCAACTAGATGAAATTGATTTAAAAATTCTGAGAATAATTCAAAATAATTCAAAATATCCGTTAGAAAAAATAGCTGAGGAGGTTAAAATACCTAAATCTACTGTAGCCTATAGGATTAAAAAACTAGAGAAAATTGGTGTTATAAAGGGGTATTTTACGTACATAGATCCCTCAAGCCTTAACATAGACTATTTAGTAATAACTATGGTTAGGGCTAAATATGGCAAAGATTATCATGAGAGTTTAGGGATGAAACTTTCACAATTACCTGGAGTTTGGGGAGTCTATTTCGTATTAGGGGATATTGACTTCATAGTCCTCGCTAGGTATAAGAATAGAGAAGATTTTATGAAAAATTATCTTGAAAAATTAATAAATATGCCTGAAATTGAGAGGACAAGCACTCACGT
>JBBHKV010000078.1:0-3107 GCA_037389275.1 Sulfolobaceae archaeon RB850M
TGAAACCATAATCAAATCCCAAAGTCCTTGCAAATCGTTTTTAATTCGGTAACGTTAACAAAAGAATGAAAGACCAGGCAGAAAGGAAACCTTGCAAATCGTCTTTAATTCAGTTTACAAACTGACTATGATAACTCAAATAACGCTGATTTTCCAGTTCACTCCCAATGTGAGGAGTCATCCGGATTTGTTATAAACTACAGAGGTTTCGTGAAAAAGGTTTCAGCCCACTGCCTTAACTTCAACCTCACCAAAACCAATACTCCTACTCTTACCCACACCGAAATAGTTAGCGTAATCCAACAACCTCCTAATCTTTTCCCTCAGCATACTGTTCTTCCTAGCCTTTAACTCAAACAAAGTCCAACCTATAAAACCCCTGACTGGGGTCTTACCGTACCTCACCGTTATGGGCCTAACGCCGTAGTCCACCTCCCTAAAGTAGTATAAAGCCTTTAAACCGGTGAGCCCGAAAACCTTCTTCTCCATATTCTTATTCCAGTGGACCATGAGGGAATAGAAAATTGAGGGGACGTAAGGGAATAGGAGAAACCTATTCTTCTTCTTAATCTTCGGCGGTTGCAAGAGTACCGGGGTCTTAAACTGCACCTTGTATAGCCTCGAGTCCTCCATAATGACCTCATCCTTAGCCTCAATATTAGTTATCTCCACGCGGAACCTGGCATTGAACAACTCCTTCTCCACACTCCCTACCTCAATGGCTTCCTTAACAGCGCTTTCAATAGTAGTATTAACACTGAAAGTGTACTCCTCACCGCCTTTAAGTACCCCTTGAGCATACAAGGGCCTGCCGTTATGCTTAAGAACCGTAACCCTAAAGGGTTTAAAGGGCATGACAGATTCTATGTACTTTGCGTAAGTCGGGGAGAAGGAGAGGAAAATAGTCCTACTAACCTTGGAAGTGAACGGAGGGACTATAACGTCGTGGTCTGTTTTTAACGAAAAAGTTATAGTGAATATCACAATATTTCCAGTTATTTCCACACTTTTATATGTTTTACTAACGTGATCCCAGACACGGTCACAGTTTGCTTATATTCGCCAGCGAAATATGATGGCCCAACGTGATCCCAGACACGGTCACAGACCGCCTTTACCCCTACTGTGTCGGTAGCCCTACTAACTATTCCGCCGACAGCCGTTCGTCCCTACACTTAACAACCTCGCTTACAAAAGCTGACAGCCCCACAGACCGCCTCTACATTAGCACTATATCAGCCTTTATTCCCAACTTATGAAGATCTTTGGCATCAATCACGTAAGTTATAGCCTCAAATCCCAATTCTCTTTTTGAAAATTCTCTCGCCTTCTCTAATATCTTTTTCCTTATGTCCGTGATTACTAATTTGCTTATTTCACAATTTCTTTCCATTAATGATTTTGCGAGTGCAATACTACCAATCCACTTCCTCCAGCTACCTCTAAAATTACATACTTTTTCTGTGGAAAATCGGATTCCTAAAAGATCATATTGCATACTGAAATCTTTCCCTACCTTCTTTAGTATCTATATCTTCAGGCCATCCTATAAGTTCAAGTACTTTTTCAACATTAGATAAATCCACAATATAATCTTAATTTATTCCAAATTATAAATTTTTATGCTATGTAAAAGTAGATCAATTTTCATTATCAATTTTTAATCAGTTGTATATTGATAAGTTAGTTCCAAAAGAATATGGAATAATACATGATAAGTTGAGCTCTGTGACACTTTTACGTAATTATTAGTTATTTTTAATTGCTTCTAATTCTCCTAACACAATTAAGTGAGCTGAAGTAATATATGTTATAAGTATAAAAAATAGATTTTTATGTAAATACTAAATCGGAGGATATCACTATGAAGTCTATGTGAAGAAAAGGAAGGCACCAATGAAACTCCCCCATGTAGTGGCTGGAAGTACATAATTTAGGCGTGGTGAGCTAAGTGAATAAATTAAAATTGTTAGTCATGATGAAAGTTTAATTCTCCTTACAAGTACCTTATATTTATTACTCTCTTCCCAGACTTTAAAAGGTTTATATTATCGAAATCTCTATCAAAACTTAACAGGAACTGTGTATTTAGTTTATCCATCGAAGAAAGTGTAGTACAGTCCGTAAAACTTAATTTCCTCTCGTATTTAACAAGGTAATTTAGGGCATTAACAAACACTTCCCAATCTACTAGGAATATGTTTAATTCACCTTCTTTCACCTTTTCCAAGATCAGTTTAGCTACTTTAACGGCATAGTTTTTATTAACGTGATATATTAGGAAAGTTATGAGCTCGTCAAATATGTAATCGGTAATTACAGCCTCATACTCCTTTATTTTTTCAGACAATTTTAAGGCCCTTTCATGATTCACATCGTTATTGTTTAGATAAGCTATGAAGTATGATGTATCTAATAGAAGCTTATCCATAGACTACATCATCAATTTTTTCTGAGGAGTCCTTATTCATTTCCGTGATTAGGTTGTTGAATGCAGCCATGTTCAACGTCTTCTTATTCTGCTTATTATTTTCATAAAATGTGATAAGGAATTCTAATACCTCATTTAGGCTAATGTCTTCACCTTTTTCTGCCTTAAGTTCACCAGCAATCTTCATTAACTTCCTTTTTACATCATCTGTAACTTTAATTGTGGTGTAAGTCATAAGTATACTTTGTATACCTAGTATTAAACTTTTTCTCTTTAATACCGAGTGAGGAGATAGTGTCGTCACTTGCTTATTTATATTTCTATAATTTTTAGACTTTATATAATATTCGAATTTATTGTTAATTCTTTATATATAGAATCAACGTTTAATAAATTTATACCCTAATGACGACACTATCTCCACACTCCCAGAGTTTTCCCTTAAGCTTTTAAATCTCTGAATACTTCAAAGTATTGTAGAATACAAATCAACAAGGCATGCGAAATTATGTAACTACCATTTCGTGTGGATTCCGAAACACGTAAAGACATGTTAGTCGGTGAAGTAGCCGAATACATTAAAGAGATCTTGAAATCAATTGCAGAAGAATTAGGATGTGAAATAATAACCCTAGAAGTGATACCAGACCACATACACCTCTTCGTAAACTGCCCA
>JBBHKV010000079.1:0-10325 GCA_037389275.1 Sulfolobaceae archaeon RB850M
AGCCAACTCGATTTGTCCTTTTTCGTTTGGCATCTTTTCAGTAGGAAGGCGTCTAAAATTAAAAACTTCTCGCTAATACCGACTTCTTGGTATTACCTCCCTAAGATTCCCATAACTGCTGTCATCTTATTTAAACTAGTCTATGAAATAGGATATAAATACCCATGAGCAAGTAATTGGGTTAAGTTGCGTTAAGGTCAATTCCTCCGCTTCATCCCCCCCGTATCCCCGGGAGGATCCGCATCATCGTCATCTAACATAATATTAAGAAAACATTCTAAAAACCTTTTCTAACCCTTTACCTTTTTACTTTTATATGATATTTATGGGAATCGATACTTCTGGTGATCACGATGTAACTACACCATATGTTTTAAGCCTGGTAATATCCAATGACAGTAAGTCGATAGAGGAGTCAAACCTTGGTGAATGCATAAAAGAAATAAGGAATTTACTTGGAAAAGAAAATTATGTACTACACGCCACTAATGATTCTGAAAAGGTCAGGAAAAGCGTAGTTCAGGTTATTGAAAAATACGACATTAAATCAATGATAATAGTCGTACTAGACAGAGTTAAAGTAAATAAGAAATCACTAGGAAAAATACTGAAAGGTGTTGTTAATGCTGATTTGGTAGTTTACGATAATGAAATACTTGATGGCGTGAAAATAGCCAGAAAAATGTTTAAAGTAAGCTTATCCAAACACGGTAAAAGTCCTATTTCAATTCCTCTTCAAATAGCCGATTATTTCTCATACTATTGGTGGGAGTTCTTTTCCGGTAAACTGAAAGATGTTAATTCTTTCGAGAAAATTCTTAGTATGACAATCAAAATTTTTATTGTTGGTTACGAAAGGGAATTAACGTTTGTTAATACCTCTTTATCTCATCTCCGTTTTAACGCTCATACTTATTGAGTAACTATTGTAAATAATGACTATGCTTGATGCATGGAAAAAAAACTACTTAAATGGTAAAAACTGAGGAATTAGTAGGTAAGTTATGCCGTCGCCAACAGTTTTCGATAAGCCGTGAAGTTTATATACTTAGTATGTAAATATGAGTACAGTCACACCAGATGGGTGGCTATATCACGTCGAGGTGTGACGGTGAATAAAAGATGTGCGGGTTTCCCCATCAGATGGTAACACTCTGGTGGGTGGGGTTATCCCGCTAAAGGGGCGGAGGGGTATGAACGGGGCAATGCCCCGTGACTCTGTTGAAGCCCAACGGCTGAGGATTGGATACAAATTCATGAAAATTCAATGAAGCCCAAACCCCACTTAATCACCATAATGAAGAGGTAGATTATTTGGCTGATTCGCTGAATATGTGGTATTTACTAATAGTTAAACCACAATAAAAGTAATTCTAGATCTTTCATTCCCTTATCGACTACCAGCCACATAATACTACTTAACTTTTTCTGAGCTTCTTCCTTTCTAATAATGTGATATTTTTATATAAAATCAAAGTAGAAATAGCTTTTAGGAAAATTTTCTATGAATTAGTTAGACAATTCTTATCAAAGAGAATTAAAAAGCAGGCATCTAGCCTTTTGTTTGTTTGAAATAATTTAGTATAGATTGGTTAGACTTCAAAAACGCTACCAACACCCGCATCAACAAATTTGCTAGTAGACCTAATCTGAAAACCACTACAGTGAGCTGGCCCTATTTTCTCAGCAACGCTCTCTAACTCTCTCAAAACTTCATCCACATGCTCTTTAGGTGAAGAGAGTAAATGAAAACCGCCGAGGACAGCATATATCTTATCAACACCTGTAACTTCTCTCGCATGGCGTATGATGTTCAGAATACCCGAATGCCCGCACCCAGTAATAATAACCAACCCTTTCCCTGTCTTTATATAGAGCGGGACGTCGTCCAATAAGTCATCTTGTACTACACCCTCTTTTTCTGCTTTAAATAACCCTTTATTATATCTCGGAAAACCGTAATTCTTAACTTCTCCAGCAAAAATTACACCCTTAGTGAACTCTAGAGGTTCTCTACTCAGTATGAGTTTGAACTCCTTTTCCATCTCCTCTCTGCTTAAAGGCAAGCCAATATAATCCAGTTTACCCCTCCAGCTCAGCAATTTCTTCTCAAAAACGTTTGGATGGGCAATAACTATTTTACCCCTCAACAATTCCCTAAGCTTCTCGTTTCCTAATCCCCCCGTGTGATCGGAATGACCGTGCGATAGCACTATGAAGTCCACGTCTCTCCTTAAGTCAATCCCTAAGAGTTGGGCATTATAAAAGACCGGTAATCCTGAGTTCCCTACGTCGTAAAGAATCCCTACACCGTCAGCGTTAATGTAAGCTGAGAATCCCCATTCACCGATTAATGGTGGTATTATAGTTGATGTGAAATTATCACTTAGTACGGTTATCTTAACTTTTTGGGCTGTCATAAAATTTAGTCGGTTTTACGCTTTATGACTTTTTCTATCCATTATACCACTTCTCCAACTTTTCAAAGTGTTTACCCGTGGCGTGACTTATCCTTACTTTTAATTACTTCTAATTCCACCACGGGCACCCCTCTCAAGGGATCATACACAGTCACCCTTAACTCATTGGGACTAGTCGAGGGAAACACCAATACCCTCCCATCCACCTTCCTTACTAAGTTAAGAGGAGCAATAGAATCCCTCTCCAAAAGAACTTCACCACTCTCCAAATACCTAGCGTTCACCTTGAAAACTCTAATACCCCCACCCTCGTGAGCAGAGCCCGTCATCAGGTAGGGGTTAAAAACCTTTATAACTCTCTCAACTACTTGCTTTCTCTTCTTCAACTTCTTGCCGTCGAAGGGATTGATAGAGGAAGTATATGCTTCAGAAACCTCCGCAACCTCTATCGGCTGAGTTTTCAACATATCCACAAATTTAACAACACTCCACTGGTGAATCCTATGCCTAAGCTTATCATTTTTATTACTCTCCATCTTCTCCTTAGACCTTGAGGAAAACTTACCTACAATAACCTTAGCCTTTAAATCCCTAGCTAACTCCACGACTCTCTTAACAGTCTTCCTCAAAACGTCAGTTTTCCTCTCATTTTCCCTTAATTTCCTCAACTTCTTCTTTATTAACTCGTCCTTAGTTGAGTGTCCTTTAGTAATTTCTTCCCTCCTCAAGGAGTAATTAACCACAATTCTACCTAACCCGGTCTCATATCTCCTCAACTCCTTAAGTTTAAAATTTTCAAAAACTGCTAAAGTGACGTTATTCTCATTAACGTCAATAGAAATATAATTACCATCCTTGGACTCAACCTCAACCTCCTTCTCAAAAGTCAACCAAACTAGTACTTTCCTACTAACTAATCTTAACTTAAGCTCTTGCGAAACCCTCCAACCCTCATATAAATAATGGATGAACTGTTTAGTGAACTTGAGGGGTATCTCAACCCAACCCTTGTGAGTTAGGACACTGATGAACACTCTGTTAAACCTCCAATTAACCGTGTTAGGAATAGTGATCATAACCCTCTTATACTCCGGCTTATCCTTCCTCGTTAACCCTCTCTTCCTCCTCTCCCTAAAACTCTTAACAATCCTTCCAGCTACGATATAAGCACCTTCAATAACCCTTGAAGGTAGGAAGGGGTACATCTCCTTATAGTCACTGTAAAACCTCTCGTGCAACTTCTTCCTAGTAGTTGGTAAGTCCTCTGATAGGATTGCCCCAATCATTTCATTAACGATCTTCTTCTGGTATTCTTCAACCTCTCTGAGAACGCGGTATTTCCACTCGTTCAAGAAGTCACTTTCCAGCCTAACAGTCCTTTTCAACGTCTTCAACACATTTTACCACCTTCTCATACTCTTGGCCGTAAATTCTTGGGGCGAACGATTTAACGATTTCTACAAGGTCCTCCACTAGCTCCTGCGTGTAACCCTTTTCATCTTGGAAAGTCACAATAACGTTTGCTCCGTAAGCTTTGAATAACTTCACTTCGAAGCCGAAACGTGTTAGCCTGTCCTTGTAAGCTACTACTGCGTCAATTTGCCTCCTCTTAGCCAGTTCCAGGAGTTTCTTTAACCCTCTCCTATCCTCTTTCAACCCGGAACCTATATCCTTTATTTCTATTACACTCACTTCACCGAGAGTTTTCTTAACCCAATCCCTTAACGCGTTTAACTGCCTCTCTAGGTAGTCCTTTTGTGTTGGTGAAACCCTTGCATAAATTGCCACTTGTTTAACCCTTCCACCGCCAGACAGTAATCTTTCAATTTCGCTGTAAGGTATTCTCCACCTACCGTTAACTTCAACAGCCTTTATCTTCCCCTCCCTTACTTAATAACACCACTTCTACTCATGCCAAATATTTGAGCAACCTCACTAGGTGTTAGATACCTCTCCACAGTAACTAGAAGTATTTAAAAGTTACGTGAAAGTGTGCTTTGTTGATCTCTTCAATTTATTTCATAAGCATGATATGATACACTGAGAATTTTTCAGTAATTAATATTTAACGTTATTCACAAGCTTACACCCTAATACCCGGAGCTCTACCGACCACAGAATTAGCCAAGTGGACCATCCATGTATAAGCCCGGAACTTGAGCTTAGCTTCAACCACTTGTCCTAAAATACTTGTAGCCTTAACAGATTCCCCAAAAGTACGCTTCACAGCAGAGAATAAGGACTCAATCCTCCACCTAACACCGTAACCCTTCTCCTCCCTCCAACGATTATAACCCAACCTCTTGAACTCCCTTACAGCCTTTCTCCTAGCGGGGTGGCCGCGCCTAGTAGTAGCGTTCTTCCTAGGTGGGACAACAACCTCAACCCCGGTCTTGTAAACCTCATTAATCATAAGCTTTATCTCCGTAAAACTTCTTGACCTTCTTTCCCTTATCTTGTAAGTCCTTAACTGCAGTCTCAACCTCGTTGCCGGTTACTTCAGCGTTTATTACGTTGAATTGGTCCTTATCCATTACTATTTCGATTTTGAGGAATTTTGAGTCCTTGGTTTTTCCCCATTTTGCGATAATGTATTGTCCTCCCTTGTTTGTGCTTATCCCCGTTGCGTCTGCTTCAAGTTGGTCATTTGCCTCCGGGAATTTTACGTTCATGTTTCTCACTCTTTCCCATATTGTTGAGTAGTCTAGGCTTGTTGGGATGATTTTCAGTCTCTCTAGTGCTCTCAATACTCCTTCTATGGCCCTATAAGGTAGGAAGATGTGGAGGAATGCTAGGAATTCGTTGAACTCCTTTGGTGCCTTGTAGGTTTTCTTGGCATGCCTATTCTCCTCTGCTAGTAAATCCCACCAGTGTTCGAAGACGTAGAAGGGGAACATTAGGGTATACCTCGTTACAACGTTCTCGTCGTACTTGTGCCAATCCCTCTTGTACTCACTCTTTCCCATGGGTAATACTCGGTATAATTATTTATAAATTTTGTATAATTCTGAAGTAGCCCACAAAGCATTTCCGTTGATAAACATTAAATAAAGTCTAATCCCTCAACAATGTTTGGAAAGTTTTGCCGATAAATGATTATAAACTCAAATGTTTGGAAAAGAGGCTTCCCTTCACTGTCTGAAGTTTTTCTCTATATTTTAAGACAAGGTTATGAAAGTTATTTATGAATTATAATAAATAAATTATTAAAAAACTTATTACGCTATACCTTATTAAGTGTTACAAATCCGCCATCGACATTAACCTTCGCGATGATGTTCTTAGTTCTAATTACATTATTCGCTTTGACTGAACCGCCATTAACGTATCTATCTACAATTAAGCCTACGTCCTCCGGGCTTTTTATTCTTAAATTAATATAACCACCATCAACTTCTAACTCCAATTTCCCTTCCGTCAAGTATTCTAATTCTCCAGTAATTACACCACCGTCGATGTGGGCAGAAGCGTTTTTAATATCCCTAACCTTAAAGGTCACGTAGCCTCCATCAATCCCTACCTTTACGTCGCTAATACTTTCTTCCACGTTAACCATTCCACCATCAATATATATTTCAAGCCTTTCCAATTGAGGGTAATAAATAGTCGCTGTACAGCCTTCAAAAGAAAGGCGTAATTCAATTTCATTTTCCTCTATACTAAACCCTGATGAATCGCGGCACTTTACCTCAGCCTTATTGTCTCCTTGCAAAATCTTAACCTTTCCTCCATCAACCGAAATTACCATAACTTTTTTCAACGGTAGAGTACCGTTAAAAACTTCTATCAACGGGGTTTGTAGTAAATATGATTTTATTGAGTCGTCTGATAACTTGGAGGAGATTGAGTCCAGTAGAGAGGCTACGTTTTCAGCTACGTTACTCAATATTCCGTTAATGTAATCGTGTAGTGATTTTTTACTTTGCTGTTTTTTTGGGACTTGAGTTTGTGGTTGTGTAAGTTGAGTAATTATATTATACGCACTCCATCCTAATTGCGTTAATTCGTAATCTCCTTGCTGGTTTTTGGTTATTAACCCGTTCAACTTCTTTATGTGGAACGATAAGGCTGGACTATCTAACCCGGTCTCTTTTTGTAGTTCTGAAAAGGATTTAGGACCGTTTGCTAGCAAAATTATTATTTTTCTCCTAACTTCATGAGCTATTGCCTCAAATAATTCATCCATACTAGAATATTTGAGATGGAATTTATAAATTGATTAGTAAAGTGGAGTTTTTTGCAAGGTAAAGAGAAATTTACCTAGTTCAAATGCTACCCAAAGTGATGATAAGGAGCGATTAGCCCAAACAAAATTAGAGGTTAAGTAGAAGGGGGATAATACGAAATGCCTTAATCTACTTCACTAAACACACAATTTCTCACACTTGTTTAACTCCTCCCACAACTTCTCGTCAACTTCTATATACCCCTCCTCTAATTTCTTTTCCCTTAACTTCATTCCATGTTCGCCGGGAAATTCTATTATTTTCCTCATCTTTTCCAAAGCGTAAGAGTTAATGGCGAAAAACGAGGGGTTTATTATGATCATTACCTCACCCTTATTTGGAGGGTTTTCCGTGTGCAAAACCCCCGTAACCTCGTCTGAAATAGCACTTCCCGTTAAATAAGCGGTCAGTAGGTCTAAAGTTAGGGCTAATAAAAACCCTTTAAATCCCCCTATAGGTAATATGCCTCCCTTCAAAGCCTCAGCAGGGTCTTCAGTAATTATCCCTTTCTCGTTAACAGCAACTCCCTTAGGTATTTTCTCACCTTTTCTTAAGGCTTCTAAAATTTTACCCCTTGACGTTGAAGCTAAAGACATGTCTAAGACGTAATTAGGAGGGATACCAACGCTTATAGGAGCCGTTGAGACTACTTGTTTCGCTGTACCGGGTTTAACTATTCCAACTTCGGCATTACCGAACATTATACTAACTAACCCTCTTTCGGTGAGTTTTGAAGTGTAATACCCCAGAAAACCTATATGTGATGCATTCCTAACGGCTAAAAGATATATTGGCTCATTAAATTCCCTTGAGATCAGTCTATTCCATAGAGTTATTCCAATTGAGTGTTTAGCGTCTATTAGAAGGGAGTTTTTACTCTCCTTTATAACTTCAAAGCTAATTCTCGGTTTGATTGTACCTAAATCCAACCCCTTTAATAACGGAATTACTCTTTGTAGCCCGTGAGAGGAATGGCCTCTTAATTCAGCCTCAATGAAGTGGTCTATTAGTACTTCATAATCTTCAACCCCCCTCTTTTTGAACGCTTGCCTTAGAAGTCCTTCAATTTCCTCAATTTTAATCCTCATACGTTATTAATAAAGATAGAAGGCTAAAAGCTTCTCTAAAGTAAACCTCTTATCTTTGCCCAAGAATTTTTACGGGTGAGTGGTACTAAAGTTCTTAGTAAAGAGGGCTTTATGATTTCTATCTGATGCTAAGAGCAGTAATAGCGAGAGCTTCTATGGGGGTTTGGGCTTCATTGAATTTTCATGAATTTGTATCCAATCCTCAGCCCTTGGGCTTCACCGGAGTCACGGGGTATTGCCCCGTTCATACCCCTCCGCCCCTTTAGCGGGATAACCCCGACCCACATCCGCGGATGTGGGGAAACCCTCACATCTTGAGGTATATGTTTAGAGATGCGTTCAGTTGTCTATCCAGAAAAAATAGTAGTATCTGGTGGAGCGTCAGTTAATGAATATATACTAAAAGTGATAGAAAATTCAGAAGGAGTCGAAATACTTACTCAATCTAAAGTACCGCCTGGAGATGGAGGAATAGCATTGGGACAAGTTTATTACATCAGTGAGGAAAAATGAAAGTCGTAATAGGAGTAGGAAATGTTTTTGTGAAAGACGATGGTTTCGGAAGCTTTATAGTCTAAGCATTAGACGGGTTAATTCCAATAGATGTTAAAGACTTGGGAATGGGAAGTTTATCTATCATAGATGATATAAGGGATTATGATGAAATAATCATTATTGATGCAGCGGATATAGATAGTGACGTAGAAGTTTTTGAAATAAAAACTGAATTAGAAGATGAAATTCCTCAAGCAGTGATTTCAATGTCTTTAGGCGGCTCTCACTCCATGTCTATGAGAGATATACTCACAATCTTAAATTCTGATGGTAAAAATAGAAAAATAATTGTAATAGGCTGCAAGCCAAAGGAAATCAATGTAGGATAGCGAAGAAATGATTAGAAACGGATTAAAATTAATAGAAAAATTGAAAGAATTTATAGACTTTGACGTGGACGAGGCAAAGAAACGATTTCTTTCAATTATACGAGAAATCACAAGCCAATATTGAGGTAATAAACTTAGAGAAAGCGAATAACATTTATATTCTATTTGAAATTACTTTAATTATACTAGCCAAAGTCTTTACTTCACGTAGGTTCATTCTTTCCTCATGAAAGCAATCAGTATGCAATTTCCAAGCGGCCTTCCAGATATCTTTTAGCTCAACTTTCTTTTTAACGACTTTAAACAAAAGTTCAGATTCCCAATAGTTTTTTGCGTTTACCTGATTTAATATTTCACTCATATTATCTACAATAGCTATATACTTTAGAAAATCCTCTGTGGCTTTATAATATTTTTCACAAGCATCAACTAAATCTCCCTTATTCAAAAAATCATCAGCCTCCTCCAAATATTTAAGAATTAAATTTCTCATTTGCAAGGTTGACAAGCTCAACCACATCTTGCCTATACATTTTTATTAATTCTGCATCAAGCTCTTTCCTTGCAGTGTAAAGTAATGAAGCCCCCGCCCAATAAGAGATTATATTATCTCCTAAAATTTCAGCAAGCTTAGTTACTATATCCTCTATATTATCACCGTGAATGTTATATTTATATGCTAAGAGTATTATGGCCTCTCTTGCAGCTTTATAATATTTTTCACAAGCATCAACTAAATCTCCCTTATTCAAAAACTCATCAGCCTCCTCCAAATATATTTCTGCTGAAGTTCTAATTAACATCAAGTAGTATATTTGCCTACTTACCTTAAAATAAATAATGGAGATCGACAACCTAGGATTGTAAAAATAAGAGTTACCGTTAAGACGGACAATTCATGATATCGCAAAGCCTTTATGATTGATTTTCCTCGCTAGGCTGGATTACTCTAACCCCTACATTAAACATTTGTTTAATTACGTATTCAACTAGCCTGATATTTACACCTTTCTGGCCTATGAAACCTCTGGACTCTTTCTTTAATCTCACTACGAGCTCGTTACCTTGAAAATCTACATCCTCAACGTGCTTAACTACCCAAGGTAAAGGATGCACCGCCCTTATTATATCCTTAAAGTCTAGTTTTAACTCCACTACTCTAACCTTCATCTTAGTATCGCTCTCTATTCCGTTAATCCTTTCTCCGCTTTTACCTATTAGTCTACCCGCGTTGTCTTCCTTTACTACTATCAATGCGTCTGGGACGTGCTCTGAGGTTATATTAAGCTTTTTCTTTTCTTCTGAGAATCAACGACAGTTATTATATCTGCATCTGGAGCGCGAATTTTTGCAGAATCCACTACCTTCTTTTCGGCATTTCACGTTGAACAAGCAAGGCTAAAATTATGAGGGTCGCGGTATGAGGAGTTATTAGGCTGTGTTTACCCGTGGTGTAACTTTTCCTTACTTTTAATTACTTTTAATTCCACCACGGGCTAAGGGATCATACACATTCACCCATTGGGGCTGGTCGAGGGAAACACCTATATAGGTTTATTAGTCGAGGAGAGTAATACTCTCCTCGGCTGGGGAAACATGGTCGAGAGGGAAACTGAAGCAAAGTCTTCGGGTAGTGGCGTGACAAACCCCTACCGTCGGACTGAACATTGTGATAAAATTCACGCATATAGGTGTGACAAAGAGGTA
>JBBHKV010000080.1:0-4357 GCA_037389275.1 Sulfolobaceae archaeon RB850M
GGAAGTTTTTGCATTGTGGTAATAACTCAGCGATCCTATTGGCAAGTGGGTGCCCTTGTTTCACCTTTATCTTCTCTGCTTGGTAAGTAGCCCCTTTTAGGTCTATAACTGTTTCTTTAGTGATGACAATATTCTTATAGAAATTAATGTCAGTTAGTTGATAGTGAGAACTCATCTAGCTCACCATAGATAAAGTACTTAGTCTCTTCTAGACGTTTTATTAATTTTACCTTTTTCTATTGCCTTTGAAGTACCTTTGACCGTTACTGTCACTCTTCTCTTATAGAATGAAGCTTTTACGACTTTATTTACATTTAATAAAAAATATTTATAATTAAGTTTACTTTTATTAGCAAGTGTATATTCGTTCATTTTTGATCACTAATAGTTAATACGGTTTCTGATATTTAAATTTTTCGTAACGAGCAGTTGATTTTAATTCAAATTAAAAAAATTCTCATATAAGGGAATATATCAAAAATGAACGAATATACACATGCTTTTACTTATTTCTTTCAATTCCTTGATGGCCCAAACTTCATGCTTAGTTCACTGTAATAAGTTTTTCTATCCTACTCTCCTCTTCCTACCCATGGAGGGGTTGGGTTTTCTCCGTTTATACTATTGTTTGGAAGTATTTAAATCTTTCTCCTTTTTTTCTCCTTAAAATCATGGGGAAATACTCCACACTTTTAAGATAAGCTTATATATTAATATAATAAGGATATATAATAGGTGGGAACGTGATAATAGAGGATAAAGTAAAGTTGAAGAAAAGAGTATATAAAAAGAAAGATAAGGAATATGTAATGTATTTTACTACATTCTCAATTAAATATTCTGATATTTTGAAAAAATTCAAGGAGCTTCAGAATATCGAGATAATCACAGACAAAAATAAGATAGTTTTACCAAAAGTAAATCTGTTCAAATATTCTTACTATGTTGACAAAAAAACAAAACAAAAAATACCGCAATATTCATTCGTAATTCCAAAAAATATTGGAGAAGAGCTAGAGAAAAACGGGGTAAGAAATCTAAAAGTAATTGCTGAAGTACCAGACCTAATTACAAAAAGTTAATTTTTTAAAGAAATCATAATCATAATTTCTAGTTTTTTTAAATTACAATTGCACAAGAGGTTCTATAATCATTATAAGGAGAAGTACCCCTTCCTACCTTCAAGGGTTATTGAAGGTGCTTATATCGTAGCCGGAAGGATTGTTAAGAGCTTTAGGGAGAGGAGGAAGAGAGGGTTAACGAGGAAGGATAAACCGGAGTACAAGAGGGTTATGATAACTATTCCTAACACGGTTAATTGGAGGTTTAACAAGGTCTCTGTCAGCGTTTTAACCCATAAGGGTTGGGTTGATATACCCCTCAAGTTCACTAAACAATTTACCCGCTACGTATATGAGGGTTGGAGTGTTTCGCAAGAGCTTAAGTTAAGGTTAGTTGGTAGGAAAGTACTAGTTTGGTTGACTTTCGAGAAGGAGGTTGAGGTCGAGTCTAAGGATGGTAATTATATTTCTATTGACGTTAATGAGAATAACGTCACGGTAGCAGTTTTTGAGGGTTTTAAACTCAAGGAGTTGAGGAGATATGAGACCAGGTTAGGGAGGGTTGTGGTTAATTACTCTATTAGGAGGGAGGAGATTACTAAGGGGCATTCAACTAAGGACGAACTAGTTAAGAAGAAGTTGGGGAAATTGAGGGAAAAGGAGAGGAAAACTGACGTGTTAAGGAAGACTGTAAAAAGGATAACAGAGCTTGCTAGGAGCTTAAGTGCTAAAGTCGTAGTAGGTAAGTTCTCCTCAAGGTCTAAGGATAAGATGGAGAGCAATAAAAATGATAAGCTTAGGCATAGGATTCACCAGTGGAGTGTTGTTAAATTTGTGGATATGTTGAAAACTCAGCCGATAGATGTCGCGGAGGTTTCTGAGTCATATACTTCCTCTATCAACCCCTTCGACGGTAAAAAGCTGAAGAAGAGAAAGCAAGTAGTTGAGAGAGTTATAAAGGTTTTTAACCCCCATCTGATGACGGGCACTGCTCACGAGGTTTGGGGAGTGATAAAAGTGGATGGGAGGGTAGTGGCGTTCAGTAATAAATCTTTTGCTCAAACTCCAAGCATAGTGTTAGCTAACATTGCCTATATAGGTGTTTCCCTCGACCAGCCCCAATGGGTGACTGTGTATGATCCCTTAGCCCGTGGTGGGATTAAAAGTAATTAAAAGTAAGGAAAAGTTACGCCACGGGTAAACACATATTCTATTTACGAGTAGCCTTTTTTAGGAACAATTATTAATTAATAATTATGAGTAAGAGGATAACTACCATTTCCGTTTCCGAAGAGGTTAAAGAGAAGTTGGAAAGGGAGAAGGGAGACCTAAGTTGGGACGAATTTTTGCTCTTATTAGTTAATGAATACAAGAAAAAAAGGGCGGAGAGGGGTTTAACGAGGTTAAGGGAGATACTGAGCGAGGATGATATTAAAAGAATAGAGGAGAGCCATAAGGAAATGCACGAGGAGTTCAGAGTATGACGTTAATAGACACTTCAGTTTTAATAGATTTCCTAAGGGGAAGAATTGCTAATCCAGGGGATTCGATTTCAGTTATTTCCTTAATGGAAGTGTTAAGAGTTTTAGATAAGGAGAAGAGGTCTGAAGTCCTTAAGGAGTTGGAGGAGATTTACATTATTTACCCGATCGACGAGAGGGTAGCGGTAGAATATGCTGAGTTGTATTATGAGCTGAAGGGCAAAGGTAAGTTGATAGCTGATTTAGATTTGATAATAGCATCAACAGCTAAAGCTTATAACGAGAAGCTAGTGACGAAGGACAAGGACTTCTTGGCAGTGAAGGACTACGTAGACGTCGAGCTAATTCATTAAGTTCAGCGTGGATATTAATTACTTGACATTCCCAGTCCGAGGGAGAGTTTATAAAGTGCCTTCTTTCACCTAGCTACTACTGATAGTGAACGTTTAAAACAAGTAATTGCTTAAACTGTTGACGAGTAATGGAAATCCGATAAAATTGCGTGTGGGCCTCTAAGCGGTAATTTTTCAGTAGTATATTTAGGTTGATTGTAGTAGCTTAAGAAATCTTTATTAAAATCTACAACTAGGGTTGAACCATGACTAAGATCTGCCCAAGGTGTGGTTACCCCAATCCGGACGATGCACTGTTTTGCCAAAGGTGTGGCTACCAATTTACACCTTATCGTCCTAAAAAGTCGTCCAGCAAAATTATAGTAGGTGCTGTGGGCGGTATTATAGCTATAGTAGTTGCAGTACTAGCAGTTTTCCTCGTTATGCACCACAGTGGTGGAGTTGCTATAACCCCGCTAGGGGGGACTTTATGTTATAATCCCTACAACGATGAACTAATAGCTAATATCACCTTGAACTCTACGGGAAAGATAACTATAATTAACGCCAGTATTCGTGGTACTTCGATATCCAGTACGAACATAACTCCTAATACTTTACTCCCAGGGGAGAATGAAGTATTCATCACATTTAATTCCGTGACACAACAGGAGTTGGGTAATCTGCAGAGCTATACTATTATACTTACATTAAGTAATGGCGAACAAATAAGCGTTGTAGCTAACCTGGAGGAATATTTCGGCTCGCCGTCAGTGAGCCAAGTAGGGACTGGAACTATGTGCACTTTACCTAATGGTACAGTAAAAGTGGTATTATCTTTGCGCTCTAACGCAAAAGTGCAAATTATTGGAGTGTATTTTGATTCACAGACTTATAGCGTGATGAAAACTCTTACACCGGGGATAAATAATGTGACAATATACTTACCGAACACTTCTGTTTCCACGATCCCGCCAGACGTTACACTTACATTGACTCTTGCTCTTAGTGACGGAACAGCTATTGGAGTTACCGTCTTTTACGTCGGCCAGTGCTAGCTCTCTTTTCCCTATTTATTAGTAAGTTATATTAAAGTCAGAACCTTTTAAGTCAATGATGAGGGCCTTGATAAGCCCATTATTTTTTATCATCCTCTCCTTCACCCCACTTGTACATTCCATGGTTTATACGATTAATTTTATGATAACACTCCCTTACCATTATTATGAATACTGTAAAGTCGCGGTATTCAACGGGGGTCGGACTTTCATTGAGGTTTCATGAGTTTGTATTCAACCTCTCGTCCTCATTCCCCTTATTTCCCTCCCCATGCCGTCTACGGGAGCTAAACCGCTCCCTTCAAGGACATGGGGAGTTTCATTGGGCACCTTCCTCCCCCTCACATTGCTCATCGAGTTCATAGTGACACCCTCCGATTAATTTTTGTAAGTAAAGTTTATAAGCTTTACTTTAAATAATCAAT
>JBBHKV010000081.1:0-5772 GCA_037389275.1 Sulfolobaceae archaeon RB850M
TATGTAATTGACCGGAACTGGTACCATTGAAGTTGAACGGGCTACCACTACTCACAGCAACAACAGTCAAAAACACAGTATGATTAGAAGCATCATACCTTAGAGGAACAGCACCAGAAGGACTCGTAGTGCTCGTGACAGAGCTTGTAGTGGTAGTTGTCGTTACTTGTGTTAATAGTGGTGCTTTGGATACTTGATGTGCTGGGTAAAGTACGACTGCAAAATTATATGCGAGGAATCCGGCCATGAATGCTGTTCCGGCGAATATTAATACTAAAATTGCCTTTCCTATAGTGGCCATATTTGACCAAAAATAAACTTTTTAAAATGAGTATATATTTTTAACTTAACTCTTTTTTAGAAAATATTTACACTCTATTTTTATGATACTAAAATTTTAAAAAGCCCGTATAAAATGAAAACTTTTAAATACTAAAAAGTAACTAAATTACGAGTGGGAAGATGTTTATAGAAACCGTAGCCGCAACTTGTGCTACACCATCAAGTATAGGTTTTCAAGACGTCTTCGGTTTTGGTTTGGCGGCAATGGCTTTTGCCTTCGGTATTATCTTTTACCTCCTCGTTAGAAAGAAGGTAGTTAACATTTTTTAGAATTTTTATGAAAATTAATTAATAAATAAATACTAAGAAAAGCTTTTTAACTATTATTTAATTTTTTATTTTTGAGTTATTATGAGTGAGCACCACGGTAAGGATTGGGAGAAAGTATGGTTTATGGTAATGATGTTGCTTGTCGCTATCTTTGTAGGTATAAGTTATTATAGCATTATAACTGGGAGTTCGGCAACTTATAGATATGGATTGCCTCTTGGGAGTGGGTTGCCTCACCCGCTACCAAACGGTACAGTAGTAATTTACATGTTAGCAGTGCAATGGGCTTTCATTCCTCAAAACGCTACTGAAATTATCTATGTAAACGGTCATATGGAGAACATATCAGTTACGGCCCAGGTAATAACTTACGTTAATGGTTACCCATACCTGAAAGTAATGCCAGGGCAACCGGTAGTGATTGTGCTTTACAGTAACAATGTGGTTCACGGGTTTTATATAAGGTTACCTCATGGTGCGCAAAACTGGAATATCGTGCCTGGAGTTAATAGTTATGCATTTTTCTATGCACCCACAACTCCGGGCAACTACACGTTCCATTGCTCGGAGTACTGTGGGGTAGGACATGCATATATGTATGGTTATTTGTGGGTGATGTGAGATGGTTAAGTTATATCCTAAAACTTCTCTAGGTTTAGCCCTACTATATACTGCTGGAGCAATAGCCTGGTTAGCGGCTATGGGAATAGCAGCTTTATGGTTTAGAACAATATTATTAAACCCAAACACTAACCCTAAGGTTGGTTACGCCTTAGCACCGTTATACTACTTCCTAGTCACTTTCCACGGACAAGCTGCAATGATGATAATCGTGGAGGACGTATCGTTCTCGCTCTTCGCTTACGCATTATACAAAAGTAACATGTCCACAATACATAACAAATTACTAACGATTCTATTCTGGTTTATAAACGTACCGTTTATAGTAACATTTGCGGGAGGCCCAATAACAGGGTGGTACATGTATCCGCCGTTAGCCTTACAGAGTGGTAGCTGGATAAATCCAATGTTTTCTAAGAACCCAGATCTCATAGGGTTAGCATATTTTATGATGTTCGTTAATGCAGTAGCTGTTACTGTTACAGCTATTGTCATGTTCATAGACGCAATAAGGACTAGGCCCAAGGAGGGTAAAATACCCATATTTGCAGCCTATGCTATGATGTTTGCTGGTGCTTTCATATTCTTAACGGAACCAGCGTTAGCAGCGTGTGAATTATGGTATGCACTATATTTCTGGGCTCACGTATCAGTAAACCCATTAACCTGGGTAGTACTGTTCTGGTTCTGGGGGCACCCGGTAGTCTACTACGTACCGTTTACAGTGTTTGGAGGACTTTATGCTCTAATCCCGCAATTCGCTGGTAGGCCGTTATACAGTGAGAGGTGGGCTAGGTGGAACATATTGTTACTCTTCACCTTCGGTATGACAGCGTGGGTGCACCACTTACAGACGTGGCCTTTACCCGTCTATATAAGGGCTTTCATAACTCCTACTACGTTAATTTTAGCTGCAGGATCTGGCCTAACAGTGCTAAACTTAGGTTTAACAATAGCTACTGGAAAGAAGTATGATTATAAGAACCCGATAGGCTTTGCATCGTTAATAGCTCTTATAGGGTTTATCCTAGCTGGATTACAAGCTCTCATATTGCCTATTAACCCATTAAACGTACTAGTCCATAACACTTACTACATTGTAGGGCACTTCCACTTGATGATTTGGACTATAATAATTGTAGGTTATGTCGCAATATTACTAGACATGTTAAAGAGTGCAATGGGCAACTTGATGGACTTATCTGGACTATCGAGGGGTCTAATATTTGGCGGTTTGGGGATGTGGACATTTGCTGCTCTAGGTGCTGGCTATACTATGAGCTACGCGGGATACGAGGGTTTAATAAGGAGGTGGGTCGCTTACCCAGTTAGGTTCCAGCCCTTTATGGACGCAATATCGTATTTCGCAATAATGATGGGTGTGAGCTTCTTAATGTATGCCTTACCGGTTATAGCGACTTTACTGAGGATAAAAATCTCAGCATTCTGGGAGAGAGTTGAGGCTCCTTCTGTTCCCGCCGGGACTTCTTTCACTATGAATACTAGTAGTAGTGGAGGCAGTAAGAAGTAAATTAAGAAAAGAATTTTTATTTCTTCCTCTACTTTTTGTTTTCCCCTTCATTTCCAGATGCGGATGTAACCTTTTTATCTCTTTTTAGAAACTTTCAAATTTGAAATGTAAATCCTATTTAATAAAAGTTAAGTTTTTAAGGTTTATCTGAAAATTAAATTTATGATCAAACATATAGGGGGCATCTCGTTTAAATACCTCGCCTTTCCCATTGCTTTAATAATCGCATTTGTAAACCCTTACGTCGAGTCACTTCAATTTATAAACCCCCTAGTCTTTATGTTAGATCACTACGCATTATATACCGCAGGGGTACTAATAGGATATAAATATTTCCGCGGTTCTATTTACTCATTCTTACTAGGTATAATCCCAGCGGGATTCTGGCATATCCCGCTCTTCTTCGCCTTATCCGCAGCTTTCATACCTTATAGATTTTTATGTGAGGCGACCTTATTATTAGGCGGTATCTTAGCGGGGTCTTTTATACCTAAAATGACCTTAGGACAGAAAGTGATCGCGCTAGGAATTTACATGCTGGCTGATTCAATACTTTCAATATTCTTTATCCTAGCTTACCCGCAGTACTCAAACGCCGTTTACCCGTTTCTAGGTTGGGGGAGGAGTATCTTACCTTACGTCGGTATTGAAATGTTTATAGTTATGAACGTCGTTTTAATATACAGTATTTATAAGCTGATGAGAAACCTCTCACTTTTCTAAATTACTTATTGTGACTTTTTCCCCGAGGTATAAAAAATTTTCAAAATCCTCCCTAGTTAATTTAAAAATATTTTTAACTGTGTTAATTTCCCGTACTGTTTTTAAATTATACTTAATTTTTTAAAAATAGAGGAAAAGGAAAATCATATGTGTTATTTTATTGTTAAAACGATTATCAGACCAATATTAGCCCAAGACGTAGTGTTTATACCTTTGGATGAATTTGATAAACTGGCTAATGATACGATTTTAGGAGTATTGGCTTCCGACAAGAGGGATGATAAGATAAGCAAAAGTTACTTTTACTTTATTGTTAACAAACTAAGGGAGTTATCACTTCTCATAGACAACGCTATTGCATTTAAGGTAGTTTTGCCGATAGCGGTTAACGGTCATATAAGCCTTTCTCAAGGGGTTATGTATGTGAGTAATAAGCAGTTAGTATATTTTAACCCTAGGTTTAACTCAATGAACTGTGGGAATTGCTCCGTGGTCGCTGATTGCGTTTATGCAATTAAGACTATTGCTAGGGATAATAAGTTAACAGTTAGAAAGGAAAACCCGTTTGAGGCATGGAATGAATTACTAAGCTCACTAGGAGAGAAAACATTACATAGTATAAAGTCCATGAGGGTGAGAATAGATGGTGATAATAAAGAAACTGATTAAATTGTACTTAGTACTATTAGTATCGTTAATCCTAACTTTCGCTTTCGGTTATCTTACGTCAGAGTTTGACCCCCTTTCGATACTACTTTACCTTCATATGAGCTTTGCAGTACTATCTTTTAGCCTCGGGGTTATTTTGTCATTATTAGGTAATAGGAGCGGGCTCTCTCTAGTATCTATCGCGTCTAAATTCGTTGGTGGTGGCATATCTTTATCCGCGACTTGTGGGTTAATATACTTACTCAAGGGCATTAGCTTAATGGTAATCTTGATGCTAACCGGGTTCCTAATAGCGTTAATTTCCGTGTCCTTCACTATAGGTTATATAGTGGGCGTAAAGAAGGTCATAAATTAAAGGATAGGTGGAAAAGGCACATTCAGTTTTTATTACTTATTAAGATTTAGATAAGGTATTATCCCCCTAAGTGGAGATACGTTTAAAAAACTAACAAATAAGATTAAAGGAGATGGCAGTACTAGCATCGGACTATGTTGAAAGCGAACTTGCAGACATGCTTAGTCGTATGGGTTTCTCCAATGAGTGCACGCTAGTATATACAAACTTTATTTCGGATTATCAAGTCTTTCTTGAGAGGGTGATGAGGAGTAAAAAGAGGGAACTATGTCTCATAGTGCCTAAGGCCTTACTGGAAGGTTTTAAGAGGCCTTTTCATGATAAGAGGGTTTACATTTTTATAAGTGAGAAGTTAAATAGCAATGTAATATTAATATGTTGAACGGAATTTTGGGCCCGAACGCTATGAACACGATGAGAAATCAATTTACCTATCGAAAATCTCGCCCTGATTCTTCGCATCAAGACTGGTCGCTGTAATTAAAATTTGTTTCCCAACACTTTTCGCAATCACGTATATACCTTGGCACAAGTTCACTCTCCACTTCTTAATCCCACCCATACGAATATTTGGGACTTGTTTTTACTCCCTCCTTTCTAAGAAATTCAAGACTTCTTCGCTGTTGTCAACAGTTTCCGATAAACTGTAATTTTTATGTCGTTTACCATCATTTAACATTACTAACTATCCCTTAATGAAAATTTATAAGCTTTTCCCGTTAGGTGGTTTGCATAGAGATTTATCCATAAAGAGATTCAAGTTAGCTTTTAATTAGATTGCAAGTTAAAGAACAAGGTTTGCGTGAGACCGAATATAGATGCTGGTCGGTGAATATTAAAACTGCCTTTGTCGACGGCTATGAGTCCCTTTATTAATTAAGGAGGTCGCCATAGTTTAACCTTATAGAAAGAAAAGATAAGAGAAAATTTTTTAACCTTACTTAATCTCGAATACTCTTATTAACTGGGGGGATATCCAGTAACTGGGGGGATACCCTGTTATTCGACCCAAGACCTAAAGAAGACCCGAAGGATTTGTTTGATAGAGAGGCTGAACTCGAGAAGATTAAAAACGGGCTTAACTATCCAATCACTCTGATCCTAGGAATTAGGAGGAATGGGAAGTCGTCAATAGTTAAGGTTTTAATGAAGGAAGAGGATGCAATATGGATTTATATAGATTTGAGGAAATATGAGGGGAAGTCGTCGCCAATAGCTTTCGATAAACCGTGAAGTTTATATACTTTGTATGTAAGTTTAA